>JAHRYN010000009.1 GCA_020621405.1 Betaproteobacteria bacterium
GGTGGGCGCGGATTCGGCGTGAGGGATCGCGAGCATGGCTCGCTCCTGCGGGGTCGGGTACGGCGGCTTTTTTGTAGGAGCGACCCATGGTCGCGATACGGACGTGGATCAGCGGTGGGCACGGATTCGGCGTGAGGGATCGCGGGCATGGCTCGCTCCTGCGGGGTCGGGTGCGGCGGCTTTTTGTAGGAGCGACCCATGGTCGCGATACGGACGCGGATCAGCGGTGGGCGCGGATTCGGCGTGAGGGATCGCGAGCATGGCTCGCTCCTGCGGGGTCAGGTGCGGCGGTTTTCTGTAGGAGCGACCCGTGGTCGCGATAAGGACGTTGATCGGCGGCAGGTGCGGGTTTGACGTGGGGAATCGCGAGCATGGCTCGCTCCTACGGGGATGCGGCGTCGCGGTTTTCTGTAGGAGCGACCCATGCTCGCGAAAACACGGGGCTACCCGACGGTCGCGTGGTCTCGCGCGCTGGTCCCGGCATGCGGGCGGCGCCGCGGCGCGGACGAAAAAATGCCCGGTCCAACGAGCGGAACCGGGCCAAGTGGGGGAGCCGTGACGGGACTACATCTTGTTCTGGGCGTCCCGTGCCAGATCCTGTACCGCGCCTCCACCGGCTTCGAGGTCCTTGCCGGCGCCGGCGATGGTGTTGCAGCCTGCCAGCGCGAGGCTGGCGCACAGCAGCAGTGCGAGCAGTCGATTCATGATCATTTCCTTTGAGGGGGTTGTTCGGTGCGGCTGTCAGGTCCGTCCGCGCAGCTGGGCTGCGGTCGGATGGAAGTCGCCTTCATCGTCGGCACCCGTGGTCAGCACCAGACCGTCCTCGAACGGCTGCAGCCGGTACACCGGCACCGCCAGGCGCAGACCGGCGTCACCGCTGCGCGAGATGCGCACCATGGCGTAACGGGCGGAGCGTTCGCCGTGCCGTGCCGAAATGGTCTGTTCGACCACGCCCAGCGTGGCGCCGTCGGCATCGAACACCTCGCGGCCGTCGAGCGCGTTCAGCGCCAGCGAAGCGGATGGGCTTTCGGCCTGGCTGAGTCCGGTCTGCCAGGCGCAGTACAGCGCAATGACGGCCAGCGCACCGGCCAGTGCAGACATCAGCATGCGTCCGGTCATGATGGAGACCTCCCTTGACAGACTCGAGCCCCAGTATCCGTGGCATGGCCGCCGCTGACTGTCGTCCGCCGTACATGGCCCGTGTAGGACAAATCCGGCAGCGACCGGTGTACGCTCGCGCACTGGAAAGGCGGGTGGCGGCGGCAGTGGCGGCCACTTCCGTAGCGCTGCCGCCGGGCACGCGATCCGCCTCTCGTGCCCGACTGGCGCTGTGAAATGATCCGGAGGGGGCGGCGGCCGGTCGTTGCGAGGTGAAGACGTCATGATGAATGTGCATATCGAACGGCTGTATCCGGGCGACGACCTGCGCGCCAGCCTGGAAGCATTCGCGCGCCGGCACGATGTCGGCGCCGCGTGCGTCCTGTCCGCGGTCGGCAGCCTTGGTCCGGCGGTCCTGCGTCTGGCCGGACGCGACGCGCCGACCGTGATCGGCGGCGACATCGAACTGCTGACACTGTCGGGCACGGTCAGCGCGCAGGGTACGCACCTGCACGCGTCGGTGGCCGATGCGGACGGCCGCGTCACCGGCGGCCACCTGATGGCCGGATGCATCGTGCGCACGACGATGGAACTGGTGATCGGCATCGCCGTTGGCTGGGAAATCCGGCGCACCCTCGATCCGGCGACCGGCCACAGGGAAATGCAGGCCGAGCACCGCGATGCGCTGCTCGGTGCCCGCGGTCCGGACTGATCGCTGCGACCCGGCCGGCGTTCCGTGCCCGAAATTGAGGCGATCCGGCGACAGCCGCGCGGGGCGGGCGGATGCGGCTTCCATACAGCGTTCGCCCACAGCGTTGTCCACAGAAGCTGTGGATGAAGTGCCGGAAATCTATTGTCGACGGCCTGCCCAATAAACAGGCAACCCTATTGACAACCTTTGCCCGCGCGGCGCTCCGGCAGTTGTTACCGCGCCGTTACAGATGTTGTCCACAGATCCTGTGGATAAACCCGGCCGCCCGCCGTGTAAGCTCGCGCACTTCCGGACACAGGAATCCCCGACGTGGCGAAGGTCGTACCCGATGGCTGGCGGGAACTGGATGCCAGCGGCGCCGCCGAGCGCGAGCTGGCCACGCTGACCCTGCTCGAACGCGGCTTGCCGGCTGCATACACCGTCTATCACGGCGTGCACTGGACGCGGCTCGACCACGGCTTCTCGATCTATGGCGACATCGATTTTGTCGTCGTCAACGCGGCGGGTGACCTGCTCGCGATCGAGCAGCGCAGCGGCTTTCTCGAGGAAGGCGAACACGGTCTGGTGACCCGTCACAAGGGACGCAACCGCAATGTCGCGGTCGGCATCGCACGCTCACGCCACGCGCTGCAGACGCGGCTTGCCGCGCGCCTCGGCATCGGTCCGGACGAGCACGCGCCGCGTGTCGAATACCTGCTGTACTGCCCCGATCATTTCGTGCGCCAGGCGCATACCGCCGGCATCGAGCCGGAGCGAATTGTCGATGCGGCGGTGCGCGACAAGCTGGTGCCGCGCATCCAGGCCATCCTGCCGCCCGGCGAGCCGGCGGCGCGTGCGCATGAGGTGCATCGCTTCCTGCGCGACGAGATCAAGCTCGAAGCCGACGTCAGTGCGCGCCTGGGCATGGCGCGCGAACGCGTGACCCGGGTTGCCGGCGGCCTGACACAGTGGGCGCGCTCGCTCGACTTCGCGCCCTACCGGCTGCGCGTGGTCGGCACCGCCGGCTCGGGCAAGACCCAACTCGCGCTGGCCGAGTACCGCGCCGCGATCGACGCCGGCCGGCGTCCGCTCTATGTCTGCTTCAACCGTCCGCTGGCCGACCACCTCGCGGCCATCGCGCCCGAGGGCGGCATGGCTTGCACCTTCCATCATCTGTGCGAGCGCGTGCTGGCGGCGCACGGCGAACGCCCCGACTACGCGCGTGCCGACGCCTTCGACGCGATGATCGCGCGTGCCGGCGAGCTCGAGGTGCCGCCCGACCTGCGCTTCGACACGCTCATCGTCGACGAGGGGCAGGACTTCTCTCCCGACTGGGCGACGCAGCTGTGGCGCCATGCCGGCGACGATGCGCGTCGCATCTGGCTGGAAGACCCGATGCAGAACCTGTATGCGCGTGCGCCGATCGATCTGCCGGGCTGGGTGACGCTGCGCGCGCGCAGCAACTTCCGCAGTCCGCGCCCGGTGGTGCGCATGCTGCAGGCGCTGCTGCCGGAGGCGGAACACATCGAGGCGGCGTCGCCGTTCGAGGCGGACGAGGTGGAACTGCTGGTGTACGACGCCGAGCACACGCTGACCCAGCGCGTGAAGGAGGCGATCCGCCTGTGCTTCGCCGCCGGCTTCCACGCGGGCGATGTCGCCATCATCAGCTGGCGCGGGCGCGAACAGTCGGAACTGCTGCGCCACGACAGGCTTGGCGCCAACGCGCTGCGCAGCTTCACCGGCCAGTACGACCTGCTCGGTCAGCCGGAATATTCCGGTGGCGACGTGCTGATCGAATCGGTCTACCGCTTCAAGGGCCAGTCGGCGCCGGCCGTCATCCTGGCCGAAGTCGATTTCGACACGCTGGACGAACGCGCGCTGCGCAAACTGTTCGTCGGCGCCACGCGGGCGATGATGAAGCTGGTGCTGGTGGTCAGCGAACGCGCCGCGGTACAGCTGCGCGCGCGGCTGGCGCAGGGATATCACGCATGAGTGGCGCGATCGACAACGCGCTGATGGTGCAGGGCACGACTTCGGACGCCGGCAAGAGCACGGTGGCGGTCGGCCTGTGCCGCATCCTGCAGCGGCGCGGCGTGCGCGTGGCGCCGTTCAAGCCGCAGAACATGGCACTCAACAGCGCGGTCACCGTCGACGGCGGCGAGATCGGCCGCGCGCAGGCGCTGCAGGCGCAGGCGGCCGGCCTGGCGCCGCACAGCGACATGAATCCGGTGCTGCTCAAGCCGAATTCGGACACCGGCGCCCAGGTCATCATCCACGGCCGCGCACTGGCCAACATGGAAGCGCGCGCCTACCACGACTACAAGCGTGTCGCGATGGACGCGGTCATGCAGTCCTGGCGGCGCCTGCAGGCGCAGTACGACTACGTCGTGGTCGAGGGCGCCGGCAGCCCGGCCGAAATCAATCTGCGCGACCGCGACATCGCCAACATGGGCTTCGCGCTGCCCAACCGCGTGCCGGTGGTGATCGTGGCCGACATCGACCGCGGCGGTGTGTTCGCGCATCTGACCGGCACGCTGGACTGTCTGGCCGACGACGAGCGCGCGCTGGTGCGCGGCTTCATCATCAACCGCTTCCGCGGCGACCGCGCACTGCTGCGCGGTGGCGAGCACTGGCTGGAGACACGCACCGGCCTGCCGGTGTTCGGCGTGCTGCCGATGCTGACCGGCCTGCATCTCGACGCCGAGGACGCGATACAGACGCAGCAAGCTGCGGTTGCCGGCGAGCGGCTGCGCGTCGTCGTGCCGGTGTTTCCACGCATCAGCAACCACACCGACTTCGATGCGCTGCGCGCGCATCCGCAGGTCGATCTGGTGTTCGTGCCGCCCGGCCGTGCGCTGCCGCCGTGTGACCTGATCGTGCTGCCCGGCAGCAAGAGCGTGCAGCATGATCTGGCAGCCCTGCGCGCGCAGGGCTGGGACGCGCAGATCGCGCGTCACCTGCGCTATGGCGGACGCATGCTCGGCATCTGCGGCGGCATGCAGATGATGGGCCGCATGCTGCACGACCCGCACGGGCTCGAAGGCGCCGCCGGCAGCGTGCCCGGACTTGGCCTGTTCGACTACGACACCACGCTGGAACCGGAAAAGCAGCTGCGTGTCGTGCAGGGTCGGCTGCTGCCCGGCGGCGAAGCGGTCAGCGGCTACGAAATCCATGCCGGTGTCAGCAGCGGTCCGGCGCTGGCGCGGCCGGCCGTCGAGCTTGAAGGCGGACCGGATGGCGCGTGCTCGGCCGACGGCCAGCTGATGGCGACCTATGTGCATGGCCTGTTCGACGCGCCGCAGGCCTGTGCCGCGCTGCTGCGCTGGGCCGGGCTGGCGGCACCGCAGGCGCTCGACCTGCAGGCGCTGCGCGAACACAGCATCGACCGGCTGGCCGACTGCATGGCGGCCGAAATCGACATCGACGCGCTGTGCGGCGCCGGCATTGCGGCTCGCGGCTGAAGCCCGGTTTCCGGCAGCATGCTGCCGGTCTTCCGATTGGGCTTTTCCGGCCGATGGTGGTATCGTCCGCCCCGGTTCCGTTTCGACGGAACCGTGTTCAAGGTGCCTGAAGCGCTGTCGCGTGGAGGGTTAAACGGGAAGCAGGTGCGCGAGCCACGCTCGCAATGCCTGCGCTGCCCCCGCAACGGTAAGCAGACGAGATGCACACACACGCCACTGGGCCCTGCGCCTGGGAAGGCTGTGCATCGCGGACACCGGGTGATGTCGCCCGATGGTCGCAGTCGCGAGCCCGGATACCGGCCCTGAATGCACGAGCGGTCAGGCCCGGGGTGCGGCGCTGCGACGGATGCAGCCCCGCGGCTGCCTGCGTTGTCCTTTCCTCCCTGTGCGTGACTTCATGACACTGCTGTCGTTCGGGGACGGGCGACGGCTGCAGGGAGTCCTCCATCAATGCATCCGTGTACCACACTCGTCGCGCTGTTCGCCGGCGCCACTCTGCAATGCCTGCCGTCGGCCGCGATGGCCGATTCGCAACTCCATGCCGTGGTCGTCACCGCCACGCGCACCGAACAGCGCGTGCAGGACACGCTGGCCGACGTCAGCGTCATCGACCGTGACCAGATCGAAGCGGCCGGCCAGTCCACGCTGACCGAGCTGCTGGCGCGCCAGCCCGGCATCCAGGTCACCAACAACGGCGGCCCCGGCACCGATATCGGTTTCTTCATCCGTGGCGCAAGCGCCAAGCAGAACGTGGTGCTGGTGGACGGCATGCGCGTCGGTTCGACCAGCACCGGTTCGGCGGCGCTGCAGTACGTTCCGCTGTCGCAGATCGAACGCATCGAAATCCTGCGCGGCCCGGCATCGGCCATCTATGGTTCCGACGCGGTCGGCGGCGTGATCCAGATCTTCACCCGTCGCGGCGAGCCCGGCCTGCAGGCCGAAGCCTTTGCCGGTGCCGGCAGCTACGGCACGGCGGACAGCCGCGTCGGCGTCAGCGGCGGCGACGACCGGTGGCGATTCTCTCTCGGCGCCGGTTTCTTTCGCTCGCACGGCTTCGACGCCACCAACAGCCGCGCCAGCTCGTATTCCCGCAATGCCGACGCCGACGGCTACCTGAACCGTAATGCCAGTGCGGCCATCACCTTCAAGCCGGCGGCGTCCACCGAAATCGGCGGCAACATGCTGTACACGAGCGGCACCAACGATCACGACTCGGGCGCCACCTTCCGCGACACGCGCACGAAATTCGAGAACTACAGCGGTTCGCTCTACCTGAAGCAGGACTGGAACGATCGCGTGAGTACCACCCTGCGTGCCGGCCGCTCGGTCGACAACTCGAACAGCTTCGCCAGCTATTCGCCGATCGGCAACCGGGTGCGCAGCACGCAGGACGTTCTGGGGCTGGAGGCGCAGTACCGGTTTTCGCTCGGCTCGCTGTTTGCCAGCGTCGAGCGGCTGGAGCAGGAGGTCGAAAGCCAGGACAACTTCAATGCGCGGCGCACCATCGACTCGGTCCAGCTCGGCGGCACCTTCCAGCTCGACGCGCACAGCGCTCAGCTGAACCTGCGCCACGACAGCTACTCCGGCGCCAGCGGCAGCAAGACCACCGGCAACATCGCCTATGGTTACCGGATTTCCGAACACTGGCGTGCGCATGGCAGCTACGGCACGGCGTTCCGCCTGCCCACGTTCAACGAGCTGTACTTCCCGTTCTTCGGCAATCCGGATCTCGCACCGGAGTCGTCGCGCAACCGCGAAGCCGGTCTGAGCTGGCAGGGCGGCAGTTCGCGTGCCGGCGTCACCGCGTACTACAACACCGTGGACAACCTGATCGACACGGCACAGGTGGCGCCCGATCTCTACATCGCGCAGAACGTGGCCAGGGCGCGCCTGCGTGGCCTGACCTTCGACGGCTCGACCTACATCGACCACACCGAGCTGTCGGGCAATGTCGATCTGCTGGATGCCGAAGACGCCGAGACCGGCCTGCGCCTGCAGCGGCGCGCCACGCGCACCGCCAATCTGCTGGTGCAGCAGCATCTGAACTGGGGACGCGTCGGCGTCGAATGGCGCCTGTCGGGCCAGCGCTACTCGCAGGCCGGCAAACTCGACCGCCTGCCCGGCTATGCCGTGGTGAACCTGTTCGCCGTGTGGAAGGTGACGCGCGAGCTGGCGTTCGAAGGGCGCATCAACAATCTGACCGACCGCGACTACAGTACCGTGTTGGGCTACGAAACCGCCGGCGTCAACGCCTTCGTAGGCGTGCGCTATACGCCGCAGCTGTGATCCGGAGAGCCACATCGCGGCAGGCGGTCGTGATGTGGCGGTCGCAGCTGCCTTCAACTTCCCGCAGATGAATACACTCCATTCATGAGCAGCCACGCACCCGTCACCACCGATCCGGCACCGGCGCAGCTGCTTGCGCTGCGCCGGCGCGCGTGGGTGCTGCCGCTGCTGGCGGCGGCACTGCTCGCCAGCTTCGCGCTGGCACTGGCACTGGGCAGCGTGCCGGTCAGTGCGGCGCAGCTGTGGCGGGTGTTCACCGGCGGTGACGCCGGCATGGCGGGCGAGGTGGTGTGGTCGCTGCGCCTGCCGCGCGCGCTGGCTGCCGCAGCCTGCGGCGGTCTGCTGGCGCTGGCCGGGGCGCTGATGCAGGTGCTGCTGCGCAATCCGCTGGCCGATCCCTATGTACTGGGCATTTCCGGTGGCGCGGCGGTCGGCGCGCTGCTCGCCATGCTGGTCGGCGTGACCAGCGCGCTGCTCGAACTGTCGGCTTTCGCCGGCGCGCTGGCGGCGATGGCGTTGGTGTTCGGTCTGGCGCACGCCGAAGGCAGTCGTACGCCGACCCGTCTGCTGCTGACCGGCGTCATCGTGTCGGCCGGCTGTGGTGCCGCCGTGTCCTTCATCCTCGCGGTCGCCAGCGAACAGTCGCTGCGCGGCATGCTGTTCTGGCTGATGGGCGATGCCAGCACGGCGGTCCGCCCGGGCATCGCTGCGTGGACCCTGCTTGCCGGTCTGGTCGCCTGTGCGCCGCTGGCGCGCGACCTCAACCTGCTGGCGCGCGGTGACGCCACCGCACAGACGCTGGGCGTGCCGGTGGCGCGGCTGCGCCTGCTGATCCATCTGATCGCGTCGGCGCTGACCGCGGTGGCGGTGACCACGGTCGGTTCGGTCGGCTTCGTCGGCCTGGTGGTGCCGCACCTGATGCGGCTCGCATTCGGCAACGACCAGCGCCTGCTGCTGCCGGCCAGCGCACTGGCCGGCGCCACGCTGCTGCTGCTGGCCGACACCGCGGCGCGCACCGTCATTGCGCCGGCACAGCTGCCGGTCGGCGTGCTGACCGCGCTGATCGGCGTGCCGGTCTTCCTTTTCCTGCTGCAGCGCAGCCGATGAGCGCGTTGCCCGCCCTTCTGTCAGCACGCGCGCTCGACGTCGGCGTGGCCGGCCGCATGCTGTGTGCCGGCCTCGATGTCGACATCCGCGCCGGCGAGGTGCTCGCCATCGTCGGCCGCAACGGCATCGGCAAATCGACGCTGCTGGCCACGCTGGCCGGCCTGCGGCCGCCGCTGGCCGGCACCGTGCAGTTCGATGGCCGGGCGCTGGCCGGCTGGCCGGCACGCGATCTGGCGCGCCGCCGTGCGCTGCTGCAACAGGCGCACGATGACCACTTCGCGTCGACCGTGCTCGACACGGTGCTGGTCGGTCGTCATCCGCACATCGGCCGCTGGGCCGACGAAAGCGAACAGGACATCCGCATCGCGCTCGACGCGCTGGCACGCGTGTCGCTGCGCAGCTTCGGCGCGCGCGAGGTGCGCACGCTGTCAGGCGGCGAGCGCCAGCGCGTGGCGATTGCGGCACTGCTGGCGCAGGACGCCGCGCTGTGCCTGCTCGACGAGCCGGTCACCCATCTGGATCTGGACTACCAGATCGAGACGCTGGAACTGTTCGCCCAACTGGCGCATGACGAGGGGCGTGCCGTCGTCATGGTGCTGCACGACCTCAATCAGGTGCTGCGCTTCTGTGACCGCGCGCTGCTGCTGACCGGTGCCGGGCAGTGGCGCTGCGGTACGGTGGACGAAGTACTGCAGGCCGACGTGCTGTCGCACGCTTTCTGCCACCCGCTGCGCGAACTGCGCGATGGCGGGCGGCGCTATTTCGTGCCGGCATGAGCACGCGGCCGTTCCTGATCCGTCCGTGCCGCCGGCGCAACCGGCTTTTCGCGAGCTTGGCTCGCTCCTACATGCGTGAACGAGGTCATCGGTTTTGTAGGAGCGAGCCATGCTCGCGATGCATTGGGTACCCGTGACCCCGACGACCGAACATCGATGGAGACGCCATGAGCGAACTCGAACAAAGGCATGAAGCGCGCATGAAGCGCAAGAAGGAAGTGGTGGACCAGGGCATCGCCGCGGCGCAGGTGGAGCGCGGCGTGCTGGTGGTCAACACCGGCAACGGCAAGGGCAAGTCGAGCGCCGGCTTCGGCGTGGTCGCGCGTGCGCTCGGCCATGGCATGAAGGTCGGTGTGGTGCAGTTCATCAAAGGCCGTTCGGACACCGGTGAGGAAGCTTTCTTCCGTCGCCAGGCCGACGTGCAGTGGCATGTCATGGGCGAAGGCTTCACCTGGGAGACGCAGGACCGCGCGCGCGATGTCGCCACCGCCGAGGCGGGCTGGGCTCAGGCGCGCGCCCTGCTGTCCGATCCGGCGATCGGGCTGGTGGTGCTGGACGAGCTGAACATCGCGCTCAAGTACGGCTATCTCGACGTGCACGCGGTGCTGGCCGACATCGCCGCGCGGCCGCCGATGCAGCACGTGATCGTGACCGGCCGCGCCGCGCCGCCCGAGCTGATAGAGGCGGCCGACACGGTGACCGACATGACGCTGGTCAAGCACGCGTTCAAGGCCGGCGTGAAGGCCATGCCGGGGCTGGAGTGGTAAGCGGAACGATGCGCCGCTGTCCGGCGCTGATGGTCGCCGCACCGGCTTCCGGCCAGGGCAAGACGACCGTGGTGGCGGCGCTGGCGCGACTGCACCGCTTGCGCGGGCGGCGGGTCGCCGTGTTCAAGTGCGGTCCGGATTTCCTCGATCCGCAGATCCACGCGCTGGCCAGCGGCCGGCCGGTGCATACGGTCGACCTGTGGATGACCGGCGAGGCCGACATCGCCGCGCGCCTGTACGCGGCAGCGGCCGATGCCGATCTCATCCTGATCGAATCGGTGATGGGCCTGTACGACGGCACGCCGTCGAGCGCCGACATCGCACGCCGCTTCGCACTGCCGGTGCTGGCGGTGATCGATGCGCGGGCGATGGCGCAGACCTTCGGCGCGCTGGCGCATGGCCTGAAGCACTACCGCGATGGCGTCGACCTGACGGCGGTGATCGCCAACCGCGTCGGCTCGGAGCGGCATGCCGACATGCTGCGCGACAGCCTGCCGGCCGACATCGCCTGGTACGGCGGCCTGCCGCGCGACGAGCGCATCGCGCTGCCGGAACGCCACCTCGGCCTGCTGCCGGTCGCCGAGATCGAAGGGCTGGATGGGCAGCTGGACATCGCGGCGCAGCTGCTCGGCGCGTCGACGGCCGCCGACCTGCCGCTGGCGGCGGCCTTCGAACCGGCCGCGCTGCCATCGCTGCCGGCCACGCTGGCCGGTGTGCGCATCGCGCTGGCGCGCGACGAGGCTTTCTGTTTCGTCTATCCGGCCAACATCGACTGCCTGCAGGCGATGGGCGCGCGCATCGTCGAGTTCTCGCCGCTCGCCGATGCCGCGCTGCCCGACTGCGATGCGGTGTGGCTGCCCGGCGGCTATCCGGAACTCCATGCCGCGCGCTGGCAGGCCAATGCCGCGATGCATGCGTCGCTGCGCGCGCATCACGCGGCCGGCAAGCCGATGCTGGCCGAATGCGGCGGCATGATGAGCCTGTTCGACTCGCTGACCGACAAGGCCGGCGTCACGCACGCGGCGGCGGCGCTGCTGCCCGGTGCGGTACGCATGCAGACGCGGCTGGCCGCGCTCGGCCCGCAGCAGCTCGACCTGCCGGAAGGCCGGCTGCGCGGCCATACTTTCCACTTTTCGACCACCGACACGCCGCTGCCTGTGACTGCGCAGGCGGTCACGCCGGACGGGCGCGCGGGCGAGGCGGTGTATCGCGTCGGCCGGCTGACCGCGAGCTATGTACACCTGTACTTCCCGTCGAATCCGGCGGCGGCAGCGGCATTGTTCGCGCCCGGACCGTGACCGGCGCGGGCGAAGGGAGCGTATGAACAATCTCGATGCAGGACTGCCGGACATCGGCGACGCCGCCGGTGCGCCGCACGGCTACGACGACGACGCGCGCAGCGCCGTCTACAGGGTGATTGCCGAGCGGCGCGACATGCGCCACTTCCGCCGCGACCCGGTCGACCCGGCGGCGCTGCGGCGCCTGCTGTGGGCGGCGCATCACGCGCCCAGCGTCGGCTACATGCAGCCGTGGCGCTTCATGCGCATCACGGATGTGGCGCTGCGCACGGCCATCCACGCGCTGGTCGAGGAGGAACGTCTGGCCACCGCGCGCGCGCTCGGCGAACGAGAGGAGCAGTTCATGCGGCTCAAGGTCGAGGGCGTGCTCGACTGCGGCGAGCTGCTGGTCGCCGCTCTGTGCGACGGTCGCGACAGGCACGTGTTCGGCCGGCGCACGCTGCCTGAAATGGATCTGGCATCGTGCGCCTGCGCCATTCAGAACATGTGGCTGGCGGCGCGCGCCGAGGGGCTGGGCATGGGCTGGGTGTCGATCTTCGATCCGCACAAGCTGGCGGCGCTGCTGCGGATGCCGGGCGATGCCCGCCCGATAGCGGTGCTGTGCATCGGCCATGTCGACGCGTTCTACCGTGCACCGATGCTGGAACTCGAAGGCTGGGCCGCGCGCCTGCCCGAAGGCGTGCTGATGGGCGAAAACGGCTGGCCGGAGGCAGCGGCGTGAGCGTGCTGCCGCCCTTCGCGCTGCTGGTCGTCTGCGCGCTGCTTGGCGTGCTGCTCGACCGGCTGCTCGGCGAACCGCGGCGCGCGCATCCGCTGGTCGCCTTCGGCCGGCTGGCCGGCTGGCTGCAGGCGCACGCCAATCCGGCCGCCCGGCAGTGCAGTCCGGCCACCCGCGTCGCGGGGCTGCTGGCGTGGGCGCTGGCCGTGCTGCTGCCGGTGGCGCTGGCCGGCTGGCTGCGCCTGCGCGCCGGCGCATGGGCGGCGGTAATCGACGTTCTGCTGCTGTACTTCGCGCTCGGTGCGCGCAGCCTGACCGAACACGCGTTTGCTGTGTCGCGACCGCTCGTTGCCGGCGATCTCGGTGCGGCGCGCCAGCGCGTCGGCTGGATGGTCAGCCGCGATACCACACAGCTGGACGAGGCCGGTGTCGCGCGCGCAGCCACCGAATCGGTGCTCGAGAACGGCAACGACGCGGTGTTCGGCGCCCTGTTCTGGTTCTTCGTGTTCGGTGGCCCGGGCGCGCTGCTGTTCCGTCTGGCCAACACGCTCGATGCGATGTGGGGCTACCGCACGCCGCGCCTGCGCTACTTCGGCTGGGCGGCGGCACGCATCGACGATCTGCTGAATTTCGTGCCGGCGCGGCTGACCGCGCTGTCCTACGCGCTGTGCGGCGCGGGCCGCGGTGCGACCCGCCGCGCGCTGGCCTGCTGGCGCGCCCAGGCGCCGGCGTGGGACAGTCCGAACGCCGGTCCGGTGATGGCGGCCGGCGCCGGTGCGCTCGGCCTGGCGCTGGGCGGTGCCGCGATCTATCACGGCCGCATCGAAGCGCGCCCGCCGCTGGGTGAGGGTGCGTTGCCGCGTGCCGCCGACATCGACCGCGCCTGTGCGCTGGTCGGCCATGCCATGACGCTGTGGCTTCTGCTGGCCGCGCTGGCGGCCCTGCTGGTGAGTCTGAAATGAATATCCCGAACTTCGCGCCCCGCCCGCTCCACGGTGGCCGCCTGCTGGTCGCGGCCAGCCGCTACGGCATCGCGCCAGCCGACTGGCTGGACCTGTCGACCGGCATCAACCCGCAGCCCTGGCCGGTGCCGGCGGTGCCGCAGGACGTGTGGCAACGGCTGCCGGAGGACGACGACGGACTGGAGGCGGCTGCCGCCGACTATTACGGCTGTGCCTCGCTGCTGCCGGTTGCCGGCTCGCAGGCGGCGATCCAGCTGCTGCCGCTGCTGTTTCCGCGCAGCCGCGTGGCCATCCTGTCGCCGACCTACAGCGAACATCCGCACGGCTGGCATCAGGCCGGCCACCAGGTGAGCAGCGTGACCGCGGACCGGATCGAGGCGGCGGTCGACAGCAGCGACATCCTGCTGCTGGTGCAGCCGAACAATCCGACCGGCAACCTGTTTCCGCCGGAACGGGTGCTCGGCTGGCGCGACCGGCTCGCCGCACGCGGCGGCACGCTGGTGGTCGACGAAGCCTTCATCGACGCGACGCCCGAAGCGGGCGTGGTCGCGCACTGCGCCGCCGGCGACGAAGGCAAAGGTCTGATCGTGCTGCGCTCGCTCGGCAAGTTCTTCGGCCTGGCCGGCGCACGCGTCGGCTTCGTGTTCGCACAGCGCGCCATCCTCGACGCATTGGCTGTGCGGCTGGGCCCGTGGCCGGTGGCCGGCCCGTCGCGCTGGGTGGCGCAGCGCGCGCTGGCCGATCGCGTCTGGCAGCAGGCGCAGTGCGTGCTGCTCGGGCAGGCCGGCACCCGGCTGGAGGCGCTGGTGCGCGATGCCGGCTGGGGCGAAACGAGCGGCTGCGCGCTGTTCCGGTTCGTGCGCACGCCGCATGCTGCGGCGCTGTACGACGCCTTTGCCCGGCGCGGCATCCTGCTGCGCCTGTTCGACGACCTGTCCGCGCTGCGCGTCGGTCTGCCGGCCGATGAGGCGCAATGGCAGCGGCTGGAAACCGCGGTGCACGGGATCGGCTGGCGTGGGTGATCGACGCGTGGATCGCGAGCGGTGCTCGAACGAAGCTGCCGGTTCCGTAGGAGCGAGCCATGCTCGCGGTCCGATCCCGCACTTCCTGCACTCGCGGTCATGGCATCGCGTGCCGCTGTCCTGCGGATGCACATCCGTGCCGGCAACCTCGCCCTCGCCTGACCCAATGATGACGGAAACCCGACGATGAAAGCTCTGTTCGCTCTGTTTGCCCTGCTGTCCGTACTTGCCGCCGCGCCCGCGGCCGCCGACATCCGCGTCACCGATGACGCGGGCCACGTCATCGTGCTGGCAGCGCCGGCGCAGCGCATCGTCAGCCTGGCGCCGCATGTGACCGAGCTGCTCTACGCCGCCGGTGCCGGCGCGAAAGTGGTCGGCGCCGTGCAGTACAGCGACTATCCGGAGGCGGCCAGGGCGCTGCCGCGCGTTGGTGGCTACACCGCGCTGGACATGGAAGCGGTGGTCGCGCTGAAGCCCGATCTGGTGATCGCGTGGAAGAGCGGCAACCGCAACCAGCAGTACGACCGGCTGGAAAAACTGGGCATCCCGGTATTCGTCAATGAACCGCGCAGTCTCGACGACGTTGCGCGCTCGATCGAAACGTTCGGTCGGCTGGCCGCGACCTCGACCGAGGCCGGTGCGGCGGCGGCGGCCTTTCGCACCCGGCGCGATGCGCTGGCCGTGCGCTACGCGCAGCGGCCGCCGGTCGAGGTGTTCTACCAGATATGGAACAGGCCGCTGATGACCATCAACGGCAAGCACCTGATTTCCGACGTGATGGCCTTGTGCGGCGGCCACAATGTGTTCGCCGACCTGCCGATACTGGCGCCGACCGTGACCGAGGAGGCGGTGCTGGCGGCGGCACCGCAGGCCATCATCGCAAGCGGCATGGGCGACTCGCGTCCGGAATGGCTGGACAGCTGGCGTCGCTGGACCACACTGCCGGCGGTGGCGCGCGACAACCTGTTCTTCATTCCGCCGGAGCTGCTGCAGCGTCACACGCCGCGCATCCTGGACGGTGCGACCCGCCTGTGCGAACAGCTGGAACAGGCGCGCGCGAAGGCGGGTCGCAAATGAGCGTTGACCTGCGGCCGCGCCGCATCGCCTGCCTGACCGAACTGGAGCGTTGCCTTGATGCCGATCCCGTGACGTGAAGGTTTCGCAGGAGCGAGCCACGCTCGCGATCCGGTCGTCAGACAAGTGACGCCGGTGATATTGGCGGATCCGTTCGCCAGATGACATGCGTGCTGATGGCGGGCGGGGTTATCGCGAGCATGGCTCGCTCGTACCGGGCAGGGCGCCATCGGCACCACAAATCGCCCCGGATCCTCGATGCGGGTGGTTGATGCAGTGACGCGAAGGTTTCGCAGGAGCGAGCCACGCTCGCGATCCGGTCGTCAGACAAGTGACGCCGGTGATATTGGCGGATCCGTTCGCCAGATGACATGCGTGCTGATGGCGGGCGGGGTTATCGCGAGCATGGCTCGCTCGTACCGGGCAGGGCGCCATCGGCACCACAAATCGCCCCGGATCCTCGATGCGGGTGGTTGATGCAGTGACGCGAAGGTTTCGCAGGAGCGAGCCACGCTCGCGATCCGGGCGTCAAACAGTGACGCTGGTGATATTGGCGGATCCGTTCGCCAGATGACATGCGAGCCGGTGGCGGGCGGCGTTTTCGCGTGCGGTGCCCACGCCTACAGGATCCTGGCGAGGAACTTGTCGAGCGCGGCGGCGAAGGCGCGGCTGTCGGCGGTGGAAAAGGCGGATGGGCCGCCGCTCATCACGCCGCTGTCGCGCAGGTCGTTCATCAGCGCGCGCATCTGCAGCCGCTCGTGGATGGTGCCCGGCGAAAACCAGTCGCCGCGGGGTTCCAGCGCGTGCGCGCCGCGTCCGAGCACGGCAGCGGCCAGCGGGATGTCGGCGGTGATGACCAGATCGCCGGCCGTCACCGCCTCCTCGATGTAGCGATCGGCCGCGTCGAAGCCGTGTGCCACCTGCACCGCGCGTATCACCGGTGACGGCGGCACGCGCAGCAGCTTGTTGGCGACCAGCGTCAGCGACATGCCGGTGCGGGTCGCCGCGCGGAACAGGATGTCCTTGACCGGCGCCGGGCAGGCGTCGGCGTCGACCCAGATGGACAGCGCGCCGGCCATGCGGTCAGCCGAGCGCCTTGCGCAGCAGCTCGTCGGTCAGCTCGTTGAGCGACATTTCGCGCTCGGTGGCGAGGTCGCGCAGGCGTGCCGCCAGCGCGGAGTCGATCTTGACGGCGAAGGGCACCAGTCCCCGCTCCTGATCGAGCCGGCGCTGTTCCTTGCGGTCGACCGGCGGTGCGGCGCCAAGCGTCGTGCGTGCGCCGGCGGCGTGTTTCATCTGGGCCACCACTTTGAGGCGGTCGTTCTTGTACAGATCGGTTTTCTTCAAGTCGGTATCCTGTCCGGTTTGGTTTCGTTCGCAGCCTGCAAAAGCACTGGCCGCGACACTTCAGGGACGCATTGTCGACCATGGCTCTCAAATCCACCATCTACAAGATCAATCTCAATGTGTCGGACATGGACCGCGGCTACTACGCCGAACATGCGCTGACCGTCGCGCGCCATCCGTCGGAGAACGACGAACGCCTGATGGTGCGCGTGCTGGCGTTCGCGCTGCATGCATCGGAAGACCTGCGCTTCGGGCGTGGACTGAGCACCGAGGATGAAGCCGACCTGTACGAACCCGACCTGACCGGTGCCATCCGGCTGTGGCTGGATGTCGGCCTGCCGGACGAGCGGCTGGTGCGCAAGGCCGCGGCGCGCGCGGAGCGCGTCGTGGTCGTCAGCTACGGCCGCACTGCGGCACAGTGGTGGGAACAGTCGAAAGGCACGCTGGCGCGGCTGGACAACCTCACCGTGGTGCGCCTCGCGCCGGCCGACACGCTGGCGCTGGCCGGACTGGCGCAGCGCGCGATGAAGCTGCAGTGCATCGTCAACGAAGGCCAGATCTGGCTGGGCGACGACGACGCGATGCTGCAGCCGGCCTGGGAAGTGATACACAGCGCCGGTACGCCACCGCGCTGATGCCGTGGCGGGGCCCGGTCCGGCTCCGTCCAGACTTGAAAAACATCTGTGCGCCATCCATATGGATGGTGTTAGGATGTTTTTCATGGACAAGACACAAGCCACCCCGGGCGCCAGGCCGAAAGCCGCCGAATCCGAGAAGATCACGATCAATCTCGGATTCGTCGATCTCGGACAGATCGATCTGCTGGTCGCCGAAGGTTTTTACAGCAACCGCACGGATTTCATCCGCACGGCGATACGCAATCACCTGACCAGCCATGCCGAGGCGGTCCGGCAGGTGGTGGCACGCCGGATGTTCGTGCTGGGCATGCAGCACTTCACCGCCGACTACCTGAGGGGCGTGCAGGCGGCCAATGAAACGCTGCACATCCGCGTGCTCGGCCTGGCCACGATTGCCGATGACGTGACGCCGGAACTCGCGCTGGCGACGATCGCGTCGCTGGATGTACTGGGCGCGCTGCATGCCAGCCCTGAAGTCAGGGCGGCGCTGGCTCATCGCCAGCTCTGAACGGCGCCGATTTTTCCGGCCCGGAAATGGAGGTTTACATGAACGACGCATTCCGGAATCTGATGCGCGAAGCCACGCGGCTCACGCAGGAGGGCCGTTTGCATGAGGCCAGCGAAACAATGCAGAAGGTGCTGGGCGACGCCACGGCGGCAGCCACCGGCATCGCCGACGCTGCCCTGTCGCGGATGTTCGACGGCCGGACGCCGTGGGCGGCCGGGGCCGCTGCGGACGCTGGCGTCGCGCCAGGCGGTCAGGGCCGCTTCATCGACGGCGTGTGCACGCTTGACGGACACACGCGCCACTACAAACTTTACGAACCGGTGGCATGCGCGGGACGGGCGCTGCCACTGGTGGTGATGCTGCACGGTTGCACGCAGAATCCGGACGACTTCGCGGCCGGTACCGGCATGAACGCGCTGGCCGACGAGCTGGGTTTTTTCGTGCTCTACCCGGCGCAGTCGGCCGAGGCGAATGCCCATGGCTGCTGGAACTGGTTCGAGCAGACGCACCAGCAGCGCGGTGCAGGTGAGCCGGCGGTGCTGGTCGCGATGACGCAGGCGGTGATCGCGGAATACGGCATCGACGCCGATCGCGTCTATATCGCCGGCATGTCGGCTGGCGGCGCGATGGCAGACATCATTGCCGCCGCTTATCCCGATGTTTTTGCCGCGGTCGGCGTGCATTCCGGAGTGCCATGCGGATCGGCCAGCAACACCGCCGAAGCGTTCGCGGTGATGGGCAGCGGCCGCGTCGAAGCCGCCACGGCGGAGGCTGCCACCGCCGGTCACGCGGTGGCAGCGGCACACAAGCCGGTGCCCATCATCGTGTTCCACGGCGACAACGACCGCACGGTGCATCCGCGCAACGGCGAGCAGGTGATCGCCGCCACGCTCGAACGGGCATCGGCGACCCCGGGCGGACACCGTGCAGCCGCGCGCAGCTACGTCGAGCGCGGCGCGTCGGCGCAGGGACGCGAATACACGCGGACCGTGCACGAGGACAACGACGGCAGCCCGCTGGCCGAGCACTGGCTGGTGCACGGCTCCGGTCATGCCTGGTCGGGCGGGCGGCCCGAAGGGTCCTACACCGACGTGCAGGGCCCTGACGCCACCCGCGAAATGCTGCGCTTCTTCTTCGCGCAGTCGCGCGACTCGGCTGCCTGACCGGCGCTGCCGCTCAGGCAGTCTGCCGGCGTGCGCGGGCGGCGCAGCCCAGCACCGCCAGACCGCCCAGCATCATGGCCCAGGTACCGGGTTCGGGAATCGGCGCCGCCGGCAGCGGCGCTTCGACCGAAGCCGCCGCAACGGCACTGCCCAGAGCGCCGCGGCCGAAGCCCGTCACGGACGGTGAGGCCAGTCCTTCGGACTGGCCGCTGGGGAAATCCAGGGCATAAGACAAGGGTGCCGTTGCCAGCCCGTCTTCGTCGAGCGACCACAGGGTCTGCTTGATCGACTTGAACACCATCGATTCGCGCACCGTGCCGTCCGCCAGTTCCAGGGACGTCAGATAGGGCCTTTCCATGACCATCTGCATCAACGTCACCGGACCGGAGCGGCCATTGACGACGTATTCGAAGGTTGCTGTCGGCAATGCCTTCCCGCCTGCGATTGCGGCCAGCGTGGAGAGGACGCTGCGGTCCATCGACTGCGTCCACGAGAACGCGTCCGGCAGCGGCTTGCCGACGCTCGCGCCGCCGCTCTTGGACCACGACGATTCGGCGCTCAGGCCCCACGTGGCATCGCTGATCTGGATCCAGTTCTCGTAGCCGCGAACCGTACTTTCGCCGGCGATGGCCTCGGTCTCCGATGCGAAGCGGAGGAAGAGGGCCGAGTCCGAGATCCTCGAGTTCGTTCCCGGCATTTTGGGGGCCGTATAGACGGGTGCGGTCACTTTGCCTGTCTGGATATCCCAGCTCGTCGTGAGTGTGCTGTCCGGCTTGCCGTCCGAGCTGCCAACCTGGTAGGCGAATTCGATGGACTTGTAGACGATCGACGCATCGACCTGCGGTGCTTCGCCCGCAGTGAAGGCGTACGAAAGATCCGTCAGATAGGCGCCTTTCGTCGTGATCTTCATGAAGGAAGTGGGGGCCGCGCCGATCGCGGACGAGGTCTGCTTCGTGAAGTCGAACTTCGCTGTTTCCACCGCCTTGCCCGTGCTTATCTGGGTCGCCAGCGAGGGAACGCTGCGATCCAGCGATTGCGTCCATGAGAAAACGCCGGCCACCGGCTTGCCAATGGAGGCCTGGCTACCCTTCAGCCAGGACGTCGCGGCAGTCACGGTGTAATGAGTGGAGCTCACGTCAATCCAGTCCTTGTGACCCGCATCGGTACTCGAGCCCTTGATTTCCGGGTTCGTCAGTTCCAGAAAGACGTCGCTGGCGGCAATCGCCGGGGTGACCACGGCGCAACTCATGAGGGCCGCGACCAGCGCGACCGGTTTCATCGATCTTCTGTGCAGGGTTTTCATCACTGTATTGACCTCGGTTTGTTTGTTGTATGGGACTCTTTTCGGGCGGCGACCTTGTTCCGGCACCTGCTCACGAAGCCGGATAAAAGACCTGTCCGGCGGAGAATCGAGTATCCGCACCCTGGTGCGAGGCGTCAATCGTGATGCTGCGCGGCGACTGCAGCCGCCATTCAGCCCTTGTCGGCGGATACGGCCTTGCGCTTTTTCGGGGCGGGTTTGGCCCGCTGCAGCCGGGTCAGACGGCGGCGGATCTCGTCGGAGTCCATCCAGATGTCGCTGCCCTTGAGGATGCGGCCGACTTCTGCTTCCGACAGGAAGGGCGTGCAGATGCGCGTCATCACCTTGTCGAACCAGTTGCCGACGGCGATCACCTCGGCCTGCTGTTCATTGCCGCGGCCGGCGAAGCTGCCCGAATAGATGTGGAACATCAGCTGGCAGTTGTCGTGGATCACCAGTTCGTCGCCGCTGAGGAAGATCAGCGCCGCCATCGAGTAGGCGCGCGCTTCGAGCACGGTCACGACATGCGCGTCCGACGCCAGCACGTTGTTGATGATCTGCAGCCCGGTGTCGAATTCGCCGCCCGGCGAATTCAGGTGCAGGTAGATCAGGTCGGTTTCGCTGGCAGTGCGCAGCGTGTAGAACAGCTCGGTGTAGTACTGCGGCTCCTGGATGTCGCCGCACAGATAGTAGGAAATCTGGTGGATCGGCAGCTGCCGTTCGTAGCGGATCAGTCCGCGGAACGGCACCGGCTGCGTGTTCTCGTCGTCGTCGGCATCCTGCCCCATCGCTCTGCGCTGCATGACGTCCTCCTCGCTGTTCTGGCGGGATTATGTGTCATCCGGCGCCGGCTGGCGTTGCGGCGCGGTTGTCAGGGCGGATAGTAGGCGCCGGCGCGGAAGAACTCCTGGATCAGGAAGTTCTCGAGCTGGTCGTTGTTTTCGGGTGCGGCCGACAGCACCAGCGTGTGGCCGAGGCGGCGCGAGTCCCAGTTGAAGTTGCCGGTGTAGTAGCGGCGGATCAGTTCGATCATGCGGCGCACCACGGCACGCTCGATGTCGCCGTTCACACCGGCATCCACCTCGATGTATTCGCGCTTGGCGTTGGCGGCGTCGGTGGTCCAGCCGCGGAAGGCAAAGGCGGCGGTACGCACGCCCTTGCGGGTGATCTGGAACACGCCGTTGGTGCCCGGCGTCTCCAGATTGCGCTTGATGTTGGCGTTGGCCACCTGTTCGGCCGATGGGCCGCGCTCGCGCGCCGATGCTTCGGCGTTCTCGCGGGTGGCGGCGTCTTCGGCGGCCTGCCGGCGTTCGCGCTGCGCGTTGACGAAGGCCATCATGTCGATCGGCGCGTCGGCGGCCGGTTTCGGTGGCCGCTGGTAGGGCGCCGGTTTCGGGTCGGGCGCGCGCACCACCGGCGGCGCGGTGATCACCTGGGTGCGCGGCGCGTTGCGGCGCGCCTTGTCCTGCTTCTTCGCACTCGGTTTCGGCGGCGTCGGGGCGGGTTCGGCCTGCGGCGGTTTCGGCTCGGCACGCGGACGCGGCGGCTCGGGCGAGATCAGCCGCCCGCTGATCTGTCCGTTGGCACCCAGCGGCTGTTCGGGCTCCGGCTTGTGCCGGGTGACCAGATAGAGCGCCACGATGTGCAGCAGCACGGCCAGCAGCAGCGCCGCCACTGCGCTCGGGCGTACATGGAAGTGCAGGCTGGTGTCGCCCAGCGGGCTTCGTTCGATCGAAATCTCGATCGGACGGAAACCGCCGGGTCGGCGTCTGCGGCTCAGGTATTCGTACATCGGCTGCTCAGGGCGTGGCGGACGGGTCGGTGGTTCGGGCGCGGGTGCCGCCTGGTGGCGCGGTGCCCGGCGCTGTGTGTCCATCATTCCTGGTCAGCGTGCAACGTCGAAATTGTTTCAGCGTGCTGTCGGTTTGATCTTGCCGCAGTCGGCAGCGACCCAGCGGGCGTCGGTGTCGACCTTCATCGCCCCTTCGGCCGACTTCATGTTCACCTTCGACGTGAAGTGGGTCGGGCCGTCGATCTGCGCCTCGAAGTCGCCGGTCGCCTTCGGTTTCGTGCAGTTGATGGTGCCCCTGACCTGGGTCGCCGTCGTGCTCGTGTTGGTGTAGCTGCAGTCGCCCTGGCTCTTGCCGGCCCAGACGTTGCCGCTGCGCGCACTGTCCGGCGTGATGCACACCTGCACCGCGCCGTCGTTGCCCATGGCGACGCCGTGCCCGGCCATCTGCTGTTCCATCATCCTGCGCGCCTCGGGCGGCATGTTCTTCATCTGCTCCTGCATCTGCGCCATCTGTGCGGACATGTCGGGCATGCCCGGCATGTCCGCCTTCGACTTGAATTCCCAGAGGCCGGGTTTGAGGTCGGCGGCTAGAACCGCGCCGGACGCACACAGTGCGAGGGCGAGCGGGGCAAGCATTCGTGCGTTCAAGTCGGTGCTCCTGTCGTGTCGGTGGTGGAGGGCGGAACCGGTGCGGCGTAGCTGGCGATCAGGATCAGCGCGCCGATGCCCAGCAGCGATGCGGTCCATTCGACCGTGCCGGCGCCGGCCAGATCGATCATCAGCAGTTTGGCGCCGACCGCTGCCAGCAGTGCGAACCCGGCAAACCACAGCGCACGCGCGCCGCGCCGGGTGGCGTGGATCATCAGTGCGAGAGCGGCCAGCGTCCAGGTCAGCGACAGCGCGGCCTGCAGAAGTGTGGATTGGAACATGGCGGACGCCGACCACGCCACCCCGGCGAGGTGATGCACGCCGCGCGCGGCCAGCGCCGACACCCACAGCAGGCCGGCAGCGCCGACGGCCGGTGCCGGCAGCAGGCGGGTTCGCGCCAGCCAGAGCAGCGCGGCCACGCTGGCGATATCGAGTGCCGACGCCAGCGGCAGGTAGCGGATGGCCGATCCGCCGTCGTGCTCCAGTTGCAGCGCGCACACCCACAGCAGCAGCAGTACCGCGACCGGCTGCTGCACGAACCGCAGATAGCTGTCACGGTGCTGCGCCCACGGCCAGTCGTCGGAGTGCGGTGCGCTCTCGTCGTTCGTGGCCAGATGCGGCCGCAGCCAGCGGCCGGTCAGCAGCAGCAGCGCGATCCAGGTCAGCCAGGGCCACAGCGTCTGGCCGGGCAGCCACTGCGCGAGCCAGCCATTGGCTTCGACCGCGACCGACAGCAGCAGCAGCCAGACCGACGCGATGTGGCGCAGGCCGTTCGCCAGCGGCACGGCGTCCTCGTCCTGGCGCATCAGGATCCACCAGTGAGTGGTCCAGGCCATCGGCAGCGCCAGCGCCATCGCGCCGGACAGCAGGTGCTGCTGCATGTCCCAGGCCATCAGGCTGCCGGCGCCGAGTGCCGGCAGCGACAGTACGGCCAGCGCGCGTGCGGTGACGAAATCGCGCGCGCGGCCGAGGTGCTCGGCGAAACCGGCGCTGGCCAGCGCGAACAGCAGCGCCAGTGCCGGCTGCAGGGGCTGTGGCGCGAAGTCGTCGATGTCGGCCAGACCGCCGAACAGCCACCAGCCGGCCAGCCACAGCGTGAATGCCTGCGGCAGCCAGGGCGCGCCGGCTTCGTCGCCGGCACCGGTGTCGCGCAGCACGCGCACGCTGGACAGCGCGGCACCGGCGATCAGCAGGCAGCCCAGCGCGCGGCCATTGACCAGCGGCCAGCCGGCGGCCAGGCCCGGCAGTGCGTCGATCAGCCACAGGCCGGCAGCCGCCTGCAGCACGGCACCGGACCACAGCGTGAGCTTCGAGCCGCGGACACAGCCGTACCACAGCGCGGCCGCGCCTTCGACCGCGTAGATCGCGGCGGTGAGCTGCAGGTCGAAAGCCAGCGGTACCGCCAGCGTCAGCAGCGCGGCGCCGATGCCGGCGTGTGCCCGGAACGCCAGCACCGCATCGGGCGCTCGCCTGCGCAGCACGCCGGCGAGCGCGAGGTAGTACACACCGGCGCAGGCCGAACTGATGGCCGCGCCGCATTCGAAGGGCTGCACCAGCGCGGCCTGCAGCACGCCGGCCGCCAGCGGCGGGCCGAACAGCAGGCTGCCCGACTCCCAGCCGGCCGCACCCGGCGCCCGCGCTGCGGTCAGCGCGACATAGGTGGCGCTGTACAGCACGAAGAAGGCGATCAGGAAGCACTGCACGCCCAGGTAGTCGTCCGGCGTGTAGCTGCGCAGGCCCCACCCGGTACCGACTGCGAAGGTGAACACGAAGCCGGCGAAGATCAGCGCGCGCCATGCCTGGCGCCAGGACAGCGCAATGATGAACAGGTCGAGCAGCAGGTAGTAGGAGAACAGCACCAGGTGGTTGCCCTGGCCGGTCGAGGCCAGCATCGGCGCGACGAAAGCGCCGGACAGCCCGAGCAGTGCCAGGCTCTGCGCCGACTGGCGCGTCGCCAGCAGCGCGCACGCGACGCCGAGCGCCGCGAACAGGCCGAAGGCCGGGCCGGCACCGATGAAGCCGTAGCGTGCCAGCGCGAAGTAGGTGGCGAGGTAGAGC
Organism: Betaproteobacteria bacterium; assembly: GCA_020621405.1. Classification (GTDB taxonomy): domain Bacteria; phylum Pseudomonadota; class Gammaproteobacteria; order Burkholderiales; family Rhodocyclaceae; genus Methyloversatilis. The sequence goes on from JAHRYN010000009.1 coordinate 24,715, forward strand.
AGCGCGAAGCCGCCGCCCTGCAGTGCCAGCGCCAGCATGCGGCGCTGTCCGTCGCCGGGCAGGCGCAGGCCGCCGGCCAGCAGCGCCAGTCCGGCGGCGACGGTGCCGGCCAGCCGCAGTCCCGGCGGCAGCAGGCCCGACTGCGCGGCCAGCCGCAGCGCCGACGCGACGCCGAAGAACAGCACGATGACGCCGATGCGTGCCAGCGGGTTGCCACCCATCAGGCGCGCCCACAGTGCCTGCCCGGCGGACGGCTCCGCGTCGTCCGGACCGGTGTCCGGCGTCGCCGTGGCGGGCCTTGCCGCGTGCACCCGCACGCCCGGTGCATGCAGCACGTCGAGCGGCGCGGCCTGCGGACTGACCGCGGCAGCGGGCAGCGGACGGCTTTCGTCATTCTGCGTGGCGGGCGTCGGTGGGGGCGGTGCGACGGCCTCGGCCGGCGTGATCGCCGGTGCGGCGTCCGCAGGCGCGTCGGCGACCGGTGCCGCTGCATCGCCCTGCGCCTTCTGCAAGGTAGTCAGGTGCTCGTACAGCCAGCGCGATTTGTCGTCGAGCGCCTGCAGGCGTTCCTGCAGCGTTCGCTCGCGCGCGGCCTCGCGGGCGGCGAGCCACAGACCGGCGGCCAGGCCGGCGGCGGCGCCGACGAAGGCCTCGACCGCGCCGTGCGCGGCGCCGGCGATCAGGCCGAGCAGGCACAGGATGAAGGTCAGCATGCGGTGTTCTCCTCGACCGGCGTCGTCGGGTGGCAGATCGGGCGGCACATCACCGGCGCTCCCCGCGCAGGCCGGCCACGATGGCCTGCAGCGCGGCCGGCGTCGCGGCTTCGGGCGGTACGGCCTCGCCAACCACCAGTTCGATGCGGCTGAACAGCCCGCGGCGCAGCGGCCGGCTCATCGCCGGGCCGTCCTTGCGCGAGAAGAAACTGCCCCACAGGCCGCGCAGCGCCAGCGGCACGACCGGCACCGGCGTACGGCCGACGATGCGCGTGATGCCGGAGCGGAACGGGTACAGCTCGCCGGTATCGGTGATGCGCCCCTCCGGAAAGAGGCCGACCAGCTCGCCCGCCGCCAGCGCGGCGGCGATGTCGTCACAGGCGCGCGCGAGCAGCGCCGGGTCTTCCTTCGCCGAGGCGATCGGTATGCAGCGGTTGGTGCGGAACACGAAGCTCAGAATCGGCATGCGGAAGATGCGGTGATCCATCACGAAGCGGATCGGCCGGCGGCACGCGGCGGTGATGACCAGCGCGTCGACGAAGCTGACATGGTTGCACACGATGACCGCCGCGCCTTCGCCCGGAATGCGCTCCAGCCCCTTCGCGTCAAGCCGGTAGAGGGTGTGGATCAGTATCCACACGATGAAGCGCATCAGGAATTCCGGCACCAGCGTGTAGATGTAGATCGCCACGACTGCGTTGAACAGCGCGGTGGCCAGGAACAGCTGCGGAATGCTCAGGCCGAGCGCGAACAGGCCGACCGTGACGCCGGCCGACCCCACCATGAAGGCGGCATTCAGGATGTTGTTGGCGGCGATCACGCGCGACTGGTGGCTCTTTTCGCTGCGCGTCTGGATCAGCGCATACAGCGGCACGATGTAGAGGCCGCCGAACAGGCCGATGGCGGCGATGTCCGCCAGCAGGTGCCAGTGCAGGCGCAGTGCGCCGGCCAGCGTCAGCGCAGCGGTCGGCACTTCGGGTGAGGCCAGGTACAGGTCGACGCCGAACACGGTCAGGCCGATGGCGCCGAAGGGCACGAGGCCGATTTCCACCTTGCCGCCGGACAGCTTTTCGCAGGCCAGCGAGCCGGCGCCGATGCCGAGCGAGAACACGGTCAGCAGCAGGATGAATACCGCCTCGTCGCCGCCGAGCACGCCGCGTGCATAGTTCGGGAATTGCGCCAGCAGTGTCGCACCGTAGAACCAGAACCACGAGATGCCGAGCAGCGACAGCCACACGGTGCGGTTGCCGTGGGCGAAGCGCAGGTTGCGCACGGTTTCGGTCAGCGGATTCCAGTTGATCGTCAGTGCCGGATCGGCGGCCGGCGACACCGGAATGCCGCGGCTGACCCACCAGCCGAGCACCGCCAGCGCCAGCACGACCGACGCCACCAGCGTGCCGCTGTCGGTGACCGACACCAGCCAGGCGCCGAGCACCTGGCCGATCAGGATGGCGACGAAGGTGCCCATCTCGATCATGCCGTTGCCGCCGACCAGTTCGTCGGCATGCAGGTGCTGCGGCAGGTAGGCGTACTTGACCGGGCCGAACAGCGTCGAGTGCACGCCCATCAGGAACAGCGCGGCGACCAGCGGCCACAGCAGGCTGGCGACGAAGCCCCAGGCGGCGAGCGCCATGATGGCGATCTCGAACAGCTTGACCGCGCGCGCCACGACCGCCTTGTCGAACTTGTCGGCGATCTGTCCGCTGGTCGCCGAGAACAGGAAGAAGGGCAGGATGAACAGCCCGGGCAGCAGCGTCGCCAGCGTGCGGCCGTCGAGCGAGGTCAGCTGGCCGGCGCGGAAGGTGACCAGCGTGATCAGCGCGGTCTTGAACACGTTGTCGTTGAACGCGCCGAGGAACTGGGTGAAGAAGAAGGGGCGGAAGCGGCGCTCCTTCAGCAGGTGGAATTGGCTGCTCATAGGTGTTCCGGGTCGGGTTGCCGCGGTCAGCGGCGGATCAGTCGGTTGAGCACGAACAGCACGACGCCGGCCAGCCCGGTCAGCCACACGATCAGCGCGCGGTGCGAGGCAGGCAATTCCTCCTTCGGTGCCTGCGCGTCGCGCAGCGCGTCCGGAAAGGGGCGCGGTGGTGCCGGCCGGACGATCCACTGCGTGCGGTCGGCCGGTACGCGCGACATGTATTCGTCGTACGAGGCGACCGGTGCGCGGCCGAAGGCGCGCGACGACGGAATCTGCGGTACGCGCACATAGATCAGCGCCTCGACGTCGTCGGCCAGCAGGCGCTCCAGCCCCTGCTCCGCCGCCTTGCCGCGCGTCAGGCGCCCGAGCAGGTCGCTGCCGGCGACGTTGAAGGCGACGAAGGGGAACAGGCTGCTGCGCTCGGCGCTCATGTAGTCGAAGGCCTGCAGTCCGCTGTCGATGTTCATCTCCCGGATCGCCATCCAGGGCAGGCCGAGCCAGGCCTTCACCTTCGACGTCGGGCCGAGCGTCGGCACGTCCCAGCCGAGCGAGCGCAGCGTGTCCAGGCTGATGCCGGCGCAGTTGGCGCTGGCGTGGCGGTAGCTGAAGTCGTGCCGGTAGAAGTGGTTGAACACGCGGCTGATGCCCTGCTGGTAGAGCTGTGCGGCGCGCGGCTCGCGCAGCACGGCGACCAGCATGTACGAAGGCCGGTACCAGCTCTGGCCGCCATTCAGGTCGGTCAGGTAGGCGTCCATGGTCAGGGTCGAGGCGATGATGCCCTTCTCGCTCCGGGCGTCGAGGTTGTAGAAGTTGTTGGTGAGCCAGTCGCCCCATTCGCCATGCGCGCCCATGACACCGGTGGCGATCGCGAAGTGGCCGCCGTGCGCCTCGTCGTCGTCGCCCTGCGCGCCATTGAGCATCAGCGCCAGCACCGGCTTGCCGGCAGCCGCCCGGGCCGCGCCCGGCGTGCGTTCCCACAGCAGCCGTGCCGAGGCGGGTGTGCGGGCGCCGCCGTCGTCGGCGCGCACCAGCGCGGCCAGCGTTTCGCCGTCCTTCAGCGGAGCGGGCTCCAGCGTCGCCGGATCGATGTCGAAACTGGCGGGCCACAGGGTGCGCGCGGTGAATGTGCGGTCGGATGCCGTGCCGCGCAGTGTCAGCGTCTGGTCCTGCAGCCAGGCCACGCTGGCGGCGTCGAACCACGACACATTGGAGGCCAGGCGGTCGACCAGACGGAAGTCCAGCGTCGCGCCGTCGCCGAGGGTCAGCTTCTGTCCGGTCCGGTCGAGCCGGGCGCCGGCGGCGATCTGCGGCGAACCGAGCCAGACCAGCGGCGGGCGCTGCGCATCCGGCCGCCAGTTCGAGGCCTGCGCCCACGCGCGCACGTCGTCCTGCGCCGCCAAAGTGCGCTCGAAGCCGGCCGCGTCGGCCCGCGGCACCGCGATCAGCTCGGATTCGAAGTACCACAGCGCCGATGGCGGCGCCGCGCAGTCGCTGCAGCGTCCGTCGGTACTGCGGAAGTCGGCCGCCGGATACAGGCCGAGCTGCCCTTCCGACAGGGCATCGCGCGGTGCGGCAGACAGCGGGGAGGCGAGAATGGGGCTCATCAGGAGGCCCAGTGTAAGGATGTGGCGCAGTCCGGGCATGGTTGCTGTGTCAGGTGGAGGAGGTGAAGACGCGTGCCGATTCGAACACGCGTGCACCGAAGCGGTGGTCGCCGTCGCGCAGCAGGCGCTTCAGCATGAAGTCGAACAACAGCGGATTGTGTCCGCGCACGCGCTCAAGTACCGGTGCGGCGGTAGCGTCGAGCAGGTCGGCGCCGGCCAGCGAGGACGGCGACATGAGCGGCAGGATGCCGGGCAGCGGATAGTCGGAGCCGTAGAGCAGGCGGTCGTGCCAGTCGTCGCGGCGGAGCAGCGTGCGTATCACCTCTTCATCGCGATTGCGCAGCGTGATCGCCGAAATGTCGCCGTACAGGCGACCTCCGTGACGCGTCTCGCCCATCAGGCGCGAGAACAGTTCGAAGCTGGAGCGCTGCGGGCCGTACGCGCCGGCATCCAGATCGGTGTCGCTGCCCAGCGTCGAACAGTGGGCGACGATCACCGTCACGCCGTGCTCGAGTGCGCGCCGCAGCTTGAGCGGATTGCCGAATGCCTGGCCGCCGGCGCCGTGCACCGCCTTTTCCTCCCCGCCATGGCTGATCAGCGGCAGTCCGAGTCTGGCGGCGGCGGCATAGAAGCGGTCGCAGCGCGGCGACGCCGGATCGATGCCCATGGCCGGCGGCAGCCACTTGATCGCGCGTGCTCCGTCGCGGGCGGCGGTTTCGAGCGCTTCGACGGCGTCCCTGCGGTAAGGGTGGACCGAGCACACCCATTCGAAATGGTCCGGATTGCTGCGCGCGACGTCGCGTGCGCAGCTGTCCGGTACGTGAAAGGCCGTGTGTTCCGGCTGCGCGCGCCCGTTTTCGTCATAACTGCGTTCGAAAGCGAACAGCATCAGCTTGAAGCCGGAAGGCAGGACATCGACCAGATTGTGCAGACGGTCTACATAGCTGTCATCGACGTGGCCGGGATTCCTGTGCGCGCAGCCCGCGTTCAGGTAGAACAGGCGCTGCACATACTCGGCCGGATGCAGCGGGCTGAGCATGCGGTCAGTCATTTCGATGCCGCGTCCCGAATCGCCGGTGCCGGCCAGATGAACGTGCACGTCGCGCAGCAGCGTGGCGTCGAGTCCGTCGAATGCCTGCGCGACCAGTTCGTGGTTCGCCAGATCCGGCGGCAGAGCCGCCAGGCAGGGATTCATCAGCGGGTTGCGCGCCAGCGCATTCAGTGTCCAGCCGAGTGCGCCGCCGGCGCCCAGCGTCACCCCGGCGCGCAGCAGGCGGCGTCGCGCGGCATCCATGTCAGACGCTCTCCGCCATGGACTTCAGGCTCACGTAGTCGATCTTTCCGGTGCCCAGCAGCGGCAGCGCGTCGAGCACGACGAGCTTGCGCGGCACGGCGATCTCCGGTGCGCCCTGCGCGCGTGCCGTCGCCTGCAGGCTGTCCCGCGTCAGTGCCGGATCGGTCGTGAACAGCACGATGGTCTCGCCGCGCGCGGCGTCGGCCTGGGTCGAGGCGGCGTGCTGGGCGCCGGTACTGGCGGCGGACGCGATCTTCTCGACCACCTCCAGCGAAATCATTTCGCCCGCCACCTTGGCGAAGCGCTTGACCCGGCCGACGATGCGCACGAAGCCGTCATCGTCGAACTCGACCACGTCGCCGGTGTTGTACCAGCCTTCGCCGGCGTCGGACTGCGGTGTTTCGAGCACGCCGGGTCGGTCCCACTTCAGGTAGCCGCTCATCAGGTTCGGCCCGGCCACATGCAGCACGCCACCGCGCTCGATGCCGGCGACCGGCATCAGCTTTGCGTGCAGCCCGGGCAGCAGCTGGCCGACGGTGCCGGAGCGGAACGCCATCGGCGTATTCACCGCAAGCACCGGCGCCGTTTCGGTTGCGCCATAGCCTTCGAAGATGCGCACACCGAATTTCTCGAACCACAGCGCGCGCACTGGTTCGGTCAGTTTTTCGGCACCGGCGATCACGTAGCGCAGGCGGTAGAAGTCGTAGGGGTGGGCGAATTTCGCGTAGTTGCCGAGAAAGGTGCTGGTACCCAGCAGCACCGTGCAGTTGCGGTCGTACGCCAGCTCCGGAATGACGCGGTAATGCAGCGGCGACGGATAGAGGAACACGTTGGCGCCGGTGAGCACCGGCAGCAGACCGCCGGCGGTCAGGCCGAAGGAATGGAACAGCGGCAGCGCGTTCAGTATCTTGTCGTCGACCGAAAAGTCGATCACCGCGCGGATCTGCGCGATGTTGGCCAGCAGCGCGCGGTGCGACAGCACGACGCCCTTGGGCTTGCCTTCGGAACCCGAGGTGAACAGCACCACGGCCGGTGCCTCCGGTGACACCTTGAGGGCGGCCAGACGCGGGGCGCGCATCGCCCACAGCACGAGCCACAGCTTGTCGCCCGGCGAGATGGCCTCGCGCAGGTCTTCGAGGTAGCGCAGTTCGACGCCCCGCAGTGCCGCCAGCTTGTCGCCGAGCCTGGCCTGTTCGACGAAGGCGCGCGAGGTGACGATGACGCGCAGCTGCGCCGCGGTGCAGGCGGCCTGCATGCCGTCGGTGCCGGCCGTGTAGTTGAGCATCGCCGGTACGCGGCCGTGCGCGCCGAGACCGAACACCAGACCGAGCGTCGGCGCGACATTCGGCAGCAGCACGCCGATGCGTTCGTCGGGCAGCGTGATGCGGGCGACGATGCGTCCGAGTGCGTGCGCCATCTTCAGCAGGTCGCCGTAGGAATACTCGATCTGCTTCATGTCCTCGACCAGACGGCGCGAACGGCCGTGGATCTCGGCGGCGTCGCACAGTGCGCCGAACAGCGTCTGTTGCGGCCGCGAGGCGAAGATCATTTCCTGCATCAGCCGGCGCATCGCCTCGCCGGCCCGCCGCCGCCGTTCCTTTGCGCTCGGCGCAGCGGGCATTTCGATCCGGGTGGTCGGCAGTACGGTCAGCGCGATGCGCGGGAACAACGATTTCGGGTAGCGGCCGGACACGCGCGAAAAGTAGCTGCGCGACGCGCCATCCAGACGTACCGGCAGCACGGTGGCGCCGGTCTTCGCGGCGACGAAGGCCGGGCCGTCATACACCTTCATCAGGCTGCCGGTGGTGGTGATGCGCCCCTCCGGAAAGATGACCACCGGCCGGCCCGACTCGAGCAGGCGGATCACCTTTTTCATCGCCATCGGGCTGGTCGGATCGACCGCGAGGTAATCGACCATCGACAGCAGCAGCCGGAAGAAGGGGTTGCGCGCGATGCCGGTATGCACGACGAATACCGGATCGATGGGCAGGAACAGTCCGAGCAGCAGGCCATCGAGGAAGGACTCGTGGTTGGCGACCACGAGCAGCCGTTCATGGCGATCGGGCAGCGAGGCCGGCGGTCGGATGCGGAACAGGCCGCGGCAGGCGAGGGCAAGGACGGGACGCAGCAAGGTTCGCAACAAGGGACGCAACATCGGGTGCTCCGGGGGGTTACAGGAGAAGTTCGGCGGCGGACGGATGGCCGAGGAAGGCGGTTGGGCTGGCGCTGGCGCCATAGGCACCGGATTGGCGGACGACCAGCAGGTCGCCCGGTTGCGCGCGCGGCAGGACGATGTCGCGCGCCAGCACGTCGAATGGTGCGCACAGCGGGCCGGCGATGCTGACGCATTCGCTGTCATCGGCCGGCGTGCGCTGGACCAGCTGCATCGGCAGGTTGGCAGGCTGTTCGCGGTCGGGCTGCAGCGTGGCATGGAGGTGATGGTGGGCGCCGCCATCGACCACCAGCCAGACGCGCCCGCGCACCGTCTTGCGTTCGACGATGCGGCAGACGTAGATGCCGGCCTCGCCGACCAGGTAGCGCCCGGGTTCGAGCGCGATGCGTCCGTCGGGGTGGAGGGCGCGCAGACGTTCGTCCAGCGACTGCAGGTGACGGCCGACCGATGCGACGTCGAGTGCCGCTTCGCCCTCGACCGCCGGAATGCCGAAGCCGCCGCCCAGATTGAGCCAGGGCAATGCCAGTCCGGCAGTGTCGGCGGTCTGCAGTGCGTGTGCCGTGCAGTGCGCGTGCAGTGCGTTGACCGTGTCGGCCTGCAGCATGCGCGACGCGCAGTGGTAGTGAAAGCCGCCGAATTCGAGCTGCCGCGTGCGCAGCGCCTTCAGTGCGATCGGAATCTGCGCGCAGTCGATGCCGAACACGCTGTCGCCGTTCATGCGCACCCGCGTGCCGGTGACCGGAAAGTCGGGATTGACGCGCAGCGCGACGCGTGCCGGCCGGCCCTGGCGTTCGGCGGCATCGGCGATGCGCGTGATCTCGCCGACCGATTCCGCGCAGATGCGGACGCCGGCGCGCACGGCCAGCGCAAGCGCGGCATCGGTCTTGCCGGGACCGGTGAGCCCCAGCCGGTGGCCGGCAAAGCCGGCCGACAGTGCGCACTCGATCTCGCCGACCGAACTGACGTCGGCGCCATCGACCAGGGCGTTCATGCGTTCGAGCAGCGCCGGCAGCGGATTGGCCTTGATGGCGTAGCAGAGCAGCGCGCGCTCCGGCAGCACTGAGCGGAGGTCCCGGATGCGCCGGTATACTGCCTCGCCGTCCAGCGTGAAAAACGGCGTCGAACCGGCGCGACGGGCCAGATCCTCGATGCCGTGACCCCCGAACTGCGGCGCAGCGCGGGCGCTCACCGGTGCGCCTCCAGATAGTCGATCACGCTCTGCAGGTGTTCGATCAGCGACGCGGCGCGCAGCCGGAAATGGATTTCCCGCCCGTGCCTGGCTCTTTCAAGCACGCCGGCCTCGCACAGCAGCTTCAGATGATGGGAGACGGTAGGCCGGCTCAGCGTGGATGCCTGGGCGATCTGCGTGACGTTCAGCTGTTCGCCCGGCTCGAATGAGAGCAGGATGCGCTGCCGCTCTTCGTCGCCCAGGGCCGCAAAAAGCCGCGACAGGTGCAGCCATGCGGCCGGAATGCGCGAGGCGTAGTCGTTCTTCATGTCGAAAAATATCGACTAATTTTCGCCGCAGGTCAAGCGGGATGGTCCTTGCGGCGCAACATTCGGCACACTTGCTCCATCTCCGGAGCGAATTGACTCAGGGTGTAAGCCTATGTATCATCGCGGACTTTGCGCGCGCCCCCCTGTGCTTTTCGGGTGTCGCCGCAGTGCAGATACAGGCATCGCGCAGGCAGCGGCGATCAGACAGGTTCACCGAAGGTCCGGAAGGTTGTTGCATGCTGAAGGCGACCATGCTTCAACTGGCTTTCGTTCTCGTCGTCGCAGGCATTGGCCTGCTGGCAGGCGGGTCGATGGCGGGGGTGTCGGTGATGCTGGGCGGAGCGACTTACCTCCTTCCCTCACTGTTCTTTGCTGTGCGCCTGAACCGGCTCACGCGTCGCGTGATGGCGTCCGGCGTGTCTTATCCGCTTGAATTCTTACTCGGCGAGGCGATCAAGATCCTCTCGACGATCGGGCTGCTGGCGCTGTGCCACTACCTCGTTCCAGGCCTCGTGTGGGGCTGGTTCCTTGGAGGTCTGGCTGCCGCCCTGCAGGCAGGTTTTTTTGCTTTCTTGTTCAAACACTGACATGTCATCTGGAACCGAACTGAGCCACGGCCCGACAGCGGGCGAGTACATCGCCCACCACCTGACCTTCCTGAACAATTCCGGCGAGAAGCAGGCCGACCTGATCAACTGGGGTCTGGTCAATCTTGACAGCCTGTTCTATTCGGTGATGCTGGGCCTCGTCGTGCTGTTCTTCCTGTACCGCGCCGCCGCCAAGGCATCATCGGGTGTTCCGGGCCGTTTCCAGGCCGCGGTCGAAATCCTGGTTGAAATGGTGTCGGATCAGGCCAAGGGCATGATCCACAGCGAAGAGTCGCGCAAGTACGTCGCCCCGCTCGCGCTGACCGTGTTCCTGTGGATCTTCCTGATGAACGCGATGGACCTGCTGCCGCTCGACCTGCTGCCGCGCATCTGGGAAGGAATCTACGTCGCTGCCGGCCACGATGCACACCACGCCTACATGCGCGTGGTGCCGACCGCCGACATCAACGCCACCATGGGCATGTCGGTCGCCGTGCTGCTGCTGTGCCTCTACTACAACGTGAAGATCAAGGGTGCAGGCGGCTGGTTCCACGAGCTGATTTCCGCACCGTTCGGCAACCACATCCTGCTGGCGCCGTTCAACTTCGCGATGAACATCATCGAATTCCTCGCCAAGACCGTGTCGCACGGCATGCGACTGTTCGGCAACATGTTTGCCGGCGAGCTGATCTTCATGCTGATCGCGCTGATGGGCGGTGCCTGGACGGGCGTCAATCTGCCGAGCATCCTGCTGGCGGCAGGGCACTACGCCGCAGGGCTGTCGTGGGCGATCTTCCACATTCTGGTCATCACCCTCCAGGCCTTCATCTTCATGATGCTGACGCTCGTCTATATCGGGCAGGCTCACGAAGGCCATTGATTTGCTGTTCATCCGATTGTTGTTGTCTTTTTATTTTTATATCTAAGGAGCTGTTATGGAACTGGGATTCGTTGCGATCGCCTGTGGTCTGATCATCGGCCTGGGTGCTGCGGGCGCTTGTATCGGTATCGCCCTGATGGGTGGCAAGTACCTCGAAGCGTCGGCGCGTCAGCCTGAGCTGATGAACGCCCTTCAGGTCAAGATGTTCCTGCTGGCCGGCCTGATCGACGCTGCGTTCATTATCGGTACCGGTATTGCGCTCTGGTTCGCCACGTCGACCTTCCTGAAGTAAGACAGGCAACCGCCCCAACACCGACTCATTGAAGGGAAAGTTGCCGTGAATCTGAACGCAACGCTCATCATCCAGCTCGTGGTGTTCCTGTCGTTTGTGTGGTTTACGAAGAGCTTCGTATGGCCGCCCATCGTCAAGGCACTCGACGAACGCGCGAAAAAGGTTGCTGACGGGCTGGCCGCTGCGGACAAGGCAAAGTCTGATCTGGCCAACGCCGAAAAGAGGTCGATCGAGGAATTGCGCGCTGCGCGCGAATCCGCGGCCGAACTCCGCGCCGGCGCCGAGAAGCAGGCCGCCAAGCTGATCGAGGATGCACGCGCCGAAGCGAATCGCGTCATCGCGGCAGCACGCGAAGCAGCAACGGCGGAAGCCGGTGCCGCTGCCCAGAAGGCCAAGGACGCCCTGCGGGACCAGGTCGCTGCACTCGCGGTTGCAGGTGCCGAACGCATCCTGCGTCGTGAAATCAATGCCCAGGTGCACTCGGATCTGCTCGCCAACCTGAAACAGGAATTGAGCTGACACCATGGCAGAGAACGTCACCATCGCGCGACCCTATGCCGAAGCTGCATTCCAGCTGGCCAAGGAAGCCGGTACGCTGGCTGCCTGGGCTGACGCTCTGGGTTTCATGGCTGCCGCGGCGGCCGATTCCGACGTCAGGCAGCTGCTGTCCGATCCGACCCGCACTTCCGTCGATCGCGGTTTCCTCTTCCTGGCCTCCGTGCCCGGCGAGTTGACCGACGAGCAGCGCAGTTTCGTGCGCGTGCTTGCTCAGAACAACCGGCTGGCGCTGCTGCCCGAGGTCGCCGGCATGTTCATCGAGCTCAAGAACGACCACGAGCGCAATGCTGTTGCTCACATCAGTTCCGCCTTCCCGATGGACGATGCGACCGTCTCGCGCCTGCTGGCTGATCTTCAGCCCCGTTTCGGCCGTCACCTGGAAGCCCGGGTCAGCATCGATCCGGAGTTGATCGGCGGCGTAAAGGTTGCGGTCGGTGACGAAGTGATCGACGCGTCGGTCCGCGGCAAGCTCGCCGCCATGGCCACCGCGCTACAGAACTAGGAGTTTTTTGATGAACCTCAATCCGTCTGAAATCAGCGACCTGATCAAGAGCCGGATCCAGAACCTGCACCTGAGTGCGCAGGCGCGTACCGAAGGCACCGTGGTTTCGGTGACCGACGGCATCGTGCGCGTGCACGGCCTGGACGATGTCCAGCAGGGCGAAATGCTGGAATTCGAAGGCAACACGTTTGGTCTGGCGCTTAACCTCGAGCGTGACTCTGTCGGCGCCGTGGTACTGGGTGACTACGAACACATTTCCGAAGGCCAGACCGTCAAGTGCACGGGCCGCATTCTCGAAGTTCCGGTTGGCCCTGAGCTGATCGGTCGCGTCGTGAATTCGCTCGGCCAGCCGATCGATGGCAAGGGTCCGATCAACGCCAAGCTGACCGACAAGGTGGAAAAGGTCGCGCCGGGCGTGATCGCACGTCAGTCGGTTTCGCAGCCGGTACAGACCGGTCTGAAGTCGATCGACTCGATGGTGCCGGTCGGCCGCGGTCAGCGCGAACTGATCATCGGTGACCGTCAGACTGGCAAGACCGCGGTTGCTGTTGACGCCATCATCAACCAGAAGGGTCAGAACATGACCTGCATCTACGTGGCGGTCGGCCAGAAGGCCTCGACCATCGCCAACGTGGTGCGCAAGCTGGAAGAGTACGGCGCGATGGCCTACACGATCGTCGTGGCCGCCACGGCATCCGACTCGGCCGCGATGCAGTTCCTCGCACCGTATGCCGGTTGCACGATGGGCGAATACTTCCGCGATCGCGGTGAAGATGCGCTGATCGTCTATGACGACTTGTCGAAGCAAGCCGTTGCCTATCGCCAGATTTCGCTGCTGCTGCGCCGTCCGCCGGGCCGTGAAGCCTACCCGGGCGACGTGTTCTACCTGCACAGCCGTCTGCTCGAGCGCGCAGCCCGCGTGAATCCCGAGTACGTCGAGAAGTTCACCAACGGTGAAGTCAAGGGCAAGACCGGTTCGCTGACCGCGCTGCCGATCATCGAAACGCAGGCCGGCGACGTGTCCGCCTTCGTTCCGACCAACGTGATTTCGATTACCGACGGCCAGATCTTCCTGGAAACCGACCTGTTCAACGCCGGTGTCCGTCCCGCCATCAACGCGGGCGTGTCGGTGTCCCGCGTCGGTGGTGCCGCTCAGACCAAGGTCATCAAGAAGCTCGGCGGCGGTGTTCGTCTGGCTCTGGCCCAGTATCGCGAACTGGCTGCGTTTGCGCAGTTCGCTTCCGATCTGGACGAAGCGACCCGCAAGCAGCTCGAGCGTGGCCGCCGCGTGACGGAACTGATGAAGCAGCCGCAGTACTCGCCGCTGTCCGTCGCGAACATGGGTGTCTCGCTGTACGCCGCCAACAACGGCTACTTCGACGACGTCGAAGTGTCGCGCGTGCTCGCTTTTGAATCGGCCCTGCATCAATACCTGCAGCAGAAGACTCCGGATCTGATGAACAAGATCGAGACCACCAAGGATCTCGACGGTGAATCGGAAAAGGCGCTCGCTGCCGCAGTGGCCGAGTTCAAGAAGAGCTGGGCGTAAGCGCGCGGACCGGAGATAACCATGGCCAGCGGAAAAGAGATCCGTACCAAGATCAAGAGCGTGCAAAACACGAAGAAGATCACCAAGGCGATGGAAATGGTGGCAGCGTCCAAGATGCGCAAGGCGCAGGACCGGATGCGTGCCGCCCGGCCCTACGCCGAAACGATCCGCCGTCTTGCTGCCAATCTGTCTGCCGCGACTGCCAGCGACTACCGTCATCCTTTCCTCGCGACTGTGGGCGAGATCAAGCGCGTGGGCGTCATCGTCGTCACGACCGACAAGGGTCTGTGCGGCGGCATGAACACCAACGTGTTGCGTCTCGCACTCAACTCGATGAAGGAGTGGGAAGCCAAGGGCGCGAAGGAAATCCGCGTTGCCGCAATCGGCAACAAGGGTCTGGGCTTCATGCAGCGGCTCGGCGCCAAGGTGGTGTCGCAGGCGGTGCAGCTCGGCGACACGCCGCATCTGGAAAAGCTGATCGGATCCGTCAAGGTGATGATCGATGCATTCCATGCCGGTGAACTCGATGCGGTCTATCTGTCCTTCACCCGTTTCATCAACACGATGAAGCAGGAGCCGGTGATGGAACAGCTGCTGCCGCTGACGGGCGATCGTCTGGGTACGCCGAAGGGCACCTGGGATTACCTGTACGAGCCTGACCCGCAGGTGGTGATTGACGACTTGCTCGTCCGTTATGTCGAGGCACTGGTGTATCAGTCGGTTGCCGAAAACATGGCGTCGGAACAGAGCGCGCGGATGGTGGCGATGAAGGCGGCGTCTGACAACGCCGGCAACGTCATCGGTGAATTGCAGCTGGTCTATAACAAGACCCGCCAGGCGGCGATCACGAAGGAGCTGTCCGAAATCGTCGGCGGCGCCGCAGCAGTCTGATCACGCACAATGATTTTTTGTATTGGGGATAGACGATGAATACCGGAAACATCGTTCAGTGTATCGGCGCCGTGGTGGACATCCAGTTCCCGCGCGATTCGATGCCGAAAGTGTTTGAAGCGCTGCAGCTCGACGAAGCCGATGGTACGCACACGGCCGAAGCGGGTCTGACGTTCGAAGTCCAGCAGCAGCTGGGCGACGGCGTGGTGCGTACGATTGCGCTGGGTTCCAGCGACGGTCTGCGCCGCGGCATGAAGGTGAAGAACAGCGGCGCGCCGATCAGCGTGCCGGTCGGCAGCGCCACGCTCGGTCGCATCATGGACGTGCTGGGTCGCCCGATCGACGAAGCAGGCCCGATCCCGACGGAAGAGCGTCGCTCGATCCACCAGAAGGCCCCGAAGTTCGACGAGCTGAGCCCGTCGGTTGACCTGCTGCCCACGGGCATCAAGGTTATCGACCTGATCTGCCCGTTCGCCAAGGGCGGCAAGGTCGGTCTGTTCGGTGGCGCCGGTGTCGGCAAGACCGTGAACATGATGGAACTGATCAACAACATCGCGAAGTCGTATGGTGGCTTCTCGGTGTTTGCCGGTGTGGGCGAACGTACCCGCGAAGGCAACGACTTCTACCACGAGATGGAAGAGTCGAAGGTTCTGGACAAGGTCGCGATGGTGTTCGGCCAGATGAACGAGCCGCCGGGCAACCGCCTGCGCGTCGCGCTGACCGGCCTGACCATGGCCGAGAAGTTCCGCGACGAAGGCCGCGACATCCTGTTCTTCGTGGACAACATCTACCGCTACACGCTGGCCGGTACCGAAGTGTCCGCGCTGCTGGGCCGCATGCCGTCCGCCGTGGGCTATCAGCCGACGCTGGCCGACGAAATGGGCCGCCTGCAGGAACGGATCACCTCGACCAAGGTCGGTTCCATCACGTCGATCCAGGCCGTGTATGTGCCTGCGGACGACCTGACCGATCCGTCGCCGGCGACGACCTTCCAGCACTTGGACGCAACCGTCGTGCTGTCGCGTGACATCGCTTCGCTGGGTATCTACCCGGCGGTTGATCCGCTCGACTCGACATCGCGCCAGCTCGATCCGCTGGTCGTCGGCGAAGAGCACTACAGCTGCGCCCGCAAGGTGCAGATGACGCTCCAGCGCTACAAGGAACTGCGCGACATCATCGCGATTCTGGGCATGGACGAACTGTCGCCGGAAGACAAGCTGGCCGTGGCCCGCGCGCGCAAGATCCAGCGTTTCCTGTCGCAGCCGTTCAACGTGGCTGAAGTGTTCACCGGTTCGCCCGGCAAGATCGTTCCGCTGGCCGACACGATCAAGGGCTTCAACATGATCGTGAACGGTGAATGCGACCATCTGCCGGAACAGGCCTTCTACATGGTCGGCGGCATCGAGGAAGCGTTCGAAAAGGCGAAAACCCTGCAGTGACGCGGCAAGCGTGAGTGGTGACGGGCGATGTCCGCCCGTCGCTGCCAGCGCGCAGCATTCACGGAGTAATCATGGCTATGACCGTACAAGTCGACGTCGTCAGCGCGGAAGAGAGAATCTTTTCCGGGCTTGCCGAATTCGTCGTGCTGCCGGGCGAAAACGGCGAGTTGGGCATTCTGCCCGGCCACACGCCGCTGATCACGCGCATCCGCCCGGGTGAAGTGCGCATCAAGGTGCCGAACCACGAAGAAGAATGCATTTTCGTGGCAGGTGGTCTGCTCGAAGTACAGCCGGGTCTGGTGACCGTGCTGGCGGATACCGCCATCCGTGGCCGCGATCTGGACGAAGCGAAGGCGAATGAAGCCAAGCGCGCGGCCGAAGAGGCGCTGGCCAATCGCGAGGCCGGTATCGACTACGCGGCAGCCCAGGCGGAGCTGGCTTCAGCCATCGCCCAGCTGGCAGCAATCCACAAGTTGAACAAGCGTCACTGAACGCTGCCATCGCGGTACCCTCAAAGGGCAAGCTCCGGCTTGCCTTTTTTCTTTTCCGGGCCAGTGGCGCAGAATCCGTCGCATGGCCTCCGACACGTGTGACCTGCTGATCGTCGGCGCCGGCATCAACGGTGCGGGCATCGCGCGCGATGCGGCGTTGCGTGGTCTGGATGTCGTCGTGTGCGAGCGCGGAGACATTGCCGGAGCGACCTCCTCGGCGTCGACCAAGCTGATCCACGGCGGTCTGCGCTATCTGGAACAGGGCGCCTTCGCGCTGGTCAGGGAATCGCTGCGCGAGCGCGAAGTGCTTGGGCGCATCGCCGCCCACCTCGTGCGCCCGCAGCGCTTCATCGTGCCGCACACCGGCGAGCGTCCGCCCTGGCTGCTTGCGCTCGGGCTGACGTTCTATGACTGGCTGGCCGGCAACAGCACCTTGCCCCGGTCCGAGCGGCTGGCGCATGGCAGTCCGCCGCTGGGCAAGCTCCGCCGGCCGGTGCCCGGGGCGCACGCGTATTACGATCTGCAGGTCGATGATGCCCGCCTGACGCTGACCAACCTGCTGGACGCGCAGGCGCTGGGTGCCCGCGTGCTGACCCGGTGCGCACTTCGTCAGGTCGTCGCGGTGCCGCGGGGCTGGCGCTGCCTGCTCGGGGGCAGAGGTGGCGAACACGAGATCATGGCGCGCTGCGTGGTGAATGTCGCCGGCCCGTGGATGCCCGAAGTCGAGGCGCTGCGCGGGGCGCAGTCTCCGACCAGACTGCGCCTAGTGCAGGGGACGCACATCATCGTGCCGCGGCTGCACGACGGCGACGACGCATGGCTGCTGCAGCAAGCCGACCGTCGCGTCGTTTTCGCCATCCCCTGGGGTGAGCGCTTCCATCTGGTCGGTACGACCGAAACCGAGCTGACCTCGACCGGGGCGCTTGGTGTCACGGCGGCCGAGCGCAGCTATCTGCTGGGCACCTTGACGCGCGTTTTCGATGTCGCCGTCGGCGAAGCCGACATCCGCCACGAGTTCTGCGGCATGCGGCCGTTGATCGGCGGTACGGGCAGTGCGCGCACCGCCAGCCGCGAATACCGGGTGAATCTGAAACAGGACGCGCAGGGCCGTGGCTGGATGTCGGTGCAGGGCGGGAAGCTGACCACCTATCGAAGGCTGGCCGAAACTGCCGTGGATCGTCTGTCCGGACTGTTCGGCAACAGCAATGCCTGCACCACTGCGCAACGCCCGCTGCCGGGGTCGGACGGCATGAGCGCTGGCGGACGTGTCGAACTGACAAGGCGTCTGGCGCTACGCTGGCCCGGTATCGCTGCAGACTGGCTGCATGCGCTGACCGCGCGTCATGGCGCCGTGGCCGAGAGGCTGGTCAAGGAAGCCGTGGATGAAGGCGGGCCGGGCCGGGACTTCGGCGGTGGCCTGCATGAGGCCGAAGTGCGCTGGTGTGCCCGTCACGAGTGGGCGCGCGAGGCTGATGACGTGCTTTGGCGCCGAACCCGTTGCGGGCTGGAGATGACCGCGGTGCAACGCGCGGAATTTTCCGCCTGGTGGAACAGTCAGCGTACCGCCTGAGCAGACCGCCTGCGTTCCAGCAACTCGATGCGCTTCTGCAGCCGGGCAACATCGTCCCGCAGCGTGTCGATGTCGCCGGCAAGCGGGGCTGCGACGGCTGGCCGCACCAGCATTCCGGATTCGTCCGCCAGGTATTCGGCGCCCGATGCGGCAAAACGCGCCGCCAGATCATTGCCGCGCGCCAGCGCACCCCTCGCGGCGCCGACGATGCGTTCGGCCGCGACATCGCCGACCACCCGGCTGAGATCCTCGGCGGCATCCCAACGCAGTGATTTCAGTACCTGGCCAAGCACCTCGGCCAGTGCGGCGTCGCCCTCGATCCGCGCTTCCCGCAGAACGCCTTCGCCCTGGTGGGGCAGGCGCAGCAGCGCATCGGCCGGCAACCGGAGGGTCACCGCGTGTCCGTCGTCTGCCGACTCGACAAATCGCCCCTGCCCGTCGATCAGGAAGGACAGCCCCGCGCTGCCGAGCGCCAGGCAGGCGCGCTGTCCTGCGTGTGCACGCAGCCGTTCGTGCGCGCCCGGCGTCTGGTCGAGCAGATGATTCAGGATGCCGAGCGCGGCCGCAGGCAGCACCATGTTCAGGCCATCTGCTGGATGCCGGAAATCAGCCAGCCGCGCTCGCCCGAGACCGGTTTGGACAGGTGCCAGACCTCGTCGAACGGAGCCGGTGCGGCGTCTGCCTCTTCGCGCAGCATGCCGTGAAAGCGGACGCTGGCGACGTGCTGGCCGCCTTCCGTGCTGACATCGAGCAGCGCAGCGTCGAGCTGCACAACGTCGGTCGTCTGCTTCGCGCTGCCCCGCTCCTGCAACTGCATGCGGATTTCGGCGAACACTTCCGGCGCGGTGAATGCGCGGATGTCCTCGACGTCGCCGGTATCGTTAGCGGCCTGCAGACGGACGAAATTCAGCTTGGCCTGACGCAGGAAGCCGTCGACATCAAAATCCGCGGGAATGTTGGCTGTGGCCTGCGGCGTGGACGTCGATGAACCGGCAGCCTCGAAATTCTGCACCTGCGGCGCGGCATAGCCGCCGGCACCGGCACCGGCGTACTGCATCGGCTGCGATGCCGGAGACGCATTGCGCCGGCTGAACATGCGCCACACGAAGAGCGCAGCCATGACCAGCAGCGCGATCATCATGAACGACGCCATCTCTTCACCGAATCCGAAATGCGAGGCCAGTGCGGCCAGACCGATGCCGGCAGCCAGACCAGCCAGCGGCCCCATCCACGAACGCTTTGCCGGGGCAGGCGCGGCACCGGCCGGCTGGCCCGGTCGCGGCGCGACGGCAGCGTTCTGGGTCGGTGCAGGCGATGCGGGTGCCGCGTCGCGGCGCATCACCGACGAGTCACGCTGGGCGCCGAAGGACTTGCCACCGCCGAGACGTTTGGCTTCCGCATCTTGCATTGCTCCGCCGATGCCGACGAAGGCGGCAAACAACAGGGTCAGGAACTTCTTCATTGATGAATCTCCGATGGACGGCACTGGAACCTGTGCAGTGCCAGATGACAGGTGTTTCAGCGAAAGGTTCGAATGTCGGCTTCGCGCGGCTCAGAGTTTGAAGCCGCGGTGCAATGCGACCACGCCGGCGCTGAGGTTGAAGTACTCGACGCGGGCGAGGCCGGCGTCCCGCATCATGCCGGCCAGCGTCTCCTGGTCCGGGTGCATGCGGATCGATTCCGCGAGGTAGCGGTAGCTCGCTTCATCGTTGGCGACGCGCTTGCCGAGCCAGGGCAGCACCTTGAACGAATAGAGGTCATAGACCTTTTCCAGCGGCTTGGCGACGCGCGAGAACTCCAGCACCAGCGCCCTGCCGCCGGGTCTGAGCACGCGGTGGAATTCGGCCAGTGCCTGGTCCTTGTGCGTCATGTTGCGCAGCCCGAACGCGACCGTGACGCAGTCGAAGTGATTGTCGGGGAAGGGCAGTTTCTCGGCATCGCACAGCAGGCTGGGCAGCAGCAGGCCGGCATTGGTCATCCGGTCGCGGCCCTCGCCCAGCATGTCCGGGTTGATGTCGGTATGCCACACCTCGCCGGTCGGGCCGGCCCGCCGGGCGTGCGCCATGGTCAGATCGCCGGTGCCGGCGGCGACGTCGAGCACGCGCTGCCCCGGTCGCACCCCCGCCATCTCTATTGCGAAGGCCTTCCAGGCGCGGTGCAGGCCGGCCGACATCAGGTCGTTCATGATGTCGTAGCGGCGGGCGACCGACGAGAACACGCCGGCCACGCGGCGGGCCTTGGCCGCCTCGGCGACCCGTTCGAAACCGAAATCCGTGGATTGATCGCTCATGGTGTGCTCAGTGCTTGTGGCCGCAGCCACCGCCGCCCGCGCTGCCGCATCCGCCGCCGTGCGCCGGTGTGACCGGCGTCATGGCCGGATCGCGGCTGGCGCCAGCCGCTTCCAGGCGGGCCAGATAGTCGTCCCACAGCGCCTGCTGGTTCTCGCCCAGCAGATACAGGTAGTCCCAGGAATAGATGCCGCTGTCGTGGCCATCCGAAAACACCGGCTTGATCGCGTATGAACCCACTGGTTCGACCCGGGTGATGTCGACGTCGCGCTTGCCGATCTGCAGCGTTTCCTGGCCGGGGCCGTGGCCGCGCACTTCGGCCGACGGCGAGCAGACGCGCAGGAACTCGAACGGGAAGCTGAAGTGACGACCGTTGTCGAAGCTGACGTCCATCAGCTTCGATTTCTGCTGCACCTTGATTTCGGTGGGGATCGGGGTGTCCTTGTCCAGTCCAGCCATGATGTTCCGGGTCCGCTGCGAAGAACCCGGATGATACCGCGCCGGCCCGGCCATCGGTCCGGCGCCGCCGCGGGTTTCCGGCCGGATCGCTGTCATTAAATCGTCACCGTACTGAAATAGACTGCCGCTCAACCCGTCACAGAACCCACGCTTACAGCCATGGCCCGAATACTCGTCGTCGAGGATGAACCGTCCATCCAGGAACTGATCAGCGTCACGCTGACGCGCACCGGTCACGAACCTTTGCGCGCGCCGGACGCGGAAACGGCGCTGCGTCTGCTGCAGGCCGAACTGCCGGATCTGGTGCTGCTGGACTGGATGCTGCCGGGCCAGAGCGGGATCGATCTGGCGCGCCGGCTGCGCAGCGACGAGCGCACGCGCAGCGTGCCCATCATCATGCTGACGGCGCGCGGCGATGAACAGTCCAAGGTGACCGGTCTGGAGACCGGTGCCGACGATTACGTGACCAAGCCGTTTTCGCCGCGCGAACTGGCCGCCCGCATCAAGGCGGTGCTGCGCCGGCAGAAGCCGCAGGCAACCGAGGATCCGGTCGAGATCGGCGGCCTGCGCCTGGATCCGGCGACCCATCGCGTCACGGCCCACGGTACCGCGGTCGTGCTCGGCCCTACGGAATTCCGGCTGCTGCATTTCTTCATGACCCACGCCGAGCGCGTGCATTCGCGCGCCCAGCTGCTCGACAGCGTGTGGGGCGACCATGTGTTCGTCGAGGAGCGCACGGTCGACGTGCATATCCGCCGCCTGCGCGGCGCGCTCGAGACCAGCGGCCACGATGCCCTGATCCAGACCGTGCGAGGCAGCGGCTACCGCCTGTCCAGCCACAAGGAATGAGCTGTATCGCCCGCGTCCGCGCATAATCCGCGCGGTGAAGGGAATCGACATCAATGCGTGAATTCTGGTTCAGGGCCGTGCTGCGCATATCGCTGGTCGGCGCATGCGTGCTGGTCGGTGTGGCCAGCGGCTATCTGGTGGCGGCGCTCGTGCTCGCCTGCGTCGCGCTGCTGTGGGGCAGTCTGCGCGACCAGTACGAAATCGGCCGCTTCGACCGCTGGCTCAATTCGACCGGCGAGGCCGAACTGCCGGACGGCGGCGGGCAGTGGGAATTCCTGTTCGCCAAGCTGGCCCGACGCGAGCGCAATGCGCGCCTGCAGCGCGAGGATCTGCGCAACCGGCTCGAACGCATGCGCGAGGCGAGCCGGGCCATGCCCGACGGCACGCTGATCATGTCGCGCGACGAACTGATCGAATGGCTCAATCCGATGGCCGAGGAACACCTCGGGCTGGACGGACGGCGCGACGTCGCAATGCCCATCCTGAATCTGGTGCGCCAGCCGGAATTTGCCGGCTACCTGCAGTCGGGCGACTACGCCGAACCGCTGTCCATGCCGTCGCCGCGCCAGCCGGGGCGCACGCTGCAGCTGCGCGTGGTGCCGTTCGGCGACGACCAGAAGCTGCTGCTGACGCGTGACGTCACCCAGCTGGAAAAGCTCGAAACGATGCGCCGCGACTTCGTCGCCAACGTGTCGCACGAAATGAAGACGCCGCTCACCGTCATCCATGGCTTCCTCGAGACGCTGGAGGATGCGCTGCCCGAACTGCCGCACGAACAGGCGCTGTCCTTCATCAGCATGGCGCAGCAGCAGTCGGTCCGCATGCAGCGGCTGGTCGACGACCTGCTGACGCTGTCGGCGCTAGAGACCGATACGCCGATGTCGGAAGAGCCGGTGGATATGCGCAATCTGCTGGACATCGTGCTGATCGAAGCGAATGCGCTGTCCGGCGGACGCCATGACGTGACGCTGGACGCGGGCGACGACGCCGGCGAGCTCAGCGGCTGTGCGCGCGACCTGCGCAGCGCGCTCGGCAATCTGGCCAGCAACGCAGTGCGCTACACGCCGGACGGCGGTTCGGTGCGCCTGCGCTGGCGCATCGTCGACGGCTGCGGCGAATTCTCGGTCGAAGACGACGGCATCGGTATCGACGCACAGCACATACCCAGGCTGACCGAACGCTTCTACCGCGTCGACCGCGGGCGTTCGCGTGAAACCGGTGGTACCGGCCTCGGGCTGGCCATCGTCAAGCATGTGCTGGAGCGCCACCAGGCGACGCTGCAGATCGACAGCCAGCCGGGCAAGGGCAGCTGCTTCACGGTCCGTTTTCCGGCACGCCGCACCCGGCACAAGGCAGGTGGCCTGCCCGCCTGACGGGCGCCACGGCGCAGCCCGGGTCAGGCGTTCGGAAGTTCGGCGAAGCCCACGCGCTCGTAATTGGCGCCGAAGGTGTTCAGCCGCACCAGCCGTACGCGGCGCAGCGTCTCATTGAGATAGATCTCGAGTATCCGGTCCGGCTGGAACCAGCCGCGCGGCAGCACCAGCATCGCTTCCTCGCCCATGATCTGCACCGGTGGCAGCAGGAAGGCACGGCTGAAGCGTTCGGCAGCCGCGCCCTCCTCGGCCAGCGGACGCAGCGCAATCGCGCGCGGCGTGCCCGGCAGCACGTGCAGGCCGGCCAGCAGATGTGCATCGTGCTCGACCATCAGCCAGGACACCCGGGCCAGACGCCAGTGCTCCGAGTCCGGCCCGAATACGGCCAGCAGCTGCGAATGTTCGACCGACCCGGTGTCCGGCGGCGCGCGCAGGCGGTAGCCCATCACGCTGTGATCCAGCATGGCCCAGCGCTGTGTCGGATAGTGCGCGCGCGCGCTGGCCTGGCGCACCGCAAGTCCGGCGCCGTCGTGAGCCCGTTCGCCGAAGGTGACGATGTCGACGAAGTCGCTGTGGCTGTAGATGCGCGCCGGCGGCGGCTGCACGAACTCGGTGCCCGAGATGAAGAAGTGCATCGCCTCGAAACCGAGCGCGATGTCGATCTCCCCCTCACCGGCACGCCGCTGGAAGCGGCGCGGATTTGCCGCGTGACACCAGGGCTTGTACAGCTGCAGCAGCAGACGGCCCGCCGAAACCGGATGACAGTCGGCACCGAGCCCGAGATGGTCGGGCGACAGGCCCTGCTTGAGGCCGGCCACGACCCGCTCGATTTCGCTGGCCAGCCGCGCCGACCCGAGCCGCCGCAGGTGCGGCGTGCGCGCGAACACCTCGAGCGGCTTGGCGCCGTTGTCGCGGTTCAGATCCACCGCGTAGGTCTTGGCGTCGGTGCCGCCGAATACCGGCATGATTTCGGTCAGGCTGGCGTACTGGTCGGCCCAGCGGCACACCCACTCGAATTCGCGCGGGTTGCGGCCGTAGGGGTTGGACAGATCGATCAGCAGCACGCAGCAGTAGGATTCCGCGGCGCTCTGCGGATAGCCGCCCTCCTTCAGACTGTCGGGCACGGCCTGCGTGGCGAAGCCCCACTCCTCGGCGGTGCTGAAGTAGCCGTGCAGGTCGAGCCAGATGCCGCGCGGTATGGTGCGGCGCGCGCGGAAATATTCGACGACCGCGCGTCCTGCGTACAGCACGCAGCGCTGGCAGATCAGAGCGAGCTGGCTTTCGGAGAGTGGATGGACGCCGGCGCTTTCCGCCGCCTGGGCGTAGCCCTGCGCCATGCCCAGCCAGAGTGCGACGACCTGGCGCAGCACGGCGTCCTCGGCGCTGCCCGGGATGACCGGCCGGCTGCTGTAGCGCGCCGCCAGACTTTCCTGCAGGAAGTGCAGCGGCGCCCGCATCGCCTCGAGCACGTCGATGTAATCGGCGGCACGCGGCGAGGCCTGGCGCAGGCCGTACAGCAGGCGCGTCAATGTGTCGCGCACGCGCGGCACGTTGGTCAGCGGCAGTTCCGCGATCAGCGTCTTGCACTGGTGCGGGTCGCGGTAGTTCAGCGTGCCGGGCAGCAGGCTGCTCATGCTACCGGCTCGATGCGCGCCAGATCGAAGTCGGAGCCCCGCTCCAGAGATTCGACCAGGCGTACGCGACGCTTGCTGCCGTTGCCGGACAGCAGGATGTCGTGCGACTTGCGGTACCAGCCGGACGGAAGTGCCACGCATTCCGGCTGGCCTATGCGCTCGACCGCCGGCATCAGCAGGCCACGTCCTTCATTGCTGCCCTGCCCGTCGGCTGCACGCACCAGTTCGACCGGCTTCGGTGCGCCGGCCAGCAGGCTGATGCCCATCTGAAGTTCGTTGCCGGTCGCCATGGTCCAGCACACGTGGGCAAGCATGAAGTGCGGCGATTGTTCCGGCTGCACGACAACCAGCATGCCGTTGCCGACGCGTGCGCCGTCAAAGCTGGCGCGCCGGCCCAGGCGCAGCCCGCTCGCGCTGTCGTCGACGATGCGCCAGTCCTCGATCTGATAGCTGGTTGCCACCGTCTCCGGCACCGCTCCGTCGGCAGGCTGGTCGCCGCCGAGAAACTGCTGCACCGCCTGCATGCCGATCACGATGGCGGCGTTCTGCCGGGTCGGCCGACGCGGTTCGGCGCGGGTCAGGCCGCCGCGGCAGCAGTGGGTGTAGACGTGACGCAGCAGACGGTCCGCCTGAGCCGGGCTCAGTTCATCACCCAGGCGCAGTGCCGCTGGTGTCTCTCCCTGCGCCAGCAGCGTCAGCCGCTTGCGCAGCGCATGCGAGAACTCGTCGAGCACCAGCCAGCGCAGCTGGCTGCCCGGCTGCGACGAACGTGCGATCGCCTCGTCGCTCGCCAGATCGAGCATCAGCGGTGGCAGCGCGCAGTGGTGCACCGCCGAGTCGAGCAGCGCACCCTTCCCGGACCACTTGCCCAGCCAGCCATACAGCACGCGCCGCTGCCGGTGCGTCAGGCCGAACGGGCTCGAGGTATACATCAGCACGCACAGCACGTAAGCGGCTCGCACGCTGGTCGGACGCTCCTCGTCGCGTGCGTTGTCCTTGAACTTGCGTTCGGCGACGCCGAGTCTTTCGGCTGCGCCATAGCAGGCGTGCGCCCGCCGCCAGTAGCCGGGCGCCGGCAGGTGCGATGCGCACAGTGCGTCGAGCTGCATCTGCGCCAGCGCACCGAGCGTGCGGTGCGCGATCAGCGCGACCTGGCCGCACACAGCGCCGTCGCCGTCGAGCGCGGCCGACAGGCAGTGCAGATAGGCAGTGGCCAGCGTATCCCACATCGCCTGGTTGGCATCAAAATCAGCGTGTTCGCTGGCCGTCAGCGGCAGCGGACGACCGGCGAAGCGGTTGCCGGTTTCCGCCTGGACCGCCAGTACGGCGTCGCGCAGTTCCTCGATGATGCGCAAGCGCTCCAGCGCCGGCACGCTGTACCGGTTAAGCAGGTTGATCTGCCCGAGCAGCCGCGCGCGCGCCGCCGGCGCCTGCTTCAGATCGAGCTGCTCCAGCCAGTCGCGTGCTTCCCGTGCATTGCCGAACTCGGGCGGATGCGCGTGTGCGGTGGCAGGCAGGGCGAATGGGTGCATTGAGAAACGGAGGCGACGAAAGCCGATCCCCCGATTCTATGTGCGCGCGGGACTTTACGCGCGTGCCTGTCTCCAATTTCGGGTGTGCGCCGTATATGGAGGCAGGCGCGTCGGGACGGCGCGTCCCGTCCACACTTCATCGGAGTCGACCATGTTCAGGAATATCGTACGCATCACACTGCTTTCTGCTCTCTGCACTACCGCCCATGCCCAGACCGTTGCCGGCAAGGACGGTGTGCTCACGGATCCCGCCGGCCGTGCGCTCTATACCTTCGACAAGGACAGCGCCGGCAAGAGCAACTGCTACGACAAATGTGCCGCGTTGTGGCCGCCGTTCGCCGCTCCTGCGGGCGCGGCGGCAGGCGGCGACTACAGCACGGTGGCCCGCGACGACGGCAGCCAGCAGTGGGCCTTCCGCGGCAAGCCCTTGTATTACTTCGCAGCCGATGCCGAGCCGGGCCAGACCACCGGTGACGGCCGCAACGGCGTGTGGCATCTGCTGCGCGCCGCGGACAGATGAGCGGAAGGCCGGGACGCGGGTTGCCGCCGCAGGGTGAGGGTGGCGGGTGCGTGGCATCATGCACCCATGCCTGATCCCGCCCAGCTCGAAGGGCTTCTGGCGCGCGTCGTGCTGCGCGACCGGGAGGCCTTCCGCCAGCTTTACGAGACCTGCTCGCCGCAGCTGTTCGGCATCGCGCTGCGGCTCCTGCGCCGGCGCGATCTGGCGGAAGACGTGCTGCAGGATGCGTTTGCCAGCATCTGGCACCGTGCCGACAGCTACCGTCCGGCAGCCAGCCAGCCGATGACCTGGCTGACCTCGGTGGTGCGCAACCGGGCGCTCGACGTGCTGCGCGCGGAAGCGCTGCGCCGTACCGAACCGCTGGAGGAGGATGACGGAGCGACGGACCGCGCTACGACGGCGGCGCTTCCGGACGAATCCCCTGGCCCGCTCGGACTGCTCGAACAGGCGGCCGATGCGCTGCAGATGCGCGGCTGCCTGGAAGCGATCGACGGCCCGCAGCGCCAGTGCCTGGCACTGGCCTACTACCACGGCCTGTCGCATTCGGAACTGGCCGAGCACCTGGGTTCGCCCATCGGCAGCGTCAAGGTGTGGCTGCGCCGCGGCATCGACCGCCTGCGCCGCTGCATGGAAAGGCTGGCATGAAATACGACAGCACCGAATTGCTCGACCGTCTTGCCGCCAGCTATGTTTTCGGTACGCAGGGCGGTCGTGCACGCCGCCGCTTCGAGCGGCTGGTGCGCAGCAACGCGGCCGCGGCAGGCGCGCTGCAGGCGTGGCAGGCGCGCAGTGCGGCACTGTCGGCCGTGATTCCGCCAGTCCGTCCGTCGCCTGAAGTCTGGAAACGGATCGAGCAGCGCATCGGCGCGGTGCCGCAGGCGGCATCGCGTCGGTTGGCTGGTTGGCTGCGACCGGCGCTCGGCTTCATGTGCGGGCTGATCGCGGCGGTCGGACTGCTGCGCTGGCAGCCGGACTGGGTGCTGCCGTCCGATCTGCCGCCGAAAGCCGTGCTGCCGGCCAGCTATGTCGGGCTGCTGCTGGACGCGTCCGGCCGCCCGGCGGCGCTGGCATCGTCGCTCAAGCACGGTGCGCAGATCAGCGTGAAGCTGCTGCAGCCGCTGGCGCTGCCGGCCGGCAAGGTGGCGGTGCTGTGGGCGCTGCCGGACAAGGCGCCGCCCTTCGTGCTGGCCCGGCTGGGCGGCGACACCAAACAGCTGCTGGTCATGCCCGGCAGCTCCGAAGCGCTGCTCGCTTCGGTCAGTGAACTGGCGGTGTCGGTCGAGGACGCGGCGGGCATACCCGCCTCACCGGCCGCGCCCTTCCTGCTGCGCGGCCACTGCGTCAAGCTTTGGTGACGGGAGGTCGGCAGGTCAGGGGATGCTGATCGGGCGCACGCACCACAGCAGGTCCGCCGTGCGATCGCCGCCACCGGCCAGCACGGCGTTCTGGCCGAATGCCGCACCGATGCGCACCGCTTCTTCCGGCGACAGGCCGGCGCACAGCAGTGCCGGCTCGGTCCAGCCGCTGGCGCGATCCTCCGGCCAGTTCACCGCCTCGCACACCGGCAGCCCGCGCTGTACCAGCAGCGCGCGCAGCGCCGCGTGGGCTGCCCGGTTGGCGTCCGGCTCGCAGCGCGACGACCACGGATTGGCGGCCGATATCAGCGCCCACTGCGTCTGGCCGTGTTCGGCCAGCCACTGGTCGAGCAGCGGTTCGGCCGCGCCGATGCGCAGCGTTGCCGGGCCGCCCGGCACGTCGGCCGCGTAGGCGCTGGCGGCGTAGGCGTCGGCCAGCGCCGGCGACACACCCACCGTCGGCAGGCCGAGCCGGGCCAGCAGCGTCGCGCGCCACAGCGCGGCCGGCACGCGCGGCCGGGGCGCGCCGTCACGCTGGCGCGCGCTCCACACCGAGCCGGGAAAGTGCGCATCGTCCTGCCAGCGCGCGATCACGTGCCAGTGCAGGTGCGGCACCATGTTGCCGAGGCTGCCGAGATTGATCTTGTCCGGCTGGGCGATTTCGCGCACGCAGCGCTCGACCTGCCACACCACGTCCATCAGGTGCAGGCGGTCGGCTTCGCTCAGATCGGTCATTTCGCGCTCATGGCCGTGCCAGATCACGCGCAGGAAGGCCGGGTGATCGGCGTCGCGCGCGTCGATCACGCGCAGCCGGTCGTCGCGCCACAGCCAGTGGTGGCCCGGCGTGTCGCTGCAGATCGGACAGTTGTCGGCCATTTCAGTCACTCCGACACGCATTGCGCAACACGCGATGGATGCAACGGGCTCGCGCCGCCCGCAGGGCCGCGCCAAGGGCGAGCGCAGCCCCCTCGGGGGGCAGCGAACGTAGTGAGCGTGGGGGCTTCATTTCAATCGTCGATGCCCTGGCTGGCGAGGTATTCCTCGTAACCGCCGCGGTAGTCGACGATCTGGCCGTCGGTGCGGATCTCGACGATGCGGGTGGCCAGCGTGGACACGAAGGCGCGGTCGTGCGACACGAAGAACAGCGTGCCGTCGAAGGCGTCGAGGCCGGCGTTCAGCGATTCGATCGATTCCATGTCCATGTGGTTGGTCGGTTCGTCGAGCAGCAGCACGTTCTTCCGCTGCAGCATCAGCCGGCCGAACATCATGCGGCCCTGCTCGCCGCCGGACAGCACGCGCACAGCCTTCTTGACGTCGTCGCCGCCGAACAGCAGCCGGCCCAGCGTGCCGCGGATCAGCGTGATCGCGTCGTCGCCTTCGTAGCCGCCCTCGCGCACGTAGCCGCTGATCCAGTCGGTCAGGTTCAGGTCGCTGTCGAAGTCGGCCGAGTGGTCCTGTGCGAAGTAGCCCAGCCTGGCCTTTTCGGCCCACTTGATGGCGCCGTGCTGCGGCGTGAGTTCGCCCACCAGCAGCTTCAGGAAGGTGGTCTTGCCGACGCCGTTCTCGCCGATGATGGCGACCCGGTCGCCGCCGTCGAAGGTGGCGGTGAAGCCCTTCAGTATCTGCGGGCCGCCGTCGTAGCCGAACACCACGTTTTCCATCTCGACCGCCTGGCGGTGCAGCTTTTCCTTCGGGTCATACTCGAAGCGTATCCACGGGTACTGGCGCGAGCTGGGCTTGAATTCCTCGATCTTGATCTTGTCGATCATCTTCAGCCGCGACGTGGCCTGCTTGGACTTCGATGCGTTGGCCGAGAAGCGGCGCACGAAGTTCTGCAGGTCGGCGACCCGCTCCTTGGCCTTCGCATTGGCGGCGGCCACACGTTCGCGCGCCTGCGTCGAGGCCTCGATGTAATCGTCCCAGGTGCCCGGATAGACGCGGATGGTCGCGTAGTCCAGGTCGGCCATGTGGGTGCATACCTGGTTCAGGAAGTGGCGGTCGTGGCTGATGATGATCATCGTGCTGTTGCGTTCGTTGAGCACGTGTTCCAGCCAGCGGATGGTGTTGATGTCGAGGTTGTTGGTCGGTTCGTCGAGCAGCAGCACGTCCGGATTGGCGAACAGCGCCTGGCACAGCAGCACGCGCAGCTTCCAGCCGGGTGCGACCTCGCCCATCAGGCCGGTGTGTTGTGCCGTCGGGATGCCGACGCCGAGCAGCAGTTCGCCGGCGCGCGCTTCGGCCGTGTAGCCGTCGTACTCGGCGAACTCGCCTTCAAGCTCGGCGGCGCGCATGTAGTCCTCTTCGGTCGCGTCCGGATTGGCGTAGATGGCGTCCTTTTCCTGCATGCAGGCCCACATTTCCTTGTGGCCCATCATCACGACGTCGATTACGCGCAGGTCTTCGAACGCGAACTGATCCTGGCGCAGGAAGGCCATGCGTTCGTGCGGGTCGAGCGACACGTTGCCGGCGGTCGGTTCGAGCACGCCGGCGAGGATTTTCATGAAGGTCGACTTGCCGGCGCCGTTGGCGCCGATCAGGCCGTAGCGGAAGCCGCCGCCGAACTTGATGCTGACGTTGTCGAACAGCGGCTTGGCACCGAACTGCATGGTGATGTTGGAAGCGGACAGCATGGGACTCACGGGAAATGGGATGCGCGAGTGCGCAAGACCGGCAATTGTACCGGACGGAAAAGCAGGGCCGAGGGCAGGTGTAGAATCCGGGCGCCTGTATTTCAATGCGGATCGCGCCCGCCCACGCCCATGGTGCCTCATCTGACCACCGCGCTCACCGGCCCGCTGCTCGCGCTGGAGAGCCGTTTCCTGGAACGCCAGACCGCCATCGAACAGTGGTTCCGTTCGCAGTGGCTGGAACATTCGCCGCCCTTCTATGCCTCGGTCGATCTGCGCAACGCCGGCTTCAAGCTGGCGCCGGTCGATACCAACCTGTTTCCGGGTGGCTTCAACAACCTGAACGCCGCCTTCCTGCCGCTGTGCGTGCAGGCGACGATGACCGCCATCGAGAAGCTGTGCCCCGAGGCACGCAACCTGATGCTGGTGCCGGAAAACCACACGCGCAACCAGTTCTACCTGCGCAACGTCGCCCGTCTGGCGCAGATCCTGAAACTGGCCGGCCTGAACGTGCGCATCGGCAGCCTGCTGCCGGAAATCACGGCGCCGACCACGCTCGATCTGGGCGACGGTCAGAGCCTGCTGCTGGAACCGCTGATCCGCCTGCCGGGCGGTCGCCGCATCGGCGTCGAGGGCTTCGACCCGTGCGCCATCCTGCTCAACAACGATCTGTCGGCCGGCGTGCCCGAGCTGCTGCGGAATGTACGCGAGCAGACCTTCATCCCGCCGCTGCACGCCGGCTGGACGACGCGCCGCAAGTCGCAGCACTTCGAGGCCTACAGCGAGGTCGCGCGCAGCTTCGCGGCGGTGATGGACATCGATCCCTGGCTGCTCGACCCGATGTACGACGTATGCGGCGAGGTGAATTTCCAGGAGCGCAGCGGCGAGGAATGCCTGTCCATGCGCGTCGGTGCGCTGCTCGCACGCATCCGGGAAAAATACGCGCAGCACGGCGTCGAGCATGACCCCTTCGTCATCGTCAAGGCCGATGCCGGCACCTATGGCATGGGCATCATGACGGTGCGCGACCCGTCCGAGGTGGTCGGCCTGAACCGCAAGCAGCGCAACAAGATGGCGGTGGTGAAGGAAGGGCTGGAAGTCAGTTCGGTGCTGATCCAGGAAGGCGTGCCCACCTTCGAGACGGTCGACGGCGGCGTCGCCGAGCCGGTGGTGTACATGATGGACCGCTACGTGGTCGGCGGTTTCTACCGTGTGCACGGCGAGCGCGGACGTGACGAGAACCTGAACGCGCCCGGCATGCACTTCAAGCCGCTGGCTTTCGCGTCCTGCTGTTCGATGCCCGATCCCGGCTGCGCGCCGGATGCGCCACCGAACCGCTTCTATGCCTACGGTGTGGTGGCGCGCCTGGCGTTGCTGGCTGCCAGCGTCGAACTGGAGCGCGGTGCGCCGGTCGACGGCATGGACGAGGCGCTCGAAACCGCACTGCGGGGATGACGATGCGCTTCGCCTTCATCGTCGATCCGCTCGACAAGCTCAAGCCGGCCAAGGATTCGAGCGTCGCGATGATGCGCGAGTCCGCGCGCCGCGGCCACGAGGTGTGGGCGGTGCAGCGCGAGGCGCTGATGCTGCAGGGCGCCGAAGCGTCCGCGCGTGCCGTCCGCATCGTGCCCGGTGTGGGCGAGCATCCCTGGTACGTCGCCGGCGAGGTGCGCACCCAGCCGCTGGCCGCCTTCGATGCGGTGCTGATGCGTCAGGACCCGCCGTTCGACTTCGAATACATCACCGCGACCTGGGTGCTCGAACGTGCCGCCGCCGGCGGTGCACGCGTGTTCAACCACCCGCGCGCGGTACGCGACCATTCGGAAAAGGTGTCGATCTGCGAGTTTCCGGACCTGATCACGCCGACGCTGGTGGCGCGTGATGACGACGCGATCAACGCCTTCATCGACCTGCACCGCGACTGCATACTGAAGCCGCTCGACGGCATGGGCGGTTCGCGCATCTTCCGCGTGCGCGCCGACGACCCGAACCGCAACGTCATCATCGAGACGCTGACCGTGGATGGCGCGCGCACGCTGATGGCGCAGCGCTACATCCCGGACATCGTGCACGGCGACAAGCGCATCCTGCTGATAGCCGGCGAACCGGTGCCCTACTGTCTGGCACGCATTCCGAAGGCGGGCGAGACGCGCGGCAACCTTGCCGCCGGCGGGCGCGGCGTCGCACAGCCGCTGTCGGATACCGACTGGCAGATCGCGCGCCGGCTCGGACCGGTGCTCGCCGCGCGTGGCCTGCTGCTGGTCGGGCTGGACGTGATCGGCGACCGGCTGACCGAAATCAACGTCACCAGTCCGACCTGCTTCGTCGAGATCACGCAGCAGACCGGCTTCGACGTCGCCGCGATGTTCGTCGACGCGCTCGAGCGTGCGGCGCTGCGCTAGCCCGCTTTTCCTGCTGCTCTGGCTGTGCATGCTGCTTGCCGGCTGCGCGCGCGAGCAGATCGAGCGGCAGGAATCCTTCGTGTTCGGCACCCGGGTCGAGGTGCTGGTCCATGGCAGCGACCGCGCGCAGGCGCGCGCGGCGACCGCCGAGGTACTGCGCGAATTCGACCGCCTGCATCACAAGCTGCACGCCTGGCAGCCGTCGGACCTGACGCGCGTCAATGCCGCTATCAGCGCCGGTCAGCCGGCCGACATCGATGACGAACTTGCGACGCTGCTGACTGACGTGCAGCGCGCCGCGGGGCGCGGCGATGACCTGTTCAATCCGGCGGCCGGCGCGCTGATCGCCGCCTGGGGCTTTCATGCCGACGAATTCCTGCCGCATCGTCCGGACCCGGCGACGCTGGCCGCGCTGATCGCGGCGCGGCCGCGCATGGCCGACGTCGACATCACCGTCGCACCCGGTGGCGGACACCGCATCGCCAGCCGCAATCCGGCGGTGCAGTTCGATCTGGGCGGCTATGCCAAGGGCTACGCGCTGGACCGTGCCGCCGCCATCCTGCGTGCGCGCGGCGTGCGCAACGCGCTGATCAACATCGGCGGCAACGTGATGGCGCTCGGCCGGAAGGGCGACGCATCCTGGCGCGTCGGCATCCAGCATCCGCGCAAGCCGGAATCGCTGGCGACGGTCGAACTGCGCGACGGAGAGGCCATCGGCACGTCGGGCGACTATCAGCGCTACTTCGAACTCGACGGCGAGCGCATGTGCCATCTGATCGATCCGCGCAGCGGCCAGCCGGTGCGCCATACCGAGTCGCTGACCGTGCTGATGCCGGCGCAGCCCGACGCCGGAGCGCGCTCGGACGCGGACAGCAAGCCGCTTTTCATCGTCGGTCGCGCCGGCTGGCAGGCACTGGCGGCGCGCATGGGCGTGGCCAATGCGCTGCGCGTCGATGCCGATGGCAGCGTCGAGGCAACGCCCGGCATGCAGGCGCGCATGCAGACGGCAGACAAGGCACGCTGACAGCCCGCTGGCGGACGGCTCAGTGCGGGCACACCCGCTGCCATGCGGTGGCGGCCGGCCACTGTCCGCGCGCCGTGGTGTGGCCGCCCGAGATCGTGACCCAGCCCTGCTGTCCGTAGTGCGGCAGGGCGCGGCGTGCCTGTGCCAGCGCGTCGGCGTCGCGTGCGGCGACCAGCGCCAGCGTGCCGCCGGCCGGTGCGCGCAGCGCCCAGGCCACGACGTCGCCGTCCCGGGTGCGGGCCGGCAGGCCGTGTCTGGCCAGCCAGAGATCGACGCCAGCGATGGTGCCGATCACCATGCGCGCGCTGCGGCCGGGTGGTTCGTCCGCGCCGACCTCGCCGGGCGGGTGATCCAGCCATTCGCCGGCCAGCGTGCGCGCGCCGGCTTCCAGCTTCGCGTCGCCGCCGGCCAGTACGGTCAGGCCGATGCCGGCGTCCAGCGTCGCTTCGCGCAGGATGGGCGGTGCTTCGCCGGCGGCGAGCTGCCGTGCCACGCGGAAATCCGGGTCGAGCGCCAGTTCGGTGCAGCCGCTGCCGGCCGGCAGCGTGATCCGGGCATGCCGCGCGTCCAGGTGTAGGCGTTCGGTGCGGGTCGCGCCATCCGTCCTCAATGTCAGCGGCAGGTCGAGCGCATAGGCGGGCGCCGGTTGTTCCAGCGTCAGCGCCAGGCCGTCGCGCTCGATGCCGGCGGCGGCGATGCGCGGCCGGGCCAGACCACTGCCGTCGACCCATTGCACGAAGAAACGCGCCAGATCGCGTCCTGACGCCTGTTCGAATGCAGTTTGCAGCTCGGCCCAGCCGGCGCGGCGATGGCGGTATGTGCGCCAGAACAGGTGCAGCGCGTCCTCGAAGGCCGGTTGTCCGACCGTGTCGCGCAGCATCAGGAACACCATCGCGGCCTTGTGATAGCCGACAACCTGCGACGCGTCGTGTGTGCGTGCCGTGAAGTCGGCCAGACGGCCCTGATCCTGCGGCGACAGTGCCGACAGCCCGCGCAGCCAGTCCAGCCGCATTGTGCGGGCCGCCTCGTCGCCCTGCGCTTCGCGCTGGGCGTAGTCGGCCATGAAGGTGGTCAGCCCCTCCGACCAGTTGCCGCTGCCTGGCGCCGGATGGACGCCGTTGCCCCACCAGTTGTGCAGGATTTCGTGCGGCAGCGAGGTGTTGCGGATGAAGGGCAGGCGCAGCACGTCGATGCCCAGATAGGTCAGGCCGGCCATGCCGAAGCCGGTCGGCGTTGGCGACGAGGCGATCGCGAAGCGGCTGTACGGGTAGTCGCCGACCACGCTTTCAAGCTGCGCGAGATGACCGGCGGCGGCATCCAGATAGCCGGCCGACAGTTCGGCGATGGCCGGGTGGAACAGCGTGACCAGCGTCAGCATGCGTCCGTCCCGTGCACGCACCGGACGCTGCGCCTCGAGCCACGGACCGGCCATCAGATCGGCGCCCTCGCTGTCATGGTGCATGTCGAAGCGCACCTGGCGGCGGCCGTCGCGCAGCTTTTCGCTGATCAGGTCGCCGGGTGCCAGCGCGCGCTGCGCCGCCGGCAGTTCGACTTTCAGGCGATAGTGGTGCAGCAGCGGACCGGCGGCGTCGAACGGCAGCGGATACCAGGCACCGCCCGCCGGCAGGAAGCTGCCGGCTTCGCCGATCTGCGGTGCCGCCCCAGTCAGCGTGTCGCGATGAGACGCCTGCGCGTCGGGTGCGGCTGCGCGGAGGGTCCAGCGAACGTCGAGCCGGCGTGGCCGCGCCGCCGGCGCAAGATCGATGCGCTGGTACTCGGCGTCGGTGCGTGCGTGCATGGGTCGGCCGTCCAGCGTCAGTGCGTCGATGTGGTGACGGGCGGCCAGGCGCAGCGCCACCGGCTCGCCTGCCGGCACGGTGATCCGTGCCCGCGCCGCGAGCCGACCGGCGGCCGGGTCGAGTTTCACCGCGAGGTCATAGTGCGGGGCGGCCTGCACCGGCAGCAGCACGAGCGCCTGCAGGGCCAGCCAGCACAGCCAGCGCATCATGGCTGCGCGCTGCCGGACGGCAGGATGCCGAACACGCCATCGGCCACGCCGGCGACCAGATCGCGGCAGTCGTCTTCGGCGTCCCAGGGCAGCAGGCTGCCGACATCGGTCAGGCCGAGATCGCGCAGCTGGTGCGCCACGCCGTAGCCGTGCATCACGTGGCCGCTGCCCATCAGGCCGACCACCAGCACGCCCGGGCTGGCGCGTACTGCGCCGGCCAGTGCCTCGGCCATCGCGCGGTCCCACAGCAGCTGGCCGTCGAGAAAGCGCGCGAATGCGCCGTCGCCAGCGGTTCCGGCAGACCGCATGTGGTCGTTCCAGACCTGCTGCAGCCAGGCACGGTAACCGGCGTGCGCGCCGGCCGGGTCGCCGACGCCCTCGCGGCTGGCCGGGGGTACGGCGGCGAGGCCGCGGTGCGACACTTCGCGCACCACCTTGCGGTCGATGTTCAGTGCGCGCAGCGGCACGCGGTGCTCGCGCGCGAAGCGGAAAATGCCGGCATACAGTTCCGGCGGCGTGCCCCAGGCGCGCTTCCAGTCGCTGCGTTCAAACAGCTGCCGTTCGCTGATGTCGCCGCGCACCCAGTCGTCGAGTACGGGTTGCGCGCTGCGTGGCAGCATTTCCAGGCCGATCACCATGTCCGGCCGCAGCGCCAGCAAGGCGCGCAGCGTTTCCAGCTGCCAGGCGTGATGGGCCGCCACGTCGTGCGTCTCACCGAGCAGCAGCACCGAGCGCCGGCTCATGCGCGCCAGCAGCGCCGCCGGTTCGGCGGTGCCGCGACCGGGTTCCAGCCAGCTGCCCGGCACCACGCACTGTGCGGCACCGGCGCCTTGCGTCAGCGCGCTGCACAGGCAGGCCATCAGTAGGAACGGTCGCAGGGCGGAGGTCATGGTCGGGGTGGTCGGATCCGGGCGCCGCGGTTGACGGCGCCAACGGCATTTCGTTCCGGGGGCGCAGCGGCCGGAAGGACGTTAACATGCCGGAACGCCAACCGTCCGCACCCCATCGTGTCCCGTCCGCCGCAAAACCTGTTGCGCAGCGTGCCGTTCATCGTGTCCGCACTGGTGTATGCGGCGGCGATCCTGATCGATCCGCTGCTCGGCCTGTCCGACGGCCAGCCGCCGGTGCTGCAGCTCGGGCCCGGCACGGCCTTCGCCATCGTGCTGCTGTTCGGCTGGCGCCATGTGCTGGTGCTGGCGCCGGTGGAACTTGCATTGGCGCTGGCTGGCGGTCAGCCGGCCCTGGTGTCGGTCCTGGCCACTGCGCTCACCGCTGCGCTGGTCTGTGGCGGGCGTCAGCTGCTGCGTACCTGTCCGTCGCAGCCCTTCCCGCGCATGCGCGCCGATCACTACGCCTGGTTCCTCGCGGTGGCGCTGCTGCTGTCGGTGGCGCAGGGTGCGCGTCAGGCCTGGCAGCCGGCGGCGCCGTTCTATGCATCCGACTGGACGCTGTACGCGGCAGCCGACTTTGCCGGTGCCATCCTGATCGTGCAGCTGGTGGCCGGCTGGCTGGGCCGTACGCAGTGGCGGCTGATCGTGGCCGACCTCGGACCGGCGCTGCCCTGGATGGCGCTGACGCTGGCCACCGCGGCCGCCATCTTCCTGCGCGTGCTCGACGGACCTGACCCGTTCATGCTGCTGCTGCCGGCGGTGCTGGTGTGGTCGGCGATCCGGCTCAAGGTCCGCTGGATGAGCCTGCTGCTGGTGCTGCTGCATGCGCTGGCCGGTTATGGCACGGCCAGCGGCCTGGGACCGTTCGGCAACGAGACGCCGTTGCACATGCTGGTGTTCCTGCAGGCCTTCATCATCGCGATGTCGATCGCGCCCTACTCGCTGTCGATCACGCTGAACGAACGCGCGGCGGCGTCGCGCCGGGCGCGCACACGCGAGGCGCAGCTGCTCGACCTGTTCGACGGTTCGATCCAGGGCATCCTGATCCATCGCGAATTCAGGCCGCTGTATGCCAACCGGCGCGCCGCCGAACTGCTCGGCATGCCGTCGGTGGCCGACCTGATGGCGCACGCCACGCTGGCCGACATGATCTTCCCGGACGACCTGCCGGTCGTCGCCAGCGACAGCAACCGCCGGCAGCTTGCAGCCGGGCGCATGCTGTCGATGCAGGTGGACATCGTGCGCGGCGACGGCCTGCGGCGCACGCTGGACTCGGTCATCCGCCAGGTCATGTGGGACGGGCGGCCGGCGATGCAGGCCACCTTTATCGACGTCACCGACGACCTGCGCGCGCGGAGCGAGCAGCGTACCCGGCTCGAGCGGCAGGAACACCAGCTCGCGGCGATCATGCGGCTGAGCGTGGATCCGGCGCTGTCCGCCGGTGACGAAAGTGCCTTGCGCACGCTGACCGAAGTCGCCGCCGCCGCGCTGTCGGTCAGCCGTGCCAGCGTATGGGTGCTCGATGGCGACACGCGCCGGCTCAGCTGCCTCGACCTGTTCGACGGGCGCCGGCTCGATCACGACTACGGCCACGTGCGTGGTGGCACGATCAACGCCGATGCGTTCGACCGCTACTTCAGCGCGTTGCGCAGCGGCCGGACCATCGTGGCGCAGGACGCGCACACCCATCCGGATACCTCGGAAATGGCGGGTGGCTACCTCGAAGCCGAGGGCATCGTCTCGATCATCGACGCGCCGGTCTTTCTCGACGGCCGGCTGGCCGGCGTGGTCTGTCTGGAGCACGCCGGCGAACCACGCGAATGGGCGCACGACGAGACGCGTTTTGCCGGCGAACTGGCGACGCTGCTCGGCCGCTTCCTGGTTGCGCGCGAGCGCAGCCGTGCGATGGCGGAGCAGGCGCGGCTGTCGGCGATACTCGATGCGACGCCCGACTATGTGTCGACGGTCGACACCGGCCTGAACGTGATCTATCTGAACCTGTCGGCTCGACGCATGCGCGGGCTGTCGGACGAGTGCCTGCCGGAATACCTGCGCGTCGGCGATCTGTCGCCGCCGGATGCCTACCGGCACTACATCGACGTGGAGCTGCCGGCGGTGCTGCGCGACGGTATCTGGGTCGGCGAAAGTGCATTGTGCGGCGCCGACGGCGCGGCGATACCGATGTCGGTCGTGCGTCTGGCGCATCGCAATGCGACCGGTGCAGTCCGCTACATTTCCAGCGTGCTGCGCGACATCAGCGACATCAAGCGCACCGAACAGGCGCTGCGCGTGGCCAACGAGACGCTGGAACAGCGGGTGGCCGGCCGCACCGCGGAGCTGGCGCAGGTCAACGAGCGGCTCAAGGATCTGGACCGGCTGAAGTCGATGTTCATCGCGTCGATGTCGCACGAGCTGCGCACGCCGCTCAATTCCATCATCGGCTTCACCGGCGTCGTGCTGGCCGGCATGGCGGGCGAGCTGAATGCGCGCCAGCATGACCAGCTGCAGCGTGTCTACGGGTCGGCCACGCACCTGCTGGCGCTGATCACCGACGTGATCGACATATCGAAGATAGAAGCCGGTTTCATCGATGTGTTCGAGGAGCGCTTCGAAGTCAGTGCGCTGATCGACGAGGCGGTGCAGTCGGTGCTGCCGGCGGCGTGCGACAAGAAGCTGGAGGTGGCGGTGTCCGTGCCGCAGGGCGTGATGGTGCAGGCCGACCGGCGCCGCCTGCTGCAATGCATACTGAATTTCCTGAGCAACGCGGTAAAGTACACGGTCGAAGGAAAGATCCTTGTGGAGGCAGGTGTGCGCGGCAACTGGCTCGATATCAGCGTCGAAGATAGCGGCATCGGCATGGACGAGGCCGGGCTGGCCCGCCTGTTCCAGCCGTTCGAGCGCATCGATTCGCAATTGCGCGTGAAGACGCCGGGCACCGGCCTCGGCCTCTACCTGACGCGCAAGATCGCCACCGAACTGCTGTCCGGGTCGGTCGATGTGACCAGCACCCCCGGTTCCGGCAGCCGCTTCACGCTGCATGTGCCGCGCGAAGGTTCCGGTCGTGCCGCCAGCG
The DNA here is from genome assembly GCA_020621405.1 of Betaproteobacteria bacterium. Classification (GTDB taxonomy): domain Bacteria; phylum Pseudomonadota; class Gammaproteobacteria; order Burkholderiales; family Rhodocyclaceae; genus Methyloversatilis. The sequence continues at coordinate 64,707 of JAHRYN010000009.1, forward strand.
GAGCCGGTCAGTGAAAACCGCGCTGGTGATCGAGGACAACGAGAACAATCTCGAACTGATCACCTTCATCCTGCATGCAGGTCACTACATGACGCGCAGTGCGATGACCGGCCTGGACGGCGTGGCCGAGGCGCTGCGCGAGCGGCCCGACTTCATCCTGCTCGACATCCAGCTGCCCGACATAGACGGCATGGAAGTCGCACGCCGCATCCGTGCGAACGAGACCGGAGACCCCATTCCGATGATTGCAATCACCTCGTTCGCGATGGCGGGCGACCGCGAGCGTGTGCTCGCCGCCGGCTGCAACGGCTACATCGAAAAACCGATCGATCCGCTGCGCGTCATGTCGCAGATCGAACACGTACTGGCGCAGGCGGGCGAATGAACATACTTCTGGCAGAGGATGACGAAAATTCGCGCCTGATGCTGTCGGCCGCGCTGGAGGCGCGCGGCCACGCGGTGCGCACGGCGGCCGACGGGCGGCGTGCGCTCGAACTGGCGCTGGCGCAGGTGCCGGACCTCATCGTGTCCGACATCCTGATGCCCGAGCTGGACGGCTACGGCCTGTGCCGGGCGGTGCGTGCGCATCCGCTGCTGCAGGGCACGCCCTTCGTGTTCTACACCGCCACCTTCACCGACCGGCGTGACGAGGAACTGGCCTATCAGCTGGGCGCCGACCGCTTCCTGCTCAAGCCGTGCGAGATCGGGACGCTGATGGCGGAACTCGAGTCGGCCGCTGCCCGGCGTACCGTGCAGCCGGTGACCGGAGAATCGGATGCCCTGTATGCCGAACGCCTGCGCGACAAGCTGGACAAGAAGCTGAACGAACTCGAAGCCGAGCGCACACGCCTGCGCGACTTCGCCGAGGCGGCGGCGGACTGGTTCTGGGAGACCGGCATCGATGGCGTGATCACCCATACCTCGGACGGCGCCTGGCCCCTGCGCGGCCTCACGCTCGACAGCCTGTTCGCGATGCGCCGGCCCGGGCCGGCGCATCGCGATGACCCGGTCCAGCTGACGCGCGAAGGGCGCAGCTTCCGCGAAATCGTCATCGACTGGCGTCAGCAGGACGGCAGCGTGCGCATCATGGCGCTGTCCGGCAGACCGTATCGTGACCACCTGGGGGCGCTGGTCGGCTACCGGGGCAGCGCGCGCGACGTGAGCCGGCAGGTCCGGGCCGAGGAAGAACTGCGCGCGCTCAACCACGAGCTCGACGAGAGGGTGCGCAGCCGCACCTCCAGCCTGAAGGCAGCGTTCGAGGAACTGGAAAGCTTCAGCTATTCGGTGTCGCACGACCTGCGCGGTCCGCTGCGCGCCATCCACGGTTTCGCCAGCGTGCTAGATAACGAACTGTCGCAGCCGTCGGTCACCGGCCTGTCGGACACCGCCCTCGATTCGCTCGCGCGCATCCTGCGTGCCGCGCTGCGCATGGAGCATCTGGTCGACGACCTGCTGGAACTGTCACGCGTGACCCGATTGCCGCTGCAGCGGCAGCCGGTCGACCTGAGCCTGCTGGCGCAGGACATCGCCGACACGCTGCATAGCGGCGAACCGGCCCGCCGGTGCGACATACGGATACAGCCGGGCATGCTGGTTGCCGGCGATGTCGGGCTGCTGCGCATCGTGCTCGACAACCTGCTGCGCAATGCGTGGAAGTTCTCGGCGCCGACCAGAGAGGCGCTGATCGAGGTCGACAGTGAAGGCTCGGGTCAGGATGCCGTCATCCACGTGCGCGACAATGGCGTCGGTTTCGACATGGCGCATGCCGAAAAGCTGTTCACCCCGTTCAACCGCATGCACCGCGAGGGCGAGTTTGAGGGCACGGGCATCGGCCTGGCGCTGGTCCAGCGCATCATCCGGCGCCACAACGGCCGGGTATGGGCCTGTGCCGAGCCCGGCAAAGGCGCGACCTTCAGTTTCACGCTGGGTGAATCGGACGCCGAACTGCCGTCCGTCGCGGCCTGATTCAGCGGCGTCCCACGATCAGCACGCCGGCAATCACCAGTACGGTGCCGGCCAGCTGCAGCGCCGATACCGGCTCGTCCAGCATGCTCCACGCGAGGAAAACCGTGATCACCGGACCGGTGCTGCCGACCAGCGCCGCGGTCTGGGCACCCATGCGGCGGATCGCCGCCGATTGCAGGAATACCGGCAGCACGGTCGAGAACAGCGCCATCGCCGCGGCCAGCCAGAGTACCGGCGCCGGCTGGACCAGCGCGTCGAGCGGGCGCGTGGCGCAGAAATGCAGGCCGACCGCGACGGTGGACACCAGCGTGGCGAGCGCGGAAAAGCGCGTGGCGCCGAGTGTGCGGATCGCGCCCGTCGCACCGGTCAGGTAGAGCGCGAAGCTGAGCGACGATCCGAACACCAGCAGGCAGCCCAGTGCGATGGTCGCCGCGTCGCCGCTGACCTCCACATCGTGCACGACGGCTAGCGCGATGCCGGCGTAGCACAGCAGGCAGGCGGCGATCTCGCGCACCGCGATGCGCCGGCCATGCATCATCCAGCCGAGCAGCAGGGTCAGTGTCGGGTAGGTGAACAGCACCAGCCGTTCCAGACCGGCGGAGATGTAGAGCAGGCCGTAGAAATCGAGCATGCTGGCGCCGTAGTAGCCGAACAGGCCGAGCACGGTGACGCCGGCCCAGTCGCGCCAGGTCAGCGGCGCGCCGCGTGAGGCCTCGCGCCAGGCGACGACGAGGAACACCGGCGCCGACAGCAGCATGCGCAGTGCGACCAGCGTGACCGGATCGACGCCGTGCGGATAGGCAAGTTTGGCCAGGATGGCCTTCAGCGAGAAGCCGGCCGAAGCGACGATGGCCAGCCAGATGCCCAGGCGGGCATCGCCGGCGGCATGCGGCGTGGCTATTTGCGCCGCCCGCCGAGTATCGAGCCGAGCACGCCGCGCACGATTTCGCGGCCGACCGAACTGGCGATGGTGCGCGCCACCGTCTTGGCCGCCACCTGCGCCAGGCCGTCGCGCTGACCGCCGCGCGGGCCGGTGGAGCCGAACACCAGATCGCCCAGGCTGCCGAGCAGGCCGCCGTCCGCTTCGCCGCCCACGTTGCCGGCGGGTTTGCCGGGCGCGGGCGCCGACACGGACGGCGTGGCGGGTGCGCTGCCGGTCGCCGATCCGGTCAGCCTTTCATAGGCCGATTCGCGGTCGATCGTCTGTTCGTAGCGGCCGCGCAGCGGCGACTGCTGGATCAGCGCGCTGCGTTCGGCCGCGGTCAGCGGCCCGAGGCGCGATGCCGGCGGCAGCACGAAGGCGCGTTCGACCATCGCCGGCCGGCCCTTTTCGTCGAGGAAGGAAATCAGCGCCTCGCCGGTGCCCAGTTCCATGATGGCCTGTTCGGCGTCGAATTTCGGGTTGGCGCGCATGGTCTGCGCCGCAGTCTTGACCGCCTTCTGGTCGCGCGGCGTGAACGCGCGCAGCGCGTGCTGCACGCGGTTGCCGAGCTGGGCCAGCACCGTGTCCGGCACGTCCAGCGGGTTCTGCGTCACGAAATAGACGCCGACGCCCTTGGAGCGGATCAGCCGCACCACCTGCTCGATCTTTTCCAGCAGTGCCGGCGGCGCCTCGTTGAACAGCAGGTGTGCCTCGTCGAAGAAGAACACCAGCTTGGGTTTTTCGACATCGCCGACTTCCGGCAACTGCTCGAACAGCTCGGCCAGCAGCCACAGCAGGAAGGTGGAATACAGCTTGGGCGAGTTGTACAGCTGGTCGGCGGCCAGGATGTTGATGGTGCCGCGGCCGTACTCGTCCCGGGTCATCAGGTCGGCGATGTCCAGCATCGGCTCGCCGAAGAAGCGGTCCGCGCCCTGTTCCTCCAGCGTCAGCAGGCCGCGCTGGATGGCGCCGATCGATGCCGTCGACACATTGCCGTACTGCGTCTTGAACTGTGCGGCGTTGTCGCCGATGTACTGCACCAGCGCGCGCAGGTCCTTCAGATCGAGCAGCAGCAGACCCTGGTCGTCGGCCACCTTGAACACGATGGTCAGCACGCCGGCCTGGGTGTCGTTCAGGCCGAGCAGGCGCGCCAGCAGCAGCGGCCCCATGTCGCTGACGGTGGCGCGGATCGGGTGGCCGGACTGCCCGAACACGTCCCAGAAGCAGACCGGGCTGGCGTAGGGCGTGAAATCGGTGATGCCCAGCTGGTCGAGCCGCTGCTGCAGCTTCGGACTGACCGTGCCGGCCGCCGCCATGCCCGACAGGTCGCCCTTCACGTCGGCCATGAAGACCGGTGTGCCGATATAGGAGAAGCGCTCGGCCAGCGACTGCAGCGTCACCGTCTTGCCGGTGCCGGTGGCGCCGGTGATCAGCCCGTGGCGGTTCGCCATATTGGGCAGCAGGGCGAGCGAGAGGTCGCCGGCGCGGGCGACGTAGAGCGGATCGGCCATGACTGCAGTTCTCCGGAAGCGATGCGGCGATGCTACCAGCCTGCGGGACAGGTCAGCCAGCGCGTATATCCGCCGGTCCTGCCCGGTTCGGTGCGCCGCCGGATCAGGCGGCGCCGGGGGCGAAGCGGAACTGCGACTTGCCGGCGCGTTTGGCGTCGTACATCGCATCGTCGGCGCGGCGCATCAGCGTGTCCGGCGCGTCCGACGGCGTGCTGGTGTAGGCGACGCCGACGCTGGCGCCGATGCTGGCGCTCTGGCCATTGCCCAGCCTGATGGGGCGGGCCAGCGTGCCGACGATCTTCGACGCGATGAAGCGTGCGGTGTCGGCGCTTTCAAGCGAACCCAGCACCACCAGGAATTCGTCGCCGCCGATGCGGGCCACCAGATCGGTGCGCCGCACGACGGACTCGAGCTGCCGCGCCACCGCTTCCAGCACGCGATCGCCGGCTTCGTGGCCCATGTTGTCATTGACCTGCTTGAAGCCGTCCAGATCGACCACCATCAGTGCCAGACCGCCGCCGGCCGGCATCGCGGCCAGCGCGTCGCCGAGCCGGTGTTCGATGCCACGCCGGTTGAGCAGCCCGGTCAGCTGGTCTCGCTCGGCCATCGCGAGCGCGTTGGCTTCCGCCCGCTTCTGTTCCGACACGTCGTTGACGATGCCCTGCATCAGGTTGCCCTGCATCGGGTTGAGCACCAGATGCAGCCAGAGCGGACCGGTTCCGGTGCCCGGCAGTTCGAAATCGGCGGTCGCCGCGCGCTGGTCCGACAGCGCTCTGACCATCAGCGCATCCAGTCTCGAGGAATCGTCGCCCAGCACCTCGCCCAGTGCATACGGGCGCGTTGCCTCGCCATGCGTGGGCAGCCCCAGGGTGCGCGACAGCCAAGGGTTCCAGTCGCGCAGGAAGCCATCGCCGTCGAGCGTGAAGATGCCGGTCTGGGCGCTCTCGAACAGCAGGCGGTACTTCAGTTCCGACTCCTCCCGCTGCGCACGCATGTCGCGTTCGGCAGCCAGCAGATCGCCCATGTGCCCGATCAGGCCGTTGATGTCCTCGGCCAGCCGGCCGATTTCGTCGCCCCGGTGGCCGGCCGGCAGCATGATGCGCTCGCCGCTGCCGAGCTTGAGCTGGTGCAGTTCATCGGACAGCTTCTTGACCGGGCGGGTGACCACGTTGAGCACCACCCAGGCGACCGACAGGATGACGGTGATCAGCTGCACGCCGAGGATGATCATGATGTAGCGTGAATAGGCACCAGCATCCCGGTCCATGCGTGCGCTGGCCGGCCAGACCCGCAGTTCGCCGACCGTCTCGTCCGGGGCGAACGGCGAATGCAGGGCGCGCGCCAGTACCGGCAGCTTCGTGTCCGCCTCGGCGGGGGCATCTCCGGCCGCCGCAAGTTCCCGGCCGCCCTCGGCGATGACCACGCGTGCCACCGAGCTGTTGCGCAGCAGACCGCGCGCCACCTCGGCCGCCAGCTGTTCGTCGCGGGCGAAAGCCGCGATGCTGGCGGTGCGCTCGACCGTCTGCATCAGTTCGACCAGATTCTGCTGCAACCGCTTGCGTTCCTCGCGCGTCACCATGACGGTGCTGGCCAGCGCGACCAGAACGCCGACCAGCGTCGCGAAGAACAGGATGAGCAGCGTGGTGCGCCAGACGACACCGCTCAGACGCCGTGCCGGCGGTGGTGCGGTATCGGCGGGGTTGGGCCGGGAGGCGGAATCAGTAGTCAAGTCGCAGCACCGTCTTCACGCGCCGGTCGACGAGCGCGCTGTCGACATAACCGATGGCACCGCGCTCGTGCGCGACCCGTTCGAGCACCGCATTCGCGTCTCCGAGCCGCAGCGGTGGCTGGGTGCGCCCGGAAAAGCGCAGGCGCGCCCAGTAGGCGTCGATCTCGGTGATGCCCCGGCCGAGCAGCGCCTGGTAGAAAGCCTCGCGCTGGGGCAGCGTGTCGATCACGACAGCCGACAGGCCGGATGACAGGTTCTTGATTCGACCCAAGAACAGATGGCTGACCTCTTCACGGCTCAGGCTGTCCACCCCGCTCGCCGGATTGACGATGACCGCGATGCCGGTCGCCCAGCAGCACGCACACCCGAGTGCGAGCCACAGCGCCAGACCCCGGCGGATGAAGGTGCGGATGGCCGGCGTCATCAGAACACGAAATCCACTACTACGGAATACAGCGTCAGGCTCGTATTGCGTGCCGGCATGCCGCTGTTGTCCATCAGCAGTGTGGATTCGCGTGCCGACACGTGATCGACCTGGAACTTGAGCGCGTAGTTGGACGCGAAGTCGTAGCGCACGCCGGCACCGAACGAATGCTGATCGGAATTCAGGCGGTTGACGACCAGATCGTAGAACGACTGCAGCTGCGTCAGCTGTGGCACCAGCGGCGGCAGGACGAGGCTGCGTTCCTTCGGGCCGAAGCAGCTGCGGGCATAGGTCACATAGGGCTTCCAGGCCCCGATCCGGTAGCCCGCGATCACGCTGGTACCCCATCCTTCATAGCCCGGGAAATTGGTGTGCCGTTCCCAGCCCAGCAATGTCTGCAGCGAAAACGGGCCATCTTCGTACTGCGCGCTGACCGTGGAAAAGGTCAGGTGATAGAAACCGTCGATCTCGCTGGCGCGCAGCTGCGCCAGTGCCTGCTGGGCCTGGAACGGTGCCGGCAGAGCGACGGACGACAGTGCTCTGGCCAGCGGCTGCAGCGAGGTGTCGTCCTGCGTATGGATGTCGCCCCAGGCGGCACGCAGGGTCAGCGATTCGCCGGACCATTCCAGCGTTGCGCCCAGCGTCCGCGCGTACGGCGAGGTGTAGGGCTGTCCGAACAGGTAGTAGTCGCCGCGTGAACGCCCGCCGTACAGCTTGAGACTGGCGACGCCCGACCCCAGCGCGTGACGCAGCGTGACGTCCATGCCGTCGAAACGGTCCTGGGTGACCATCCCGAACACCTCGCTCGGTGGCCGTGCCGGTGTGTAGGCGTAGCCCACGTGGCGCGAATCGCCGTCGAGATAGATGTCAACGCCGAGCCGGCCGAAGCGCAGGTCCAGCCAGTCGGTCGGCGAATAGCGTACGAACGCCCAGGTGACCTGCGGCTGCCAGTTGCCTTCGCTGTTCAGCCAGCTCACGCCCTGCATCATGGCCGACCAGCGCGGATTGAAGGTCGCGTTGGCCTGCACGCCCAGGCGCGTGTCGGTGCGGAAGCCGAGCTTGCCGCCCTCATACCCCTTCGCCTGCTCCAGATCGCGCCTGAACTGGATTCCGTCCCGACTGTGATAGCCGGCGCCGAGCGTGCCGAAGCCACCCAGATGCCAGGTCGGTTCGGTGTCGCTATCCTGGGCGAGCGCCGGTGTGGCGGCGATCAGGGCCAGAAGCGCGAGTGCGGGACAGGTTCTTTTCATGCGGTGTACGTCGGGGCGGGAGGGAGTTTGACGGAATATCTGCTGCCGGTTTGACGTTAACGAAGGTCTGGCGCCTGCACTTGAGCCCGTCGGAGCGCGCACTCGACTAAAATCGGGCTTCAAACAACTCCGACGGAAGTCTTCCAATGGCTGGTCATTCGAAATGGGCCAATATCCAGCACCGCAAGGGTCGTCAGGACGCCAAGCGGGGCAAGGTGTTTACCAAGCTGATCAAGGAAATCACCGTCGCGGCCCGCATGGGCGGCGGCGACGCCAACTTCAATCCGCGTCTGCGCATGGCGGTCGACAAGGCCAAGGCCGAAAACATGCCGGGCGACAACATCGACCGTGCGATCAAGCGTGGCACCGGCGAACTGGATGGCGCGAGCTACGAGGAAATCCGCTACGAGGGCTATGGTATCGGTGGCGCGGCCGTCATGGTCGACTGTCTCACCGACAATCGCACGCGTACGGTGGCGGACGTGCGGCACGCGTTCTCGAAGTACGGCGGCAATCTGGGTACCGACGGTTCGGTTGCCTTCATGTTCAAGCATTGTGGCCAGTTCATCTTCGCGCCCGGCACGCCGGAGGATGCGCTGATGGAAGCGGCACTCGAGGCGGGTGCCGAGGACGTGATCAGCAATGAGGACGGCTCGGTCGAAGTGCTCAGTCCGCCGGCCGATTTCGTCGCGGTCAGGGACGCGCTCGAGAAGGCCGGCTTCAAGGCCGAATTCGCCGAAGTCACGATGAAGCCCATGAGCGAAAGCCCGCTGGCCGGTGAGGACACGGTCCGGATGCAGAAGCTGCTCGACGTGCTCGACAGCCTGGACGACGTCCAGGAGGTGTACACCACCGCGGTGATGGACGAACAAGACTGACCCTGAACAGGAGAACGCCGATGCTGCTGACCACCACCCCCACGCTCGAAGGCCGGCCGATCCGCCAGTACCACGGCGTGGTCACCGGAGAGGCCATCATCGGCGCCAACATCTTCAAGGACATGTTCGCCAGCATTCGCAACGTGGTCGGCGGCCGCGCCGGTGCCTACGAAAGCACGCTGGCCGACGCGCGCGAGGCGGCCATGGAGGACATGCGCGAGGCGGCCGGAAAGCTCGGCGCCAACGCCATCGTCGGCATCGACATCGACTACGAGGTGCTCGGCGCCGACAACGGCATGCTGATGGTGTGTGTCAGCGGCACGGCGGTTACCGTGGGCTGATCGCCTGCATTGACAAACCCGCCGGTTTCGCCAGAATGCGGGTTCAGTTTGACGCGCCGATTTGTCTCAGCTTGCGGGCGCATAATAAATACGGCTAAAGCGAGGGCGACCCGGTCCTGGCTTTTGCCCACCGGGTTTTTTCATGTCGATCGATACATCCCTTCCTGCAGACAGCGTTGGTGTGGTGGCCGCCCGGTCGGCACACTTCGCTGCGCCGCTGACCCTGAAGAGCGGTGCCGTGCTGCCCGGTTTCGACCTGATGTACGAAACCTACGGCGAACTGAACGCGGCGCGCTCGAATGCGGTGCTGGTCTGTCCGGCGCTGTCCGGCCACCACCATGCAGCCGGCGTGCGGGCGGACGATCCATCCAACGTCGGCTGGTGGGACAACCTGATCGGTCCGGGCAAGCCGCTCGATACGCGCAAGTTCTTCGTGGTCGGCGTGAACAACCTGGGCGGCTGTCATGGCTCGAGTGGCCCGATCAGCGCCAATCCGGAGACCGGCCGTCCGTGGGGCGCCGACTTTCCGCTGGTGACGGTCGAGGACTGGGTGGCCGCGCAGTCGCGGCTGGCCGACCTGCTCGGCATCGACGCCTGGGCGGCGATCATCGGCGGCAGTCTGGGCGGCATGCAGGCGATGGCGTGGGCGATCGAATGCCCGACGCGCGTGCGCCATGCGGTCGTGATCGCGTCGGCACCGAAACTCACGGCGCAGAACATCGCGTTCAACGACGTGGCGCGCCAGGCCATCATCACCGATCCGGATTTTCACGGCGGCCACTATTACGAACACGGCACGCTGCCGCGCCGCGGCCTGCGCCTGGCGCGCATGCTGGGCCACATCACCTACCAGTCGGATGACCTGATGGCCGAGAAATTCGGCCGCCGCTTGCGGGCGGGCGGACGCAAGTTCAGCTACGAGGTGGAATTCGAGGTCGAGTCCTACCTGCGCTACCAGGGTGACAAGTTCGCCGCCAGCTTCGACGCGAATACCTATCTGCTGGCCACCCGGGCACTCGACTATTTCGATCCGGCCGGCAACGCCGGCGGCGACCTGACGGCCGCCTTCGCGCCGGTGCGGGCGGATTTTCTGGTGGTGTCGTTTTCCACCGACTGGCGCTTCGCGCCCTCGCGCTCGCGCGAGATCGTCGATGCGCTGATGCGCAACCGGCGCAACGTCAGCTACGCCGAAGTCGAATCGAGCGCCGGGCACGATTCCTTCCTGCTCGACGATCCGCACTATCACGCGCTGCTGCGTGCCTACTTCGACAACATCACGGTGTGAGGCCGATATGAATGCACCGGACATCCGCATGGATTACGACGTGATCGCCTCATGGGTGGGCGAAGGTGCGCGCGTGCTCGATCTGGGCTGCGGCGACGGCGCGCTGCTGCGCCACCTGAAGGACCGGCGCGGCGCCAGCGGCTACGGTGTCGAGATCGATGTCGAGCGCGTGATCGCCGGCCTGAAGAACGGCGTCAACGTGCTGCAGATCGACCTTGAGGAAGGGCTGTACGACTTCGAGGACCAGAGTTTCGATCTGGTGATCATTTCGAACGCGCTGCAGACGCTGCACCGGACCGAAAAGCTGCTGCGCGAAATGCTGCGCGTCGGGCGCGAGGCGGTCGTCAGCTTCCCGAACTTCGCCTACTGGAAGCACCGTGTGGCCATCATGGACGGCCACATGCCGGTGTCCGACCGGCTGCCCTACCAGTGGTACGACACGCCGAACGTGCGCTTCTTTACCATCGCCGATTTCGAACAGCTGTGCGGCAAGCTGGGCATCGCGGTGCGCGAGCGGCTGGTGCTCGACGATGCCGGCCAGCCGGTGACCGACGATCCGAATTTCCTCGGCAGCTTCGCGCTTTACCGGCTTGGATGATCCGGATGCAAGTTGCAGGATTCAAGGCGCAGGCCCGCTTCAGGCTTGCATCCTGAAACCTGCTACTTGTTTCTCTCCGCCCGCGCTGCGAGCCACACCAGCACGAGTACCGGTACGCCGAGCAGCGCGGTGCCGGTGAAGAAGTAGGGATATCCGTGCGCATCGACCACGACGCCTGAAAATCCGGCGATGAACTTCGGCAGCAGCAGCATCAGCGAGCTGAACAGCGCGTACTGCGTGGCCGAATAGGCGACGTTGGTCAGTCCCGACAGGTAGGCGACGAAGGCGGACGAGGCGATGCCGGCCGACAGGTTGTCGGCCGACACGGCGAAGATCAGACCGCCGACGTCGTGCCCGCGTCCGGCCAGCCAGACGAACAGCAGGTTGGTGACCGAGGACAGGAGGGCGCCGAGGAACAGCGTCTTCATCACGCCCATGCGCGCGGTCAGCACGCCGCCGATCACTGCGCCGGCGATGGTCATGCCGACGCCGTACACCTTGGCCACGGTGGCCACCTCGTCCTTGGTGTATCCCATGTCGACATAGAAGGCGTTGGCCATGATGCCCATGACCACGTCGGAAATGCGGTAGGTGCCGATCAGCGCGAGCAGCAGCAGTGCCTGCCAGCGGTAGCGCCGGACGAAGTCGAGCACCGGCGACACCGCCGCGCCGTGCAGCCAGGCGGCCAGCTTCAGCAGCGGTCCGTGCAGGCCTTCGCCGGTCAGCCAGGCCAGTGTGCGGGCCTCGCGCTGCACTGTTTCGTCGGACATCTGCACGTCGGGTTCGCGGATCAGCAGCGTGGTGACGACGCCCACGCTCATGCTGGCCGCCATGACCAGATAGGCGAAACGCCAGGGCGCCTGTTCGTAGGCCTGATCGGTGAGGTCCACCGATGCCGCCAGCCAAAGCACGCCGGCCGACGCCACGATCATCGCGATGCGGTAGCCGCCCTGGTAGGTCGCGGCCATCGCGCCCTGCAGGCGCTGCTCGACCGCCTCTATCCGGTAGGCGTCGAGCGCGATGTCCTGGGTGGCGGACGCGAAGGCCACGGCCAGTGCGCAATACGCCATGCGCGACAGGTTCTCGGCCGGATCGGTGCCGGCCATGCCGAACAGCGCCACCGCGATGGCCACCTGCGAGGCCAGCAGCCAGCTGCGGCGCCGGCCCAGCAGACGGGTCAGCAGTGGCAGCGGCAGCCGGTCGACCAGCGGCGACCACATCCACTTGAACGCGTACGCCAGTCCGATCCAGCTGAAGTAGCCGATGGTCGAACGGTCTATGCCCGCCTCGCGTAGCCAGTAGGACAGCGAGCCGAGCACCAGGATCAGCGGCAGCCCGGCCGAGAAGCCGAGGAACAGCATGCCGACAACGCGCGGATGGGTGTAGACCTTCAGGCTGTCGAGCCAGCCGGTGTCAGCATTTGTCGGTGTCAAGAGCGCGGAGAGGAAGAGCGGCAGGAACGCCGGAAGATACCAGTGCCGGGCACCCGCCAACCAGCGGAAGGGCCATTTCCCGCCGCGGCGGTCAGGCGTATTCGGCGAAGAACAGTCCCATGACCGCGGGCAGCGAGCTGGCGGCTTCGGCGCAGGCACCCTCGAAGGCCTGCGGCTCGAGCCGGGTGATCTGCCAGGCGGCGGGTGAAGCCGTGGCGACCACGCTGGCGGAATCGATCAGTTCGCCGTCGTAGCCCACGGCGCAGCGCGCCATGTGCAGCAGGCTGGCTTCGAATTCGTGCGGCGCGCCGTCGAGCGGGTTGATCTGGGCGCCGATGGCGACCGCGAAGCTGTTGGGCAGGCGCCACTCGCGCAGCAGCGCGGCGCCGACCGCCGCGTAGTCGCAGCCTATGATTTCGCGCTCGATCACGTCCGGTGCGACGCCCGATGCGCGGCATTCGACGAGCGCCTGTTCCGCCAGTTGAGGAACGTGCATGTACATGACCATGTGGCCGATGTCCGACAGCATGCCGCCGACGAACAGGCGTTCGGCGTCCAGCAGGCCGCAGCCCTTGGCCGCTGCACGGGCCAGCAATCCGCGCATGGCGGATGCCCGCCAGAAGCGGGCGACGTCCATGCGCTCCGGACGCATGCCGGAGAACACGGCAGTCACCGTGGTCGCCAGCACGATGTCGTGCACCTGTTGCATGCCGAGCACGCTGACTGCGCGCGACATGGTTTCGACCTTGCCGGGGAAACCGTAGAACACGCTGTTGACGACGCGCAGCACCCGCATCGTGATGCCCGGATCGGCGGCGACTACCTTGGCCAGATCGAGCACCGATCCGTCCGGGTCGTCAAACACCTGCTTCACACGATGGTAGATGGCGGGCAGCGTCACCAGTTCGCTCGTGCGCAGCGCCAGTTCCTGTGCGGTATGGGAGGGCATGGTCGGATATCGGAACGGTATGGCGATGATCTGAATTCGGCGTCCCGGCGGGAAACTTGAGCCGTCGCGTCAGCGCGCGGCCAGCCGGTCCTGCAGCCGCTGCAGCAGGCGCCAGCCGGACCACAGTCGCATGCCCCAGCGCCAGGCGCGACGCGGGCGTATTACCGCGATGCCGACGACAAAAGCGGCAACCGTTCCGGGATTGGCACGCACCCAGTCGGCACCGGAACGGATCCGGTCGCCCACCCGCAGCATCGGCTCAAGGGCGGCAGACTGCGCCACCGCTTCGCGCCGCAGCGCGCGCGAGCGTTCGACCAGACGTTCACGCTTCAGCGCCAGACGCAGGCGGCGCTCGTTCATGAGCGCAGCGTATCCCGGTCACGTTTCAGTTCGTCGAGCGTCGAGGCGAACAGCCGGCTGCCTTCCGCGATGCGCGCACGCGCGATGACGGCCGCGATGGCGCCGAGCGTGATGAACAGCGTCGAGAACAGCGTCAGAGCCAGCAGTCGATGGCTGTCCCACAGCAGTACGGTGATCAGTACCGCCAGAAAGGCGATGCCGAAGGCCAGGAAGGCGATGGCCAGCGCGCCATAGGCCAGCACTTCCGTCAGGCGCAAGGCTTCGTCGCGCGCCTCGACGGAGAACAGTTCCAGTCTGACGTTGACGATCTCGATCAGGCTGGCAGCGAACCCCTTGAGGGATGCGCCGAGGCGCTCGGGCCGGGGAAGTGCCGACATCCGACGCTCAGCGGCGGCCGATCAGCAGCCCGACCAGCAGCCCGACGCCGGCGGCGACGCCGATCGACTTCCACGGATGGTCATGCACGTAATCGTCGGTGGCCCGCGCCACTTCGCGCGATTTTTCCTTCAGCGCGGCTTCCGCGTCGGCCAGCTTGTGACGGGCCGAAGTCAGGTTTTCCTGCATGCGCACACGCAGTTCGCCCACCTTTTCGCCGGCCTGGTTGGCCGTTGCGCGCAGCAGTTCATCGGCATCGGCGATCACCAGCTTCAGGTCGGCCACCAGTTTTTCCTTGGTGACGGTGGATTGATCGGTCATGTCGGTCATCGGGGTTCTCCTTGTCAAATGAGTTGAATGGCGTCAGATCGCGATCCGCATGAATCGTTCGGCCATCGTTTTCAATATTGCGACGACGACGGGTGGTTTCAGCCGCGTACGCGTCGGGCCAGGCCGAGCAGCGCCAGCCCTGCCAGCAGCATGGCCCAGGTCTGTGCTTCGGGCACCGGCGCGAGCGCTGCGGCGAATGCGCCCGCAACCGCAGCATGCGCTGCCGTGGTGACGTGAACATCATCCCAATAGACATATTTTGAGCTGTCGGTACATGCGGCGTTCAGGCGACATTCGTCAGTTGCGTTGGCGAAGCCGAAATTGCCCGGGTTGTCGCCGACGTCGGTCGTGAGCTGGAATATGTCGGTGGTGAAGAACCGGGCGCCTGTCAACGATGCATCGAGGCCGCTCAGCAGCGCGGCCAGAGATGCGTTGTGTGCGATCGAAATTTCGGTGGCGGCAGTCACGAAATCGAGCCCCAGACTGAGTGACAGAGGGGTCGCACCCAGATTCGGCATGTTCGGGATCAGGAAATTGTGTGCGCCCGCGTTGTACAGGTTGGTGACCGAGGTTTGCAGATGGGTGATCGCATTGCCGACATACGCCGCTGCAAGCTCCTGGGTGGCTGCCTGGTCTGCCAGGGAAAAGTAGTCGTTCGGCCCGGCCCAGATGAAATACAGCGCGTTGCCATCTGCCGATCCGCCGGTCGACGCCAGGTACTTGTCGACCTGCTTGGTGACACTGGTACCGTTAAATGTATTGGCCGGTAGCCCGAGCAGTGCAGTGCCGCCGCTTTCATCGACGTAATTGTCGGAAACGCCTGGCATCACTGCCGGACCGGTTTTGGCGCCACCTACGGCGTAATCGAACAGGCCGAGCCCCAGCGCGTTTGCGAGGTACTCGACGGCGACCGGGCCATTCGAGAAACGCCCCGGAGCATAGGCGAACGGCAGGCTGGGAAAGGTTACGAGACCACCGGACGCGGTATTCGAGATCGCCGCGAAATTGCCGTTGTCCGACAGGCTGTCACCGAAAGCGACGATGCTGCTGTAGGCCGACGGGTTTGCACTGGCGGGTGAGGCCGCCATGCCCATGACCACGCTGCCCGCAACAGCCAGCACCAGATGGCGAATCGCTTTCATCATGAACCCTCGTTATTGGTTGTCGGACGCCTGCTTCAGGCGATGTCGACATCGTAGTCGACAATGAGCGGTGCATGATCGCTGAAGCGCTGTTCCTTGAAGACATGCGCCGACCGGGCGCGAGCAGCGATGCCTGGCGTCGCGATCTGGTAGTCGATGCGCCAGCCCACGTTCTTGGCTCGTGCCTGGCCGCGGTTGCTCCACCATGTGTAGCAGTCCTCGGTCGCCTCCGGATGCAGCGTGCGATAGACATCGACCCAGCCGGCCTCGCGCAGCAGTGTCGTCATCCAGGCACGTTCTTCCGGCAGGAAACCCGAGTTCTTCAGATTGCCCTTCCAGTTTTTCAGGTCGATTTCCTGGTGTGCGATGTTCCAGTCGCCGCAGATGACGATTTCCCGTCCGCTGGCCCGCAGCGCGGCCAGATGCGGCATGAAGGCGTCGAGGAAGCGGAATTTGGCTTCCTGCCGCTCCGGTGCGCTGGAACCGGACGGCAGATAGAGAGAAATGACCGACAGGCCCTTGAAGTCGGCCTCGACGTAGCGGCCCTCGTTGTCGAATTCCTCGACGCCGAAGCCGGTCACGATGCGCGACGGTGCCTTGCGCGCATACAGGCCGACGCCGCTGTAGCCCTTCTTCTGCGCGAAGTGGAAGTGACCGGGCAGGCCGCCCAGTGCCTCCGGCGCACGCATGGTCGGGTCGAGGTCAGCGTGCTGTGCCTTCAGTTCCTGCACCGCCAGCACGTCGGCCGCCTGCGTGGCCAGCCAGGGCCAGACGCCTTTGGTCGTTGCGGAACGGATTCCGTTGAGGTTGAGCGACACGATACGTAACATGACCGGCTGTCCGTTCAGAAAGGAAATAAACCGATGGATTCTAGACGCGAATTCGTGCAGTTCGCCTGCGACACCGGCGTGCTCCGCTTCGGCGCCTTCACCACCAAGGCCGGGCGCCAGTCGCCCTATTTTTTCAATGCCGGCCTGTTCAATAGTGGTGCATCGTTGTTAAAGCTTTGCGGTTTCTATGCCGAAACCATTTTGGACCGCGCGCCCGAGTTCGACATGCTGTTCGGCCCGGCCTACAAGGGCATCGTGCTGGCAGCCGGCACCGCGATGCAGATCGCGCAGCGCGGCCGCGACCTGCCGTTCGCGTTCAACCGCAAGGAAGCGAAGGATCATGGCGAAGGCGGTACCCTGATCGGCGCGCCGTTGCAGGGGCGCGTGCTGATCATCGACGACGTGATCAGCGCCGGCACCTCGGTGCGCGAATCGGTCGAACTGATCCGTGCCGCCGGTGCCACGCCGGCTGGCGTGGCGATCGCGCTGGACCGGATGGAGCGCGGAAGCGGGGATTTGTCGGCAGTTCAGGAAGTGGAGCGTTTGTACGGGATGCCGGTGGTTGCCTGTGCCAGCCTCGACGACCTCATCGGCTACCTGCAGAATGCACCGGGAATGGATGGCAACCTTGCCGCGGTACAGGCTTACCGCGCGCAATACGGAGTCGGCAACTGAAGATGAATGTCCTGACGCTGCGTCACCTTGCGACCGGTCTTGCTGCGCTGGCGTGCATGTACGTGCACGCGGCCGAGGCGCGCGTCTTCTGCTGCAAGGATGCGCGCGGCCAGCAGGTTTGCGGCGACGTGCTGCCGGCGTCGTGCGCGGATCGCGGCTATCGGGAATTGAACCAGCACGGTACGACGGTCAAGCAGGTCGATGCCCCGCTGACCGAAGAGCAACGGGCGCGGCGCGATGCCGAGGTGAAGAGGCTTGCCGAGGCGGAGCGGCTGAAACAGGAACAGCGGAGGCGCGACGCCACGCTGCTGAATACCTACGCCAGCGAACACGACATCGACATGGCGCGTGACCGTCGGGTCGCGGACATTGAGGAACTGCTGTTGCGGCTGCATGAACAGCAGCAGACTCTGCTCACACGGCAGAAGGGTCTGGAGGTCGACAAGGCGCGTTTCGAGACGAACTTCCCGGGCAAGCCGATACCGGGCGGGCTCAAGGACCGTCTGGACACCAACGCCGGCGACATCCAGCAGATGGCCGCCAACATCGCGGCCAAGGAACGCGAGCTGGCGGATACGCGCAAGCGCTTCGAAGAAGACCGGGCGCGCTTCCGCGAGTTGGCCGGCGCCAAGGCGGCCGGCGGGGCAGCGGCGCGCTGACCGCTGGCGCTGCCGGAACTGCCCGGACAGGCTGTGCGCGTGGGCAGCCGTGCGTAATCGACCCGCATCGGCGGGCCGACGGCAAGCCTGGTCCGGATTCGCCATGTCCCGGTAACGTGGGTGGCTGCTATGGCCCGGGGCCGGACAAAGTGTTCCGGATTGAAGTGGCTTGCGCTGGCAGGCGGACGGTTGTGCTGCGATTGGGTCAGGGAGCGTGGCCGCGGGCATGTCGTCCCGGGAGCGGCTTCAATGCGTCGGCCGCTGAACCTGCTCGAGGCTGCGCCGGTACTGGATGGCTTCGGCCACATGGCGGCCGCCGATGCGTTCGGCGGCGGCGAGATCGGCGATGGTGCGCGCCACCTTGAGGCAGCGATGGTAGGCACGTGCGGACAGGTTCAGCTTTGCCATTGCCTGTCCGAGCAGTGCCCGCGCATCGCCGTCGAGTTCACAGTGATGATCGATGTCGGCCGCTTCGAGCGACTGGTTGGGTCGTCCCTGGCGCGCCTGCTGGCGTTGCCGTGCCGCAGCGATCCGTTCGCGGACCGCTGCGGTCGACTCGCCGGGTCCGGCTCGCAGCTCGTGCTCGGCAAGTGGCGGCAATGTCACCTGCAGGTCGATACGGTCCAGCAGTGGCCCGGACAGGCGGCCGCGGTAGCGTGCCACCTGATCCGGCGCGCAGCGGCAGCGGGCAGATGGGTGGCCGAGATAGCCGCAGGGGCAGGGGTTCATGGCGGCAAGCAGCTGGAAACGGGCCGGAAAGCACGCGCGGTGTGCCGCACGCGCAATGGTGACGTGACCGGTTTCAAGCGGTTCGCGCAGGGCTTCGAGCACGCGCCGGTCGAATTCGGGCAGTTCGTCAAGAAACAGCACGCCGTGGTGGGCCAGTGAAATTTCGCCTGGGCGCGGCACCGCGCCGCCCCCGACCAGCGCGGCGGCGCTGGCCGAGTGATGCGGTGCGCGGAACGGCCGCTGCGCCAGCCGGGCCGGATCGAACAGGCCGGCGCTGGACAGCACGGCAGCGGTTTCCAGCGCTTCGCCTTCCGTCATGTCCGGCAGCAGACCGGCGAAACGGGCCGCCAGCATCGACTTCCCGGTGCCCGGAGGCCCGCTCATCAACAGCGAGTGCTGGCCGGCCGCCGCGATTTCGAGCGCGCGGCGCGCCTGCAGCTGGCCGCGTACGTCGGCCAGCTCCGGATAGGCCGGTGCAGTGCGTGCGGCAGTGGCGTCGGGGCGGGTCAGCTCGCCGCGTCCGCACAGATGGGCACACACCTCGAGCAGTGACGCTGCGGCACGTACATCGACCCCGCCCACAATCGCCGCTTCGACCGCCGACTCCGCCGGCAGCACGAAGCAACGCCCGGCTTCCCGGGCGCCCAGCGCCATCGGCAGCGCACCGCGCACCGGGCGCAAGGCGCCGGTCAGCGACAGTTCGCCGGCAAATTCGATGTGATCGAGCGCCGGTGCGTTGAATGCACCCGAGGCGATCAGGATGCCGAGCGCGATCGGCAGGTCGAAGCGACCCGATTCCTTCGGCAGATCGGCCGGCGCCAGATTGACGGTGATGCGCCGGGCCGGGAATTCGAAGCCTGAACTCAGTATCGCGGCCCGGACCCGGTCGCGTGCCTCGCGCACCTCGGTATCGGGCAGTCCGACCAGAGAGAAGGCAGGCAGGCCGTTGGCGACGTGCACCTCGACCGCCACCTCGTGCGCCTGCATGCCGGCGAGCGAACGACTGCGCAGTATCGCGAGTGACATGGCTTCGTCATGGAATGGAGTGCGCGCAGTCTAGCGCAGCCGCGCTGGATTCATGCCATATGTATGAGCCTGAGCCCGGCTCCTGTCCCGTGCTAGCGGGTGTGTGCCTCGGTGTCGGGTGAGCGCGCTTCCGCGGTGTGCATCACGCGGTCCCAGAACATGAAGTACAGGCCGTAGTTCATGCGGCCTTTCAGATGGTGGATGGCGTGCGCGGTCGAGGTGTTGATCCAGCGGCCCAGCCAGTGCGCATTCATGCCCTCGGGGTAGAACTCGCGGCCGCAATGGCCGTAGATGTTGTAGACGGTCGACAGCGTCTGGAAGATCAGGAAAGCCAGCGGGTGTACCGGGATGATGAAGATGATCAGGCTCACGATGAGCGCTTCGGCCAGTGCTTCGGTCGGGTGAAAGCTGTACGCGGCGAAGGCGGTCGGATGGACCGACCGGTGATGTACCCGGTGCATGGTGCCGAACAGCAGCGGCAGGTGCATCAGGCGGTGCAGCCAGTAGAAGAGCGTGTCGTGCAGCATGAACATCAGCGGAATGCTGAGCCAGAACCACCAGACCGGATGGTCTTCCGGGCGGAAATACAGCAGGCTGGCCTTGATCAGCCCGCAGCTGTACAGGACGCCATTCACCAGTCCGAATACCAGTATCGTGACCAGTGAATGCCGCAGTTCGCGGCCGGCATGCTGCCGGGCGTCGAAACCCGGCGGTATGCCGGGCAGTGTCCGGCCCCAGCCGCCGGCATGTGCCGGTGCCACGAACAGGTACATCGCGCCGGCGATGACGAGATAGCGGATACCGTAGAGCATGACGGCGAAGAAGGCCGGCCACAGGAAGGGGTAGGCGGCGGTCAGGGCGTCGAACAGCAGCATCGGATCACCCGGCGTGGCGAAGGTATTTGCGCAGGAATGCCGACACCCGCGCCTCGTACTCGCCGGGGTTGTAGTCGTGCAGGTCCTCGTGCGCCGCACCGCCGACCACCCACAATTCCTTGGGCTGGCCGGCCGATTCGAACAGGCGCTTCGTCTCCGGCAGCTTGGTGTGCCGGTCTTCGGCGCCCGAGGCGATCAGTACCGGACAATGCAGCGTCGGCAGTTCGGCGATAGGGCGCAGCGCATCGGCCGAAAAGCCGAGCCGGATCGGCAGCTGCCACAGCAGCAGCGGGGTGAACATGCTGGCCATCGGACCGGCGTGCAGTTCCAGCCGGTCGGCCACAGCTTCCTCGAGTGTAGGGAACATCGATTCCAGTACCGCGGCGTCGGGCGCCGGACTGACCTTCGACAGCACGAAGGACGCGGCGCCGAGTGACACGCCGATCACCGCGGTCCGTTCGCCCGGCAGCATTTCCGTCATGTAGTGCATGGCAGCCCTGACGCCTTCGGCTTCCCGATAGCCGAAGGTGATGCGCTCGCCGCCGCTTTCGCCATGACCCGGCAGGTCGATGAGCATGACCGAATAGCCGGCGCGCGCCAGGAATTTCGCTCGCTCCAGCATCTGCCGGCGGTCGGCGCGGATGCCGTGCAGCAGCAGTATCGCGCCGGCGCCGGGTGTGCCGCGGGAAAGCCAGCCGGATATCGAGTCGCTGACCCTGTCATGCAGCGTGAACGAGCGCGCGTGCAGTTCGGCTGGCGGTGGGCCGACCTGAATGCTGGTGCGCTGGCTGAGCAGCTCTCCGACCCCGGCGAAGGCGATGCCGATGACCAGGGTGACGGTAGCCAGTGCGATGAGAAGTCTGCGCATGAGTCGGTGGGGCGATAGTGCGGTCGGGTCGCTGCCAGGAGCCGGCGCGGCAGTCCGGTCCCGTGTGCCGGATCATCGTTGATCGGACTGCAGCATATAGTCCATCGTTCGAGGTCCGCCACCCCGAATTGGTTTCACCAGGTAAGTTCCACCGGCCCGGTGCCCCGTCGTGGGTGCGACGGTACCGTTCAGGCGTAGAGCAGCCGCTGGGTGCAGCGGAACAGCGCAAGCGTGCGGCCGATCTCGCGGTGCGTGGCCACGGCATCCCACACCTGGGTCGTGCGGCCACGGTGTACCGCGCTGGCGACGCATTCGACCGTGCCGTCGCGCGCGGTGCCCAGGTGGTTGGACTTGAGTTCCAACGTGGTGAACCCGGTGGCATCGGCCGGCCGGCCGGCCGGCAGGACATGCAGCCGCATCCGGCCGAGGTGTCGGCCAGCGTGACGACGCTGCCGGCGTGCACAAAGCCGTTCGGCGCCATCAGTGCCGATGTGACCGCCAGTTAGGCCCGCACCTCGCCGTCGCCGACACGGGTGATGACGATGCCGAGATGGCCCGGCAGGTTCGCCGATGCGCGCCTGTTGAAATGATCCGGTGTCAGCATGGACACTCCTTTCGGCCGCAGGTGACGTTCGCCGGCCCGACCGGTGCCAGTGTCCCGAGCTCACCTGGGCAGGACGGTCGTGCGTCGCGGTCGGCTCAGCGCGGCGTGCGCGGCTCTTCTTCGCGCACGCCGCGGATCACGCGGATCAGGCAGGCGATGAAGCCGGCGCTGCCGACGAGCGCCATGAGTACGGTCTGCCACAGCGCCCAGCCGCCGGTCTGGCTGTCGTCGATCAGGTTGAGCAGGCTGAGCATCGTGCCCGACATGCCGACGATGGCAAAGGCAAGTGCGGCGAAGAAGAACAGGACGCGCATGATTCGATGACCCGGGTGAAAACGGCTCTTGCCAAAAATATGTATCGACGTCGGCCGGCGGACCGGGGGGACTGATGCCGCCACCCGGGATCCGTATGGCCACGCACGAGGGGTTCAGCCTTCCAGCTTGCGGCGCAGCAGTTCGTTGACCTGGGCCGGACTGGCCTTGCCCTTGCTGGCCTTCATCACCTGGCCGACCAGCGCATTGAACGCCTTTTCCTTGCCGGCGCGGAATTCCTCGACCGACTTCGGGTTGGCGGCCAGCACCTCGTCGATGATGGGTTCGATCGCCGAGGCGTCGGTCACCTGTTTCAGGCCCTGGGCTTCGATGATGGCATCGGCGCTCTGCCCCTCGCCGCTCCACAGCGCCTCGAACACCTTTTTCGCGATGCTGTTCGAGATGGTGTTGTCGGCGATGCGCGCCACCAGGCCGGCCAGCTGTACCGGACTGACCGGGCTGTCGGCGATGTCGCGCTCTTCCCGGTTGAGCCGGGCCGCCAGTTCGCCCATCACCCAGTTGGCCAGCGGCTTGGCTTGTGCGGCGCCGGCCACCGCCAGCGCATCCAGGTAGTACTGCGCCATTTCCCGGCTGGCGGTCAGGCCGTTCGCGTCGTAGGGCGACAGTCCGCATTCGGCCTGCAGGCGGGCCGACAGCGCGACCGGCAGTTCCGGCATCGACGCGCGCACCTGCTCCACCCAGTCGGCCGCGATCACCAGCGGCGGCAGGTCAGGGTCGGGGAAGTAGCGGTAGTCATGCGCGTCTTCCTTGCTGCGCATCATGCGGGTCTCGCCGCTGTCCGGATCGAACAGCACCGTCGCCTGCTGGATCTTGTGGCCGTCCTCGATCTGCTCGATCTGCCACTGGATCTCGAAATCGATCGCCTGCTGCATGAAGCGGAAGCTGTTCAGGTTCTTGATTTCGCGCCGCGTGCCCAGCGGTTCGCCGGGGCGGCGCACGCTGACGTTGGCGTCGCAGCGGAAACTGCCTTCCTGCATGTTGCCGTCGCAGATGTCGATCCAGCGCACCAGCGCGTGCAGTGCACGCGCATAGGCGACCGCCTCCGCGCTGGAGGTCATGTCGGGCTCGCTGACGATTTCCAGCAGCGGCGTGCCGGCGCGGTTCAGATCGATGCCGGACATGCCGTGGAAATCCTCGTGCAGGCTCTTGCCGGCGTCCTCCTCGAGATGGGCGCGGGTCAGCCGCACCACCTTCTCGTACGCCTTGTCGCCGTCGCCGACCCGTATCGTCAGCGCACCACCCTGCACCACCGGCAGTTCGTACTGGCTGATCTGATAGCCCTTCGGCAGGTCGGGGTAGAAGTAGTTCTTGCGCGCGAACACCGAACGCGGCGCAACCTCGGCGCCGATCGCCAGACCGAAGCGGATGGCGCGGTCGACCGCGGCGCGGTTCATCACCGGCAGCGCGCCCGGCAGCGCCAGATCGACCACGCTGGCCTGAACGTTGGGCGCGGCGCCGAAGGCGGTCGAGCTGCCGGAGAAAATTTTCGAGGCGGTGTTCAGCTGGGCATGCGTTTCCAGCCCGATCACGACTTCCCAGTTCGATCTGCTCATGCGTGCATCTTTCCTGTCAATTTACCGGCAGGTGCCGGTCTTGCGGCTCACCAGCGTGGGCCACAGGTATTCGTGTGCGCCGGACGTGCAGTTGCCGGCGCAGTTCTGGTAGGACACCGTGACCTGGTCTCCCTGTTCCCACATGCGTACCGTGCAGTTGCCGGCCACCAGCGTCGGCGTCGGCATGTAGGCGACCTGTTCGAAGGCCGACAGGTCGAAGCGGCAGCGGCCGCGCCGGCCCATGTCGACCTCGGACGCGAAGCGCTCCACCTTCGATTCCTGCACGTCGAGCACCAGCTTGCCTTCCGTGCCGACGTCGTCGCGGTAGCGGCAGTCGGCGTTCACTTCCAGCGGCCGCTCCGGGATGGGCAGCGGCTTGCTGCTGCGCCTGGGTGGCGACTGCGGCCGTTCGACCGGCGCCGGTTTCGTTTCGGGCTGCGGTGCCGGTGCGGGTGGCTGCTGCGGCGCCATCGGAACGCAGCCGGCCAGCAGTGCGAGCCCTGCGATCAGCGCGGCGCGCAGCAGTCCGTCGCGAACGATCAAAGCAGGCTGTCCCGCAGTGCACGCAGCCCGACCGGCATGGTCAGCGTGTCCCTGTCCCAGCCTTCGATCCGCAGTACCTCGTCCAGCGCCTCCTCGAGCAGCGCATGGGCGCGCTGCACCGCCTGCGCGATGCAGTGATGGGTGTCCGGCGGAACGGACGACTCGCTGATGCAGTCGAGCTGATACTGGTGCAGCTTGCGCAGTTCCAGCATCTGCGACACCACCTGCGCCGGGCAGGCGCACATGTAGATGCCGGACTGGTCGAGTATCTGCATGAGCTGCTCGTTGCTGAAGCGGTGCGGCGCGTCCTGGCTCATGGTTGCTCACTCCTTCGGTCGTCGCAGGTGCCAGTCGGTCGCCTGCTGGAACTGGTGCGCGGCACCCAGCATGCGTGCCTCCGAAAAATAGTTGCCGACGATCTGCAGTCCGACCGGCAGGCCGCCGGCGCCGAATCCGCACGGAATGCTCATGCCCGGCAGGCCGGCGAGGTTGACCGAGGTGGTGTAGATGTCGCCCAGGTACATCGACAGCGGATCGTCGGTCTTTTCGCCCAGGCCGTAGGCCACGGTCGGCGTGGTCGGGCCGATGATGAGGTCGCACTGCGCAAATGCGGCCGCGTAGTCGTCGGCGATCAGCCGGCGCACCTTCTGCGCCTGCAGGTAGTAGGCGTCGTAGTAGCCGTGCGACAGCACATAGGTGCCGATCAGGATGCGCCGCTTCACTTCCTCGCCGAAACCCTGGGCGCGGCTCTTGGCGTACATGTCCGCGAGGTCGCCGTATTCGGGCGCGCGGTAGCCGTAGCGCACGCCGTCGAAACGGCTCAGATTGGAGCTGGCTTCGGCCGGCGCGATGACGTAATAGGCCGGCACCGCGTAGCCGGCGCGGGGCAGGCTGACTTCGACCGTGCTCGCACCCAGCGTGCGGAAGGTGGCGAGAGCCGCATTGACCGCTGCGCGCACGTCGTCCGACATGCCTTCGCCGAAGAATTCCTTCGGCACGCCGATCTTCAGGCCGGCCAGCGGGGCAGCGAGCGAGCGGGTGTAGTCCTCGGCCGGACGCTGCAGGCTGGTCGAGTCGCCTTCGTCGAAACCGGCGAAGGCATTGAGCAGCAGCGCGCAGTCTTCCGCCGTGTGCGCCATCGGCCCGCCCTGGTCCAGGCTCGACGCGTAGGCGATCATGCCCCAGCGCGACACGATGCCGTAGGTCGGCTTGATGCCGGTGATGCCGCAGAACGCGGCCGGCTGGCGGATCGAGCCGCCGGTGTCGGTGCCGCTGGCGGCCGGCGCCAGGCCTGCGGCCACCGCGGCGGCCGAGCCGCCGCTGGAACCGCCGGGCACCGCATCGTGCGCCCAGGGGTTGCGCACCGGGCCGTAGTGGCTGGATTCGTTGGACGAGCCCATCGCGAACTCGTCCATATTGGTGCGGCCCAGCGTCACCAGGCCGGCGTCGCGGCTGCGCGCGATCAGGGTGGCATCGTACGGTGCGGCGAAGCTTTCCAGCATCTTCGAACCGCAACGGGCGTGCCAGCCGGTCTGGCAGAAGATGTCCTTGTGCGCGATCGGCACACCGGTCAGCACGCCGGCGCGGCCTTCGGCGCGCAGCGCGTCGGCGGCGCGGGCGTCGGCCAGCGTGCGTTCCTCGTTCAGTTCGACGAAGGCGTTGAGCACCGGATTGGCGGCGCGGATGCGCGCCAGGTAGTCCTGCGCCAGTTCGACCGCCGACACGCTGCCGGCTGCCAGTCTGGCCGAGAGGCTTTTGACGGTTTCGTTCATTCGATGACTTTCGGCACGAGATACAGGCCGTCCTCGACCGCCGGAGCGACCGACTGGTAGGCCGCGCGATGGTCGGTTTCGGTCACGGCGTCGTCGCGCAGGCGCAGCACCAGATCGGTGGCGTGCGCCATCGGCTCGACGCCGGTGGTGTCGATCGACTGCAGCTGCTCGATCAGGCCGAGCATGGAACTGAGCTGGGAGCGCGTGCGCTCGAGCTGGGCATCGGCGAGCTCGATGCGGGCCAGCTTCGCGATGTGGCGGACTTCTTGATCGGTCAGGGACATGGTGTGACAGTGTGCGTCGCCAGGTGCCCGGGGCACCCGCGGACAAAGATGTTTCAGTTCAAGGGGGTCGGGGTCTGTTGGGTTATCATTATGAACTATTCAGGCTGCCCGCCCGGCAGCTGCAGAACGTCCGGCTGCGCCGCGCGCGCCGGGTCGACCGAATGTCGTCGCCGGGTAACTGACTGACCCGGCCCAACTCCAGTTCAGACCGTCACCCGGTCGCTTCCACATAAGACATTTCATGTTCGGTTTCCTGCGCTCCTATTTTTCCAACGATCTGGCCATCGACCTGGGTACCGCCAACACGCTGATCTACGTGCGCGGGCAGGGCATCGTGCTGGACGAACCCTCGGTCGTCGCCATCCGCACCGAAGGCGGTCCCAACGCCAAGAAGACCATACAGGCCGTGGGTCTGCAGGCGAAACTGATGCTGGGCAAGACGCCCGGCAACATCACCGCCATCCGGCCGATGAAGGACGGCGTGATCGCCGACTTCACGGTGACCGAGCAGATGCTCAAGCAGTTCATCAAGAAGGTGCACGACTCGCGCCTTTTTTCACCGTCGCCGCGCATCATCATCTGCGTGCCCTGCGGTTCCACCCAGGTCGAGCGCCGCGCCATCCGTGAATCGGCACTCGGTGCCGGCGCCAGCCAGGTGTACCTGATCGAGGAGCCGATGGCGGCGGCGATCGGCGCCGGCCTGCCGGTGTCGGAAGCGACCGGTTCCATGGTGGTCGACATCGGTGGCGGCACGACCGAGGTTGGCGTGATCTCGCTTGGCGGCATGGTGTACGCCGGCAGCGTGCGCGTCGGCGGCGACAAGTTCGACGAAGCCATCATCAATTACATCCGCCGCAACTACGGCATGCTGATCGGCGAAACCACCGCCGAGGCGATCAAGAAACAGATCGGTTCCGCCTTCCCGGGCTCCGAAGTGAAGGAGATGGAAGTGAAGGGCCGCAATCTGGCCGAGGGTATCCCGCGCAGCTTCACCATCTCGTCCAACGAAATCCTCGAAGCGCTGACCGAGCCGCTGAACCAGATCGTGTCCGCGGTGAAGAGCGCGCTCGAACAGACGCCGCCCGAACTGGGCGCCGACATCGCCGAACGCGGCATGGTGCTGACCGGCGGCGGCGCGCTGCTGCGCGACCTGTACCGCCTGCTGATGGAAGAGACCGGGCTGCCGGTGGTGGTGGCCGACGACCCGCTGACCTGCGTGGTGCGCGGCTCGGGCACCGCGCTGGAAAAGATGGACCAGCTGGGCAGCATCTTCGCCAACGAGTGATCGACCGCCAGACGCCCCGACCCTGCACGCCTGCCCTGCTGCCGGCGCAGCGTGGCGGGCGCCGCCCGTCGTACGGGCGTGACGCGATTTCCACGGTTTCCTGATTCATGGCTTCACCGGTCGCCGGACATTCCCCGCCGCCCTTCTTCAGGCGTGGCCCGGCGCCGCTCGTGCGTCTGGTGCTGCTGGTCAGCGCCGCGCTGACGCTGCTGGTCGTCGATTACCGGCTGCACTATCTGGAACTGGTGCGCCAGGCGCTGTCGGTCGTCGCCACGCCGCTGCAGATCGCGGCCGGCATGCCGGTCAAGGGCGTGCGTTCGGCCGGCGAGTACTTCGCGGATCTGGCGCGGCTGCAGGCGGAGAACGCCCAGTTGCGACGCGAGCAGGTCGCTCTCGGCACCGTCCGACTGCGCCAGGAGCAGCTGGACATGGAAAACACCCGGCTGCGTTCGCTGCTCGACATGCGTGAGCGCGTGCAGGTCAATGCCCAGGTGGCCGAGGTGATCTACGCGGTACGCGACCCGTTCTCGCGCCGGGTGGTGGTGGACAAGGGCATGACCCAGGGCATAGAGCCGGGCAGCCCGGTGGTCGACGACATCGGCGTGATCGGCCAGGTCACGCGCGTCTATCCGCTGAACGCCGAAGTCACGCTGATTTCCGACAAGGACCAGGCGCTGCCGGTGCAGATCGCCCGTACCGGCGTGCGCGCCGTGATGTTCGGCGCCGGCAGCGGCACGCTGGAACTGCGCTATCTGGCCGTCGACGTCGATCTGCGCGAGGGCGACCGCATCGTCACCTCGGGTCTGGACGGCGTGTTCGCGCCCGGCCTGCCGGTGGCGCGCGTGAAGTCGGTCGATCGCGACGGTTCGGGCGGTTTCGTGCGCATCCTGTGCGTGCCGGTGGCTGGCGTCGAGGCGCACTCGACCGTACTCATCATGACGCCGGGCAAGCCGGTGGAGCCGGAAGCCGCCACGCCGGCCAGAAAGACAGGCGGCAAATGAACCAGCCTTCCTTCAGTTCGCGCCGCATCCTGCGCCCGGTCCGGCCCTGGTTCATCTGGCTGTCGCTGGCCTGCGCCCTGCTGCTGAACCTGATGCCCCTCGGCCGTACGCCGGTGCTGCCGGACTGGGTGGCGCTGGTGCTGTGCTTCTGGTGCGTGCGCGAACCGCAGCGCAGCGGCATGGGTACCGCCTTCGTGCTCGGACTCGCGATGGACGTCGGCTACGGCAGCCTGATGGGACAGCATGCGCTGGCCTACGTGCTGCTCGCCTACGCGGCCGGCACCTTCTCGCGGCGCATCCTGTGGTTCGGTCCATTCCGGCAGTCGCTGCACGTGCTGCCGATGCTGGTCGGCACCCAGCTCGTGATGCTGCTGGTCCGGCTGGCGGCTGACGCCGAATTTCCCGGCTTCACCTACTTCGCCGGCAGCGTGATCGCCACGCTGCTCTGGCACCCGATCAGCTTCGTGCTGCTGCTGCCGCAGTACCGCCCGGAAAACAAGGACGAGAACAGGCCGATATGAAAAGGGCCCCCACGCTCACTTCGTTCGCTGCCCCCCAGGGGGGCTGCGCTCGCCCTGGGGGCGGCCCGGCGGGCGGCGCTTGGGCCCCCGCGCTCATTTCGTTCGCACAGGGCCGGCTTTGCACAGCCGGTCCGTTCAGCCGGCGCGGCGCATGCGCCGCGAAACCCCGTTGCATGAGGACCGGCCATGCACGAGCGGTCTGTTTGGCCGATGCAGTGCGCGGCTGATACGGGGCCTTCCAGCGCATGACCGATCTGCACAGTCCGGAAACCCAGACACTCCGCTTTCGCCGCCGCGTGCTGTTCGCCGGCGCACTGGTGCTGCTGGCGTTCACCGTGCTGCTGTCGCGCTTCGTCTGGCTGCAGGTGGTGATGCATGACTACTACCGAACCCGGGCTGAGGACAACCGCATCGCGCTGCTGCCGGTCACGCCGCACCGCGGTCTGATCATCGACCGCAACGGCGAGGTGCTGGCGCGCAATTACTCCGCCTACACGCTCGAGATACAGCCGTCGCGTGTCGCCGGGCTGGAGCACACGATAGACGAGCTGTCGCAGCTGATCACCATCGAGGGACGCGACCGCAAGCGCTTCCGCAAGCTGATGGAGGAATCGCGCAACTTCGATTCGCTGCCCATCCGCACCCGCCTGACCGACGAGGAAGTGGCGCGCTTCATCGCGCAGCGCTACCGCTTTCCGGGCGTGGAGGTGCGCGCCCGGCTGTTCCGCCAGTATCCGGACACCGAACTGGCGTCGCACGTGCTCGGCTACATGGGCCGGATCAACCGGCGCGACGCCGAACACATCGAAGAGTCGGGCTATGCCGACAACTACCGTGGTACCGACCACATCGGCAAGAGCGGCCTGGAACAGTTCTATGAGCAGGAACTGCACGGCGTGACCGGCTTCGAGCAGGTCGAAGTCACCGCCGCCGGCCGTGCGGTGCGCGTGCTGGCGCGCACGCCGCCGCAGCAGGGCAACAACCTGCGCCTGACGCTGGACGTCGGCCTGCAGCGTGTGGTCGAGGAAGCCTTTGGTGACCGGCGCGGCGCGCTGGTGGCCATCGAGCCGTCGACCGGCGGCGTGCTGGCGCTGGTCAGCAAGCCGACCTACGACCCCAACCTGTTCGTCGACGGCATCGACAGCACGAACTGGGATGCACTGAACACCTCGATCGACCGCCCGCTGCTGAACCGCGCCATCTCCAGCGCCTATCCGCCGGGCTCGACCTTCAAACCCTTCATGGCGCTGGGCGCGCTGACCGCCGGCAAGCGCACGGCAGGGCAGACCATCGCCGATCCGGGCTTCTTCGATTTCGGCGGCCATCGCTTCCGCGACGACAAGAAGGGTGGCCATGGCAGCGTGGACATGCACAAGTCCATCGTCGTGTCGTGCGACACCTACTACTACCGGCTGGCCAGCGACTGGGGCATAGACGGCATCGCGAACTTCATGTCCCAGCTCGGTTTCGGCGCGCGCAGCGGCATCGACATCAACGGCGAATCAGCCGGCATCCTGCCTTCGCCCGAGTGGAAGAAGAAGCGCTTCAAGCGGCCGGACCAGCAGAAGTGGTACGCCGGTGAAACCGTGTCGGTCGGCATCGGTCAGGGCTACAACTCCTACACGCTGCTGCAGCTGGCGCAGGCGACAGCGACCGTGGCCAACAACGGCGTCATGTTCCGCCCGCATCTGGTGAAGTACGTGGTCAATTCGCGTACCGGCGCCGAGCGCATGGTCGAACCGGAGCCGATCCGCACGGTCGATCTGAAGCCGGAGCATCTGGAGATCATCAGGAGCGCGATGGTCGAAGTGAACAAGTCGGGCACGGGGGCCCGCGCCTTTGCCGGCGCGCCCTACGAGGCGGCCGGCAAAACCGGCACGGCGCAACTGTTCTCGCTCAAGGGCGCCGAATACAAGTCGGCGCACGTGAACGAGCGGCTGCGCGACCATGCGCTGTTCATCGCCTACGCGCCGTCCGACAAACCGACGATCGCGCTCGCGGTGCTGGTGGAGAACGGCGGCTTCGGCGCCCAGGCGGCGGCGCCGATCGCGCGCCAGGTGTTCGACTACTATCTGCTGGGCAACAAGCCGGCTGGCCCTGCCCCGGAGGATGGCGATGCAACTGACGTCGAATAGGTGGGCGCGACTGCGCGAGCTGACCGGCCGCGTACTGTCGATGCTCGACGTGCCGCTGCTGCTGATCGCCGGTGTGCTGCTTGCGCTGGCCACGCTGGTGATGGCCAGCGCAACCGCCGACTTCGACTACCGCTTCGACGCGCATCTGGTGAATCTGGTGGTCGCCTTCGCGGTCATGCTGCTGGTGGCGCAGATCCCGCCGCTGCGGCTGATGCAGCTGGCACTGCCCTTCTACGTGCTGGGCGTGGCGCTGCTGATCGGCGTCGAGCTGTTCGGCGAAGTGTCCAAGGGCGCACAGCGCTGGCTGAACATCGGCTTCACGCGCATCCAGCCGTCGGAAATGCTGAAGATATCGGTGCCGCTGATGCTGGCCTGGTATTTTCACCGGCACGAATCGCAGCTGCGCGTGCGCGACTTCCTGGTCGCCGGTGTCATCCTGGCGATTCCGGTCGTGCTCATCTTCCACCAGCCGGACCTCGGTACCGCGGTGCTGGTGCTGGCCGCCGGCATGTTCGTCATCTTCTTCGCCGGCCTGTCGTGGAAGCTCATCATTCCGGTGCTGGCCGCCGGCCTGATCGCCGCCGGCACGCTGGCGATCAAGGGCGACGCGCTGTGCGCCGACGGCGTCGCCTGGCCCGGCCTGAAGGATTACCAGCGGCAGCGCGTGTGCACGCTGCTCGATCCGACGCTGGACCCGCGCGGCAGCGGCTTCCACATCATCCAGTCGAGCATCGCCATCGGTTCCGGTGGTGTGCTGGGCAAGGGCTGGAAGGAAGGCACGCAGACCCACCTCGAATTCGTGCCCGAGCGCCACACCGACTTCATCTTCGCCGTGATGGCCGAGGAATTCGGCCTGCTCGGCTGCACCGTGCTGCTCGTGCTCTACAGTGCGCTGATCGGTCGCGGACTGATGATCGCGGCCGGAGCGCCACTGCTGTTCTCGCGCCTGCTGGCGGGCGCCATTTCCCTGTCCTACTTCACCTATGCCTTCGTCAACATGGGCATGGTGACCGGCGTGCTGCCGGTGGTCGGCGTGCCGCTGCCCTTCGTCAGTTATGGTGGCACGGCGCTGGTCACGCTGTGCACCGGCCTCGGCCTGCTGATGTCCATCCAGGCGCACCGGCGCCGGCGGCGGGAGCGCTGAAAATGCTGGCGCGCCTGCTGTTGCTGCCTGCGGTGCTGCTTCTGCTGGCCGGCTGTGCCAGTACGCCGGCGCCCGGGCCCGCGCCGGTCGCCGTCGAACCGGCGCGTCCGGCAGCCGTCCCGGCGAAGCCCGCGGCGGCAGGTACTGTGCCGAAGGGCGGCGGCTACTATCTCGACGACGGTCCGGGCGACAACCCGCCGGACGAGGCGGCGCTGGCCGCCATCCCCGATGCGACGCCGCGTGAAGAACCGATGCACCGCTTCGCCAACCGGCCGTACAGCGCGCTCGGCATGCAGTTCGTGCCGATGACCGAACCCGGCCCGTTCCGCCAGCGTGGCCGCGGCAGCTGGTACGGCCGCAAGTTCCATGGCCAGAAGACGTCCAGCGGCGAAACCTACGACATGTACGGCATGACCGCAGCGCATGCGACGCTGCCCATTCCCAGCTATGTGCGCGTGACCAATCCGGGCAACGGCCGCTCGGTGGTGGTGCGCGTCAACGACCGTGGTCCGTTCAAGCCGGGCCGGGTGATCGACCTGTCGTGGACGGCGGCCGCCAAGCTCGGCTACGCCGCACAGGGCAGCACCGACGTCGAGGTCGAAGCGGTCTTCGCGCCGGGCAGTCCGGCCGACCTGCTGGCCAGGCGCGCCGCCGGACAGCCGGTGATCGATCGACCCGTACCCCCGCCGACGCCTGCCGCCCCGACTCCGCCGGTGCCACAGGATGATGTGGTGGCGACGCTGGCTGCAGGAACGGCGGCGACCGGCAGCCACTGGCTGCAGCTTGGTGCCTTCAGCGCGCTCGACAACGCGCAGGCACTGTCGCGTCGTGCCGCCGAGGCACTGACCGGGCTGACCGGGCAGGTGTCGGTGTCGAGCGACGGTGCCCGTCACCGCGTTCAGGCCGGCCCGTTCGCCAGCCGCGATGCCGCGCAGAGCGCGGCACGCACGCTGCGTGAACGGCTCGGGCTGGAGGCCCTGCTGATTTCCCGCTGAAGCGTCTGCAACGGCCGGCTCTGACCGGCAGTTGCCTGCCCCTCACCCCTGCGGCGACCCGACCGTGGTCTTGTTGATGAACACCGCGCGGTCCACCGGCACCACCCACAGCAGGCCGTCGCCGGTCTGGCCGGTGCAGGCGATGCTGACGATGCGGCGGACGATCTCGTCCACCTTGTCGTCGGGTGTGATGATTTCGATGCGCACCTTGGCCGAGTAGTCGGTCAGCTCTTCCCGGATGTTGTGCGGCGCGTGTTCGCTCGGTGCGCCGAAGCCCTCGACCTTGCTGACCGTCATGCCCGGAAAGCCGGGCATTTCGCGCAGCGCGGCGCGCAGCCGGGGCAGCTTGTTCGGGCGGATGATGGCGCGTATTTCCTTCATGTCGTCTCTCCTCGATCCGGGGCCGGATCAGGCTTCGAAAGGTTTGTCGTCGAACCAGGTGTACAGCGCCGGTACCACGACCAGCGTCAGCAAGGTGCAGGTGATCAGTCCGCCGATCACCACGATCGCGAGCGGGCGCTGCACCTCCGAGCCGGGTCCGGTCGCGAACAGGAAGGGCACCAGACCGAGCATGGCCACCGTGGCCGTCATCATGACCGGCCTGAAGCGCATGCGCGCGCCATGTACCACTGCCTGCATCAGTTCCATGCCCTCGTTGCGCAGGTTGCGGATGTAGGACACCAGCACCACGCCGTTCAGCGTCGCGATGCCCCACAGCGCGATGAAGCCGACCGAAGCCGGTACCGACAGGTATTCGCCGCTGACGAACAGCCCGATCACGCCGCCGATCGACGCGAACGGCAGCACCGTGATGATCAGCGCGGCAAAGCGCAGCGAGCCGAACAGCAGGAACAGCAGGAAGAAGATGGCGCCGACCGTGATCGGCACGATGATCGACAGATGCCCGAGCGCGCGCTCCATGTTCTGGAACTGGCCGCCCCACTCGAAGTAGTAGCCTTCGGGCAGCCGCACCTGCTGGCCGACCTTCTGCTGCAGTTCGGCGACGAAGCCGCCGAGGTCGCGGTCCTTCACGTTGACCCCGATCACGATGCGCCGCTTGCCGGTCTCGCGCGAGATCTGCGCCGGGCCGTCGCGCACGTCTATCGTGGCCAGACTGGACAGCGGCACCTGCACGCCCTCGGCGGTGGTCACCAGCATGTTGCGGATGGCCTCGATGTCGTTGCGGAAGCGCTCCGGCAGGCGCACCACCGCGGTGAAGCGGCGCTCGCCCTCGAATACGTCGGTGACTTCTCGGCCGGCGATCGCCGCCTCGATCAGGTCGTTCACGTCGGCCACGTTCAGACCGTGGCGGGCGATTGCCGGGCGGTCGATCTCTATCGTCAGGTACTGCTGGCCGGTCACCCGCTCGATCTTGATTTCCTGTGCGCCCGGCACGCTGCGCGCAACACGTGCGATCTCGTTCGCCTTGTCGCGCAGCAGATCGAGGTCGTAGCCGAATATCTTGACCGCGACGTCGGCGCGCACGCCGGTCACCATTTCGTCCACCCGGTCGGAAATCGGCTGCGCCATCACGATGTTCACGCCCGGCAGCGCCTTCAGCTTGTCGCGTATCGCGTCCTGGATGTCTTCCTGCGTCCAGCCGTCGGGCCATTCGCTGCGTGGCTTCAGCGAAACGATGGGCGTGGATTCGTTCTGCGACTGCGGATCGGCCGGCGACTCGCCGCGGCCGACGCCGGACACCGCCGACTTCACGCCGGGCACGGTCATGACCAGCCGCATCGCCTCGCGCTCCATGCGTATGGATTCCTCCAGCGAAATGTTGGGCACGCGGTCCATCGCCGGCACCACCGACCCTTCCTTCATTTCCGGAATGAAGGCGGTGCCGAGGAAGGGCAGCAGGCCGAGCGCGGCGACGAAGGCGAGCACGGCGATCGACACCGTCTTGCGGCTGTTGGCGACCGCCCACTCCAGCATCGGCACATAGGGCTTCTTCAGCAGCGCGATCAGCCGGGTGTCGTGATCGGCGCCACCCTTGAGCAGATAGCTCGACAGTACCGGCGTCAGCGTCAGCGACAGCACCAGTGACACGGCCAGCGCGATGGCGATGGTGTAAGCCATCGGCGCGAACATCTTGCCCTCCATGCCCTGCAGCGTCATCAGCGGCAGGAATACCAGAATGATGATGCCGATGCCGAAGATGACCGGCGTCGCGACTTCCATCACCGCCGACAGGATGACGCGCACGCGGCTTTCGCCTTCCTCGGCATGCCCGAGCCGCTCGTAGGCGTTCTCGACCACCACCACCGAGCCGTCGACCATCAGGCCGATGGCGATGGCCAGCCCGCCGAGCGACATCAGGTTGGCCGACAGCCCGACCTGGTTCATCACCACGAAGGTGACCAGTGGCGTCACCACCAGCGTGGCGATCACGATGGCGCTCGAGCGCAGGTCGCCGAGGAACAGGTAGAGCACGATGACGACGAAGATGACGCCTTCGATCAGCACCTTGATCACGGTATGCAGCGCCGCGTCGACCAGTTCGCTGCGGTCGTAGTAGGGCTCGATCTTCAGCCCGTCGGGCAGCATGTTGTCGCGGTTGATCTGCTCCACCTTGGTCTTGATGTCGGACACAACGGCTTTGGCATTGCCGCCGGCCATCATCATGACGATGCCGCCGACCGCCTCGGTGCTGCCGTTCTTCACCAGTGCGCCGACCCGCACCGCATGCCCGAAGCCGACCTCGGCGACGTCGCGGATATAGACCGGCGTGCCGGCCGCCTCCTTCACCACGATCAGCCGGATGTCATCCAGGCTGCGGATCAGGCCGACGCCGCGGATCAGGTACTGCTCGGCGTTCTGCGGCAGCACGCCGCCGCCGGCGTTGGCGTTGTTGCGCGCCAGCGCCTCGTACACATCCTTGATCGTCAGGTGGTAGTGGCGCAGCCGGTCCGGATTGACCAGCACCTTGTACTGCTTGACGTAACCGCCCTGCGAGTTGATTTCGGCGACGCCCGGCGTCGAGCGCAGCAGCGGCCGCACCACCCAGTCCTGCACGACGCGCCGCTGCGTCAGCTCGTCCTGCGTCAGTTCGCGCTCGCCGT
Organism: Betaproteobacteria bacterium; assembly: GCA_020621405.1. Lineage (GTDB taxonomy): Bacteria > Pseudomonadota > Gammaproteobacteria > Burkholderiales > Rhodocyclaceae > Methyloversatilis. The sequence goes on from JAHRYN010000009.1 coordinate 101,093, forward strand.
CGTCCGGCCGGGCCAGCGTGTACTGGTATACCTCGCCCAGACCGGTGGATACCGGACCGAGCACCGGCACCACGCCCGCGGGCATGCGGTCGCGCACTTCGAGCAGGCGTTCCATCACCAGCTGGCGCGCGAAATAGACATCGGTCTGTTCGGTGAATACCAGCGTGATCAGCGACAGACCAGGCTTGTTCAGCGAGCGCATCTCGATCAGGCCGGGCAGGCCGGTCATGCCGATTTCCAGCGGTACGGTGACGAAGCGCTCGACTTCCTCCGGCGAGCGGCCGGACACGTCGGTGGCGATCTGCACCTGCACATTGGTCACGTCGGGGAAGGCGTCCACCGACAGCTTGCGCGCCGCGTCCAGCCCGAAGGCCAGCAGGCACAGCGCGACGACGACGATCACGAGGCGCTGTTTCAGCGCCCCGCGCACGAGGGCTTCTATCATGGCTTGTCCAGTCGGGTCGGGTTCGGAGCGGGGCCGGCTTCGATGCTCATTCCAGTTCCTTGCGCTTGCGTTCGTTGTTCAGGTGGAACGCGCCTTCGGTGACGATGCGCGTGCCTTCGGCCACGCCGCCGGTGACCGGCCGGACGCTGCCGATGGCCGCGCCCAGCCTGACTTCGGTCAGCCGGTATTCGGATGGCGCGGTTTCGATGAACACATAGTCCTTGTTGTCCTCGCGCACCACGGCGCTTCCGGGCACCACCAGGCGCGGCGTCGGACGCGCCTCGATCAGCACGGTGGCCAGCATGGCCGGCTTGAGCCGGCGGTCGGCGTTGTCCAGTTCGCTGCGCACGGTCACCGTGCGGGTGACCGGGTTGACGGTGTCCGATATGAAGATGAGCTTGGCGGTCAGGCGCTGCGCCAGCGCCGGGATGTCGACCAGTACGTTCTGCCCCGGGCGCACCAGCGCCGCCTGCTGCTCGGGCACTTCGGCCACGACCCAGACGCGCGACAGATCGGCCACCGAAAACATGACTTCGCTCGGCTGCACGACCTGGCCCTGCGTGACGCGCCGTTCGACCACCGTGCCGGCCATGGTGGCGACCACCGGCGACATCGAATTGATGGCGCCGGTGCCGGACAGCTTGTCCAGCGCCTTCGGCGACACGCCGAGCACGCGCAGCTGGTCGGCCGCGGCGCGCTGCTCGGCGCGCGAGATCGCCAGCTCGCTTTCGCGCCGCTGCAGCTCGGCGCTGCCGATCACGTCGGCGGCGAACAGCTGCTGCGCGCGCTCGACATTGCGTTCGTTCAGCTGCGCCTGCGCGCGTGCCTTCATCCAGGCGAGCTGGGCGGCACCGAGTTCGGTACTGTTGAGTACCGCCAGGGTCTGGCCGACGCTGACCTGCTGGCCGAGCGTGGCCTGCAGTTCGGTGACCCGGCCGGTCACCGTGGCGCCGATGCGCGTGATGCGCTGTTCGTCGAAGTCGACCTGGCCAGCCACGCGCAAGGTGTCGGACAGCTCGGCGATGCCGACCGGTCCGGTCCTGACGATGTTGCCGAGATTGTCGCCGGCGCGCACGACTGCCGGGTCGACCGCGGCCGCAGCGGCGGCCGGTGCCTTTTCGGGCTCGCTGCAGGCCGGGAGCAGCAGGGTGGCGCCTAGCAGGCCGGCGCACAGCAGCGGAAGGGAGGGGAAATTCATGATCGGGTTCCGGGCTGGAATATGAATAGGTAGGTTCGCCGGCGGCGCTCAGGGCATGGCGCTCAGCCGCTCGATTTCGGCGATGGCGGCGCTCAGCTCGTAGCGCGCGACAATCAGTTCGTTGCGTGCGGCGCGGAACACGCGCTGCGCGTCCAGGAAGTCGAGAATTCCGCGCTCGCCGAAGCGGTAGGCAGCCTCAGCCACCTTCAGCGCCGCTTCGGCTTCGCGAACGATGCCGGTCTCCAGCGCGCTGACCTGGTTGCGCGACAGTTCGTACTGGCGGTAGGCGACGTCGAGTTGCTGCTGCAGTTCGAAAATCCGGCCGTCCAGCGCCAGCCGGTTGCGCGCAGCTTCGGCACCCGCCTGCGCGATCGGTCCCTGGCGGCGGTCGAACAGCGGGATGGTCACGGCAACGCCGATGCGTGTGGCGTCGTATTCGGGGTCGCGGTCATGCCCCAGCCGGAGTGCCACTTCGGGTGCCCGGCGCAGCCGTTCCAGGTCCTGCTGCTGGCTGGCGCGTTCGATGTCGGCGCGTACGCGGGCGATCTCCGGATTGCGCGCCAGCATGTCGTCGCGCAGCTGCTCGATCGGCGGCAGCATGACGTCGCTGACCAGGCTGCCCTCCAGCTCGTAGTCGGCCGGCAGCGTGCCGCCGATCCGGGTGCGCAGGCGCGCCTTTGCCTGCTCGACGCGCAGCCGGGCGGCAGCGGCGTTCTTTTGTGCGGTCAGCAATTCGGTGTCGGCCTTGATCAGCTCATAACGCGGCGCCTCGCCGGTATTGACCCGCACCTCGACCCGGCGGCGGATGGCCTGCGCCAGTTCCAGATCTTCCTGCGCGGCGCGCAGTTCGCCCTGGAAGCGGATCACCGCGTAGAAGTCCTGCTTGAGCTGCGCCAGCAGCGCGATCTCGAACGCCCGGGCACCATGCTGGGCCGATACCACGCCGGCTTCGGCGACGCGCAGCCGCGCGTCGCGCTGCGACGGGTAGTCGAAGCGCTGGCTCAGCGTGACGCTGCCCAGTGTACCGGGCGCCAGTCCGGGGCCGCGCGCATTGCGGTCGCCGGCGCCGATCTCGATTTCCGGGTTGGGATAGGCCTGCGCGGTCAGCGTGTCGGCGCGGCTGACGTCGACATCGGCCCGTGCTGCGCCGAGCGACGAATTGGTCTGCAGTGCGAGTGCCTTGAGCTGTTCCAGCGTGTACCGCTCGGCAGCTTCCGCAGCCGGCATGCCCAGGCCGAATATGGCGATCAGGGCGAAGGCTGCCCCGGAGGCAATGGCATTTCGTTTCATTGGTCTGAACCCGTTCTTGATGGACGAAGACAGGGGCGTGCAGGCGTTGCCACGCGGTGTCGGTGCAGAAGGGGTGTGCCGGCGGAACCCGGCGGCGGCGCGCGAACGCGCCGGGCTCAGACGAGCCTGGGCGGGCGCAGCAGAACCCGGGCGGGTCCGGGCTTGAAGGACTGTTGCGGCGCGGCCGTCAACTCGGCGCACGCATCGGGCACAAAGGCCTGCAGGAGGCCGGCGACAAAGGGATCAGCCGGGTCGGCGGACATGTCGGCGCCCTGCGTCGACGCCTTGCCGGCGTCGTCCGGGAGATCGTCCAGTAGCATGGCCATGGTGCACGATGCGCACTGCGAAGGTGCGGTCGAGGAACCATCAGCGCCGGACCACTGTGCGGACAGTGTGACCAGCATGACGGCGATCAGCAGGAATGCGCGCGTGAGAATCATGACCCCGCTCCGAGTCGTGGGTTGAAATGAAAGTTCCCGTTGTTGAAACACCTGCTTACAGTGCAGTGCACAACATGGGCGACAAAAGCAGCTTCCATGCCGAGGTGACCGCCCGGCTTTGTTAAACTGCGGTCGCTGCATTCATCCCGGTAATCATTCATGCTCAAGCTGTTGCGCCGCACTGCGCTCGTCGTATCCGCCCTGATGTCCCTGCCTGCCCTCGCCGACGTGATTCCGCCGCCGCAGCTGGAAGCCCGCGCCTGGCTGCTGGTCGACCACGATTCCGGCACGGTGCTGGCCCAGTCGCGCCCGGACGAGCGGGTCGAACCGGCGTCGCTGACCAAGCTGATGACCGCCTACCTGACTTTCAAGGCCCTGAAGGCCGGCCAGCTCAAGCCGGACCAGGTGGTGCCGGTCAGCGTGGCCGCGTGGAAGACCGGTGGTTCGAAGATGTTCATCGCGCCGGACAAGCCGGTGACCGTGGACGAACTGCTGCACGGCGTGATCATCCAGTCCGGCAACGACGCCTGCGTCGCGCTGGCCGAAGCCATCGCCGGCACCGAACAGGCGTTCGCGCAGATGATGAACAAGGAAGCCCAGCGCATGGGCATGACCGGCACGCAGTACCGCAATTCGACCGGCCTGACCGAGGACGGCCACTACACCACGGCGCGCGACCTGTCGTTGCTGGCCAACGCGCTGATCCGCGACTTCCCCGAGTACTACCCGCTTTATTCGACGATCGACTACACCTACAACGGCATCAAGCAGGGCAACCGCAACCGCCTGCTGACCATGGACCGCAGCGTCGACGGCATGAAGACTGGCCACACCGATGCGGCCGGCTGGTGCCTGGTGTCGTCGGCCAAGCGCGACAACCGCCGCCTGCTGTCGGTGCTGCTGGGTGCGCCGAACGAGCATGGCCGCATCGAGTCGTCGCATGCGCTGCTCAACTACGGCTTCAACGCCTACGAAAACGCGAAGGTGGCGAGCGCCGGCGAGGCGCTGGCGCAGCCGGCCGTCTACAAGGGAGCGGCCGCCAGTCTGGCGGTCGGTCCGGCGGCCGATGTGGTGCTGACGCTGCCGCGCGGCCAGGCGGCCAAGGTCACGCGTGAAATCACCGTCACCACGCCGGTGATCGCTCCGGTGGCTGTCGGCCAGAAGCTGGGTACGATGAAGGTCATGCTCGACGGCCAGCCGGCCGGCGAATTCCCGCTGGTGGCGCAGGCGCCGGTCGAGGAAGGCAGCTTCTTCCGCCGCATCTGGGACACCATACGCCTGTGGTTCGGCTGGTGAGGCACGCAGCATGACCGACAGCCTGCTTGAGTTTCCGACCGACTTTCCGCTGAAGATCATGGGTGAGCGCCATGACGACTTCGCGCAGGAAGTCGTCGCCGTGGTGCTGCGGCATGCGCCCGACTTCGAACCGGCGAGCCTCGAAATGCGGCCATCGTCGGCCGGCCGCTACATCAGCGTGACCGCCACCATCCGCGCCACGTCGCGGATGCAGCTCGACGCGCTGTACCGCGAGCTGAGCAGCCACCCAATGGTGAAAGTCGTCCTTTGATGCCGCAGGTCGTGCAGCGCGGGCGTGCCGACTACACCCCGGTGTGGCGCGACATGCAGGCATTCACGCTGGCGCGCGACGCCGACACGCCGGATCAGTTCTGGCAGGTCGAGCACCCGCCGGTATTCACGCTCGGGCTGGCCGGCAAGCGCGAGCACCTGCTGCACGACATCGGCGTGCCGGTGGTCGAATCCGATCGCGGCGGCCAAGTGACCTACCACGGTCCCGGCCAAGTGGTGATCTACACGCTGCTCGATCTCAGGCGCGCCGGCCTCGGCGTGCGCGAGACGGTCAACCGCATCGAACAGGCGGTGATCGACCTGCTCGGCGAGCATGGCGTGGCGGCCCGGCGACGCGCCGGTGCGCCCGGCGTCTATGTCGGCCCGGCAGACGACGAAGCCAAGATCGCCGCACTTGGCCTGCGCGTGAAGAACCACTGCTGCTATCACGGCGTGTCGCTCAATGTCGACATGGACCTCGCGCCATTTGCGGCGATCAACCCCTGCGGTTACAGTGGCCTGCGCGTCACGCAGACGCGCGATCTGGGCATCGCACTCCCACCGGAGGCGATCAGCCGGCAACTGACCGACGCGCTACAGCGCGCGCTATACGGATAGGCAAGACACAGCCATGAGCGACACCACCTACGACCCGACCTCGAAGCAGAAGGGATCACTGAAGACCGCCCGCATCCCGATCAAGGTGGTGCCGGCCGAAACCCTGCGCAAACCGGACTGGATACGCGTGCGCGCAGCGCGCCACGACAGCCGTTTCGGCGAGATCAAGCAGATCCTGCGCGAGCACGGCCTGCACACCGTGTGCGAGGAGGCGAGCTGCCCGAACATCGGCGAATGCTTCGGCGGCGGCACCGCCACCTTCATGATCATGGGTGACAAGTGCACGCGCCGCTGCCCGTTCTGCGATGTCGGCCACGGCAGGCCCGATCCGCTCGATGCGGACGAGCCGGAAAAGCTCGGCAAGACCATCGCCGCGCTAAAGCTCAACTATGTGGTGATCACCAGCGTCGACCGCGACGATCTGCGCGACGGCGGCGCCCAGCACTTCGTCGACTGCATTCGCGCGGTGCGCACGCATTCGCCGCGCACCACCATCGAAGTGCTGGTGCCCGACTTCCGCGGCCGGCTCGACATCGCGCTCGGCATCCTCGACGCCGCGCCGCCGGACGTGATGAACCACAACCTCGAAACCGTGCCGCGCCTGTACGCGCAGGCGCGGCCGGGCTCCGACTATGCGCATTCGCTGCTGCTGCTGAAGAAATTCCGCGAGCGCCACCCGGAGGTGCCGACCAAGAGCGGGCTGATGCTTGGTCTGGGCGAGACAGACGAGGAAATCCTGCAGGTGCTGCGCGACCTGCGCGCGCATGACGTGCAGATGCTTACGCTGGGCCAGTATCTGCAGCCGTCCGGCGGCCATCTGCCGGTACTGCGCTATCCGCACCCCGACGTGTTTGCGATGTTCGAACGCGAAGCCACCGCGATGGGTTTCACCCACGCCGCCTGCGGTCCGATGGTGCGTTCGAGCTACCACGCGGATCGCCAGGCGCATGCCGCCGGTGTCGACATCGAAGGGCGCTGATGGCTGTTCACGGATCGCGGGCAGGGGTTGATTGACGGATTCACGTTGTTCGGGTGGAGGGGCGCGAGCATGGCTCGCGAATCCCTAAGCTGAATCTGTGTCGGTCGATGATTCACGACCGTATCGCGACCATGGGTCGCTCCTACAAGAACCGCGCCGCTGCCGTTCCCGCGAGACGGTGATGCCACCCCTGCAGGGCGGCTAGGTGTCCGGAAATGCCTCCGGATGCCGGCATAGCCACTCTGCGTAGCGTCGCTCGTAGTCGGTCCGCTGCTCGCGGTATACGGTCCATACGCAGCGTTCGCAGCCGGATTCGCAGCATTCGGAATCCAGCGGCATGTCGGGCGCCTTCGGCTGCGGGTCGTCGACCGGGATGTGATCGTTCATCGGCGCAGCAGGTTCAGCTTTCCCAGATCACCGGCTGCGCGGCGCGCAGCGAGCGTTCGAGCTGTTCGATCAGCGGCACCGCGCGCTGCGCCAGCGATACCGGGATCGGCGTGACCGCACGATCGATGTCCGCTTCGTCGGGTTCCGGCAGGCCCTTCTGGGCGGCGCGGCTGGCTTCGGCCGCCTTGCGCAGCGCGGCGATGGCGTCCGGCAGCTGTTCGAGGGTGATAATTCCGCGCGTGTCGAAGGATTTGCCCATCAGCAGCAGCAATTCCTTCGCGACGTCGCCGAACATGATGGTGTCGGCCGTGGCGCGTGACTTGAAGGTGATGATCATGATGTGTGAAGCCCCTGATGATGCGGACCGTATTGTCGCCCGGATCGGCGACCGGCGGCGTGCAGCGACGGAGCCGGCATGCGCATAGGTGTCGATCTGGGCGGCACCAAGATCGAACTGGTCGCGCTCGATGATGCCGGGCAGGTATGCCTGCGCCGGCGCGAACCGACGCCGGCCGGCGACTATGCGGCGACGGTCGCGCTGATCGCGGCCATGGTGCGCGATGCGGAACGGCAGCTGCAGGTGCGCGCCACCGTCGGCCTCGGTGTGCCGGGATCGGTGTCGCCGGTCACCGGCTGCATGCGCAACGCCAACTCGACCTGCCTCAACGACCGACCGTTCCGGCAGGATCTCGAGGCGGCGCTGGGCCGCACGGTCTGTCTGGCGAACGACGCCGACTGCTTCGCGCTGTCCGAGGCGACCGACGGTGCCGGGGCGGGGGCGCCGGTGGTGTTCGGCGTCATCCTGGGTACCGGCGTCGGCGGCGGCATCGTGGTCGACGGCAAGCTGCTGACCGGCGCCTGCGCCGTGGCTGGCGAATGGGGACACAACCCGCTGCCGAACGGACCGGATACCGAAGGCATCGCGCCGCCGGCGTGCTACTGCGGCCGGCGCGGCTGCATCGAGGCCTGGCTGTCCGGCCCGGGACTGGCGGCCGACCATGCGCGGACGAGCGGCGAGGTACTCAGCCCGGAAAATATCGTCAGCCGCGCGGCGGCCGGCGACGCGGCGTGCGAAGCGACGCTGGTGCGCCACGAAACCCGGCTGGCGCGCGCGCTGGCCGGCGTCATCAACCTGCTCGACCCGCACGTCATCGTGCTCGGCGGCGGACTGTCGCGCCTCGACCGGCTGTATCGCAACGTGCCCCGGCTGTGGACACCGCATGTCTTTTCCGATCACATCGCGACCCGGCTGTGTCCGCCGGTGCATGGCGATGCGTCCGGCGTGCGCGGCGCTGCCTGGCTGCGCTGAATGCGGAACGGGTTTTTTTGCGCCGGTGACAGGCTGAGGTAAGGTTTTTGCCGGTGCGCGGTCTACTGCGGTGCAGGCAGCATCGGACACTCTGTTCCGCGCCGCTTCATTCCCATCCATCATCAAGGAGTTACACATGAGCAAGTCCGTCGCACTGCATGCCGCACTCGCCTCCGTCCTGGCGCTTGGCGTGATCGCCAATCCGGCGTCCGCCGCCGAAGAGAAGGGGGCCAAGGAAAAGTGTTTCGGCATCGCCAAGAAGGGCGCCAACGACTGCGCCACGGCCAATGGCAGTCACAGCTGCGCCGGCCAGGCCAAGGTCGACAACGAGCCGAACGAGTGGGTGTTCGTCACCACCGGCACCTGCGAGAAGATGGGCGGCAAGACGACGGCGCCGAAGAAGGGCTGAACGTGCTGCGGATGCGGCCAGCGAGCCGCATCCACTGCCGGCATCCGTCATGACCACCACTCCCGTTTCGCCAACAGGCATCGGACTGCGTCAGCCGCACTATGCCCGCGTGCTGGAAGAACGCCCGTCACTCGGCCTGCTCGAGGTGCACAGCGAAAACTTCTTCCATGAAGGCGGTGCGTCGCTGCATGTGCTGGAGCGCGCACGTGCGCTGTATCCGGTCAGTCTGCACGGTGTCGGTCTGGCGCTGGCATCGGCCGATGCCGGCTGCCGCGCGCGGGCCGAGGTCCACCTCGACCGGCTGGCCAGGCTGGTTGCGCGCATCGAACCGGCCTTCGTGTCCGAACATCTGTGCTGGGGCGCGGTCGACGGCATCCATTTCAACGACCTGCTGCCCTTTCCCTACACCGGTGAGGCGCTGACGCTGGTCGCTGCGCGGATACGCGAGGTGCAGGACCGGCTGCGCCGTCCGCTGCTGATCGAGAACCTGTCCGCCTACGTGCAGTTCCGCGATTCGGAAATGAGCGAGGCGGAATTCCTCGCCGAGCTGGTGTGCCTGACCGGCTGCGGTCTGCTGCTCGACCTGAACAATCTTTACGTCAACGCGCGCAATTTCGGCTTCGATCCGCTGGTCGAGCTCGACCGGCTGCCGATGCACGCGGTGGGCGAAATCCACCTTGCCGGTCATGCGGTGACTGGACATGGCCTGATCGACACGCACGGCAGCCATGTCTGCGACGATGTGTGGTCGCTGCTGCGCGACGTGCGGGTGCGCGGCGTCACGGCACCGGCGCTGATCGAGTGGGATACCGACCTGCCGGAACTCGACGTTCTGCTGGCCGAGGCGGTGCGCGCGGACCGCATTGGCCGCGAAGTCGTCGCGGGATTGCAGGAGAGCGGACATGTCTGCGCTGCTTGATGCGCAGCGGCGTTTCGCCGGCGCACTGCGCGGCGCCGCCGGTGAATCGGCGATGCTGCCGCTGCTTGCCGGCGACGACGAACGCAATCGCGCACTGCTCGGCATCTACCGCGGCAATTCGGTGGCCAGTGCGCATGCGGCGCTGACGCTGGCCTACCCGGTGTGCCGGATGCTGACCGGCGACGACTATTTCGCCGGACTGGCGCGCGGCCACTGGGCGGAATCGCCATCGCGTGACGGCGACCTGAACCGCTACGGTGCCGGCTTCGCCGATTTCCTGACGCGCTTCGAGCCGGTGCGTGCACTGCCCTATCTGCCGGACCTCGCGCGGCTCGAATGGTCGGTGCATGTCGCCATGAGCGCCGCCGATGCGACGCCGCTCGGCGGCGAGGCCTTCGCCAGGCTCGATGCCGATGCGCTGGCGGCGGTGCGGCTGCGTCCTGTGCCCGGCTTCGCGCTGCACGACAGCCCCTGGCCAGTGGCCGACATCTGGCTGCAGCACCAGCCGGAAGCCGGCGGCACGCTCGACATCGATCTGTCGGCGGCGCAGTGCGCCGTGGTCTGGCGCGACGGCTTCCGCGTGCGTGTGGCGGCGCTCGACCGCGGCATGCATCTGTTCTGGACCGACATCGCCGGTGGGGCAGCGCTCGGCGAGGCCTGGGCCAGCGCCTCGGCGCATGACGCCGGCTTCGATCTGGCCGCGGCGATCGAATGCGCGCTCGCCGCAGGCTGGCTGCTCGCACTCGACATGCAAGGAGAGTCACCATGAATGCCGTCGTCCGCCTGTATGACCGATTCACGCCGCTGGCCGCTCTGGCCGATCACGCGCAGCCGCTGCTGCTGTTGGCGCTGCGCGTGTTCATCGCCTGGGTGTTCATCAAGTCCGGCCTGACCAAGATCAACGACTGGGACACCACGCTGTATCTGTTCACCGAAGAGTATTCGGTGCCGCTGCTGCCGCCGGCCGTGGCGGCGGTCATGGGCACGCTGGGCGAGCTGGCGCTGCCGCCGCTGCTGGTGCTCGGGCTGGCCGGACGCTTCGCCGCCGCCGGGCTGTTCGTCGTCAATGCGATGGCCGTGCTGTCCTATCCGGCGCTGTGGGGTTTCGATTGCCCGGCGGCGATCCAGTCCCACTTCTGGTGGGGAGGTGGCCTGCTGCTGCTGGTCGCCTTCGGTCCGGGTGCATTGTCGGCCGACCGGCTGATCGGCCGTCGCTGCGCGGACGGCTGAAACATGCGGCAACAGTGCGTTCATGGCGTGGACGCACCAGGGGGCTACCGTGTCTGTCCGACGGATCATCCGCGCAGGACAACACGCCTTGAAAACATCCGCTGTCCTCACCGCCATCGCGCTGACGCTGCTCAGCGCGACCGCCGTGGCCGGACCCGATCCGGCCACCGGCACGCTCGGCCTGCAGTTCGGCCCCTACGTCCATCACTGGGAACATGATCCCGATCACAACGACACACCCTGGCTGCTCGGGCTGGAATACCGCTCGCCCGAGCGCTGGGTGGTCGGTGCGGCATGGTTCCGCAATTCCTTCGACCAGAGCGCCGCTTACTACTACGCCGGCCGCAGCTGGCCGGTCGAGGCGATCAGCCCGAATCTGTATGTGAAGGTGACGGCCGGCGCGCTGCTCGGCTATACCGGCCGGTCAGAGGACAAGATTCCGCTCAACCACAACGGCGTGGCGTTCGCGGTCATTCCGGCGCTCGGTTACCAGTTCGACCGCTACAACGCCCAGGTGGCGCTGCTCGGTACTGCGGGCGTCATGTTCACCTTCGGCATCGATCTGCCGTCCTGGTGAATGTCGGTGCGGCCGTGCGGCAGTTCAGACCGGCAGCGTCGGGTCCTTGCCGCTCCAGTCGAGGATCACGCCGCAACCCTGCGTCTCGTTCAGGTCGATGCGCTCCAGCGCCGGCATCAGCGGCGCGGCCATCGCCTTGATGCGGCGCGCGATGCTGGCGGTGTCGGCGTCCTCGTCGCCCATCAGTTCATGCAGCGGCGCGTGGTCGAGCTGCGCGAACAGCGGCGAGAACAGCGTCTTGACGTCGCCGAAATCCACCGTCCAGCCCATCAGCTTGTCGAGCGGTGCGCGCAGGTGCAGGCGCAGCGTGAAGGTGTGGCCATGGAGGCGCCGGCGCGCGTCGCCGTCGGGCGCGTGCTTCAGGCGTACTGCGCTGTCGAGCGTGAATTCCTTCCATACCCGGTAGTGTTCGCCGTCGAACTGGGCGCCGCAGCTGGTCGTCTCGTACACGGTGACCCATGACAGCTCGGGCAGCGTGGCCGCGAGGCTGTGCCATATCCAGGCGGCGATGTTTTCGCTGGTCGGGTTTTCCAGGCCGGCGACGTCGTTCAGGCAGGCGTGGTCGAGCTGCGTGTGCAGCGGCGCCCACAGCGCATCCAGCAGTTCATGGCTGACCGGCCGGCCGGCCGCATCCTGCCTGGCATGCAGCAGCACTTCGAAGCCGTGGCCGTGCATGCGACCGCATTTGTGTCCGGGACCGACGTTCGGCAGCTGGTGCGCCGACTGGAACACGTAACGTCGCCACACGTGTGCGGCGCCCTGCCGATCCAGTGCCACGCCGTGTCGCGCCGTGCTGCGCACGTTGACCTGTGCCAGACCGGGTACGTCCAGCTGCTGCCGTATCCAGCGCGCGAGGTTTTCGTCGGTCGGCTGTTCCAGCGTGCGGTTCAGGTGGCCATGGTCGAATGGTGCGACGCAGGCATGCAGCCGGGCCGACAATGCGCCGGTCTCGCCGCCGGCAAAACCGGCCCAGCCGGCAGGCAGCGCCGCCCGGATTTCGCCGACGAAGGCGTGGCCGTGCAGTGGCCGCAGGCGATGGCCGGCCGGCAGGCAGTCGATGCTGCGTGCGGCATCGAAGCCCGCTGCAGCGACGTAAAGCAGTTTTTCAGTCATGACGCAGTTCCGGATTTGACCCCCGGCCGGAGCCGGGTGCGGCGCAGTGTGCACTGAACTGCCGACGCCTGCAGCACCGTGCATGCCCGGCAGCCGCCGGCAGTACTATCGGACACAGTCAATTCGCCAGGGAGTCCATGCAATGTCCATCAGCCTGTTGGGTGCGGTCAAGGCCGTGCCGTGGGGCGACGTGCTCGCCGCGGCGCCGGGTGTCGTGCAGGGTGCGAACGCGCTGTGGGACCGGGTCGCGAAGAAGAGGCAGAAGGGCGAGGCGGTGCCGGAGTCGGGTGCGGCCGGCACATCGGCCGAGGCGCGCGTCGCGCTGCTGGAACAGGCGGTTGCAGAGCTGCAGAAGGAAGCGCTGGCGACCTCGCAGCTGATCCGTTCGCTGGCCGAACAGAACGCGCTTCTGGTACGCGAGGTCGAGGTGCTGCGGTTGCGTTCACGCGTACTGCTGCTGACCGGCGTCGCGATCAGCGTCGGTCTGGCGGTCAGTCTCTATTTCGCGCTTTCGGCTACAGCTTGAAACGGCCCACCAGCTCGCCCAGGTGATCGGACGCCTGGCCGATCTGCGTCAGCGTGGCCGATGCGTGCTGAATCGCTTCGTCGGTGCGCTGCACGACACCCGATGCGTGCTCGGCCGAACGCGCCAGTGCATTGGTTGCGACCGACTGTTCCCGCGTCGCATCGGCGATCTCGCGTACGCGTGCCGCCGCGTGATCCATGCTCTTTTCGATGCCGGCGATTTCCGCCGCCACCTCGGCCGCGCGTCCGACGCCGGCCTCGACCGCGTCGCGTGTGCCCTTCATCCGGGTGACCGCGCTGTCGGTCTCGCCGATGATGGCGTCGATCAGGGCGTTGATTTCTGCCGTCGCGATGCCGGTGCGTTCGGCCAGCTTGCGCACTTCATCCGCGACGACCGCAAAACCCCGGCCCTGTTCGCCGGCGCGCGCCGCCTCGATGGCCGCGTTCAGTGCCAGCAGATTGGTCTGGTCGGCGATGCTGCGGATCACTTCCACGATGCCGTTGATCTCGCCCGAGCGTGCGGCCAGGCCGGTCAGTGCTTCGCCCAGCGTTTCCATCGTGCCCGAGATGTCCCGCATGTGGGCTTCCATGCCGCGTACCGCGTCGCCGCTGCGGCGTGACGCGTCGTGCGTGTCGAGCATGACGGCGTTGACGTCGCTGGCATGGCTGGCGATGTGGTTGATCGATACCGTGATCTCCTCGATCGTGGCGGCGTTGTCGCCGGTGGCGCTGGCCAGCCGGCGCGAACTGTCGGCGATTTCGCCGGTCGAGTCGGACACTGCGCGGATGCCGCTGACCAGCGCCTGGCTCTGGTTGCGTACGTCGGTGAACATGCGTTGCAGACTGGACAGGAAGGCGTTGACTGCCCTCGCCACGCGACCGAGTTCATCGTCGCTGTCTGCGGCCAGGCGGCGTGTCAGGTCGCCTTCGCCGCCGGCCAGCGACTGCATGGCCTCGGCCAGCTGGCCGAGCGGCCGGGTCAGCGCGCCGAGCAGCGCGAACAGCACGCCGGTGGTCAGCACGATGCTGACGAGGCCCATCACGATGGCCGTGTGGCGCAGTCCGTCGGCCGATGCCGTGATCGCGGTTTCGGGCAGCGAGGTCACGCTGCCCCACCAGGCGTCGGTACCCGTCACACTGACCCGCGACAGGAAATGCAGCACGCCGTTGTCGTCGCGCCAGTGCATGTCACGCCCTTCCTTCAGCGCGGCCAGCGCCTCGGGCGGCAGGCCGGTCGCCGGCTTGCCGATGCGGGCGCCGTCCGGATGCGCGACCACCATGCCGACGGAGGTATACAGCTCGACCCGGCCGCTGCCGAACGGCTTCATCCGTGCCAGTTCTTCGGCCATGGTGCCGAGCGCGATGTCGACGCCGGCAATGCCGGCAAACCGGCCGTTGACGGCGACCGGCTGTACCAGTGACGTGATCAGCATGCGCTTGCCGCCGACCGTGTAGGAATAGGGTTCCGCCAGAAGGGCTCGGCCGGTGCGCCTGGGCTGCAGGTAGTAGTCGCCGGCACCCGGCTGGTCGTAGCCGGACAGCGCTTCCTGCGCCAGCGTGCTGCCGCTGCGGCCCCAGTAGGTCACGAAACGCCCGCTCGCGTCATGTCCGGCCGTACCGGCGAACTCGCGGTCGCGGCCGTCGAAGGCGTCGGGTTCCCAGCCGGTGTAGACACCGAGCAGTCCGGGCTGGCCTTCGAGCGTCCGCCGCAGCAACCGGTTGACCGCGTCCCGGTCGAGCGTTCCCTTGCCGCGCAGCCCTTCCAGCGTCAGCGACAGCGAGGTCGATACGCTGAGTGCGTCATCGAGCCGGGAGCCGACGTCGCTGGCGACCGACGCTGCCACCCGCTCCGCGCGCGCAAGGCCCTGTTCCATGATGGCGTCGTGACTGCGCCAGGCGAGTACGCCCAGCGTCAGCGAAAAGCCGAGCGTGACCGTGATGACCGTCGATGAAAGCAGCTTGGTGCGCAGACTGAGGGAGTTCAGATTCATGCGGTCCGCCCGGTGAAGTCATGTGAGATACGGTTCACGACGGGCAGGCCGGTTTCTTTACCGCTGCCTGTCGATGCCGCCGCGGCTTTGTTCACGCAGGGCTGGAGAATGCGGACCGGGCACGTTATCGTTGCGGCCCGGAATGCTCAGCGGGTGGTGGTCAGCCGTGGATATCGTCAGTCAGCGCCTTGTCCTGCGGCCGATGCCGCTGAATTTCCTGCGTGCGTCCGCGGAGGGGCGCAGCGCCGCGGAACTGTCGACACTGATCGGCCTGCGCGTTGCCGCCGACTGGCTGGACGAAACGGACCTGGCTGCGCTGCGCTTGGGTGACCTGCTGGCCGAGCCGGGCTATGCGCCCTGGTCGGTGCGTGCGGTGGCGCTGCGCGACAGCGGAGAAATGATCGGGCACACCGGCTTCCACACGCAGCCGGCGCCGGACTATCTGGCGCCGTACGCGCAGGATGCGGTCGAAGTCGGCTACACCATCTACCCCGGCCATCGGCGCCGCGGCCACGGGCGGGAAGTGCTGACCGCGATGATCCGCTGGGCGCATGTCGATCAGGGCGTTGTGCGCTTCGTCGCCTCGGTCAGCCCGGACAACCGTGCGTCCTGTGCATTGCTGGCCAGCGCCGGTTTCCTGCGCATCGCGTCCTTCATCGACGACATCGACGGCCTAGAGTACGTGATGATGCTCGACGGCGAGCCGCTGGCCAGACTGCTGGCCGGAACCGGGCGCCCACCGCCGTTCTGACTGCGGGCGACTGGCGCCGGCCGAGGGGGCGCTATTCGGGCAGGCCGAACACCATGACGGCGTCGCCCTGGCGGAAGCCCCAGATCGCGCTGCCGCCGGCGGCGACCGCGATATAGGGCCGGCCGTCGAGCACGAAGGCGATCGGCGGCGCGTTGACGCCGGCGCCCGCCTGGAAACGCCACAGACGCTTGCCGCTGCGGCTGTCGAAGGCAGACAGGAAGCCGTTGCCTTCGCCCGAGAACACCAGCCCGGATTTCGTCGCCAGCACGCCGCCGATCAGCGGCTGGTCGGTCTTCACCTGCCAGCGGATCCGGCCGCGCTGCTTCAGGTCGATCGCGGTCAGCGTGCCCCAGTTCGGCTCGGCCGACGGCTCCATGCTGTCGTAGCGCCGCGCCGGCCGGTCGGCGGTGGCCGGTGTTTCCTTGATCCAGTAGCGCATCGGCATGTGCATCGCGGCGACGAAAGCCAGTCCGCGCTGCGCGTCCAGCGCGGCCGGCGACCAGTTCGATCCGCCGCCGACGCCCGGCGCGATGCGTGTGCCTTCCTTCGACGCATTGGCGAACATATTGTCCTGCGGCACGAAGGCGTCGGACTTGTACAGCAGTGCGCCGCTGGCGCGGTCGTGCACGAAGAACCAGCCCAGCTTCGATGCCTGGCCGACCGCCGGCACGACGCGGCCGTCCGGCATGCGCTGGTCGAACAGTATCGGCGGGCTGGCGACGTCGTAGCCCCAGCGGTCGTGCGGTACCTGCTGATAGTGCCAGGCGTGGCGCCCGGTCTTTGCGTTGATGGCGACCAGCGACACCGTATACAGATTGTCGCCCGGACGTTCGGCATCGATCATCTGCGGGCTCGGATTGCCGACGCCGAAGTACAGCAGGCCGGTCTTGGCGTCGTAGGCCGGGGCGTTCCAGACCGATCCGCCGCCGTATTCCCAGGCCGCAGGGTACTGCGGCGCGCTGGCCCGTTCGGCGTCGACGTCGCGGTGCAGCGGCACGCCGTCGGCCGTGGTGGCGGCGAAGTTACCTTCCCAGCCGCCGTCGGCCGGCTTGCGCACGGTGTCGAACTGCCACACCCGTTCGCCGGTCTTTGTGTCGAACGTGGCCAGGAAGCCGACGCCGCCGTACTTGCCGGCCATGCCGACCACCGCGCCAAGCTGCCCCTTCGGCCCGGCCGCCTCGAGATGCAGGCCGTAGCCGACCCCGTTGATGCCGATGATCACCTTGCCGTCGACCACCAGCGGCGCGGCGGCGGCACCGACGCCTGAGCCACCGCTGACCTTGCCCTCGATGCCGGCGCTGCTTTCCATCGCGGTGTCGGGCTGCGCGATCTGGATGTCCCACAGCGGCTTGCCGGTGGCGGCGTCCAGCGCGACCAGTCGGGCGTCGACCGTGGCCACGAACACGCGTCCGTCGTCGAAGGCCACGCCGCGGTTGGCCGGTCCGCAGCACAGACGATCGGTTTTGCGCCGGTGCTCGTAGCGCCACAGTTCGGCGCCGGTGCGCGCGTCGAGCGCGACCACGTGCGAACCGGGCAGCGACACGTACATCTTCCCGCCGACCACCAGCGGGGTCGCCTGGAAGGTCTGCGCGATGCCGCTCTGGTAGATCCACTTCGGCACCAGCTTGCGCACCGTCTTCGGCGTCAGGCCGGGCACGTCGGCCAGCCGTGTATTTGAGTGATCGAGACCGAAGGTCGGCCAGTCGCGGTCGGCCGGGGTGGCGCCGAACGACAGCCCGGCGAGCAGGGCGAAGGACAGCGGCAGTACGTGCTTGAGCATGGCGAAGGTCCGGCAGGTCAAAGCGGCATGCTAGGGTCTGTTGACATTGAATCGCAAGCCACGTTTGCAAGGCGCACGCCACGGGCAAGACGTGCGACGAAGTCGAGACTGGCCGTCTCGACGAGGAGCGCAACGCAGTCCGTGGCGTGCACCTTGCAAACCCGAAGGGCGTGAGTCCGGTTGCGCCCAGCTCGGCGTTGGGCCTCCTGGCCTGACGGCCAGTCAGCCGGCGTCGGCCCGTCTTGATCTGAACGCAACCGGATTCGCGCGTGGCCTGCGATTCAATGTCAACAGACCCTGGCGCCGGAGGTGCAAGTTGCAAGTGCCGGCGCCGGCAGCCGACGTAAAATCCCGGCATGACTACCGAACACAACGCGCCGGCCGTACCGGCGTTCGTGCACCTGCGGGTGCACAGCGAATTTTCTATCGTCGATGGCATCGTGACCGTCGACGCCGCGGTCAAGGCGGCTGCGAAGGACGGCATGCCGGCACTGGCGCTGTCCGACCTGAGCAATGTGTTCGGTCTGGTGAAGTTCTACAAGGCGGCGCGTGGCAAGGGCGTCAAGCCGATCGCCGCGACCGACGTGTTCGTCACCAACGACGCCGAGCGCGACAAGCCGTATCGGCTGCTGCTGCTGGCGCGCAACCGCGAAGGCTACGGCACGTTGTGCCGGCTGCTGACCCGCGCCTATCTGGAAAACAAGTACCGCGGCCGCGCCGAAATCCGGCGCGAGTGGCTGGACAAGGACG
The DNA here is from genome assembly GCA_020621405.1 of Betaproteobacteria bacterium. Lineage (GTDB taxonomy): Bacteria > Pseudomonadota > Gammaproteobacteria > Burkholderiales > Rhodocyclaceae > Methyloversatilis. Next base: position 119,370 of record JAHRYN010000009.1, read on the forward strand.
ATACCGGCGCGGCCGGGCTGATTGCGCTGTCCGGCGCGATGCAGGGCGACGTCGGCCTGGCGCTGCTGTCGGGCAATATGGATGCCGCGCGCAAGCTGGCTGCCGAGTGGTTGCGGCTGTTCGACGGCGACTACTGCATCGAGCTGCAGCGCGCCGGTCATCCGAACACCGAAGCCTATGTTGCGAGTGCGTGCACGCTGGCGTCCGAACTGGACATCGCGGTGGTGGCGACGCATCCGGTGCAGTTCATGGCGCCGGACGACTACAAGGCGCACGAGGCGCGGGTGTGCATCGCCCAGGGCTATGTGCTGACCGACAAGCGCCGACCGCGTGACTTCACCGAGCAGCAGTATTTCAAGACCTCGGCCGAGATGGCCGAACTGTTCTCCGACATTCCCGAGGCGGTGTCGAATTCGGTCGAGATCGCGCGCCGCTGCAACCTGACGCTGACGCTGGGCAAGAACTACCTGCCGCAGTTCCCGACGCCGCCGGGCATGACGATCGAAGATTTCATGATCGACGAGGCGCGCAAGGGGCTGGAAATCAGGCTGGCCCAGCTCTATCCGGATGAGGCGGTACGCGCCGAGCATCGCGCCGAGTACGAGGCGCGCCTGAAGTTCGAGTGCGACACCATCATCCAGATGGGTTTCCCCGGCTACTTCCTGATCGTGGCCGACTTCATCAACTGGGCCAAGAACAACG
>JAHRYN010000002.1:0-418483 GCA_020621405.1 Betaproteobacteria bacterium
ACTGAATCGCGCCCACACCTATCGGCTGTTTATCTTTTTAAAGAGCTTCGCTGCTTTCGCTGCAGCACAGAAGCGAGACTTTAACACGCTTTCGATTCTGTGCAACAACTTTTTGAATCTTTTTTTCTCGCTACCGCAATTTGCATCGTGGTTGCGGGGACAGGATTTGAACCTGTGACCTTCGGGTTATGAGCCCGACGAGCTGCCAGACTGCTCCACCCCGCGTTCGAGAGGAAAAGATTATGGAGACTTTCCGACCTTGTGTCAACGCTGGTGCAGCATTTCTCTTCCCGACGCATGGGCATGGGTCGGGACTCCCTGCGGGAAGGCCGAATCGGCTCCTCCTTCGCTGTGGCGGCAATCGAGGTTGTACTCCACACTTCCGCTCAATCCCAAGCATCTCTATATATATGAGTACGAATCCGGTCATCCATTACAGGAAGAGGCACCGCATCGAAGTCGGGTTAATCGTCGCGACGGCGGTAGTCACCTTCATCCTGAGTTCCAGAGCGGAAATATACGAGCGCTTTCATGCGTTGCTGACGCGGTACGAGGTCATTCAGGCCGACGAACTGTTCATAGCCGTCCTTGTCCTGCTGGCGACGCTTGCTGTTTTTTCCTTTCTGCGCTGGAGGGAAGCCCGGCTGGAGCTCGCATCCCGAGTCACCGCCGAACATGCCCTGCAACGCTTGGCAAGCCGCAACCGGGAACTGGCACAGGCGCTGATCGGACTGCAGGAAACGGAACGACGGCGACTCGCTCATGAACTGCACGACCACTTCGGTCAATGTTGCAACGCGATAAGAATCGACTCGGTCTTCCTTCGAAGTGCGCTGCCCGAAGGAAGTAACGAACGTGCGGCAGCGGAAAGGATCGCCGAGACCTCCGATGATCTATATCAAACCGTACGCGGCCTGCTGTATGAACTTCGGCCGGCGGCGCTAGACAGCCTCGGACTTGTCGGCGCCATACAGTCCCTGTGCGAATCCTGGGAGGAACGTACGACGGTCAGTTGCGCCCTCCTCCCGTCGGGAAACCTCGCGGATCTTGGTGAAGACGCGAACATGGCCGTCTATCGCATAGTTCAAGAATCTCTTTCGAACGTGATGAAGCACGCGCACGCAAGTCATGTCCGCATACGGCTTGCCTGCCAGGAGCCGGAGTGCGACGTGGAAGTCACTATAGAGGACGATGGAACGGGCCATGACGCGTCTGCCTTCCGTGCGGGTTTGGGCTGGATGGGAATGAAGGAACGCGCGTCGATGCTGCACGGCGAACTTTCCATCGGACCGAGCACTCTGGGCGGAATGATGGTGCAATGCCGCTTTCCACGACCGGCCGGTCAGCCCCTCAGGGAACCGGATTCAACACGGAGTCCTGTCGATGATTGACGTACTGCTTGTCGATGATCATCCGATCGTGAGGTCGGGGTATGCCCGCCTGCTGGAGACTGGCGGCGATATCCACGTTGTGGCTGAGGCGGAAAGCGCCGACGCGGGCTACTCGGCCTATGTCGAACATCAACCCCAGGTGACCGTTACCGATCTGTCGCTGCCCGGGTCAAGCGGCATTGAGCTGATACGCCGCATCCGCGCGCGCGATGCCGCCGCCCGCCTTCTGGTATTCAGCGTGCACGACGAAGCGGTCGTCGTGGACAAGGCCTTGCAAAGTGGTGCCAGCGGCTTCATCAGCAAGCGCAGTGCGCCGGAAGTGCTGCTCGAGGCGGTACGCGCGGTAGCCCGGGGCGAACGCTACCTGAGCAATGACGTCAGAAAGGTGTTCGAACGCAGGTCACCTGACACCGAACGGGCCATCATCAACGAGCTGTCGCCGCGCGAATTCGAAGTATTCCGCCTGCTCGCGCAGGGTCGGTCAGCCGGCGAATGTGCAAACCTCCTCAATCTGAGCCAGAAGACCGTCGCCAATTACCAAGCGCTGATCAAGGAAAAGCTCGGAGTCGGCACTTCGGCGGCACTGGTGCATCTGGCTCTGCGGCTTGGCGTGGTGACCCAGATCGGCCTGGATCAGGCCTGAACGACACCACGGGAGTTTTTCCCGATATTTCCGCTGGCCGGTTCGCTATCGTCCGTGACGAGCCCGGACAAGGTCCTGGCCGACGCACCACAGAGAACGGTGCGCAAGATGAAGCCCCAGAGGAGATATCCGTGAGCACCCGAAGCAGTGCCGTGACGGCACGTCTGACACCACTCGCCGCAATGATAGGCGGCGTACTTGCATATGGCGCAGCCAATACGGCACACGCCCAGGCCATCGTCGCCCCGAAAGTCGAGATCGTAGGCACGACTCCGGTTCCGGGGCTCGACCGCCCCAAGGACGAAATTCCTTCCAACGTACAGTCGGTGCGCCGGGAGACGCTGCGCGACACCGGATCCGGCGGCCTGCCGGAACTGCTGGGCAGCCAGCTGCAGAGCGTCAACGTCAATGAACTGCAGGGCAACCCTTTCCAGGCCGACGTGAATTACCGCGGTTTCACCGCCAGTCCGCTGCTCGGCACGCCGCAGGGGCTTTCGGTCTACCAGGACGGCGTGCGCATCAACGAACCGTTTGGCGATGTCGTGAACTGGGACCTGATCCCGCGCAGCGCCATCGCATCGATAGACCTGATCCCCGGCTCGAATCCGCTGTTCGGCCTGAATACCCTGGGCGGTGCACTGGCGATCCGCACCAAGGACGGCTTCCGCGACGCGGGAACCGGTATCGAGGCCTACACCGGAAGCTTCGGCCGGCATGCGGTCACGGCCGAACACGGTGGCAATAACGGCGAGCTGGGCTGGTATTTCACGGGTACCCACTTCAAGGAAGACGGCTGGCGTGATGCATCGCCATCCGAGGTCAACCAGTTCTTCGGCAAGATTTCACACCGCACGGCCAGGCACGAACTCGATCTGGCGGTGACTCACGCCGACAGCGACCTGATCGGCAACGGACTCACGCCCGAATCCTTCTACGACCAGCGCAAGCGTTCGATCTTCACCACGCCGGACAACACGAAGAACCGGATGACCATGGTGTCGCTCAACGGCGGCTACTGGCTGGATGACGTCTACAAACTGTCCGGTACCCTCTATTACCGGCACAACAAGGTACGCACGCTCAATGGTGACGTGAATGACGAATTCACGAACCTGGGCGACCCGGAAGGCGTGCTGAACCGTACACGCTCGCGCCAGAACGGCTACGGTTTCAGCCTGCAGCTGGCGCAGATACTCGACGACCGGCAACTTGCGGTCGGCACGACCTACGATCACAGCCGCACCCGTTTCCAGCAGACGGAGCAGGAGGGCAACTTCAATCCGGACCGCTCGGTGAATCCGACCGGGCCGGAAGAAGACCCTGATCCGAAGCTGCGCGGACGCACGCGCACCTGGAGCCTGTTCGCGACCGGCACCTGGAAGCCGCTGCCGGAGGCAACGGTTTCGCTGTCCGGACGCTACAACCTCAGCAATGTGCAGACAACCGACGCGCTGGACGCCACGTCCACGTTGAACAGTGACTACACCTACAGCAAGATCAACCCGGCGCTGGGCGCAACGTATGCGCTTACGCCGGCCGTCACGCTGTACGCCAACGTCCAGCAGGGCAACCGCGCACCGAGCCCGATCGAACTGGGTTGCTCCGATCCGGCCCAGCCGTGCAAGCTGCCCAATGCCATGCAGTCGGATCCGCGGCTCGATCAGGTCGTGACGCGCAGCGTCGAGGTCGGGCTGCGTGGCAAGGCCGGGCCGATTCGCTGGAATGCGGCCGCCTTCGGTGCCATCAATCGCGACGACATCCTGTTCGTCGCCAGCAACACGGTCGGCCAGGGCTACTTCAAGAACTTCGGGAAGACGCGCCGCAACGGCATCGAACTGGGTCTGGGCGGCGAATACGGCAGCCTCATGTGGAACGCCGGCTACACCTGGGTCGATGCAACCTACCGTTCCAGCGAGTGCATCGTGTCGCCGGAAAACTCGGCGCAGGATGCATCCTGCGGCGCCGACAACATCCGGGTCAGTTCGGGCGACCGCATTCCGGGCATCGCGGCGCATTCGTTCAAGCTCGGCATCGACTGGCGCGCCACCGGCTGGCTGACGCTGGGTACCGACGTCGTCGCACATTCCGGCGTCTATGTACGCGGCAACGAGAACAACAAGCACGACAGCAACGGCAAGACGTCCGGCTTCACCGTCGCCAACTTCACCGCCAACGCAGATCTGGGCGCAGGCTGGTCGGCGTTTGCCCGCGTCAACAACGTGTTCGACCGGCGCTATGTCACCGGCGGCCAGCTTGGCGAAAATCCCTTCGTCGGTGCGAATCACAGTTTCGACTCCGACACCAACAACTGGCAGGATGAAACCTTCTACGCACCCGGCGCCCCGCGTGCCGGCTGGGTCGGTCTGCGCTACCGCTTCGGCGGCTGAGAGACGACGACCGAAAGAAGAAAAGGCGCCTCAGGGCGCCTTTTCTTCTTGAGTGCTGCGCATCCGGCTACTTGCCCGGCGGTGCGACTGCCGCGGCCGGCGCGGGCACAGCGGCAGCGGGCGGTACCGGCAGGGCGATGGGCGTAGGCGTCACGGCGACGCCTTTTGCCTTCATCTGCGCGATGTACTTCGCCGCGACCTGGTCCTGCGCAGCGGCCAGCTGCTCGTTACCCTTCTTCGTCGCCTCGTCGGCCTTCGCCTTCTTTTCCGCGGCGGCCGCCTTCTGCTCCTCGGTCGGTTCGGGCAGCTTCGCACAGACACCTGCCGACAGCAGTGCCCCCAGCAGCAATACGATCATCCTGTTCATGGACATTCCTCCGTTCAGACACGGGCCGGTGCGGGCATCGATCCGGCATGCGTTTCCGCTGGCCGCGACTGTAGCGCCTCGTCGTACCACAGTTCGTGATGCTCCTTCGCCCAGGCTTCATCGACCTGGCCGGTCTTCATGCCGTCGAGCGCGCCTTCCATGCCTATGCTGCCTATATAGATATGGGCCAGCGACAGGGTCATGACCACCAGTGCCCCGGTCACATGAATGATGCTGGCGCCCTGCATGACGAACCGCCCCTGGCCGAAGTTGGGGAAATTGAGTACCAGCCCGCTGACGCCGACCAGCATCGAAAGACCGACCACCCCCAACCAGAACCAAGTCTTCTCGCCAAAGTTGAAGCGATAGGACGGCACATGCTCGCCACTCAGCAGCCCGCCCGCCTTGCGTATCCAGAGTGCGTCTATCGACCGCCATACGTTGTCGCGCACGAACAGCACGATGAATACCAGCACCGACATGATGAAGAGCGGGCCGACGAAGTTGTGCACGTTCTTGCACACGACGGCGACAACGGAAAACAGCGTGTAGCCGAACACCGGCAGCAGCACATGCTTGCCGAACAGCATCACCAGGCCGCTGGCCGCGAGCACGCAGAAGGAAATCGCCATCGACCAGTGTGCCGTCCGCTCAAGCGTGCTGAAGCGCTCGATCATCCGACCGGTCTTCTCGCCCGACAGCATGATCGGACCGCGCAGCCTGAAAAACACCGCCAGCAGCACGACCATCGCGCACAGCGCGATTCCGCCGTACAGCGTGATCGGCCCGTTGCGCAGCGTGCGCCAGGTCTGCCCACCCGACTGGATCAGCACACCAGTGTCCACGCCCTTGATGTTGGTAACGTGCTGCTCGCCCGAGCGCACCTCGCGCCAGACCGGTGCGTTGTTCAGCGGCTGGGATTGCTGGCGCTGCGCCTGTTCGGCCGCCGCCGGTCCGGCAGCAAGCGACGCCGTTCCGCCCAGCAGGGCACCCAGCACGCACACCATCCACAGCGCGCGTTGCAGAATCGTCGTGTCGCGCTTCATGAGCGATCTCCTAACCGTTGATGCGGCGGTATTCGTTCTGGTTCTGGTTGCGCGCGCGCACGGTCGCTTCCCACTCCGTCCTGTCACCGGAAAAGGCGTCGTTGTCCCAGGGCTTGCCATCCGGCTTGCCCTGATACTGGCCCTGCTTGTAGACCACGACCTGCGCCCGGTCGCTGCAGCCGGCAAGCGCCAGCGCGAGCACACACGCTCCGACAATGCCCGTGTTCATGACTTTCCTCCCGCGGCAGGGGGCTGCGCCGGCGCGTCCGGTTTGCCATAGGCGGTCGACCAGCCCCAGATGTCGGCGCCCTTGCCGCGCGTCATGACGCGCTGGCGGTAGATGTCGGCCAGCACGTCGGCATCGCCGCCGAGCAGCGCCTTGGTCGAACAGACTTCGGCACACAGCGGCAGCTTGCCTTCGGCCAGCCGGTTGCGGCCATACTTACGGAACTCCGCTTCCGAGCCGTTCTCTTCCGGACCGCCGGCGCAGAAGGTGCATTTGTCCATCTTGCCGCGCAGCCCGAAGGCGCCTGCCTGCGGGAACTGCGGCGCACCGAACGGGCAAGCGTAGAAGCAGTAGCCGCAGCCTATGCACAGATTCTTGTCGTGCAGCACCACGCCCTCGTCGGTGCGGTAGAAGCAATCGACCGGACACACCGCCATGCACGGCGCGTCGGAACAGTGCATGCAGGCAACCGACAGCGAACGCTCGCCCGGCACGCCGTCATTGATGGCGACCACGCGCCGCCGGTTCACGCCCCAGGGCACCTCGTGTTCGTTCTTGCACGCCGTGACGCAGCCGTTGCATTCGATGCATCGTTCCGTGTCACAGATGAATTTCATTCGAGCCATGGTTTCCTCCGTTCTGCGGGGCGGATGCACGCCGGCAAGCCGCCTCATGTCCTTGTTCGCCGCGTTCAGGTCCGGGCACTCACGCCTTCATGATCTGGCAGACCGTGGTCTTGGTTTCCTGCATCATCGTCACCGCGTCGTAGCCATAGGTGGTCGCGGTATTGACCGCCTCACCGCGCACTATCGGTGCCGCGCCCGCCGGATAGCTGTCGATCAGGTCCTTGCCCATCCAGTGACCGGCGAAGTGAAAAGGCAGGAACACCGTGTCCGGCCCGACCCGTTCGGTCACCATGGCCTGCACCCGGATTTGCGCACCGGTCGGTGACCTGACCCACACCATGTCCTTGTCCCGGATGCCTCGATCGTTGGCGGCACGCGGATTGATCTCGACGAACATGTCCTGCTGCAGCTCGGCCAGCCACGGGTTGGAACGTGTCTCGTCGCCGCCGCCCTCGTATTCGACCAGGCGGCCCGAAGTCATGATCAGCGGGAAATCCTTGCCGACGTTGGCGAACTGCGCCTGCACGCTCTTGTACAGCGTCGGCATGCGCCAGAAAGCCTTCTTGTCGTCGTGCGTCGGATATTTCGCGACCAGATCGGCGCGCGGCGAGAACAGCGGCTCGCGATGCTGCGGTACCGGATCCGGGAAGTTCCAGACCACTGCGCGCGCCTTCGCATTGCCGAAGGGATGGCAACCATGGACCTTCATGACGACGCGGATGATGCCGCCCGAGGAATCGGTCTTCCAGTTCTTGCCCTCGGCCTTCTTCTTCTCGTCGTCGGTCAGTTCGTCCCACCAGCCGAGTTTCTTAAGCAGCACATGGTCGAACTCGGGATAACCGAACTGCAGGTCGGCGCCCTTCGACGCTGAGCCGTCTGCCGCCAGCAGGCTGGTGCCGTCCTTCTCGACGCCGAAGTTCGCCCGGAAATTGCCGCCGCCGTCCATCACGTGCTTCGACGTGTCATACAGATTGGGCGAACCCGGATGCTTCATTTCCGGCGTGCCGTAGCATGGCCATGGCAGGCCGAAGTACTCGCCGTCGAGCGAGTAGCCGGTTTCCTTGTCGATGCCGCCCTTTGCCCGGAGCGTCTTCGGGTCGAACACCTGCATGTTGCGCATGTGGATCTTGAGCCGTTCCGGCGACTGGCCGGTGTAGCCGATGGTCCAGGTGCCGCGGTTGATTTCGCGCAGCACGTCGGCGATGTCGGGCTCGTAGTTGTTCACCTTCACGTTCTTCGTGAACTGCTCGGCGAAGCCGAACTTCTGCGCAAACAGATACATGATGGTGTGGTCCGGCTTGGACTCCCACAGCGGTTCGATCACCTTCTCGCGCCACTGCAGCGAGCGGTTCGACGCCGTACATGAACCTTCGGTCTCGAACTGCGTGGCCGCCGGCAGCAGGTAGACGCCGTCTCGGCGGGCGCTGGCCGCCATCGCCGCAGTCGCCGACGGATAAGGATCGATCACCACCAGCGTGTCGAGCGCCTTCATCGCCTCCAGCATGTCCTTGCCGCGCGTCTGCGAGTTGGGCGCATGGCCCCAGAAGATCACGGCACGCAGGTTCGGGTCCTGATCGATGAATTCGTTCTTCTCGGTGACGCCGTCGATCCAGCGCGACACCGTGATGCCGGAACGCTCCATCAGCGCCTGCGATGCGTAGCGCCCCTTGAGCCACTCGTAGTCGACACCCCACACGCTGGCCCAGTGCTTCCATGCACCGGCGGCAAGCCCGTAGTAGCCGGGCAGCGAATCCGGATTCGGGCCGACGTCGGTCGCGCCCTGCACATTGTCATGACCGCGGAAGATGTTGGTACCGCCACCGGACACGCCGACATTGCCCAGCGCGAGCTGCAAGTTGCACATCATGCGCACGATGGCGTTGCCGGTCGTGTGCTGGGTCTGGCCCATGCACCACACGACGGTCGATGGCCTGTTCTTCGCCATCGTTTCGGCGATCAGCTTCACCTGATCGTCCGGCACGCCGCTGACTTCCTCGACCTTGTCCGCCGTCCACTTCATCGCCTCGTCGCGGATCCTGTCCATGCCGTACACGCGATCGTCGATGTACTTCCGGTCCTCCCAGCCGTTCTCGAAGATGTGCCGCAGCACGCCGTACAGAATCGCGATGTCGGAACCGGAACGGATGCGCACGTAGTGATCGGCCTTGGCCGCGGTCCGGGTGAAGCGCGGATCGGCGACGATGATCTTCGCGCCGTTCTCCTTGGCGTGCAGGATGTGCAGCAGCGACACCGGGTGTGCCTCGGCGGCGTTCGACCCCATGAAGAAGATCGCTTTTGCGTTCTGCATGTCGTTGTAGGAGTTGGTCATCGCGCCATACCCCCAGGTGTTCGCCACGCCGGCCACGGTGGTCGAATGGCAGATGCGCGCCTGGTGGTCGCAGTTGTTGGTGCCCCACATCGCCACGAACTTGCGCATCAGATACGCCTGTTCGTTGTTGTGCTTGGACGAACCTATCCAGTACACGCTGTCCGGCCCGCTCTCTTCGCGCAGCTTGAGCAGCCGGGTCGACACCTCGGCCAGCGCATCATCCCAGGACATGCGCACCCAGCGGCCATCGACCAGCTTCATCGGATAGCGCAGCCGATGTTCGCCGTGCCCGTGCTCGCGTATCGACGCACCCTTGGCGCAGTGCGCCCCCATGTTGATCGGGCTGTCGAACACCGGCTCCTGGCCGACCCAGACGCCATTGACCACCTCGGCATCGACGGCACAGCCGACCGAACAGTGCGTGCAGACGGTGCGCCTCATCTCGACCTTGCCGCCGACCGCAGGTGCCGGTGCCGCCTGCGCCCACTCGACCATCGACAACGGCAGTGCCGAGGCGAAGGCGGAGGCGCCGGCAGTAATGCCGGAGCGCTTCAGGAAGGTGCGGCGGTCCATGGTGCGCGGCGCGGCGGCCGACAGCGATCGTGCGAGGCGGGAGGGGGCGCGAGCGCCGGACGTTGATTTTCTGGTCAGAGTCATGTCGCGGATCCTCCTGTCAGACGCGTGCGGTACGGTAGTAGCTGGCGACATGCTCGGTCAGCCGGTAGCCGTCCCGCTCCGGTTCGGCAACGGTTTCCGTTGCCGGAGGCGGTTCGGCCGGAGCGCGCATCGCCACCGCGGCCGCCGCCGCGCTGACGCCACCGACGCCTGCGGTCAGCAGAAAGTGCCTGCGTTTCAGATTGGCTTGACGGGTCATGGTCCTGTCCTCCTTTTGCTCGCTGTCGGGGTCACGTATTTGATTGCCGCTTCACGGTTCGATCTGTCGCGCCACCATCTCGATGTCGAGGAAGCAACGCGCGTACTGTCCGGCCCGGCGGTAGAAATTCGCGCCGGGCTGGGCGTCCAGCGCATCGAAGAACGCGCCGTACCAGGGTTCGACATGGGCGCCCAGAAAGGCATCCTGTGCTGCCGCACGCTCGCCGGCGGAACGTGTGGTGTCGGTCAACAGCAGTCGCATGACGTCGGCCAGCGCGGCGATATGGTCCTCCGGCTGCGCCTCGCCGGGTGCCCGCTGCAGACCGAGCGCGGTCAGATCGTCGCGCAGCCGCACCAGCGGCTTCTCGTGCATGAAGCCGGTCAGGTAGTAGGAACCGAACGGCACGACAGCCGGACGTCCGACGCCGCCGAACAGACCGTCGAACTCTATGCCGAGCAACTCGGCATCCACCACCGACGCCGCCGCGCACAGTGCATTCCAGGCATCGGCCATCAGCATCGCCTCGGCCGACGGCGCATCGGCATCGACCGGCCAGTCGCCGGACGCGGCCAGCGTCTGCAGCAGCGCAGCGTCCGGCGTCGCGTGAAACAGCCGCGAAATCAGCGCGTAGTGGTTGGCGCGGGCGAAATCCTCGTCGCCGAGCGGATGACGGACGAAGCTCACGAGCTGCGCGTCGGCCTCTGCATGAGCGGCCTTCACAGGTCGAATACCGAGGTTTCACGCCCGGCCCCCTGCATCATGTCGATCACCCGGCAGTCGGCGCACATCTGCAGCCGGCGCAGCGCGTCGCCACCGGCGAACATCGCGTGCGAGGACAGTCTTGAAGTCATCGCATCTATCATCTGCCGCGTACCGAAGGCCTTGCTGCACACGATGCAGTGGAAGGGTTCGGCTTCGTTCAGCACCCGCTCACGCCTTGCCGCATCGCCGGTCAGCAGACGCGGCTCGAGACTGAGCGCGCTCTCCGGACAGGTATTCACGCACAGGCCGCACTGCACGCAGTTGCGCTCCAGAAAGCGGAGTTTCGGCGCATCACCGCCATCCATCAGCGCCGAAGCCGGACAGGCACCGACGCAGCTCATGCACAGCGTGCACGCGTCGCGATCGATGTTGACCGTGCCGAACGGCGAACCGGCGGGCAAAGCGATCGCCTCCGGCCGGCGCCGCGCCTGGCGGACCAGATGGTCCACACAGAATTCGAGCGCAGTGCGCTTTTCGGCAGGCAGGGCGAAGCTGGCCGGTGCGCAGTCGGCTTGCGCGCCGGCCGTCGCAGCGAGGTGGCGTATCAGCGCGTCGGCTTCGTCAGCGCGAATGTGCACCAGTGCTTCGGCAGCGTGACCCAGTGCGTCGAGCACCGTCCGGCCGATGCCCATCTGCGTGTCAATGGCCTGAGCGTAGGCATCCGGCTGGTCGTCGTGCGACAGAATGACGCATTGTGCGGCGCCGTAGCACAGCGTCGCCAGCATCAGCTCCAGACCGACCGAAGCGACATCATGTACCGCGATCGGCAGCACGTCGGCGGGCAGGGCGCGTCGGCGTCCGGTCAGCGCAAGCAGCTCTTGGCCACGTTCCTCGGTGTGGAACAGCACACGCGCGCGGGTGCCGCCAGCCGCGCGCCAGGCCTGCAGTGCAGTCTTGATGCGCACTGCAACATCGCTGGCCGACGGGTAGGCGTAGCGCATCGCGCCCGTGGGACAAACTGTCGCACAGGCGCCGCATCCCATGCACAGATGGGGTTCGACGAACACGCCGTCGCCATCGGCCCGGATGGCCTCGGTCGAACACACGTCGATGCAGCGATTGCAGCCCGACTTGCTGCTGCGGCTGTGCGCGCAGATCGACGGCTTGTAGCTGAAGAACTTCGGTTTCTCGAATTCGCCGACCAGCGTGGCGATCCTGTTCAGCGCGCGCGACTGTTCGAGCGGATCACGCCCCGGCGCAAGATAGCCCTGCGGCGGATGCGGAATGCGGATCAGCGGCGGTTCCGACAGATCGAGCACCAGATCACAGGTTTCGCTGCGTACGCTGCCGACTGCCGCGAAGTCGATCGCACCGATGTCCCGGCAGGCAGTGACGCAGGCACGATGACCGGTACATCGCGCGGCATTGACCTGATAGTCGTAGCCGATTGCCCCTTCCGGACAGGCATCGATGCAGGCGTTGCAACGCACGCAGGCGTCGAGGTCGATCGCGTTGGCACGCTGCCAGCTGACCTCGAACGCGCCCAGCCAACCCGTCACCTTCACGTTGCGGCCTGTGGTCAGCGGGTAATCGCGGCGTACCGGCAGTTCGCTACCGTCGTTGGCCGTGACGAGCACATTGATCGCAAGCCGCTCGCCGTGCAGCCGCTGCGCCTCCTCGGCCCAGCCCAGCGCCGCGCCGGCCGGACCGATGATCAGCAACTGGCCGGAGGATTCGTAGCCGACGGCGGGCACCGGCGCCGGTTCGGCCAGACAGGCAACGGCCAGCCGCGCCGCCAGCGCAGGCTGAACATCGGTGCCTGGCGCGTTGCGTCCCGCGATGTCGCGCAGATTGATGAAAGAAACGCCGGACGCGCTGCCGCTTTCGTCGGCCAGTTCGCGCAGCAGCGCGGACTCCTGCGTACAGCCGACGATGGCCTCCGGGGCACCGCCCAAGGCTTCGGCAAATGCATGCGCGTCGCGGCGGCAAAGCTGCCGTCCGACCGTCAGCGCTGCGCCGGGCGCAACGATCTCCGTCAGACGTCTGATGTCGAATTCGACCGTGCCGTTACAGCTGCACAGATGTATCGCCTTGTCGGCGTTTTTCATTGTGTCGGGCTCCTGCGGCAAGACGTCCGCAGGCTTTGTGCCAACACACGGCGGAAAGGAATGGATTATTCCGACACGGAACGACTTTCTCCACTAGCCGGTTCGGCTTGTGCAGGTCCGTCGGCATCGTCCGCGCCGGCTTCCGGCGCACGATCCGCAGCGGGCACGGCGGAGTCGATGGCAGGCTGCGCCGGCGTCACCTCTTCGTGTGCCACCTCCTCGCGCACTGCCGGCGCATCGGGCGTCAGCCAGCCCTCGGGCAGCGTCGGCGACAGCGTCTCGCGCGCATGTGCCAGCTGCGCGACCATCGAGGCCGGCAGCGGCTCGAACACGTTGAAGTCCTCGATATAGACGTCCAGGCCATCCATCGTGTTGAAGTGCGGCGTGTGGAACAACCGGCTCAGCGCCGCACGCTTGAGGCCTTCGTCCACGCGGGCGCCAAGGAAGCCGCGGTAGTCCGATTCGAAATCGAGCGATTCGAGCGGCGGCAGTTCGGCGGGCGGCGTAGCGGCATCGGTGGCCGCTGCCGGAACCGGCGGTGGCACCGGTTCCGGCAGCGCAGCGGCGTCCTGCGCTGCCTCGCGCTTCAGTCGCGACCAGCGGCCGAGGAAGCCACCCGCCCTGTCATCCGCCACGGCCATCGCCCCCGTAGTGCGTGTTGCCGTCGCCGGTCCGCGCGAAGCGCTTCTGCCGGCGCGGCTCCGGCGCCTTCTGGAAGCGCCGGCCGAAGGCCTCCACCCAGTCGCGCACCGCAGCCGGCATGGCGAGGCCATCAACCTTCTCGCCCGAATCCATCCAGCGTGCCGCCTCGCCATAGCTGGCGCTGATGCACATCGGCCGCACCGGCGGCTCGGCATCCGGATTTTCATCCGGCCGCCACATCACGAAGATGCGCGGCTCCGCCGCCGTCACGTTCAACAGATAGTTGTCAGCCTCGTCGGTATGCAGCGTCAGGTCGAGCGGCGGGAAAATCCAGTGCGTGGCGGTAGCCGACCGTGCGAACACCGCAGGCACAGCGGGGCTGTCCGCAGCCTCGGGCAGCAGTGCGCGCGCTTCCCAGGCGTGGTCGGCCCACTTGTTGTGCAGTACCCTGCGTTCCATAATCACGGCCAGCCTGAGGGTGACGGGACTGCTTTCCAAGAATCTGTCCTCCGCGTTGCGAGCGACCCGCATACTGCATCGCTCATCCAGTCAGGGCTGGCATGCATGAAACGCGGCGCCGCGCCGGATGTCCCACGCCCTGTACTCCGCCACATGAATCCGGATCCGTGATGCACGGGTCCAGTGCTGCCCCGCTATGAGCGAAAAGATCATACATCTGCTGGATACCCGAACAGTCGCCAACGCTGGCGCTGCGCTGGTCCCGGCACAGCCGATACCGGCCACCGGTCTGCTGGTCGATACGCGCGGACGCACAGTGCGCGATCTGCGCATTTCGGTGACCGACCGCTGCAACTTCCGCTGCATCTACTGCATGCCGAAGAGCGTATTCGACAAGGACTATCCGTATCTGGCGCGCAGCGCGCTGCTCAGCTTCGAGGAAATCGAGCGCATCGCGAGGCTGTTCGTCGCGCATGGCGTAAACAAGCTGCGCATCACCGGTGGCGAGCCGCTGCTGCGCAAGAACGTCGAACAGCTGATCGAGCGGCTGGCGCGGTTGCCGGTCGAGATCACGCTGACCACCAATGGCGTGCTGCTGCCGCAGAAGGCACGCGCGCTGCGCGACGCCGGCCTGACCCGCGTGACGGTCAGTCTGGATGCGATGGACGATCCGACCTTCCGGCTGATGAACGACGTCGACGTGCCGGTCGGCCAGGTGCTCGACGGCATCGAGGCGGCGCATGCCGCTGGACTGACGCCGCTGAAGATCAACATGGTGGTCAAGCGCGGCACCAATGACCACGCCATCGTGCCGATGGCGCGTCATTTCCGCGGCAGCGGCCACATCGTGCGCTTCATCGAATTCATGGACGTCGGCTCCAGCAACGGCTGGAAGATGGACGAGGTGCTGCCCAGCGCCGACGTGATCGCGCGCATCAACGCCGAAATGCCGCTCGAGCCGATAGACCCGAACTACCCGGGCGAGGTGGCGCAACGTTGGCGCTACAGTGACGGCAGTGGCGAGATCGGCGTCATATCGTCGGTCACCCAGGCCTTCTGTTCATCCTGCACGCGCGCCCGGCTGTCGACCGAGGGCAAGGTCTACACCTGCCTGTTCGCCACCGAAGGACACGACCTGCGTTCGCTGCTGCGCGACGGTCGCAGCGACGAGGACATCGGTTCGGCCATCGGCGCGCTGTGGCAGGCCAGGGGCGACCGCTATTCGGAAATACGCACGGCCGAAACCGCAGCCGCCCGCAAGATCGAAATGTCCTACATCGGTGGCTGACATGCCCCGCCCGCTGCTGACCGACGCCGCGCGCCCGGCAACGATCGAGATCGATGCGATCAACGAGCGCGGCGAAACCGTGCCGACCGCGATCGCCGGCGAACACCCGCTGACCCTTTATCTGGACAAGCGCGAACTGGTCACGCTGATGACGCTGGGCGGCGCGCCGGAGGCGCTGGTGATCGGCTGGCTACGCAACCAGCGCCTGCTGCCATCGATCGACGACATCGTGTCGGTGCAGGTGGACTGGCAGGTCAATGCCGCCGCGGTGGTCACCCGCCGTGGCGTGGCCGATCTCGACGCACGCATGGCGACGAAAACCATCACCACCGGCTGCGGCCAGGGCACGGTGTTCGGCGACCTGATGGAGGACATCGAACGCATCCGGCTGCCGGACGACGCGCGGCTGACCGAATCCGCGCTTTACGCGATGCTCGACGTGGTGCGCACGCACGAAACCATCTACAAGCAGGCCGGCGCGGTGCATGGCTGCGCGCTGTTCCGCGGCGCCGAACTGCTGTATTTCGTCGAGGACGTCGGCCGGCATAATGCGGTCGACGCCATCGCCGGCCACATGTGGCTGGACGGCGTCGAGGGCGGCGACAAGGTGTTCTACACCACCGGACGTCTGACCTCGGAAATGGTGATCAAGGCGGCGCAGATGGGCATCCCCTTCCTGGTGTCGCGCTCCGGACTGACACAGATGGGTTACGACATTGCCAGAAAGGTGGGCATCACGATGATAGGCCGCTCGCAGGGCAGGCATTACCTGCTGCTGACTGGCATGCAGCGCTTCGAACGCGACGGCGGGGAGGCGGCATGAGCGACGCGATCACCGGCCTGGTGCTGGCCGGCGGCATGGGACGGCGCATGGGCGGCATCGACAAGGGCCTGCAGGCATTTCACGGCGAGCCCATGGTGGCGCACGTGATACGCCGGCTCGCGCCGCAGGTGGATGCACTGCTCATCAACGCCAACCGCAATGCCGAACGCTACGCCGCCTTCGGTCATCCGGTCGTGCCCGACGCCATCGGCGGCTACGCCGGCCCGCTGGCCGGCCTGCATGCCGGGCTGACGGCCTGCCGCACGCCGCTGCTGGTCAGCAGCCCGTGCGATTCGCCCTTCCTGCCGCTCGATCTGGTCGCGCGCCTGCGCGACGCGCTGGAACGCGCCGGCGCCGACCTCGCGGTCGCGCGCACCGGCGACCAGCTGCATCCGGTATTCAGCCTGACCTACCGCCACGTGCTGCCGGGCCTGACCGACTTTCTCGACGGCGGCGGACGCAAGGTCGACCTGTGGTACGGCGTGCTCAAGGTGGTCGAAGTCGCTTTCGACGACCAGCCCGACGCCTTCGCCAACATCAACACACTGAACGAACTTGCGGCGCTGTCCGCGCTGCCCGGAGAACCATGAGCCAGCACTTCACCCCGGTCGCCGTTGCGCGCGCCCACATCCTCGCCGCCTGCGCCGCCGTCACCGGCACACAACGCGTGCCGGTGCGCGACGCACTGGGCCGCGTGCTCGCGGCGGACGTCATCTCGCCGGTCAGCGTGCCGCCGCACGACAACTCGGCGATGGACGGCTACGCGGTCCGCGCCGCCGACCTCGCGGCCGGCACTGAAACACGGCTGCGCATCGTGGGCACGGCCTACGCCGGCCATGCCTGGCAGGGCGAGGTCGGCGCTGGCGAAGCGCTGCGCATCATGACCGGCGCAGTCATGCCGGCCGGCGCCGATACCGTGGTCATCCAGGAAAGCGTGCGCACCGACGGCGATGCCGTCGTCGTGCCGCCGGGCCAGAAGGCCGGCCAGCACCGCCGCCGCGCCGGCGAGGATCTGCATGCCGGCGAAGCGGCATTGCGCGCCGGCCGCCTGCTGCGCCCGGCCGACATCGGCCTGGCCGCCTCGCTCGGTGTCGCCGAACTGACGGTCCGTCGCCGCGTGCGCGTCGGCGTGCTGTCGACCGGCGACGAAGTGATGTCGATCGGCGACGCACCGCGCGAAGGTGGCATCTACGACAGCAACCGCTACACGCTGACCGGCATGCTGACGCGCCTGGGCTGCGAGGTGGTCGATCTGGGCGTGGCCGGCGACACGCGCGAGGCGTTGTCGGCCGCGCTCGAATCCGCGGTCGGCGAGGTCGATGCCATCATCACCAGCGGCGGCGTGTCGGTCGGCGAAGCCGACTTCGTGCGCGAAATCCTGGCCAGCCTCGGCCAGGTCGAGTTCTGGAAGATCGCGATGAAGCCCGGCCGCCCGATGGCTTTCGGGCGCCTCGGCCGGGGCGAGCGCGGCACGCTGCTGTTCGGCTTGCCCGGCAACCCGGTGGCGACCATGGTCACCTTCTACTTCTTCGCGCGCGAGGCGCTGCTGACGCTGATGGGCGTGGCACCGGTCGCCGCCCCCATCCATTTCAGCGCGGTCAGCGACACCGCGATGAAGAAGCAGCCCGGCCGCACCGAATACCAGCGCGGCGTGCTCGAACTGCGTGACGGCGGCTGGCATGTCGCAGTCACCGGCGCGCAGGGTTCCGGCATCCTGCGCTCGATGTGCGACGCCAACTGCATCATCGTGCTCGGCGATGACTGCGGCAACGTCGCCATCGGCGACGCGGTCACCGTGATTCCGTTCGAAGGCCTGATCTGAGCGTGTCCGGCCTCGACGACACGGCAGACGGCACCGGCGCGGAACCGTCGCCCTACCTGACCGTGCGCGAGGCGGCCGCCTATCTGCGCCTGAACGAGAAGACGCTGTACGCGATGATCCAGGAAGACGGCATTCCGGCCACCAAGGTGACCGGAAAGTGGCTGTTTCCGCGCAAGCTGCTCGACGACTGGCTGCTCGAATCGACCCACGGCGGCGTGCTGACCGACCGGCTGCTGGTGGCCGGCAGCGACGACCCCTGGCTCGCGCACAGCATCGCACGGCTGGCTCAGCGGGCCGGCGAAGGCACGCTGATCGCCTACAGCCCGTGCGGCACGCGCAAGGGCCTGGCGCTGCTGGCGCAGCGCCGTGCCAACGCCTGCCCGATCCACTGGGGCGAAGCGGAGCACGCGGCGCGCCGGCATGCGCTGCTGCTGCGCGAATACACCGGCAGTGCCGGCTGGGTGATGGTGCAGCTCGCACTGCGCGAACAGGGTGTGATGCTGTCGCGCGGACTGCCGCAGGCCGACACGCTGGCCGACCTGCTGGCCCGCCAGCCGACGCTGATCCTGCGTGCGGCCGGCACCGGTTCGCAGCACTTCTTCGAACAGGCCTGCGCTGCCGCCGGCATCGCGGCAGCGCAGGCCGGCCAGACCGCGGCAACCGAGCGCGAAGCCGCCTTCCTGGTGGCCGACGGTGCCGGCGACTGCGCACCGGGCACCCGCGCCGCAGCCGGTGAATTCGGCCTCTCTTTCCTGCCGCTGGGCAGTGAGGCGCTCGATCTGGTGATGCCGCGCTCGCTCTACTTCCGCACGCTGCTGCAGCAGTTGCTGGCCGAACTCGCCAGCGACGCCAGCCGCGACCTCGCCGCGCGGCTGGGCGGCTACGATCTCGCGCCGCTCGGGCGGCTTAGAAACGAGATGGCGGCGCAGTAAGCGCGCGCCACGCGATCAGTTCACGCGGGTATCGCGATCCTTTCGCTTGCCTTCACCCGGCGCCGTTCCATCGCCCGCACCACCGCTGCCGCCCTCGCCTGCCGGGATGTCGCCCGCGCCCGTGGCCGTCTCGCCCAGACCGACCAGCTCGACCGTCAGGATGGAATTGCGCTCGCGCTCCTCGCGGTTGCCAGACGCGGTCGAGCCCTGCGCCTGATCGGTTGCCTTGTTCGCTTCGGACGGCGGTGCCACGGCTGGAGCCGCCGGTGCCGCGGGTGCCACGGTCGCGCTGCCGCTGACCGAACCCTTGATGTTGTCGCCGATCACCTCGCGCGCCGCGATGAAGATGTTCGATCCGCCGAAGCCGGCGTCCTGCGCGATCACCGCACCGTCAGGCGCGAACACCCGGATTTCGGTGGCCGACAGGTCGATGTCGGGCGACTTCGCCAGGGTCCGCACACCCGACCCCGATACCGACGCACTGATGTCGAGCACCACCAGATCGCCGCGGATGACCACCTGCGGCGGCGGCGTCGCCGATGCCGTGCTCGATCCCTTGCCGGCGTCGATGTTGCCACCCGACGACCAGATCTGGATGTCGCCACCGCCCATCGTGAACACGCGTGACGGTCCGACCTGAAAATCGGCGCCGCTGAGCGCGTTGATCTCGCCGGCGCCGATCGCGAACACGCCCTGGCGCGATGCCGCCACCGCACTCGCACCGGAACCGGCGACACCGACATTGATCGCACCGCCCGGCGCCGCCAGATCCACATTGCCGCCCTGCTCCGACTTGATCTGGCTGGCGAACAGATTGATGTCGCCGGCAGCTGGCACCGGAAAGGCCGCCGCGATCGCCTCGTAGCCGGGCCGGAAGCTTTCCTTGCCGGTGCCGAGCAGGTCGCCGAGCTGGCCGGCATAGCGCAGGCTGGCGTTGAGCAGCCCGGACAGCAGCGGACGGTTGGCGTCGAAGAATGCGCCGCGTTCGTTTGCCGGCAACGCGTCGAACGCAGCGATGAGTGCCGCGTCGCCAGCACCGGCATGGCCCGGCTGGGTGCGCATCCAGCTGACGATCGCCTCGTCTATGCGGTCGACCACAGTGGCGATGCGCTTCTGTTCGACCTCGCGCAGCGCGGCCACTTTCGTCTTCAGTTGCTGCGTCTTCGCATCGTCCGACGCCGAGGGCGTCAGGAACTGCGCGATCGAACCCGCGCCGCTGACCTCGACGATGATGCGGTCGAACGGTTCGATCGAGAGGCCGCTGCCGGTCACCGGCCGCAGCAGCGCAAGCAGTTCGGACGCGCCAAACTGCCTGCTGCCGGCCTGCACCAGAATCGACGCACCCTGCTCGGCCAGCGCCGGATTGTCGAAGTTGCCGCGCGTGACGATGCCGAAGGAATTCGCCAGATCGATGCTGCCGCCAGCGATCACCTCCAGCTTGCCGCGGCCACCGACCTGTATGCCCTCCGCGACATTGCCGCTCGGCACGCCGGCGGTCTGGACTGCGCTGAACGTGATGTTTCCGCCGGCCCGGATGCGCGACACGTCGTCGGCACCGAAATGCTGGGACCGTATCGTCAGATTGGTGATGTCGCCGCCGGCATCAACCAGCACCGGCTGCGGCGAATACAGCGCCAGCAGCAGGTCGGAACCGCCGAACGGCACATCGATGTCGCCGTTCTCCGCGACCAGCCGTACCGGCGTGACGACACGCGCCTCGTTCAGCGCCGCGTCGTGCGCATAGCTGCCGGACACCAGCGCGGTACCGAGCAGGCGACCGAGCAGCAGGTCGTTCACGGTCACCGCCGGACGCACGATGTAGGGCAGGTTCGACGGCGCGATGTCGGCGATCTTGATCTGGCTGGCACCGCCGCTGGCCGTCGCCAGATTCAGGCTGCCGCGCGCCGCGAGCAGCAGGTCGTTGTAGGTCGAGGGCAGAAGCACCATGCCGTTACCGACATTCGCGTCGCCGCCCATCGCGACCAGTGTCAGCGACGCCGGCAGCAGTGGCCGCGTGCCGCTCCACAGCGCCAGCGAGCCGGTACCCCAGGGCACAGCCGAATTCTTCAGCGTGGCACTGCCGCCGTAACTGAGGATGTCGACCCGGTTGTCCGCGCCATAGCTGATGAAATAGCTTTCCCGGCCGCCGGTCCGGCTGGCCGCAAGCTGCTGCACCATGGTCGCGGACGACACCGTTTCGACCTTGATGTCGCCGGCGGCCTGCAGGCGCGCGCTGGCGTCGCCCAGCAGCAGCACCGAGCCGGCGCCGTTCTGGCGCGCGCTCGCGAAGGCGCCGCCAGCCTGCGCCAGCAGATGGCCGCGATCGACATAGAAGGTCGCACTGCCGATGTCGCCACCGGCGGACACGACGATGTCGCCACCACCGAGCACCTTCAGATTTTTCGCATCAGGCAGGCTGCCACCATCGCCGAACAGCCGGCCGCTGGTCGCTGTCGATACGCCGACGTTGCGGATACCGGCACCGGCGCGCAGCGTGATGTCGCCGCCACCGAAGGTCGCGATGCCCTGGTCGAACTGGTCGATGCGCGCGTACCAGGTCGGATTACGCAGCGAGCCCGCACTCGTGCTGGCGATCAGCGTGCCGTCGTCGGCCAGCGCGCCCTGCCGGAACAGCCAGCTGCCGGCCGACTGCGTGCTTTCAGGCGCCGACACCGTACGCTGTGCCACGACCGATATGTCGCCACCATTCATCGCGTACTCGGCACGGCGATTGCCCGGCGTACCGATGCTCAGCTGGGTGGACACGTCGAACGCGGTACCGCGCGCGTCCTGATAGCCCGCGGTGTAGATGGCCGACTTCGCACCCGCCAGCTTCAGGTCCCGGCCGGCCGCGACGTCGATGGTCCCGGCTCCGGTACGCACTTGTGCGTTCGCCGCGACAACCAGATCGCCCTTGCCTTCCGCTTCCAGCGTACCGAGACTGCGCAGCGCCATGGCATTCGACGCCGCAGTATCGGCGCCCGACGTCAGTCTCAGTGCCCACGCCGTGTCGCGCGTGCCGAGGTCGAAGTAGGACGTGGCGGTCAGACCGGTGCTGGTCAATGCACCCAGCAGATTGGTGACTGCGCCCGACTTCGCCTTGCCGAAGCCGTCGCTCAGCGTGCCGCTGACAGTCAGCGTGCCCGGCGCACGCACAGTCAGCGTACCGGCCTCGGTACCGCCGAGGTAGGTGTTCGCCGCCAGGTCGGTGGCGGCAATCGTGAAATCACCGGTAGCGCGGAATTCCACCTGCGGACGGATGTGGTACTGGGTTGCCCCCTTCTGGTTGGCTGCCGGCAGGCCCAGCACGGTACGCAGCGCAGCCACGTTGGCCGTCGTCACGAACGCATTCGAATGGGTGTTGGCGGTCGTCATGCTCAGCGTGCTGCCGCCGTAGATGCGCGTACCCTCGATGAAAACATTGCCGGCGCCGGTGATCGCCTTGCCCAGATCGCCGGCGATGGCGACCGAACTGTTGTTCCGGCGCTCGCTGCGTAGCGTGACCTCCCCCTTGCGCGCCGCGCTGGCAACCGTCACGCCACCTTCTGTCTTCGCCTGGGTACCGACGTCGATGAGCGCACCGTCGGCGATACGCACCGTGCCACCCTTGGCGCTGCCGCTCTCGCCACCGGCCGCGAACGGACTGGCTTCGATTACTACCGATCCGCCCTCGCCGGCCGTACCTTCCGCGGTCGCGACATGCGTGGTCGCACGCGCGTCGAGCCGGGCACCGGCGGCCAGCACCACATCGCCGACACCGCTGGCCAGGCCGTTCGCGTAGCTGCTTGCGCGACGCGCCGACAGATCGATGCGTCCGCCCTTGTCCGGACCGGACGCGTCCAGCAGACCGGCCACGGTCAAGGAACCGGCATCGGTGCCGATGCTGATTTCCTGCGCCTTGATCGCACCGTCCAGACGCGTGTCGCCGGTGCGCACACGCGCCACCCATCGGCGCGTGAAGTCGGCACTGACCGCAGCCATGCCGTCAAGACTGGCGATGGCCTTCGCATCGACCACGAACTCGCCACCCGCGGCACCGCCGGTCGAGGCTGCCTTCAGCGATCCGTCCGCAACCGAAACCGTACCTTGCGGTGCCGACAGCGACACCGCACCGGCATCGCCACCATCGGCCGCAGCCGACACGTCGATCGACGCGCCGGACTGCACGACGACATTGCCGTTCGCCGACGCCAGTGACACCGTGCCGCCCGGCGTGGCGACCTTGCGCCCCAGATAGTCCCTGAGCACACCGGCAGCGACGATGCGCCCGCTGCCGGCACCGTCCGGCAACACGCCCAGCGTCACGTCGCCGTCGGCCGCCGCGGAAATCCGCCCTGACGGCATGTCGATCAGGGTCTGCACTGCAATCGTCTGTGCCCGCAGGCTGAGCGCGCCGCCGACGCCGGCATCGGTGCCCGGCACACCGCCGCGCCCGGTGAGCGTCAGGGCGCCGGTCGCAGTCAGTTCGACACTGGCACCGGTCGCTGCGCTGATCTTCGGCGTATCGATCCGAACGGCCGAGTCCACCGCGTACTGCCCCTTGCCGGACATGACGACGCCGCGGCTGGCGTCGATGCGGACCTGATCGAAACCGCGCACCGCGAAACCGGCGGCGCTCCCGCTCGCCTGCGGCGTATTCCCGAAGGACACGGTCTGCGCAGAAACCGTCAGCACGCCATTGCCCGTGCCGGCTGCGAAAGCCGATGCCGCCGACGGCAACGGTCGCGAATCGGACAGCACGATGTTCCTTGCCACGATCCGCTGCGCCTTGCCGGCGTTGCGGTAGCCACCGATGCCGATCGCATCGATGGTCAGCCGGTCCAGCGCATTCGAACCGAGCGTCACCGTACCGTACAGGTTCAGGCTGCCGTAGGACTTGAGCGTCAGCCCGGACGGATTGCCCAGTGCGGCCAGCGCCTCGTTGCCGAAGATCAGGCCGCCTTCGTTGCCGGTGACCTCGCCGACGCTGATGGTCGAGCCGGTCAGCGCCAGCGTGCCATCGGCCGCCGGCAGCTTGATGACCGCACCGCGGTTCTCGGTATTGAGCGTGCTGTCGAGCACCACGCTGCGGCCGCTGATGCGGGCACCGGAACCCAGCGTCAACACCCCCTTCTGCCCGGCCGGCGCATCGCGCTGCGGCAATGCAAGCTCACCGCTGCCGACGCGCAGCAGCGCGCCGTCAGCAGCGGCACCGCTGCCCACCAGCGTCAGCGCGTCGGCATGCGCACCGCCGCTGGCCGACACGCTGCTGCCTTCCTCAAGCACAACGGATTCGCGCGCGGCGATGACGATGTCCGGTCCATTCAGACCGGCACCGGCGGCACCACTGCGCGTATCGACACGCACGGTCTTCGCGCCATACAGCGCCAGACCGTCGCTGCCGGTGTCGCGCAGATCGAGCTGCGTGACGCCTGTTTCCGGATCGGTGCCGTTGCGGGTGCCGCCGAGCACCAGACTTTCGGCATTCAGCGCGTTCAGGCGCTCGAAGGCGATGCCGACCTCACCGCTGCGCGCCGTCGCGCCGCCGCCCAGCACCGCCAGCGCACGTGCGGCGATGTCGACCTGCGCACCACGGGCAGTCGCCGCGTGGCTCGTGTCCAGCACGCCATCGAGCTGCAACCGGCTACCCACCTGCAGCGACAGGCGCGCCGCGTCCTGCGTGCTGCGACCATCGGAAAACACGTCACCGGTATCGGACAGCTTGTATTCGGCCAGCTTGCCAACCTGTTCGGCGCTGTACAGCCGGGCGACATAGTTCTTGCCGCCGGATGCCGTGCCATTCGAGGTGATGCGCGCATCGCGTGCGGCGACGCGCACCGATCCGTCGGGCATCCGCGAGGACTGCCCGGCCAGGATGCTCTGGTCGCCTGCGGCGACCTTGACCAGATAGGCCCCCGGCAGCAACGCGTAGCGTGCCGGCAGCAGTGCATAGGTACCGGCCGCCACGCCGTTGACGTCCGACAGCAGCGTGATCGCGTCACCCGCGCGCAGGCCGTGCACGTCTTCCGCATAGATCGAGGTGTCGTAAGGCGCGTAGGCGTTGCGCAGTGCCGGCACGATGGCGTAGCTGTCGGACGTTTTCGCCGCCGACAGCACGTCGGCCGAACCGCCAGTACCCGGAATCCACTCCCATGCCTGCAGATCGCCGCCACCCGACAGATCGACGCGGGCAGCGGCCTTGCCACCGTCGGCGCCGCGCAGCAGCACGTTGTCCGCATTCAGCGTGACACCCGCCTGCGGCGTTGCGGTCAGTGGCAGGATGTCGAGCGCGCCGATGACGTAATTCCACTCCTTGCCGCTGAGCGTGGTCTGACCAAAGGGCAGCTGCATGCCGGCCGCCGATACCGAAGTGACGCTGCCGGCCGCAAGCTCCACCGCGCCGCCGGCTGCGCCGGTACGCGTGACCGAGGCTGCACCGGCGCCCGTGCGGGAGATGTTCTGCGACAGCAGGCGGATGCTGCCCAGCGGGGCGACGACCCGTCCGCCCTGCCTGATCGTCGGCGCCGCCAGCGTGAGTTCGCCGAGCGCCGAGTAGGCCACGCCGGACTGACTGCCCGAGTGCAGCACGGTCAGCACGCCGGCAGCATTGTTCTGCACTTCGAAGGCGTACTTCGATCCCGAGGTCGGATACAGCTGCGCCGCGGTAAGCGTGAGATTGCCGCTGGTGGACAGCGTCGCACCGGACGCAAAGTAGGCGGGTGCGGCGCTGGCACGCAGATCGCCGCGAGCACCCATATTCACTGCCGAAAACCCGCTGGCGGCGAGATTGCCGGACACCGACAGCAGGTCGGCACGCAGGTCGAGCGTACCGTCGCCCGGTGCGACCGAAGTCGCCTGCGCGTGGTCCTTCTGGTCGCGACCGACGTTGTGCCAGTCGATCACCGCCGCACGGAGCGTCACGTCCGCTCCGGACGCGCCCAGCAGGTTGGCGGCATCGATATCCAGCCGTCCGGCCAGGGTCTGCGTCACGTCGCTGGCGAAGCGCACGGCGCCATGACTGGTGGCGCCGACCGCTCCCAGTTCCAGATCGACGATGCCGCTGCCGGCCAGACGGTTCAGGGCGAACGCGCCGTGCCCCGCATGGCGGGCTGCATCCGGCACCGCACCGGCGGAAAACGCTGCCGATCCGCTGGCACCGGCCTGCGTGATGTCGAGCACGCGTGGCCCGGACAGCGCGGCTGGCAGGGACTGCAGATCGAGCCAGGGGAAACCTTCCTGCGCCAGCCTGACCGACAGCGAACCGCCGACCGCGGTACTGCCGCCCGCCTTCGCCGACAGCAGCGGATCGACGTACAGCCCCTCGCGCGCGCTCAGCGCGATATGACCGCCATTGCTGTCTATGCGGGTATCCACAAGGCTGCTGCCGTCGCGCTGCCGCAGCACCGCACTGCTGCCATCCGCCCGCAGCTCGGCGCCGTCCTGGATCACCAGATAGCCGCGACGCGCTGCCAGCGTGATGTCGCCGCCGTCGAACACCGTGCCATCGACGTACGGCAGGTCCGGCCTTGCGACAAAACTGCCGCTGACGTCCAGACGCGCGGTGGGTGCGACGAATACCGATGCACCGGTGTAGTTGTCGCCGTCGCGCGTATCGACCGTGCGCGGCAGATCCTGGTCCAGCGTGATCGAACCACCCGGTGCCGTCAGCGTGCCGGCCACCGCAACGCTGCGGTTGCCGGTCAGCGTGATCGAACCGCCGGCATCGACCGCGACGGTCGCGCCGCGATGCAGCACGACTTCGCCGCTGGTATTCGACAGCGCCTTGAACGACAGGTTGATGCCGTCGCTGCGGAATTCGCGCGCCAGCGCATCCACGCTGCCGACGCCCGACAGCGACGCCAGCCCGCCTTGCGGCAGCACCGACAGCTGGCGCACGGTGACCTGCGGCGCCAGCCTGAAACTGCTGCCGTCGGCGTGCCCGATCGCCACGCCATTGCCGCCTTCGATCGTGATGTCGTCGAAGCCCCGGCCGGAAAACAGCGCCGGCGCCAGATACAGCGAGCCTGCCGCGTTGTGCGTGGCCGAACCGTCGATGACGACTTCGGCACTGCGCAAGGTCAGCGTACCGCTGCCACCGACCTTGCCCAGCCGGCTCACCGCGTAACCCGACAGTTCACCACCCAGCGTCAGCATGCCGTAGAAATCGCCGAAGCTGCCGGCAACACCGGAGGCGCCGTCGATGCGCGAGCCGGCCAGCAGCGACAGGCTGCCCGCATTGCCGAGCGATATCCGGCCGTCCAGCGCGCGTCTGGCGCCGGCCGACACATCGAGCCGGGAACCGGCCGGCAGCAGCAGATCACCGCGCGCGTCGATGACGATGCTGCCGCCGTCGGTCGCGATGTACGTACCCAGCGTGTCGCGCGTGTCGGTCATCCAGCGGCCGGCGGTCGAGATCGAAGCGTCGGCGCCGAAGCGGACCGATCGCTGCGCCAGCGAAAGCCCTTCATTGGGGGCGTCGGTAGACAGCGTCACCTTGCCACCGGCAGCGTTGATGTCGCCGTCCAGCACGAAGGACGTGGCGCTGACCGAGAAACGGCTGCCATTCGACCACTTGCCGGTCGTGCTGTCGCGCAGCGCGGTGGAGGTGATATCGAGCGCCACGTCCGCCGGCAGGGTCACCTTGCCGGCACCGGTCAGCACGAAGCTGCCGATACCGCCGGCCGAGAACAGATCGCTGCGCAGCCACAGTTCGTCCGGCAGCGCCGAACCTTGTCCAAGCGTGCGCGACTCCGTCCCGTTGACGAAACGCACCGACTGCGGACGGTCGGTATTCAGCAGCGACAGGAACAGACGCCCCGCCTGCGGCACGCCTATCGTCTGGCTGACGCCGGGCGATACCCAGCGCCGACCGGGCGCGCGCTGCGTGACACCGACCGTGCGGGTCGCCGTGATGCGCCCGTCCAGCGCCATGCCGGGTGCGCTGACCGTCATCTGTCCGGCATCGCGTCCCTCGACGATCTGCGCCAGTTCGCGCGTGCGGTCGGCGACACCGGTATAGACGCGATCAGCCAGCGCATCCTCGACGGCCTGCGTGCGGCCGTCGGCCGACCTGACCTGGCTGTAGTTCACGGTGCCTGCACCGTAGGTCACCGTTCCGCCGGAGAGATCGATGTGGCTGGCCGAATGGGTACGCATGTCGCCATCCGACACGACAACGAACTGCCCGCCTTCGACGCTCTTCTCGCCGACCGTGCGTTCGATGCCGCCGACGTAGCCCGACACGTCGACCAGCTGGGTTCCCTTGCGGGCATCGACCCACATCTCCTTGCCGAACAGGGCCTTGCCGTATTCGGCATCGCGCAGCAGCGGCGAGTCCTTGACCTCGTTGCCGCGCAGTTCGACGCGCACGATTTCGCGGTCGGCGTCCGCCCTGGCGTCCACACCCGACAGATCGATGTCGGTGCCCCGGCCCAGATAGACACGCGGCAGCACCGACGGATGGCTGTCGACGCCGCCGTCGCGGCGCGCAGTCATGCGCAGCACGCCGGACGGCGCATGGATGGCCGCGCCGCTGCCAGACGCGGCAGCATCCTCCAGCACGATCTCGCGGCCGTAGAGGTTCACCTCGGACTTCCGGAACAGCACGTCGTCACGTATCCGCGCATCGGCGGTGGCGTCGTCCGGTCTGACTTCGATCACGCTGCCGGCGGCCAGCTCGACCCGCCCGGTGCGCTGGCCGATCGGCACCGACTGGCCGGTGGCGAGCGGCGCCGCGTCGGGAAAAATTTCATCGCGGTCAAGCGCACTGATGTTGTCGCGCGCCTTCAGATAGACCGTGCCGTTGAGCGTGACCGACGTGGTGGCACGCGCAGCGCCGGCATGGCGGATGTTCAGGCCGACCAGCGTGATGTTGCCGCGGTCGGACAGCATTTCGCTGGCCGCTTCGGTCGTCACCTTGCCACCCTGATCGACTTCGACCAGGAAGCCGCGCAGGCGGCTGTCCAGCGGGTCGGCGATATAGATCTTCTCGCCGGCTGCCAGCACCACCTGGCCTTCTTCCGCCGAAATGTGGCCGGCATTCGTGACGTTGGGCGCCGCGAGCAGCACGCGGCCGTTCTTCGCCGCGACGATGCGCGCGCCGGCCGCCACCGTGATGTCGCCGGTCGCCAGACCCGCGCGGTCGGCATCCGTGAACTTCGACAGCGCCGGCCCCTGCGAACCGAGCGAATTCAGTGCCCGGGCGAGCAGTTCGTCGTTCAGCTTCAGCGTGGAGCCGACCAGACCGCCGACATCCACCTGGGCATTGGCACCGAACAGGATGCCGGCCTGATTGAACAGGAACACCTGCCCCTTTGCCGTCAGCGCACCGTTGATCTCGCTGCGCGGACCGCCGGGGGCGACCACGTTGATCGCGCGCATCGCCGCACTGGACTGATCGAAGTGAACCGAACTGCCGCGCGCGATGTTGAAGCTGTTCCAGTTCAGCATGACCGCGTTGCCGGTCTGCTTCACCACCATGCTGTTGGCGGTCTGCGCGAGCGTCGCGGTGCCGGGCAGACGGGCGTCGACGAAATTCCGCGCCGCGACCGGCAGGTTTCCCGCCGCCAGCAGCGATCCGGAAAACCCGAGCGCACAGGCGGCGGCGAGTACCGTACGGCGCACCCGGCCAGTACTGCGCTTGCCGCGTGCCGCGACGGTTTCGGCGACGGGCACCCAGCAACCCGACAGTTCGTTGAACACCAGACGGTAACGATTTCGATTCATTGCAGACTCCTGCGGCCCGTGGAACGGGTCTGGAAATTCAGTTTTCCTGCTGCCGATGACGCTCCGGTGACGTGTCCGGAACCGATCGGTGCTGAGCGTGACGGGCGCCTCAAAGCGGAGGCCGCCACGCACGGGTAATGAGGTGATGATCAGAACTCGTAGGCCAGCTTCACCAGCAGACGCTGGTCGCCTTCGCGCGTGCGCCCGGCGCCCTGTGCCCCATCGCGCAGCGCCCAGGCCCAGTCGGCATCGAGCCGGAAGCCATGCGGTGCGGTCAGACGCAGCCCGAGTCCGGTACTTTCCAGCGCGGCACGCGGATCCTGTCCGGTCGCGGCCTGACGGATGCGCAGCCCGGCCCAGTCGTAGAACATCAGCGCCGACAGGCCGAACGCTTCGTCGAAGAACCGCTGCCGCGGCGTGCCCAGTTCGAGGCGGACCCGCTCGCCTTCGTCGCCCATGCGTTCCGATTCGAGATAGCCGCGTACCGAGTCGAAGCCACCGGCGGAGAACTGCTCGCTGTTGATCAGTGGATCGTTGCTGCGCTGCAGGTCGCCCCGTGCCGACATCACCCAGCCGCCGGCAAACGGGTAGCTGGCTTCCAGTTCGAGCCGGCCGACCATGAAGCCCGGCGTTGCGCCGTCGCGCCGGCACGCGAACTGCTCGGCGCGCACGCCATTGCAGTCGATCATGCGTTCGTTCATGCCGTTGGCACCGGCGGCGACGGTCGCGCCCAGCCGCAGGCGGGCGCCGGAGTCGAGCGGCAGCGTGATGCCGTACTGGCCCGACAGCACCCAGTAGCGTACCGGCTGGCTCAGGCTGAAACTCGTTCCGCCGATGCCGCGCGTGTCCTGCTTGTTGTCCTTGTAGTCGACACCCAGGCTGATCGAGTGGAAGAAACCGCGACCGCGATCGGGCAACGGCAGCACGTAACGCACGCCGACGGTGTCGCCACTGCCCAGCGACGCGGTGTCGAACTGGGTCGGGATGTTGCTGTTGGAATGCGCGTAATAGGCGGCGAGAATCGCGTCACCCAGCGGCGCCGAGTAGTTCAGGCCGAACACCTCGACCTCGTCGCGCTTGCGCGGAGAGGCGAAATACGAAAAGCCTATCGAGTGCCGGCGCTGCCACAGATTGTCATAGCGCAGCGAGGCCTCGATGCGTCCGGTCTTCGTGTCGGCGCTGCGCTTGTTGTTCAGCTCCACCGAGCCATGGAAAGGCGACTGGTCTTCCAGCCTCAGTTCGACGTTGACCGATCCCGGCACGCGGCCGGGCTGCAGCAGCGGCGTCACGCGCAGGTCGGCGTTGTTGCCGAGCCGGCCGAGCTCCGCCTGCACCTCGGGAAAGTGCGGCACGCTGCCCTCGGCCAGCGAACCCACGCCCTCGCGCACCGTGCTCGGCAGCGTGTATTCGGCGCCGGTCACGCGCAGGCGTTCGACCTTGCCCTCGGTCACCTCCAGCGTGATCGCACCTTCGCCGGTGGATTGTTCCGGTATGCCGACGGCAACGGTCAGATAGCCGGCGTCCTGATAGACCTTTTCGAGCGCAGCGGCGGCGGCATTCACGTCGGCGGCACTGCGTTTCGGCCCGAGAAAGGGATAGACCGCCCGCTCGACCGCATCGGCCGGCAGCACGGTATTGCCCTCGACCACGAATTCGAGGATGTCGAAGCGCGCAACGTCCTGCGCCTGCACCACGGAAGCGGCCATCGCGATCAGCACCGCGATGCACCGGATGACACCTATCAACGGATGCGACATGTCTGCCTTGAAGCTGGTGGTCACATGAACCCGATCAAGCAAACGGCCCGCCGGAGGGCGGGCCGCAGGAAACCGACCTTCCGGCATACGGAAAAGACGCACGCCGGAAGACAACTGCTTAGTTGCCGATGTACTTCAGCGGCGAGCAGGTGTTGGCGCTACGCGAGAACTTCGACACGTACATGTCCGCGAAACGCGCACCGCTGCCGTCCGTGGCCGAACCGGCCGCGTTGGTCAGGCCGGCGTAGTACTGCGGCAGCGAGGCGAAGGCTTCCGGCGTCGACACCTTGGTGCCGAAGTTTTCGAAGTTGCCGGTGAAAGTCGGCGAACCCGCACGCTTCACGAATTCCTCGGCAAATGCCTTCTGCACGCCGGCGATGGCCGGAACGGTGTCACCGTGCGCGTTGGTTACCGGCACGCTGCGCGACTGCATCGACACTTCCACCACGAAGTCATACTTGCCATTCAGCAGGTTGGACTTCGACGGGGCGATACCGGTGGCGCCGGCGGACGACGACAAGGTCTTGTTGATCGAGTCGTAGTTGTAGGTGCCGGCACCGTCCAGGTGGCGGAAGCTGAAACCGTTCGTTGCGGCGCTGGTGTAGGAATCCAGTGACAGCACAGCGATCGCCTTGCGTGCGTTGCCGCCACTGAAGGTCGCCTTGAACACGCGCGGAGCACCATCTTCCGAGTCCCACGACGTGAAGGTGTGGTCGGTACCTGCATTGGCGGCCTTCATGCAGTTGCGCACATCGCCCGAACCCGAGTTCTCGATCACGGTGTAGCCAGCCGACACATCGATGATGTACGGGTCGGCAGTCGTGCCGGAGCCACCCGCCTTCCAGCCTGCGCTGTCACTCATGCGGGCGGGCGGAACCACGCCGCCTTCCTGGGAGGCACACGGGAAATTGCCGAAGAACCAGTTGTACGAAGTCTGCGTGCCCGAACCTTCGACACGACGGCAGACAGCGACGTCACCGGACAGCGACGGATCAACCTTGTCCCAGCTGGTGATCTGGCCGTTCAGCATCGCACCGTAGGTCGAGCGCGACAGGTAGGTCGAAGCCGGTACGTTGTTGGTGGCGGCCAGTCCCATCATGACCTGATTGACCGGGGTGACGGCCATGCGGGCGATTTCATCGGCAGTCAGCGCCGGTTGATCATTCTCGGTGTTGTACGGCTCCTGGAACAGGACCGGCTCGACGTCGGACACGCCGAAGTCCGGAATCAGACCGGCATTGGCGGTATCGCCGGCACCCGCGTATCCCGGAGCACCCGGATCGAGCGAGGCAGTCACCGCGCAGGAGAAGGGGCTTGCCTTGGTGCCGGCACCGCTCAGGCAGCTGTTCAGATTGATCGTCGCAACGCGTTCGGCGCGGGCAACCGGACCGACGCCGAAAGCCGAGCCGCCGGCCGAACGCTTGATGAATACGACCTTGGTACCGTTGGTGATGCCCGGAATGCCGTTGGCCGAACCCGCGAACGCCTTGTAGTTCGAGGCGTTGTAGTGGGTGACGCCGGTCATCATGCCTTCGGCAATGTCGGCCAGGAAGTTGTCGGGCGCCGAGGCGCCGGACAGGTAGACCACGTTGTGGGCAACGCCACCGATGGTGAGGGTGCCGGCGGCCTGGGCGGCGAAGCCGGCGGCCATGGTGGCGACGGCGAAAGCGATGTGCTTCAGTTTCATGTGACTCTCCGTGTAGGTGGGTGGGCGGATGCGCAGACGCTCCGCCTGTGCGCCGGGACGATGCAGCGGCACCGTCAGGCGCGTTCAATGCATTCAGGCGCGGCGATTGCGGCGGGCGACGAAACCCAGCATGCCCAGGCCGGCGAGCAGCATTGCGTAGGTTTCGGGTTCCGGCACGGCCGTTACCAGAGCGACCTGCAGGTGGTAGCCATCGGCTGCCGAGTAGACCTTGGCCGCGACTTGCTGGCCGGTGGCGCTGGTCAGCGCAGCAAAGCGGCCGGCAGCCGTCGATGCCGTCGACGTGGTCGAGCTGACGACGTACATGTTCAGCTTGTCGCTCAGGCTTCCGGTGTTGGTGTAGCCGCTGCCGCCGAGGTTGGAACCGAAGGTCGCGACGTTGCCTGCGTAGGCGGTGCCGTCAGCGGCGACGGTCAGCGCGAAGCCATCGTCGGTGACGACGCCGCCGACGTTGGTGCCCTTGCTGTTCAGCGCGCCGGTGTATTGATCAACGAAATTGGCGCCATTGATGACCTGGGTGTTGGTCAGCGCAGCAGCCGGCGCTTGCGACACCGTCTGCACGATGCGCTTGATGCCCGACGTTTCGGCCGAGATCAGGTTCCACTTGACTGCAGCCGGGCTGACATTGCCCAAGAAGTCGCCGAAGCTGGGCAGTGCCAGATCAAACAGGACGCCATTGGCCGGCTTGACCACCAGCGTGGTGCCGATCAGCGAAGCCGTGTTGGTCGAGCCAATCAGGCTGTTCATGCGGACGTTCGTGCCATAGACGTCGTCCCAGCCCAGATCGGACAGGTCGTAGCTGTAACCCTTGCCTGCCGCCGAATCAAAAGCCGAGAACACGAACTCGGTGTTGCCGGTCGAACCGCCGGTGATAGAGGCGCTGGCCATGCCGGACAGGCCGAGGGCCAGGGCGGCTGCGAGCAGTTTGGTATTGAACATGTATTTCTCCAGGATAAAGGTGTCGTGGGTGGATTTCGGACTTGCTCCAAACCTCCCTGCTCCACGAGGAAGCAGGTGAATCGTGATCGGCTGGCGTTACAGTCACCGACGTGAAGAAACCCGGATGAATGAGCCGAACGGACTATGTGCTGTAAAGAAATCCGTCCGTTATCGCCCCGTGAAGGTATCGATCCGCGATGACGGATTCGTTGCACGCGCGCCGGTTTTTCATAGTCCGATCGGCTCATTCCGCCTAGTCCGCATCGACGCCGCGGCGTGCCGCAGCGGCTTTCCGGCGTGATCCGTTTCTGGCCTGCAAGCACTGCGAGGCGCACATCGCTCCCCGGCTTGCCACGCACTGCGGCCGGACGTGAGGTCCGGCCTGTAAAGCCATTCGTCACGATCGGCACGGTCGGTGCTCAGGGCAGTTGCGCGGAGGCGGAACGCCGTTCGTCCAGCCGGTCGCGGTAGGCGTCGATCAGGTTTTCCAGGCGGACCCGGCCGACCTGCGAGAACGGTTCGCCCTGCACCATGCGGTCACCCAGCGTGCGGTTGCGGTAGTGGTCGAGCACTTCGATGCCGGTGCGGTAGAGCGCGACGTTGTCCTGCTCGCACTGGCCGAGCCGGCCGGCCAGCGCTTCGGAACGCGAGCGCGTGGCGCCGAGGTCCCGCTGCGCATCCTGCAGCGTGTTGCGCGTCTGCTGGAGATCGATTTCGCGGGCACCGAGCAGCTTGCGCGTGTCATCGAGCTGCTGCTGCAGCGTGTCGCGCGCGACGCGCACCTCAGCCAGTTCGCGTGCCGTCTGCTCGAGCTGCTTCTGCATGCTGCCGGCGCGCCGGCGCGCTGCCTGCGCATCCGCGTCGAGCCTGTCCAGATCGGTTTTCTGCGTCTGCTTCAGCGCCTGCAGTTCCGACGCGGCGGCCTGCCGCGCCTGCTGCTCGGCCGACAGCGCCTGCTGCAGCTGCTGGGTCTGCGCGCGCAGCCGGCGCAGCTGTTCCTGTTCGCGTGACGGCTTGTCCTCGCCGTGCACAAGCGATGTGGCGAGCAGCAGGGCCGCGAGGAGGCTGATGTGTTTCATGGTCAGAACCTCACGTTCATGTCCATCATGACGGTGTCCACCTCGTAGCGCTGGCCGGAGACTGCGGTCGGGTCGTAGGTCATCGTCTGGATGTTGCGTGCCGAGTACCAGCGCAGGCCGACCGCGGTGTCGCGGTAGATGCCGTAGCTGCCGCCCAGCACGAAGCCCTTCAGGTTGGTGCCGCCCAGGCCCATGTCGGAATCGGTGAAGGCGTCGAGCACCGAATCCGAACCGATGTACTTGTAGGACAGGAAGGCCTGCCAGTCGCCGGACTGGCGCACCGACGGCATGCCGACCAGCGCGCGCAGGTGATACGCGGTGTCCTTGCCGTCGGTGAGGTTCAGGCCGGTGCGGCGCTGGATGTCGGAGCGGTCGAAGCCGGTGTTCTTGACGTACTCGGCCGACAGCAGAACATGGACCGGATCGAAGTCCATGAAGTCGGCGGCGGCGGTCAGCACCCAGGGTTCGAATTTCGACGCGAGGCCATAGATCGGCGCCTTGTTGCTGTCGAACGGACTGTTGGTGCGCACCAGCGTGTTGCCCTTCTGGCGCAGCGAGGACGACCACGCATAGCGGCCGTAGCCCTGCAGCGGCTGGCCGGTCAGGGAATCGTAGTTCGTATCGGTACGCGCCTCGATGCGGCTGTAGCGGTACTTGGCCAGACCGACGCGCAGTCGCGTCGAACTGTTCAGGTCATATTCGGTGCCGATCTGCGCACCGGCCAGCCACTGGTCATCAGCGGCCGGCGGGTTGTCGGCACGGATCGGGAACCAGCCGGCGGTGGCGAACGGCCGCAGCGTGGCGCCGGTCCGGGTGTCGCGCACGGTGGCCGCGATGCCGTCGAAATTCAGGTCCTCGTCCCACACCAGATCGGTGGCGAACCACGGGTTGGGCACGCGCCCGCCGGACACCGACAGCCAGTCGACCGGATCGATCTTGATGTAGGCGCGGTCGACCAGGAAGCTGTACTTGTTGAAGCCGCTACCCAGCGTCTGGTTCGTTGACACGCGGTCGGTCACGTTGCCGGTGGTGAAGCGCAGGCCGGCGCTGACGGTGTCAGTGATCTTCGCCAGCACGCCCAGCCGTACCCGCAGGCGCAGGCGATTCACGTCGGATGACGCATTGCCGGTCGGGAAGCCGTTGCTGTCCAGCTCGGTTCCAGCCGGAAAGCGCGTGGCCTTCGGATAATCGGGATTGGTCGCCGCCGGATTGCCGGCAGCGCCCGGCGCAAACGCGGTGATCGGCGTATTGCCGCCGGAAAAGCTGTCGGTCTGGTAGCGCACGCGCAGGTCGCCCTCGACCTTGATCCGCTCCGTCCATTCCGGAATCGCGTTCGGCGTGGCCCAGCCTTCCGAGCGCGCCTGGGCCAGCACTTCCTGCTTCAGCTGGTCGCGGATTTCCGCCTTCACCGATTCGGGCACGTACTGCACGCGAACCGTGGTGTCCTTCTTCGCTTTCGCCGCCGTCTTCGCCGCTTTCGCCTCGGCCGCCTTGATCAGTTCGTCGGCCTTGTCGCGCGTCAGCACGCCGGTATCGACCAGCGCATCGATCAGGTTCATCGTGGTCTGGCGCAGCGTGTCGAGCGATTCGGCTTCGCCGGCGTGCGCCGGCAGTGCGAACAGCGCGGTCAGCGCGAGCGGGAGCAGTGCTTTCTTCATCACTTCGGTCCGGGTAAGTCAGGTATTCGTCGGCCCGACCGGCGCTCAGCCGGTGAGGCGGTTGGTGATGCGCAGGCGGATCGGCTGCGGCATGTCGGCCGGCGGTGCCTCGCGGAAGGCGCGCATCTGCCGGAGCGCGGCCGACAGCGCGGCGTCGGCCTTGTCGTTGCCGGTGCTGTCCGCCAGTTCGGCACGCTGCACCGAGCCGTCGCGGCCCAGCCACACGGCCACGGTGACGCGGTAGTCGATCTGCTTCACCTCGCGGTTGCGCGCCAGTTCGTCCTGGATGTGGCGCTGCAGCGCGCTGGTGAAGAAGGCGAACTGCATGCGGTTCGGTTTGGCCGTGCCGCCGCCGACCGAGCCGACATCGCCGCCCTTGTATTCGTTGGTCACGCTGCCGGCCGCGAACGGGCTGGGACCGTCGCCGGCCGCGCCTTCCATCTTCAGCTGCTCGGCCTGCTGCGGCGGCGCCTCGACCGGCTTGGGCTGCTCGACCTTCACTTCCTTCTGGTCCTTCGGCGGTTCCGGCCGCTTCTCTTCCTTCGGCGGCGGAGGAGGAGGCGGCGGCGTGTCCGGCACGATGGTGATGCGGGCGACCTTGCGCACCGGGCCGCTCGGCTTGGCGAACTGATCCTTCAGCCACATGCCGCCGGCAATGACGATGGCCAGGCCGATGGCGCCGAGGATGAGCGAACGCAGGCTGCGTCCGAGGCGCGAGCGGTCGACGGAATCTTCGGCAAGCGCAGCCATCAGGTGCCGATCCGCGACGTGATGAGACCGACGTTGGCGATGCCCATGCGGTTGACCAGATCGACCACCTGGATGACCCCGTCGTAGGGCGCACGCGCCTCGCCGCGGATCATCACGCTGAACTTCGGATCACGCGCGCGCGCCGCGTCGAGCTGGCCTTCGAGCTGGGCCAGCGACACGCCGACACCATTGACCATGAAGGCGCCGCTTTCCATCACCTGCACGATCTTGACCTCATGCTGTTCGGTGCTCGGCTTGTTCGACGGCTTGGGCAGCGTCATCGTCAGCCCCTGCACGCCGGCCGTCGTCATCAGGATGAACACGACCAGCAGCACGTAGGCCAGGTCGAGCATCGGCGTGACGTTGATCGAGTCGTAGGGCTTCGCCTCGGTGTTGATCTGCATCAGCCGGCCACCTTCTTCGTCACCAGGCCGACTTCGGTGATGTCGAGCCGCTTGCAGATTTCCAGCACCGCCGACACCTTTTCATAGTGCGCGGCGGCGTCGCCCTTGAGCACCACCGGCAGCGCCGGATTGGCGCTCTTGTACTGGCCGAGCCGCGTTTCGAGCGTGGCCATGTCGACCGGGTAGGCGTCGAGAAACACGTCACCGGCGGCGGTGATGGTGATGGCGCGGGTCTTCGGCTTGGCCAGGCTGACGGTCGCCTGCGTGTGCGGCGCGTCCACCTTGATGCCCTGCACCGACGCCGTCGTCATGATGATGAACACGACCAGCAGCACGTAGGCCAGGTCGAGCATCGGCGTGACGTTGATCTCGTCGTATGGCTGGTTGTCGCCCTTGACGTCTGCGGACATGGCGGCTTCGCTCAGCGGCCGTGTACTTCGGCGACGCGGGTCACGAACTCGTCGACGAAGATCTGCATGTCGGCACTGATGTTCTTGATGCGCGACGCGAGGTAGTTGTAGCCGAACAGCGCCGGGATCGCGACCGCCAGACCGGCCACCGTGGCCAGCAGCGCCGCAGCGATGCCCGGTGCGATGGCATTCACATTGACGTCGCCAGCCGCCGCGATGGCGGCGAAGGTGATCATCACGCCGACCACGGTGCCGAGCAGGCCGAGGAAGGGGCCGCCGGAAATCGCGATGGTCAGCAGCACCATCTGCGAATTGAGCTTGTGCGATTCGCGCACCAGATCGGCGTCGATCGATGCCTTGATCGCGTCCATCGACGCACCGGTCAGGCCGGCAGCCTCGCCCTGCATGTCGAAACGCTTGCGGATTTCACGCAAGCCGGCGCCATACAGCCGGAACAGCGACGAATTCGGATGCGCGGCGCCCTGGTCCAGCGTCAGGAATTCGCTCGTTGCCGTGCGGAAGCGGCCGAGAAAGCGGCGGTTGTCGCCGTCGATGCGGCCGACCAGCAGCGCCTTGGCGATCATCACCCAGACGCTGATGACGAACATCACGGCGAGGATGATGATGACCACCCAGGCATCGGTCGTCAGGTTGTCGAGCAGGATGCCGAAGTAGTTGTGTCCGCCGCCGCCCGCCTCGGCTGCCTCCTCGCGCACCGTCACGAAGCCGGAATCGGCACCCTGACCCGCAGCAGCGAGCTTCATCCAGTCGGCACTGCGCGCCGTGCTGGAGAGCTGGACTTCGTCAAGTTCTCCGCTGTAGCCGTCGCCGATCACGACATCGGCCTGCTGCGCGGCAAGCGTCGCGTCGCCACTGCCGACGGCCTGGCCATCGACGTAGATCGTCGCCTTGCCGCCGCCTACGGTCGCCGCCACATGCTGCCAGGTACCCGGCTTGAGCGTGCCGCCGGCCACGCGCACGCCGCCCACGCTGAGTGCCAGCGCACTGCCTTCGATCTTCAGCGTCAGGCTGCCCTGGGCATACAGCGTCGCCTGCTGCGGCAGAGCGGACGGCACGATCCAGGCAGACGCGCTCCAGGCGCCGCCGGCAGTCGTGGCCAGTTTCGGCACGGCGGTGACATGCATTCCAGTGCCGCTGAAGATGGCCGCATCACCCAGCAGCGCAGCCTTCTGCACCGCCACCGCACCGGTGCCGACCAGGCCGCTGGCCAACGAATCGGCCAGCAATGCCGCTTCGCTGAAGTGCCAGATGCCGACGGTCGAGCTGTCGTAGGTACCCTGGCGGTCCTGCGCATCCGTCGCCGCACCATTGCCGAAGTAGGCGTAGATCTGCGCCTTGTCCTGTCCGGGCGTGACCAGCGGCACCTGCACCCACACCACCGCCAGTTCGTTCAGCGCGTCGAAACGCTCGATATGGTGCTTGAGCACGGTCTTGTCGTCGCCGGCGACGAAACGCAGGTCGGAACCGTCCTCCTTTGCCGCGGTGAAATCGAAGTTTCCGCTGTGCAGGCGGATCGCGACCGGCACCGAGGACTGCGGCGCGGCAATGGTCACGCCGGTGGCGCCGGTATCGAGCGTGACGGTGCGGCGTGCGGTCCACGCGGCATCCCACCAGGCGTTGGCGAACGAGGGGACGAGCGCGAGCAGCGCTCCGAGGGCGAGGGTCTTTTTCATGGCTGGCAAGGAAAAATTCAGGCCGGATTGTCCGGTCCGAACGTGTCCTTGCCATGACATGAAATATGGGCTTGATAGTCCGATCGGACTATTTCAAAGACCCTGCCGTCACGCGGCTGACTGCCGCTCCCCGCGTCGGTCAGGCATCAGCCAGCAGGGCTTCAAGCGGCCCCCAGCCGAAGGCTCCGGCCAGCCGGTGAAAGTCCTCGCCCGGATCGCTGTTCAGCACGATGGCGTCGCCGGTTACCGGATGCCGGATATGCATATGTATACAGGCGAGCAGCAGCCGGTTCGCGCCCCAGGCCGAAGCGAAGTAGCGGTTGTGAACACCCTTGCCGTGGGTCGAATCTCCGATGACCGGATGCGCGATGTGGTTCATGTGGCGGCGAATCTGGTGCGTGCGTCCGGTCAGCGGACGCGCCTCGACCAGTGCGTAGCGGCTGGTCGGATAGCGGTCCACCGCCACCGGCAGTTCCACGGTAGCCAGCCGCCGGTAGCGCGTCTGCGCCGGCTGCGCCTCGACCGGATCGGCACCTTCGCGTGCGGCGCGCGGATCGATGGCGTCATCGACCCGGCGCAGCGGATGGTCGATTTCACCCGCCGCCGCCGGATGGCCGCGCACCAGCGCGACATAGTGCTTGTTCGGCGCATGCTGCGCGAACTGCTCTGCCAGCGCATGCGCCGATGCCGGATCGAGTGCGAACACCAGCACGCCGGAGGTGCCGCGGTCCAGGCGATGCACCGGCCACACCCGCTGTCCCAGCTGGTCGCGCAGCAGTTGCACCGCAAACTGCGTCTCGTGACGGTCAAGCGCGGTGCGATGCACCAGCAGTCCGGGCGGCTTGTTGATCGCGACCATGAAGGCGTCGCGGTAGAGGATGTCGAGCATGAATACGGAATGAGAACGGAAGTACGGCGCACGCCGGGCAGCGCCGCATCATCGCATGTACGCCGGTGCCGGCTGCAACGGCATGGACAGGCCGGGATCGCCTGCATATGCTGCGTGCGTTGCGCGGCACCGACACGCCACGCCCGTCCCCCGCCGCCCGCTTCCAGCACGGACCGACAGCACATGAAAACAGTACCCGACCGCCAAACTGCAGCCGCCCGCCTTTCCGTATGGACTTCCCTGACCGGCTCCAGCGTGCTGCCGCTGCTCGCCATGCTGGCGCCGCTGTTCTTCTCGGGCTGCACTGCGCAGCGGGCCTACGAAACCGGTCAGGCCTGGCAGCGGAACCAGTGCGACCGGATGGTCGACTTCGAGGAAAGACGGCGCTGCCTGGAGGCAGCGGACGTGCCCTACGACAGCTACCGGCGCCAGACCGAGGAAGACAGCAAACCGAAATGACGGGCCGGTGCGGCGATACGGTGGCTGAATGGTCATGCTTCGGGTCGCCTGGCAGCGGCTCCGGACGGCCCGCACGTGCCGCAGAAGTGCTAGATTGGCTGCTCGATACGGGAGGCTGAACCATGAGCGAAACACACTTGCCCGAGTACGTCGTCGATCTCACCAACCATTCGAACCGCCTGCGCCTCGAATCGGCCACGCCCGGCCGGCCGATGAAGGTAGTCGTGCGCGATCCGGCCGACCCGTCCGGTCCGCCGATGCACGGCACCGGCCTGCTCAGCAGCGACCAGACCGAGTTCACGGTCGACATCCCCGGCCCGGCCGGAACGCACCGATTCACGCAGAACTGGGCCGAACTCAGCGCCAGGCTGGCGTCGTTCTCGGAATTCGACTAGCAAGCGTTCGGCCTGGCGACGTCACTCGCGGCCGGATTCGCCGCAGCGGCGGCCATCCGGCAGACCCAGCGCACGCCAGCCGGCGATGCCGAGCTTGTGCAGCGTTTCGATATTGCGTTCGTAGATGCTTTCCGCTTCCGGAAACGCATCCACCGCACGCGTGACGCTCGCCTCGCGCAGCAGATGGATGGTCGGAAACGGCGCGCGATTGGTGTAGTTGCCGATGTCGTCCGGTTCGGTATCGGCGAACTGCCACTGCGGGTGAAAGGCGGCGACCTGGATCACGCCTTCATGGCCGAGCTCGGTGACCGCGTGGTCGACCAGGTCGAGGAAGTCGTTGAAGTCGAGGAAGTCCTCGAACAGGCCGGCATGCATGATCAGCGTGGTGTCCACCTGCTCCGGATCGGCCGCGGCGAGGAATTCGATCTCGTCGTCGATGTCCTGCAGGAAGCCGTCGAAATGCTTGGCTTCGCTGACCACGTAGCGCACCTGCTCCTTCACATAGACCGCCTTGGCGAACGGGCACAGGTTCAGTCCGATGACCGCCTTTTCCAGCCACAGCCGGGTAGCTGCGATGACATGTTCCGGGTTCATTGCACAAAATCTTCCGTCAGGAATTGTTCGACCGGCGCCGTCTGCGCGATGTCCATGAACATCGGCGCGTGTCCGACGCCGGCAATTTCGAGCGTGCGCGCACGCGGGCCGCGCACCGCCATCTGCGCGAGGGTATCAGCAGTCAGCAGATCAGATTCGGCGCCGCGTACGCACAGCGTCGGGCAGCGGATCGCGTCGTACAGGTTCCACAGCTCGATGTCGCCGAGGAACAGCATCGCCTGCATCGGCTTTGCGATGTCCGGGTCGTAGCCCATCTCGAAGCCGCCGCCGGTCAGCGGCCGCGTGACATGCACCGTCAGATGACGCCACTGCTCATCGGTCAGCGGACCGAAGGGCGCGCTGACCTGGCGTATGTACTG
Source organism: Betaproteobacteria bacterium (assembly GCA_020621405.1). GTDB lineage: Bacteria > Pseudomonadota > Gammaproteobacteria > Burkholderiales > Rhodocyclaceae > Methyloversatilis. Next base: position 42,483 of record JAHRYN010000002.1, read on the forward strand.
CCCGGCCTGATCCAGATCAGCGAATTTCGGCGCCTTGCCGACATAGTCGGCGATGCGGCGCAGGCTGGCGTTGGTGACGACCGGACCGACGTCGTTCAGCACCATGCGCCGGATTGGCGTTCCGGGCAGCGCGGCCAGCGCCATGCCGATCAGCCCGCCCATCGAGGTACCGAACCAGTCCACCTGATCGACACCGAGGCGCGCGATCAGCGTCACCATGTCGCCGACGTACTGCGGCACGCCGTAGCCGGCCGCGTCCGGCAGCCAGTCGCTGCGCCCGCGGCCAACCACGTCCGGACAGACGACGCGGTACTGTCCGCACAGGCGCTGCGCAAGGAAGTCGAAATCGCGGCCGATGCGCGTCAGGCCATGCACGCAGACCAGCACGCGCGGATTGTCCGGGTCGCCCCACTCGGCATAGGCCATGTGGTGCAGGCCCTTCGGATTGGCACACTGCACGCGCTTCAGGCGCGGCTGGGCAACAGCAGAGGCCGGTGCCGCCGGCGCATGGCCGAACCACGCGGAAATCCTGTCGAACACGCCCATGACCGTCCTTTTCACTGAACCGGAACGTGATTGTGCCAGTAGCGGGCATCCGCTTCGCGGCTGAGCGCACATTCGATGCCGGCCGCGGAAGTCGCAGGCGACCGCACCATCGCAGTCGCAACGCATGATCAGCGCTTCGTGATCGCGCCGATCTGCAGGGCATTGCGGCTTCCTCGTCAGCCGCCAACGGCCTGTAAGAAACCGAACCGATACACCATCGGCCACATTCCGCTGGTCGAAGCCGAGGCACACTATCGTCGGCCGCTTTCCAGGCAAACCATGACTGCCTGACCCACACCAAACAGCCTCCACGACTTCCGGGGCGATTCGCGGATTCAGATGCTATGCAACGTGAAGCATCGGCGTGGTTCCAGCAGCGAACTCTCGCGGGTAGAGTTTGAAAGGCAATACCTTCAGAGGCTCGGGAACGTCCAGAAAACCCGCGGCGACAAAGGCCGATGCACGACGCAACTTTCCAACTTCCCATTACAGAACATATTGCTATGACAAGTTTGCGCCCCGAGAAAAAAGGTCAGGACAGAAAGGGGAGTCAGACGTTCTTGCCGCACCCGAGAACTCTCGGTTGGTTCGGCACATCCTCACTGGCGATGGGTGGCAGCAATCAGAGTGTCTTTATCCTCGCCGCCCTGTTTGTCGGCCAGGGTGACATCTCCGGTCAGGGTAGCGCAGCTATCCTGTTGTTGATGCTTGGCGTTGTATTGGGCTGCGCCGCTGTTCCGGGCTGGATCGAACTGCTTCTGATGTACCCCAATCGCGTAGGGGGCATCGCTGCTTCTTGCGCTGAAGCCTACCGCCCCTACAACCCGGTATTGGCCAATCTGGCCGGCATTTGCTACTGGTGGGGCTGGGTACCGACTTCCGGATTGTGCTCTCTTCTCGCTGCAACCGCGATACACGACTGGTACCTGCCAGATCTGCCCGTGATGCCGACGGCGATGGGCCTCGTGGTGTTATTCACCGTGATTAACCTGATCGGGGTGAAATGGGCCGCAAGGCTCGCCATGCCCCTGGCTTCCGTTGCCGCGCTGCTGGCGTTTGCGTCGGGCCTGGGTCCTGTCCTGGCAGGCACTGTCGACTGGCATCAGGCGACAAACTTGCACCTGACCACGCCGTTTGACGGATGGTTCGGCGACATGACCAGCATCATGGCCGGGTTGTTCCTGATCGGATTTGTTGCGCCCGCGTTTGAGACTGCGGCGTGCCATGTCGGCGAGATGAAGAATCCCGAAAAGAGCTTGCCACGCACCATGTGGGTAAGTGCTGGTTTGGCATGCGTTTTCTTCATTCCCTTGCCGCTCATCTGGCTGGGCACGTTGGGGCCGGAAGCCTTGAGCAAAGATCTGGCGCAAGTGCTTGGGCCCACTTTCGCTCCGCTGTTCGGTAGCGCATCCAAAGCAGCCGCCGTGTGGTTCATGCTGGCCAATCTTTTTCTATGCAGTTTGCAGCCACTCTGCGGTGCGCCAAGAACGCTTTCACAGATCGCTGACGATGGCCTGATTCCGCGAATTTTCTCAAGCCGCATGAAATTTTCGGATGTCCCGTGGTTTGCCACCCTGTTCACGGCAGGCTTCGCGCTTTTTTTCCTCATCCTGGGTGACCCGGTCTGGCTGATCGCTGCCACCAACTTCACCTATGTGTTCGGTGGCCTGGTCCTGCCGTCTGTTGCGGTGTGGCTGTTGCGCCGCGATGCACCGGAGGCGCCGAGGCTTTATCGTGCCCCGCGTGGCGCGATTACGCTCGGTCTGATCGCCGCTGGCGTATGGGCAATGACGGCCTTGCTCGGTTTCCAGCAGTTTGGCCTGACGACGGTCATTGTCGGCTTGATATTCGCCTACTCCGGTTCAGTTCTGTACGTCTGGCGACTGCTGGCTGACAAGCATCGCGCTGGCCAGCCACTCAGTTTCCGCACCCTGCATGTCAAGCTGACCGGTGCCATGCTGGTGGTGCTGCTGCTGGACGGTGCCGGCTACTACATGGCCGTCAACAATCTCCCCCAGACCAGCAGTGCCCTGCTCACCGTGCTGGAGGACATATTTGTCGCGGTTGCCATGCTCACGGTCGTGGTTGGCTTGATTCTGCCGGGGATGATCGCGCACTCGGCCGTCGAAGTGGCCGGTGCCGCCAGGCGACTGGCACAAGGAACCGTCGCGGATTTCTCCAGAGCCATGCAGGCCCTGGGCGCCGGCCGACTGGAAGATGCCCATGCGCGCCTGGATCGCGGAACAGTCCATATCAATAGCCGTGACGAATTAGGTGAGATGGCGGCCAGTTTCAATCTGCTGGAAGCGGAAATTGCCAACGCGGCAGTTGGACTGGATGGGGCTCGCGAGGGCCTGCACACAGCCCGCAGTCAGGTCGAAGAAGCCAACCGTAGCCTGGAGCAGCGTGTTGCCGAGTTGAATGTAGCGCTGGAACAGCGTGAGCGCGCAGAAAAGGCCGCTGAAAATGCAAATCGTGCCAAGTCGCAATTCCTGGCAAACATGAGTCACGAGATACGCACACCGATGAATGGCGTCATCGGGATGACTGATCTTGCTCTGGACACCGATCTTGATGAAACACAACGGCTGTATCTCGAAACGGTAAGAAGCTCCGCAAAATCGCTGCTGACCATTCTTAACGACATTCTCGATTTCTCCAAGATTGAATCCGGAAAAATGGAGGTCGAGCGCATCGATTTCGACATTTCATCATTGTTCGAAGACGTGCTCCGGAGCATCGAAGTGAGGGCCACCCAGAAAAGACTGGGGTTAATCCGTGACATTCCTGCAGACCTGCCGAGCCTGGTGAGGGGTGACCCGGGGCGAATCCGGCAGGTACTGATCAACTTGTGCGACAACGCGATCAAGTTCACGTCAAAGGGTGAATTGGAAGTGAGGTTGAATCTGTCGGGCACGGATGCAGACCAGTACGACGCTCATGTCTCTGTCAGAGACACGGGCATCGGAATCTCACCTGAACAGCAGGCGTTGATATTCGAGTCATTCTCACAGGCGGATACCTCAACCACGCGAAAATTTGGTGGCACGGGCCTGGGTCTGACAATCTGTGATGGGCTCGTCAATTTGATGGGAGGAAAGATATGGGTCGAAAGTGAAGTTGGAAAGGGCAGCACATTCCACTTCACAGTTCCCCTGGACCGTTGTGAACAAGATGCCGCAGAGCAGATTGAGGGCCACCAGTCTGAGCAGTTTCCGCCCTCTTCTTCTGAGTCTGAAAGCGCTGACGCAGAAAACAAAAAGCTGCGGATCCTCGTTGCGGAAGACAATCTGGTCAATCAATTACTGATTGTTTCGTTGCTCGAAAAATGGGGGCATGAGGCATGTGTCGCTGAAAACGGTGCATTGGCAGTAGACTTGTTTTCAAACTCAAAGTGGGATTTCGTCCTGATGGACATGCAAATGCCCACAATGGGTGGAACGGAGGCGACAAGACTGATCAGAGAGTACGAACAGGCCAACCAGGCATCGAGAACCCCGATCTTTGCAGTTACCGCCAACGCGAGGCCAGAAGATCGCCAGGCATGCATGGATGCAGGCATGGATGAGTTTCTGACCAAACCGCTTGACCCGGAACTATTGGCACGCGCCATCAAGGACTGGATGCCGGAAAGTCGTCTTATTGCACAGGAACCTTCGTCAGCCAATTCAGACTTGATCAAGAATCCGTCTCCGGAGATTGATCAGGAGCCTCATTTAGACCTGGAAAAACTGAACGAGTATGTTGATCATGATGAAACGATAGTCAGGGAACTTTTGAATGTTTTCATGAAATCACTGGCAGACATTCCAACACGACTGGATGACGCCTTCAACCAGAGAGACCAGAATCAATTGATGAAGATCGCCCAGGAAGTCAAAGGCGGGGCATCAAGCGTCTTTGCCGTGAAGCTGGCATCAATTGCACAGCATGCAGAGACAGCTTTCAGAACGGGCAACGTCAACTGGGATGAAGCGGAATCCATCGTTGCGCTGATGAAGTCCGAAAAGGAACAACTCCATGACACATTTCCTGGTGACCGGGAAATGTAAGCGTCAATCAATGACCAGTACTGATCACCTGCCGAAGCTCGGTTTTCATACGTAGCTGTTCGATATCAGGCGGGTGAAATTGGTACGCGCGAACACGTCCCCGCTGCGCCGGCAGGATGGCATGCCGAGCACACACACCAGCACGCGCAGCTGGTCGGGATCACCCCACTCGGCATTGACCAGTGGTGCAGGTCTTTCGGGGTGCCGCATGGCCGAACCACGCGGAAATCCTGTCGAACACGCCCATGACCGTCCACGTCACTGGACCGGAACGCGATTGTGCCAGTAGCGGGCATCCGCTTCGCGGCTGAGCGCGCATTCGATGCCGGCCGCGCGGAAGTCGCAGGCGACTGCGCCGTCGCGGTCGCTGCGCAACTGCCGCGTACCCTGCGCCGCGTAGCGCGCCTGAATCACCGGGTTCGGGTGATTGAAGCGGTTGCGGTAACCGACCGCATGCACCACATCCTTGGCGCCGACGGCGGCGATGAAGGCTTCGGTCGACGAGGTGCGGCTGCCGTGATGCGGCGCGACCAGCAGCTCCGCCGCCAGCGGTGCACCTGCCGCCACCAGTGCGAGTTCGCCGTCGGCCAGCAGGTCACCGGTGATCAGCGCCGCACCGTGCGCACTGCTGACCCGCAGCACGCAGGACAGCGCATTGCTGCTGCGGGCGCCACGTTCGCGCGCACCGGGCGGCGGATGCAGCATGTCGAAGCTGACGCCGTCGGCCGACCAGCGCTCGCCGGCGACACAGTCCCGCGTATCCGGGCGCGCCAGCCGCAATGCATCGCGCGCCGGCACCGACGACATGACCGCGGAGACAGGCATGCCGGCGAGCAGCGACGCCACACCGCCGGAATGATCGGTGTCGGCATGGCTGACCACCAGCGTGTCGAGCCGGGCAACACCCGCAGCACGCAGATAGGGCAGCACCAGCCGCTCGCCGGCGTCGGCTTCCATGCCGTAGCGCGGACCGGTGTCGAACAGCAGGTCGCGCGTCGCGGTCTGCACATGCACCGCCAGCCCCTGACCGACGTCCAGCACCACGACCTTCATGTCACCCACCGCCGGGCGCTCCGGCTGGAACAGGAAGACCGGCAGCAGCAAGGGCAGCGCCAGCGCGCGTCCGGGCCAGCCGGCCGGTGCCAGCAGTGTCGCGGTACCGAGCAGCGCCACCGCCACCGACCACGCCGGCGGCGCCGCACCGTGCCAGAGCGCCCAGTCCGGCGCGGTCAGCCAGGCCACCAGCGTCATGAGCCAGCCGGTCAACGCATGCGCGAGCAGCAGCAACGCATCGACCGGCAGGAGGATCGCGAGCAGGGCCAGCGGCGTCACCACCGCACTGACCAACGGAATGGCGACCAGATTCGCCAGCGGCGCCACCAGCGACACCTGCTGGAAGATGGCCAGGGTCAGCGGTGCCAGGCCGAGCGTGATGGCGGCCTGGGCGCGCAGCCAGCGGACCGGTGCCGGCGTCGCACCGATGTCGCCGGCTGCGGCGTAGAACAGCAGTGCGACCGCGCCGAAGGACAGCCAGAAGCCGGCGTTGGTGACCGCCATCGGGTGCAGCAGCAGCACGACGCAGACCGCGAGAGCCAGCGCATTGGCCGGCGACGAGAAGCGCCCGGCCAGCATGGCTGCGCCGGCGACCGCCAGCATGATCAGCGTGCGCTGCGCCGGAATGCCGAAACCGGCCAGCGCACAGTAGGCGGTGGCAGCCAGCAGTCCGGCGACGACCGCCGCGCGCTGCGCCGGCACACGCAGCGCCAGCGCCGGCACGCGCCGCCACAGCGCAGCCGCCAGCATGCCGACCAGGGCGGCGACCATGGTCACGTGCAGGCCGGAAATGGATACCAGGTGGGTGATGCCGGCACGCGCGAACATGTCCCACTGCGCTGGCGGAATGGCCCGCTGGTCGCCGATCGCGAGTGCCACCAGCACGCCGCCCCACGGATGGCGGGCATCCGGATCGTCGGGCGCGCCGAGCACCCGCTCGAAACGCTGGCGCACCGCCTCGCGCGCCGACTCGATCAGACAGGCCGGCCGCCACACCCGGTCATCAATCAGGTATTGCGCCGACGCGCCGTCGCCACTGGCACGCACCGAACCGGTCGCACCGATGCCGCGCTCAAACAGCCAGGCCTCGTAATCGAAGCCATGCGGATTCATATTGCCGTGCGGCCGCTTCAGGCGCACGCGCAGATGCCACCGGCTGCCGGCATGCAACGCCGGCCGCACATGCTGTTCGACCACCTCGTGCTCGACGCGCCGCCCGTCGTACCAGGTCAGCGCGATATGCCGCGGCACGCCGGGTGGCGCCTGTTCGACATCGAAATCGAAGCGCAGACCGCGCTCGACGCGCCCCGGCAGGCTGGCGATCACGCCGGTGATGTCGATGTCACGTCCCTCAAGTTCCGGCGCGAGCCTCTGTTCAAGCTTCAGGTGGCCCGATGCAGCGGCCCACACGAAGGCCGACAGGAAAGCGGCGAGACAGCGCCAGAACAGGCCCGGCCGAAACCGGCACGCGAACAGGCCGCAGACGGCCGCGCACAGCGCGGCGCAGGCGAGCAGCGGCCAGGACGGAAGTTCGGCCAGCCGCGCGACCAGGAACATGGCGGCGACCAGTGCCAGCGATACCGGAATGGACATGGGTCGGCATTATCGCCGATCCATTCAAACGTCATTTAAAATCCGCGACTTCAGCCACCCTGGCCCGCCGTCGCATACCGGTTGCGGCCACCCGCCTTGGCTGCGTAAAGCGCACAGTCGGCGCGGGCGAGCAGCTGCGCGTAGTCGGGATGTCCGTCATACAGTGCGACGCCGATGCTGAGCGTGACCGGAACCGTCTCGTCCTGACCGATTTCGAACACCCTCGCCTCGCACGAGCGCACCAGACTGGCCGCCGCCCTCGCTGCCTGCTCCGCCGTGACATCGGTCATGACGACCAGAAACTCCTCGCCGCCATAACGGAACAGGAAATCGCCGGCACGTATGTTCGACTGCAGCAGTTCGGCCGTCTGCAGCAGCACCTTGTCTCCGGCCGGATGGCCGTAGGTGTCGTTGATCCGCTTGAAGTGGTCAAGGTCGACCAGCAGCACCGCAAACTTCGACTGGCTGAGCGCACAGTACCGGATTTCGCGCTGCAGGATGGTGTCCAGGAAACGCCGGTTGAACAGATGGGTCAGCGTGTCGCGCGCTGCCTCGCCCTCGGTATGACGCTCGATCAGACAGGACAGCAGCCAGGACACGCGCGTGACCAGCGCATCCAGTTCCTCCATGCCCCGATCCAAGGTCGAGGGTGATCGTTCCTGCCGGCGCAGTTCGCACAGACGGCGTGGCAGTTCATCGAGCTGAACGACAAAGCGTTCCAGTTCATTCACCTCGGGCATGCCGGCAAAGAACAGCCCGGCTTTGTGCGTGATCCACAGGCCGAAATCGGAAAGAGCAGCGCTGGGGATCTGTGCGGACACCGGCAGATCTGCGCGATAGAGCAGCGTCACCACGCGCCGCTGCCAGTCGAACAGGCTGGCGCGCAGCCGTTCCAGCCGGACCACCATGTCCTGACCGATCAGCTGGTTCTGCCGCACCTGAACCTGACGCGCCCCATTCATCAAGTCATGCAGATAACTTTCGTCCATTGCTGCGCTGGCCAGGTCGACCATGCCGTGCATCAGCGACAGCACGCGGAAAAGTCCCGGCGCATCCTCACCCAGCGCCGCCGCGATGCGTTCTCCGATGGTTTCCTTGAGCACGCTGAAGCCGTGATTCAGCAGATGCAGCGGCAGATCGATGCGCGCGTGGATCGAGCCGACATGCAATTGCGTGGCGACCAGCCGCTCGATGTCCCCGGCGCCGTCGCGCCACGAAAACAGGTCGCGCAGCCAGCGCGCCAGCGCGGCACCGAGCCGGCTGTGCACTTGGTCATGGTCGAGGAAGCGCGCCGCGTCGTTGCCGTCGGCCAGCATGAGCTGATAGAAGATTTCCGCCAGTTCATCTGCCGCCGGCGCCACCACATCACCGATGCGCTCGATGTCTGCGCGGTTGGCCACGTCGAACACGGCACGGAAACTGCCGATGTGGCTGTTACTCACGGCGGACTGCAATTCTGGCGTCATGGCAAGGTCCGTAGCGGGCGGTATGCATGCAGCGATATCCGGCGGAACCCATCCGCCGCAGGCGCATCGAATCGCACCAGTTTAGTGTTTACTGAGCGTGTAGTGGCCTGCCCCGGTCAAGGGAAACGACGCGGCAGGGATTTTTGTTTGCCGGTAGGCTGCGGGAAACCCCGCGCGATCACGCCGTCTGCCGGCCCTCATCCGTCCCACATGAAGAAACTGATCCGCAAATATCTGCCGGACACCGAAAGCCTGCGTCGCAACCGCTGGCTGGCACCGTTTGCGAGCTCGCTCGGACATCCGCGCCTGTGGCACCTGAACCGGCACAGCTGCGCCGGCGGCGTCGCGGTGGGACTGTTCGCCGGGCTGATACCCGGTCCGCTGCAGATGCTTGGGGCGGCACTGCTCGCGGTGCTGCTGCGCGTGAATCTGCCGCTGGCGATGGTGGTGACCTTCTACAGCAACCCGCTGACCATCGTGCCGCTGTATGCGGTCGCGTGGGCCTACGGCCGCGCGGTCATGCCGCTGCTGGGCATGACGATGGTGCCGGGCGCCACCTTCCGGCCGCCGCGCATCCCGGAAGACGCCGGGTTTGGCGACTGGATATCGGCGCTGACCGACTGGTTCGTCGCACTCGGCGAGCCGCTGCTGGTCGGCCTGCCACTGCTTGCGCTGACGCTGGCCGCAATCGGCTACGTGACGGTACTCGGCGCCTGGCGCTGGCATCTGGTGCGCAGCTGGCGCAGCCGGGCGGCCAGACACTGAATACCGCCACACCGCGAGGACGACATGCCGATGCTGGATACGCGCAAGCTCGAGCTCTACGTACACTTCGGCGGCGACATCGACGCTCGTGCCCGCATCGCGTCGGCCACCGAGAGGGCCGAACTGCCGGAACACGAATTCCGCCTGATAGACGAACTGCTGATGCAACTCGCCACCCTGCGCACCGGACTCGCGTCAGCCGCATTCGCCGACGCGCTGCAGTCGCGCATCGAAGCGGTCACCACCGATGACGCCACCCGCGACGCGCTGCACGCGCTAGCAGCGGCGCCCCGGTTTTCGTAGGAGCGACCCATGGTCGCGATCGGGTGCGGATCGGAGATGGGCGAGGATTTGTCGTGGGGGATCGCGAGCATGGCTCGCTCCTACAAGGGCTGGTTCGGCGGCCATGCAGGTGCCGCGGTTTTCGCAGGAGTGACCCATGGTCACGATGCGGACGTGAATCCGCGATGGGCGAGGATTTGTCGTGGGGGATCGCGAGCATGGCTCGCTCCTACAAGGGCTGGTTCGGCGGCCATGCAGGTGCCGCGGTTTTCGCAGGAGTGACCCATGGTCACGATGCGGACGTGGGTCAGCGATGGGCAAGGAATTGACGTGGGGGATCGCGAGAATGGCTCGCTCCTACAAGCGCTGGTTCGGCGGCTTTTTGCAGGTGCCGCGGTTTTCGTAGGAGCGACCCATGGTCGCGATGCGGACGTGGGTCAGCGATGGGCAAGGAATTGACGTGGGGGATCGCGAGAATGGCTCGCTCCTACAAGCTCTGGTTCGGCGGCTATGCAGGTGCCGCGGTTTTCGTAAGAGCGACCCATGGTCGCGATGCGGACGTGGGTCGGCGACAAACGCGGATCGGCGCAGGGGGATCGCGAGCGGTGCTCGCTCCTACAGCAGCCGGCCGTCCACCAGGCGCACGATGCGGTCGGTGCGCATCGCCAGGCGTTCGTCATGGGTGACGATGACGAAGCTGGTGCCGCGCGTGCGGCTCAGTGTCAGCATCAGGTCGAACACGCCTTCGGCGGTCTTGCTGTCCAGATTGCCGGTCGGTTCGTCGGCCAGCACGCAGGCCGGTTGGGTCACCAGCGCACGCGCCACCGCCACGCGCTGGCGCTCGCCGCCGGACAGTTCGCCGGGCTGATGCTGCACGCGATGCGCCAGCCCGACTTCGGCCAGCATCGCGGCGGCGGCCTCGCGCGCCTGCGCCTGCGACTGGCGACGGATCAGCAACGGCATGGCGACGTTGTCGAGCGCCGAAAACTCGGCCAGCAGGTGGTGGAACTGATAGACGAAGCCGAGCGAACGGTTGCGCAGCGCACCGCGCGCCGCCTCGCCCAGCGAGGAATACTGCTGACCGAGCAGCGACACGGCCCCGGCGGTCGGCGTGTCCAGCCCGCCCAGCAGGTGCAGCAGCGTGCTCTTGCCGGAGCCGCTGGCGCCGACGATGGCCACACGCTCGCCGCGCATCACCTCGAGGTCGACGCCGGCCAGCACCGGTACCTCGACCTTGCCCTGATGGAAGGTTTTCGCCAGCCCCTGGCACTTCAGCACGGCATCACTCATAGCGCAGCGCCTCCGCCGGCTGCACGCGCGAAGCGCGCCAGCTCGGGTACAGCGTCGCGGCCAGCGTCAGCAGACCGCCGATCACGGTGACCGCAACCACGTCGGACAGCAGGATTTCCGACGGCAGCTCGGGGATGAAGTAAACCTCGGGCGACCACAGCGACACGCCGGCGATCTTTTCGATCAGCGGCACCACGGTACCCAGATTGGCCGCCAGCGCGATGCCGCCGACCACGCCGAGCAGCAGCCCGGCTCCGCCGATGACCGCGCCCTGCACGACGAACACCGCCATCATGCTGGCCGGGCTCGCCCCCAGCGTGCGCAGGATGGCGATGTCGGCCTGCTTGTCGGTCACCACCATGATCAGCATCGACACGATGTTGAACGCGGCGACCGCGACGATCAGCAGCAGGATGATGAACATCATGTTCTTCTCGATCGCGATGGCACGGAAGAAATTGGCGTGCTGGCGCGTCCAGTCGCCGACCAGCAGGTTCTGCCCGCCGGCGATCTGACCGTTACCGATCTGCGCGTACAACTCGTGCGCCACGCGTGGCGCGTCGAACAGGTCGCCCAGCTTGAGCCGCACGCCGGACACGCGGTCGTCCATGCGGTACAGCACCTGTGCGTCCTGCATGTGGATCAGCGCCAGGCTGGCGTCGTACTCGTAGTGCCCGGCCTCGAAAATGCCGACCACAGTGACCTGCTTCAGCCTTGGCAGCACCGCGGCCGGCGTCACCAGACCCTGCGGCGCAATCAGCGTCACCTTGTCGCCCATCTGCACCTGCAGCGCGCGCGCCAGTTCGATGCCCAGCACGATGCCGAAGGCGCCCGGCTGCAGCGCATCCAGCCGGCCGGCCCGCATGTGCTGGCTGAAGTCAGCCACGCCGTCCTCGGCCGCCGGCAGCACGCCGCGCACCATGGCACCGCGCACCGTCTGGTCGAACGACAGCATGGCCTGTTCGCTGACATAAGGGGCCGCCGCGCGCACGTCGCGGTTCTTCAGCGCGGCGTCGGCCACCTGCTGCCAGTCGGACAGCTCGTTCTCGTAACCGGTGATCTGCACGTGCGAGGCCACGCCGAGGATGCGGGTACGCAGCTCGCGCTGGAAGCCGTTCATCACCGACAGCACCGTGATCAGCGCCGCCACGCCCAGCGCCAGCCCGAGCGTGGAGATCAGCGAAATGAAGGAAATGAAGCCGTTGCGCCGTTTGGCCCGCACATAGCGCAGGCCGAGCAGGATTTCGTAGTTCATGGGGACGGCATGGTACCGGGATCACCGGCGGAACGCGTCCGGCCCACGGATTTCGTTACAGTGCAGCCGCCCGGCCGGCACCGATGTCGCCGTCCGGTCACCGGCGTACGGGTACACTTGCATCATGTCACTGCATATCGTTCTTCCGGGCCTGCTGTGGCCCGACGCGGGCCGTGTCCCGACACCTCGCACACCCGCCCTGTCGCAGCTGATCGGCCGCGGCGCACGAGAATTCCAGGCCGCCCAGCCGCCGGAACACGTGCTGGCCGGCCTGTTCGGGCTGGATGCGCGCGCGCCGTTCGGCGCGCTGCGACGCATCGGCTCCGGCGAACCGGTGAACACCCGGCACTGGCTGGCAGCCGACGCCGTGCACCTGCGCTTCGCGCGCGACGCACTGCTGCTGACCGACGCGCCGGACGTCGCCCCCGATGCCGAGGAGGCTGCCGCGCTCGCCGCGTCGTGGAACGCCCATTTCGCCAATGTCGGCTGGCTCTATCTGGGCGCAGGCGGCCACGGTCATCTGGCGCTGCACGACACGCTGGAAGCGGACACCACACCGCCGGGCGGCGCGCTCGGCCGCAAGATAGACAGCCGCATGCCGGCCGGTCGCGACGGCACCAAGCTGCGTCAGTGGATGAACGAAACCCAGATGCTGTTCCACAGCCATCCGGTCAATGCGGCACGCGAAGAAGCGGGACGGCCACCGATCAACAGCCTGTGGTTCTGGGGCGCCGGCGCACTGCCGGTGACGACGCGGGCCGGCTGCATCCAGCTGTGGGCCGACAGCGCGCTGGCGCACGGCCTGGCGGTCGCCGCCGGCGTACGCGCCGCACCCCTGCCGGCCCACCACGACGTGGCGCTGCTGCCGGGCAATCTGGTCGTGCTCGACGCGGCGCTGCCGGCTTCGCTCTACCTCGACGGCGAGCGCTGGACACAGGCAGTCGAGGCGATCGAGACGCAGTGGATCGCGCCGGCGCTGGAAGCCCTGCAGCGCGGCGAGGTGCAGTCGGTCCGGCTGACGCTGACCGGCGACGACGCGCGGCTGGACGTGACCGTGCGCCGCCGTGACCTGATGAAATTGTGGCGGCGCCCGGTGCCGCTCGCCGCCTGCCGCCCCTGACCGCTTGCCTGCCTTGTAACGATGACCCGAATACTGAAGCGCCCGATACCGCTGCGCAGCTGCGAAATGCTGACCCAGCAGGGCATCCATCCGCTGCTGGCGAGACTTTACGCGGCACGCGGCGTGCAGGACCGAAGCCAGATCGACTATTCGCTGAAGGCGCTGCTGGCGCCGGAAACGCTGAGCGGCGCGCACGACGCGGCGGTGATGCTGGCCGATGCCATCGAGGCCGATGCGCGCCTGCTCATCGTGGCCGACTATGACTGCGACGGCGCGACCGCCTGCGCGGTCGGCATCCGCGCGCTGCGCGCCATGGGTGCCCAGGTCAGCTATCTGGTGCCCAACCGCTTCGAGTACGGCTACGGCCTGACGCCGGAAATCGTCGACCTCGCGGCACACGCCGAGCCCGACATCATCATCACGGTCGACAATGGCATCGCCAGCGTCGACGGCGTGGCGCGCGCCAACGAACTGGGCATTTCGGTGCTGGTGACCGACCACCACCTGCCGGGCGACGAACTGCCGGCGGCCGACGTCATCGTCAATCCGAACCAGCCGGGCTGCACCTTTCCGAGCAAGGCGATCGCTGGCTGCGGCGTCATGTTCTACGTGATGCTGGCGCTGCGCGCCGAACTGCGCAGTCGCGGTGCCTTCGCCGGCAAGGACGAACCGAACCTGGGCAATCTGCTCGATCTGGTGGCGCTGGGCACCGTGGCCGACGTGGTGAAGCTCGATCACAACAACCGCGTGCTGGTGACCCAGGGCATGCAGCGCATCCGCGCCGACCGCATGGTGCCGGGGCTGCGCGCGCTGTTTGCCGCCGCCGCACGCGAGCCGGAACGCGCCAACGCCTTCGACCTGGGCTTCGCGCTCGGCCCGCGGCTGAATGCGGCCGGCCGGCTGTCCGACATGTCGCTCGGCATCGAATGCCTGATCACCGACGATTTCGCGCGCGCCATGAGCCTGGCGCAGCAGCTCGACACGATGAACCGCGAACGGCGCGAAATCGAACAGGGCATGCAGGAAGAAGCCGAAGCGCAGCTGGCCGGCATCGACGTCGGCGAATCGAAGTCGCTGGCACTGTTCCACCCGGACTGGCACCAGGGCGTGATCGGCATCGTCGCCTCGCGCATCAAGGAACGGGCGCACCGGCCGACCATCGCCTTCGCGCGCGGTGCCGAAGGCGAGCTGAAGGGGTCCGGACGCTCCATCCCCGGGCTGCACCTGCGCGATGCGCTCGATCTGGTATCCAAGCGCGAACCCGGCCTGCTGATCCGCTTCGGCGGCCATGCGATGGCGGCCGGCCTGACCGTGCGCGAGGACGATCTGGAACGTTTCCGCACGCAGTTCGAGCAGGCGGTGACGGAAATGGTGGAACCTTCGGCACTGACCCGCACCATAGAAACCGACGGCGCACTCGAAGCGTCGCTGATGAACCTGAATGCGGCGGCACTGATGGAGGCTGAAACCTGGGGTCAGGGCTTTCCGCAGCCGGTGTTCTCGGACTGTTTCGAAGTGCGCAACCAGCGCCTGCTCAAGGACAAGCACCTGAAGCTCGCGCTGGTCAAGGACGGCACCGCCTTCGACGCGATCTGGTTCAATCGCGCCGAACCGCTGCCGGCCCGGGTGACCGCCGCCTACCGGCTGGACATCAATGAATATCAGGGCGTGCGCCGGGTGCAACTGATGGTGGAACACGCGGAAGCCGCCGACGGCAGCCGCTGAGAGTCGACACGGGCACTGGCAGATCCTGTCGGCACGCGGACCGGCTGCCGCGTTGTCGGCAGCACCGAATGAACAGAGCAAGGAAGCAGAGGAAACCACCATGTCACACGATCGATTTTTCCGCCGCGAAATGACCCGCCGCGACTTCCTGTGGCTGTCCGGCATCGCCGGTGCAGCCGTGACGTTGCCGCAACTGTACGGCTGTGCGTCCGACCCGATCACCGGAGAACAGGTGCTGGTGGGCATGTCCGAAGCGGAGGAACTGAACGTCGACCGCAAGCACGCGCCGCAGCAGTTCTCGGCCGACTTCGGCGCAGTGCAGGACGACGCGCTGAACCGCTATATCAACGACCTCGAGCTGTCGCTGGGCCGGAACAGCCACCGGCCTGAAGTGCCGTACAACGCCCGTGTCGTGAACGCCAACTACATCAACGCCTACACCTTTCCCGGCGGCAGCATGGCGTGCACGCGCGGCATCCTGCTCGACCTCAAGAGCGAGGACGAGCTGGCGGCACTGTTCGGCCACGAATCCGGGCACGTGAACGCGCGCCACAGCGCCAAGCAGGCCGGCCGCACGATGGTGGCCCAGGCCGGTGCGATGGCGGTCAATGTCGCGGTAGCGATGTCCGACTACCAGGGCGCCGCACCGCTGGCCGGCATCGCGACCCAGATCGGCTCCAGCGCACTGCTGTCGAGCTACTCGCGCGACAACGAGCGCCAGGCCGACGCACTGGGCATGGAATACATGACGCGCGCCGGCTACAACCCGGACGGCATGGTGAACCTGATGGACATGCTGCGCAGCCAGCACAAGGAAAAGCCGGGCCTGCTGCAGACCATGTTCGCGTCGCACCCGATGTCGGACGAACGCTACGACACGGCCGAGCGCGAAGCCAACGACACCTACGGCTCGTCGCGCAGCAAGAAGCTGCAGCGTGAGCGTTACATGGACAACACCGCGTCGCTGCGCCGCATCGCCCCGGCGATCAAGGCCGAGCAGGAAGGCGAGACGCTGATGTCGAAAAAGTCGCTGGAAGAGGCCGAGTCGCGCTTCTCCACGGCACTGAAGGCGGCGCCGGACGACTACTGCGGCAATGTGCTGATGGGCAAGTGCCTGCTGGCGCAGAAGCAGTACGCCGACGCCGACCGCCACTTCACGCACGCTTCGCAGATCTATCCCGGCGAAGGCCAGGCGATGTACCAGCGCGGCGTATCCAAGCTGGCGCTGGGCAAGGGGCCGGAAGCACTGGCCGCGTTCGACGCCTACGACCGCGTGCTGCCGGGCAATGCCTCGACGCTGTTCCTCAAGGGCGTGGCCTACGAAACGATGCAGGACAAGCGTGCCGCCACCCAGCATTACGCGGCCTACATCCGCAACGGCAACAAGGATGCGCAGGCGCAGTTCGCCTATCAGCGCCTGCAGGCCTGGGGGCTGGTCAAGTAGGCAACATGCCCTCCTCCTCACGATGGGGACGACACCGGTTCGTGCTGCACTGCGCCTTGTGAGTGCCTGCGGCGCGACATAGCATCGTTCCGAGCCTGTTCTGCGTGCTACTGACACCCGTCCATGGCCGGCGGATCGCGGCGAACACCACAACGAGGAGGATAAGCATGTCTGACCAGAACATCCCGAAGCCGGAACGGCGCAACTTTCTGGCCAAGGCTGCCGGCACCGTGGCGGGGACCGCGACCATCGGCGTTCCCGCGATTTCGGTCGCGCAGTCGCCCGTGACGCTGCGCTTCCAGTCAACCTGGCCGGCCAAGGACATCTTCCACGAGTTCGCCCAGGACTACGCCAAGCTGGTCAATGAAATGTCGGGCGGACGGCTGAAGATCGACGTGCTGCCCGCCGGCTCGGTGGTGAAGGCTTTCGACCTGCTCGACGCGGTGAACAAGGGGACACTCGACGGCGGGCACGGCGTGATCGCCTACTGGTACGGCAAGAACTCCGCACTGGCGCTGTGGGGCTCCGGCCCGGCCTTCGGCATGGACGCCAACATGCTGCTCGCCTGGCACGAATCCGGTGGCGGCCGGCAGCTGCTTGAAGAGATATACAAAAGCCTGAACATGGATGTCGTGTCCTACATGTACGGACCGATGCCGACGCAGCCGCTGGGCTGGTTCAAGAAGCCGGTATCGAAGGCGGAAGACATGAAGGGCCTGAAGTTCCGCACGGTCGGCCTGTCGATCGATGTGTTTACCGAGATGGGCGTGTCGGTCAACGCGCTGCCTGGCGGTGAAATCGTACCTGCGATGGACCGCGGCCTGCTCGACGCCGCCGAGTTCAACAATGCCTCCAGCGACCGCCTGCTCGGCTTCCCGGACGTGGCCAAGGTGTGCATGCTGCAGAGCTTCCACCAGGCGTCCGAACAATTCGAGATCCTGTTCAACAGGAAGCGCCTCGATGCGCTTCCTGCCGACCTGCGAGCCATCATCGCCTCGGCTGTGCCCGCCGCGTCCGCCGAAATGTCGTGGAAGGCAATCGACCGCTACTCGACTGACTATCAGGAGATGCGCGACAAGCAGGGCGTGAAGTTCTACAAGACACCGGATGCGATCCTCAAGGCGCAGCTTGCCGCCTGGGACACGGTGACCGAAAAGAAGGCCGCCGAGAATCCCCTGTTCAGGAAGGTGCTCGACTCGCAACGGGCGTTCGCCAGGCGCGCCGCAGCCTGGCAGAACGACACCTCGGTCAACTTCCGGATGGCCTACGACCACTTCTTCTCGAAGAAGGGTTGATCGCGGGCAGACGAAGCGGCGCCCCCGCGGGCACCGGGGGCGCCGTCTTTCAGGAACACGCCTGGACGGGCACGTGCAAGCGTAGCCCGCAAACGCCATGCAGAAACTGCTGCTGCGCATCGACCGTCTGAGCACCTTCGTCGGGCACGCCTTCGCCTGGTCCATCGTCGCCCTGACGCTGATCATCACTTTCGAGGTCTTCTCGCGCTACGCGCTCAACGCGCCGCACGCCTGGGTTTTCGACGCGTCCTACATGCTGTACGGCACCCTGTTCATGATGGCAGGTGCCTACACGCTGGCGACCGCCGGCCACGTGCGCGGCGACGTGCTGTACGGTTTCTTCCGGCCGCGCACGCAAGCCACGCTGGACCTGATCCTCTATTTCGTGTTCTTCCTGCCCGGCGTACTGGCACTTTGCTACGCCGGCTGGACCTACGCCGCCGAATCGTGGGCCATCCAGGAACATTCGTCGGTGTCGGCCGACGGGCCACCGATCTACCCTTTCAAGGCCGTCATCCCGCTTGCCGGCATTGCGCTGCTGATCCAGGGCATGGTCGAAATCGTGCGCTGCATCGTGTGCCTGCAGCAGGGTGAATGGCCCTCGCGCACGCAGGACGTGGAAGAGGTGGATGTCGAGAAGCTGCGCCACATGGTGCATGCCGACCTGCCGCCGGACCAGCCGGAAGGGAGCGCGAAATGAGAAAGGAACTGCGCTTCGGTTTCGCACTGATGGCGATCATCATCGCCGCGGTAGGCATCCTGATGCCCGCGCCGTCCGAATGGACTGGCGGCCATCTCGGGCTGCTGATGCTGGCGCTGGTCGTGGTCGCCATCATGCTGGGTTTCCCGACCGCCTTCACGCTGATGGGCATGGGCGTGCTGTTCGCCTGGCTGTCCTACCGCATGCAGCACCCTGAAATCGCCCTGCAGCAGACGCTGGACCTGATGGTGCAGCGAGCCTACTCGGTGATGAACAACGACGTGCTGATCTCGATTCCGCTGTTCGTGTTCATGGGCTATCTGGTGGAACGCGCCAACCTGATCGAGAAACTGTTCCGAAGCCTGCATCTGGCGATGGCGCGCATCCCCGGTTCGCTGGCCGTGGCGACACTGACCACCTGCGCGATCTTCGCCACTGCAACCGGCATCGTCGGTGCAGTGGTGACGTTGATGGGCCTGCTGGCACTTCCGGCGATGATGCGAGCGGGCTACGACATCCGGCTGTCGGCCGGTGTCATCACGGCCGGCGGCTGTCTGGGCATCCTGATCCCGCCGTCAGTCATGCTCATCGTCTATGGCGCCACGGCCGGCGTGTCGGTCGTGAAACTGTACGCCGGAGCATTCTTCCCCGGCATCATGCTGGCCGGCCTGTACGTACTGTATGTCGTAGTGATGGCGAAGCTGCGTCCCGACTGGGCGCCGCCGCTGCCGGCTGCCGAGCGCGTCGTGCCGCTCCCGGCAGCCAATGCTGCGGTCGCCCGCGATCATGGCCCACGCGCATTGCCGGCGCTGATTTCGGCACTCAAGGGCCCGCGCAACAGCGATGTGCCGACCGGTACGCTGCTGTCGCAACTGGGCATCGCGCTGCTGCCGCTGATCGTCGTCACCGCCTTCCTGTGGGCGACCTACGGCGCGCTGACGAGCGCGGCACCGGTTGCCGACGACGTGTCAGCCGAAATGCAGTCCCTGGGCACCGCCGGTGCGTCATTTCCGACAGAACCGCAGGCTGGCGGCGGGCTGCAGGAACCGCCGTCCGAAGGGGAACTGCAAGAGCCGCCACAGGACACGCTGACCGAGCCCCCTGCGCAACCCGCACCGGCAACACAACCTGTTACGCAGGAAACCGCGCCGGCAGCAACCGTCGAGGAAGCAGGCAGCACACCCACCGTGGACGCGCGCGCGGCGCCCCCGGGGTTCTGGATCGCGGCAGCCGTCTGCGCGCTACTGCTGATCGCCTTCTATGCGATCTTCAGTTTCGCGCGACTGGAAATATTCAAGATGTTGCTGGCGTCCTTCTTCCCGCTCGCGGTGCTGATACTCGCCGTGCTCGGCACCATCGTGTTCGGCCTGGCAACACCGACCGAGGCAGCCGCGATCGGCGCATTCGGCGGCGCCCTGCTCGCAGCGGCTTACGGCCAGCTCAACTTTGGCGTGGTGAAGGAATCCGTGTTCCTGACTGCCAAGACCTCCGCCATGGTGTGCTGGCTGTTTGTCGGGAGCGCAATCTTCTCGGCCGCCTTCGCACTGCTCGGCGGACAGGAACTGGTCGAGAAGTTCGTGCTGTCGATGGACCTGACGCCGATCCAGTTCATGCTTCTGGCACAGGCCATCATCTTCATTCTCGGCTGGCCGCTGGAGTGGACGGAAATCATCGTCATCTTCATGCCCATCTTCATTCCACTGCTGGCGCACTTCAACATCGATCCGCTGTTCTTCGGCCTGCTCGTCGCAGTGAACCTGCAGACCGCCTTCCTGTCGCCCCCGGTCGCCATGGCCGCCTTCTACCTGAAGGGTGTCGCACCACCACACGTCACGCTGAACCAGATATTCGCAGGCATGATGCCGTTCATGGTCATACAGGTGATCGCACTGGCACTGCTCTACCTGTTCCCCGGCATCGGACTCTGGCTGCCGAACTATCTGTACAAGTGACCGGACCGGTACAGTGGATCACGGCGGCGCCGTTCCTTTTGCGCCGCAACGTAGAATCCCTCCGATGCTCTCCGCCGAAAACACCCGTCTGCTGATCCGCCTGCGATGGACAGCCTTTTCCCTGCTGGCCTGCGCCTATGTGCTGGTGTTCTTCCACCGCACCGCACCCGCCGCGATCGCCGGCGAACTGACACGCGACTTCGCGGTCGGCCCGGCGTCGCTCGGCGTGCTCGCCGCCAGCTACTTCTGGATCTACACACTGATGCAGATCCCGACCGGCGTGCTGGCCGACACGCTCGGACCGAAGCGCATCGTCGCGCTCGGCGGCGTGATCGCAGGCATCGGCTCCATCGTGTTCGCGCAGGCAGACACGTTGGGCGTGGCGGTGATCGGCCGCGCACTGGTCGGACTGGGCGTGTCCTTCCCCTTCATCGCGCTGCTGAAGATCAACGCCGCCTGGTTCCCGGAACGGCAGTTCGCGACGCTGAGCGGGCTGACCATGTTCATCGGCAACCTCGGCGCCGCGTTCGCCGCCACACCGCTGGCCTGGCTGGTCGGCGTGATTTCGTGGCGCACGGTGTTCGTCTGCATGGGCCTGCTGTCGATCGCGCTGGCAACGCTGACCTGGCTGCGCGTGCGCGACCGGCCGGAGGACGCCGGCCTGCCGACCTTGCGCGAACTGTCCGGCAAGGCGGCGCATGCGCCGCGGACCAGCGACTGGCGCGCCGGACTGCGCCAGGTCGCCGGCAACCGGTCTAGCTGGCCCGGGCTGTTCGTCAATACCGGCATCGCCGGCAGCTTCTTTTCGTTCGCCGGCTTGTGGGGCGTGCCCTACCTGATGAACGCGCACGGCATGGACCGCACGCTTGCCGCACAGCACGCGACGCTGATGCTGGTCGTGTTCGCCTTCAGCTGCCTGTTCGTCGGCCGTCTGTCCGACCGCCTGCAGCGACGCAAGCCGGTCATGCTGGTGCTGGCCACCGTCTACCTGCTGTGCTGGCTGCCGCTGATGCTGGGCAGCGCGCTGTCGCCGCTGGCCGGCTATGCGCTGTTCGCGCTGATCGGCGTGTCGGCGTCCGCCTTCACGCTGAGCTGGGCCTGCGCCAAGGAAGTGAATCCGCCGGCGCTGTCCGGCATGGCGACCAGCCTGGTCAATACCGGCTGCTTCCTCGGCGCCGCGATCGAACAGCCGCTGGTCGGCTGGGTCATCGAACGGCACATGGGCGGCCCGATGCAGCCGTCGGCCGACGCCATGGCCAGCGGCATGTGGGTGTTCGGCGCCGCGGCGCTGCTCGGTCTGGTCGCCGTCACCTTCGTCCGCGAAACGCACGGCCGCAACCTGACGGAGCCGCACGCGTGAGCACGGCCGGCAATCTCGCCGGCCTGATGGTCCAGGTCATGCTGCCGCTGTCGCTGCTGGTGGCGGCCGGCGGCTGGTGGGCGGCCCGCCTGGGTGAAGGCGGTGAAGCCGACGTGCTGCGCGCGCAGCTGAACCGTCTGGTACTCAACCTGTTCTACCCGGCCATCCTGTTCGCGGTGGCGGCATCGACACCGGTCAGCACCGATCTGCTGACCGTGCCGCTGCTGGTCGGGATCGGCGCGCTGGCCAATGGCGCGCTGCTCTACCTGCTGCTGTGGAAGACGCGGCTGGGCGAAGGCCTGGCCGACACCACGCGCGCGGCGCTGATGCTGGGCGGCATGTTCGGCAACACCTTCAATGTCGGCGTGCCGGTGCTGGAGTATTTTTTCGGCGCCGGCGCGATGCGCTACGCCATCTTCAACGACATGTTCATGACCATGCCGGTGGTGTGGACGCTGGGCGTGTGGATCGCGACACGGCTCGGCTCGCATGCGCACGGCGAGCGGCCCGACCTGCTGCACACCGTGCTGATGATGCCGCCGATCTGGGCCTTCGTGCTCGGTCTGGGCATGCAGTACACCGGCATCGCCTACCCGCCGCTGATCCAGGCCGCACGCTTCATCGGTCAGGCCGCCATTCCGGTCATCATGTTCGCGCTCGGCCTGACCATCCCGTGGCGGCGCCTGGTACCACGCACCGAGGTGCTGGCGGTGGCGGCGGTAAAACTGCTGGTGGCGCCGCTGCTGATATGGGCACTGGTGCTGGCGACCACTGCGACACCATCCGAAGCCCAGCACGCATCGCTGGTCGAATGCGCGACACCGACCTTCATGACCTCGCTGATGCTGGCAGAACGCTTCAAGCTCGACGCCCCTGCCTCGGCGCTGCTGATAGGCTGGAGCACGCTGCTGTTCTGGCTGTCGCTGCCGCTGCTGATGTCGTTCGGGCTGTTCGGCTGAGCACCCCGGTTGCCGACAGGGCAGCGACCGCATCGCAACCGGACCATCGCAGGAAGAAAGACATATGGAACTGCAGAACCTCAAGCTGCTGCGCATGAACTGCTACATCGACGGCGCGTGGATCGACGCCGACGACGGCACGACCTTCGACGTGCGCAATCCGGCCAGCGACGCGCTGCTGGCCTGCGTACCGCGCTGCGGCACGGCGGAAACCCGGCGTGCGATCGCGGCAGCCGATGCCGCCCTGCCCGGCTGGCGCGCGCTGACCGCGAAGCAGCGCGCGCGGCATCTGCTCGACTGGTTCTCGCTGATACTCGCCAGCGCCGACGATCTGGCGCGGCTGATGACCGCCGAAGGCGGCAAGCCGCTGGCCGAGGCACGCAACGAGGTGCTCTATGGCGCTTCCTTCATCGAATGGTTCGCCGGCGAGGCGACGCGCGTCTACGGTGAGAGCGTGCCGTCGCCGGTGCCCGGCAAGCGCCTGTTGACAATCAAGCAGCCGGTCGGCGTCTGCGCCGCGATCACGCCGTGGAATTTCCCTCTGGCGATGATCACGCGCAAGGTGGCGCCGGCGCTGGCGGCCGGCTGCACCGTGGTGGTCAAGCCGTCGGAGGAGACACCGCTGACCGCACTGGCGCTGGCGGCGCTGGCCGAACAGGCCGGCATCCCGGCCGGCGTGCTCAACGTGCTCACCGGCGATCCGGTGCAGATCGGCGGAGAACTCACCGCCAGTCCGGTGGTACGCAAGCTGTCCTTCACCGGATCGACCGGCACCGGCCGGCGGCTGATGGCGCAGTGCGCACCGACCGTCAAGAGGCTGTCGCTGGAACTGGGCGGCAACGCGCCCTTCATCGTGTTCGACGACGCCGACCTGCAGGCGGCGGTGGACGGTGCGATCGCGGCGAAGTACCGCAACAGCGGCCAGACCTGCGTGTGCGCCAACCGCTTTCTGGTGCAGTCGGGCGTGTACGAGACATTCGCGGCCCGGCTGGCCGAAGCGACGGCGAAGCTGGTGGTCGGTCCCGGCGACGAGCCGGGCGTGACCCAGGGGCCGCTGATCAACGCGGCTGGTCTGGCCAAGGTCGAGGCCCACGTCGCGGATGCGGTCGCCCGGGGCGCCCGCGTGCTGTGCGGCGGCGTACGCGACGCGCGCGGCGGCAACTTCTTCCAGCCGACCGTGCTGGCCGGCGTCACGCGCGACATGAGGGTGGCGGCGGAGGAAACCTTCGGGCCGGTGGCACCGCTGTTCCGCTTCGACACCGAGGACGAGGCCATCGCACTGGCCAACGACACCGAATCCGGCCTCGCCGGCTACCTCTACACCCGTGACGTCGGCCGCTGCTGGCGCGTCGCCGAAGCGCTGGAGTGCGGCATGGTCGGCATCAACACCGGGCTGATTTCCAACGAAGTGACGCCGTTCGGCGGCATCAAGCAATCCGGCATCGGCCGTGAAGGCTCGAAGCACGGCATCGAGGACTATCTCGAAATCAAGTACCTGTGCTTCGACATCGGCACCTGAGCGACGCGCTGTCCGGTCGCCACGCGACCGAATGCGACGGCCCGCACGGCTGACGGATCCGGCAACGCCGCCGAAGTCACTGATGCCGCCAGCGGAAATGTGACACGTCATCTTTCCGTCACGGCTTTGTCACGTACCGCCCGTATGTTCAAACGTTTTGCGTCAGCAACGCATACGTACGGGAATTCATATGTCCATCGAGTTTGTAGATGTCAACGACAGCCTTCGCCGCATTTCGATCACCGGCCGGCTTGACGTTCCCGGTACGGATGCCATCTCGACACGATTCGCAGCACTGGCCGCCAGCAGCCAGCACCGCATCGTCGTCGACCTCACCGGGGTCAGCTTTCTCGCCTCGATGGGCATCCGCGCGCTGGTCGTGAATGCCAAGGCCCAGCTGCAGCGCGGCGGACGCCTGGTGCTGTTCGTTGGCGACAATTCTGCGGTCACGAAGGTTCTGGAAAGCACCGGCATCGATGCGCTGATACCGATGTTTCCGGACATGACCGAGGCCGAAAACGCCGCACTCGCCTGAGACGTGATGCCTGATGCCGCATCGCAACCCTGCGAGCAGCGGGACGAGTTCTTCGTCCGTGCCGAGATGGGTGACATTCGCGTCGCCTCGTCCTGGCTTGCAGATACCGGAGCCGAGTGCGGCGTCCCGGAAGAGCACGTGATGCGACTTGACCAATGTCTGGACGAAGTACTCGCCAACGTGATCGCACATGGCGGTCCTTCCGCTCATGCGGTGCCGATCGCCCTCGTACTGGATGTATGCCGGAAAACCGGCGGCAACGAAGCCGCGCTGACAGTCAGTGACGCCGGCATCGCGTTCGACCCGCTGGACGCACCCGCCGGATCCCGTCCGGCAAGTCTGCAGGAAGCGGCACCCGGCGGACTCGGACTGACGATGATGCGCCACTTCGCCGACGGGCTGAGCTACCGCCGCGAAGGTGGCCGAAACCACCTCACGGTCGTCGTGCGATGGCTTGACGCAGCAGACTAGACGCGCCGATGACCCATGAACCGATAAAGCGCGTCCGCTTCAGGCGCGGCAAGGATCGTCGACTGAACGGACCGGACCACGGCATCGAAAGCCGGCGCCATAGCGAGGAACGCCGCAAGTCGGGCATCGGCTGGGCGGCGCTGTTCCGCGGGACCGACGAGGCTGCCGTGTCCGATGCGGTCGGCGACTGCGAAGTACTGGTGATGCAGCCGGGTGCCTTGCTGCTCAGTCCCGGCGAAGCCAACGACAACGTGTTCCTGCTGCTGTCGGGACAGCTCGGCGCTTTCCTGGACGGCAATCTGACCGGCCAGCCAGCCGTATCCATCCTTCCCGGCGAAACGGTGGGCGAAATGTCCGCCATCGATGGCCAGCCGGTCTCGGCATTCGTGCTGGCGCTGACCGAAACGCGTGTACTCAGGCTGCCGCAGGAAGTGTTCTTCCAGCGCCTGAATGCCATTCCCGGCATTGCCCGCAACCTGCTGTCGGTATTGTCCGGACGCATGCGGCGCAGCAATGAGGCCGTGCTTGAATCGCAGCGCCGGCGGATGGAACTGGAATACCTGCAGCAGGAGCTCGACATCGCCCGCAAACTGCAGGCCAGCATGCTGCCGCTGCAGCGGCCGATGTTTCCCGGACGCGAGGACATCGAGATAGCGGCACTGATGGAACCGGCCTCCGCCGTCGGCGGCGACCTGTTCGACGCCTTCTTCATCGATGACCGCCGCCTGTTCTTCTGCATCGGCGACGTATCGGGCCACGGCATTCCTGCAGCGCTGTTCATGGCCAGAGTCGTCGGTCTGCTGCGCATCACGGCGATGGGTACCCGCGAACCCGACAGCCTGCTGCAGCAGATCAACGACCAGCTGTGCACCGGCAACGACACGAACATGTTCGTCACGCTGTTGTGCGGATGTCTGAATGTGGACACCGGCCGCCTGACTTACTCGAATGGCGGGCATTGCGCCCCCGTGCTGGTGCGCGACGGCCAGGCTTCCCTGCTGCCCCTGCCGAAGGGCGCACTGGTCGGCGTGATTCCCGGCAGTCGCTACGTCGCCCGAGAAATCACCCTGAACGAGGGCGACACCCTGGTCTGCGTCACTGATGGGGCCACCGAAGCCGAATCCGCAGGCGGCGAGGAATTCGGACCGGACCGGCTGCTTGAGGTCGCGACGGCATATTCCGCCCGCCCGCTCAACGAACTGATCGACGGCGTAAGGCGTCGCGTTGCCGAATTTTCCGACAACCAGCTCATGACCGACGACTGCACGCTGCTGGCAGTACGCCGCGCGAGCGGGGCAAGAGGCGGAACATGGTGTTGCCGTAGCGAATGATCCTTGATCTGCGCAAC
Organism: Betaproteobacteria bacterium; assembly: GCA_020621405.1. GTDB lineage: Bacteria > Pseudomonadota > Gammaproteobacteria > Burkholderiales > Rhodocyclaceae > Methyloversatilis. The sequence goes on from JAHRYN010000002.1 coordinate 69,213, forward strand.
GCAAAGGCATGCGTCAAAAGCAAGTTCCTCGCCGGGTCATGGCGGTCTGCGGACTCAGGCGCACTTCGGAGGAGACAACGCAGTAATGCCATCCGTCACGCGGGAAAACCTTGCATGAGATCCGGCCGACAAACTGCAGCGCGCTGATTTCACGCGACGAAAAAGACTGCCACTCAGTCCGGCTTCATCCTGCGCGCGGCCTTCACCTCGGAGCGCCGCATCTTGCCGGCCAGCCGCCGTTCCACCGCCGCCTTGCCGGGCCGGGTCGGCCGCCTGACCCGGGGCAGCGTCGCCGCGCGGGCGATCAGCTCTTCCAGCCGGCGCAGCGCCTCGGCGCGATTCTTTTCCAGACTGCGGAAGGCCTGCGCCTTGATCACGACGACGCCGTCCGTGCTGATGCGCCGATCGTCCAGCGCGAGCAGGCGCGCCTTGATCAGATCCGGCAGCGACGAGGCGGCGATGCCGAAGCGCAGGTGCACCGCGTTGGACACCTTGTTCACGTTCTGCCCGCCGGCGCCCTGCGCGCGGATCGCCGTGATGTCGACTTCTTCGGGGTTCAGCGTGAAGGGCAGGCGCATGGCGTGGCAACAAGGCAGTGGAACGGAGGGTCGGCGCAGTGTGCCATGCCCTGCCGGGTGGCAGCCGGTGGCCGCGACTCACGGTGGCGGCAGATCCCCGGTACAGGCGGTGGCGGAGTCCTGTCCGCGCTGCCAGCACGCCCCCTCCGTACGCGCCGGATGCGGGATGCCCTGGCGGTCGATATGGGCGACCACCGTGCGCCAGGCTCGCACACCGGAGCGATCCAGGTCCATGCGCAACAGCCAGCCGGTGTTGTTGTCAGCGTCGGAGAAACCGTCGAACACGAAATTTCCCAAGCTGTAGATGATGGGCTTGCCCCGGTACTGCTCCACGTCCTGCGTGACGTGCGGATGGCCACCAACCACGGCGTCGGCACCGGCATCTATCATCAGGCGCGCCAAGGCGCGCTGGCGGCTGCTGGCAATGCGTTCGTGCTCCCACCCCCAGTGCATCACCGGAATCACCAGATCGGCACCGTGACGGAGGCGGGCGTTGCGGATGTCCTGACGCACCTGTTCGTCCTCGCTCCACGCAATGCCCGGCTTGTCCTCGTCGGCCTCGAACCAGCGCGGAAAGAATTCGTTGTAGCCGAGCAGCGCAATGCGCAGGCCGTGACGCTCGATGACGAGCGGCTCGTGCGCCTGCGCCAGATCGTGACCGCCGCCGAAGCGGGCGATGCCCTCGCGGTCGAGCAGGCCGAGCATTTCGCGGAAGGCGCCCGGGCCGTAGTCACCCGAGTGGTTGTTCGCCAGCGCGAGTGCATCGAAGTGACGTTTCAGCAGCTTCAGCGTGCGCGGATGGGCGCGGAAGGTGTAGGGCTTTCCCGGCTCCGGCGTTCCGCCGGTGGCGACGACGCACTCAAGATTGCCGACACGGATGTCGGCCGCATCGAGAATCGCGGCAAAGGGTGCGAACGGATCCCGCCCGCGTCGGACCACCTGGCCCGGCCCGTCGTCGAGCATCACGTCGCCGACGACGGCGATCGACACGGTCGGGCCGGCCGGCGGCGTCTCGGCCATTGCGCGCCCCGGCCCGGCCAGAGCGAACACGGCGGCCAGCGTGGTGCGGATGGCATGCCTCATGGCGCAAGCTCGAACAGTGCGCAGCCATACTGCAGTTCGCGCCCCAGACCCGGGCCGTAGACGCGGTTGTGTCCGGTCAGCGCCGCCCCGGACGGCGCCACCTGGGCGATCGGCGCCGCATACGTGACCTGATGCAGCAGCACCGGCTGACGTGCCGACCTGTAGTAGGTGTAGAGCTTGATGTATTCGACCTGCCGCTCGTCGCCGATCACCACCGCCTTGAAGCGGAAACTCTCGCCAATGTCCGTGGCCTTGACGCGATACGGATCGCTGACCGGCGCGAATTCGATCACCCGCGTCTCGCCGCCCTGATCGATCTGGCAGCGCAGGCGCGGCGCCGCCGACACGGCTGCTGAGCAGGACAGGCCGGCAAGCAGGCAGAGCCATGCACGATGTCTGGTCAAGAACAGGATCACGGAATCATCGAATACGGACTAAGGGCGACCGAGTATAGCCGCGCGTCAGCCACCATCCGGTCCGATGCCATCGGGCAAGGGGTGTCGAAAGGTGTCGAAAAAATTTACAGCTGGTGTCATTCGTCCCGCGCGCCGATTTCCCTTACCTTCAAATATCCATCAAGTTCATGTGGTTATATGAAAGATGAATTCGTGGTTCGCGTCTTGCTAGCCTGATGAGGCTGGCCCCACTGTTGGCGCAGCGGCATTCAATGCACGACGAAAGCCCTTCCGTCGAACATTCGACGTTTTCTGTTTCGAGGATATATATGCATGCCCGTCTCTCAAGGATCCGGCCCCAGGTCGCCACGTCTTCGGGAATCGCAACAAACCGGCCGGAACACCGCCGCCTGAAACGGGTTGCCGCCGCCGTGTCGCTGCTGTGCCTGGCAGCCGGTCCGGCGCATGCAGAACTGACACAGATGTCCGGCGGCGGGCTGGTCTGGGACAGTTCGGGCCCCACGTCCTACGATACATTCGACATCAACGCGCCGACGGCCGCCCCGCTGACGTACGGATCGCCTTCCGTCACCAGTGCCAACGTCAGGAGCTGGGCGGCGGCTCATGTCGGTGGCGGCAATATGTACGCAAGCGCTTCGCCGGCACTGCAGACCTTGCGTTCGTCGTCGGCCGCTTCGTCGATCGGCGGCACCGAAAACGGGGTGTCGTCGCAGAGCCTGTCGAGCCGTCACGAAGTCTATGTCGGTGCCGGTACCTCGGGCCTGAACATCGGCGACGCCATCACCCTGCAATTCACGCTGCGCGTCGATGGCAGGATGGCACTGGGCAACACTGCCTACCCAACCGGTGTTTCCATCGCTCTGCCCGCCGAATACGGCTACGCAGCGTCAGCCTCCGAAGCCATGCGCTACGAGGTGTACGACCTGAACGTCGACCCATCGGAGTTCGTGCTGAACTTCGAGCACAACGCCTACGCCACCTACGGCTATTCGAAGGATCAGTTCGGCGACGTTCTCACCGACACCCTCTCCGCGTACGGCCGCTACACCGGCAATTCGGGGACGACCTACACGAATCTGGCGGGTGTATCCATCGACAACACGGTATCGCCCGTTCCGCTGCACGACGCCCCCTTTGCGTCGCCCCCGGGCGTCGAGCACGCGATAGATACCGGTTACGTGACGATTTCTCTCGACACCGTCGTCGGACACACGCTGTCCATCGTCGGTCAGCTCGACACCCATGCGGCCGGCTGGGGAGATCTGCGGATGTACGGGCTCAGCGACTTTGCTTCGACCTTCGATGCGGAAGTGAGCACGTCCGTGGCCGGCGTGGAGCTGCTGGGCCTGCAGTCTGGCATCGCGCCGGTACCCGAGGCAGACGCCTGGGCCATGCTGCTGGCAGGACTGGGGCTGACTGCGGCCGCCGCCCGGCGGCGCAGGCAGTCATGGTCTGAGCCGGCCTGAACAGCACGGCCGTAGAAAGTACAACGGGGGCGAACGCCCCCGTTGTACTGTCCGCTCACCCGGGCATCCCTGCCGGAAGACACCGGAGCACTGCGTGCCGCCGTGTCCGTCCGGTCCGCGCAGCCGTCAGATCTCTATCTTGCTGCCCAGTTCGACGACCGAGTTGTTCGGCAGGTTCAGGAACTCGGCCGCACCGCTGGCGTTGCGGTGCATCTGCGAGAACAGCTTTTCCCGCCAGAACGCCATGCCGCTGCCTATCGTCGGCACCACGATGTCGCGCGACAGGAAATAGCTGGTGGTCATCGGATCGAGCGACACGCCACGGCTCTTCAGCTGTTCGAGCGCGAACGGCAGATCGGGATCGTTCTTGAAGCCGTAGCTCACGATCACCTGCCAGGCGTCGTGTCCGAGCTGCTCGATCTCCAGCCTGTCGGCCAGGCCCACCCATGGCACCTCCTGGCTGCGCACATTCACGAACACATTGTGTGCGTGCAGCACCTTGTTGTGCTTCAGATTGTGCAGGAGTGCGTTCGGCACGACACCCGGCCGGGCCGTCAGGAAGACGGCCGTGCCTTCCACACGCGCAGGCGGGGCCAGGAAGATCGAGTCGAGAAAACCTCTCAGGTCGATCGAATTTTCCTTCAGCGATTCGTTGAGCAGACGCCGCCCTTCCTGCCAGGTGGTCATCAGCAGGAAGACGGCACCGCCGATGAGCAGCGGAAACCAGCCGCCATCCGCCAGCTTCAGCAGGTTGGAACTGAAGAACGCGAGGTCGATCAGGAAGAAGCAGCCGGTGGAGGCGATGCAGAGCGCGAGCGGATAGCCCCAGCCATAGCGGATCACGAAGAAGGTCAGCACCGTCGTGATCAGCATGTCGAGCGTGACCGCGATGCCATACGCTGCCGCGAGATTGCTCGACGATTTGAACAAGGCGACGGCAAGCACGATCAGTACGAACAGGCTCCAGTTCACGAACGGAATGTAGATCTGCCCGGTGTCCTTGATGCTGGTGTGCCAGACGCGCAGGCGCGGCAGGTAACCGAGCTGGATGACCTGCTTGGTGACGCTGAAGGCCCCGGAAATGAGCGCCTGCGATGCGATCACGGTGGCCGCGGTGGCCAGAATCACCAGCGGGATCAGCGCCCAGTCCGGCGCCATGTTGAAGAACGGATTGCTCACCGACTCGGGCGAGGCAAGCAGAAGTGCGCCCTGACCGAAATAGTTCAGCATCAGGGCCGGCATGACCACCGAAAACCAGGCCACCCGGATCGGCGTCTTGCCGAAGTGCCCCATGTCAGCGTACAGCGCCTCGCCGCCGGTCACGCACAGCACCACCGCACCCAGTATCACGAAGGTCACACCGGGATACTTCCAGATGAACAGCAGTGCGTGGTGGGGGCTGAGCGCCCAGAGAATCTCGGGGTGGGTTGCAATGTGCGAGATGCCGAGCACCGAAATCGTGATGAACCACAACAGCGTGATCGGACCGAAGAACTTACCGATGCCGGCCGTGCCGTGCTTCTGGACCGCGAACAGGCCGAACAGGATCACCAGCGTAAGCGGGATGACCGCCTTCTTGAAGGTTGGCGACACCACTTCGAGGCCTTCCACCGCAGACAGCACCGAAATGGCCGGCGTGATGACGCCATCGCCATAGAACAGACAGGTGCCGAATATGCCGACCAGCAGCATCCACTTGCGCAGTTCGGGACGGTCCTTCACCGACTGTGCGGCAAGTGCGAGCATCGCGACCAGCCCGCCTTCACCGTTGTTGTCGGCGCGCAGCACCAGCGTCACGTACTTCAGCGAAACGATGGAAGTCAATGTCCATACGAAGATGGACAGCACGCCGTAGACATTGGCCGGCGTCAGTTCCACATGACCGGTATGGAACACCTCCTTGACCGCGTACAGGACGCTGGTTCCGATATCACCGTAGACGACGCCGATCGCGCCCAGGGTCAGGGCGGCAAGAGAGGACTTGGATGCGGACACGTTCTGGAAACGGGAAGCGGATTGCCGTCTCGTTTGTTATGAAGCCGTTATTGTGCGCCGAGTCGGGCAGCGGCTGAAAGGACGTATCCTGCTTTTCATAGGAGTTGCGTGCCACACCCTGCAACCGCCCTTGCGGCGCATGACGAAGTACATCCGTCAGGGCTCCGGCAGCGGCTTGCGCCGGGCGCCCACCGGTGTCGGTCGCCCGACATCACAAGCAATCGGCCGGGCCGTCATGCGGACATCCCCGCAGTTCAGCCGGCTGCGCCGTCCGAAGGGGGCGTCCGCCGCGCCAGCCATCTGAGCAAGGTCTCGAACAGGCGCTCCGGATCGACTGGCTTGGCGACGAAATCGTTCATCCCGGCCGCAAAGCAGTGCGCCTGATCCTCGCTGAAGGCGTTGGCGGTCATTGCGATGATGGGCACTTCCGCACCAACCGGCAGCCGGCGTATCGCCTGCGTCGCCGCAATGCCCCCCATGCGTGGCATCTGCATGTCCATCAGGATCACCGCATACGTTTCCGGCGCCGCCCGCTGCATCATTTCGAGCGCCTCGATGCCATCGGCTGCGATGTCGATCACCAGACCGGCATCCGCCAGGATCGCCTCGGCAACCTCCTGATTGATCGGATCGTCCTCGACCAGCAGCAGGCGGGTACCGGCAAAGTCATTCTTCAGCAGGGTCTCGGCATCACCCGCCGGATCTGCCGGGGCGTCGACCGGTTTCGGCTCGACCTTCTGCAGCCAGGCCGAAAACCAGAACGTGCTGCCCACGCCCGGCGCGCTCCTCGCTCCGGCCTCGCCGCCCATCATTTCCGCCAGCCGGCGGGTGATGGCCAGACCAAGACCGGTGCCGCCGAACCGGCGGGAGGTGGTTTCGTCGGCCTGCCGGAATGGCGTGAACAGCGTTGCCAGCACCTCGGGAGCGATGCCGATGCCCGTATCGTCGACTTCGAAACGCACCTTGATCCGGTCCTCGGTTTCATCTTCCTTCAGGGTACGCAGCGTGACGGAGCCCCCTGCGGTGAATTTGACCGCGTTGTTGGCCAGATTCAGCAATGCCTGCGTCAGCCGCGTGACATCGCCGCGCAGTGCCGACGGCAGATGCTCCAGTTCGGTTTTCAGAAGAAGTCCCTTGGCAGCGGCGACTTCAGCCAGCATCGACGAGACATTGACCGCCAGCGTCCGGACGTCGACATCGTCATCCTGCAGCACCAGTTGTCCGGCTTCGATCTTCGACAGATCGAGGATGTCGTTGATGATGCCGAGCAGGTGATGGCCGGCCGCCGAAATCTTTTCCAGCTTGTCGATCTGATCGGGGTTGTCCGACTTCTTCCGCAGCAGGTGGGTGAGGCCGATGATGGCGTTCATCGGCGTCCGTATTTCATGGCTCATGTTGGCGAGAAAATCGCTCTTGGCCTGGGTGGCCGCTTCCGCCGCCTTCTTTGCTTCCCGCAATTCGCCGGTCTGCTCCCGGACCTGTTCGACCAGGTTGGCGTTGAGGTCGCGGATTGCCAGTTCTGCCTGCTTGTGACGGGTGATGTCCTCCGAAAAGATGACGATGCCGCCGACTTCGCCGTTTCCGTCGAACCAGGGCAGCACCTCCCAGCGCAGCCAGTGCTCGGATCCGTCCTGGAACACCATGCGATCCTCGTCGGAAGACATCGACTCGCCGTTCATGCCACGAAGATGGATATCGCGCCACGCATCGGGAATCGTCGGAAATATCTCGTAGTGGGATTGGCCGATGATGTCGCGGTCGCCCAGCGAGTAGTCCTCCAGCCAGCGATGACTGACCACCAGATAACGCATCCGCCGGTCGAACATGGCGAGCGACGCTGGCGCATGTTCGATGAAGAGCTGCATCTGGCGGCCGTGGGACTGCAGCTCGTCGACCAGTCGTCGCATCACGCGGGCCAGATCGCCAGTTTCGTCCAGCACGTGATCGGGAACCCGGCCGAACGGATTGCCGCGTCCGGGGCGATAGGTACGCGCGCTGTCCGCCAGACTGACTATGGGACGGACGACAGGCCCGGAAATGAGCCAGCTCGTCAGGGCGAACATCAGCGCCGTCAACAGTGTGAACACCAGCATCAGCTTGCGATTGGCGTACAGCGTGGCAAACGCGTGCTGCGCCTCCTCGCGCACGACAATGGTCCAGCCCAGCTTCGGCGACTGGCTGCCTGCCTCGATTCCGGTCTGGACGGCAATGTATCGGTCGGAAGACTGCTGCCGGCTGACAAGTTCAGCCAGATTGCCGGCTGACTCACCCTCCGGTTTCAGGAGCCACTGTCCCCGCCTGTCGGCAACGAGCACTTCGAATTCCGAGCCGCCGTCAGTCTGCCGCAAAGCATCGGCAATCACCTGGCGCACCCAGCGCCAGTGCAGATGGGCGCCGAACACCCTTGCAGGTTCGTGCCCGCCACCCGTCAGCGGTGCCGCCACGTCCACAAAACGCAGCGGTTCGTCCGGCACTTCGGATTTCAGTGCACCGGCGAGCAGCTTGGCTTCGTGAGGGTCGCCCAGAAAACTCTTCTGCTGTCCCGCCGCGAACCAGGGACGCGCCGCAACATTCACGCCCTCGAGCAGCCCGTCGGTCGCAGCGAGGACATTTCCGGCGGCATCGGTCATGCCTATCCAGGCATAGGCCGGTTCGCGCTTCTTCAGCCCGTCGAGCAGAAAGCGGATCGAAGCAGGGTCGGTGACGCCGGATCTGCCCACCAGGTCGGCCATCAAGGCCACCTCCTTCTCCCGGTTCTCCATATCCGTGGTCAGACGGCTGGCGATGCTGTGAGAGGTCAGATGAAGGGCATGAAGGGCGGCGGTCCGGGTGGACTTTTCCAGACGCCATTCCATGAGGCCGGTCAGCAACAGCCCGAAAACGATGCCGCCAACCCCCATGACGAACGCAAATCGGGATCGCACGCTGCGGTATGGCGAGAACTTCGTCCGCAACCATACGAATGCGGATTCAAGGCCTGACATCGAGCACCTCCCCAGCGACACCCACAATCGGGACCGGCAAACACATTGCCGCCATTCGGCCCCTTTTTCCGTCGCATCACACAGAGCCCTGCAGACTCGCAGGCTCTCGGGATACTAATGCCGTTCGGACAACACGTCGCGTGTCAGTTTGTGCATCGAGCAAGGTTGCATCACAGATTTCGACCGTCCACCGACGCAGACCATTGCGTGAAACGAAAGAAGCCGCGTACCGCAGTCGCGGATACGCGGCTTCGTCAGTGCCCGCCGATCAGCTCAGCGACTTCACATGGCTGATCATTTCGGCCACGACACCCTGTGCCGAGCCATAGCAGAGACGGCAGTTCTCCTCGAAGAACAGCGCGTTCTCGATGCCGGAGTAACCGGCCCCCTTGCCGCGCTTGATGACGATGACGTTCTGCGCCTTGTCGGCATTCAGGATGGGCATGCCGTAGATCGGACTGGTCTTGTCGGTCCGGGCAACCGGGTTCACCACGTCGTTGGCACCGATCACCAGCGCCACATCGGCCTGCGAGAACTCCTCGTTGATTTCCTCGAGGTCGAAGATCTGCTCGTACGGCACGCCGGCTTCGGCCAGCAGCACATTCATGTGCCCCGGCATGCGGCCGGCTACCGGGTGGATCGCGAACTTGACCTCGACACCGGCCTCTTCCAGCAGCTTGGTCATTTCATAGACCTTGTGCTGAGCACCAGCGACCGCCATGCCGTAGCCGGGCACGATGATGACCTTCTGCGCATAGCGCATCATCGACGCGCCATCGAGCGCCGAGCACTCCTTCATCGTGCCGGTCGGCCCCGCACCACCCTGCGCCTCGCCGGTGATCGGCGAGAACAGGATGTTGCTGATGGGACGGTTCATCGCCTTGGCCATCAGCTGCGTCAGCAGCGTACCGGCGGCACCGACCACGATGCCCGCGATGATCAGCGCCGGAATGCCCAGCACATAGCCCTCGAAACCCACGGCCAGACCGGTGAAGGCGTTGAACAGTGAAATCACCACCGGCATGTCGGCGCCGCCGATCGGCAGCGTGATGATGACGCCGAGCACCAGCGCGAGGATGAAGAAGGCGATGATCTGCACCGGCGTCGGACTGCCGCTGATCACGATGCCGACGCCGACCAGTACGGTGACCAGGCCGAGCATGATGTTGACCGCGTTCTGCGCCGGCAGCCGCCAGGCCTTGTTCATCAGCCCCTGCAGCTTGGCGAAAGCGACGCACGAACCGGAGAACGACACCGATCCGATCAGCGCACCCAGCGTGGCCAGCGCGGTAAACACCGTGCCGTGCACCTCGCCGCGTGCGAACTCCAGCGCCGCGATGGCCGCTGCGGCACCGCCGCCCATGCCGTTGTAGATGGCGACCATCTGCGGCATGTCGGTCATCTTGACCACCTTGCCCGACCACCACGCCGCGGCACCGCCGATCACGATGGCCAGGATGATGAGGCCGAAGTTCTGCATGCCCGGCGTCGCGAAGGTGACCAGCGTGGCCACCACCATGCCGACACCGGCCCAGACGATGCCCTTGCGTGCCGTCACCGGCGAGGCCATCGCCTTCAGACCGAGGATGAACAGTACCGCGACGACGAAATAGGATGCGTCGACGACAATTTGTTGTGCATTCACGTTGTCGGCTCCCTTATTTCTTCGCGGTGAACATGGCGAGCATGCGCTCGGTCACGACGTAGCCGCCGGCCGCATTCGCCGCACCGAGCACGACCGCGATGAAGCCGATCGCAAGCTGCAGCGGATCATCCGGCGAGGCGTGTCCCAGTACCACCATGGCTCCGACCAGCACGACACCGTGCACGAAGTTGGAGCCCGACATCAGAGGCGTGTGCAGGATGACCGGCACACGGGCGATCACCTCGTAACCAGTGAACGCCGCCAGCATGAATATGTAGAGCGCTTCCATTTATTGTCCCTTTCCATTTGCGAGAGAACCGCCTCCCGAGGTCGTCCTGCAACCTGCACGGCGGAGACGGTACAGCGCTTGCCCAGAGGCCGGCCGGATCAGAGGCCGAGCACCTTCTTCACCATCGCATGCCGCACTTCACCGCCATGGGTGAGCGCGGTACCGGCAATCACGTCGTCCTGCCAGTCCGGCACGAACTGGCCATCCTTGACGAAGGGCGACAGCAGGTTGAATAGATTCTTGGCGTACATCTCGGACGAATGCACCGGCATGCGCGACGTGATGTTGGCCGGACCGATCACCAGCGCATTGCCGACATGCACGGCCTGGCCCGCGATCGTGCCGTCGACGTTGCCGCCGGATTCGCACGCCATATCGACCACGATGGCCCCCGGTTTCATGCCCTCGACCATGTCGAGCGTGATGATGCGCGGCGCCCGCTTGCCGGGAATCGCGGCGGTGGTGATGAGCACGTCGGCCATCGCGACCGCCTTGCCCAGTTTCACCGCCTGCTGCGCCAGTTCCTCGGCCGTCAGTTCGCGTGCATAGCCCCCGCTGCCCGCCGCCGAAACGCCGGTATCGACGAATTTGGCGCCCAGCGATTCGATCTGCTCCTTCGTTTCCGGCCGCACATCGTAGGCTTCGACGATCGCGCCGAGCCGCTTCGCCGTGGCGATCGCCTGCAGGCCGGCCACGCCGGCGCCGATCACCAGCGCGCGCGCCGGACGGATGGTGCCCGCCGCATAGGTCAGCATCGGAAAGAATTTCGGACAGTGGCTCGCCGCGATCAGCACGCACTGGTAGCCGGCCACCGCGGCCTGCGAGGACAGCGCGTCCATGCTCTGCGCGCGCGAAATGCGCGGCACCAGTTCGACCGCCAGACTGGTGATGCCGCGTTCGGCCAGCCGCGCGACGCGCGCGCGGTCCGAATACGGCTGCAGGAAACCGGTGAGAACGGCACCCGGCTTCAGCGCCTCGATCTGCATGTTGGTGGGTACGCCGACACGCAGCACGATGTCGGCCGTGCCGTGTATCGCCTCGCTGCTTTCTGCCAGCACCGCCCCGGCCGCGACGTAGTCCTCGTCGCGGTAGTGACTGGACGCGCCAGCACCTGACTGCACCTGCACCACGGCGCCAAGCGCCGCGAATTTCTTGACCACTTCGGGCGTGAGCGCAACCCTGCACTCGCCCTCTGCGGTTTCTTTAGGCACACCTATGGTAACTGCCATGGATCCCCCCCGGATTGAACGCATTTGTTGATCGACGCGCGAAGCGGGCACTTCACGCGGTCCGTGTCATGCCGGTTTTTTCCGGCTCGCTGGGGCCCATGCTGCAGGAACCCCTGACCGGCTTGCGCATACTATCCCCGAGCAGATGCCGTGTGCAGGGGACGGAGGGAAATCAACAGGGGACGCCGGATGTGAGACGCGAGAATGCTGCTTCGCCACAAGGGATGAAGCCAGCCACGCGTGTGAAATGTCGGCAGAGCAAGGCGCGCGTTTGCTGCGCGTGCCAAAAGGGACGGATCAGACAGTCATCTTGCCGAGCTTGCGTCGGGCCGCGTCAAGCCTTTCCTTGTCGGCCTTCTGGCGTGCCTCGACATCGACCAGCTTGATGATGATCAGCGACACGTTGTCGCCGGTCGGGCGGCCGCGTTCGCGCGCCCGCTTGATGAAGATCTCGGCCGCTTCGCGCGCCGAATAGACAGACAGCACGCCACCGATTTCCTCATCGGAAAAGTAGGCCCACAACCCGTCGGAACAGATCATGAAGCTGTCGCCATCGGCCAGTTCCGAAGCACCGCCATAATCGATCCGCGGTTCCTTCTGCGCGCCCAGACAGTGCAGCAGAAGGTTGCGTTGCGGATGCGTCTTGGCACCTTCCTCGTCCAGCCGGCCCTGGCGGATCAGCTCGCCGACCAGCGAGTGATCCTTGCTGCAGCTGACCAGCTTGTCGTTGCGGAAATGGTAGATGCGCGAATCGCCGCAATGCGCCCAGTCGACGCGTCCGGCCTGCATCAGCAGCACGCAGGCGGTCGAGTGCGGATCCTGCTCGGAGGTGAAGCGGGTGAGCTTGATCACCACATGCGACTCCTCCACCACGCTGCGGAGAAGATCTTCCGGCGTTTCGGCCTTCGGCGCATAGGACTCGAAGTTCTCGCGCGCCTTCAGCATGACCTGCTCGGCCGCCATCGCGCCGCCGCTGTGCCCGCCCATGCCATCGGCGAGCGCAGCCATCAGCATGCCCTTGTGCCGGGAATGCGGGAAAACGGCTGCACGGTCCTGCTGTTCCTTGCGATCGCCTATGTGCTGCGCAACGCAGCTGTCGAGTTTGAGCGCCATGAAGGTTTCCGGGTACTTCCCGTGATTCTAGCCGTGCAGCGGGCGTTTCCGCAGGGTGCTTGCCCCCGCGTGCCCCCGTTGGGCACGGTTTTGACGAATGTTCACATCGTCAGACTGACATGACGTTCATTGATTTCATCGATGTACTCGCCCAAGGCACTGGCGTGTATGCCCAGCTCTTCCAGTATTTCCGGGGCACGCACCGACCAGGCGGGATTGGCGAGCCCCTTGTTCAGCAGATAGATGTGGGTCGCCAGCGCGAGGATGCCTATCGTGCTGCGCAGTCCGAAGGTGTCGTCGTCCGGCATGTCGTGATGGTGGCGGATCGCCTGCACCGTCAGGTCCGGCAGCCCCCAGTTGCGCGCCACCCAGAAACCGACGGTCGCGTGATCCAGGCGATAGGCGATGTTCTCCAGCGACACGTCCACCCAGGCCGACTCGTCGTCGAGGCTGAGTTTCTTCCAGTAGTCCGGGTAACGTGCATTCAGCAGCGGCACGCCGCAGTCGTGGAACATCGCCGCGAGGTAGGCCTGATCCGGAAAGACATTGCAGACCGCCACGCGCTCGCTGGCGATCTGCGACGCGATGCTGGCAATTTCCTCGCAGCGCGCCCAGAAGCGCTCCATCTGCGGCCCCGGCCCGCCGGCCACCTGGCGGATGGAAATGCCGCGCACCAGATTGACCGTCTGCGTCAGCCCGACCAGCATCAGCACCTGCTCGGCATTGGCCGGCGGACGCCCGCGGCTGTATGCCGGCGAACGGCACAGCTTGAACAGTGCCGCCAGCACGCCAGGGTCGCGCGAAATGCTCTCCGCGAGAAAACCGACCTCGAAATCCGGGTTGCGCATCAGGTTGTCGATTTCCATCAGCAGCCGCGGCTTGGTCGGCAGCATGACGGCGGAACTGTCGAGCAGATCGTCTGCGCTCTCGGGCATTCTGACTTTTGCTTGGCTCATGGCGAGGTCGTTTCCGGTTATATCGCGGGTTACGGCACTTAACGGCGCGTTTTCCCGGAAACTTGAGCACTACCTGCGAGCCCCGCAGCCGCTCACCCGGCGGCCGAAACCGCCTCGTCCAGCCACTCGATCCAGTGCCGGACCGGCACGCCGGCACCACTCTGCAGATGCGCGATGCAGCCCACGTTGGCGCTGGCGATGCCGGTTGCCCCGTTCGCCTGCAGCGCGCCCAGCTTGTTGTCGCGCAGCGTGCGCGCCAGCCGCGGCTGCAGCAGCGAGTAGCTGCCGGCGGACCCGCAGCACAGGTGGCTGTCGGCAACCGGCTGCAGGTCATAGCCGGCACTGCGCAGCAGCCCTTCGGCCAGTCCGCGCACCTGCTGTCCGTGCTGCAGCGAGCACGGCGGGTGGTAGGCCAGCGGGGCAGCCGGTGCGCCACGCGACGCGAACAGCGCCTCGATGCGCGCGCGCTCCGCATGCAGGACTTCCGACAGGTCTCGGGTGATCGCGCTGATCCGTGCCGCACGTTCGGCGTACTGCGGGTCGTCGGCCAGCAGATGGCCGTACTCGCGCACTGTCGTGCCGCAGCCCGATGCCGTCATCACGATCCCTTCGACGTCACCGCTCTCGATGGCCGGCCACCACGCATCGATCAGCGCACGCATGTCGTTGCGGCCGCCGTCCTGGTCGTTCAGGTGGAAGCGCAGCGCACCGCAGCAGCCGGCGCGCGGCACTTCCATCAGGGAAATGCCGATCCGGTCCAGCACGCGCGCCGCCGCGGCGTTGACGTCGGGCATCAGTGCCGGCTGCACGCAGCCGGCCAGCACCAGCATGCGACGGGCGTGGCGCACGGCCGGCCACTGGCCGGCCGGCTTCAGCGGCGTGATCTTGACGGCGAGCGATGCCGGCAACAGCGGGCGCATCAGACGCCCGAGCGCCAGCGCCGTACCGAACACGCCCGGCCGCGACAGGCCCTCGCGCAGCACCCAGCGCGCCGCACGTGCTACCAGCGGCCGATGTGCGCGCTGCTCGGCAACCGCGCGGCCGACGTCCGCCAGTTCGCTGTAGCGCACGCCGGACGGACAGGTCGATTCGCAGTTGCGGCAGGTCAGGCAGCGATCCAGGTGCGGCAGCACGGTGTCGGCAGACACCTCGCCTTCGAGCATCTGCTTGATCAGGTAGATGCGTCCGCGCGGGCCGTCGAGTTCGTCGCCGAGCACCTGATAGGTCGGGCAGGTCGCGTTGCAGAAGCCGCAATGCACGCACTTGCGCAGCACCGCTTCGGCAGCTTCGCCCTGCGGCGTGTGGCGGATGAAATCGGCCAGTCCGGTCTTCATCGGTCGGCCCTCACAGATCGGCGTACAGGCGTCCGGGGCTGAACACGCCGGACGGATCGAAAGCCAGTTTCAGGCGGCGGTGCACGGCCATCACCTCGGGCGCCAGCGGTTCAAACACATCCAGCTCCCGGTCGAAGGGACGCCCGCCACGGAACAGCGTGCTGTGACCGCCCATCGCCGACACCACATGGCGCAGCGCGTCGGCATCGGCGTCGCTGCGCAGCCAGCGCTGCATGCCGTTCCACTCGATCAGCCGGTCGCCGTCGAGCGGCAGATGCGGCGCCAGCGGCGGCAGTGCGATGCGCCACAGTGGCGCCGCGCCGGCGAAGAAGGCATGCCGGTGCTCGCGCACGTCCTGCCAGAACGCATCGGCCGCGGCGTCGCCGAGCACCTCGCCGCCGATCAGCCTGGCGGCCGCCTCGAGTGCCGGCCGCGCGCCGGACAGGCGCACCGACAGCAGCCCGTCGTGCCAACAGGTGGCCGACACCGGCAGCGGCTGCGCACCCCACTCGCGCATGCGCTGCAGCGCGGCGGTCTCGTCCAGCGCCAGCACATGCGTCTGCTGCGCCAGCGGCCGCGGCAGGACCTTCAGCGTCACGTCGAGTATCAGGCACAGCGTGCCGAAACTGCCGGCGATCAGCCGTGACACGTCGAATCCGGCGACGTTCTTCATGACCTGGCCGCCGAAGCGCAGCACGCGGCCCTGACCGTCCATCACGGTGACGCCGAGCACGAAGTCGCGCAGGCTGCCCGAGGCGATGCGGCGCGGTCCCGACAGGCCGCTGGCCAGTGCGCCGCCCAGCGTGGCATGCGCGCCGAAGTGTGGCGGCTCGAACGCCAGCATCTGGCCGTTGCACGCCAGCAGCGCCTCGATGTCGGCCAGCCGCGTGCCGGCATGTGCCGTGAGGTAGAGCTCGGACGGCTCATAGGCGATCACGCCCTGCGCGCCGCGCATGTCCAGCGGCGAGCCAGCCAGATGCAGCCCGAGGAAATCCTTCGAACCGCTGCCGTGCGGACGCAGCGCACGGCCCTGCGCCGCGGCATCCAGAACCTGTTCGCGCAGTGCGGAAATCAGTGGCGTCGTCATCGTCAAATGCGCGTCAGAAGCGCGGCAGGTCAGGGTGCGGCAGCTGGCCGTGATGCACGTGCATGCGGCCCATTTCGGCGCAGCGGTGCAGCGTGGGTACCGCCTTGCCGGGATTCAGCAGGCCGGCCGGATCGAACGCCGCCTTCACGCGATGGAACAAGTCCAGCTCGTCGGCGGCAAACTGCATGCACATCTGGTCGATCTTCTCCAGACCGACGCCGTGCTCACCGGTGATGGTGCCGCCGAGCGCGATCGACAGTTCGAGGATTTCGACGCCGAAAGCTTCGGCGCGATGCAGCGAATCCGGGTCGTTCGAATCGAACAGGATAAGCGGGTGCAGGTTGCCGTCACCGGCATGGAACACGTTGAGACAGCGCAATCCGTACTTCACCGACATCGCATTCATCGCCTCCAGCATGTCGGCGAGCTTGCGGCGCGGAATGGTGCCGTCCATGCAGTAATAGTCGGGCGACATGCGCCCCGCGGCCGGGAAGGCCGCCTTACGTCCGGCCCAGAAGCGCAGCCGCTCCGCCTCGTCGTTCGACACCCGGACTTCGGTCGCGCCGGCGGCATCGAGCAGCGCGCGCATGCGGGCGATCTCGTCCTGCACTTCCTCCTCCGTGCCATCGGCCTCGCACAGCAGGATGGCTGCGGCGTCCAGCGGGTAGCCGGCATGGACGAAATCCTCGACCGCCACGGTGGCGCCCTGATCCATCATTTCCAGACCGGCCGGAATGATGCCGGCGGCGATGATGTCGGCCACCGCCTGTCCGGCACTGCGCACGTCGCCGAAGGCAGCCAGCACGCAGCGCGCGACGCGCGGCCGCGGCACCAGCTTGACCGTCACCTCGGTGACGACGCCGAGCAGGCCTTCCGAACCCACGGTCACCGCCAGCAGGTCGTAACCGGGGCTGTCCGGCGCCGCGCTGCCGATTTCCATCACCTCACCCGTCATGCTGACCATGCGCACGCGCAGCACGTTATGCACGGTCAGACCGTATTTCAGGCAATGCACGCCGCCCGAGTTCTCCGCCACATTGCCGCCGATGCTGCAGGCGATCTGCGACGACGGGTCCGGCGCGTAGTAAAGACCGTGCGGCGCGGCCGCCTCGGACACCGCGAGATTACGTACGCCCGGTTGCACCACCGCCTGCTGGGCGAGTCGGTCGACCGAAACGATGCGGTTCAGGCGCGCCGTCGACAGCACGACGCCCTGCCTGTGCGGCGTCGCGCCACCGGACAGGCCGGTGCCGGCGCCGCGCGGCACCACCGGCACGCCGAGCGCGTGACAGGTACGCAGTACCTCGATGACCTGCTGCTCGGTGGTCGGCAGCGCGACCGCCAGCGGCTGCTCGCGTATCAGCATCAGTCCGTCGCACTCGTAGGCGCGCAGCAGGCCGGAGTCGGTAATCAGGCAGTCCGCCGGCAGGACGCGCGACAGCGCGGCAATCAGTGTGGGCGTATCAGGAGCGGACACGGCGTGCACGGGCTCGTACGGGAGGCGGATCGGACCCCGATCATACCTGCAGACATCCTGCATCGGACCGTTCCCGCCTCCGCCCCTCGATGATCAAAAACCACAAATAACATGTATATTGTGTGTATTGCACAAATCAAACCTGACCATGTCTGTTGCTGTTGCGAACAAGCCCGATCAGTCGGCGGTGCTGGCGGAAGCGCTGGTCAACGCCGGCCGCATGCTGGGCATGAACCAGACCGAACTGGGTCGGGTCATCGGCAAGGACCGCAGCGCGGTCAGCCGCGGCCAGATCGCTCCGGCATCGAAGGCCGGCGAACTGGCGCTGCTGCTGATCCGCGTCTATCGCGCGCTGTATGTATTGGTCGGCGGCGACGTCACGGCCATGCAGCACTGGATGCACACCGAAAACCGGCACACCGGCGGCGTCCCGCTGGAACAGATCAGGACCATACAGGGCCTGGTCCAGGTACTCGAATACCTCGACGCGATGCGCGGCAAGGTGTGATGGACATCTGGGCCGAAGCGGATGGCACACGCCAAATCAGGCCTGTCGCCGGCACCCTGCTGCGCATGGTCGAAAGCCAGGAACAGGTCGCGACCACGCGTCTGGTCGATGCGCTCGACAAGCAGCAGGTACTGGAAGAACTGCTCGAAGGCACCAAGCCGGTCTGGCGGGCCGGTACCGAACGCCTGCACTACCTGCTGGCCACGCCGTTCCGCTACCCGCCATTGCGCCACGGCTCGCGCTTCGGCCGGCGCAGCGAACCGGCGCTGTTGTACGGTGCTCTGTCGCTGCCGACGCTGCTGGCCGAGGCGGCCTACTACCGATTCGTGTTCTGGCTCGGCATGGCCGTACCGCCCCCCGCTCCGCTCCGCACGCAACATTCGGTGTTCGAGACCCCCTATGCGAGCGCGCGCGGCATCCGGCTGCAGCAAGCACCATTCGATGCATGGCAGGCCGCACTGACCGACCCGGCCGACTATCGCGACACGCAGGCGCTGGGCAGCGCCATGCGAGAAGCCGGCGTCGCCGCATTCGAATACTGCTCGGCACGCGACCCGGCGCGCGGCCTCAACGTCGCGCTGTTCGGCCCCGATGCCCTGACCCAGACGCGCCCGGGCTATACCGAGCAGTGGCTGGCGGAGACGACCGCCGACCGCGTGCGCTATGTCAGCCAGGGCGCTGCACAGGCCTTCGACTTCCCGCTCGGGCTGTTTGCCATCGACGGCCGTCTGCCCCAGCCGGCGGTCTAGCGTCTGTTGCCCTCAGGCTCCGCCCAGCTCGCGCGTCAGCTCGGCCGCAGCCACCACGCGACAGCCGGCGGGATTCTGGCCCGACCACAGTGGCGAGAAGTCGTCGCGCCCCAGTCTTTCGGCCTTTGCCCGCAGCGGTGACACGGCAGCGGTGGCAAGCGGGAAGGCCGGAGCCAGCGCGCTGATCGGCCCGCATTCTGCAATGAAGCGATTGATCAGGCCGCGCGCCGGACGTCCGGTAAATACATTGGTCAGCACCGTGTCGCGGCGCATCGGGTCCTGCAGCGCCGCACGGTGCAGCGGACTGGTGGCCGCCTCCGGACACAGCAGATAGGCGGTACCGACCTGCACGCCCGCAGCCCCCAGCAACCGCGCCGCACGCACACCGCGCACGTCGGCGATGCCTCCGGCGGCGATCACCGGCACGCGCACCGCATCGACCACCTGCGGCAGCAGCGCGAACAGGCCGGTCTGCATGGCCAGGTCGTCCGACAGGAACATGCCGCGATGTCCGCCCGCCTCCAGCCCCTGCGCGATGATGGCGTCCGCACCGTGCGCCTCCAGCCAGCGGGCTTCGGCCACCGTGGTCGCCGTCGCCAGTATCTTCGCGCCCCAGGCACGCAGTGGTGCCAGCAATTCCTCGGACGGCAATCCGAAATGGAAGCTCACGACCGGCGGCTCGAATTCGCGCAGCACATCGACCATGCCTGCATTGAAGGTCGCGCGCCCCGGACCGGCCGGCACGCTGCCGGCATCCAGCCCCAGTTCCGCGTAGTACGGCGCCAGCGATTGCCGCCAGCGGGCGTCGCGCACGGCATCGAACACCGGCGTGGCGTGACAGAAGAAATTGACGTTGAACGGCCGCCCGGTCTGCGCCCGGATCGCCGTCAGTTCCCGCCGCATCGTGTCCGGATCGAGCATGGCGCACGGCAGCGCCCCCAGCCCGCCGGCATTCGATACCGCCACCGTCAGTGCGCTGCCCTGCACGCCCGCCATCGGCGCCTGAAGCAGCGGCAGTTCGATGTTCAGCAGACTGGTCAGCATCCGTCCCTCCGTCATTCATCGTGCCCCGGGAACGGATGATTGCATGGCTTCAGGCAGTCATCGCTGCGGCGGTTCGATGTAGATGGCGCGGAAGTCGTTCACATTGGTCAGCGTCGGTCCGGTCACGATCAGGTCGTCGATGCCGAGGAAGAAGCCATAGGCGTCGTGCGCTTCCAACATGTCGCATGCGTCGATGCCGGCGGCACGTGCGCGTGCCAGCGTGTCGTCGGTGACCAGCGCGCCGGCGTTGTCCTCGCTGCCGTCGATGCCGTCGGTGTCGCCCGCCACGGCGTGGATGCCCGGCATGCCGTCGAGCGCGATGGCGAGCGCCAGCAGGAATTCGGAATTGCGGCCGCCGCGCGGCTTCCGGTCCGCCCTGATCTGCCCCAGCGTGACCGTCGTCTCGCCGCCCGACAGCAGCACGCAGGGCGGCGCCAGCGGCGTGCCACCGAGCGCGCAGGCCTTTGCGATGCCGCCCAGCACCTTGGCCGCGTCACGCGATTCGCCCTCGATCATGTCGCCCAGCACCAGCGGCGTCACGCCATGCGCGCGCGCCACCTCGGCCGCCGCCATCAGCGAGGCCCGGGCGGTCGAGATCACCCTTGTTTCGCAGCGCGCGAGGCGTGCGTCGCCGGCTTTCGGCGTTTCCGACTCCGGCCGCGCCAGCCAGGCCGTGACCGCGGCCGGCACCTCGATGCCGTAGCGGCGGATGATGGCGAGCGCCTCCTCCCGCGTCGTGTTGTCTGCCACGGTCGGCCCCGATGCCACCACCGCCGGATCGTCGCCCGGCACGTCGGAAATGACCAGCGTGAACACCCGCGCCGGGTAACAGGCCTGGGCCAGCCGCCCGCCTTTCATCGACGACAGGTGCTTGCGCACGCAGTTCATCTCGTGGATCGCGGCGCCGCTGGCCAGCAGCGCGCGGTTGACCGCCTGCTTGTCGGCCAGCGTCAGACCTTCGGCCGGCGCCGACAGCAGCGCGGAACCGCCACCCGAAATCAGCGCGATCACCAGATCGTCCCCGGTCAGCCCCTGCACCGACTGCAGGATGCGCTGTGCCGCGCGCTGCCCGGCCTCGTCCGGCACCGGATGCGCCGCCTCGACCACCTCGATGCGGCTGCACGGTGCACCGTGGCCGTAGCGCGTGACCACCAGCCCGGACAGTTCGCCCGGCCAGTGCCTCTCCAGCGCCAGGGCCATCGATGCGGCCGCCTTGCCGGCACCGACCACCAGCGTGCGGCCCTTCGGCGGCGGCGGCAGATTGGACGGCACGCACAGATCCGGATTGGCCGCGTCGAACGCGGCCTGGAACAGGCTGCGCAGGAAGTGTCTGGGGTCGGGGATCGATGTGAGGCTCACGGCGGCTCCGTCTGTACAGATGTCTGTGTGCTTGCGGGGTCCCGCGGCGTGCCGGATGATGGCCGCCTGCACGAATTGCGACGGCTGCGGACTGCGCGCCGTCGTGGGAACATGGGCGGAATTCTAACGTGTTCAGCCTTATATACAGGCGCACACAGGATCAATAACGCTTATCCATACCATCAGGAGACGTCATGGGTCACCGCCTTTCGAAGATAGCAACACGCACCGGTGACGGCGGCGAAACCGGCCTCGGCGACGGCACACGGGTGTCGAAATCGAGCGCACGCATCCACGCGCTGGGCGACGTGGACGAACTGAACAGCGCCATCGGCGTGCTGATCTGCGAGCCGATGCCGGCCGCGCTGTCGGCGCTGCTGACCGACATCCAGCACGACCTGTTCGACCTCGGCGGCGAACTGGCCATTCCGGGCTACCACCTGATCAAGTCGGAACAGGTGGTGCGGCTGGACGAGGAACTGGAAAGGCTGAACGCCGAACTGCGCCCGCTGAAGGAGTTCATCCTGCCCGGCGGCACGCGCGCGGCCGCACTCGCGCATCTGGCGCGCACCATCTGCCGCCGTGCAGAACGCGCGGTGATCAGCGCTGCCGGCGAGGGCAAGGTGTCGGATGCCAGCCGCCAGTACCTGAACCGGTTGTCCGACCTGCTGTTCGTGCTCGGCCGCACCTTCAACCTGCTCGACGGCCGGGGCGACGTGCTGTGGCAGCGCGGACGCCGGCACGAGGGCGAGACGGGCTGACCTAGCTGCCTCATCCGGGCGAAAATGGCGCGCGATGAACCACCACCACGATCTCCACCCTGCCGCCCCGAACGCTCCGATCGGCGTGTTCGACTCGGGCCTCGGCGGCCTGTCGGTGCTGCGCCATGCGCGCGCCCGACTGCCGGACGAGGATTTCCTCTACGTGGCCGACTCCGGCCACGCCCCCTACGGCGAGCGCAGTGCCGACTGGATACGCGAGCGCTGCCTCGAGCTGGGCGGATTCCTGATCGGGCACGGTGCCAAGGCGCTGCTGATCGCCTGCAACACGGCCACCGCCGCCGCGGCCGCCACGCTGCGTGAACGCTGGCCGCAGCTGCCGGTGATCGGCATGGAACCGGCCGTGAAGCCCGCTGCCGCGGCCACCCGCAGCGGCACCGTGGGTGTGCTGGCCACGACAGGCACCCTGGCCAGCGCCCGTTTCGCCGCGCTGCTCGACACCTTCGGCCGCGACGTCCATGTGGTCACGCGATCCGGCAGCGGTCTGGTCGAAGCGGTGGAACGGGGCGAACTCGACACGCCGGTTACCCGCGCGCTGGTCGAGTCGCATGTGGCGCCGCTGATCGCCGAAGGCGCCGACGTGATCGTGCTCGGCTGTACCCACTACCCCTTCCTGCGCCCGCTGATCGAGCAGGTCGCCGGCCCCGCGGTCGGCGTCATCGACACCGGCGACTCGGTGGCACGCCAGCTCGTGCGCAAGCTCGACGCCGCCGGATTGCGCCGCAGCGGACACGCTGGCGGCGAGCGGTTCTGGTCGAGCGCGCCGCCGGCCGCGGCGCGGGAGGTGCTTGGGCGGCTGTGGCACGACGACGCCAGGATAGAGGCGCTGGGGATCTAGGGGCTGCCGGCAGACACAAGGGTCTGCCGAACCTAGCGCAGGATGAACACCGTCACCGCCAGCCATCCGAGCATGGCGACGATCAGGTGCGGATCGCGGAACAGGTCATTCGAAGGATCACCGCCACCACCCTGCCGGTGCAGCAGGTAGAGGTAGCGGAACAGGCCATACAGCACGAAGGGCAGCGTGTAGATCAGGTTGGCCGTGCCATGGATGCGCACGGTTTCCTGATCCACGGTGTACAGCGCGTAGGCGACGACCGAACCGGCGCCGGTGATGGTGATGAACTGATCAAGCAGTGCTTCCGAATACTGTTCGAGCACGCGCCGGTGCGCACCGCCTTCCTCCTCCATCAGCATCATTTCCGCGCGCCGCTTGGCGAAGCCGAGAAACAGCGTCAGCAGCAGGCCACACATCAGCAGCCAGTTCGACGGCGGGATGCCCAGTCCGGTGGTGCCGGCCAGCAGGCGCAGCATGAAGCCGGCGCTGATCAGGAACACGTCAAGCACGACGATGCGCTTGAGTCCGTAGCTGTAGCCGAAGTTCATCAGGCCGTAGGCACACAGCAGATAGACCAGCGTCTTGCCAACCAGCGAAGCCAGCAACAGGGACGCCACCAGACAGGCAGCCATCAGCAGGATGGCGACCGACGGCGACAGGCTGCCGGCCGCCAGCGGACGCAGGCGCTTGACCGGGTGCAGCCGGTCCTCGCTGATGTCGCGCAGGTCGTTCAGCGCATAGACCGCGCTCGACATCAGGCAGAAGGCGGCGAACACCAGCAGCGCCGCATGGACGTTCTCCGCACTGTGCCAGGCGTGGCCGAACAGCAGGCCGAAGAACACGAAACCGTTCTTCACCCACTGTTTCGGACGCATCAGCTGCAGTGCGGCGGCAATCACCGGAAGTACCTCTCCTCGAAATAGCAGCCGCAGTCGGGCAGCCAGCGCGGGATGGCATACCAGAGCCGGCGCGCCGGCACGAGCACGCCTTCGCGGTAGGCGGCGTAGTCGAAACCATGACCATGGACGCGCCAGAAGGTTGCGCCGCGCACCTCAATCGTATCGACCTGCACCTCGCGGAAATAGGGCGTGTAGTCGGCGAGGTCGGGCGGCTCCTTGGTGAAGATCAGGATGTCGCGCCCGGCCAGCGTGCGGAAGTCGGTCAGGATGTCGTCGTGGCGCGCATGGCTCGAAGCCGGACCGAACACCGGCCAGTAACGGCGGTGGTTGTAGCCCATCGTGACCGAAGGCGAGTAGCCGTCGGTCATCAGTTCGTAGCGCGACGCGTCGTCGCCGAGTGCGGCGATCACTTCGGCCGGCTTCACCGTCTGCACCACGCTGGCGTACTTGCGCCCGCCCAGCGGCTTGGCCCAGATCTCGACCGGCAGACTGGCCACCACCAGCACCAGCGCGACATGCGCCACCGCCAGACCGGCCGCGATGCGCACCGTACGGCGCAGCGTCTGTTCGGGCACGGCACGGGCATACAGCAGGAAGGCCAGCGGCACAAAGGAGAACACCCAGTGCAGGCCGATGTTCTTGACCAGCGACAGCATGGCGAACACCGCCAGCGGCACGGCGACCAGCCAGGGCAGCGCCGCCTGGCGCAGCCAGACCGAGGGCCGGCGGAGCAGCGTCCACGCCACCATCGGCGTCAGCACCCACAGCATCATCGCCAGATAGAGCAGCGGCGTCTGCCAGCCCAGATGCGCCTTGCCGTGCCGGTTGAACACGTTGAACATCACGTTCGCCCAGCAGTGCTGACTGTTCCACCAGGCGTTGTACAGCCCGGCCGGCAGCGCACACAGCACCAGCAGTCCGAGCGCCTTCCATTTCCAAGCCGCCGGCCGCCAGACCGCCCAGCCGATGTAGCCCAGACCGAGCAGCACCGCGAAATACTTGGACAGGAAGGCGCCGCCGAGCAGCAGTCCGCTCAGCGCGAACGCCCACATGGCGCGCGCGCGCGCCGCATGCAGGAACAGCAGCGCCGAAGCGACGCTGAAATACACCAGCGGAATGTCGGTGGTGATCAGCACGTCGAGCACGCTGGCCGGCGCAATCAGCGTCAGCGCGGCCACGCCCCAGCGCGTGGCCGGCGCGTCGTCGCGCAGGAAGGCGAGCAGCATGAAGGACAGCAGCGCCGGCTGCACGATGGCCGGCAGGCGCAGCCACCACTCCGCTTCGGACACGCTTATCAGTGCCGCCAGCCACCAGCCCACCATCGGCGGATGGTCGTAGAAGCCACCGGCCGGGATCCTGCCCCACCAGTAGAAGTAGGCCTCGTCACCGGTGAACGGCAGCGCGACGCCGAGCCAGCCACGGAAAGCCAGCGTCAGCAGCAGTGCCACAAAATAGAAACGGCGCCAGCTGCTCGCCGACGCCGTCGCGATGGATCCGGTCACGGGGCCGTCAGTCGCGGTCGGCCAGCGCCCGGCGGCGCGCACGCACGGCTTCGGCCAGCGTGTCGAGCAGTTCCACGCTCTTGTCCCAGCCCAGGCAGGCATCGGTGATGCTCATGCCGTACTCCGGCGCCTTGCCGGCGACCAGGTCCTGACGGCCTTCCTTCAGGTGCGACTCGACCATGACACCGAAGATGCGGTCCTCACCGCAGGCCATCTGCGCCGCGACGTCGCGCGCGACGTCCATCTGCAGCGCGCACTGCTTGCGGCTGTTGGCATGCGAGAAGTCGATCATCACCTTGGCCGGAACGCCGGCGGCGGCCAGTTCACGGCACACCTTCTCGACTGCGTCGGCGTCGTAGTTCGGCTCCTTGCCACCGCGCAGGATGACGTGGCAGTCCTCGTTGCCGGCCGTCGACACGATGGCGGAATGACCGGCCTTGGTCACCGACAGGAACACGTGCGGCGCCTGCGCCGACTTGATCGCGTCGGAGGCGATGCGCACATTGCCGTCGGTGCCGTTCTTGAAGCCGACCGGGCACGACAGGCCGGATGCCAGTTCGCGGTGCACCTGGCTTTCGGTGGTGCGTGCGCCGATCGCGCCCCAGGCCACCAGATCGGCCGTGTATTGCGGCGTGATGGTGTCGAGGAACTCGGTGCCGGCCGGCAGTCCCATCTCGTTGACCTCGAGCAGGATGCGACGCGCCAGACGCAGGCCGTCGTTGATCTTGAAGCTGTTGTCCAGATGCGGATCGTTGATCAGCCCCTTCCAGCCCACCGTGGTGCGCGGTTTTTCGAAATAGACGCGCATCACGATTTCCAGCTCGCCGGACAGACGCTCGCGCTGCGCCTTCAGCAGCTTCGCGTATTCCATGCCGGCTTCGTAATCATGGATCGAGCACGGCCCGATGATGACCAGCAGGCGGTCATCCGCGCCGCGCAGGATGCGGTGGATCGCCTGGCGCGACGCGAACGTGGTCTGCGAGGCCACATCGCTGGCCGGCAGCTCGCGCAGCACGTGCGAGGGCGGGAGAAGTTCGCGGATTTCCTTGATACGGACGTCGTCGGTGATCATTTGCATGGGAGCGTTCATGGCCTTCAGTTTCCGGTGCCGCGCAGGCAGCGCTGCCGATTCAAAGACCGCGATTCTAACCCGGCACGCGGATTCATTCCTTCATGGGAATCCTGAAGCGCGCTGCGCCGGGCCAACCGCCAGCCTTTCCGGCTACCCCGTCCGGCCGGCCGGACGGGCTCAGGCGGTCCCGCCAACCGTCAGTCCGTCGATGCGCAGCGTGGGCTGGCCGACGCCGACCGGCACGCTCTGGCCTTCCTTGCCGCAGGTGCCGACACCGCTGTCCAGCGCCATGTCGTTGCCTATCATCGACACCCGCGTCAGCGCATCCGGCCCGTTGCCGATCAGCGTCGCGCCCTTGATCGGATAGGTCACGCGGCCGTTCTCGATCATGTACACCTCGGCGCCCGAAAACACGAACTTGCCGCTCGTGATGTCGACCTGACCGCCGCCGAAATTCACCGCGTACAGACCCTTCTTGACCGACCGGATGATTTCCTCCGGCGCGCAGCCGCCGTTGAGCATGTAGGTGTTGGTCATGCGCGGCATCGGCAGGTGGGCGAAGCTCTCGCGCCGGCCGTTGCCGGTCGGCGTCACGCCCATCAGGCGTGCGTTCATGCTGTCCTGCATGTAGCCGACCAGGATGCCGTCCTCGATCAGCGTGGTGCAGCGGGTCGGATTGCCCTCATCGTCCACCGTCAGCGAGCCGCGGCGGTTCGGCAGCGTACCGTCGTCGACCACGGTGACGCCGCGCGACGCGACCTGCTGGCCGATGCGTCCGGCAAAGGCCGAACTGCCCTTGCGGTTGAAGTCGCCTTCCAGCCCGTGGCCGATCGCCTCGTGCAGCAGGATGCCGGGCCAACCGGGGCCGAGCACCACGCTCATGGTGCCGGCCGGCGCCGGCCGCGCGTCGAGGTTCACGCGTGCCTGATGCACCGCGCGCGCCGCGTAGTCGCGCAGCACGTCGTCGGTGAAATAGCCGTAGTCGAAGCGGCCGCCACCGCCGCTCGAGCCCTGCTCGCGACGCGTGCCATCCTGCATGATCACGGTGACCGACACCCGCACCAGCGGGCGCACGTCGGCCGCCATGTGGCCGTCGTTGCGCATCACCATCACCACCTCGTGCGTGCCGGCGATGTGCGCCATCACCTGCGACACGCGCGCATCCTCGGCGCGCGCATAGCTTTCCAGCCGTTCGAGCAGCTTGACCTTGGCGGTATCGGTCAGCGACGCGGCCGGATTGGCGGCCGAATACAGCGGCACCGGCGACTGCGTGTTCACGGCACGCGCGGTCAGTATCTGGCCCTGCGAGGCAATCGCCCGCGTCGCCCGGGCGGCGGCCTCGAGCGCCGGCAGGCTGATCTCGTCGGAATAGGCGAACGCCGTCTTCTCGCCCTGTATCGCGCGCACGCCGACACCCTGCTCGATGTTGAAGCTGCCCGACTTGACGATGCCCTCTTCCAGACTCCACGCCTCGCTGCACTGGTACTGGAAATACAGGTCCGCGTAGTCGATGCGGTGCGAACCGAGCAGGCCGAACACATGGTCCAGATCGCTGCGGGCCAGATCGAAGGGCGCGAGCAGCGTCGCGTGCGCGGTGTCCATCAGGTCGAGGCCGGGCACGGCGGTCTGCAGGCGGGTACTGGAAAGGGAGCCGGTCATGGGTGCTTCAGTCCTGTGTCAGGTTGTCCCGGAACGGCCGAGTCGCTCTGCGATGGCGTCCTCTTCCGGCCTCGGGAAAAAATACTTGTACATCGATTTCTCTTCCTTCAGATCGCGCCAGCGGCCACCCAGTTCGTCCACCTTGGCCCGGTAGACCTCCTGGGTGAGGCGCAGCAGGATGGCCGGCGCACCGACACGATCGCACATGCGCTCCTCGGCAGCAGGCACGAAGGCGAGATATTTCTCGTAAAAGGCGCGATGGCGGGGGTTCACCTCGATCAGCACGTCGTCGCAGCGCTGCAGCCGGAAGGCGTAGATGCACATCAGGTGGAACAGCGTGCCCATCAGCCGCTTCGAGCGCACCGACTGCTCGACCGCGAACTTGCCGAACTCGCAAACCTTGCGGCCGCTGTCGCGCAGCGCATGCATCACGTCCGGATAGGTTTCGTCGGCCGACAGGCCGGTATCGGAATCCAGATTGACCGTGATGGTGCCGTAGATGTGGCCGTCGAACTCGGCCACCAGCGTGATGCGGTTGGGCGTCGCATCGATCTGCTTCTTCGTGTGATAGCCACGCCACGAATACATCTTCTCGATCAGCAGGCTGGTGCCTTCGCGCTTCTCGTTGTCGCTGCTCAGCAGGCGCACCCGGAACTTGTCCTTCTGCTGCGCCATCTCGCGCGTGCCGGCGATTTCCTCCTGCTCGATGCACATCGGCCGCAGGCGATCGACGTCCATGACCGTGACTTCGGCCAGCGTATTCGGAAACTGCGGTGGGGGACGGGTGGGTTGATCAGCCATGATGACCTCAGCAACAGGATCTCAGCAGGAAAGCCTCAGCAAGACAGGCGCCGGTGGCCCAGAGCCGGAAGATTCTGCCTCACTTCGACCAGATAGTCCTCGTTCATATCGCCTACGACCACGCCCGGTCCGCGCGCCAGCCGGTTGATGACATGACCCCACGGGTCGATCAGCATGGAATCGCCCCAGGTGCGCCGGCCCGACGGATGTACGCCACCCTGCGCCGAAGCCAGCACATAGCACTGGTTCTCGACCGCACGCGCGCGCAGCAGCAGTTCCCAGTGCGCACGACCGGTCGTTTCGGTGAAGGCCGCACCGAGCACCAGCAACCGCAGATCGCCCAGCGCACGGAAAAACTCCGGAAAGCGCAGGTCGTAGCAGATCGACAGTCCGACCCGCCCGAATGGCGTATCCAGCGCGACCGGCTCGCTGCCCGCCTCGATGGTGCGCGCCTCGTCGTAGTTCTCGGCGCCGCGCGCGAAGGCGAACAGGTGGATCTTGTCGTAGCGCGCGACCTGCGCGCCATCCGGACCGTAGGCCAGACAGGTGTTGCGCACCTTGTCCGGCGCATCGGCCAGCAACGGCACCGACCCGCCGATCAGCCAGATGCCGTGACGGCGCGCGCAACCAGCCAGGAAACGCTGTATCGGGCCTTCGCCCTCGGCTTCGCGGATGGCGTACTTATCCGACTCGTCGGCCGAGATCAGCGGAAAATATTCCGGCAGCGCCACCAGCTTCGCCCCCTGCCTGGCCGCCTCCGCAATCCAGTGGGCGGCTTCGTTCAGGTTTTCGTCGACCTTCGGCCCGGACACCATCTGCACCGCCGCGACGCGTGTCATCAATGGAGTGTTCATGCGCAGCCTTTCAGTTTGATGACGGGACGCAGACCGCGACCGACCACACTAGTTTCGCGGCACCAGAGGCAACAGCGGCTGCTCGGCGGCCAGCTTGGCCACCACCGGGTCGTCCCACGATCCGGTCACCGCATAGCGGAAGGCGAATATCTGCCCCAGCGGATCGCGGAATGCCTTCTGCGCCAGATAGGTCGCCACACCGACCGCCGGATTGGCGATCAGCACGCCGACCGACAGACTGTCGCTGAGCGCCGGTTGCACCAGTACGGTCAGGTTCTGCGTCTCGGCCGCGATATCGGCACTGCCGGTGATCAGCACGCGTGCCGCCGGTCCGGCCAGTTCGAAATCCTCTGTTTTCATGATGCCACGCTCGACCGCGACATTGCCCTCGATCAGGTCAAAGGCGAAGCCTTCGCTGAACACATCGCGAAAATCCAGCGTGATGCGCTTCGGCAGCGACTGCAGACTGAGGATGCCGAGCAGCCGCCCGGCGCCCGGATTGATCTTGCTGAACTGGCCGTTGGTGGCTTTCAGCTTGAACGTGCCGGACAGCGACGGATAATCGATCGACAACGGACTGCCCTGCCAGCGCAGCGTGCCCTGCATGCCGGCAGTGCCGCGGCGCAGCGCACCGGCATGTCCGAGACGGTCGAGCAGCTTGCCGGCATCGGCGGTATCGATCGAGAAGTCCAGCCTCGTCTCACGCGTACTGCGCGGCCCGGCCACCGTCCGGCCCCAGGAACCGGTGGCGACGAAGCCGCCTTCCGGCATGGTCAGCGCGAGCCTGTCGATCAGCCACGCGCGCCGCTCGTTGCTGGCCTGCAGTTCCAGCTTGCCCAGCGACTTGCCGTCGAGCACGAAACGGTCGGCTTCGATGTCGAGCGCGGGCAGTTCGTCGAGCTTGTCGGCCGCATCGCTGCCCGACGCGTCGGCGCTGTCGCCGCCGTCGGTGCTGATCAGCAACTGCTCGAAGCGCGCCTGCACGCGTCCCTTGCCCAGGGCATTCCAGTTGACGCGCCCACGCGCCTGGGTACTCGCCAGATCGATGTCCCAGGCGTCGCCGCGGCGCTGTGCGTCGATCCTGACCGCATCCAGCCGGTTGCCCGCCAGGCGGGTACTTTTTGCGTCGATCTTCACCCGGCTGACCGGCGACGGCGACTCGGACGAGGCGCCGGCCGACGACGGCGGTGCGAAAGCGCGGCGCAACGCGTCGATGTCCAGCACGTCGGCGCGCATCGCCAGCGCGATGCCCTGGTCGGGCATCGCCGGCTGCTGCGGCAGGCCAACGGTGCCGCGTTCGACCACCCAGCCGGCCGGCGTCGCGCGGCGCACGATGTCGGCGCTGCCCATGTTTCCGGCGGTGACATGCAGCAGTTCGTGCTCAGGACCGATGACCGGCAGGCCGCGTCGGACCGATTCCTTTGCCTCCAGGCTACCGATGCGCTCGACCCTGACCATCAGCGCCTCGCCCGCCGCCTTGTTCAACGGCACCGGGAGCGTCGAGGCAACCTGCGCCAGATCGGCTTCCAGCGTCATTTCGGAACCGCTCTTGCGCACCCCCAGCTTCGCCTGCCAGCCGGCGATGCCGGACAGCGCGCCCAGCCAGGGCTGCGGGAACTGGCTGCGCAGCGCCTCCATCGAGGCGCGGCCGCGCGCGCTGACGTTGACCACGCCGCCGCCGCCGCTGGCGACATCCAGCGTCATCGGAAACCCGAGTGCGCTCGCCTGTCCGCCACGGATGGTCAGCGAATTTTCGGTAAACGATATCTTGCCGCCCGCTTCGGTCAGCGGCGGCAGCACCGGATCGATGGTCAGGCGATTGCCGGTGAAGGTGTAATCGCCGGCAATCTTCGCGTCCTTCGAATGGCGCAGCGGAATGTTCAGCGAAATTGTCAGCTTGCCGTTGCCCTCGGCGCGCATGCCGGTGGTGAAATGGTCGATGCGCTCGGCCACCGGGCTGGCATCGATGTAGCGCAGAAATTCCGCCGAAGCACCGCTGGTCGAGCCGCGCACCAGCAGGTTTTCCTCCGCCGCCTCGAGATCGGGGATTTCGGCGGTGGTCGGGCCGAGCCGGGTATCGAGGATGCGTCCGTCGCGCGAGGTGATCAGCATGCGGTTGCCCTCGAACAGCAGATCGGCGCGCAGCGCGGTCAGCGGCGGCCAGGCATCGCCGAAGGCGACCGTCACGTCTTCCGCCTTCACCTTGACCTGGAAGATGCCGGGCTGACCACGAACATAGGGAAAGTCGTCCAGCTTGCCGCGCAGTTTCAGCGTCGCCTCGGGCGAACTGCCGGCCACCAGCGCGCCATGAATCCAGTCGCGCGTGTCGGCACCGATGGTCATCGGAATGTAGCGCCAGATCGAACGCGCATCGGTGCGCAGCAGCCGGCCTTCGAGATCGATCTCGCCGGCACCGGCACTGGCCGTCCGGTAGCGGCCATGGAAGTCGCCTTCGGTATCCGAATTCTGGAAGGTGATCGATTCGAGCACGATATCGGTCGCACCGTCGCGCCGGGCCCAGCCGGCCGTTGCCTTGAACCGGGCGAACGCGATCTGCGGTTCGGTGAACACGCGCGGCAGGTCGAACACCAGACCCGGTGCGTCGATGATCACGCTGCCGCGTGCGTCGCTGCCTTCGATGCGGCCGCTCAGGCCGGCCACGCCGGGCAGGTCGCCGTCGGCGCTCACCCCGACACGGTCCAGCCGGACACTGAGCCGGAACGCATCGGGCGCCGACAGCGCGCCGGTCCAGCCGGCGTCCAGTTCGTTCAGCCAGCCGTTCGGTGCGTGCCGCTGCAGGCGGCCACGCAGCGCTTCGGGCAGCGGTATGTAGGCGGACAGACGGGTCAGCGCCTCGAGATCCAGCGTGCTGGCCGACAGGTCGCCCTGCTCCGGGCGGCCGTCGAGCGCCGCCTGCCATTTCACGTCCAGGCTGGTCGGCTGCACCCGCACGCCGCTGCGCGTGACCAGCTGCAGCTGACGCGCGCTGGCCTTGACCTGGGTGCGGCTCAGGTGTTCGGCCGTGATGCGGCCGGACAGGCTGACCAGTTCCAGCCGGGGCAGGTCGGGTGCCAGACGCAGCTGCACGTCGGCCAGCGCCAGTTCGCCGGTGACCTCGGTCAGTGCCGCACCGTCGAAGCGGGCCCACGCCCGTACCGCACCCCGGCCCTGCGGCAGTTCCACCGGATAGTCGATCCAGGCCTGCCACACCGCCATGTCCGCCCCTTCGAGCGACACGAACAGCTCGCCGGACGCAGTCGTCAGGTCCGCTCGATCAGGCAGGTGCACGTCGCCGCGCAGATCCAGCCGCTGCGCCAATTCTCTCGGCGGCTGGGCCGACAGGCCGAACTGATGGTCGTGGCCAGAGTTGTCGAGGCGCAGATTGACTTGCGACAGCTGCAGCGGCGGCGCCGCGGCGCGAAGGTCGTCACGCCACTCGAGGCTCGCGTCGCGGATGTTGATCTGCCCCTGGGACAGCAGCCAGCGCATGAAACCGCCCTGCTGGCCGTCCTGCTGCAATGCCAGTCCGGCCACGTGCAGCACGCCTGCCGCGTCGCGCCGGACCTGCAGTTCCGGGCCGTTGATGTCCAGCCGGTGCAGATGCAGGCGGCCGCGCACCAGCGACGAGAAACCGAGCGCGGCATCGACCTGCTCCAGCCGCAGCGCCGGCTGGCCGGCGGCATCGAGCAGGGTCAGGCCGCGCAGCGCCAGATGCGGATGCAGCCCCGTCCAGTCGGCGCTCAACGCGTCGATGCGGACCTGACGTTCCAGCGCCTCGCCCAGCGCACGCTCGATCTGCGGCCGGTAGCTGTCGACCCGCGGCAGCAGGAACTGGCGCGCGCCCAGCACCAGACAGGCACACGCGACATAGACGATCAGTCCCCAGCCGAGCGCGCGGCTGGCCATCCTGCGCCACCGCGGTCGACTGACTCCGGGCGGGCCGGGCCGGGCCTGCGGGGCGATTTCTGCGGAGGAGTAGTCGGACAAGATCTATGCGTGCAATCAAGAACTGCCTGACTGCGTATGTGGGACGATGACGGAGTTTACCTGCAACGCAGCACGGATCGTGCTTTGTAAGGGTCTGTTAACCTTTAATCGTGGAGCGTATTTGAAAGAGGTCCGCCGACCCGCGACAGGACTTGCATTCGCGCGGCCCGGCGGGTTCCCGGATAATCACCGCCCCGCAAGAAAGAAAAAGCCGCCATGGATGCCTCCGCCGCCATTGAACATGCCTGCCGCCACAGCCGCTATCTGACCCGTCTGCTTGCCGCGCGCCCGGAAACGGCCGAGGCGCTGGCGACCACGCTGCAGGCGCATGCAAGCGCCGCCGTGCTCGAGGAGTGGCTGTCCGAGACGCCGTTCGACCAGGGCGACGAGGCGGCGCTGAAATCGGCTCTGCGCCGGCTGCGCGCCCGCACGATGGCTCACCTGATCGTGCGCGACCTGAACGGGCTGGCGGATCTGGACGAAGTGACCGAAGGCATGACGCTGCTGGCCGAACTGACCGCGCGCGTCGCCGCCGATCAGGCCCGCACCGCGCTGGTGGAGCGCTTCGGCGAGCCGCGCGGCGAAACCGACAACGCGGTACAACCCTTCATCTGCATCGGCATGGGCAAGCTGGGCGGGCGCGAACTCAACGTCAGTTCCGACGTCGACTTCATCTTCATCTACCCGGAAGCTGGCGAAACGGACGGCGAAACGCCGACCGGTCCGGGCAAGCGCATCGACAACTTCGACTTCTTCAACCGGCTCGGCCGCAAGGTGATCGAACTGCTGGCGGAAGTCACCGCTGACGGCTTCGTATTCCGCGTCGACATGCGGCTGCGCCCGAACGGCGACTCCGGCCCGCTGGCGGCCAGCTTCGACATGCTGGAAAACTACTTCGTCACCCAGGGCCGTGAATGGGAGCGCTACGCCTGGATCAAGGCACGCGCGCTGACCGGCGGCCGGCACGACGAGCTGGAAGCGCTGCGCAAGCCCTTCGTGTTCCGCAAATACCTCGATTTCGGCGCCATCAACGCGATGCGCGACCTGCACGCGCAGATCCGCCGCGAAGTGGCACGCCGCGACATGGCCGACAACATCAAGCTCGGGCCGGGCGGCATCCGCGAGATCGAATTCATCGCCCAGGTGTTCCAGCTGATCCGCGGCGGCCGCGAAAGCGCATTGCAGATCCGGCCGACGCAGAAGGTGCTCGACCGGCTGGAAATGCGCGGCGTGCTGACCACCGAAACGGTCGGACAGCTACAGTCCGCTTATGTATTTCTCCGCCGGCTGGAACACCGGCTGCAGTACGTCGAGGATGCGCAGACGCACAAGCTGCCGGGCAGCGCCGAGGACCAGGCGCTGATCGCCTCGGCCATGGGATTCGACGACTACCCCACCCTGCTGGCAGAACTGGACCGCCATCGCGGCCATGTCAGCCGCCATTTCGAGGCGGTGTTCGGCGCCCAGGAGGCGGACGCCCCGAAACCGCGCGCCATCTGGCAGGACGCCGAGCGGACCGACGAATGCCACAGCGCACTGTCCGGCATGGGCTTCACCGACGCCGAGGACCTGGCGCACCGGCTGGCCGCATTCAAGTCGGGCAGCCGCTACCGGCAGTTGCCGGACAAGTCGCGCACCCGCGTCGATGTGCTGGTACCCAAGCTGCTCGACGCCTGCGCCGGCACGCCGAACCCGACCGCCACCGCGCTGCGCGGACTGGACCTGCTCGAATCGATCAGCCGGCGTGCCGCCTATCTGGCGCTGCTGGCCGAGTTTCCGCAGGCTCTGGGCCAGGTCGCACGGCTGATCGGCGCATCGAGCTGGGCGGCCGGCTATCTGGTGCGTCACCCGATACTGCTGGACGAACTGCTCGACGCCCGGCTGCTGACGGCCGAACCCGACTGGCCGGCGTTCGAGACCGCGCTGCGCGCGCAGCTCGAGGAACTCGGCGATGACACCGAACGGCAGATGGACACCATGCGCGACGCCCACCACGCCCAGGTGTTCCGGCTGCTGGCGCGCGACCTGGCCGGCGAGCTGTCGGTCGAGCACCTGTCGGACCACCTGTCGGCACTGGCCGACGTGATGCTGCGCGTGACGCTGGACTACTGCTGGCGCAAGCTCAACCGGCGCCACTGCGAGGTGCCGCGCTTCGCCGTCATCGCCTACGGCAAGCTGGGCGGCAAGGAACTCGGCTATGCGTCCGATCTGGACGTGATCTTCCTGTTCGACGATCCGCACGAATCGGCGCCGGAAACCTACGCCCGGCTGGCGCAGCGCCTGCTCACCTGGCTGTCCAGCCACACCAGCGCCGGCATCCTGTTCGAGACCGACACGCGGTTGCGTCCGAACGGCGAATCCGGGCTGCTGGTCAGTTCGGTCGAAGCCTTCCGCGACTACCAGCAGAAATCCGCCTGGGTATGGGAACACCAGGCACTGACCCGCGCCCGCTTTTCGGCCGGCGATTCGGCAGTGGGCGAGCAGTTCGAGGCGATCCGCTGCGAGGTGCTGATGAGCCCGCGCGACATCGACACGCTGCGCCGCGAAGTGCTGGACATGCGGCACAAGATGCGCGACGGCCATTCCAACAAGTCGGCACTGTTCGACATCAAGCACGATGCAGGCGGTCTGATCGATCTGGAATTCGCCGTGCAGTATCTGGTACTGGCGTATTCGCACACCTACCCGGAACTGACCGGCAACCTCGGCAACATCGCGCTGCTGCGCATCGCCGCGCAGGTCGGCCTGCTGCCGGCGCTCGACGCGGTCGCCGCCGGCAATGCCTACCGCAGCCTGCGCCGGCTGCAGCACGGGCTGCGGCTGAACGACGCGCCCAAGGCCCGGGTGGCGCCGGAAGAAGTCACCGCCGAGCGCGCCGCGATCAGCGCCGTCTGGACCCGGCTGTTCGGCGAGGACGCGAACTCGCCGGGCCATGCATGACTCCAACTATCACTGGATGTACGGGAGACATCGCATGCTGAACACGGCAATCCGACAATGGCTGTTCGCCGGCGCGCTGGCGCTCGGCGTGGCCGGGTGTGTCAGTGCGCCGCCGCTGCCGCCGGCGCCGACCGTCGACGAGATCGTGCAGATGGCGAAGGACGGACTGACGCCGGACGACATCATCCGGCGCCTCGACGAAAGCCGCGCGCTCTACCCGCTGAAGGCATCCGAACTGGCGCGCCTGCACGAACAGGGCGTGCCGGACGAGGTGATCGACCACATGCAGCAGACGCTGATCGAGGCCGAACGTGCGCGCGAAGCCATGCGCGAGCGCGACCGGATGTGGATGTACGGCTATCCGATGTATCCGGGCGGCTATCCCTGGGGCTACTGGCGCCATCCCTTCCCGCACTGATCGCGCGCGCGGTCAGCCCAGTCCGACCCCGAACCAGGATCCGACCAGCGCGGTCAGCGCCATCGCCGCCGCACCCCAGAAGGTGACGCGCAGGGCGCCGCGCAGCACGGACGCGCCACCGATGCGTGCCGCCAGCGCTCCGAGCACCACCAGCGCCAGCAGCGACGAGGCGATCACCGTCTCCGACATGGCACCGGCCGGCGCCAGTACCACACTCAGCAGAGGTACCGCCGCGCCGGCGGCGAACGCCGAGGCCGAGGCGGCGGCAGCCTGTACCGGCCGCGCCAGCCCCTCGACCGGTATGCCCAGTTCGTCGCGTGCGTGCGCGGCCAGCGCGTCATGCCGCATCAGCTGGCGCGACACCTCCGCCGCCAGTACCGGGTCAAGCCCGCGACCTTCGTAGATCGCAGCCAGTTCGGCGTGTTCGTGGCGCGGGTCGTTTGTCTGCTCGCGTCTTTCCTGCTCGATGTCCGCCTGTTCCGCGTCGGCCTGCGAACAGACCGAAACGTACTCTCCGGCAGCCATCGACATCGCACCGGCGACCAGCCCGGCCACGCCGGTCAGCAGCACGACGGCGGGCGACGCCTGAGCTGCGGCCACGCCGGCGATCAGGCTGGCCGTCGACACCACCCCGTCGTTCGCGCCCAGCACGGCGGCGCGCAACCAGCCGGTCGTCAGACTGCGATGCAGTTCTATCCGGGCCGCGCGCTTTCCTGCCTCACGGGCGGCATTCGGGTCTGCCTGGGTCATCGGTTTGCGTCCGGTCAAAAGTCCAGTATGGGGGCAAGGGTATACTCCGCGGCCCACCTGCCTGAAATTCCGCATGCCCCGCTACGCCAATACCGCCGCCTACCGTTTCGTGCCGCTCGACGACCGCGACGTCCTGCGCACCCGCATCCAGGACGCGGCGCAGTCGCGCAATCTGCTGGGTACCGTGCTGCTCGCCACCGAAGGCATCAACATCTTCCTCGCCGGGCTCGAAACCGACCTGCGCGCCTTCTTCGACGAACTGCAGCAGGATGCGCGCTTCGCCGGGCTGGACGTCAAGTGGAGCTATTCGGACACACTGCCGTTCAAGCGGCTGCGCGTGCGGCTGAAAAAGGAGATCGTCACCGTCGGCGCACCGGACTTCGATCTGAACGAGACGCCGGCGCCCTATCTGCCGCCGGCCGAACTGAAGCGCTGGTACGACGAAGGCCGCCCCTTCGTCATCCTCGACACGCGCAACCGCTGGGAAATCGAACAGGGCAGCTTCGACAACGCCATCGATCCCGGCGTCGACAGCTTCGGCCAGTTTCCGGCCGCACTGGAAAAGTACGCCGACCTGAAGGACACGCCGGTGGTCACCTTCTGCACCGGCGGCATCCGCTGCGAAAAGGCCGCACCGCTGATGAAGCGTGCCGGTTTCAATCAGGTGTACCAGCTCGAAGGCGGCATCCTGCGCTACTTCGAGGAAATCGGCGGCGCCCACTGGCACGGCAACTGCGTCGTGTTCGACGACCGCGGCGCGCTGGCACCCGACCTCAGCCCGGCCCACCCCGGCGCCTGACCCGCCCTCCGGTCAGCCCTTCTTGCGCCGACGCAGCGCGCTGACGCCCAGCACGACTGCCAGCGACAGCGCACCGGCCAGCAGGCCGGTGACGGCATCGGCGACGAAGGGCAGCACAGCGCCAGCCACTTGGCCGGCACCTTCCGCCAAGTGGTGTATCCAGTCGTACATGCCCGGAATGCCGTGCGCCAGAATGCCGCCGCCGACCAGAAACATGGCCGCCGTGCCGGCAACCGACAGCGCCTTCATCAGCCACGGCGCCGCGGCCAGGATGCCCTTGCCGAAACCGCGCCTGACGCGTGCGAACACGCCGTCACCCACGGTGCGGGTCAGATACAGGCCGCCGTCGTCCAGCTTGACGATGCCCGCCACCAGTCCGTAGACGCCGACCGTCATGATGGCGGCGACGCTCAGCAGCACCGTCACCTGAGTGCCGAACGGCGCGGTGGCAACGGTACCCAGCGATATCGTGATGATTTCGGCCGACAGGATGAAGTCGGTGCGCACCGCGCCGACAATCTTTTCCTTCTCCAGCGCGACCAGATCGACTTCGGCATCGACCAGCGCCGTGGTCAGTTCCTCATGATGCGCGGCATCCTCCTCCGCACTGTGCAGCAGCGGGTGCGCCAGTTTCTCGAAGCCCTCGAAGCACAGGAACAGTCCGCCCAGCATCAGCAGCGGCGTTACCGCCCACGGGATGAAGGCGCTGATGGCCAGTGCGGCCGGCACCAGGATGAGCTTGTTGCGCACCGAGCCCATGGCCACCGCAAACACCACCGGCAGCTCGCGCTCGGCCCTGACACCGGCCACCTGCTGCGCGTTCAGCGCCAGATCGTCGCCCAGCACGCCCGCCGTCTTCTTGGCAGCGACCTTGGTGAGTATCGACACATCGTCGAGGATGGTCGCGATGTCGTCGATCAGTGCGAGAAGGCTGGCTCCGGCCATGGGTGTGATCCTGTCGGTTTGGTTGGCACCCGCCGATCCGTTCGGCATTCAGGGCGGAGCGCATCGTACCGGAAGGAACGGCGCCTCAGCCGGATCGGCGGCGCCCCTTCAACGTGAAATGCAGGTGTCTGTGGTCCGTAGACGATGAACCGGGGCACGTTGCAGGACCGCCCGGCCAGCCCCAAGCGGAGACTGCACGGCTGCGGTGCGGCCCGGCCGGCACGACCCGCAGGCCAGTCCGGCGTCGAACCCGGGCACCTGCCGGTCACTCCTTCTTGGCAGCCTTGCCGACGATCGCCTGTATGGCCTGCCCCTTGAACGAGCTGGCGGTGACGGCACCGATCGCAACGACGACCGCGCCGAGGTAGAAATTGACCTCCAGCAACGCCATCCCTGCGAGCAGGACAACGACGCCCAGTATGAAAAACTTCATGCATCCCTCTTTTCTGGATTGACGTGCCCGAGCGCGCCACGCCACGAATCATTCAGCCGGACGACATGCACCACGCGTCCGGATTTGCCCGGTCGCATCCGGTGCATGACCCTGGTGTTGCACGACAGGCCGCCCGGAACGCGCAACGCCTCATTGAAAACGGCTGCGCCCGGTGCCGGGTCGGCCATGTAGGACTTGCCCGACACCGCCGGTAAGCATAGCCGACCGCGTGTGCGCCGGCATGCCGGTAGTCTCAGGCCGTCGTCGGGCACGAGCGCCGGGCGCATCCCGATTCACTGCCAGATGCCAGCCCGGAACGCCCCGATGTCCTCTTCGCGACGCGTCATGTTCGCATTTCTTCTCGCCGCCACCGTCGCGATGATTGCCACCGGACCGGATGAAGGCCCGGCTGCCCGCCTTGCCGCCGCGCTGGCGGAGCGGTGCCGGGCCATCGTGAGTGCACTGGGCCTGTAGCCTCAGCAGATGCGTTCCCACAGGCTGGTTTCATCGCTCAGGCGATCGTATTCGACGCCCTTGAAGTCGCCGCGCGACACGATGCCGACGACCTTGCCGTTGTCGACCACCGGCAAATGGCGGTAGCCGCCGTCGCTCATCGCACGCAGCGCATCGATCGATGTCGCTTCCGGCGCGATGGTGTCCGGATCCGGTGTCATCGCGACCGCCAGCTTCGTACCCGGCCCGTCGTGGGCTTCCGCCAGGATGCGTACCGCATCGCGGCCGGTGAAGATGCCGACCAGCTTGTCCTGCTCGTCGACCACCAGCACCGCACCCACGCGCCGTTCCCACATGCTCTGGCAGGCCGTGCGCACGGTGTCGCCGGTACTCAGCTTCAGCGGTTCCTTGTCCCTGACGATCAGATCTATGCAGCGCTTTTTCATGACCTCTCCCGATAGTGGTGGAGCACACGCTCCATGCTTCAAGGATAGGCGCCTGAACAGCCTGCAACTTGAGCCTGATCAGCATTGCGTGCCGGCCGCCCGCGTTCGGCTAAGCTTGCGCGTTCGAAGCCTTCCACGTTTGCCATGTCTTCCTCTGCAGCCCCCCCGGCTTCGCGTCTGGGCGGCTATCTTGCCGCCGCCGGCACCGTCACGATCTGGGCCGGTTTCATCCTGGTTTCCCGTTTCGGCGGCAAGAGCGCGCTCACGCCCTACGACACGCTGGCGCTGCGTCTGGCGACGGCGACGCTGATCCTGCTGCCCTTCTGCGGCGGCCTGTCGCTGCGCGTCTGGCGCGATCCGAAGCTGTGGACGCTGGCCATGCTGGGCGGACTGATCTACGGCGTGCTGGCGTTCGCCGCCTTCAAGTTCGCACCGGCGGCGCACGGCGCCATCCTGCTGCCGGGCATGCAGCCCTTCCTGGTGGCGCTGGCCGCCTGGGCCATCACCGGCTCGCGGCCGGGTCGTTCCAGCGTGGCCGGGCTGGCTGCCATCGCCATCGGCATCGCCTGCGTGGCCACACACTATCTGGCGGGTGGCCACGGCTGGACGCCGGACATGCTGGTCGGCGACGCACTGCTGCTCGGCAGTTCGTCGGTCTGGGCGATCTACAGCGTGCTGGCCCGCAAGTGGCGCTGCGACCCGTGGACGCTGACCCGTTTCGTCGCGCTCGGCTCGACCGTGGTTTTCATGCCTGTGTACCTGCTGTGGCTGCCGAAGGCGCTGGCCGAGGTGCCGCTGTCGATGATGCTGCTGCAGGGACTGTACCAGGGCGCGGGCGTCACCATCGTGGCGATGCTGCTGTTCCTGAAGGCGGTGCAGATACTGGGCGCCGAACGCACCGGCGCACTGGTTGCTATGGTTCCGGTGCTGGCCGGCGTGGCGGCCGCGCCGCTGCTGGGCGAGGCACTGTCCGGCTGGCTGATCGCCGGACTGGTCTGCGTGTCGACCGGCGCCTTCATCGCGGCGCGGCCGTCGGCAAAAAGAAACGGGGCCCGCTGAGGAGCCCCGTCCCGGTCGCTACACGCAGCTGCGCAGGTCAGAATGGAATGTCGTCGTCCATGCCGCCGAAGCCGCCGGAAGACGGCGGCGCCGACTGCGGTGCGCTCGGTGCCGGGCGCTGCGGCGCCTGACGGGGTGCCGACTGGCGCGGTGCCTGATCGAAATCGTCGCCGCCACCGCTGCCACCACCACCGTAGCTTTCGCCACCGCCGCCACCGGCACCCTGACGGCTGCCCAGCATCTGCATCTGGTCAGCCCGGATTTCCGTGGTGTAGCGGTCCTGGCCTTCCTTGTCCTGCCACTTGCGGGTACGCAGGCTGCCTTCGACATAGACGGCCGACCCCTTGCGCAGGTACTGGCCGGCGATTTCCGCCAGACGACCGTAGAAGGACACACGGTGCCACTCCGTCTGTTCCTTCTTTTCGCCGGTCTGCTTGTCCTTCCAGCTGTCGGTGGTCGCGACCGTGATGTTGCAGATCGCGTCGCCGTTGGGCGCGTAGCGCGTTTCCGGGTCCTTCCCGAGATTGCCGACCAGAATGACCTTGTTTACTGAAGCCATGTTTTCCCTCCCCCGGGAGTGTCTTGAATGTCCGGCTCACCTAGGCGGCCGGACCGGATGATCGAAAGCCGTGCCGAGCGCCGGATATTACCCCGTACGCCAGCACATTCACATTGCATATCAGGCGGTGGCGGGCGGTACTTCGAGCAGGCTGCGCAGCCCGTCCTCGTCCCACTGTTCCAGATTGACCTTGACGTAAGCCATGCGCCGTTCCGCCTCGACGCGCGCCTCGCGGACGCCGGGCAGCCCGGCCAGCTGAGCACGCAGCCGGTCGAGATCTACATGTTCGCCGATCACGTACTCGCGCAGCGCAACCACCGGCGGCGCGCGCATCGAACGCGCCCACAGCCACCACACGATGGCCAGCGCGGTACAGAACACGAACACGCCGTGCGCGCCGAAACGCAGAGCGATCGCCCCGCCGACCGCGCTGCCCAGCGCCGCGCCGACCGCCTGCGCCGTGTTGAAGGCGCCCAGCGCCGCGCCCTTGGCCGACGGCGGCGCCACACGCGACACCAGCGACGGCAGCGAGGCCTCGAGCAGGTTGAAGGCGGTGAAGAACACGAACAGGCCGCCGGCTATCGTCGCCAGGGTGTCGCCCGACACCAGGAACAGCAGCTGCGAGGCGATCAGCGCCAGGATGGCCGACAGCAGCAACGTCTTGTTGCGCGCATTGCGTTCCGACCAGATGATGGCCGGCACCATGATGACGAAGCTGGCGAGCACCACCGGCAGATAGATCTTCCAGTGCGTGCTGACCGGCATGCCGACCTGTTCGACCAGTGCCAGCGGCACCATCAGGAACATCGCCATCTGCACCAGATGCACCGCGAAGACGCCGAAATTCAGGCGCATCAGCTGGCCGTCGCCGATCACCTGCGCGAACGGCGTCGGCACGGCCACCGGCGGCGCTTCCGGATCGGGCACCACCTTGAGCAGCAGCGGAATGGCCAGCAAGGCCAGCAGCGCGATCAGCAGGAACATGCCGTGCATGCCGATGGCGCTGTATAGCACCGGCGAGATCACCAGCGACGCGGCGAACACCAGGCCGATGGTCGAACCTATCATCGCCATCACCTTGGTGCGGTGCTGTTCGCGCACCAGATCGGCCGCCAGCGCCGTCACCGCCGCCGAAATGGCGCCCAGCCCCTGCAGCG
Source organism: Betaproteobacteria bacterium (assembly GCA_020621405.1). Classification (GTDB taxonomy): domain Bacteria; phylum Pseudomonadota; class Gammaproteobacteria; order Burkholderiales; family Rhodocyclaceae; genus Methyloversatilis. The sequence continues at coordinate 112,875 of JAHRYN010000002.1, forward strand.
CGCGGGCGGCGATCATCCAGTTGATGTCCGGCGCCCACATGGCCGCCAGACTGCCCGCAGCGTACAGCAGCAGGCCGAACACGATGACCGGCTTGCGGCCGAAGCGGTCGGACGCCATGCCGAACGGTATCTGCATGACCGCCTGCGCCAGGCCGAACATGCCGAACGCCAGACCGGTGCGGAAAATGTTGTCGCCTCCCGGCAGCGTCCTGGCGAACACCGAGAACACCGGCAGCACGAGAAACAGCCCCAGCATGCGCAGGGCGAAAATGGAGGCCAGCGCTGCCCCCGCACGCCATTCGGTGCGGGTCATGCTGTCTTTGATCGGGGGATTCATGTCGGGCAGGAAAAGCGAGCAGACGCGATTCTAGCAAGCGGGCGGTGCAGTGGCCGGTTCCCGTGCTCGCGTTTCCCGCAAAAATAGGTTTTCATAGCCGGTTCGCTGTGACCTGGGCTGGCTGATGGACTGGATTCGCATCCGCGGTGCGCGCACCCACAATCTGAAGAACATCAACATCGACATCCCGCGCGACCGGCTGACGGTGATCACCGGGCTGTCCGGGTCGGGCAAGAGCTCGCTCGCCTTCGACACGCTGTACGCCGAGGGCCAGCGTCGCTACGTCGAGTCGCTGTCCGCCTACGCGCGCCAGTTCCTGCAGCTGATGGAAAAGCCGGACGTGGACCTGATCGAAGGCCTGTCGCCGGCGATTTCGATCGAACAGAAGGCCACCAGCCACAATCCGCGCTCCACGGTCGGCACGGTGACCGAAATCCACGACTACCTGCGTCTGCTGTTCGCCCGCGTCGGCACGCCGCACTGTCCGACGCACGGCGAGCCGCTGGCCGCGCAGAGCGTGTCGCAGATGGTCGATGCGGTGCTGGCGATGCCGGAGGAAAGCAAGGTGGCCATCCTTGCGCCGGTGGTCAGCGAGCGCAAGGGCGAGCAGATCGAACTGATTTCCGAGCTGCGTTCGCGCGGCTTCGTGCGCGTGCGCCTGGACGGCCAGATGATGGACATCGACGCGCTGCCGAAGCTGGACAAGAACATCAAGCACACGATAGACGTCGTGGTCGACCGCCTGAAGGTGCGCGCCGACATGCGCCAGCGCCTGGCCGAGTCGCTGGAAACCGCGCTGCAGCAGGCCGAAGGCCGTGCCATCGCGCTGGACATGGACAGCGGCGCCGAACAGCTGTTTTCCGCCCGTTTCGCCTGCCCGGTGTGCGGCCACAGCGTGGCCGAGCTCGAACCGCGGCTGTTCTCGTTCAACAACCCGGCCGGCGCCTGCACCAGCTGTGACGGACTGGGCATGGTCACCTTCTTCGACCCGGCGCGCATCGTCGCCCACCCTCATCTGTCGCTGGCCTCGGGCGCGATCCGCGGCTGGGACCGGCGCAACCAGTTCTATTTCCAGCTGCTGTCCAGCCTGGCCGGCTTCTACAAGTTCGACATCGACACCCCGTTCGACCAGCTCGACGCCCGGCTGCAGGCGATCGTGCTCGACGGTTCGGGCAAGGAACGCATCCCCTTCCGCTACCTGTCGGAAACCGGCCGCACCACCATCCGCGAGCACGTGTTCGAGGGTGTGGTGCCGAATCTGGAACGCCGCTACCGCGAAACCGACTCGGTCGTGGTGCGCGAGGAACTGGGCAAGTACCGCAACACCAAGGTGTGTCCGGACTGCCAGGGCACCCGCCTGCGCAGCGATGCGCGCCACGTCAAGGTAGCCGGCCACTCGCTGCCGCAACTGGCCGGCCTGCCGCTGCGCGCCTGCAAGACCATCTTCGACGGCATGGAACTGGACGGCGCCCGCGCCGCCATCGCCGCCCGCATCATGCGCGAGGTCGCCGCCCGGCTCGGTTTCCTGATCGACGTGGGTCTCGACTACCTGAGCCTGGACCGCTCGGCCGAAACGCTGTCCGGCGGCGAGGCGCAGCGCATCCGGCTGGCCAGCCAGATCGGCTCCGGCCTGACCGGCGTCATGTATGTGCTGGACGAACCGTCGATCGGCCTGCACCAGCGCGACAACGCGCGCCTGCTGGGCACGCTGTCGCGGCTGCGCGACCTGGGCAATACCGTGGTCGTGGTCGAACACGACCAGGAAGCGATCGAGATGGCCGACCACGTGGTCGACATGGGCCCCGGTGCCGGCCAGCACGGCGGCGAGGTGATCGCCCAGGGCGCGCCGGCCGACATCGAGGCCTGCGAAGCCAGCCTGACCGGCGCCTACCTGTCCGGCCGCAAACAGATCGCGGTACCGGCAGCGCGCACGCCGCCGAAGGACGACTGGCTGCACATCCGCGGCGCACGCGGCAACAACCTGACCGGCACGGATGCGGCGATTCCGGTCGGCCTGCTGACCTGCGTCACCGGCGTATCGGGTTCTGGCAAATCGACGCTGATCAACGACACGCTGTACGCCGCCGCTGCCCACCACCTGTACGGTTCGGCCGCATTGCCGGCGGCGCACGACGCCATCGACGGGCTGGACCTGTTCGACAAGGTGATCAATGTCGACCAGTCGCCGATCGGTCGCACGCCGCGCTCCAATCCGGCAACCTATACCGGCCTGCTGACGCCGATCCGCGAACTGTTCGCCGGTGTGCCGGAGGCGCGTTCGCGCGGCTACGGGCCGGGCCGCTTCTCGTTCAACGTCAAGGGCGGACGCTGCGAGGCCTGCCAGGGCGACGGACTGGTGCGGGTCGAGATGCACTTCCTGCCCGACGTGTTCGTGCCCTGCGACGTGTGCAACGGAAAGCGCTACAACCGCGAGACGCTGGACATCCGCTACAAGGGCAAGACCATCCACGACGTGCTGGCGATGACCGTCAACGAGGCACGCGGCTTCTTCGACGCCGTGCCCACGGTCGCACGCAAGCTGGAAACGCTGTGCGAGGTCGGTCTCGGCTACATCGGCCTCGGCCAGAGCGCGACCACACTGTCCGGCGGCGAAGCGCAGCGCGTGAAACTGGCGCTGGAACTGTCCAAGCGCGACACCGGCCGCACGCTCTACATACTGGATGAGCCGACCACCGGCCTGCACTTCCACGACGTGGACATGCTGCTCGGCGTGCTCGGCCGCCTGCGCGACGCCGGCAACACGATAGTCGTCATCGAGCACAACCTCGACGTGATCAAGACCGCCGACTGGATCATCGATCTCGGCCCCGAGGGCGGCGCCGGCGGTGGCCAGATCATCGCGGTCGGCACGCCGGAACAGGTCGCGCGGGAGCCGTCGTCCTACACCGGCCGCTACCTCGCACCGCTGCTCGAACGCACGGCCGGCTAGCCCACCCCGTAGGAGCGAGCCATGCTCGCGAAAGCACGGGTTGATCGGCGGTATCGCCTGTTCGGGGTGGGGATCGCGACCATGGGTCGCTCCTACGGAAGAACCACGCGGCACCAGCCCCCTGCAGGAGCGAGCCATGCTCGCGATCCGGTCGTCGAACAGCGACAGGCGGTGATCAACGCGCGATTTCGCGAGCGGTGCTCGCTCCTGCAGAAAACCCTGCGCCGCGTTCCCTCCTTGTAGGAGCGAGCCATGCTCGCGATCGAACTCCGATCAGCGACCGGCCGCTTTGTCGTGCATCATCGCGGCAGAGCGATGTCCGACACCCGGCACGCGCCGAAACAGGAGGAAACATGAGCGAAATCTATGGCGAGCAGCACCGTGCGCTGCAGGATGCCTTCGACGTGCGGCCGCTGGCCGACCGCGTGCGCGACGTCATCGTGCTGCCGGAAATCCCGCCCGAACATCAGGGCTTCATCGAATCGCGCGACTTCTTCTTCCTGAGCACGATTGACCACCGCGGCTACCCGACCGTGTCGCACAAGGGCGGCAATCCGGGCTTCGTCAAGGTGGTCGACAGCAGCACGCTCGCCTTCCCCAGCCTGGACGGCAACAGCATGTACCTGTCGATGGGCAACATCACCGGCAACAGCAAGGTCGGCCTGCTGTTCATCGACTTCGAGACGCCGCATCGCGTGCGCGTGCATGGAGAGGCCACGGTCAGCCGCGACGACCCGCTGATGCAGGCCGGCCTGCCGGAATTTCACGGCGCCGAGATGATCGTGCGAATCAAGGTCACGGAGATTTTCATCAACTGTCCGCGCTACATCCACCGCTACCAGCGCGTCGATGCGTCGCGCTACGTGCCGCAGCCCGGCTGCCCGACACCGCCGCCGCAATGGAAGCGCATCGACGGCCTGCAGGACGTGCTGCCCGAGCGTGACCGCGCCATCGCCGAACAGCTGGGCGGCGTCATCACGCTCGAGGAGTACGGCGCGAAAGTGGTCAGCGGCGAAGGCTGATCACTGTCCGGAGCCACCTGCGCCGCTCAGTGGTTGAAGCGGTAGCCGGCGGCCGGGAGTACCTGCCAGTCGCCATCACCGCTCAGTTCCAGCACCTGCGTGTGGAATTTCAGGATGGTGGAGCGATGGCCGACGCTGATCAGGGTCGTCCCGGTTTCCAGCAGCTGCCGGTAGAGCTTCGCCTCGTTGGCGATGTCGAGCGCGCTGGTCGCCTCGTCCAGCATGGCGTAGCGCGGCCGCGTCAGCAGCAGCCGGGCGAAGGCCAGACGCTGCTGTTCGCCGATGGACAGCACCTTGTGCCAGTCCAGCTCGGCATCCAGCCCGCCGGCGCGGCTGGCGAGGTCAGGCAGGTTCACCCGCTCCAGCAGGTCCAGCAGCTCGCCGTCGGTGGCTGCGTGCCCGATATGCGGATACAGCAGCTGGCTGCGCAGCGTGCCCAGCACCATGTAGGGCTGCTGAGGCAGGAAGAACAATTCGTCATTGCCGGGCCGCGAGATGGTGCCGCTGCCGGCGCGCCACAGACCGGCGATGGCGCGCAGCAGCGAACTTTTTCCGCTGCCGCTCTCGCCGACGATCATCAGCCCCTCGCCCGGCCTGACCGCGACCGACAGGTTGCGGATCAGGATGCGATCGCTGTTCGGCGTACACAGCGTGACGCCGTCGAGCACGAGGTCGGGCGCCTCGACCGATCCGATGACGCCGCCCGCTGCCGCAGGTCCGCCCGTCTGCCCGGGCAGCAGTACCTTGGCCAGTGAATCCAGGCGGTCGACACCGGCGGCGAAGCGGCTCAGGCCTTCGAAATTCTCGACGATCAGCGAGATGGCGCCGAGCACCGCGGCAAAGGCGCCCGCCGCCTGCACCGCCCGGCCCACTTCCAGTTCGCCGGAAATCACGCGCGCCGCGATGATGGCGCTCGGAATGACCAGGGTCAGCAGGAAATAGGCGTGCTGAAACAGATTGAGCGAGAACTGCCCGCGAATCAGCCGGCCGAAGTTGTCGAAGGCCGCATCGAAGCGCCCCCGGACCTGCTTCAGCTCCTGCGCCTCGCCGCGGTAGAAGGCGATCGATTCGGCGTTTTCCCGCACCCGCACAAGACTGAAGCGGAAATCCGCTTCGCGCCGGATCTGGTTGAAATTCAGCCCCATCAGCCGCCGCCCGAACACGAACACGACGATCATCGTTCCGGACAGCGCGTAGACGACGAGGAAATACACCAGCTCGTGCGATATCGACCACAGCACGCTGCTGAACGCGACCAGCTGCAGGATGGAACTGATGATGACCAGCAGGAAGTACAGCGAGCGCTGGGTGAAGGTCGCGATGTCCTCGGCCACCCGCTGGTCCGGATTGTCTATGCCCTGGTTGGCATTCAGCTCGTAGAACTGCCGGTGACTGAAGTAGCTGTCGAGGAAGCGGCCGGTCAGCCAGCGCCGCCACAGCACGCCCAGCTTGTCGCGGACGAAGTAGTAGCAGGCGTAGATCGGCACTGCGGCGATCAGCAGGCCGAGGCACAGGCGGATCGCGGTCCAGAAGCGCGCCTCGTCGCGCGCCGCCAGCGCCGAGGTGAATTCGCCGGTCTGCTCGTTGAACAGCACGGCGAACTGGGTCTGGCCGAGCAGCAGGATGACCAGCAGCGCAACCAGGCCCCGGGCCTTCCATTTTTCCTCGTGGCTCCAGTAGGGCGAGGCGATCGCCCAGAACCGCTTCCACAGATGGTTGTCGGCCGTCGTCATTGTTGTTCTGGATGGATGCGCCACCGGACCGGGCGCTGCAGGAGCGGCCGGCCAGCCGGCGGCATGAAGATTGTTTTACTACCCGGCCCGCATCCGGGTCAAGCAGGCAGGCATGGCCTGACGTTCTGCCGGCAGCAGCCCCGCACAGCCACGGTTGCATCGGTCGTCGCGGCACCCCGGCGACAGCCTTCCTTGTTTCCGTGTGTGTCGGCTTCCGGCTCCATGGCCGGAAGGTTTAGCATGGCCGGTTGCAGCCGTTGGTCAGAACGGCTTTCCCGGCCCGATCGCGAGGAATGAGAAAAATGACAATGTCCGAACAAGGATACGTGCAAGCCCGCAAGCTGTCCGGCGCGATGCGCGGACTGGTCGCCGCGGCGCTCGTCGGCACCCTGCTGGCCGCCGGTACCACGCCGGCGCAGGCAGCCAACAAGTCGAAACTGACGATCTACCAGCACGGCAAGCCGGTCGATGCGCCGCCGTGCGCAGCCAGCGCAACCCGGACGGCGGTGCTGATGGGCGGCGGCGTGGACGTCAAGGAAGCGTACAGCTGGATGATCAGCAAGATGGTGCTGTGCGACGGCCGGCATGGCAACTTCGTGGTGATCCGAGCCGGCGGCAACCCGTCGTACGACAGCTTCATCTACAAGCTCGGCCAGGTGGCTTCGGTGCAGACCGTGGTCGTGCCGACCGCCGACGCCGCCAACAACCCCGACCCGGCGCTGATCAGCCTGATACGGAACGCCAGCGCGATCTGGCTCACCGGCGGCGACCAGGGCGACTACTACAACTTCTGGAAGGGCTCGCTGCTCGAGCGCCTGGTGTCCGAACAGGTCAGGACTTACAGCATCCCGGTCGGCGGTACCAGCGCCGGCATGATGATACTCAGCGAGTTCAACTACATCGCCTACCCGAACACCATCAATTCCTTCGACGCACTGCTCGACCCCTACAAGACCGGTTCGGTGACGCTGAAGAAGGACTTCTGGGACAACGGCACGCCGTTCTCGCCCGAGTACTACTGGAACAACCGGACGCCGTTCCCGCCGCTGCTGAACACGGTCACCGATTCGCACTTCGACGCGCGTGACCGCATGGGGCGTCTGGTCACCTTCCTGGCGCGCGTGGTGCGCGACGGCTGGGCCGACACCGCCGGCGCACGCGCCATCGGCGTCGATCAGGAAAGCGCGCTGCTGATGGAATACGACGCGAGTGCCGACCCGGCTGCGGATGCCGCGCACTACGCGGCCCGGGTGGTCGCCAATCCGGGCGTCACCGGCGCGGCCTATGTACTGAGCGTGGGCGCGGGCAGCAACCGCATCGTGGAACCCGGCGTCCCGCTGACCTTCACCAATGTGTCCGTCCAGAAATTCCCGTCGAGCGGCGGCGAGCAGGACTACTTCATCAATGTCGACAACGGCGACATGAGTTCGACCAACAACGGCGGCAGCCTCTACTAGGATCTGCTGCTCCGGATCGCCGGATCTCTTGGAAAGAAAGGGCCTCGGAAGAGGCTCTTTTTCTGCCCCGTAACAGCCCCCGGCCCTCTCCGGATGCCACCGGCACGACGACCGGAGTAGCATGCCGATGCCCGCGATTGGCGCAACGCATCGTGCAGCGCATCAATTCCGGGCAGGGCTGAGCGGACAGTCGCAATCATGATGACGCCGAGACGCCATCTGCGCCCGACACTGCCGCTTCCGGCCTCTGGCATGGCTGATGCATGCGCACACTGTCGGCCTGTTGTTCGGCCCTGTCTTGCAGTCTTTCGTCGGGATGCGATCACATGTTCGGTGTGGACGAATTCAGCAGTGCAATCCTGGACCTGCAGTCGCTGGCCCGCAGTTCGGCCATCGACGACTTCCAGCAATCCGCGCTGTCACGCGTGCAGTCGGTGGTCGGATTCGACAAGGCGTGGTGGGGCATCATGTCGCCCGCCTCCGGCGGCTTCAAGCTGCACAGCTCCCAGCCCTTCAATCTCGATGACGGTTTCGTGCCGCTGTGGGAGGAAACCAAGGCGGACGACGCACTGGCCAAGGCGGTGAAGGCCAAGCCGCGCGAAACGGTCCATTTCGACCAGCGCAAGTTCCGCGAATCGCCGGGGCTGGCGACGCTGATGGGCGAGCATGGCGTCGGCCAGGCCTTCTGCACCTCGATCTACCTGCCGTCGGAAACCGCCTTCGTCTTCCTGTCGCTGTACCGCACGGTCGGCGAGGCGCGCTTCACCGACACCGACCAGATGCTGGCGCAGTACCTGATGCCGCACCTGTGTTCCGCCTGGACATCGAACCGCATCATCCAGATGGAGTACCTGAAGTCGAGCATGGCCAGCGATCAGGTCGCCATGGCCATGCTCGACCGCCAGGGCGAACTGCTGAACGCGGAACCGCAGTTCGTCGAGGCGCTCCGCCTCGAGTGGCCGGACTACGCCGGCGGCACGCTGCCGGACACGATTGCGCTGTGGCTGAAGACGGAGGACTTCCGGCTCAAGCTGCAGCACCTCGTGCTGCAGCGCCACCTGATGGGCGATTTCACGCTGCTGGTGGCGCGCCCGCGCTCGCGGCTGGACATCCTGACGCCGCGCGAAATGTCGGTCGCGGAGGCCTTCGGCAGCGGCGGCAGCTACAAGGAAATCGCGCGCCAGCTCGACCTGTCACCGGCCACCGTACGTTTCTACCTGCGCACCATCTACGAAAAGCTGCAGGTGCGCGACAAGGGCGAACTGGCCTCGCTGCTCAGGCAGGAAGACCTGCGGATCGACGGGGCGACGCTGGCCGTGCGCTACCGCCAGCTGCACCAGACCCGCCTGCTCTGAACACCTCGGTCCGATCCGCCACGACCGCCGGAAAAAAGCCGCGCACGACACCCCGCGCCGCCTGTCGATTTGTTCAAATGATTGCCGGAATTCTTCAAGCCGGCCGCCCGCCGCATCCCTAAAGTCCAAGCATGGCAGCCCTCGCCCCGGCGGCTTTGGCCTCTCCGGCGACGCGGGTGATCCATCCGGACTGCATCCAGACAAAAAAGGAGGAGACGCTATGACTTCATCAACCGCCGCTGCGGTATCGGCAACCAAGCCGGGCAACACCACCGAGTACGACGCCGTGATCATCGGCGCCGGTGTGGCCGGCCTCTATCAGCTCTATCGTCTGCGCGAGAAAGGTTACAAGGTCAGGGTGATCGAGGCTGGCTCCAACGTCGGCGGCACCTGGTACTGGAACCGCTATCCGGGCGCACGCGTCGACTCGCAGGCCTATGTGTACCAGTACTGGTTCTCGGAAGCGCTGGACAAGGAATGGAACTGGAGCGAGCGCTTTCCTGCGCAGCCGGAAACCGAGTCCTACCTGAATTTCGTCGCCGACCGCTGCGACCTGCGCAAGGACATCACTTTCAACACGCGGGTGACGCGCGCCACCTTCGACGAAGCGACATCGCACTGGACCATCGAGACCGATGGCGGCGAAACCCTGAAGACCCAGTTCCTGATCACCTGTGCAGGCATGCTGTCGGCGCCGCTGACCTCGACCTTTCCGGGCCAGGAAACCTTCAAGGGCCAGGTTTTCCATACCGCGCGCTGGCCGAAGGAGCCGGTCGACCTGGCCGGCAAGCGCGTCGGTGTCGTCGGCACCGGCGCCACCGGCATCCAGGTGATCCAGACGATCGCCGACAAGGTCGGCCACCTGAAAGTGTTCCAGCGCACGCCTCAGTACATCATTCCGATGCGCAACCCGAAGTACACCGACGCCGACCGCGCGGCACAGAAGGCCGGGTTCGCCGCGATGCGCGAGCGCGTGCAGCGCACCTTCGCCGGCTTCGACTACGATTTCCACCCGCGCAACGTCTATGAGATGTCGCAGGAGGAGAAGCGCCAGGTTCTGGAAGAACTGTGGGCGGACGGCTCGCTGGCCTTCTGGCTGACCGCCTTCGTCGAGGTGTTCTTCGATCCCAAGGTCAATGACGAGGTGTCTGAATTCGTTCGCGAGAAGATGCGGCAGCGGCTGAAGGACCCGAAGCTGGCCGAGAAGCTGATTCCGACCACCTACGGCTTCGGCACCCACCGCGTGCCGCTCGAAACCAACTATCTGGAAGCCTATCTGCGCCCCAACGTCGAGATCGTGGACGTCAAGGAATCACCCATCGTGTGCGTGACGCCGGAGGGCGTGAAGACCGCCGACGGCAAGGTGCACGAACTCGACATCCTGATCCTGGCCACCGGCTTCGACGCCGGCTCGGGCGCGCTGACGCGGATCGACATCCACGGCCGTGACGGCCGTTCGCTGAAGGACGAGTGGAACAAGGAAATCCGCACCGCGATGGGCCTGATGGTGCACGGCTATCCGAACATGTTCACCACGGCCGCACCGCTGGCACCGTCGGCCGCGCTGTGCAACATGACCACCTGTCTGCAGCAGCAGGTCGACTGGATCACTGACTGCATCGGCTACATGAAAGCGCACGACCACAAGGTGATCGAGGCCACGAAGACGCTGCAGGACCAGTGGGTCGAGCATCACGACGACGTCGCCAATGCCACGCTGGTGACCAAGACCGACTCCTGGTACATGGGCTCGAACGTGCCGGGCAAGCCGCGCCGCCTGCTGTCCTACATCGGCGGCGTCGGCACCTACCGCCAGAAGTGCGACGAGGTGGCAGCGAAGAACTACGAGGGCTTCGCCTTCAGCTGATCCTTCCGTGCCCCGTCCGGCGCCCGCGCCGGACGGGCCGACTCCTGCCGTTTCCCCTTCCGGCATCTCGCCCGCAGCGGCGTGCCACCGACCGCCACCGATGCAGGTTCCGCGGAAAGCGCCGATTCGAGTACGATCACGCGGCTTGTGTCGAACGCTGCGGGCGCCCCTGCGGCGTACCGGGCATCAACGGTCTGGCCGTCGGGTTGGAGGAGAACGACATGGCGAAAGCGATATCGCCGAATGAACTGCCCTCGTGGGTGCCGGGCAAGCTGCTGTCCGCCAGCGATGACCTGGGCTGGAAGGACGTCGCGCAGCGTTCCTACCACTACGAAGGCATGGAGGTCACCGTGCCTCCGCTGGACCATTTCCTGGTCGTGCGCTACCACGCCGGCCGGACGCCGATGGACCGCCGCGTCGACGACCGGTGGAGCCGCGCCGCCTGCGCGCCGGGCGACACCTCGCTGCTGACGATCGCCCAGCAGTCGCACTGGCACTGGACCGAAGACATCGACGTGTCGCACATCTACCTGTCGAATCCGCTGATGTCGCGGATCGCCGGCGACGTGATGGAACGTTCGGTCGAGGACGTGCAACTGCACGACGTGCTGCGCGCCGACGACCCGACGCTGCAGGCGATCACCGACGCCATCACCGGCGAGGCGATGCAGCCCGGACTGGGCGGTCCGCTCTACGTCGAGGCGCTGGCGACGCAGCTGGCCGTGCACCTGCTGCGCAACTATTCGCGCATCACCGTGAAGCAGCCGAACGCCGCCGGACGGCTGTCGGCGCAGCAGATGCGCCGCGTGCTGGAATTGATCGAGGAACGCCTGCACGAATCGCTGTCGCTGGAGGATCTGGCGGATGCAGCCGGGCTGGGCGCCTACACTTTCCACCGCCGCTTCCGTGAAACGCAGGGCCGCGCGCCGCACGCCTTCGTGATCGACCAGCGCGTCGAACGTGCCCGCCGGCTGTTGACGGCCGGCGACCTCGCGGTCAAGGAAGTGGCCGCTTCGTGCGGTTTTTCCGACCAGGCGCACATGACCCGGGTGCTGCGCGAACGCCTCGGACAGACTCCCGCGAAGCTCAGGGCGGCGCGGGCCGGCTGACCCGCCCCGCCGGGCTCAGCGCCACTGCCTCAGCGCCACTGCTTCTCGTCGGCGATCCAGCCCCAGCCCGGCAGTGCGCCCGGCTTCAGGAAGGCATCGACCACGTTCTTCGTGATGCGCGAAACGTTGTTGTCGAAGTCGCGGCACGGCAGCGAACTGCTCCAGGCAATCGAGCCGGTGCAGAACACCGCGCCGTCGTTCGGAGCGGTGAAGTAGGTCATGTCGGCACGCACCTTGGGTTCCTGCGTGCCGCCGAATCCCGGATGCATGTACACGATTTCCTCGACCACCAGCACGTAGTTGTCGCTGTGTCCGCCCGATGATGCGAGGACGCGCGTGTGCGGCGGCGTGCCCAGCTTGAGGTCGTAGCGGTCCAGCTCCACGCCGGCGGCACCGCCGCGCGCCAGCCCGAAGTCGCCGATGATTTCGCCCTCGACGCCGTCCATGATCCACGACACCGTGCGGTGATAGCTGTCCGGCATGCGGCGGTAGGCCTTCGATTCCTCGAAACCTTCGGCGGTGAAGCCGACGCCGGTCAGCTTCTGCGGCGGTCGGCCCCGGTTCTTCCACAGGCCGCTCTTCTCGCCGGTGGTGCACAGATAGTGTTCGCCCGGCCGCGCCTCCCAGGCGCGCGAACCGGAGTCGAGCTTGCGCACCTCCATGACCCAGGGCTGGTCGTCGCGGAAGGCCACGCACCAGTAGTAGCCGTTGCCGCCCATGTACATCAGCCGCCCGCCGCCGGTCACGTAGTCCTCGGTCGCGTCCAGCATGCGCTCCGAGTAGTACTCGGGGTGCGAGCCGCTCATGACCGCGCGGTAGGGTTCGAGCGCGGCAAGGCCGTCGCGGTGCAGGTCCTCGTCGGTCAGGATTTCGTAGTCGTAGCCCATCCTCTCCAGCCAGGCGACGATGGACAGGTCGCACGGGAACTGCCAGGTCAGCCCCATGCTCGACATGCGGTACTTGGGCCGCATGTTCACCACCGGTCGCCGGTACGAGCTGTACGACACGCCCAGCCCGTCGAGGAAATGGTCGTAGGTCGACAGTCCGAACTCGTGGTTCTTGTACATCTCGATGTCGACTTCGCTGACGATGGGCGGCTGGCCCGCCATCGGCTGGATGATCTGCGCGTCGAAACTGAGCTTTTCGTTGGCGTAGGCCAGATAGCTCGCGGTCGGCATGAGCAGCGCGAGCGGCGCCTTCGGCACGGCCGCCCGCACGAAGAACACCACGTAGTCTTCCGCCAGTCCGGCGCCATCGCCGACGCGCAGCCGCACCGCATACACGCCGCTGCGCAGCGTCGGCGGAATCAGGAAGCTCAGCGTTTCGTCCCAGTTCGAATCGATCATCGCGTCGACATGGAACTCGATGCCGCCGTACTGCTGCGGCGCCAGCCGGAAGCAGTCGTCGCGTCCGTTCCAGTTCCAGCCGGTCTGCGCGCGTATCGGCCGGTTGTAGCCTTCCGAATGCAGGTGGTACGGCCCCTTGTCGAAGACCGTGTCGCCGATGCCGCGGTCGGTGTAGCCGTGCGTGGTGTCCCACCAGGCCAGCAGACCATTGGCGTGCGGCGCGTTGCCGGCGGCCAGCGCATCGAGTTCGTCCTGCGCGAGCACCCGGTCGTACACGCCGTGCCGGTCGATCTTGCCGCAGTAGCACTGGGCGACGAAATGGCCGCGCAGCTCGTGCCAGTCCTGCGCACCGGCAACCAGAAAGGGCACCTTGCCGTGCACCGGCTTCACGCGCAGCGTCTCGTGCACATGCGAGCGGTAGTCCATCGGCGCCACCGATGACAGCAGGCTGTTGTAGCGGTTGAGCACCGACTTCTGGAACACCGTGGCACGGCCGGTCGCGGCGTCGAAGGTGACCGCGACGAAGTACCACACGTGCGCCACCAGCGGCACCTCGGCGGCGACATAGTCGACCTGCTTGCCGTCGCCGACCCAGAACTCGAGATAGCCCTTCTGGTTGATGCCCAGGCAGTAGCCCTGGTTGCGGTCTATCGACCAGCGGCCGAGCAGCGCCTGGCGCACGCCGATCGCCGGCAGCGTCGCGTTGATGAAGGCATGCAGCGTGAAGCTGCCGGCGACCGCCAGGCGGTTGTCCGGATCATGCACGCGCAGGAAGGAGCCGACCTGCGTGAACTGCTTCTTCGCCGGCCAGTCGCGGTTGATCGGGCTGTCGATCGCCTCGTCGACGAAGCCCGGACCGTCCGGGTGCTGATCGCCGTGTATCAGCCGCACCAGCTGTGCCGACACGCTGTCCGCGCCATCGACGCTGGCGCGTACCGTGAGCGTATCGCCCGCCTTGACCGTCAGCTGGTCGCAGTAACCGAAAACCTTGATCTGTGCCATGTTCAGAAAACGCCGAAGTGTTGAATGGAGCGACTCACGATTCCAGCAGGTCCTGCACGCGGCGCAGGAACACACCGTGGTAGGCCTCGTCCTCGTTCGCGTAGACCTTGTCGTCGACCACGCGCGGCGCCACGCCGCGGAAGCCGGACAGCGCGATCACGCGGTATTCCCTGAACGGCACGGTGGCGACGATGGCGTACTTGTCGTTCTGCACGCCACGGCGGAAATACACGAGCAGTCGTTCGAGCTGCTCGCTGTGCTGGCCGAGCGGGCGCAGCCGGTGTTCCTCGATCACCTCGTCGGTCACCAGCGTCTTCAGGAAGTCACGCTGCTGCTTGTCGAAGCGGCGGGCGTAGATCTGATCCTTGTCGCGGGTTTCAGTCGCTTCTTCGGGCAGCATTTCGCCTCCTTTTTCGGCTCGGGTTGAACGGCGTTCGCTTTTCTTCTTGTTCCGCCAGGCGCGGAACTGCTGCTTCATGCCGAACAGGCCGCCGCGCAGGAACAGCACGACGCCGAGCATGATCAGACCGATCAGGATGAGGCGCGCCGGGCCCCAGTCGATCAGGTACTTCTCGATGAAGATGACGATCAGCGTGCCGACCACCGCACCCTCGGCACGCCCCAGCCCGCCGATCACGATCATGGCCAGCATCATCAGCACCAGGTCGAACGAGAACAGCGTCGGCGAGGCGCCGCGGAAATGCGTCGCGTAGAAGCCGCCGATGGTGCCCAGCGCGATCGACGAGATCAGGAACACGCGCACCCGCGCCGAGCGGAAGTCGATGCCGGTCGCTTCGGCGAACGCCTCCTTCTTCTCCGGCGCCGCACGCAGGATGCGGCCCAGCCGCGTGCCATTGACGAAGCGGTACAGGAAGAGCGCGGCGATCATCAGCGCCATGCAGGCGTAGAAGCCCAGCATCAGCTGCTCGTTCTCGGCCCAGCTTTCCGGCAGGTAGGAAGGCGCACCGTACAGGCCGCCGGTGGCCGAGCCGAAGGCGCGCGACTGCACCACATACACCCGGCACAGCTCGTTGATGCCCAGCGTCAGCAGTGCGTAGTAGAAGCCATCGAGCCGGGTCGCCGGTATCGCGATGACGGTGCCGAACACCAGTCCGATGACGCTGCCGATGAAGGGCAGCGACCACCAGGGCAGTCCGTACTGGATCGCCAGCCAGGCCGAACCGTAGGCCGCCGCACCGACCACCGCCGGACTGGCCAGCGAGAAGATCCCCGCCGTGCCTATGGTGAGCATCCAGCACAGATTGATCGCGGCGTAGATGCAGAACACCGATCCGGCGGCCATCAGCGCACCCGATTCGATGGACAGCGGCGCCAGGGCCAGCAGCATCAGGCCGAGCGCCCAGTACACCGGGCGGCGGTCGACGATGGTCCGCTCCGCACGCAGGTTCTTCGGGTTGTAGACGCCGCGGGTGCGCAGCACGGTGCGTCGCGTGAAGGGATAGCGCAGCCGCCACAGCGCGCTGCCCTGCGCCGGCGCCTTGTAGTACCAGCGCAGCCGGCCGACCGGCAGCATGCGCGCCTTCCAGCGCGTGACGGCCGGTGCCCAGACGTCCTGCGGGTTCTTCCAGTTTTCCGAGCGGGTGACCTTGAACATCATGCCTCCCGCGCCTTGTCCAGCATGCCGGCGATACCGCGCGGCCGGATCAGCAGGACGATGATGATGACGATGAACTGGGTGATCAGCACGTACTGGCCGCCAAGATACGCCGTGGTGAGCGCTTCGGTCAGGCCGAGGATGCAGGCGGCGATCAGCGCGCCGGACACCGAGCCCAGCCCGCCGCACAGCGCCACGCTGACGCCCTTGATCATCGGGGTCAGCCCGGAGAACGGACTGACGAAATAGGTCTGGCACAGCAGCACCGCACCCAGTCCGGCCAGTGCGCCGGTGATGGCCATCACGTAGATGCCGGTGCTGCGCACGCCGATGCCGCAGATGGCGGCGCCGTACGGATTCATCATCATGGCGCGGATCTCCAGACCGCGCCGGCTGCCCTTCATCCAGGCCAGCGTCAGGCCCAGCAGCAGCAGCGACGACAGCAGCGTGCCCACCTTGTCGGCGGTCAGCACCAGTTCCTCGCCCAGTTCCCACTGCCAGTCGCCGAACAGCGACGGCAAGGTCTTGGCCTGCGGGCCGAAAGCCATCAGCAGCAGCTGGGTGCCGATCAGGCTGATCGCCAGCGTCGCGATCAGGCCGCGCACATTGAAGTTGGGCTTGTCATGGATGGGGATGAAGGCGATCAGGCAGACGATCACGCCGATCACCGCACCGGTCACGATGCCGGCCGCAATCACCAGCATGCCGGATTCGCTGAACTGCTCGGCCATCATCCAGGCGCCGTAACCGGCGCCGGCGAAGGTCAGGCCGTAGGCCATGTTCACCATGCCCAGACTGGACCAGGTGATGGATATGCCGATCGCAAGCAGGCCATAGATGGCCGCCAGCGTGATGCCCGACAACAGGATGGATGGCCACTCCACGTTCACACCTCCGGGCGGGATCGGGACGCCGCGGATGCTTCGCCCTTGAGTTTTCCGACATGCATGCCGATCAGGCGCGTCACGCGCCCCTGCAGCAGCGATACGTTCTGTTCGGCAATCACCATCGCGGCGTCGCCCAGTTCCACGCTCATCAGCGCATTGATCACGCTCTTGCTGATCTTGGGTGCCAGCCCGAGCGACGGCTCGTCCACCAGGAACAGCGAGGCTTCGGCCATCAGCCCGCGACCGAGCGACACCATGCGCCGCTCGCCGCCGGACAGCCGGCCGACCGGCGTCTTCATCAGCTTTTCCAGCGGCGGAAAGATTTCCAGAACACGCTTCTTGCGTTCGCCGCGCTCGCGCCAGGCACGCGAGGTGAAGGCACCGCTGTCCAGATGCTCCTCCACCGTCAGTCCCTGGAATATTTCGTCGCCCTGCGGCATCAGCGCCAGCCCGAGCTTGACCACGCGGTGCGTGTAGCGGCCCGGCCCCTGGCTGCGGGTGCCGCCGACCTCGACGCCGTTGAGCCGGATCGAACCACGCTGCCAGCCGGTCAGACCGGCGATGGCGAGGAACAGGGTGGACTTGCCGTGACCGTTGAGGCCGACGATGCCGACGCGTTCGCCGGCATGCACCGACAGGTCGAGGTCGTGCAGCACACGCAACGGCCCGTAGCCGGCGGACAGGCCTTCGACCTTGAGGATTTCGCGACCTCCGATACATGGCGTGCTCATGCGTGCACCTCGCCGATGCTGTCGAAATAGGCGGCACGCACCCGCGGATCGGCCAGGATGTGCTGCAGGCTGCCTTCCGAAATCACCTCGCCCACGTCCATCACCACGACGCGGTCGGCAATCGCATCGAGCAGTTCGATGCGGTGCTCGACGATCAGGATGGCGACGTTCAGTTCCTTGGCCAGCAGCCGCACCAGATGGTCGATCTCGTCCACCTCGGAATTGATCAGTCCGGCCGCCGGCTCATCCATCAGCAGCAGCGGCGGGCGGCGCATCAGCAGGCAGGCCAGCAGCAGCTTGCGCCGGTTCAGCGTCTCCAGCCGGCCGGCCGGCATGTCCTCGTCGATGTTCAGCGCCAGCAGTTCGCACGCCCATTCGGCGTGGTGCCGGGTCAGATACGGTCGGTAGGCCTGGCGCGCCGACTTCAGCACTTCGGCCACGGTCAGTTCCTCCGGCACCACCGGTGTCTGGTAGGTGCGGCCCAGCCCCAGCCGCGCCCGCTCGTGCAGACGCAGCGCGGTCACGTCCTGACCGCGGAAACGCACCGTGCCCGACTTCGGGCGCATGCGCCCGCACAGCACTTCGAGCAGGCTGGTCTTGCCGGCGCCATTCGGTCCGATCACGCCGAGCACCTCGCCGCGCTGCAGCGACAGCGACACGCCGCGCAGGATTTCGCGCCCGCCCAGGTCGAGACGGATGTCGTCGCAGGCGAACAGCGGTCCGCCTGCCGGAGACGTCGGGAAACTCACGTCGGCCCCTTACATCCAGGACGCGGGACGGAACGGCGTCTCGACCAGGGTGTTCGGATAGATGATCTTGTGCTGGCCGTCCTGCACCTGGAAGTAGAGCTGTCCCATGCCCTTCTCCAGATCGTTGGTGCCGACCGGGTAATGCACGCCTTCCTGCCGCGCATTGTTCAGGTGCGACCAGCCGCACACACCGCGGAACGGCGTCTTGCGCAGGTAGTCGTTCACCGCCGCGAACTTGTCGGGGTCTCCCACCGCGGTCCAGGCCTGGGCCAGGAAATTGACGATGTCGTAGCCGCTGCCGGTATAGCACAAGCCCATCACCTTGCCCGGGAAGCGCTTCTTGTACTTCTCACGGAAGGTGCGGCCCTTTTCGTCGGCATAGACGCCGAGCACCGTGCTCCACACGAAGCCCTCGGCGTTCTTGCCCGCCAGCTGCAGGAACTCCGGCTGCGACGGCCCGTACTGCAGATACACCAGCGCACCCTTGAGCGGGTTGGCGCGGTACTGCTTGACGAAGGCCGCGTACTCGGCGGCGACCCAGTGGTCGATCATCACCGCGCCGGCGCCGGTCTTCTTGATGTCGCGCACGATGGCGTCCCAGTCCTGCACCGGGTACTGGATGTCGGTCACCTTCGCCAGTTCGAAGCGGCTCTTGGGCAGCGCCTCCTGGCAGGCGCGCGAGATCGTCTGGTTGTAGGCGATCTGCTCCTGCACGATGTGCACCTTGTTGTTGATCGGCTTCCACTTGCCGCTCGCCTGCATGTCCTCGAGGAATTTCGGGAAGGTGTAGCCGTAATAGACCTCGGACGGGTCCATCTGGAAGATGTGGCTGTACTTCTGCGGATTGGCCGCCACCAGGTCGGTGGCCGCACGCTGCGTGTTGCCGTTCAGATAGGGACACTTGTAGCCGACCGACGCATCCATCGCCGGGATGGGCACGAACAGGAAGGGCGATGAGATCGCATGCACCTTCAGGTCCACCAGCTTGCGTATGACCGCCTGGCAGCTCTCCGGCGACAGCAGGTCGACATCGACCGGCTTCAGTTCGAGCGGCCGTCCGAGGATGCCGCCGTTGGCGTTGATTTCCTCCATCGCCAGGATGGAACCGTTCAGGTGATCGGTGTGGTCCGCCACGCCGGCGGCGGCCGTCTGCGAGATGGTCAGCCCGAGCACGATGGGTTTGCCCGACGGCTTCTTCTGCGCGCGGACGGGCGTCGAGAACGGCAGCGCGGCGGATGCGGCCAGCGCACCCATGCCCTTGATGACGGTGCGGCGATCGGTATGACGGGTCATCGGGATCCCTCCTGTGGCAGCGGAAAACTGCGTGGCACGGGAGCCACGCGGACAGCCACAGAATAGGAAGGATGGTCCGGCACCGGAACCCGTACAGATGAACGGTGCCGGGCGCGACTGCGGAGAACCGCCGGCGCGGACGCGCCTCGCGGTGCCCTAGATGGGTGAGGCGAACTGCGGCGGAATATCCCAGGTCCGGACCAGTTCCTCGAACTCGTCCGCCGGCAGAGGCCGGGCGAAAAGATAGCCCTGGAAGGCATGGCAGCCGATGTCGAGCAGGAACTGCTGCTGCGGAATCGTCTCGACTCCCTCGGCGATCACCTTCAGTCCGAGCGATTGCCCAAGCGCGATGATGGAGCTGGCGATGCTGGCATCGTTCTTGTTGACCAGCAGGTCGCGGACGAAGGACTGGTCGATCTTGAGCTGATCCAGGGGCAGCCGCTTGAGGTAGCTCAGCGACGAGTAGCCGGTGCCGAAGTCGTCGAGCGCGACCCCGATGCCGTGTGCCTTCAGCTGCTCCAGCTTCTTGGCGACCGCGCCGATGTCCTGGATCATCACGGTTTCGGTCAGTTCAAGCTTGAGTCGGTCGGGCCGGGCTCCCGCACGCTGCAGCGCATCGAGGACCTCGTCGACGAAATCATCGGAATTGAACTGCTTGGGACTGACGTTGATGGACATCGTCAGACCCGCCATGTGCGGCACGGTCGCCCAGCGGGCCAGTTCAGTGCATGCGGTGTCGAGCACCCAGTCGCCCAGCGGCTTGATCATGCCGCTCTGTTCCGCCAGCGGGATGAAGATGGCCGGCGACACCCGGCCACGCTCCGGACAGTTCCAGCGCAACAGCGCCTCGGCACCGATCACGCCGCGCTCAGTTTCTATCAGTGCCTGGAAATGCAGTTCCAGCTGCTGTCGCGTCACCGCATGCCGCAATTCGTTGGCCAGGCGGGCGCGTTCGTTGACCACGACCTGCATGCCGGAATCGAACATGGCAAAGGTGTTCTTGCCGCCTGACTTGGCGCGATACATCGCGATGTCGGCGCGCTTGAGCAGATCGTCGGTGCTGACCGAACCACTGTCGAACAGCGTGATGCCTATGCTGGCGGAGACCGGATATTCGGGTTCGGTCAGCATGTAGCCGGCAGACAGCGCATCCATGATCTTGCGCGATACGGTTTCCACGTTCAGGACGGCTTCCTCGCGATCGGTGCCGAGATTCTTCAGCAGCAGCACGAACTCGTCGCCGCCGAACCGGGCCACCGTGTCCTCTTCCCGCATGCATCCGCGCAGCCGGCTCGCCACTTCGACCAGCAGAAGGTCGCCGATCTTGTGACCGAAGGAATCGTTCACCTGCTTGAAGTCATCGAGATCGATGAACAGCAGTGCGCAGAAGACCGGATTGCGCCCGCATGCCGCCAGCACCTGACGCAGACGGTCATCGAGCAGCCGGCGGTTGGGCAGTCCGGTCAGCGCATCGTAGTAGGCGAGGCGCTCGATCATCGAGCTCGACTTCTTCTGGCCGGAGATGTCGCGCTCGATGAACACCCAGTGCGTGCACCGGCCCTTCTTGTCCTTGACCGGAACGACATCGAGGTCGACCCAGAACTCGTTGCCGTCGCGGCGCTGATTGATCAGCTCGAGCCGGATCGACTGGTTGTTCGCCATCGCCTCGGCGATCCGCGCAAGTTCACTGCGCGAGGTCTTGGAGCTCTGCAGGAAGAAGGGCGTGCGGCCGATCGCTTCCTCCCTGCGATAGCCGGTCTGGTGAACGAAGGCGTCGTTCACGTAGACGATGGTGGGACCGCCCTCGTCCTTCCAGTCAGCATCCGTGATGATGATCGAATCGTTGATCTGTGCCACGGAGGCTTCGAGCAGGCGCAGCTGTTCCTGAGACTCGTAGGCCTCGGTGATGTCCTGGAAGGTACCGATCAGGCGCACCGGAAGTCCCTGTGCATCCTTCTCCCAGCGACCGCGCGCCGTCACCCAGCGGTGTTCGCCATCAGCCCGCCGCACCACCCTGCAGGTTTCATCGAAGCCTTCGGCCGAAAACGCGGCATTCACGATCGCCCGCTGCAGCGGCTCGCTGTACGCCGGGTCTATCAGCGCCATCCAGTTGTCGAAGTCACGGACAAACTCGGCGTCGACGCCGAAGATCTCGTCCAGCGATTCGGAGTTGATCCACTCACCGGTCCGGGTATCGGAAATGTAATGGCCGATGCGCGCGATCTTCTGCGCCTCCTTCAGCACCCGGTCCTTCACCTCCAGCACACCTTCGGTCGCACACCTTTCGCTGAGCGCCTCTGCCAGCTGCTGTACCTCGATGTTGTCGAACGGCTTCTTCAGGATCAGGAATCGGTCGCTCTGCGGCAGCGCGGCCCGGATTTCGTCCCACGAAAAGTCGGAAAACGCCGTACACAGCACGATCTGCAGCGCAGGGCTCGCCTGCCAGATCTGCTTTGTCGTCTCCAGACCATCCCATCCGTTGGGCATGCGCATGTCCACGAAGGCCAGCGCATAGGGACGGTCCTCGAGAACCGCCTGCCGCACGCGTTCCAGACCGTCCTGACCGCGCGACACCACATCCACTTCATAGAGCGACGGTTTCTCGGTCTGGGCGGGTCTGCCGAACACGGCTGCCGCAGCACTGCGCAGCTGTTCGGACGGCAGCGCCTCCGGGCTGAGAATCTTCCGGAAATCGTCGTGGATCGCCGGATTGTCGTCGATGACAAGAATGCGTCTTGGCTGGGTACTTGGAGTATTCATGGTGTCGAACATCAGGGCGTCGCTGCGCGCGGCAGCGTCAGGATGAATGTGGCGCCACGATCGTGACCTTCGCTGACGGCCCGGAGCGCGCCGCCCATCTCCTGCGCCGCGAGTGCGCTCGCGTGGAGGCCGAAGCCATGCCCGGTATCCTTGGTCGTGAAGCCGTAGCCGAACAGCTTGTCCATGACCTCGGGCGTCATGCCAATGCCGTTGTCCGAAATCCTGATTTCCAGCAATCCGTCGGCGTTCGTCCCGCAGTGGATCGACAGCACGCGATCCTGCGCGTCCGACGCCACCAGCGCCTCCTCCGCATTGACCACCATGTTCAGGACGATCTGCGCCACCTTGCTGCGGTCGCCGAGCCACGGCGGCATGTCCTCGTACTCCTCGATCACGCGCACCGAAGAACGCTCGAGCGCGGACGCGTGTATCACCAGTGCATCCTGCGTCAGCTCGCGCACGCAGAACGATTCGGTGACACCCGACTGACCGCTCAGCGACTGCTGGCGGCTGACGATGTCCTTGATGTGCTGGATGTTGCTTTTCAGCTGTTGCGTCTCGGCCAGCATCATGTCGTGCTCCGCCCGCCACTGTTGCGCCAGCAGGTCGAGGAAGCCGGGCAGCGCCCGGCCGCTTTCGTTCGCGGTCAGATAGGTCGCGATATCCTGTTCGTGCTCGCGCAGCAGCGCCGTCGCGCGCGGCAGATCCGCCAGCGGAGTGCGCATGAGCCGTTCGCCGAGCAGTTGCGCGGACACACTGACGCTGTTCAGTACATTGCCCACGTTGTGCAGCACGCTGTTGGCCACTTCGGCCATGCCGGCACGATGGGAAATCGCTGCAACACGCACGTTCGCCTTTCCCAGCTCCTGCTGGATGGACTCACGCTCGACGATTTCGCGCGTCAGTTCGGCCGTACGCTCGGCAACCCGCGTTTCCAGTTGCTCGTGCGCCGCACGCAGCGAGGCCTGGGCGCGGACGCGCTTGGCCAGTTCGTCACCGATCTTGCGGTCGGCCCGCAGCAGCGAGCGCATGCCGAAAAACAGCAGCAGCAGGCTGAGCCCCGCAGTCGCGACGATCCAGATCAGGCTGCTCCGCCAGTTGCGCAGGTAAAGCTGTTCGGTGATGACCGGCGTCACGATGAAGGGGTAACGATCAAGCGCGCGTGGCGCGACCATGCGCGGCTCGGTCCGGTTGCCTTCGGTCATGCGCGGCGCATTTGTGATGACAACATCGTTTTTCAGACCGCGATCACCCACCACGTGCTTGGTCACACTGGTCAGATTCTTCTTGCCGACCAGATCATCGACGAACGGCCAACGGGTCATCAGCGTAAAGTCGTTTCGATAGAGCGACAGCGACGCACCTTCGCCCAGGTCGCTGCCAACGCGCTCGTAGAACTTCGAGAACGCCTCGACCGACACGCCGACCAGGATCAACCCGAGCATCTCGCCCTTGCTGTTGTTGACCCGGCGCGTGATGTAGAACACCCACTTGCCGTTGCCCTTGTTGCGCACCGGCACGCTGGTGAAGGTGTCGATGCTCGCATCGTCACGGTGCGCCTTGAAATAGTCACGATCGGACAGGTTGATAGGCGGCGGCGGAAACGATCGGGTGAAGTTCAGCACCCGACCTTCGCTGGACACGAAGGTCGCGACATCGATGATGGGGTTGGAATCCGTCTTGTCGACCAGAAGCCGATGCCGTGCCTCAGCCGAAACAAAGGTCCGGTAGCTCTGCTCGTCCTCCAGACGGGCCTGCTTCACCACGTCGGACAGGCTGTCCAGCACGGTATGCGCCGAGAACATGGTCTGCGAGGCCTGTTCGGCCAGGATCAGCGACAGACTGGACATCTGGGCAGACCATTCACGACGGGTGCTCTCGCGCAGCGAATAGGCGGCCGTGATCGCCGCGAACAGGATGAGCAGCGCCGCGAGGAATCCGACCATCAGGATCATCCGCCGGCCATGCGTCATTACGCCACCAGCCCCCTGCTCGACCATGCCTTCCGGCCATTCCGGAAACGGCAGCACAACGCCTTTTCTGGCGGGCGCATTTTCGGCAGCGGGGTCGTACTCGGCGCTTGTCGGGGCAGCTTTGGAATTCACGGCAGTTTCAACGATGCCGGCTGCATTCGCGGCACGGACTGGGCTCTGTATTCGATCAAAAAGCCAGGTCCGGACTGTCGACGGAGAAAGTGCACGGGCAATGCATTCTCGCCATCGTGACCTGTGGCCGGATAGCTTTCGCTTCACTCTTGGATGGATTGCCGGAATGCGCTTCTTTGAACATCAACAGATGTCCGTCACACGGACGTACGCTGCGGCGAGGCGATACCATCAAAAAACTTACAACTTGCTTACAGATGAAAACAGAAAGTCAGAGTGGAAAATGTCAAGAATTGAAAACTTTCATCGCACACGATTAATTAGCGAGCCATACAATTACAGCCGAGTATGCCATCGGACGATTCACCGCTCCGGAGACTTGATGCACACAGAATTTCCGCGGCCGGCGCAAAGGATCATCGTCGCGGAAAGCGCCGTTCAGAAGGCGCTTTTCACCACCCCGCCATCCACCCGGACCGCCGCACCGGTGGTCGCGGACGCCAGCGGACTGGCCAGGTAGACCACCATCGCGGCCACTTCCTCCGGCGTGGCAAATCGCCTGATCAGCGAGGTGGGCCGCACCTTCTCGAAGAACGCCTGCTCGAACTGCTCGAAGGTCTGACCGCTGTCGCCGGCCAGTGCCTGCACGAAGTCCTCGACGCCGCGCGAGCGGGTCGGTCCGGGCAGCACGCTGTTGACCGTGATGCCGGTGCCGGCGACCGATTCGGCCAGGCCGCGCGCGATCGCGATCTGTGCCGCCTTGGTCATGCCGTAATGGATCATTTCCGCAGGAATCAGCACGCCGCTCTCGCTCGAGATGAACAGGATGCGGCCCCAGTTTCGACGCTTCATGCCGGGCAGCGCGAGGCGGGCCAGACGCACTCCGCCCAGCACATTCACCTCGAAGAAGCGCAGCCAGTCGGCGTCGGGAATGTCCTCGAATGCCTTCGGTTCGAAGATACCGAGATTGTTCACCAGGATGTCGATGTCCGGATATTCGTGCGCCAGCGCCTCGGCGCCAGCCGCGCTGGCCAGATCACCGGCAAAGCCGACCGCACCGACGCCCAGCCTGGCAACTGCGGCATCGACCGCGTCCCGGGTACGGCCATTGATGATGACCCGCGCGCCTTCGCGCAGCAGCGCCTCGGCGATCGCGTAACCGATGCCGGCCGTACTGCCGGATACAAGGGCAAGGCGGTTCTTCAGTTGCAGATCCATGGCGATTCTCCTGACAGGGGCCGCCCCGGCAGCGGACTGGCGGCGCGACGATGACGATGACGATGCGCGACGGTGTTGCCGACCTGCGCCGCTGGTACCCGAGTTTAAGTCCGATCCTGCGAGGTCGCTGTTCGACAACCGGCGCATGCCCAGGCGCCACCCCACGACCGCCAGCGACCTGACGCACTTGTAGGAGCGAGCCATGCTCGCGATCTCGCACGTTGACCCACGATGCTCCTCACTCAGCCACCGGATCGCGACCATGGGTCGCTTCTGCAGGGAGGGCACCACAATATTGCCCGCCCTCGCAAACACTCGTGCTGATCCGCGACGATCGCTGTTCGACAACCGGCGCACGACCCGACGCCACCCCACGTCTGCCAACGACCTGACGCCCTCGTAGGAGCGAGCCATGCTCGCGATCACGCACGTTGATCCACGATGCTCCTCACTCAGCCACCGGATCGCGACCATGGGCCGCTCCTGCAGAGGCATCCGTCCGGTGATGCGGCGCGCAGGACTGTGCGGCACAGATGCGCCGGCTGCCTGTGCTAGCCTCGCCCGCAGTCCAACACGCTTCGTATCCGCCATGCCCGCCGTCTCGTCCGCCGTGCTGTGCGCCGCCCTTCTGCTGATGATCAGCATGGGCGTGCGCCAGTCCACCGGCCTGTTCATTTCGCCGATCAACACGACCACCGGACTGGGCATCGTCAGCCTGAGCTTCGCGCTGGCCATCGGCCAGTTCGTCTGGGGCGCGATCCAGCCGATCGCCGGCGCCGTGGCCGACCGCTATGGGCCGGGCCGGGTGCTGGCCGCAGGCATGGTCGTGCTGGCACTCGGATGCGCCCTTACCCCCATGATGGACGGCACGACCGGCATGGTGATTTCACTCGGTATCCTGTCAGCAGCCGGTTCCGGCGCCGGCAGCTTCTCGGTGCTGATCGGCGCCGCGACGCGCCGGCTCGACGCGGCGCGGCGCGGTCAGGCGGCGGGCGTCATCAATGCCGGCGGCTCGCTCGGGCAGTTCGTGTTCGCGCCGGTACTGCAGAAACTGATCGTCTCCGTCGGCTGGATGGGCGCGATGTACGCGATGGCCGCTGCAGCGCTGGCGGCACTGCCGCTGGCGCGTGCGCTGCGTGCACGCGAACCGGTGCCCGTCCACGCATCTGCGGACGGCAGCGGCAGCCTGCGTCATGCGGTACGCGACGCACTGCGCGACCGCAGCTACCTGCTGCTGCACGCCGGCTTCTTCACCTGCGGCTTCCACATTGCCTTCCTGGTCACCCACCTGCCGGGCGAGGTCGGCCTGTGCGGCCTGCCGGCCGAGGTGGCCAGCGGCTCGCTGGCGCTGATCGGTCTGGCCAACATCGCCGGCAGCCTGCTCGCCGGCTGGGCAGTCGGGCGCTGGCGCAGCAAGATGATCCTGTTCTGGATGTATGCCTCGCGTGCGCTGCTGGTGCTGATCTATCTGGCCGTGCCGCACACGGCGCTGACCTTCTACCTGTTCGGCATCGGTCTGGGCGTGACCTGGCTGGCCACCGTGCCGCCGACCGCCGGCGTGGTCGGCAAACTGTTCGGCACGCGCTATCTGGCTACACTGTTCGGTCTGACGCTGCTGTCGCACCAGATCGGCGGCTTCTTCGGCGCCTGGCTGGGCGGGCTGGCGCTGGCGCACAACGGCGACTACCAGTGGATGTGGTATGCCGACGCGCTGCTCGCCGCAACTGCGGCGCTGGTCAATCTGCCGATCCGCGAAGCTCACATGCAGCCGGCCGCGGCATAGGCGCATCAAGGAGACAAAGCATGAAACTGCTCGGCGCACTCGGCATTCTGGTCATGGGCCTGCTGGCCGCCTTCGTCATCGCCAACTGGAACGTGCTGGCCACACCGGTCAGCGTGTCCCTGCTGGTGGCCACCGTAGACGCACCGGCCGGCATCATCCTGCTCGGCGCGACGGCCGTGCTGCTGGTGCTGCTCGCCGCCTACACGCTGAGCCTGCACGCCTCTACGCTGCTTGAGGCGCGGCGCTACGCCAAGGAACTGCGCGAACAGCGCCTGCTGGCCGATCAGGCCGAGGCGTCGCGCTTCACCGAACTGGGGACGGCGATGCAGAAGGAATTCGCGCTGCTGCGCGCGTCGCTGCAGCAGGTATCGACCGAATCGGCCAATTCGCTGTCGGCGGTCATCGGCGAGGTCGAGGACAAGCTCGACCGCGTGCTGGACGGTCTGCCTGCCGAGGCACGGGCTGACAAGGGCCGCGGCATGTGAGTCCGGAAAGATTCAGGATGCAAGGGAAAGGCAACGCACCTTGAATCTTGAATCCCGGTTCCGCTACTTGAACGAGAACACGTAGCGCACGTCGACCGCCTGTTCGGTACCGGTGCTGCCGATCAGCGCGAGGCGGCGGCTCAGGTTCCAGGTCAGCTTGACGATGCTGGTAGCACCGGCCACACCCTGTTCGTAGGTCAGCAGCGCGTTCGAGGTCAGCCGCTTGCCGACGCTCACCACCTGCCCGCCAACCGTGGTGGTGCTGCCCGACGTGCTGACCACCTGGCTGCGCGGGCCGGTACTGGTCGTGGCCTGGGTCAGCGCGATCTGATCCAGCCCGAGCGCCTGCGCCAGCGAGCCGGTGATGCCCTCGCCTTCGCCGCCGAGCAGCGCACTGGCCGCCGTCGCCAGCAGCGACAGGTCCGAACCGACGGCGCTGTCCTGGCCACGGCCGAGCACGATCCACGACAGTTTTTCGCTGTCCGGCATCGCGCTGTCGGACACCAGACGCACGCGCGGCCGCTGCACTGTGCCGCTCACCTCGACGCCGGCCTGCACCGGCAGGTCGGGCCGGATGGCGCGCACGTTCAGCCCTGGGTTCGACACCGAGCCCTGGAAGCTGATCACGCCGCGTTCGATGACCAGGTTCTGTCCGTAGGCCCGGTAGCGGCCATCCACCGCCTGGATGTTGCCGGTTGCACGCAGGCCGCGTCCGTCGTCGCGCAGCGCCAGTCTGCCGGTCAGCCGCGTGTCCAGCCCGCGCCCGCGGAAGAACAGTCGATCGCCGAAGTCGATGCCGATATCGAGCGCCAGCGGCGGACCGGCCGCTTCTTCGACTTTCCGGCCCTTGATCACGACATCGTCGCCGAGCGAGGGCGGCGACTGTTCCGGCGCGGTAAACAGGCCGGCGTCGGCGACCAGTCCGAGCTTCAGCTTCAGTCCGTCGGCGGCCGATCCGCTGACCGAGCCATCGCCCGACAGCATCAGCCACTGGTCACCGCCCTGCAACGGCACGAAGCGGTGCACCCGGATCGCGATGTCGGCGCGACCGGTGGCGACATCGACCGCGCCGCTGGCCGACAGGCGGCCCGGTTCGCCGGTCAGTCGCGCGCCATTGAGCCGCGCGTCCTTGGGCGGCCGCAGGTTGCCGCTGTCGAAGCTCAGGTCGTCGAGCCTGAGCCGGTCGCCCGCGAACTGCGCCCGCAGTTGCCCACGTTCCAGTCTGAGCCCCGCGTCGGCCAGCGCGAATGCCAGGTCGTCGCCGTCGATGTGCCCCGACAGGTCGGGCGCAGCGAGCCGGCCGGCCAGCTTCACGTCGGCCTGCACCCGCCCGGCCGTACTCATGTCCAGGCGCAGCGCCCGCCCTATCCAGCCGAGCGATGGCACGTTCAGCGTCGCCTCGCCCGTGGCCGGGGCATCCATGTCCAAAGACCACAGACTGGCGTCGCGGCGCAGCGGTACCGCAAGGCGCAGACGCGCCTCGCCGATGTCCGGGCCCGACAGCACGCCACTGACGTCGGCGCTGCGCCCGACGAACACGGCCTGCGCGCGCGCTTCGGTGATCGCCAGTTCCATGCGCCCCTCGCCGGACACCGTCACGTTGCCGGCCTCGCGGAACACCGCCAGTTGCCCGTCCACCGTTTCGCTGCCGCTCAGCGCCGCCGTCAGGGACCAGTCGGCGCCGAGCCGCAGTGGCGCGCGCACGGCGACACCGGCCGCGCGGTCGCGCCACATCAGGCGCAGCGGGAAGCCGCGTGCCCGACCGGCGGCCTCCAGGCGATCCGGCGTCCAGGCGGTGTGGGCGAGCAGCAGCTCGCCACCTCCGGTCAGTGCGAACACTGCATCATCGAGCGCAACCTTCGTGGCGGATGCCGACAGCCGCGCACTGCGCGACAGCGTGGCCGTGAGTTCGGGCGACAGCACCAGCGTCAGGCTGTCCAGCACACCCGACCAGGACGGCCCGTCGCCCAGCGCGCCATGTCCGGCCAGATGCAGCGACTGGCGCTCCGCCCTGTCGCCTCGGGAGGTACGCGCCTCGGCCGGCTGTTCCGCCATCTGTGCATCGAGCGACAGTCCGTGCGCGTTACGCGTGCCGTCGACGGCCATGCGCGCACGCTCGACCGGCGCCGGCAGCGACGGGCTGCGCAGGTCGGCGGCATCCAGCGACAGCCGCACCTGCCCGTCCCGGCCGGGCGCCAGTTCGGCGTCGACATCGACACGCGCGACGCTGCCCGGCTCGCCCAGCGACAGCGCGCGGGCAGACAGCTTCAGCGTGCCGTGCGGTGCCGCCAGCGTGCCCGCCAGGCGGCCGCTGCCGCTGATGCGCCCGGACAGTGCAAGACCGGTCAGCGCGCGCAGCGCGCCGAGGTGCTGTGCCTCGACCGCCCAGTCGAGTGCGTCCGCCGCCGCCCCGGATGCCGCGGTGCCACCGAAGGCGCCGTGTGCGGACAGGCTGTTGCCGGCCCAGTCGAGCGCGATGTCGGCATCGGACAGACGGTTGCGCTGCAGCCGTCCCTTCAGCGCGCCGCTCAGCCGCTCGCCCATCAGCGTGCTCGGTCCGAAATCTACCGCCGCCCGCACATCCGGCTGCGGCCCGATGCGGCCGCCGGCGGCGAAGGTCGCCGACAGGCTGGCCGCCGGCACGCGTGCGAAGGCGGATGGATCGAACTTCTGCAGCGCGCCATCGACCTTGAATTCGAGCGTGTCGTCGAGTTTCAGCGTACCGGCCAGCTTCGCCTCGGCGCCGCGGGCAGCAACGCGCGCGTGCGCCAGCGTCAGCAGCCGCTGCGCGACGGCGCCGCGCGCATCGAGCGCGATACGGCTCGGCCCGCCGTCGTTCAGTGCCAGTTCGAACTGCTGCCGCTCACCCGAGGCATCGATGTCGATGCGCCCGCCCAGCTTCGTCGACACGCCCCGGCCATGCAGGGCGGCAGCGTCGACGTCGCGCAGCTGCAGCGCGGCACGCACCGGCAGATCGCCGCTGGCGCGCCAGCCGGCTTCGCCGCGGACTTCGCCGCCACCAGCCGGCCGGAGCCGCAGATCGCGCAGGTCGATCTGTCCGAGCGAAGCTTCAAGCTGTGCCGTCATTGCCAGCACCGGCACGCGATCCTGATCGATGCGACCCGGTGCGGCGTTTTCAGCGCGCACCGGGCCCACCAGCGTCAGCGCGTCGGCGTCGCCCGCCTGCAGGTCGGCTTCGATACGCCAGCGGCCGGACGGTGCGGCCGGGTGCAGCCGCTGCGGATCGAATTCGTCCAGCGCCAGCCTGAGTGCGCTCAGCGGTTGCACCGCGAACGGGCGCAGGCTGACGTTCGCACTGCCGGTCAGCCCGAAACCGCGGGCACCGACCTCGGCGCCGACCGTGCCGGCCAGCGCACCATCCAGCGTGGCGCTGGCCGTGTAGTCGCCACCGACGAATATCAGCTCGCCGGCCAGCGCGAATGGCGCGTCGCCACCCAGCGTGGCCTGCCCGCCCAGCGTGCCCCAGGGCGTGGTCAGCGCCAGGTCGGAAAGGCGATGCGCACTGCCATCGGAGTCGATCTGCGCCTGTGCACCGGTCAGCACCAGCGTGTCTACCCCGGCATGCGCGTAGTCGGCCAGTGCGATGCGGGCGACTTCGAGTCGCGCACGCAGCGCCAGCGGCAGCTTGAGACTGGCCGGCACCGTCGGTGGCGCATCGCTGGCCGTCGTGGCCACCCGCAGATCGGCCAGCGACAGCCGCGCGATGTCGAATCGCCCGGGCAGGCCGAGCGGATGCCAGTCGAGCAGCAATCCGCGCGCGTCGATGCGGGTGCTGCCGTCGTCGTAGCGCACGCTGCGCAGACCGGGCGACTCGAGCAGGCTGCCCGACTCGATCTCGACCTGCTGCAGCGCCGGCAGCGCCCACTGCGCCACCGCCGCCAGCGCGCGCAGGCCGCCGGTGGTGGCCACCAGCCAGCCGGCGAGCAGGAAGGGCAAGGCGATCAGCGCGACATCGGTCAGCGCAATGCCGGCACCGCCCAGCCGGCTGCGCGCGCGCAGGCTGCGGCGGGCCGGCACCGGATCCGGCAACTCGGGCGACTCGGGCAATTGGGGCACGTCGGGCCCGGGCGGCGTCTCGGTCATGATCAGAAGGCGATGGCCAGCGAAAAGTGCGGCCGCCAGGTGTGTTCGCGTTCGCCGTAGGCGAGATCAAAGGCGATCGGCCCGGCCGGTGAGCGCCAGCGCACGCCGGCGCCGATGCCGTAGGCGATGTCGAAGTCCTTGCGGCTGTCGGCGGCGTCGCCGGCGTCGATGAACACCGCGCCGCCCCACTGCTCGGACGTCCAATGCACATACTCGGCGCTGGCGACGCCGAGCACGCGGCCGCCGACAATGGCATTGCCCTGGCGCACGCCAAGCGCCAGGTAGTCGTAGCCGCGCACCGAAGTGGAACCTCCGGCGCGGAACAGGAAGTCCTGCGGCAGCGAGTCGATCGCACCGCCGGTCATGCCGGCTTCGCCGCGCAGGATGATCTGGTCGCGCAGCCTGACCGGCAAGAACCACTGGCCCTTCAGGTAGCCGCGCAGGAAGTTCGCGTCCGACAGAACGCCCTTGACGCCGCCGCCGAGCTGGGCGTTCAGCACCCAGCCGTCGCGCGGATTGAACAGGTCGTCGACATGGCGCCAGGTCCACGAGGTATTCAGCGCCAGCGACTGCTGCGTGCTGTGCACCATGCCGTCGATTTCACGCTGCTCGCGCTGCAGGTTCAGCGAATGGCGGATTTCCAGCTCGCCGCGCACGCGCGAGCGCACGATGCCGGCGCCCACGCGCTTGGTCACCAGATCCTGGATGTCGGTACTTTCGGCCAGCACGCCGAAGCTGTCGCGGTAACCGTGGGCGGTCGGCGGCAGCATCACGTCGGCAAAGGCGACCTGGCGCAGCTGTTCGAGGCGTACCGCGGAGTTGAGCATCCACGAACGCTGGAACAGGTCGTTGTTCGACCAGCCGACCTCGCCACGATAGCCGGTGTTGCTGCTCAGGCCGGCGCCGAAGGACAGCCGCCGGGAACTGGCTTCGGTCAGCGCGACGCGTACCGGCGTGGCTGCAGCCTGGGCAGGGTCGCGGTCCACGGTGATCTGGGCCGAACTGAAATAGGGCGAGGACAGCAGCGCGCGTTCGAACGCCAGCAGCGCTTCGGTCGAGTACGGGTCGCCCGACCGCAGCGTGGTGTAGCGACGCACCAGTTCGAGGTCGTGCAGCGCCAGCCCGGTCGCCTCGATGTCGCCGAAACGGAAGGCCGGACCGCTGTCCAGCGTGACCTTCAGATCGACGCGTGCCGCCTCGGGATCGACTTCGGCCCCGCTGTCGACGAGTGCACCGGCAGCGTAGTCGTGCGCCAGCAGGTCTTCCAGCAGCGCCTGTTTGGACGCCGACCAGTCGGCCTGACGGAACGGCAGGCCCGGCGCCAGCCGCCACGCGGCACGCAGCGCCTCGCGCCGGGCAGCACGTTCGTCACCGGCATCCGCCAGATCGCCTGCGAAACCGATGTCGACAGCACCGATCAGGGCGCGCGGACCGGCCTGCACATGGATCGCCGGCGGCTCGCCGGACAGGTCGAACTTCGGGCTGAAATAGCCCTCGGTGGCCAGCAGCCCGGACAGCTCGCGACGCACCCGCGCAAGCAGACGGCGATGCGAGCGCTCGTCGGTCAGCGTTTCGCGCAGCTCCAGCGAACGGGCGTGGCGTTCCAGCATATCGCGCACCGGCTCGGGCAAGTCTGGCGCCTGCAGCGCCAGACGCCCAAAACCGGCTGTTTTCTCGCCATCGTCGGCCGGCAGGCCATCCGCCGCGTCGCCGGTATCGGCTTCAGCGGCGAAGGCCGGCGCGCCGGCAAGTAAGCCGATCAGCGCCAGCAGTATCGACAGCCGGGGCAATCAGCCCGCTTTCAGCAACTCGACTTCGAACACCAGGGTGGCATTCGGCGGAATCACGCCGCCGGCACCGCGAGCGCCGTAGCCGAGGTGCGGCGGAATCGTCAGCTTGCGCACGCCGCCTTCCTTCATGCCGGCGACGCCTTCGTCCCAGCCGCCGATGACCTGGCGCGCGCCGAGGTGGAAGCTGAACGGCTGATTGCGGTCCTTGCTCGAGTCGAACTTGCGGCCGTCGGTCAGCCAGCCGGTGTAATGCACCGACACCTTGTTGCCGGCGACGGCTTCGGCGCCGGTGCCCGGCGTGGTGTCTTCGATGATGAGGCCGCTTTCGGTGGTGATGGCAGACATGTGTTTCATTCCGTCAGGTTGGGTTGAAGCGCGCCAGTTTACTTGTGTTGCCCAGGGTCTGTTGACATTGAATCGCGGGCCACGTTTGCAGGGCGCACGCCACGGACAAGGCCTGCAACGAAGTCGAGACTGGCTGTCTCGACGAGGCGCACAACGCAGTCCGTGGCGTGCACCGTGCAAACCCGAAGGGCGCGAGTCCTGTCGCGCCCAGCTCGGCGTTGGGCCTCCTGGCCTGACGGCCAGTCAGCCGGCGTCGGCCCGCCTTGATCCGGACGCAACAGTGCTGGTGACCAAATCGGCGCGCAGCCCGCGATTCAATGTCAGCAGACCCTAGGGGATTTCGGTCTTCACATGGGTCGCGAACAGCCGGCGCAGCTTCGCCACCTTGGGCGCGACCACGGCCATGCAGTAGGGCTGCATCGGATTCTGCTCGTAGTAGCCGACGTGGTAGTCCTCGGCCGGCCAGAAATGCGCGTCGCCCTCGATCCGGGTGACGATGGGCGCGGCTGACGCCTGATCAGCCGTCAGCCGCGCGATCACCGCGCGTGCGGTGTCCGCCTGCTCGGCGTCATGGCAGAAGATGACCGAACGGTACTGGGTGCCGACATCGTGCCCCTGGCGGTCCAGCGTGGTCGGATCATGCAGCGCAAAGAAAATGTCGAGCAGTTCGGCAAAGCGGATGATGCCGGTATCGAAGGTGATGCGCAGTACCTCGGCGTGCCCGGTCTGCCCGGTACAGACCTGCTTGTAGCTGGGGTTCTCGGTATGGCCGCCGGCATAGCCGGGTTCGACGCGGATGACGCCCTCGACGCGGTTGAACACCGCTTCGAGGCACCAGAAGCAGCCGCCGCCGATCACGGCGGTCCGGGTGTCGTGAATGGTCATGGCATTTCCTTTCGCTGGATGACTGTCATGGATGATCGACCCTGCGGTTCCGCCGCGGTTCATCCGGATGGCGCGCACCCTGCGATGCAGCATGCGCCGGAGAAACAAACCTTGTATCGTGCCGTCAATCGCTCCCCATCAATAGAGTCGGAACACCGTTTAATGCTCTCTCCCGAAGCCCTGCAGGACTGGCGTGGCCTGGCGCTGCGCGTCGAAGAGGAAGTGCGTCGCGCGGTAGTCGGCCAGCACGACACGCTGCGGCTGATCAATGTGGCGCTGTTCGCGCGCGGCCACGTGCTGCTCGAAGGCGATGTCGGCGTCGGCAAGACGACGGTACTGCGCGCCTTCGCCCGAGCCATCGGCGGCGACTTCGAACGGGTCGAGGGCACGGTGGACCTGATGCCGAACGACCTCGTGTACCACACCTATGTGGACAGCGAAGGCAAGCCGCGCATCGAGGCCGGTCCGCTGCTGCGCCACGGCGAGCGGTTGACGACCTTCTTCTTCAATGAAATCAACCGCGCACGGCCGCAGGTGCAGTCGCTGCTGCTGCGCGCGATGGCCGAACGCACGCTGTCGGCATTCAACCGCGAATACAGCTTTCCGCACATGACGGTGTTCGCCGACCGCAACCGGGTGGAGAAGGAAGAAACCTTCGAACTGGCGTCGGCCGCACGCGACCGCTTCATGTTCGAACTGCGCATGCTGACGCCGTCGGACGAGGAAACCCGGCGCGCGCTGGTGTTCGATCCACGCTTCCACGACACCGACGCGCTGATCGAAACGGTAACCCCGGGCGTGGTCGACTGGATGCAGATGAACACGATAGGCGCCGCGATCCAGCGCCTGGTGTCGGCGTCGGACGCGCTGCAGCGCTACGCGATGGACATCTGGTCGGCGACCAGCGATCCGGTCAGGTACGGGCTGCAGATCGAGGGTGTGGACATGTCGCGTCTGATCCTGGCCGGCGCCAGCCCGCGCGGCATGGGCATGCTGATGCGCGCCGCGCGCGTGGTGGCCTGGTTCTCCGGCCGCGACTACCTGACGCCGGAAGACATCCGCGCCGTGCTGCCGTCGACCCTGGTGCACCGCGTGTTCTTCACGCCGGTCTACGAATTGCGCCGTGCCGAACTGGCCGACGCGCTGGTGGCGCAGATGCTGGACCGGGTCGCCACCCCCTGAAGCCCGGTTCGCACCACCCCGGATCATGAGCACGCCAGGCGATTTCCATTACCGCATGCCGCAGCGCGTCGGCGGCCAGCGCCCCGGTGCGCACCGCAGCTCGACCACCGGCAGCGGCCAGGAATTCATCGCCCATCAGAACCTGTTCGACCGCCCCGACCCGCGCCGGCTTGACCTGCGCGCCAGCCTGCGCGATCCGGAACAGCGCTGGCTGGTGCGCGTGACGCGCCAGCGCGCAGGCATCCCGGTCTATCTGCTGGCCGACGTGTCGGCGTCGATGAACTTCGGTTCGGACGCAAGCAAGCTCGAACGCGTGGCCGAATTCGCCCGTTCGCTTGGCGACTCGACCTTCCGCATGGGCGACGCACTCGGCATGCTGGCGTTCGACCGGCACGAACGGACCGACCTGATGCTGGCGCCGATGCGCTCGCGCGGCGCCGGTCTGCTGATCAGCGAGTCGCTGCTGCAGGCGCGTGCCGACCAGGCGTCGAGCGCCGGGCTGGAGGAGGCCTGCGCGCGCATCGCCGGCCGGCAGGCGCTGGTGTTCGTCGCGTCCGACTTTCATGCACCGCTGGCGCAGCTGGGTGCGGCGCTCGACCTGCTGTCCCACGCCCAGGTGGTGCCGATGGTGATCTGGGACGAAGTCGAACCCGAGCCGCCGCGGGGCGATGGCCTGCTTGCGGTGCGCGACATCGAATCCGGACATCGTCGCGGCCTGTGGCTGCGCCCGCTGATCCGCCGGCGCTGGAGCGAAGCGTTCGCGCAGCGCCGGGCCGACCTGCAGCAGCTGTTCGCCGATCGCGGCATGCGCCCCTTCTTCATGACCGGCCGCTTCGATGCGGACGCGCTGTCACGCTATTTTTTCGAGGCCGCCTGACATGCATTCCCGACACTGGCAAGCGCGACGGATCGGTGCCGGCATGGCACTGGCCGTGCTGTGCGCCGGCCCCTGCGGCGCACAGCAGCCCGACACCACCACCGCCACCGGGCCGGCTCCCGCCGCCGCACCGGTCACCGTGCTGAGCCCGGACGTCGAGGCACCACGCCCGTTCGGTCATGTGCTGGGCGATGTCGTCACCCAGCGCGTGGCA
Source organism: Betaproteobacteria bacterium (assembly GCA_020621405.1). Lineage (GTDB taxonomy): Bacteria > Pseudomonadota > Gammaproteobacteria > Burkholderiales > Rhodocyclaceae > Methyloversatilis. The sequence continues at coordinate 150,076 of JAHRYN010000002.1, forward strand.
CTCGACCACGACGGTCGCCCGCTCAACCTGCCCGGTCTGCCACCGCTAGAACGCACCGGCAACTGGTTCGAGCGGCGCAACGCACGGATCGAGCACGACGCCACCGGCAGACGCTGGCTGGTACTCGACTACCAGATCATCAACGTGCCCGAGGAACTGCGGGCGATAGACCTGCCCGCACTCGACCTGCCGACGACCGTCGACGGGCAGCGCCTGCAGACAGCCAGCCTGCCGCTGACCGTGGCGCCGCTGACGCCGACCGTCGTACTGGCGCGGGCCGGGCTGGAGGAAATGCGCCCCGATGCGGACGCACCGCACATCGACACCGCTGCGCTGGAACGCCGGCTGCATCTGGCGCTCGCCGCCGCCGCCACCTTGGCCGCCGGCTGGATCGCGCTGCTGTCGCTGCGCCGGTGGCGCGCCGGCCGCCGCCTGCCGTTCTCGCGTGCCCAGCGCGAGATGAGGCGGCTCGACGCCGGATCGTCCGCCGCCTGGCGACGCCTGCATCGGGCGCTCGACGAGACAGCCGGCCAGGTCGTGCGCGGGCACAGCCTGGCCACCCTGCTGCTGCGCGCGCCCTGGCTGGTGCCGATCGAGGGCGAACTGCGGCTGTTCTTCGAAGCTTCGCAGGCACGCTTCTTCGCCGAACATCCCGGCGACGACGCCGACCCGGCAGCGTTGTGCGCGCGCGCCGCCCGGCTGGAACGCAAGGCCCTGGCATGACAGACTGGATCTCCGGCCTGTGGCCCGGCACGCTGGCGTTCGCACTGCCCTGGTGGCTGCTCGCCGCGCCGCTGGCGCTGTTGCCGCTGTGGCCGCGCCGCCGCCATTTCCTGGATTACGGCTGCGTCGACTGGCTGCCGCGTGATCCGCTGGGCGACCTGCTGCTGCGCGGCGGACGCATCGCCGCAGCAGTGGCCATGCTGGCTGCCGTATTCGGCCTGGCCGGTCTGGGTCAGCCGGCGACCGAGGTACAGCGCACCGGGCGTGGCGCGGAAATCGTCATCGTGCTCGACCGCAGTCGCAGCATGGACGAACCGCTGGTACCTAAGGGACGGCAGCCGTCGATCGACACCACGCATGACTCGAAAGGCAAGGTCGCGCGCCGCCTGCTCGGCGACTTCGCGGCCCGGCGCCCGGAAGACCGCTACTCGCTGCTGCTGTTCAGCTCGACGCCGATACCGGTGGTGCCGTTCACGCAGCACGGTGACGTGGTGCAGGCGGCGATCAGCGCCGGCGGCATCGGCCGCGGGCTGTCCGAGACCGACATCGGCCGCGCGCTGCTGGCCGGCGCCGAACAGTTCGAGCGGCGCGCCTATTCCGGCAGCCGCATCCTGCTGCTGGTGTCCGACGGCGCGGCACAGGTCGACAACGAGATGCGCGAACGCATCACGCGCGCACTGAAGAAGAACCGCATCGCGCTCTACTGGATATTCATCCGCTCGGCGCTGAGCCCCGGACTGGACGCCGACGACAGCGACAGCAACATTCCGGAGGCCGCACTGCACCGCTTCCTGAAGACGACTGGCGTGCCTTATCAGGCCTTCGAAGCTGAAGATCCGGAAGCGGTCGAGCAGGCGGTGGCCGAAGTCGACCGCCAGCAGAACCTGCCACTCGACTATATGGAACGCATTCCGCGCCGCGACTATTCGGCCTGGTGCTACGCCCTTGCCCTGCTCGCCGGGGCGCTGGCGCTGACCTGCCGGCTGCTGACCCGGCCGGCCTGGAAACAGGAGTTGCAGTCATGAAACTGCGCAGCCTTGCCTCGCTGCTTGCACTGTTGATCGGCTGCAGCCTGTTTTTTGCAGCCTGGGAGGCCTACCGGCTCGGACAGGCACGGGATTTCAACCAGCGGGTCGCCGGTGCAGCCGATGCCTCAGTCACGCTCGACGCCCCCGAGGCCGAATTTGCGCGCGCCATGTCACTGGCTGCGCGCAACGACTACGACGGCGCAGTGCGCGCCTACAAGACCCTGTCGCGCAGTGTCGATGGCGAACTGCTGCAGTCGGTGTTGTACAACCTGGGCAACCTGCATCTGCGAGAGGCGCTGAAGTACGGGCCGGAAAACATCGGCCGCTCGCTGCCGCTGGCCGAACTGGCCAAAACCAGTTACCGCGAACTGCTGCACCTGAATCCGGCACACTGGGACGCCAAGTACAACCTCGAACGCACCTTGCGGCTGGCACCGGAGCGGGAGGAAATCGTCAGCGAGGCGCCGCCCTTGCCCAAGGACAGCGAACGGGCCGTGACGACGATGAAGGCCTTTACGCTGGGACTGCCGTGATGTGGCCGGCCGGTCAGTTGCTGGCTCGCGCCCGCGGTCCGCAGACACGGCTGCTGAGCGCCGCGACCGCGCTGTTCGCCATCGCCGCCGTGCTGCCGCCACTGCCGCTGCCCGGACCCAGCTATCACCACATGGTGGTGCTGGACATCACGCAGAGCATGAACACGCTCGACTATGAAATCGACGGCAAGCCGGTCAGCCGGCTCGCTTTCGCCAAGCGAAGCCTGGCCGAATCGCTGCGTCGGCTGCCCTGCGGCTCCACGGTCGGCTGGGGCGTGTTTGCCGAATACCGTCTGCTGGCGCTGATGACGCCGGTCGAGGTGTGCGGCAACTACCACGAACTGCTGGCGACGCTGGCGAACATCGACGGCCAGATGTCCTGGGCCGGCGCAAGCCAGATCTCCAAGGGTCTGTTTTCATCGATCCGCACGCTCAAGGACATGGATCAGTCGCCGTCGCTGGTGTTCATCACCGACGGTCAGGAGGCACCGCCGATGAATCCGGCCATGCAGCCGAGCTTCGATGGCGAGCCGGGCAAGGTGAAGGGGCTGATCATCGGCACAGGCGGCAGCACGCTGAGCCCGATTCCCAAGTTCGATCCGGACGGACGTCCTCTCGGTTACTGGCGTGCCGACGAGGTGGCCCAGAGTGACGCTTCCAGCAGCGGGCGCGGCGGCAGTGCATCGGAAACGATGGTCGACGAAAACGGCAGGGCGGTCACAAGAAGCATCTCCAGCGGAACGGAACACCTGTCGAGTCTGAAGGCGAGCCATCTGCAGGACCTCGCATCCCAGACCGGCATGGCCTACCAGACGCTGGTTTCGGCCGACGAACTGACGAGCGCGCTGACCAACTCCAACCTCGCGCGCACGCAATCGGTTCCCACGCAAATCAGCTGGCTGCCGGCTCTGCTCGGGCTGGTCTGCCTGGCCTGGGCTTTCCGACCCGACATGCCGCACCGGACACGCCGGGAACGAAAACGCCTGCGCTGATCCGCGCAACCGGTCGGAACCACCTGGCCCGCCAGTTCCATGCGCTGCATTTTTACGCAAACGGCAGGTCATTCAAAAAGCATAAGCAGTCCGTTGCGCACTGCAACATCCGCCGATTTTTGCTATGTTGCAGTGCGCCACAACGAGCACTCACACACCCCGTCAAACCACACAATTAAGCCAGAGAGCGATTTTCCATCCCGGCGTCAACATTAAAATTTTGAAGTCGCTTCGGGAAATCTTCCCGCCGCTCAAAATTCGTGTGCTATACCTTCATTACCCCGACGCCCGAGGCCACTTATGGGCATCGCCGGGCAACAGCGGCCGAAGCGTTCGACACGAGGCTTCGGTTTTTCTGGTCGCAATGAGGAGGAGCCTATGTCCATCAAGATGAAACAACTGCCCCTGTGGGTCGCTGCACTTGCCATCCCGGGCACTGCACTGGCCAATGCTGACGTAGCCAAGCTGATCAAGGATCCGAAGAACTGGCCGATGCAGGCCGGCAACTTCGAAAACCAGCGTTACAGCAATCTCAATCAGATCAACAAAAAGAACGTCAAGGATCTGAAGGTTGCATGGACGTTCTCGACCGGTGTGCTGCGCGGTCACGAAGGTGGTCCGCTGGTCATCGGCGACACGCTGTTCGTGCATTCGCCTTTCCCCAACAAGGTTTTCGCCATTGATCTGGAAACCCAGAAGATCAAGTGGAAGTACGAGCCGAAGCAGGATCCGTCTGTGATTCCGGTGATGTGTTGCGACACCGTCAATCGCGGCCTGGCCTACGCCGAAGGCAAGGTGTTCCTGCAGCAAGCCGACACGACGCTCGTTGCCCTGGATGCCAAGACCGGCAAGAAGCTGTGGGACGTCAAGAACGGCGATCCGAAGGTCGGTGGCACCAACACCAACGCACCGCACGTATTCAAGGACAAGGTCATCACCGGTATCTCCGGCGGTGAATTCGGCATCCGCGGCTACGTTGCTGCCTACGACATCAACACCGGCAAGCAGGTCTGGAAGGGCTACAGCACCGGCCCCGACGCAGAAATGCTGATGGATCCGGAGAAGACCGTGACCTGGACCAACGGCAAGCTGGCGCCGGTGGGCAAGGATTCGTCGCTCAAGACCTGGCAGGGCGACCAGTGGAAGATCGGCGGCGGCACGACCTGGGGCTGGTACTCGTACGATCAGCAGGAAAACCTGATGTACTACGGCTCGGGCAACCCGTCGACCTGGAATCCGTCGCAGCGTCCGGGCGACAACAAGTGGTCCATGACCATCTGGGCACGTGACGTCGATACCGGCAAGGCTCGCTGGGTCTACCAGATGACGCCGCACGACGAGTGGGACTTCGACGGCATCAACGAGATGATCCTCGCCGACATCGACGTCAAGGGCAAGAAGCGCAAGACCGTGGTTCACTTCGACCGCAATGGCTTCGGCTACACGCTCGACCGCGTCACCGGCGAACTGCTGACCGCCGAGAAGTTCGATCCGAAGGTGAACTGGGCGACCCACGTCGACATGAACACCGGTCGTCCGCAAGTCGTGTCCAAGTACTCGACCCAGGCCAACGGCGAAGACGTGAACAGCAAGGGCATCTGCCCGGCAGCGCTCGGCTCGAAGGACCAGCAGCCGGCCGCGTTCAACCCGAAGAATGGCCTGTTCTACGTGCCGACGAACCACGTCTGCATGGACTACGAGCCGTTCAAGGTTGAGTACACCGCAGGCCAGCCGTACGTCGGCGCAACGCTGTCGATGTACCCGGCTCCGGGCAGCCATGGCGGCATGGGCAACTTCATCGCCTGGGACGCCGGCAAGGGCAAGATCGTCCAGTCCAAGGCCGAGAAGTTCTCGGTATGGTCGGGCGCTCTCGTGACCGCGGGTGGCGTGGCCTGCTACGGCACGCTCGAGGGCTACCTGAAGTGCGTCGATGCTGACGACATCAACAAGGAGCTGTTCAAGTTCAAGACGCCGTCCGGCATCATCGGCAACGTCAATACCTGGGAACACAAGGGCAAGCAGTACATCGGCGTGCTGTCGGGCATCGGTGGCTGGGCTGGTATCGGCCTCGCCGCAGGTCTCGAAAAGCCGACCGACGGCCTGGGTGCGGTGGGTGGCTATGCTGAACTGGCCAACTACACCGAACTGGGCGGTGTGATGACTGTCTTCGCACTGCCGTAATGGTGCGTTGATCGGAAGGCGCGGCACGCGCCTTCTGCAAGGTCTCGGACTGGCACTGTGCGGAAACGCCGGTGCCAGTTTTTTTTCGCGTCGAAAATTCAAGCGATCAAAACGAAACCGCTGACGCGCTGTCAGACTGGCCGGGCATTGCTGGAGCGCCTGATATGCGCCCTTGCCCGCATCGTTCATCCGGAGGAGACCATAACAATGAAACAGACCATGTTCGCCGCGGCGCTCGCACTGGCTGCCGGGTTTGCCACGACCGTGGCTCACGCGCAGGAAACAGGCGACGACAAGGTACTTCGCGTATGCGCGGACCCGAACAACATGCCACTGTCGAACGACAAGGGCGAAGGCTACGAGAACAAGATCGCCGAACTGCTGGCCAAGGATCTGGGCTGGCCGCTTGAATACACCTATTTCCCGCAACGCATGGGCTTCGTGCGCATGACGCTGAAGGCCAAGCACCCGACGATTCCGGGCAAGTTCAAGTGCGACCTCATCATCGGCGTGCCGGTCGGTTTCGATCTCGGTGCGACCATCAAACCCTATTTCCGCTCGACCTACGCGATGGTGTTCCGGAAAGGCAGCGGACTGGACAGCGTCAAGGTGCCGGACGACCTGCTCAAGCTGCCGCCGGAAAAGCTGCATGCGCTCAAGTTCGGCGTGTTCTCGCAGACGCCACCGGTGGACTGGCTGCTGCGCAACAAGCTGTTCGATCAGGCCATCTCGTACCAGCGCCAGTCGGGAGACCCCGAGGCCTACCCGGGCGAAATCGTCGAAAAGGAACTGGTTGCCGGCAAGGTCGATGTCGCGATGGCTTGGGGACCGATAGCCGGCTACTTCGGCCGCAACACCAAGGCCGCTGACCTGGTGACGGTGCCTTTCCCACCGGAAAACTCGATCAAGTTCGACTACGCCATCACAATGGCCGTCCGCTACGGCGAAAAAGACTGGAAAAACAGGATAGACGACGCCGTGCAACGCAATCTCCCCGGCATACAGGCCATCCTGACGTCGTACGGCGTGCCGCTGATCGACGAATCCCAGGCCGGCCACACGGTCGTGGATCGCTGATCAGACTGCGGAAGCACTGGCCTTGCACCTGCCCGCATCCGTCTTTCTCATGCTTGCACTGTCACCGGCTGCGCTGTTGCCGCAGATGGCGTACGCCATGGACGAACGGGACGTCGCGGCTTTGATACGCCTGCGCCCCAGCGTACTCAAGGTCGAGGCGTCCGACAGCCATGGCAACGTGTCGGTCGGCACCGGCGTCGCCGTTGGCCCGGGCGTGATCGCGACGGCCTGCCATGTCACCGCGCACGCGACGACCGTACGCGTAGTCAGCGAGGGCGAACGCATGCAGGTCGCGTCGCAGCGTGCGCAGGTCAGGCGCGATCTGTGCCTGCTCGACGTACCGGGCGCTTCGCAGGTGCCGGTGGTGGAACTGCGCAGCACACCGCTGCGCCCCGGCGAGGAACTGATCGCCCTGGGCTACATACTTGGCGCGGCACCGCGCCTGAGCAACGGCACCGTCCTGCGGTTGCATCGCCACGATGGCGCGCTGGTCATCCAGAGCACCACGCCGTTTACCTCGGGCGCGAGCGGCGGCGGCCTGTTCGACCGCGACGGGCGGCTGGCGGGCTTGATGACCTTCCGCTTCCGCGGCGGCAACGACAAGCAGTTCTCGCTGCCGGTAGACTGGATACGCGAAGCGATGGCGCTGCCGGCCGGTCCGGAAGTCGCCCCGCTCGAGGGACACGCCTTCTGGGATCAGGCAGAAGACGGGTTGCCGCCCTTTCTGCGCAGCCTGCGACTGCAGGCGGAAGCACGCTGGGGTGAGCTGGAAACGCTGGCCCGCGGCTGGGTTGCCGGCAACGAAGCCGACGCGTCGGCCTGGTATTCGCTCGGTCGCGCACAGCTCGGACAGGGGCACGACGCCGATGGCGTCGCCTCGCTGGCAAGGGCCAGTGCGCTCGATGGCGACAACCTGGTCTTCCTGACCGAACTGGCACTGGTTCAGCACGCCCTGCATGACGACAGCGGCTACGCGCTGTCGCGTGCCCGGCTGGCACGGATTGCACCGGCTGCGCTGACCGGACTGGACGAAAGACTCGGCGCCTGCGGCACTGACACTGCAGGCAGGCGCTGTTGAAATCACCCAATACCGGGCAACAAGAAGCCCGGACACATGACGGAGGAGTCGACATGAAGTGCCGTACGAGTATGTCCACGCTGCTGCTCGCGCTGTGCGCGATCGCAGGCATCGCCCATGCGGAACCGAGCGATGAAATCACCGAGGCGGAAAAGCAGCTGTTCATGAACGACCAGCTGTCGTCGCTGAAGTCGCCGACCACGCTGAGCTACACCTTCAAGCGCAGTGGCAGCCAGGAGGCGCCATTCCAGGATTCGGTCGAAGTGCGCATCAGCGAGGACAAGAGCGGGCGCAAGGTCAGCACGGTCTGCCTGAACGGCCCACGCCGGACCGAAATCCCCGAGATCGACGCGGCCCAGAGCAATCCCGCTCTGATGTGCTTTCTCGAACGCGACATCGTTGAAATGCAGCGCCTGACCGGTGGCAAGGCCGCCTATTTCCGCAAGCGCATCCGGCTGGCGCTGTCGGAAGGTCCGAAAGGCACACCGGTCAAGGTCAGCTTCGGCGGCCGGACGATCGACGCGAAGGAATACCGCATCACGCCTTACAGCAACGATCCGAACCGCCAGAAGTTTCCGAAATACCTGGGCAAGAGCTACGTGTTCGTGCTGTCGGATGCGGTACCCGGCGGCGTCTATCGCGTGGACAGTGCCATTCCCGATCCGGCCGCGCCCGACAGCAAGAACGTGCTGATCGAGGACGACATGGTGCTCGCCAGCGCCGGCCCGAAGGGCTGACGCGCCGCGGCCGGAAGCCTGCAGGCTTCCGGCCGCGGAGAAACATCAGCCGTCCGCTTCCAGCCTCTGCAGGAACTGGTCAGCCGGCAAGGGCCTGGCAAACAGGTAACCCTGCATCAGGCCGCACCGGCGCTGCGCCAGGAACTCGCGCTGCGCTTCCGTCTCCACCCCCTCGGCAACGACACCCAGGCCCAGCGCCTGTGCCATCGCCAGGATGGCCTCGACGATGGAACCGTCGCTCGCATCATCCGGCAGATCGCGCACGAAGCTGCGATCGATCTTGAGCAGGTCGATCGGAAACTGTTTCAGCGTCGACAAGGACGAATAGCCTGTACCGAAATCGTCGATCGACAGCTTCAGGCCGAGAGCCTTCAGTGCCTTGAGCTTTTCCAGCGCGTTTTCCGGCTCGTGCATGACCGCGCTTTCGGTCAGCTCCACATGCAGCAGTTCCGGCGGGATGCCGGTTGACTCGAGCGCGTGCACGATCACCGGCAGCAGCGAGTCGGAGCGGAAATTGATCGCCGACAGATTGATCGCCACCGGCACTACCGGACCACCGCTTTCCCGCCATTGCGCGATCTGGCGGCACGCCGTCAGCACCACCCATTCGCTGAGCGGCACGATGAAGCCGGTTTCCTCGGCCACCGGAATGAACTGTACCGGCGACACATTGCCGCGCTCCGGATGAGTCCAGCGCAGCAGCGCCTCGGCCGACACGATGCGGCTGCTCGCGGCATCGACCTGCGGCTGGTAATGCAGCGAAAACTCGCCGGCATCCAGGGCATGGGCCAGATCCTGCTCCAGCGACAGCCGTTCCAACGCCTGCTGCTGCATTGCCTCGGTGAAGAATTCGAAGGTATTGCGACCGCGCTGCTTGGCGGCGTACATCGCCATGTCGGCATGACGCAGCAGGGCTTCGGCATCGGTGCCGTTTTCCGGATACAGCGCAATACCGAGCGACGCCGTCACCACGAGTTCGACGTGAGCCACCTGCAGCGGACGGCACAGTTCCTCGCAGATCCGGGTGGCCACCCGCGCCGCGTCCTCGGGGCGAGCCAGATCGGTCAGCAGCACGGTGAATTCGTCGCCCCCCAGGCGCGCGACCACCTCGTCGGGGTCCACGCCCTCGCGCCCGACGAAATCGGCCGAGCGCACCGAGCCGATCAGGCGGCTGGCCACCTCGCGCAGTATCTGGTCGCCCAGCGTATGACCGAAACTGTCGTTGATGCGCTTGAGCCGGTCCAGATCGAGGTAGAGCAAGGCGCACCGGGCACCGATGCGGCCGGATCGCGCCAGCGCGTGGTCCAGCATTTCGCGGAACATCTGGCGGTTGGCCAGTCCGGTCAGACTGTCGTGGTAGGCGAGGAAGCGGATGCGTTCCGCGGCCAGTTCGCGCTCGGTCACGTCCTGCGTCACGCCCTCGATGCGCACGACACGCCCGAATTCGTCGCGTACCGGCAAGGCCTGTTCGTACAGCGTCACCACCGAACCATCGCCACGCTGGACGCGGAAACTCATCTGATAGGCATCGCCGCTGCGCGCACGCTCCATTGCCTCGCGCAGGTGCGGGCGATCGGGACTGAGCACGCGCGACAGAAAGCCGAACGGCACCGCCTGCGCAGCCGGCTGGGTGTCGCCCCACAGATCGAGGCAGATCTCGCTGCGTTCGCAGCGGTCTTCGTCGATATGCCAGACCCACCCGCCCAGCCTGGCCACGCGCTGCGCCACCGCCAGGCGACGTTCCGACACCTCCAGATCCGCCACCGTGGCTGCAGCGCGCAAGGCATAACGCACGCGATAGACCAGCAATGTCCAGTTCAACGGTTTGGTGACGAAATCGGTCGCACCGAGCGAGTAGGCCCGGTCGATGGAGACCGTATCGTCCATGCCCGTCAGCATGATGATGGGCACACGCCGGCCGTGCGGACGCCCGCGGATTGCACGACAGACCTCGAAGCCGTCGATGCCGGTCATGTTCACGTCGAGCAGCACCAACGAGAACTCGTGCTGGTCGAACATCTCCAGCGCGTGCTCGCCGTCGGGGCACTCCATGACTTCAAAGCCGGAACTGATCAGGACTTCGGTCGCGAGCAGACGGACCATTGCGTCGTCATCGACAAGAAGAATCACCCGCGCGCTCCGTTTACGTTGCTGACCTTGCCCGAACCTGCATTCTGCATCAGTCCGCCCCGCATACGGATTCATTCGTACCGGACGGCAGCGCGGCGTTCAGCTTCTCCAGCGCGTCGAAGGTGTCCTGCAGCGCCTGCTCCAATTCCCGCCGGTTGGACTCGTCAAAACCAGCGTATCCGCCGCGCGCCGCGTTTTCGATGTCACGCGCCAGCGCATGAACCCGCATGGCACCCAGTGCTCCGCTCGCGCTCTTGAGCCGGTGCGCCGCCTCGCGCAGTGCGCAGGCATCAGCGGCAGCAGCCGCGGCACCCATCGCAGCCAGGCCGGATTCGGCTTCGCTGTGCAGCAGGACGATCATGCGCGGCAGCAGGCCCGATGCGCGACGACGCATGGCAGGCACACTGAACAGAATGCTTTCGTCGATCAATGTGTCCTTGTCTGTCATGGGTCTGCAGTCCTCTTTGCCGGCCTCCGCAGGAGAATCGAGGCATCCTGTGCGGTGTCGGACTCAATGCCCGGTACGGCGGCGGGTCAGGGAGAAAACGGAGTGTCTTGATTCCGGTCGGGACGAACCCGACATGCCTGAAGGGGAAAATGGCCTCGTCGGCTGACCCTTTTTTCGGCAGATGACGCCGCAACTTGAGGATATTCATCCGCCAGCCCCGAATTCGCCCGTTGCAGACGATGCAGCTAGCACATCCATCACTGCAGCCCATAGAATCGGGCGGTCGCGCCTGACCGGCGCCCCGCCTGCACCACTTCCGGACGAACATGAATACGAACCCGCTGCTCGACTTCTCTTCCCTGCCCCGTTTCGACGCCATCCGGCCCGAGCACGTGGCACCGGCCATCGTCGACCTGCTGACCCGCTACCAGGCGCTGATCGACGGACTGATCGCCAGCCCTGAAGCACCGACCTGGGACGGTTTCGCCGCGCCAATCACCGACATGGGCGAACAGCTCGGCCGCGCCTGGGGCGTGGTCGGCCACCTGCATGGCGTCAACGACGTGCCGGCCTGGCGCGAGGCCTACAACACCACGCTGCCGGAAATCACCCGCTTCTACAGCTCGCTCGGCCAGAACCTCGCGCTGTTCGCGAAATACCGCGCGCTGCACGACAGCGCCGAATACGCCACGCTGTCGCCGGCGCGCCGGCGCATCCTGGACAACGAAGTGCGCGATTTCCGTCTGTCCGGCGCCGAGTTGCCGGAAGAACAGAAGCCGCGCTTCAAGGAAATCCAGGAAGAGCTGGCATCGCTGTCCACGAAGTTCTCCGAGAACGTGCTCGACGCCACCAATGCCTTCGCCGAATACGTGAGCGATCCGGCACTGCTTAACGGACTGCCGGACGACAGCATCGAAGCGGCACGCGAGGCGGCGCAGAACGACGAACGCGAGGGCTGGAAGTTTACGCTGCACATGCCGTCCTACCTGCCGGTGATGCAGTACGCCGACAACCGCGAACTGCGCGCCCGCATGTACCGCGCCTACGCCACCCGCGCGTCCGAATTCGGCGAGGCCACGCGCGACAACTCCAAGCTGATCGACCGCATCCTCGCCCTGCGTGCCGAAGAGTCGAAGATGCTCGGCTTCGGCAGCTTCGCCGAACTGTCGATGGTGCCGAAAATGGCCGACACGCCGGAACAGGTGATGGCCTTCCTGCGCGACTTCGCGGTGCGCGCCCGACCGCACGGCCAGCGCGACCTCGACGAACTGCGCGCCTTCGCCCGCAACGAATACGGCCTCGACGAGCTGCATCCGTGGGACATGGCCTGGGTATCGGAAAAGCTGCGCGTGCAGCGCTACGATTTTTCCGAGCAGGAGGTGAAGCTGTACTTTCCGGAACCCAAGGTGCTCGAAGGCCTGTTCCGCGTGGTCGAGGGCCTGTACGGCGTCAGCATCAGACCCGATGTCGCGCCGGTCTGGCACCCGGACGTGCGCTTCTTCCGCATCGAACGCCAAGAGGCGGGCGGACCGGAACTGGTCGGCCAGTTCTACCTCGACCTGTACGCGCGGGACACCAAGCGCGGCGGCGCCTGGATGGACGAGGCGATCACCCGCCGCCGGGTCGACGGCGGCGTGCAGACGCCGGTCGCCTATCTGAACTGCAACTTCCCGTCGCCGGTCGGCGAGAAGGACGGCAAGCCCAGGCCGGCGACGTTCACACATGACGACGTGATCACGCTGTTCCACGAAACCGGCCACGGCCTGCACCACCTGCTGACCCGCGTCGACGACCTGCCAGTGTCCGGCATCCATGGCGTCGAGTGGGATGCGGTCGAACTGCCCAGCCAGTTCATGGAGAACTTCTGCTGGGAGTGGGACGTACTGTCCGGCATGACCGCGCATGCCGACACCGGCGAGCCGCTGCCGCGCGCGCTGTACGACAAGATGATCGCCGCCCGGAATTTCCAGAGCGGCATGCAGACACTGCGCCAGATCGAGTTCTCGCTGTTCGACCTGCGCCTGCACCACGATTTCGTGCCCGGCGGCGACAAGACCATGCTGCAGTTGCTCGACGAGGTGCGTGACGAAGTCGCGGTCGTACGACCGCCGGACTGGAACCGCTTTCCGAACAGCTTCAGCCACATCTTCGCCGGCGGCTACGCGGCCGGCTACTACAGCTACAAGTGGGCCGAGGTGCTGTCGGCCGACGCCTTCGAAGCCTTCGAGGAGGCGCGTGGCATCGCCGGCACCGTGCTCGACACCGCCACCGGCCGCCGCTTCTGGGATGAAATACTCGCCGTCGGCGGCTCGCGACCGGCGCTTGAATCGTTCAAGGCCTTCCGCGGCCGCGAACCACGGCCAGACGCCCTGCTGCGCCACAGCGGCATGGTCAGTGCCTGAACCCACGGGAGACTTCGATGACGGGATTGCGCAGACTGCTTTTCATCTCGATGGCCGGCATGCTCTGTGCCGGCGTCGCCTGTGCCGAGACCTATAAATGGCTCGACGCACAGGGGCACACGCACTACAGCGACACGCCACCGCCGCCCGATGCGCGCAACGCGACCGAAAAGAAGATGCGCGCCAACGTGGTGGAAACCAGCGGCGGCGGATATGCCGAACGCGAGGCCACGCGCCGGGCACCGGTCACGGTCTGGCTCGGCAACGAGTGCGACTCACTGTGCGAATCCGCGCTGTCGCTGCTGAAGAACCGCGGCATCGCCTACACGGAACAGCGCATCACCAGCGAAGAGCAGAAGCAGGCCTTCGTGGCGCGCTTCAAGCTCAAGGACGCACGCGTGCCGGCGATCGCCGCTGGCGCCGACCAGCTGGTCGGCTTCAGCGCCGAATCCTGGAACAAGCTGCTCGACCGCGCCGGCTACCCGGCCAAGGGCAGCGCCAAGCCGCCGGCCGCTGCGAAAACGCCGCCACCGGCTGCGGCAGAACCCGAGGCCCAGTGACGACGGCGAAGCGCGCGCATCCGCGTGCCTGAAACCTTCCGGAAGACAAGCCGGGGTAAGCCACGAAGATCGGAATGACCAGGCCGCTGCTCTACACCTACCGGCGCTGTCCCTACGCGATGCGCGCCCGCATGGCACTGCTGATCGCCGATATCGCCTTCGATGCCCACGAAGTGTCGCTGCGGGACAAGCCGGCAGAGCTGCTGGCTCTGTCACCGAAGGGCACCGTGCCCGTGCTGCGCCAGGCGAGCGGCGACGTGCTCGACCAGAGCTGGGACATCATGCGCTGGGCACTGGCGCCGCTTCCGTCCGCATCATGGTGGGCACCCGCGCAGACGCGGGACAATCTCGACTGGCTGGCGCTGAACGACGGCGTCTTCAAGCACCATCTCGACCGCTACAAATACCCCGAGCGCTTTCCCGGCGCCGACCGCGACAGCCATCGAGCGCAGGCCCTCGAGAGCTTCCTGCGGCCGCTGGCCGGTCGTCTCGACAAAAGCCGTTTTCTTGGCGGCGACATACCGTGCGCGACCGATATCGCCCTGTTCCCTTTCGTACGGCAGTACGCTGCGGTGGAGCCGGCATGGTTCGCACAGCAACTGCCACCCGCGTTGCAGTCCTGGCTGTCCGGATGGCTGTCCAGCCCGGTTTTCCTGCACTGCATGCACAGATTGCCGGACCGGATGACAATAGAATTTCCACGGTATGCAGGTAACTCGGACCCTGCCTGACGGACACCGCATAACCGAAGACGTCGCTGCCCGGACGCGACGGTCACACCGGCCCGGACTCCGTGTTGTCACGCTGGTCGATATGTCTCAGCGGTGGGTGTGATTCTCGAAGTAGGGCAACAACGCCTTGGCGGCTTCCACGCGCAGTTCAAGCGCCACGGCGTCATCGTTCATCACGTCGAGCAGGAAGCGTTTCGGGTCCGGACAGGCATACCTCGATGCCGATCCGGTGTCCGCAGGACCGGCGTCGGCCGTCGCCGGTGTCGTCACCGGCCCGAGGCGTTCCAGCGCTTTGCGGAAGTCCGCCTCCTTGATGGATTGAATGCAGGACAGCAAGTCTGCCTGGCCATCCTGGCCCGGCTCGATGTCCAGCCAGGGCGTATCGGCGAACATGGGGGCCAGATCGGGCGCCACGAAAGCCGACCAGCAGCCGCTCCGCACCTGCAGTGCCGGCACCGCTCCGGCATGCCGCGGCACTGCCGCCTCGACTGCCGGCAGCAGGCGGACGCGCTCCGGGGCGATGGCGCGCAGATAGCGCACGCGCAAGGCGTCGAGAAAGGCATGCGCCTGGACGGCCGGCACCGGCTCCAGCAGCGAGAACCAGAGCTGATAGCCATCGACGCCCGAAACCGCAATGGCCGGCGCGGGCAGATCAAGATCGACCTGAACCCCCTGCCACACGCTGGCGATGGCGTCCCAGTCGGCCGGCCGGGCGACTTCGAGCACCATCGCCCGCACCGTTCCATTGGAATCGACCAGGCCGGATTCAACCGAATCAGCGTCCCGTTTCTCCGGCAAATGCGGCAGGTACAGGCGATGGCACTCTGATTGAAGTCGGTTCATGTCGAGATAAAGCGAAGCGCGGTTGGGTGGCGTGACTGTACGCGAGAGCGCATTCGGTGGATTGAACGCCGTGGCAATCGGTCGCGGGGTCATGATCGGGATCTGACCGATTGCCGACGCCGGGCTCCATGAATCGGGCCGATGGCATTGCGGTCGTCAGGACGCGCCGGCGACCGTGACTTCATGTCCGGTACCCGCTGCCCGGACTGTCCTCCGCGATGAAGAAGCGGACGACCCTGCGTGTCATCGGACTGACGAGCATTACCGCCGGAAACGCGAATAACCACGCAGTCGCCCAGGCGCTGACCCACGAGTACAGAAAATGAGGGGTCAGGCCAGTCGCGCGAAACGTCGCAATTCCGGACACCAGAAGGGACATCTGCCCGGAAAGAATCAAGCTGAACAGCAGTGGCCCGTATCTTTTGGAAATCATCGTCCTACCTCCCCTTCAATTTGCGCCGGAGACGCGATGAAGTGTCTCCGAGAAATTCCTGCCGAACATCCGGGCCGTCTTGATATCGCCGTCGGTGAAGGCGTCCGCCGGCGCCGAGTGCCCGGCCTGCGCCATCAGACCTGACCAGGACCCCAGTCGATTGGCAGCCTCATCGTATGGAACCCCTGCATGCTGCTCGGGAAGTATCGGGTTGCCGACCCACAGCATTCCGTGTTGCATGCAAAACACGAACATCGACATCAGAGTGGATTGTTTGTCGCCGGCGGGTAAAGACGACACAGTGAATCCGGCGGCGAGCTTGCCCTTCAGCCTCTGGGTACGCCACAGGCCGCCGGTCGCATCCATGAAGCTCTTGAAGGAACCGGAGACACCTCCGAAAAACGTCGGTGAGCCAAAAAGATAGCCGTCATAGTCGGCCAGCGCCTCGGGCCGGGCGACAAGGTCTTCCGCCATCAGCACATGAACCTCGGTGTCCGGAACGCCCTGGGCGCCCTCACGGATACTGAAGGCCATGTGTTCAGTGTGCCCATGGGCACTGTGGTAGACGACAGCAATTCTTTTCATTTCGCACCTCTCCGATGTCCATGGAATTTCCCGATACATACACATCTCATCTCACGACACTTTCGATGAAGCAGGCCGACAGATAGAGCCCTATGCCGAAGATCGTGTGATTGGCGACACTTCGAAGGCAATTTCTGATCGGCGCTGGCGTTCTTGACGCAGCAAAGCCTGATCCCATGGCCGGCTGCATCACAAAAAGCGGGGCAACGACCGTAGTCACGCCCATGGCGACAGCCGGCGCCAGGGTCGGGTTGCTTGTCCAGCCGATGCCCTGTAAAGCCACAAGTACGCCGGCGAAGGCCGCGCCGACGGCATAGTGGGTAATCCAGCCGATCATGAGTTCACCGGGAATCGGCTCCGCCTTCCCGATGGATGGGTGGGACAACTTGCCGCGGCAGATGAGATGCCCGATCCATCGCCCGACAAACGCGAAGTTCAGCGTCTGGACTCCCGATCGCTTCAGTAACGCCAGCCACGCGTCCATGATTGCGGTGGCGCCAGCGCCAATGAGAACAACCCTTATGACGACCTGAAGCAGTGTCATGAAACTCCCCTTGAAGATTGACTGATGGACCCATGAAGTGCAGTCTAGAAGTTGAAGTCGACTTCAAGTCAAGGGGTGGAGCATGGATATTTCCGAAGTTTCCAAAAGCACCGGCGTACCGGCGTCGACACTTCGCTTCTACGAAAAGAAGGGGCTCATAGCCTCTCTCGGACAACAACATGGATCACGGCGAAAGTTCGCGCGCAGCGTGCTCGATCACTTGGCGTTGATTTCGCTCGGCCAGGCAGCCGGTCTTTCTCTTGACGAAATCCGGTCGATGATCCTGCCAGCGGGCGAGCCGAACATAGACCGGCGTTTGCTGGCCGCAAAGGCTGACGAAATCGATTCCCAGATCGAGCGCTTGACCGCCGTGAGCTACGGGTTGCGGCACGCAGCAGCCTGTCCGGCTACCAGTCATGCCGAATGCCCGACCTTTGCAAAACTTCTGAAGGCAGCGGCATCAGGTGCGCTCAAGAGGCGCTGGGGCAACGCTGCGCCAAAAGGCCCACGTCAGCAAACGATCGATCGCACGAGTCAGCATGACTGACGACGGCCTTCGAACAACTCCACAGGCACCAGGAAGCTTTCGGCAAAGCTTGTCCTGGTCAGGTGCGGGCATAATCCGGCGCCGTCTCGGTTAAGGAGCGTCGGGGCAGGCATCCGACGGCGCGTCCGGACCGGGCAATGGCTGCCATCTCAATATCAGTGCTTGCCGTCAGGAACCTCTCTCACCATGCAAGCCTTGCTCGACGCCATCGCGACGATGGACCTGCCTGCAGACGCCCGGCGCATCTTCCATGGACGGGGTGGCCTGCACCCCGGATCCGAGCAGTGGACGCTGGACGCCTATCCCCCCATCTGGGTCGTGACCAGCTTCCAGCCGGCCGGCGACGACGAACTGGCAGCCATCGACTCGGCCCTGGCCGCGCGCTGGACGGAACTGTCTCCGGACCAGCCGCTGAACTGGGTCTTCCAGTACCGGCACGAAGCGCTGGCCGACACGCGACTGATGGCGGGCAGGGTGCCCGATCCGCATGTCGTGACCGAAAACGGTGCCCGCTTCCGGGTTCATCTGCTCACGGGACTGAACCACGGCTTCTTCCTCGACATGGCCGAGGGCAGACGCTGGGTGCGCGAGCACGTGGCAGCACGTCCCGGCCTCAAGGTGCTCAACCTGTTCGCCTACACCTGCGCCTTCTCCGTGGTCGCACTGCAGGCCGGCGCCCGACAGGTGACCAACGTGGACATGAGCGGCGGCGCGCTGGGCATCGGCAAGCAGAACCATGCGCTCAACGGGCTCGCGTCCGGCGCCAGCTTCCTGCCGCACGACATCTTCAGTTCATGGGGCAGGATCACGCGCGGCGGCCCCTATGACCTGATCATCGTCGACCCGCCCAGCTACCAGAGGGGCAGCTTCGTCGCCGACAAGGACTACGCGCGCCTGATCCGCCGCCTGCCCGATCTGCTGGCACCCGGCGGCCACGCGCTGCTGTGCCTGAACTCGCCCAAGCTGGGCGTCGCCTTCCTGCAGGACCAGGTGCGGGAACTCGCACCGCAGTTGATCTTCGGGCAGCGCCTGCCGAATCCGCCTGCGTTCGCGGACGTGTCGAGCGAGCGAGCGCTCAAGGTGCTGGTCTACAAGGCGCCTGACTGAGGACCGGAACTGCTCCGGGGTCATGCAGCCGGTCGGGCCGCGGAGTGGCAACATGTTGGGGTTTTTCATTCCGGACGACGACTGGCACGATGGCGGCCGGCGGAGGCATCATGCGCAGCCCCGCCTGTTGCCCGTGTGCAACCGGACTCACGTCACGAACAAGAAGCCATCGACGGCAAAGGAATACCGACTGTCATGAAGATCGCCTGCTGGAACGTCAATTCATTGAAGGTCCGCCTGCCCCACCTGACCGACTGGATGGCCGTGGAGCAGCCGGACGTGGTCTGCCTGCAGGAAACCAAGACCGAGGACGCCGGCTTCCCGCGCGCCGAGCTGGAAGCAGCCGGTTATCACTGCGCGTTCGCCGGGCAGAAGACCTACAACGGCGTGGCCATCCTGTCGAAGACGCCGGCGGCCGACGTGCAGGCCGGCATTCCCGGCTTCGACGACGAGCAGAAACGCGTCATCGCGGCCACGGTCGACGGCGTGCGCATCGTCTGCGCCTACTTTCCCAACGGCCAGGCGGTCGGCTCGGACAAGTTCGACTACAAGATGCGCTGGCTGACCGCGCTGACCAGCTGGCTGCGCGATGAACTGACGCGCCACCCGAAGCTGGCGCTGCTGGGTGACTACAACATCGCGCCGGAAGCGCGCGACGCGCACCCGGACTGGAAGGACGAGATCCACGTATCGCCGCAGGAGCGCGCCGCCTTCGCCGGACTGCTGGCACTCGGCCTGAGCGACGCCTTCAGGCAGTTCGATCAGCCGGAGAAAAGCTGGTCATGGTGGGATTACCGGGCCGGCGCGTTCCGCCGCAATTTCGGCCTGCGCATCGACCACATCCTGCTGTCAGCGCCGCTGGCAGCGTCCTGCACCGCCTGCGTCGTCGACAAGGCGCCGCGCAAGCTGGAACGCCCGTCCGACCACGCACCGGTCATCGCAACGCTGTCATGAATACCCCGGCCGACATGCTGACCGCGCTGTATCCGCTGCTGTCCGGACTGTCCCCCGAGGCGCGCCAGCGCATCGAAAACGGCGGGCATCTGCTCGAACTGCCGGTGGGCACGCGCATCTTCGACGAGCACCAGCCCTGCGTCGGCTTTCCGTTCGTGCTGGACGGCCAGGTCAAGGTCGCCAAGTCATCGGCCAGCGGACGCGAGCTGCCGCTGTACCGCGTGCACGCTGGCGAGACCTGCGTCATTTCGAGCGCCTGCCTGCTCGGCCAGAGTGACTACAACGCGCATGCGGTGGCCGAAAGCAACGTCAGGCTGCTGGTGCTGCCGCCGGCGCTGTTCCAGCAGCTGCTGTCGGAGCCGGCGTTCCGGCAGTTCGTGTTCGGCCTGTTCGCCGAGCGCGTGGCCGAACTGATGCAGCTGGTCGAGGCGATCGCCTTCCAGCGGCTCGACCAGCGGCTGGCCGGCCTGCTGCTCGGGCACGGCCAGACCATGCACACGACACACCAGCAGCTGGCCGACGAGCTGGGCAGCGTGCGCGAAATCGTCAGCCGTCTGCTGAAAAGCTTCGCCGAACAGGGGCTGGTCGAACTCGGCCGCAACCAGATCAGCATCCTCGATCCGGCCGGATTGCGTGCGCTGGCAGCCGACCGGAAATAGGCGCGGCACGTCACCGAAGGTTGGCGTCAGCACGCCAGTCCTGACGGCTGCCGGCCCCTCGGGGCCCCGACCTGAGTGCCGGGAAGCGGGAAAATCCGGGTTATCCTCCGCGCGGGCGATCGCTCCGGATGCCCGCGCAGATTCCGCAACCACTTACGAAGGTGAGCCGTGCCCCCCGAATCCAATCAGGAAACCGTCCGCAAGTTCCTGTCCCACCTGCCGCTGTTTCAGGCCCTGACGCCGCATCACCTGGATGAGATTGCAGCCGATGCAAAGGAGATTCGGCTGGAAAAGGGTGCAACGCTGTTCCACCGGGGCGATGCCTCGACCGGCTTCCACGTCGTGGTGTTCGGCCAGCTGCAGCTCAGCATCAATTCACCGCAGGGCGGCAAGAAGATCGTCGAGATCATCGGTCCGCAGCAGTCGCTGGGCGAAGCCGTGATGTTCCTGTCGCGACCGTACCCGGTCAGCTGCGGCGCACTGACCGACAGCCTGGTCGTGCACGTGGCCAGTGAGAGCGTCAACCGGCTGCTTGCCGCAGACCCGACCTTCGCCCGGCTGATGCTGGCCGGCCTGTCGGTACGGCTGCACTCGCTGCTGCACGACGTCGAGTCCTACTCGCTGCGCTCCAGCACCCAGCGCGTCATCGGCTATCTGCTGCAGCAGTGCCCCGCCGACGAGGGGCAGGACGTGGAGGTCGAACTGCCGACCTCCAAACTGGTGATCGCGTCCCGCCTCAACCTGACGCCGGAAACGCTGTCGCGCGTATTCAGCGACCTGTCCCGGCTGAACCTGATCGAGGTGAAGGGCCGCACCATCGCCATTCCGGATGTGAAGGTGCTGCGCGAACACGACCTGTAGGCAGCTACGCCTCCGGTCAGTCCTGCGTCAGCTGCGCATAGAGCAGCGGCAGCTGGACGGTCAGATCCTCCGGACGACGCAGCAGCGTGAAACCGTGTGCGCCGAACACGTGTGGCAGATAGCTCGCGCCGGTCTTGTCTATGGTGACGCAGAAGGGCCGGATGCCCTGCTCACGCGCGGCAAGAATGCTCATCCGCGTGTCCTCGATGCCGTAGCGCCCCTCGTAGATGTCGAGATCGTGCGGCTTGCCGTCAGACAGTATCAGCAGCAGGCGCTGCCGGCTCGGCTGCCGCGCCAGCATGCCGGTGGCGTGGCGGATGGCCGCACCGAGCCGGGTGTAGTAGCCGGGGCGTATGGCCTGTACCCGGCCGCGCGCAAGCTCGTCGTAGCGCTGGTCGAAGGCCTTGAGTTCATGGAAGCGGACGTGGCCCCGCTTGAGCGATGAAAATCCACACAGCGCAAAACGGTCGCCAGTGACGCTCAACGCTTCGGCGAACAGCATCAGGCTGTCGCGGATCACGTCGATCACCTTCTGTTCGTCGGACGCCCAGGCGTCGGTGGACAGCGACAGATCGGCCAGCACCAGACAGGCCAGGTCGCGCTCCTGCTGCACCTGGGCCAGATAGAGTCCTTCCTGCCCGCCCTGCGTGCCGGCCTGCAGATCAGCCTGCCGGCGCACCCAGGCGTCGATGTCGGGCTCGACGCCCTCCGGTTGCGCCTTGAGCCAGCGCCGCGTCGGCGCCAGCGCCTCGAACTGGCTGCGCAACCGGCGCGCATGCTGACGCAGCCGCTCCGGCAGCGGCGCGGGTTCCACATGGCGGGCGCTCATCAACTGCAGGCGGCAGTAGTCGGGCTTCAGCGTCTGGCTGCGGTAGTCCCATTCGGGCAGCGGAAGGCCGGGACCGAGCGGCAGATCGTCCTCGGCCGCCGCTGGCAGATCCAGATCGAAGCGCACCCGCGATGCCACGCGCTCTCCGTCCTGCGCCACGCTGAGCTGATCCATGGTGTCGGCCGCGCGCGCCGCGTTGTCGTCAGCGTCGTCGTCCTGGCTGCGGTTCACTTTCACGTATTCGGCCCAGGACAGCAGGCTTTCGGCGCGGAACACCAGCAGGATGCCGTGCTTGTCTTCCGGCATGTCGGTCTGCTTCGCCTTGTGACGACGTTCCGACTCGCTTGCTTTCGACCCTTCGGCCGCTTCCTGGTGTTCCAGACGGCGCGGCGTGCCGGCGCCTGCGTTCGACGGATACAGCCACATCGGCACCGGCTGCAGCGCCTTCGCGCCCTTGCGCGTCAGCGGCGGCAGACGGGCGACGCTGCCGGGCGTCTGCAGCGCGTCGCGCACCGCCTGCTCGCGCGCCGCCTCGTCGGACGGCAGGCCACCGGGGCCGGCACGCAGCGCCAGTACGGCGGCCAGCAAGCGGTCATAGCGCGGCTGCAGGCCGGGAAAGCGGTCCAGCGCGACCACGGTCGCGCGCTGGTTGCGGACGATCCACTCGTCGTCGTTCGGCACATCGTGTGCCGCAAGCGCCGCGAGCCAGACATACAGGTCGCGGTTCAGACCGGCTTCGGGAAACAGCGCGATGCGTTCCGGCAGACTGAGGCTGGCGCCGTCGACGCTGGCCTTGCCCACCTTGAAGCCGGTGCCCGATACGCGTTCAAGAAAGGAGCGGCGGGCACCGTGCTGCTCCGACACCGCGTTCTGCACACGCAGGCCGGCGTCGCCGCCGAGCGCACGGAACACCATGCCGAGCGTCTTCTCGACGTCCTTCAGATGCACCGCCGCTTCGGCATGTTCGCGGGTCGCCGCGCGGGTGATGAAGCGGTCCCACAGTCCGCCGACCCACTCTTCCATGTCAGTCGCGGTTTCCGGTCAGGCTGACCTGGGCTTCGTTGCTGCGCGCGGCATCCTTGTCCACCCATTTCAGCAGGCTGACCTTGCCGTGCGCCTGCTGCACCGTACCGCAGGCCTGCACGCATTGCGCGCACTGGGTACAGGCAAACATCTTGTGCTTGGGCGTGCGCGGACGCAGGCGCATCGGGCACACGCCTTCGCAGGCCGCGTACCCCGGGCCGCCGGCGTCGTAGCAGGCCGCGCAGTCGGCCGCGCGCGGCCGCGCATAGCCGATCACCATGGCGCCGCGATTGCTCATCCAGGCCAGGCTCTGGAACAGACCCACGGCACAGCCGAAGCGGCAGAACAGATGGCGGGCGAACAGAAATTCCAGCGTCAGCACCCCGGTGGCGACACTCAGGAACAGGGTCTGGTTGCGCGTCGGATCGAGATGCCACAGGCGGCCATACACCTCGGCCGGCGGCAGCAGGTAGGTCAGCAGCACCACCGCCCACAGGAAGGCGAAAATGACGGCGAAGGCGATGGTCGGCGCCCACCACAGCGGATGGACCGGTCGCGGCGAGCCGTCGGGGTTGCGCGGCGGCAGTGGCTGCCCGTCCCAGATGCTCTGCTTGCCCGAGGCCCGGCGCATCAGGCCGTTGATCGTTTCCACCGCCGAGAAGTGCGGGCACAGCCAGCCGCAGTAGACGCGTCCCCAGCGCCAGGCGATGTACATGAGCCCGCCTCCGGCAACCAGTATCGGCAGGAACAGGCGCAGCAGTATGTTGAGGCCGGCTTCCAGCGCTCCCATCTTGCCGGCGAGGAAGGCGTCCAGCCCCAAGCGCCAGGGCATGCCGAGCAGCCAGGCATGGCCGGCCGTCAGGTCGTAGCGGAAGACGTTGAACACCGGCGCCAGCACGAACAGCGCGAAGAAGCCGGCCTGCCACAGCAGGCGGCGAAATTGTCGCGTGCGATCAGCGGCCGAAGCTTGCAAGGATGATCTCCATCAGTCCGGCGGTCACTTCCTCGTCGTCGCTCAGGCTTTCCGCCAGCGCGGCGCGACAGGCGGCCACCGGATCGAGGCCGTCGCGGATCAGGATGGCCGCATACACCAGCAGACGGGTGCTCGCGACTTCCTCCAGATCCACGTGCTTCAGCGCGCGGATGCTGTTGCCCAGCGACACGAGACGTCGCGCCAGCATCGGATCGCAGCCGGTTTCGCCCAGCAGGATCGCCTCTTCCCGCGCGGCCACCGGGAAGTCGAAACGGATGGACACGAAGCGCTGGCGGGTGGACGGCTTCATGCCCTTCAGGAAGTTCTGGTAACCCGGGTTGTACGACACCACCAGCATGAAGGAATCGGGCGCCTGCAGGAGTTCGCCGGTACGGTCGATCGGCAGTGCGCGGCGATGGTCGGCCAGCGGATGAATGACCACGGTCGTGTCCTTGCGCGCCTCGACCACCTCGTCCAGATAGCAGATGCCGCCCTGACGCACCGAACGGGTCAGCGGGCCGTCGTTCCATACGGTCTGTCCGTCCTGGATCAGATGACGCCCCACCAGATCGGCCGCGGTCAAATCGTCATGACAGGCCACCGTATTCAGCGGCAGGCCGAGCCGCGCCGCCATGTAGGCGACGAAGCGCGTCTTGCCGACGCCGGTCGGCCCCTTGATCAGTACCGGCAGACGATTGCGCCAGGCGTGTTCGAACAGTTCGACCTCGCCACCGGCTGCCTCGTAATACGGCAGTTCGTTCGTTGCGATCGGAATTTCCATCAGTTTCCATTCCAGTAGGCAGCCATGTTCACGGCCAGCACCAGTATCAGCCAGCCGAAAACCGCGGCCTGCCACAGCAGTTTCACGCCGCGCAGCGCCATGAAGTCGCGAATCACCAACGCGCCCTTGACGCCGGCAATCGCGAGTATGGCCATCATTGTCCCGGTGCCGGCATGACCGGATTCGCCGAGCCACCATGTATAGGCGGTGCCTGCCAGAAGCAGTAGCCAGACCACGTCGAGACCAGAAATCGGGCTCTTCATCGCATCACATAGACCAGCGGGAACAGGACGATCCACACCAGATCCACCATGTGCCAGTAGCTGGCGCCGGTTTCCATGCCCAGATGGTCGTCCGCCGAATAGCCTCCACGCAGCGTCTTGAGCAGCAGGAAGCCCAGGATCAGCAGCCCGAGCACCACATGCATGAAGTGGAAGAAGGTCAGCGCGATGTAGAACATGTAGAACAGGTTGGTGTCGAGCCCGATGCCCGCATCGAACTTGTCGGAATACTCGAAGCCCTTCACCACCAGAAAGCCGACCCCGGCCAGGATGCCGCAGGCCATCCAGCGGGCGCTTGCGCCGTCAGCCCCCTTTCTGATTGCCGCCACCGCCCGCGCCACGCACCAGCTGGCGGTGATCAGCAGCACGGTATTGAGTGCGCCGGCATTGCGGTCCAGCGTGAGCTGCATCTCGTTGAACAGCTCGACATGCTTCGCTCTCACCACGCCGTAAAGGATGAACAGCAGCGCGAATGCCGCAAGTTCCGCGAGGATGAACACCCAGATCGCCAGATCGCCGGGAGGATGGCGACGGCCGTCGGGCTCGGTCATATCGATCGCATCGGAACTCATGCCGCGATAGTGCACCTATCCTCGTCGCCCCGCCTTGATTCCGGCAAAGAAAATCAGGCTGTTTTCGCACTGCAACAAAAAAACGGCCCCCGATCTGCGGGGGCCGTCCGTGTCGCATCAATGCTCGCTTCAGGCAGCAGATTTGCCATCCTTGAAGAAGCTGAACAGGTAGACCGCTAGACCGATCATGAAGACCAGCCCGGTCCCCTCGCGCAGCCAGTAGAACAGCGCCACCTGATCCTGCGTCGCCATGAAGCCCATGGGTGTGGTCGATACCCGCTGCAGCCAGACCTGCAGGATGCCGGCTCCGGTCAGGAACAGCGTGATGAACACCATCGAGATCGTCATCAGCCAGAAACCCCACATTTCCAGTACCTGGGAGGCATTGCTGTTGGCAGCGCGGCCGCGCATCAGCGGCATGGCATACGAGATGATGGTCAGGACCACCATCACGTAGGCGCCATAGAACGCCATGTGGCCGTGGGCGGCAGTGATCTGCGTACCGTGCGTGTAGTAATTCACCGGCGACAGCGTATGCAGGAAGCCCCATACGCCCGCCCCGAGGAAGGACATCACGCCGGTGCCGAGCGCCCACAGCGTGGCTGCCCGGTTCGGATGTTCGCGGCGGCGGCGGTTAACCATGTTGAAGGCAAACAGCGTCATCGCGAAGAAGGGCACCGGTTCGAGTGCCGAGAACACCGAACCGAGCCACTGCCAGTACTCCGGCGTACCGATCCAGAAGTAGTGGTGACCAGTGCCGATGAGGCCGGTGATCAGGCTCAGCGTGATGATCACGTACAGCCACTTCTCGATCACTTCGCGGTCGACGCCGGTGATCTTGATCAGCACGAAGGCGAGGATGGCACCGAGGATGAGTTCCCACACACCTTCCACCCACAGATGCACGACCCACCACCAGTAGAACTTGTCACGTACCAGGTTGTCCGGATTGACGAAGGAGAACAGGAACATGATCGCCAGACCCCACAGGCCGAGCAGCATCACCGTCGTGATCGAGGTTTTTCGCCCCTTGAGGAAGGTCATCGACAGGTTGAACAGGAAGGCCAGCGCAACGACCACGATGCCGATCTTGGTGATGGTCGGCTGCTCCAGGAACTCCCTGCCCATCGTTGGCAGCAGGTCATTGCCGGTGATCTTGGCCAGCGTGGCATAAGGCACCGCAAGGTAACCCACGACCGTCAGGCCGGCAGCCGCCAGGAATATCCAGAACATGATCAGCGCCAGTTTCGGGCTGTACAGCTCGCACTCGGACTCCTCCGGCACCATGTAGTAGGCGGCCCCCATGAAACCCATCAGCAGCCACACGATCAGCGCATTGGTATGCACCATCCGCGCAACGTTGAACGGAATGTGCGGGAACAGGAAATCGCCCACCACGTACTGCAGGCCCATGATCAGCCCGAACAGGATCTGTGCGACGAAGAGGACCAGAGCACCGATGAAATAGGGCTTGGCCACCATTTGTGATTTGTATTGCATGCCAGTCTCCTTCTCAGCCTTCAACGTTGGGCGGCCAGTTGGCGGTATTGATCTCGGATGCGTACTTCAGGAATGCCACCAGATCATCCAGTTCCTTGTCCGTGAGATGGAAATTGGGCATCTGCCGCCGGCCCGGCACGCCTGTGGGCTGCGATTTGATCCAGGCCTTGATGAAATCCGGGCCGCGACGCTTGTAGACATTGCCCAGTTCAGGCGCGAAATAGGCACCTTCGCCGAGGAGCGTGTGACAACCGATGCAGTTGTTGTTTTCCCAGACGCGCTTGCCTGCGGCAACGGCCGGATTGGCCAGCTGTGCCCGCTGGTCGCGCTGCGGCAGTTTCTGCTCAGTGTCGTAGGTCAGCGCCAGGAACATCAGGACAAAAAATACCGTCCCGCCGAAGAATATGTTCCGTGCTGCCGACGTCGAGAATGACGCGCTCATGGTTCCCCCTTTGCCATTTTTCGCTGCCGACGACTGCCGGCAGCGGTTACGAAAGTTACGAGAAGCGGCCGCAAGGACGCATTGACGGCTGTCAAGAATTTCCGGAGCGGACCAGCGACAAGCCTTGTTGCCCTGCAATACGGCGTGTGACCGAAAACCAGTCCATCTGGGTCGTCAGCGACGCCACAGAGCCGATGACGATCAGTGCCGGCGGCTTGATTCCCGCAGTGTGGCACGCAGTAGCAAGAGTTGCCACCTGAGCCTGCACCACCTGCTGATCATCAAGCGTCGCGTTGCGCACCACTGCAGCCGGCGTGCTGCCGGGGAGTCCGTGCGCCATCAGCTGGCGGCATATCTCGTCGAGCCCGCCGATACCCATGTAGATGACAACGGTCTGTTTTGGCCTTGCCAGGGCATCCCAGTCGAGATCAAGACTTCCGTCCTTGAGGTGCCCCGTTACGAAAACGCAGGACTGCGCATGCTCGCGATGCGTCAGCGGAATGCCTGCATAAGCCGCCATGCCTGAAGCCGCCGTAACGCCCGGCACGACCTGGAAGGGCAGGCCCTCCGCCGCCAGCGCTTCGATTTCCTCTCCGCCGCGACCGAAGATGAACGGGTCGCCGCCTTTCAGGCGTACCACCACACCGCCCTTGCGCCCCAGATCCACCAGAAGCTGGCTGATCTGTTCCTGTGGCATCGAGTGTTCTCCAGACTCCTTGCCGACATAGATGCGCTTGGCGTGCGGCGGGATGAGCGCCAGCACCCCCTCGCCGACCAGCCGGTCATAGACAACCACATCGGCTGCGGCAAGAATTCTGGCTGCCTTCAGCGTCAGCAGATCGGGGTCGCCGGGGCCTGCGCCGACGAGATAAAGGCAGCTTCGGTTCAGTTCCATGCGGGCATTCTGGGCAAGAGCGGACGACAAAAAATTGATTTACTGCAAGAAAAAAAGAACATCGGTCTCAACCCCGGAAATATGTTGATACGAATCAAGGAATGCTAACCTGTTCCAGCGAGAAACTGCGGTTGAATTCAGGTGCGTACCCTCCGGTGTGCACTTTCACTACAGTTGTTAAGGGGAGATCCATGAAAAAGACCGGATTCATCATCAGCGCCCTGGCCCTGATGCCGCTGGCTGTCAGCACGGCATTTGCCGCGGACGATCAGTCGCAGCACAAGAATCTGCCGGCTGCGGAATCAGCCTATCAGGCGGGTGGTTCGCCTCTGGCCAGTGTCGAGATGCACCAGGACATCAATCCCAAGGCACCCGCCATGAGCAAGGCGGAGTTCGACAAGGCACGCCAGATCTATTTCGAGCGCTGCGCCGGTTGTCATGGCGTGCTGCGCAAGGGCGCCACCGGCAAGCCGCTGACGCCGGAAAAGACCCTTGCCAACGGTACTGACTACCTCAAGGTCTTCATCAAGTACGGCTCCCCCGCCGGCATGCCCAACTGGGGCACGTCGGGCGAACTGACCGATGACGAAGTGGATCTGATGGCCCGCTACATCCAGCAGACCCCGCCGCAACCGCCGGAATACAGCCTGAAGGACATGCAGGCGTCGTGGAAGGACATCATCCCGGTCGCGCAGCGCCCGACCAAGAAGATGAACAACTACAACATCGCCAACATCTTCTCTACGACGCTGCGTGACTCGGGCGAAGTGGCGCTGGTCGACGGCGACACGAAACAGATCATCAACATCGTCAAGACCGGCTACGCGGTGCATATCTCCCGCATGTCGGCCTCCGGCCGCTATCTGTACGTGATCGGCCGCGACGCGAAGATCAACCTGATCGACCTGTGGATGGCCAAGCCGGACAACGTTGCCGAGATCAAGGTCGGTCTCGAGGCACGCTCGGTCGAGACGTCGAAGTACAAGGGCTTCGAAGACAAGATCGCGATCGCCGGCACCTACTGGCCGCCGCAGTTCGTGATCATGGAAGGCGACACGCTGAAGCCGATGAAGATCGTATCGACGCGCGGCATGACCGTGGATAACGAATACCACCCGGAACCCCGCGTGGCCTCCATCGTCGCCTCGCACTTCCATCCGGAATTCGTGGTCAATGCCAAGGAAACCGGCAAGATCATGATGGTGAACTACAAGGATCTGAACAACCTGAAGGTCACGACGCTCGACGCCGCCAAGTTCCTGCATGACGGTGGTTTCGACTCGACCGGGCGTTACTTCCTGGTGGCGGCCAACGCCTCCAACAAGATCGCCGTGGTCGATACCAAGGAAGACAAGATGGCTGCCATCGTGGATGTGGGCAAGATCCCCCATCCGGGCCGTGGCGCCAACTTCGTCCATCCGAAGTTCGGTCCCGTCTGGTCCACCGGTCACCTGGGCGACGAATCGATCAGCCTGATCGGCACCGACCCGGTCAAGCACAAGGCACAGGCCTGGAAGGTGGTTGCGACACTGAAGGGCCAGGGTGGCGGTTCGCTGTTCATCAAGACCCATCCGAAGTCGAAGAACCTGTGGGTCGATACCGCGCTTAATCCCGATCCGAAGATCAGCCAGTCCGTCGCGGTGTATGACATCAACAATCTCGACAAGGGATACGAGGTGCTGCCGATCGCCGAATGGGCGGGTCTGGGCGAAGGTGCCAAGCGTGTGGTGCAACCCGAGTTCAACAAGGCCGGCGACGAAGTGTGGTTCTCGGTGTGGTCCGCCAAGAATCAGGAATCGGCCATCGTTGTCGTCGATGACAAGACGCGCAAGCTCAAGGCCGTGATCAAGGATCCGCGTCTGATCACGCCGACCGGCAAGTTCAACGTCAACAACACCCAGAACGACATCTATTGATGAGGCGCCGGGGCAGCTTCACGCTGCCCCGCTCACCGTTTCCCGAAAGGAATGGTCATGAAAAAATCACTGCTTGTCGCATCCCTCCTTGCATTTGCGATGGTTCCCTGTGCCCAGGCCAGCGAGGCTCAGGCCACCAAGGGCGGCTGCATGGCTTGCCACGCCAAGGACAAGAAGGTGCTGGGCCCGTCGTTCCGGGACATCGCCGCGAAGTACAAGGACCAGAAGGACATCGAAGCCAAGCTGATCGACAAGGTCCGCAAGGGTGGCTCCGGCAGTTTCGGCCCGATGCCGATGTCGCCCAACGGCCCCGACAAGATTTCCGACGATGACCTGAAGGCGGTCGTCGAGTGGATCCTGAAAGGCGCGGCCTGATGCACCGAGGGCTGGCGCTAGCCGCACTGCTGCTTGCGTCAGCACCTCTCATGGCGGCCGAACCCGACGCCGCCAGACAGAAATCCCTGATCCACCTCGTCCGGCAGGACTGCGGTTCCTGCCACGGCCTCACGCTGCAGGGCGGTCTCGGCCCTGCGCTGACAGCCGCCCGGCTCAAGGGCTGGAACCCGGCCGACCTTGCCGCCACCATCATCCAGGGCCGTCCCGGCACGCCGATGCCGCCGTTCAAGGGCCTCCTCGACGAGGCCGACGCGCACTGGATTGCCCGTCAGCTGCTGGCCGGTTTTCCCGAAGGTCGCTGACATGCCTTTCATCATTAGTACGCTGCTGTTCGCGCTGTCACTCTGCCTGCTGCCGCTGACGGCCGGTGCGGAGCCCGCACTGCGCGGTACCGGCGATCTGGGCATCGTCATCGAACGGGCGAGCGGAAGCGTGCAGATCGTCGATACCACCCGGCAAACCGTGCTCGGCCGGGTCCAGGGGCTCGGTGACCTGTCCCACGCCTCCGCCGTATTTTCCCGCGATCAGCGTTACGCCTATGTTTTCGGGCGGGATGGCGGGCTGTCCAAGGTCGACCTGCTGACCGCCACCCTGGTCAGGCGGATCACCCAGGCCGGCAATTCCATCGGCGGCGCCATGTCGCAGGACGGCCGACTGGTCGTCGCACAGAATTACGAACCCGGAGGCATCAAGGCGTTCGATTCGGACACACTGGCGCTGGTGGCCGACGTGCCGGCGACCTACGGCACCGAAGGCAAGCGGTCCAAAGTCGTCGGGCTGGCCGACCTGCCGGGCCAGCGCTTCGCCTACGCGCTGTTCGACGCCGGCGAAATCCGCATCACCGACCTGTCGGACCCGCGCAATCCCCGCACCACGGCCTATCCCGCGGGCAAGCAGCCCTATGACGGCCTGGTCACGCCGGACGGCCGCTACTTCATCGCCGGCCTGTTCGGCGAGGACGGCCTCGCGCTGCTCGACACCTGGCAGCCGGAAAAGGGCGTGCGCAAAGTGCTGGCCGGTTACGGCAAGGGCGAGGCACCGTTGCCGGTGTACAAGATGCCGCACCTGCGCGGATGGTCCATCGCCGGTGGCCGCGCCTATCTGCCCGCGATCGGCCGGCACGAGGTACTGGTGGTGGACACCCGCAGCTGGGAAGAGGTCGGCCGCATACCGGTCAAGAGCCAGCCGGTGTTCGTGATGGCACGGCCCGACGGCCGCGAGGTCTGGGTGAATTTCGCCTTCCCCGACAACGGCTGGGTGCAGGTGATCGACACCCTGCGCAACGAGATCAGCGACACCCTGCAGCCGGGCAAGGCCATCCTGCACATGGAATTCACGCCGCGCGGCGAAGCCGTGTGGATTTCCGCGCGCGACGACAACCAGGTGGTCATTCACGATACCGCCAGCCACAAGGTCATCCGCAGCCTCCAGTCGGACAGCCCGAGCGGCATCCTGTTCAGCACACGGGCCGGACGGACGGGATTCTGATGAGCGATCCGGTCGCCCTCGACCTGCGTCTGCTGAACGACTATCAGCGGGACTTTCCGCTCGTTCCGCGTCCCTACGCGCAGATCGCCGCGGAACTCGGCCTCGACGAGGCAGCGGTGATCACCGCCTATGGCGAGGGTCTGGCCCGCAAGGTCGTCAGTCGCATCGGCGCCGTCGTAGCACCGCGCCGCATCGGTGCCAGCACGCTGGCTGCGATGGCCGTACCGAAGCATCGCCTGGAGGCGGTCGCGGAGAGGGTGAATGCGCACGCCGAGGTGAATCACAACTACGAGCGCGAGGACGAATGGAATCTGTGGTTCGTCGTCACTGCACGTGATGCCACCCGCCGGGCCGAGGTACTGGGCGAACTCGCCGACGAAACCGGACTGACCGTGCTGTCGCTGCCGCTGATCGACGAGTACCACATCGATCTGGGCTTCGACCTCTACGGTGCAGGCGGCCCGCGGGCCGGGCGCGAGGAAGTATCCTCCGCGCCCTGTGCGCTGCCGGGCATCGAATCCGCGCTGCTGGCGGCCCTGGAGGACGGCCTGCCACTGACGCCGCACCCCTTTGCCGATCTCGGCGCGCGCGCCGGCATCAGCGAGGACATGACGCTGTCCGTGCTGGAAGGGTGGCTGCGCGACGGTCTGCTGAAGCGCTTCGGCGTCGTCGTACGCCATCGCGAACTGGGCTACACCGAGAACGCCATGTGCGTCTGGGACGTGCCCGACGATCAGGTCGTCGAGCTGGGCCGGCAACTGGCCACCGTTCCGGGCGTCACGCTGTGCTACCGCCGGGAACGTGCGCTGCCGCATTGGCCCTACAACCTGTACTGCATGATCCACGGCAAGCAGCGCGACGACGTACTGACGCTGCGTGCCGGCCTGGCGGACCGGCTCGGTCTCGACCGTTTCCCGCACCGGATCCTGTTCAGCCGCCGCTGCTTCAAGCAGTGCGGCGCGCGTTACGCCACTGGCCGCGACCGGCAGACCGCATGACCGTCCCTCATGTCCCGGCCGCGCTGGACGATACCGACCGCGCCATCATCAACGCCCTGCAGGGGGAATTCCCGATCTGCGAACGGCCGTTCGCCGCCGCCGCCGAGCCGCTGGGCCTGACCGAGGCGCAACTGATGACGCGCGTCGAACGTCTGCTGTCGAACGGCACACTCACCCGCTTCGGACCGATGTTCCAGATCGAACGCATGGGCGGCGCCTTCTGCCTGGCGGCGATGGCCGTACCCGAAGACCGCTACGACGAGGTCACGCAGACGGTGAACGCTTTCGCCGAAGTGGCCCACAACTACCGTCGCGAGCATGCTCTGAACATGTGGTTCGTGCTGGCGACCGAGACCGCCGCCGGCGTGGAAGGCGCGGCCCGCGCCATCGAAGCCGCGACCGGCCTGCCGGTCTACCTGTTCCCGAAGGAAAGGGAATTCTTCGTCGAAATGAGGCTGCGCGCATGAGCAGCGCCAAAGCCACACTCGACGACACCGATCGCCGCATCGTGGTCGCCACTCAGGCCGGCCTGCCGACGGTGGCGCGCCCCTATCATGCGCTGGCCGAGCAGCTGCAGCTTCCCCCCGACGAGGTGATGCAACGGATCGCCGGCCTGCTCGAACGCGGCGTGATCCGCCGCATCGGTGCGGTGCCCAACCACTACGCCATCGGCTACACGGCCAACGGCATGAGTGTCTGGGACATCGACGACGCACAGGTCGACGCCGTGGGCGAGTACGTCGGCAGCCTTGAAGCCGTGACCCACTGCTACCGCCGTCCGCGCCGTGCACCGCACTGGCCCTACAACCTGTTCGCGATGGTGCACGGCCACAGCCGGGACGAAGTCGGCAGCCAGGTCAACGCCATCGCCGCACTGATCGAAACCCGCTTCCCGGGCGCCTGTCGCGCCCGCGACATCCTCTATTCCACACGCATCCTGAAGAAGACCGGCCTGCGCATCGCCGGATAGGAAGGCACGCCCCATGTTCCGCATCTCCCAATTCATCCGCGAACTGACCGACCCGACGCCGGTCGGGCCGCGCCGCAACCCGCCGGGTCCGGTGGTGATCTGGAACCTGATCCGCCGCTGCAACCTCACCTGCAAGCACTGCTATTCGATCTCGGCCGACACCGACTTCAAGGGCGAACTGTCCACCGACGAGGTGTTCACGGTGATGGACGACCTGAAGGCCTTCCGGGTGCCGGTGCTGATCCTGTCCGGCGGTGAACCGCTGATGCGCCACGACATCTTCGACATCGCGCGCCGGTCGAAGGCCATGGGCTTCTACACCGCGCTGTCGTCCAACGGAACGCTGATCGACGACACCAACATCGACGCGATCGCCGACATCGGATTCGACTATGTCGGCATCAGCCTCGACGGCATCGCCGAAACGCACGACCGCTTCCGCCGCAAGGAAGGCGCCTTCGCCGCGTCGATGCGCGGCATCCGTCTGTGCCAGGAACGCGGCCTGAAGGTCGGCATCCGCTACACGATGACCGAGGACAACGCCCACGATCTGCAGCCGCTGCTCGATCTGGTACGCGTCGAAGGCATCCCGCGCTTCTACTTCTCGCACCTGAACTACGCCGGGCGCGGCAACAAGAACCGCAGGACCGACGCCGCCCATCTCACCTCGCGCGATGCGATGAACCGGCTGTTCGAACATTGCTGGGAAGACCACCACGCCGGCAAGGAGCTGGATTTCACCACCGGCAACCAGGACGCGGACGGCCCCTACTTCCTCGACTGGGTACGCCGGCGCTTTCCCGACCGGGCCGCGCACATCGAAGCCAAGCTGCTGCAGTGGGGCGGCAATGCCAGCGGTGTGAATGTGGCCAACATCGACAATCTGGGCGTCGTGCATCCGGACACCATGTGGTGGCACCTGCCGCTGGGCAATGTGCGTCAGCGGCCGTTCTCGGCCATCTGGAGCGACGTCTCGACGCCGCTGATGTCCGGCCTGCGCGCCCATCCGCGCCAAGTGGGCGGCCGCTGCGGCAGCTGCCGCTATCTTCCGATGTGCAACGGCAGTTCCCGCGTCCGGGCCGAACAGGCCGGTGGCGACGTGTGGGGCGAAGACCCGGCCTGCTACCTGACGGACGAAGAGATCGCGCAATGAAGCCCCGCACCGTTCGACCGTTGCTGCTGTCGTTCCTGCTGCCCTTCCTGATGCTGGCCGCGCGCGGCGTGGTCGCCGCCGACAATACGCCGCCGGTCGCGGCAGCCCTGTTCGACACCCACTGCGCGCGCTGCCACGGCGCCGACCGCCTGGGTGCGATGGGACCGGCGCTGTTCCCGGAAAACCTCGAACGGCTGCGCAAGCCCGACGCAGTCAAGACCATCGCCGAAGGCCGCATCGCGACCCAGATGCCGGGTTTCGCCACCACCCTCGGCGCGGACGAGATCGCCGCACTGGCCGACTGGATCTACTCGCCGGTCACGCCGGCGCCGGTCTGGAACGCGCGCGAGATCGCCGCCTCGCGGGTGCAGATCACCGATCCGAAGACACTGGCCGATCGCCCGGTGTTCAAGGCCGATCCGCTCAATCTGTTCGTCGTGGTCGAGGGCGGCGATCACCATGTATCCATCATCGACGGTGACCGGCTGGAACCGATCCACCGCTTCGCGTCTCACTACGCACTGCACGGCGGCCCGAAGTTCTCGCCGAACGGCCGCTACGTGTATTTCGCATCGCGCGACGGCTGGCTTACCAAGTTCGATCTGTGGAACCTGAAGGTCATCGCCGAGGTGCGGGTCGGCATCAACACGCGCAACGCCGCCGTCTCCTCCGACGGCCGCTACGTGATCGCCGCCAACTACCTGCCGCGCAATCTGGTGCTGCTGGACAGCGAATTGAACTTCGTGAAGCTGATCGAGGCCGCCAGCCTGGACGGCAAACAGACCTCGCGCGTATCGGCGGTCTATGACGCCGGTCCGCGCCACAGCTTCGTCGCCGCGATGAAGGACATGCCGGAACTGTGGGAAATCAGCTACAACGAGACGGCGGAACCCATTCACGACGGCTATGTGCATGACTACAAGATGGGCGAGGCGATAGCGAAACCGGGCTTCCTGAACCCGCGTCGCACGCCGCTCGAGGACGTGCTGGACGACTTCTTCTTCGACCAGTCCTACCGCAACATCATGGGCGCATCGCGCGATGGCAAGGGCCAGGTGGTGAATCTGGACGCCCGACGCAAGGTTGCCGACCTGTCGCTGCCCGGCATGCCTCACCTCGGCTCCGGCATCACCTGGCTGTGGCAGGGACGCACCGTCATGGCATCCACCAATCTGAAGGAAAGCGCGGTCACCGTGATCGACCTGTCCAGCTGGCAGACGGTTAAGACCATCCCCACGCGCGGACCGGGCTTCTTCCTGCGCAGCCACGAAAACAGCCGCTACGCCTTCGTCGACTCGATGATGAGCCGCGAAGCCCGCGACACGCTGCAGGTGATCGACAAGGACACGCTGACCGTCGTGAAGGAACTGCGCCCGGTGCCCGGCAAAACACTGGCCCACGTCGAATTCACCCGCGACGGCCGCTACGCGCTGGCCAGCCTGCTGGAAAACGACGGCGCACTGATCGTGTACGACGCGCGCACGCTGGAAGAGGTCAAGCGCATCCCGATGAACAAGCCGGTCGGCAAGTACAACGTCTGGAACAAGATCAGCCGCTCGGAAGGTACGAGCCACTGAGTCCGAGGACAGTCGGCACGTCTCTGGATTGATCCGGTATCGATTGCGCTGGCGCTCGGTCGTCCCGGCGGGGCCAGGTCCGAGCAGGCGCTTGTCCGGTACCTGCGCCGCGAAGCATCATCCAGCTTTCAATTGCAGTTTTCGCCACGGACGACGGCCGGATCAAGCGCACAATGCAGACTGGCGGCCTTCGCATCAGCAACTGCCAGGACACGGAAGGAGCGAGCCGCCCGTGGACATCTTTGACGCTCACCTGCACATCATCGCGCCCGGCTTTCCGCTGACGCCCAACCAGGGCTATATGCCCGCCCCGTTCTCCATCGATGACTATCTTGCGCGCGCCACACCGCTGGGCATCACAGGCGGCGCCGTCGTGTCGGGCTCGTTCCAGGGCTTCGACCAGAGCTACCTGATCGACGCACTGGGCAGACTCGGCCCGACCTTCGTCGGCGTCACGCAACTGCCCGCCAGCACGCCGGACCAGGACATCCTCGCGCTCGATCAGGCCGGCGTGCGCGCCGTGCGCTTCAACCTGCAGCGCGGCGGCTCGGAAGACGTCAGCGAACTCGAGCGCATGGCGCGGCGCGTGCATGACCTGTGCGGCTGGCATGTCGAGCTGTACGTCGCCAACAGCGAACTGAAGGCACTGCGCGGCCTGCTCGCACGACTGCCCCGGGTATCGATAGACCACCTCGGCCTCACCCGCGACGGCTTCGACGACCTCGTCTGGCTCGTCGAACGCGGCATTCACGTCAAGGCCACCGGCTTCGGCCGCGTCGACTTCGACGTCCGCCATGCACTGCGCACCCTTCACACCGCCAACCCCGCCGCCCTGATGTTCGGCACCGACCTGCCCTGCACGAGGGCGGCGAGGGCGTTCAGCGGCAGGGATCTGGAGGTGGTGATTGAAGCGGTGGGAGGTGATGCAGATGCTGTGTTTAGGGGACACTCGATGCAGCTTTATAGAGTTAGATCGGCTACCGCCACCACCAAGTGAACACCCATTCGAGTGCATCCAATGTGTGACGATCCAATTCCGGATGCCTATTTCTCATTTGCTCCTTAGCCCAAGCGGCAGCAGCAACTAACGAGAATTTTTTCCAATCAGGTTTCAAGCCACCTAACTCGTCCAGCAACCGCCTCACCTCTACTTCCAGCGCAGCAGCTGTTTCGCGATCAAATTCTTCAACTAGCGCTTTGGCATCCTGAGTTGGGCACACGCTTGTCCCAAAACAGAGAAAGCAGATCACTGCTCGATTAAGCACAACGGTATCTATCACGGGAAAATCTGCACTGTATCTACGACGTAAAACAGTGTCACGTGTGGTTGGGCATGAAAAATCCTATCAAGTCTCAATCGGCTCCCACAAACCTTTAAATGGAAAATCGGGAGAAATTAAACGCCAGACCTGCCCTGAACTGACGTCCTGAAACCAACGTCCGCCGTAAATCTCCCCCGAACCATAATTCATATCACACACCACTTCTTTCGCAAACCCGCTACTAACTTGAGCATTCAAGTATTCGACCAATCGTTGATATTCACTCGGCGATGAAAACCCGGGAATTCTTTCCCACACACAAAAATTTAACGGACTATCCATTTAACATCAACCTTCGGAATATAAATTTGATTTCCACCACCCACCAATCCACGCTCTGGTGCCGTAACTCCTTCATAAATTTTAGTCCCCGCGGGTATCCTTGCCTTCACGACTCGCGTTGCCGTATTTCCCCAGTTTTGATCAAGGGAAAAATCGATAACCGACTGCAAGGCACCGTGTGGTTCTACTGATGTCCAGAAACTCCCAGTTGGATCTCCGTATTCCGAAATGACACGGTATAGGATTTGATCGGATGGTAGGTTGCGCTCTGTGTATGTAGCACTACGAAATGTAATTGCGATGGAGTTTGCTAGCGGTCCAGGGTTTATCGGATTAAAAACGGCGATGTCGACACTAGTCGCAGCCTGCTCAGAGACGCCATTCCTTGCGGCCTGAGTCAGCGCGCTCTCAAAAATCGCAGTTGATGCTTCCTTCGATAGAGCAAGTCCGGCGTTTGCCAACTCACTCAGCACCTTGCCAGCACCTGCAACTACATAACCCGCAGTAACTACATCAACCGCCAGTCGTCCTGCCTCCACGCCAGCGGTAATCGATCCATCCCAATCGCCACTTTCATAGGCGTTGGTGAGCATGTCTATGCGGCGCCCATATCCCGCTGCAATCGCGTCGCCGACCTTAGTCCGAAACTCAGGGTCGCTCACAATTGACCGGAGTGCGTGCAACGTTTCCGGAAGGTGCTCGACCAGACCGATGATGGCTTCGGTCTGTTCATACGCCTGATAACCGATGCCGCCACCGATGCCGACCAGCAGGCCGGTGTCCTGCATCTTGCTGATGCCCGCGTACCTGAGGTAAACGCCGGCGCGACACGTAACGGTCCTGCAGGCGGCGAGCGCCGCTTCGCGGTCACTGCTCTGCTTGCGCGTCAGATAGTTGTTCACTGTCGCGTTCTGCGCCGCCCGTCCGGCTGTCAGTGGATCGCCGCCGAGAGCGTCAGCTGCCGCGCCGCCGGCCAGCATCGACAATGCGGTCAGGGCGATTTCGCGGTTTCGGTCCTGCAGCCCCAGCGCCTGATCGAGCGGCTGTTCGACCAGTGTTGCGGTGATGGCGCCGACTGCACCCGAGTAGGCGTCGGCGCCGCGTGCGCGGGCAGCGAGTGCGCCCAGGACGCCGTGGGCGAGCGCGTGGCCCAGGGTGCCCTGCTGGCCGAAGTTGCCGCGTCCGATTTCATTGGCACCGCGCGCTGCAGTTTCGTTGATGACGGCGTCGAGCAGCGCCGACCGGAATCCGCTGCCGGTCAGTTCTCCGGCTGCACCGGCTGCCAGCGTGCGTACCGAAAAACGCTGGAACGCATCGTCGAGGTTCGCACTGCTCCAGGCACCCGCGCCGGCGGTGAAACCGCCAGCCAGGCCGCTGGTCAGTGCATTGCCAAAATCGATGCTGCCACTGGACACAAGCTGGCTGGCCGAACTCGAAAGGCTCTGAGTGACCGCCGCGCTCGCGATCGCATTGCCCAGCCCCGCCGATGCCCCGGTCGTCGCGGCGGCAAACGTGGCGCCGAAGTCGGTGGCGAAGCTGCCGACCAGTGCCGACACCTCGGGGCCGACGAGCAGGCTGACCGACAGACCGGCCACGACGCCCAGCAGGCTGCCGAAGCCGCCACTTTGATGGAAGCGGAAATGGAGATTGTCGCGGGCAACTTCGCGTTCGAAGTTGTCGCCGAGCACGGTCGCAATCTGCGCCTCGAACTCCTGGCTGAGCGCGGCCGTGCTTTCGGCACTTTCGCCGACGACACGGAACTCGCCGGACACCGAGCTGACTGCACCGGCATTGAGATCCCACCGCGCCGCCTGCATGAGACCGCCTGGCTGCACGGTATCGCCTTCGATGACGAGTGTGCCGCCGCTGACCTTGCGCCGCTCGTAGTAATAGGCCGAACGCTTGCGGTTCTCCAGTTCTTCCGCGGTGACGGCGAGCGCGCCGTCAGTCAGGACAAAGCCGGTATTGTCGATGCGCCCCCCGGTCAGCGCGATGGCGACCGCGGCACCGAGCTCTCCACCGGGAACGGCGATCAGTCGGCCTTGCCAGTCATCAGGCAGATAGACCCAAGGAAACAGACGGCCGTCGGTTTCGACGTACCACAGCATCGGTGCGGTCATCTGCGACTGCTGATCGGCGCTCAGCGCAGCACCCATCGGCAGCCCATGCTCGATGGCGAAGGCCGCACCGTTGGCCACGAGTATCGCGTGCTGTTGCTGCTCCGGCGACTGGCCGGTCACGGGATCCCAGTCCAGACCGGGCAGTATCCAGGCCCGGTGTGACGTCGCAAGGAAGGCATTGCGCAGCGCAGCCTCCTCTTCGCTTGGCATCAGTGCAAAGGGCTCATGCCGGGCCAGCGCGGGCGGCAGTATCTGCATGAGCGCCGTGCCGCTGTAGCCACCGGCGGCCGACAGCGGCGACACCTCACTGCCGAGACCGGCAAGGTCGATGCGTGTCGGCGGCAGCGACGGCATGGCCGTGCGCTGGTGATAGTCCGCTGCAAAGTCGAAGCCGTTCCGGATGTCGTCAGCCCGGATCACGATGCTTGCCGCGTGAATGCTGCCGACGTTGATGAAGCGCGACTGCCGGCCGGAAGCGATACTGCCGGCACCGCTCCCGAGCATCTGCACGACCAGACTCTGCAACGGATTCGGAGACGCTGTCCCAACGACCGGAGGCGGTGCTGCCGGCCCCGGAACACCACCACCGGACGGTGCAGGCGGGCCGGCCGGCGGTGGCAGGCGCGGAAACGCGCCGGAGGAAAAGGCACGACCGGCCTGCATGATGCCGGGCAGGGAGCCCAGAGCCACCTCACCCGCTGACGAACGCTGCCAGTCGATCGGCGTCACGCATGTGCCGGTACACGCGCCGCCTTCGAACTGCGCATCCGGATCGACCGCGTAGTAGGTCGAAGACCACACTGCGCGGTAGCGGCGATCCTCGTTCAGAAAATCATGCGTTGCGACATCGATGTCGCGTCCGGCGAGCATGGTGGCACCGCGGTTGACGAAGATCGGCACATCGGCGAGCAGATCACGTCCGGCCCGCATCAGCGCACTGCCGGCGGGTGCTTCGATGTCGGCGCTGCAGACGCCCTTGTACGTCGTCCGGCAGCCGTCGAAATGTTCGTCGGAGAAGGTTTCGTGACGCGACACGATGCGCGTCGCATTCACCAGTCGGGTCGTTGCGACACGGATGTCGCGGCCGGCATCCACGACAGACTGGTTCTCGAACGACGCCGGCAGGGCAATGAAAACGTCGTTTGCGGCAGCGAGACGGTCGCGGTTGACATAGTCGGACACGGCGACGCCGATGTCGGGATGCATCGGGAGATCGCGCATGTCCTGCCGGTCCGAGAACGGATCCGGTGGCGGTAGCAGGTAGAGGTTGCGTTGCGCGATAAAGGACTGGACGCCGGCCTGTGCCGTGGAAAACGACTCCACCGGTGCAAACAGGAACAGGTCGCGTCCGGCATCCAGCCTGCCGTCCAGTCCGTGGCTCGCCTGATACTCGTCGCCTGTCCGGCCACGCAGCGACTGCCAGACATAGGCATCGCGCCCGGCACGCACCGTACCACCGTCGTTTTCGACCAGATTCAGGAACAGATCCTGCCCCGCCACCAGCGCGCCAGTATTGACCAGCGCCACCTCGCCATCGTCCACCGACCGGCGCGACGACGCCCCCGGCAGGCCGATCGCCGCCGTCATCGGCATGATGCCTCCGGCCGCCGCCTCCAGCGTCACTCCTGCCCTGATCGAGCCGGCATTCAGACCGGAGCGGATGTGCGACAGCCGCACGTCACCGCCGGCTTCAAT
Source organism: Betaproteobacteria bacterium (assembly GCA_020621405.1). Taxonomy (GTDB): domain Bacteria; phylum Pseudomonadota; class Gammaproteobacteria; order Burkholderiales; family Rhodocyclaceae; genus Methyloversatilis. The sequence goes on from JAHRYN010000002.1 coordinate 192,442, forward strand.
CGCTCCGGCATTGACGAACTGGGTCCAGCTGTCCGAATTGTCGGGCATGAACCCGAGTTCGATGTTGCCGTGCGCAGCCAGCCGCCCTCGTCCGGAGATGAACAGGTCCATCGCAATGATCTGCAGATCGTTGCCGGCCGCGATCGAGTCGTCGATGACCGAATGCCATGCGCCGACGTTATAGATGCCGGCATTGCGCCCTGCGTCGATGGGGCCATGCAGTTCGATGTGCTCGCGCGAGGCGATGAAGATGTCGGTGTCGGCCTTCAGTGCAGCCGTGGTACGCACGCCCAGCTGGTCGCCGACGGCAACCAGCTGGATGCTCCCGGCCGACACGCTCTGGCCGATATCTATCGCGAAGCCGCCGGCATGGTCGTTCGGATAGGGGCCGGCGCCGACACGCCCCGCATCGCTGGCGGCGAGCGTGTCGGCATCCACCACCGCACGCCCGGCGGACACGTTCAGACCGGCCTGCGTAGTGATCGGACCTGCGCTTCGCAGCGTGCGTGCGATCAGGTCGAGGCGCCCCGCCAGTGCTGTCAGACCGGAGCGACCAAGCTCGATGGCACCGCCGATGACGTCGAACTGCAGCCGTCCCTGCGCGAATTCAGGTCGTCCGGTCGTCAGCTGGACATGCGGCGTATTGATGAAGCCGCAGCCGTCGCAGGCGATGCCATTGGGGTTGGCGATGACCAGCCGTGCGGACTGCCCGGCCACTTCGATCCGTCCGGACAGCGCACTGGGACGGTTGCTCGTGACCTCGTTGAGTATCAGCCGCGCAGCATTGCCGCCCAGACCGGCGTTCGCTTCGACCGGACCAGCCAGCGCGCTGCGCGTGCCGGCGGTCGCATTGTTGAGCACCAAGCCCTGCGCCGGCGCGTCGAACGCAGACCATTTGTTGTGCGACAGGCCGCTGCCGTCCGGCGCCACGATGCGGACGACCGGCACGTTGCCGGCAAGTCCGACGACAGCCCGGTGCATGGCCGAAGCCGCCGCATCGGGCGTCACATCGGCCAGCGCGACCTGCGCCAGCAGCCATCCCGCAGTCAGGGCAAGTCGGCACGGTCTCATGATGGTCTGTCCTCCGACGCAACAGGTTCAGATTTCGTAGCTCACGGAAAAATGGAAACGCCACGAACGGCGCACGGAATCCGGCTCGGTCCGGACCGGTACGCTGATGCCGGCATCCCAGATCGCGCCACCGCTGCTGCCGCGCACGCCGGTCCCGATGCTGACCAGCGAATTGCGCGGCCCACCTACCAGCCAGACAGCGCCATGGTCCATGTGCAGGAACGGCATGACGGAGGCGCCATTGCGGTAGGTCATTCCGGCCAGTCTCATTTCGTGCCGGAGCAGGTATCCGCGGTCGCCCGAAACCACTGACTCGTCGTAGCCGCGTACCGAAGCGAGACCACCGAGATGGATCTGCTCCTGTCCGATCACGCTTGCGCTGCTGTACTGGCCGGAGAACTGTCCGGCGTAATCGATGCCGCCGAACGGGGTGCGTACGATCCATCCGGCGGCAAGCGCCCACTTCGTGAATGCATGATGGGTATGCGTCGACGGCAGTCCCGGTGCATCGCGTGTCGCACCCAGCATCGGCAGGCCGAAAGACAACGACGGTTCGACGAAATACTGGTGACTGTCACCCTGTGCCGTGCGGTTCCACGCCAGACGCAGCACGGTGCTTCGGTCGTCGGCGAGGTCGGTGTTTCCGACGCTGCGCGCAAGTCGCGAACAGGCAAGCGTCACGTCAGACGCGTCACGCCGCTCCCTCGACACCGCGAACACGTGGTTCCAGCCCAGCACCGCCGTGATCGCCCGGCTGTGCAGATCGATGCCGGCCAGGTCGATCTCCGATCTGGAACCGGAAACCGTCGTCGACCACAGATCGAAGCCGGCCGGAATGGTCCATGAAACCAGTGCTGCATCGCTGCGCACACTGTGCAGATAGCCGATCTGCAGGTCATCCAGCCAGCCCGAAAGGTTCTCGAACCGGCCGTTCAGGCGCCAGCGTTCGGCACCGGTGCTGCGTGCGCCCTGATTGTCGGCGCCGACCGACACCGACCATGGGCGGCCGGCGCCCAGCGCGATGTCGAGCAGGCTGGTTGCCGGCGCGGTCCCCGGAAGAATCCTGACCTGAGCCTGATACATGCGCAGACGGTTGATCTGCCGGACGCCCTGTTCCAGTGCCTCCAGAGACAGCACCTCGCCAGCCGCGACCGGAACGACCCGATCGACAGTCGCCGGCGCGATGCCGCTGGCACTGATACGCTCTACCCGCCCCGGCACCACCTCGATCAATACCCGTGCCGACTCGACATCGATCGACAGCAGGCGCACGCGGCTGGTTACCCAGCCACGTTCGACCAGGCGTGCATCGAGCTTGCGCAGCAGGAGATCGAGTCGTCTCCGACCCAGCGGCAACTGCAGGAAGGGCCCGACGATCGACGCGAGTTCTGACTCCGAAAGCAGTCCCTGCGCATCGACGTCGATGCGCTGAACCGCCATCACCGGTCCAGCCTCCGCCACACTGGATGGCTCGTCCTGCCAGTCGGCCTCGGGCTCCGGGATGACAGGCAGGGGCAATCCACGTGACTGCATGCCGCGCAACAACGCACGCCGCTCGTCGAGCAAGCGGTCGGCAGGCTCCGGTGCAGCAACCGCCTTGCCGGAACCGGACATGAACAAGGCCAGAATCAGCATCGCACACCACTCCCTCGCACCGGACATGTCGGCCACTTAAAATGTTTATGTCATATTACATGGCAATTTTCCGGAATCAAGCAAGGCGCGCTTTCGTAGCGAGGGTGAAGCAGAGAGGATCGGGAAGCAGCCGCAGGAAAGTCCGCCGTGTAACCGCAGTCACAGACCGGCGGCGGCGCTCCGCGGAAGATCGGGACACTTGATCATCAACGAAGGAGTTCAGTCATGAAGGCAAACGTGGGCAGCATCGACCGGATCGCACGCATCGTCATCGGCGTCGCGCTGATCGCACTGGCAGCAACGGGCACGATCGGTTTCTGGGGCTATATCGGCATCGTTGCAATCGTGACTGCGCTGATGAACTTCTGCCCGGCCTACACCCTGCTCGGCATCAACACCTGCGGGTTGAAGAAGGGCGGCTGAGGGCCTTCAGCCGCGCGTCGCCACATGGTTGGCGATGCGCACGTAGTCGGCGAGATCGAGCGTTTCGCCGCGGCGGGAGGCATCGATGCCGAGCACGTCCCAGTCGGTCTGGGCCAGCCACTCGCGCAACGTGTTGCGCAGCGTCTTGCGGCGCTGGCCGAAGGCCGCCTTGACGATGGCCGACATCAGCAGCGGATCACGCGCATCCAGTTGGGCAGGCGACCGCGGCTTCAGACGGACGATGGCCGACATCACCTTGGGCATCGGCCGGAACGCGCCGGGCGGCACGTCGAACAGGTGCGAACATTCGAATCGGTACTGCAGCATGACCGACAGCCGGCCGTAGGCTTCGGTATCGGGTGCGGCAACGATGCGATCCACGACTTCCTTCTGCAGCATGAAGGTCATGTCGCACACCTGCTCGGCGTGCTCCGCCAGATGGAACAGCAGCGGGCTGGATATGTTGTACGGCAGGTTGCCGACGACGCGCAGCGCCGTACCGAGCGTGCCGGCCAGTTCGCTGAAATCGAACTTCAGCGCATCCTGCTCGTGGATGACCAGCTTGTCGGCAAGCTCGCCCTCACGCAGCCGCTGCGCCAGATCGCGGTCGATCTCGATCACGTGCAGCCGGTCCAGCCGTTCGGTCAGCGGCCGCGTCATCGCCCCCAGACCGGGGCCAATCTCGACCATGGCCTGATCCGGTTTCGGATCGATGGCCGCAACGATTTTGCGGATGATATTGCCGTCGACCAGGAAGTTCTGGCCGAAGCGCTTGCGTGCGCGGTGTTCTTCCACGATCAGCCCCCTGCCATCGCGATCGCCATGTCCACCGCCTCGAACAGGCTGCCCGGATCGGCACGCCCACCGCCGGCCAGGTCGAGCGCGGTACCGTGGTCAACCGAGGTGCGGATGATGGGCAGACCGAGCGTGACGTTGATGCCCTGTCCGAAGGTGGCGTACTTGAGCACCGGCAGCCCCTGGTCGTGATACATCGCGAGCACGGCGTCGGCCCGGTCCAGAAGCCGGGGCACGAACAGGGTATCGGCCGGCAACGGCCCGTCCAGCCGCATGCCCTCGGCACGCAGGCGATCGAGTACCGGCACGATGACGTCGATTTCCTCGCGCCCGAGATGGCCACCCTCGCCGGCGTGAGGATTCAGGCCCGCCACCAGAATGTGCGGATCGGCAATGCCGAACCGGCGACGCAATTCGCCGTGCAGGATGCGCAACGTCTGCGTCAGCGACTCCGGCGTGATCGCAGCGGGCACGTCGGCCAGCGCCAGATGCGTGGTGGCCAGCGCCACCCTCAGCCAGCGTTCGTCCGGCGACCGCCCGGTCCGTCCGGCGAGCATCATGACGACGCGCGGCGTGTCGGTGGTGTCGGCAAGATATTCGGTATGGCCGGAAAACGGCACGCCGGCGTCGTTGATCACCCCCTTGTGCAGCGGCGCCGTGACCATCGCGGCAAATTCGCCGGTGGTGCAGCCATCGCGCGCGCGGTCGAGCAGATCGAGCACATAGCGCGCGTTGACCGGGTCAAGCCGGCCGGCAACGACCGGCGCACGCACTGGCAGGTGCAGCACTTCGAGCACACCCCCCGTCGGCGCATTGCCGGGAACATAGTCACGGATGTCCAGGCTGATGCCGGCCATCCGCGCTCGCTCTGCAATCAGACCGGCGTCGCCCAGTACGACCAGCCTCGCCGCAACGGGTCTGGCCGCCAGCGCCGCGCACAGTTCCGGCCCGACGCCGGCCGGTTCGCCGCTGGTGACGGCAATGCACGGCCGCACGCTCAAGCAGCCTCGTCGAAGGAGGATCCGCTAATGCATGGCGGTCCGGTCCGGTTCACTTTTCCTCGACCAGACGTATTTCCACATAGGCCCGGTCACGTACCTGACGCACCCAGTCCTGATAGACCTCTTCCGCCTTGCGTTCGCGCAGTGCGGCGCGCGCCGCGGCACGCTGCCGCTCGCTGGATGCATCCTGCACCCGGCGTTCGACCACCTGTATCAGGTGCCAGCCAAACGGCGACTGCACCGGATCGCTGACCTTGCCGGGCGCCAGCGCATCCATGACCCGCTCGAATTCGGGAACGGTGTCACCCGGATAGAGCCAGCCCAGATCGCCGCCCTTGGACGCCGACATGTCCTGCGACGTGGTCCGCGCCAGTTCCTCGAAATCGGCCCCGTTGTCGAGACGTTCCTTGAGCGCCACGAGGCGACGCCGTGCTTCTGCGTCGTTGATCACTTCCGACGTCTTGATCAGTATGTGACGCGCACGGGTCTGGCTGATCCGCGAATCGTTCCCCTGCGCACCACCGCGCCGGCCGATCAGCTTGACGATGTGATAGCCGGCCGGACTGCGCAGGATTTCGCTGACCTGCCCCGGCTTGAACTTGGACACGACATCCGAAAACAGGGTCGGCAACCGGTCCAGCGCGCGCCAGCCCAGACTGCCGCCGGACATCGCATCCTGTGCATCCGAATACGACGCCGCGACGTTGGCGAACTCGTCGCCCTTCTTCAGTTGCTCGAGCGCCGCTTCAGCACGCGCCCGCAGGCGCAACAGCTGTTCCGGAGTGGCACCTTCCGGCGCACGCAGCAGGATGTGCGACAGGTTGTACTCTTCCTCGCTGTCGCCCTTGCGTTCCGGATTGGCGATGAAGGTGTCGATTTCGCCTTCGGTCACGACCACCCGGCTTTCAACTTCGCGTTCACGCAGCCGGCTGAGCAGGATTTCCCGGCGGATGTCGTCGCGAAAACGCGCCCATGACATGCCGTCCCGCTCGATTGCCGAACGCAGCTGGGTCACATCCATCTTGTTGCTCTCGGCAATCCTCGCCATGCTGGTATCGAGCATGCGGTCGTCGATGCGCAGCTGGCTTTCCTCGGCGTACTGCAGCTGCACCTTCTCCTGAATCATGCGTTCGAGTACCTGGCGCTCGAAATCCTCGCGCGGCGGCAGGGTGATGTTGCGGCTGCGCAGCTGCGCGACACTCTGCGCCACCCGGGCCTGCAGCTCATAAAGCGTGATCACGTCGTTATTGACTACCGCGACGATGCGATCCACCTGCACGGCTTCAGGCGGCTCCGGTTCGGCATCCTGTGCCTGGACCCCGGTCATGCCGAGCACGCAGAGAAGGACGAACAGGAAGGCTGGAATGATTTTCTTGAACATGTACAAGGTCCGTCAGAAATCGTCGCCGAAGATCGGATCGGCAACACTCTGGTTGATCTGTCCATAGCCCGGAATGCTGCGCTTGAGCGCATCCAGCGGGTTTGAACCGATGCGGGAGAAATCGTTGAGTTCGAGCTGGAAGAACAGCGCGGTACGCGAACTCTGGACGTTCGTGGCGATGCGCTGGAACACGGCACGGCCGACCCAGCACCCGCCGTTGTATTCGAGGCCACCCAGACCTTCGACCAGCCGCTCTTCGGCGATCGAAAAGTTGTAACGGGCAACACCGTACCAGCGGTTGGTCAGCGGCCATTGTGCCGAGAAGTCCACATCACGGATTTCGCCGACCGTCGGCGTGGCGCGACGGTAACGATAGGACGCGTTGAACACCTGCGCCGGCCTAGGGTTGTAGCGTGCCGAAACGTTGTAGCGCTCGGTCTTTCCCTGATCCGGGTTGTACTGCACCGTCGCATCCACCCATGTCTTGGGCAGCAGTTCGCCGGCAACCGACGCCAGCGTGCTGGCGATACGGTCCGTACGCTGGACGCCACCGGGCAGGGTGACCCGCTGGTCGCTGAAATAGAAGCGCTGACCCAGTGCCAGACGCGCGCGCTCCGCCCCGTTGTCCGGGTCGACGAAGCGCGAAATCGCCGCCGTGGTGATCTGGTTGCTGTCCGAAATGCGATCCTGGCCGACGAACACGTTCTCCGAGAAGATCTGGGCGAAGTTGAAGTCGGCCAGTCCGCTGTCGAACACCGGGAACTTCGACTGATCCTTGTACGACGACAGCACGTAGTACACGCGCGGCTCGAGCGTCTGGACGTAGCCCTGGCCAAACAGGTCGGAGTCGCGTTCGAACACCGTGCTGGCATCCAGGCTGAAGATCGGAATGGCACGCGACAGCGAGGTCGGCAGCGTCGCATTGTTGGAACCGCGATCGATGTCGTAGCTGCTCATGTGCACACCGATCTTCGGCGTGATCGTCATGTAAGACGTCTGCACCGGCAGCGCCAGCTGCGGATAGGCCACGACGCGGCGACCTTCGTCGCGCTTCACGTCATTGATCTGGAAGCTGGTGAAACTGCCGTTCAGGCGGAACACCATGCCGGCCGGCAGATCACCGCGGTAGGCATTGAGGATCAGCGATGGCAGCTGCGAATACAGCGCGGACTGGTTGGCCAGTGACTGGTATTCGAGCACCCGGCCGGTCAGCGTCCACCAGTCGCCGCCGTAGGTCAGCGATGCTTCCTTCGCCAGATAGCTGGTCGACGTCACCGACAGCCGGCTGCCCAGATCGGTGAAGTAGGCCCGGTCCGACACCTCGTTGTAGTTCAGCACGCCAGTCAGCCGCGGCGTGATCCTCTGCGTGTGCTGGATGCTCAGCGCGTGGCGCTCGCGGTCCAGCGTACTGTCGTTGTACAGGTAATCGAAGCGGGCGATCCCGCGGTAGTTCTCGTTCAGATAACGGAACTCGTTGCTCAGCATCAGACCGCGCGTGCCGAGCAGGCGCGGCGCGATGGTCGCGTCCATATTGGGCGCGATGTTCCAGTAGTACGGCAGCAGGAAATCGATACCGGTACGGTTGGACGTACCGAAGGTCGGCGCCAGGAAACCCGACGTGCGCTTGTTGTTCAGCGAGAAGTCCAGCCAGGGCGAGTAGAGCACCGGCACGTCCTTGAAATACACGGTGCCGTTGCTGCCGCCACCATCGTCGGACGTGAAGTCCAGATTCAGCGTCTCGGCCTTGGCATACCAGTCGCGGTTACCCGGTTCGCAGGTCGAGTAGGTCGCATTCGTCATGCGGACGCGGCTTTCGCCGAGAAACTCCATCGAATCCGCCTGCCCGGTGCCGGTCGTCGTCTTGAGGTTCTCGCCAGTCTGCAGGTTGCGGCGCAGGGTGTAGCGCGGCTTGTCGAACACGCCCTCGCCGCGGCTCAGCTGATAGCGCAGCGACGGGCCTTCGATCACGTCATCCTTGCGCACCAGCCGCACATTACCCCGTGCGTTGAGCTCGTCGCCCGGTATCGCATAGTCGATTACGTCGGCATTCAGCGTAGTGCCGGGCCTGCGCAGTTCGGCCGCACCTTCGGCATGCATCGTCTCGTCAGTCACGCCGCTGATCTGGTCGGCATCGATCAGCGTCGAATCGAAGTCCGGGTTGCGTTCCACGAACTGCGCCAGCGATATCCTGCCGTACATCATCAGCGAGACATCGTCCTCCTCGAACGCGGGCGGCACAGCAGCCAGATCGGATTCCGGCGCCGCAGGACCGCCCGGCACACCTCTCGGAACACCGGCGACCGCGGGCGCGTCGGTACGTCGACGGGCAACCGGCGGGGCACCGAGCAGCGAACGATCAACCCTGAGCGGCGGCAGACCACGCGCAAACGGTTCGTTGCTGCGCGCTGGCGGCACGTCGACCGCGGCGACCGCGCTGCGCGCAGCACCGGGCGATGAGCCCGGAGCCGGCTTGCGGGCCACCGCGGACGGCTGCTTGACCAGGGAACTGTCGACCTTCAGCGCCGGCAGGCCGCGGGCGAAAGTTTCATTGCCGGAACCGGGAGGCGCGTCGCCGAAATGATCGGCCGGCTTTTCCACCGGCGCCGCGACGACAGGCGCAGCGACCTGTCTGGGCGTCTGGACGACGGCGGGCGGGCGCACGGGGGCAGCCACGACCGCCGCTGGAGCGGCCTCAACTGCTGCCGGAGCCTGCACCGGCGCGGCAACAGCCGGGACCGGCGGCGAGGCCGGCGGTGTCTGAACATCGGCACTGGCCGGGACTGCCGCGTCCGGTGCGCTGCTGTCGGGCGCAGCGGCAGCTTCCGCGGTTGGCTGCGGCGCCTGGACGGGCGCATCGGCCCCCTTGACGGTCTTGGCTGGCCGGCGCGATGGCGGCACCAGCGCCGGATCGACCTTGAGCTGCGGCAGCGCCTCGGCGGCCAGCGCAGAGCCGGACATCCAAGCCAGATAGAGAATGACGGAACGCCTGAGCACGAATGAGAGGACTGGAAGCGGGCGGATCGCGGTTGGAGACCGGCTGTCGCGCAGCGGCGAACACGGCCGGACTGCACGCAGTCGCGTTATAGAATCGCGCATCTTATCAAACGCCACCGTTTTCCCGGTCCGCGACAGTAACAATTTACATGGCACGGCGCCCCGCCACCGGGACCCGGCAGCTTCGGACAACACCCATGAACGCTCAAGACACGCGCCTCGCCGCACTTTCAGACTGGCTGCGCACGCAATTCCCCGGACAATCCCCGGATATCAGTCCCGCCTCGGCCGACGCCAGTTTCCGCCGCTATTTCCGCGTCACGCTGGCCGATGGCAGCACACACATCGCGATGGACGCCCCGCCGCCGCAGGAGGACTGCCGACCGTTTCTGGCGGTGCAGGCGCTGTTCGAAGCAGCCGGCGCGCATGTGCCGGCCGTGCGCGCGCAGGACGTGGAACGCGGCTTCCTGCTGCTGTCCGACCTGGGCAACACCACCTATCTGGACGTGCTCGACGCGGAAAACGCACCGGCCCTGTACTTCGATGCCGCCACCGCGCTGATCGACATCCAGAAGGCCAGCCGACCCGGCGTGCTGCCGGAATACGACCGCGACCGGCTGCTGGCGGAAATGGAGCTGTTCCCGGTCTGGTACGTCGGCCGTCACCTCAAGGCCGAACTGTCCGAAGCCGAAACCACCGCGCTGTATGAGGTGTTCGACCGCATCCTCGACGTCAACCTGGCCGAACCGCAGGTCTACGTACACCGCGACTACCACAGCCGGAACCTGATGGTGACCCGTCCCAACCCCGGCGTGATCGATTTCCAGGACGCCGTGTACGGTCCGATCAGCTACGACCTGGTCAGCCTGTTCAAGGATGCCTACATCGACTGGGAAGAGGATCAGGTGCTGGACTGGCTGATCCGCTACTGGCAGGACGCGCGGCGTGCCGGCCTGCCGGTGCGTCAGGATTTCGCCGACTTCCACCGGGACTACGAATTCATGGGCGTGCAGCGCCACCTGAAGGTGCTGGGCATCTTCGCGCGCCTGAACCACCGCGACGGCAAGGACGGCTACCTGAAGGACATGCCGCGCGTGATGAACTACCTGCGTGCCACCGCCATGCGCTACCGCGATCTGGCGCCGCTGGCACGGCTGCTGAATCGGCTTGAAGGCATCACGCCCCAGGCCGGCTACACGTTCTGAACGGGAAACTGCAATGAAGGCAATGATTCTCGCCGCCGGCCGCGGCGAACGCATGAGACCGCTGACCGATCACCTGCCGAAACCGCTGCTCGAAGCAGGTGGCCGGCCGCTCATCGTCTGGCACATCAACCGGCTGGTCGCCGCCGGCATCACGGAACTGGTGATCAACCACGCCCATCTCGGCGACAAGCTGGTCGAGGCACTCGGCGACGGATCGGCGTTCGGCGCCCGGATAAGCTGGTCGGCCGAGCCGGAAGGTGCGCTGGAGACCGCCGGCGGCATCGCCCATGCCGCAGCACTTCTGGGTGACGCGCCCTTCATCGTCGTCAATGGCGACATCTGGTGCGATGCGGATTTCCGCCCGCTGATCCGTGCAGCAGCCGGTCTCGACGGCAACGGCCTGCTGGCGCACCTGCTGCTCGTGCCGAATCCGCCGCACAATCCCGATGGCGACTTCACGCTGGAAAACGGCATGACCGGCGACTCGGGACCGGCGCGCCTGACTTTTTCCGGCATCGGCGCCTACCACCCGGCACTGTTCGACGACCTCGACCCGGACACGCCGGCAAAGCTGGCCCCGCTGCTGCGCATTGCAATGCGTGCGCGCCGCGTCAGCGGTGCACTGCATACCGGCCGCTGGTTCGATGTCGGCACCCCGCAGAGGCTGGCCGCGGCAGACGCCTTCGCACGGACACAGGCCGGCTGATCAGGCCTGCTCCGGCTCGCCAGCCTGCAGGTCCGCTGCAAGAGGAATCGATATCACGACGCGCGTGCCGCGACCGTCCGCGCCCTCGAGCAGCACGATGCGCCCGCGCAGCCGCTCGACGACTTCGGCGACGATGGCCAGCCCGAGCCCGCCACCGCTTCCGGGCGAGCCGGGTATGCGGTAGTACGGTTCGAACACGCGTTCGCGCAGGTCGACCGGAATGCCCGGCCCGGCATCGCTGACGACAAGCCGCGCGTTGCCCTCTTCACAAGCGAGCATCACGTCGATCGCGCTGCCCGCCGGCGCATAGCGCTGGGCGTTGTCGATGAGATTGCCGGCCATGCTGGACAGGCCGGTCGCATCGGCGAACAGCGCACAGACATCGGAACAGATGTCGAGCCGCAGTTCGTGCCCGCTGGCTTCGCACCCTGGCCGGCGCTGCATGACCGCGTCCCGTACCACGTCGCGCAACGACACCCGCACATCCTGGGCAGGGCGGCCGGCCCGGCTGTGCGCGAGCATCTGCTCGGCCAGGTGCACGGTCCGGGCCACGCCTTCGAGCACCTTGTCGAGTGACTTCTCGCGTTGCGCAGGGTCTTCGGCGCGACGTGCGTTCTGCGCGTGAATGCTCAGCGCCGCCAGCGGCGTACGCAGCTCGTGCGCCGCGGAGTCGATGAAACGGCGCTCACGCTCCAGCGTGCTGCGCACCCGTCCGAACAGCGCATTGAGCGCATTCAGTACCGGCGCGACCTCGCCCGGCACCCGCGACAGCACGAGCGGTGCATCGTCCTGCGGCCGGCGCGCCGCGATGCGCTCCGCCAGCTCCGACAGCGGCGCCAGACCGTAGCCGATCAGCAGACCGGTCAGCGCGAGCACCACCAGCAGGCCGAGCAACATCGGCGCACCGGTCGCCCAGCCCAGCTTCGCTGTCAGCTCCTGGCGCGCGTCGGTACGTTCGGCCACCTGTATCCATACATCGCCGGACTGCAGCACGAACACGCGCCACAGATCATGGTCGAGTTCGCGGTCGCTGAAGCCCGCACGCATCGGCGCGAATGGCGCCATCGGCGCCGAACCGGAGCGCGCCAGCAGCAACGGGAAGGTCGCCGCGCCGTCGCCGCCCCATACCTGATAGGCCAGGCGCGTCTCGTAGCGGTGTCCGATCGGCGTCTCCGCCTCGTCAAGGCCGAATACCCACTCGCGCAGCACATTGATCAGCGGCAGGTCATGCCGGCTGGATTCGGCCTTGTCGTGCTCGGTCGACTCCGCTTCCAGCGGCGCCGGCAGCGACATGACCAGCGGCGAACTGATGGTCGCATCCTCGACCTGCCGGGCGATCAGGCTTTCCAGCACGCGCGCCGAAGTGGCCAGGCGCGCATCGAACAGTTCGTCGGCCTCGTACTGTCCGGCATCGACCGAAAGCCAGGTCGCCGTGCCCAGCACACCGAGCAATATCAGCGCACTGCCGGCCAGCAGCAGCGCCCGGATGGACATGCCGCGCAGCATCAGGCGTCCTGCCGCGCGGCAACCGGCAGCGGATCGATCACGTAACCGACGCCGCGCACCGTCCGTATCAGTTCCGGATAGAGCTTGCGTCGCAGATTGTGGATATGGACGTCGAGCGCATTGCTTTCGAGGTCGCTGTCCCAGCCGTAGATGTTGTCGACCAGCTGCTGGCGGCTCATCACGCTGCCGATGTTTTCCAGCAGCTTGCGCAGCACCATGAACTCCCGCCGCTGCAGTTCGACCACCTGACCATTGAACGTGACGGCCAGCGCCGACGTGTCGAGTTCGATGGCGCCATAGCGGATGAGATTGACGGTGGCGCCGCGCGCGCGACGCTCGAGCGCACGCAGCCGGGCCAGCAATTCGTCTACATCGAAAGGTTTGGCCATGTAGTCGTCGGCACCGGCATCGAGCCCGCCGATGCGGTGCAGCGTGGTGTCGCGCGCACTCAGCACGAGTATCGGCACCGCGGCACCGAGTTCGCGCGCACGCCGCAGCACCTCCATGCCGTCGAGCTTCGGCAGCCCCAGATCGAGCACCACCAGATCGATATTCGCGCAGCGCAGCGCTTCCAGCGCCAGCGCACCGTCGCGCACCCACTCCACCGCGTAGCGGGCTTGTTCCAGGGCGTCCCGGATACCGCTTCCGAGCAGCGCGTCATCTTCAACGAGAAGAACTCTCATCCATCGGCTACCGCCAGAACGACAGGCCACCATTGTCGCCCGCCCGCGCCGACTTGTGGCGTACGGGTGCGCCGGAAAGCCCTTACTTCAGCTTGTCCTTGACCTTGGCCAGCAGCACTTCGATTTCCTTGCGGCGGCCTTCGTCGGCCAGCGGACGGGTCGGTCGCGGCGGCGCCTGCAGCGCAAGCTCCAGCGACGCCTTGGCCTTTTCGTACTCACCGGTGCGATAGAGGAAATCACCCATGAAGAAATTGCTGTCGATGCCGCGCGGATTCAGCGTCAGGGCACGATTCAGCAGATCGCGCGCCTTGTCCTTGTCGCCGAAGCCGATCGGCCAGCCGGGCACCTGATAGTACAGAGAGGCGAGCGTGACATAGGCCGAACCGCCGAGCACGTCGGGATTGCGCGTCATCGCCTTCTCCAGCACGGCTTTCGCGTCCTTCGCCAGCGACAGCGCGCCCAGCCCGCCCTTGGCGCCGGCATGGCTGGCCACGATGATGCCGTACCAGATATCGGCTTCCGGACGATCCGGATTTTCGGCACGAACGGCGATCGCTTCCTTGGTCAGTTCCTCATAGGCCTTCTCCTGCTTGTCGGCCGGCTGCTTGTACTTGATCTGCTCCCACTCCGACTGCAGGCGGGCAATCGACTCGTCCAGCCCGGCCCATGCCGGTGACAGCGTCAGGATGGCAAACAGCGCCAACGAACCACGGATGAATGCATTCACTTTCTCACTCCTTTTTGTGCATGACGACGGATGACGGGCAGCTGTCGCAGCAGGCTTGAATCCACCAGCGACGGCAGCATGCGATTGATGCGGACGAACAGCCTTTCCGGCCATCCGATGTGGCGTTCCGAGCGGCGGCCGTCGAGAAGATCGAGCAGGGCCTGTGCGACCACTGCCGGCTCATCGCTGGCAACCCCCAGTTCGGCGTTCAACGCAACCTGGGCCGGGCTGTTGAGCGGGGTGCGCGTGGCACGGGGCGCCAGATACTGCACCTTCAGCGTGCCACCCGCCAGTTCCCGGCGCAGCGCTTCGGTGAAGCCGCGCAAAGCGAACTTGCTCGCACAGTAGGCGACGCTGCCCGGGTGGCCGATGTCGCCGAGGATGGAGCCGACGTTGACGATGCGCGCGTGGACCGGCCGCAGCAGCAGCGGCAGCAGCGCGCGCACCAGCAGCATCGGTGCCAGCAGATTGGTGTGAACGATGCGCTCGATAGCAGCATCGCTCTGGTCGGAAAACCAGCTCAGTTCGCCGACGCCGGCATTGTTGACCAGCAGGTTCGCGCCACCCGGCAGCGTTTCGGCCGCAGCGACGACCGCGGCCCGTCCGTCGCTGCTGTTCAGGTCGGCCGGCACGGTGCGCAGTTCGAGCGCCGGGCACTGTCGCGCGAGTTCGCCCGCCAGGGCGGCAAGCCTGTCGGCGTCCCGCCCGACCAGCAGCATCGCCCGGCTGCGCGGCGCCAGCGCGCGTGCGATCGCCGCACCGATGCCTCCGGTCGCGCCGGTCAGTACCACCCCCAGATCCGCCTTCATGCTGCGAGCGCCTCGCCGCAGGCAGGCAGCGCACGGAACAGATCGCCGTACAGCCGGTACATCACCCGCGCCACATGAATCACCGCCAGACGGTCTTCCTCGTCGTCAAGACCGTCCATCAGAAGAGCGAACAGGCGCACATGTTCCTGATCGAGCGTGCCGTGCGACGTCAGGTAGCTGAAGGCCGCCGGCGGCAGCTTCAACGCCTGCGCGATGCTCCCGGCGGCTGCGGTGGCGATCGACACGCTGGTGCCCTCGAGTACATGCACCATGCCGAAGAAACCGACCGGGTTCTTGCGTGCGATCCAGTCGTAGGCGAAAGCCACCATCAGCTCCGCCTCAAGTCCCGGAGCCGACGCACGGACCGCCTCGCGGTCGCCGCCGCACGCGGCAATGTCGTCGAGTATCCATTCCTCGTGGCCGATTTCCTCTTCGATGTACTCGGCGATCGCGTGGCGCAGCGGCTCGTGATGCGCCGGCAGACGCCCGCCGCAGGACATCAGCAGCGGCACCGTATGGCGCACGTGATGAAAGGCCTGCGTGAGGAAGGCGCGGTACTGGTCCAGCGTCACCCGCCCCGCCATCGCGTCGTGGATGATGGGCGCCGACAGCAGGTGGGCGCGCTCTGCAGCGGTTTCGCGCTGCAGCCGTTCAAAGAAGGACATGTTCGGGTTCTCCGTTGGTGGAGGCATATATCTGGTCGAGCCGCTCGCCGTACACGGCCCACACGGCATCACGCCGGATGCGCCCGTTGTCGGTCGCCAGGCCGCTGGCGGCAGTGAAGGGCTGATCGGCACGCAGCCAGTGGCCGATGCGGGCATAGTCGGGCAGCCGCCGGTTCGCCGCCTGTACCGCTGCATCCAGCGCGTCATCGGCAAGCGGTCCGCGCGGCACGATGACCGCGGACAGGCCCGGCCGGGCCTCGCCGAACACCACCACCTGTGCCACCGCAGGCGATGCCAGCAGTTCGGCTTCGGGCCACTCCGGTGCCACGTTGCGGCCGAAGCCGGTGATGATCTGGTGCTTGATGCGGCCGGTGACGTGCAGACGGCCGTCGCCATCGATGTGACCGAGGTCACCGGTGTGCAGCGGCCCCGCGTCCGGTGCCGGCGCACCCAGATAGCCGGGCAGCCGGATTCCGTGCAGCAGTATTTCGCCGTCGCCCGCCACTTCGACACGCAGATGGGGCAGCACGCGACCGACGGCGCCGGGTGGATCGCTTGGCAGATTAAGCGCCACCACTGACCCCGCTTCCGACAGGCCGTAACCCTCGCAGGCCGGAATGCCGAGCGCCCTTGCACGCGCAATCAGGTCGGCCGAGACGCGCGCACCACCGACCGCCACCAGCTTCAGTCCGGGCGGAACCGTCGCCCCCGCCTCGGCGGCGACCACCAGCGCGGTCAGCATCTGCGGCAAAAGGATGATGCTTTCCGGCCGCCAGCGGTGCAACGCAGCCAGCGCGGCGCGCACGTCGAACTGGCTGGATCCGCTCAGTCCGACTTCGTTCAGCGGCGGCACGATGCACTGCACGCCAGCCAGCCAGGCCGCATCGGCACCGGCGACGTTTTCCAGCAGCACGGCCAGCGGCAGCATGCACAGGTGCCGGCCGATGCCCAGCGCCTGTCCGACGGCGACCAGCGAGCCGGTGACGGCGGCCAGCTGCGAAGCGCTCAGGCACACACCTTTCGGCTGCCCCGTGGTGCCCGACGTGAAGGTGATCTTGCAGGTGGCTTCCGGCAGTACCGCCGGTTGCACGCTGGCCCGCACATGCATCGACAACGTGCCCGTCAACTCCGGAGCCGGACCGTCGGGCAAGGCGGAAAAGCCGAGTCTGGCGGCACGCGAACCGTCATCGCTCAGCAGCGCACCGGCGCCGGCGGCGTCCAGCGCATGCCGGCACTGCGCATCGGTGAAGAAGGTCGGCAGCGGCAGCAGCACGCGACCGCATGACTGAACGGCACGGTCGGCCACCAGCCAGTCGATGCCGTTGTCGGCCAGCAGCGCGACCACCGTCGCCCCGGTGGCGCGCACGCGCGCGGCCATGGCCTGCACCCGGACGGCGATGGCCGCCGCGTCGAAGCTTCGGTGCGAATCGATCAGCATCGGCGACACGTTCAGGCGGCTTCCTCGTCCATCTTCGGCAGGCCGTTGGCGATGCGTCCGGCCATCACCACCGGATTGTGGTGGTAGTAGCTGCCCCAGTTTCCGTCGCCGTCGCGCAGCCGCGCCGGATCGGCCGGGGCCACCGGAAATGGCCGCAGGCCCAGGCGGGAGAAGGAATTAGACAGCGCGCGGGTGGCCGTGAACACGACGAATTCGAAACCGGTTTCGTGCAGATGGCGGGTGGCCAGCGCAATCAGCAGACGCCCCATCCCGGGCGAGGTGGCCGCCATATTGCCGACTTCAGCCACCGTTGCGCGCTCGACGCGCTCACCCAGCGCCTCGGCTACCGCCCGCTCCAGCGGCGCGTCGAGATACTGTTCGATGAAGGTTTCCCTGTGCGCCGGCAGGCTGTAGCCAAGCGCCGCGAGCCACTCGCCGTCGGCACCGCGCAGCCCGAGCAGCGTATCGGCGAAGTGCGTGATCACCGCGCCGTAGCCGCGCAGGAAGCAGCTGGCGATGAAGCGTTCCAGCGATGCGCGCTCCGGATGGCCGCAGCCGACCACTTCGAGCGCAGGCAAACCGGCGCCAGCAGCCAGCAAGGCGCCCGGCATGCGCGCATACACGCCTTCGCCGCGGGCGTTCCGTTTTTCTGCCAGTGCTATCAGTGCTGCGCTCTGCGTCATCGCATGCCTCCTTTTGGACAGGTGCATGCTGGCGGGCCAACATTAACGGGGACTTAAGCCAGCACAGGCGAGGATGCAACAGAACATTTCAGGCATCGGAACGGCGATGTCGCGATTGGAGTCAGACTTGCGTCCGAGGCCCTAAACTCCCGTCCTGAACGAAAGCCGGAATCCGACATGCAACCCTATTCAGAACGCCGTGCCCGCCTGATCGAACGCATGGGCAGCGGCGTGGCCGTCATCGCCACCGCCCCCGAGCGCCTGCGCAACCGCGACACGCACTACGGTTACCGTCACGACAGCTACTTCTATTACCTGACCGGCTTCACCGAGCCGGAGGCGGTGCTGGTGCTGGTGGCCGGCGACACGCCGCGCAGCATCCTGTTCTGCCGCGAAAAGAACGAAGAGCGGGAAATCTGGGACGGCTGGCGCTTCGGCCCCGACGCCGCGCGCGAGAAGTTCGGCTTCGACGAAGCCTTCACCTGCGCCGAACTCGACGCCAAGCTGCCCGAACTGATCGCCGACCAGCCGGCACTGCACTACGTGATCGGTGAAGACCCGGCCTGGGACGGCCGCATGATGGCCGCACTCAACGCCGTACGGGCACAGGCCCGCGCCGGCCGCTTCGCGCCGTCCGGACTGTTCGACATCCGCCAGCCGCTGGACGACATGCGGCTGATCAAGGACGCGCACGAACAGTCGTTGATGCGCCGCGCCGCCGACATTTCCGCCCGGGCGCACCGGCGCGCGATGCGTGCGACCCGTCCCGGCGCGATGGAATACGAGATCGAAGCGGAGCTGATCCACGAATTCCGCCGCTCCGGTTCGGAGGCGCCGGCCTACGGCTCCATCGTCGCCGGCGGCGCCAACGCCTGCGTACTGCACTACGTGTCCAACGACGCGCCGCTGCGCGACGGCGACCTGCTGCTGATCGATGCCGGCTGCGAACTGGGCGGCTACGCCTCCGACGTCACGCGTGCCTGGCCGGTCAACGGCCGTTTCAGCACCGCCCAGCGCGACCTGTACCAGCTGGTGCTGGCAGCGCAGGACGCCGCCTTCGCCATGGTGCGTCCGGGCGCGCACTTCATCGACTACCACGACGCCGCAGTCCGCGTGCTGGCACAGGGTTTCGTCGACCTGAAGATGCTCGCCGGCAGCGTCGACAGCGTGATCGAACAGGGCACGTACAAGCGCTTCTACATGCACCGTACCGGCCACTGGCTGGGCATGGACGTGCACGACGCCGGCGAATACCGCGCACGCAGCGGCGGGCAGGAATGGCGCACGCTGGAAACCGGCATGGTGCTGACGGTCGAGCCGGGCTGCTATGTCCGCCCGGCCGACGACGTGCCGGAAGCGTTCTGGAACATCGGCATCCGCATCGAGGACGATGTGCTGGTCACGGCCGACGGCTGCGACATCTACACCGTGAACACGCCGAAGACCGTGGCCGACATCGAAGCCGTGATGGCCGAGGCACGCACATGACTGCCGTGACCGAGGTCGACGCACTGATCGTCGGCGGCGGCCCGGTCGGGCTGGCTGCCGGCTGCGCACTGCGTGCCGCCGGGGTGAAGGTGCTGGTCGCCGACGCAGGCCCGGCAGGGCGTGCGCTGGACGACGCCCGGGTGATCGCGCTGTCGGCCGGTTCGCGCGACATCCTGCGCGGCCTCGGGGCTTGGCCGGCGACAGACGTCACCCCCATCCAGCGCATACATATATCGCAGCGCGGGCACTTCGGCCGCACCGAACTGCGCGCGCTCGACTACGACGTGGAGGCGCTCGGCCACGTCGCACGCGCCGGCACGCTGGCACGGGCACTTGGCGAGCGTGCCGGCGCGCTCGGTCTGGAAGTCCGCTACGACACGCCGGTAGCCGGCGCTCAGGAACAGAACGGACAGCTGCACGTACAGACCGCCGGCGGCGACATCGCGGCACGCGTGCTGCTGTGGTGCGAAGGCCGCATCAGTGGCGACCAGGCGCTGTCGCGCAGCCGCGACTACGGCCAGCAGGCGATCATCGCGCTCGCCACGCCGGTGCGGCCGCACGGCAATGTCGCCTATGAACGCTTCACGCCGGACGGTCCGGTCGCGCTGCTGCCGTACGGACGCGACTACGCCGTCGTATACACCTGCGCAGATACCGATGCCGCGGCACTGCTGGCCGAGCCGGATGCGCAGTTCGCAGACCGACTGGCTTCGGTCATGGGCGAGCGCGTTCAGTTCTCTGCAATCGGGCAGCGCAGCGCCTGGCCCCTGGTACTGCGCATGCGCACCGAAATCGTGCGCGGCCGCGAGGTGTGGCTGGGCAACGCCGCCCAGACCCTGCATCCGGTAGCCGGTCAGGGCCTGAATCTGGCACTGCGCGACGTCGCGCAGCTGACCGCTGTGCTGCTGCCGGCGCTGGCGCGCGGCGAAGGCGACATCGACACGGCGCTGCAGCGCTACGCGCAGTTGCGCCGGACCGACCGCGTCGCCACCGGTGGCTTCACCGACACGCTGGTCAGAGTGTTCGGCATCGGCGCCGGCAACCCCGCGCTGGGCGCGGTCGCCGGCCATGCACGCGGCGCGGCGCTGGCGCTGCTCGACGCCTGTCCGCCGGCCCGCCGCTTCATCGGACGGCGCATGATGTTCGGCGCCCGCGGCTGGCCGTGACGCGATGAGCGCTGCCTGCGTCGCCGCGCTTCGCCACGGCAGCGCATCGGGGTAGAATCGCGCCCCTGTCCAGATTGCACCCATCCGTCACGCCCATGCAGTTCGTCGGCTTCAACCTGCGCAACAACCTCTTTGTCGCCCCCATGGCGGGTGTGACCGACCGGCCGTTCCGCCAGCTCTGCAAGAAGCTGGGCGCCGGGCTGGCCGTGTCCGAGATGGTCACCTCCAATTCGCTGCTCTATGGCAGCGCCAAGACGCAGCGACGCGCCAACCACGCGGGTGAGGTGGCACCGATTTCGGTGCAGATCGCCGGCGCCGACCCGAAGATGATGGCCGACGCAGCCCGCCACAACGTGGATCGCGGCGCACAGATCATCGACATCAACATGGGTTGCCCGGCGAAGAAGATCTGCAACGTGATGGCCGGCTCGGCACTGATGCAGGACGAACCGCTGGTCGAGCGCATTCTCGAGGCGGTGGTCAATGCCGTGCCCGGCACGCCGGTCACGCTGAAGATGCGTACCGGCTGGAACCGCGACAACCGCAACGCTCCGGCACTGGCGCGCGTGGCCGAACAGTGCGGCATCCGCGCGCTGGCGATCCATGGCCGCACGCGTGCCGACCAATACACCGGTCACGCCGAATACGACACCATCCGCGCCGTCAAGGCAGCCGTGGGCATTCCGGTGATCGCCAACGGCGACATCACGACACCGCAGAAGGCGCGCGACGTGCTGACCCTCAGCGGTGCCGACGGCGTCATGGTGGGCCGTGCCGCACAGGGCCGGCCGTGGATCTTCCGCGAGATCGAGCACTTCCTGGCCACCGGCGAACTGCTGGCACCGCCCGAGGTATCGGAAATACACCGCGTGTGCCGCGAGCACATCGAAGACCTGTATGGCTTCTACGGCGTGGAGTCCGGCGTGCGCATCGCACGCAAGCACATCTCCTGGTACACCAAGGGGCTGGTCGGCTCGGCATCGTTCCGCCACGCGATGAACCAGCTCGAAGGCACCGACCGGCAGCTGGCCGCGATCGACGAATTCTTCGGCCGCATGGCGGCCGACAATGACAGGCTCGCTTACGAGCCGGACGCTTCGGAAGAACACGCGCAGGAGCTGGCTGCCTGATCGCCCGCAGAGGCGACTGCGCAGCCGGACCATCAGGGAGAGGCCGCCATGAGCGGACGCAGTGACATCGCCGAGTGCATCAGGCACTCGCTGGAACGCTATTTCCGGGATCTGGATGGCGAGGCGGCGAGCGGGATTTATGACATGGTCCTCCGGCAGATGGAACGCCCGATGCTGGAGGTCGTCATGCGCGAAGCCGAAGGCAACCAGACGCGCGCAGCCGACATGCTGGGCATGAACCGCAATACCCTGCGGCGCAAGCTGACCGACCACGGAATGATCTAGGGCGCGCCCGACGGCGTGTCCACACCCTACTTTCGACCACCCTCCCCTGGGGAAACTCGCATGAACATACAGCGCGCACTGATCAGCGTGTCCGACAAGACCGGCATCGTCGAATTCGCCACCGCCCTGTCCGGGCTCGGCATCGAGTTGCTGTCCACCGGCGGCACCGCATCGCTTCTGGCCAAGGCCGGCCTCAAGGTCACCGAAGTGGCCGACCACACCGGCTTTCCGGAAATGCTCGACGGCCGCGTCAAGACGCTGCACCCGCGCATCCACGGCGGCCTGCTGGCGCGCCGCGAGGTCGATGCGCACATGCAGGCGCTGCGCGAGCACGACATCCCGGTGATCGACCTGCTGATCGTCAACCTGTATCCGTTCGAAGCGACCGTCGCCAAGGCCGGCTGCACGCTGGAGGACGCGATCGAGAACATCGACATCGGCGGTCCGGCGATGGTGCGTTCCGCCGCCAAGAACTGGCGCGGCGTCGGCGTGCTGACCGATGCATCGCAGTACGCTGCGGTGCTGGACGAACTGCGCGCTTCCGGCGCGCTGTCCGACGCCACGCGCTTCGCGCTGTCGGTCGCCGCATTCAACCGCATTTCGAACTACGACGGCGCGATCAGCGACTACCTTTCGTCTCTGAACGCCGACGGCACGCGCAGCGAATTCCCGGCGCAGTCCAACGGCCGCTTCGTCAAGGTGCAGGATCTGCGCTACGGCGAGAATCCGCACCAGCGCGCCGCCTTCTACCGTGACCTGTACCCGGCGCCGGGCTCGCTGGTCAGCGCGAAGCAGCTGCAGGGCAAGGAACTGTCGTACAACAACATCGCCGACAGCGACGCCGCCTGGGAATGCGTCAAGAGCTTCGACACCGGCGCCTGCGTCATCGTCAAGCACGCCAATCCCTGTGGCGTGGCGCTCGGCACGACCACGCTGGAAGCCTACCGCAAGGCCTTCGCCACCGATCCGACCTCGGCCTTCGGCGGCATCATCGCGTTCAACCGTCCGGTTGACGCCGCCACCGCCGAAGCGGTCAGCGGCCAGTTCGTCGAGGTGCTGATGGCCCCGGCCTTCGAGCCGGCAGCGCTGAAGGTACTGGCGACCAAGGTCAATGTGCGCGTGCTGGAAATCCCGCTCGACGGCGTCGATCCGAAGGGCGCCACAGCCTGGGCGCGCGGCCGCAATTCGCACGACACCAAGCGCGTCGGTTCCGGCCTGCTGATCCAGACTTCCGATGAACCGGAATCGCTCGAAGGACGTCTGAAGGTGGTGACCAGGCTCGCGCCGACCGCGCAGCAGATGACCGACCTCACCTTCGCCTGGCGGGTTGCCATGTACGTGAAGTCGAATGCCATCGTGTATTGCCGCGATGGCGTGACGGTCGGTGTCGGCGCCGGACAGATGAGCCGCGTTGACTCGACACGCATTGCACGGATCAAGGCGGAGAATGCCGGGCTGACCATCGCCGGATCGGTGGTGGCGTCCGACGCCTTCTTCCCGTTCCGCGACGGCATCGACGTGCTGGCCGAAGCCGGTGCCAAGGCCATCATCCAGCCGGGTGGCAGCATGCGTGACGAGGAAGTGATCGCGGCCGCCGACGAGCACGGTCTGGCCATGGTGTTCACGGGCACGCGCCACTTCCGGCACTGAGCTGAATGCCCCCACGCTCACTGCGTTCGCTGCCCCCCGAGGGGGTAGCGCCGCCCTTGGGGCGGCCCGGCGGGCGGCGCGGCGCGGAAAACAGACACGCCACGATTTCCGGCCGCAGGTCGGCATACGTATTGAAGAAGGACGCATCATGAAGCTGCTGGTCATCGGTTCAGGCGGGCGTGAGCACGCAATCGCCTGGAAGCTCTCGCAAAGCCCGCGCGTGCACAAGGTCTATGTCGCGCCCGGCAATGCCGGCACCGCGCTGGAACCCGGCCTGGAAAACCTGCCGATCACGGATTTCGCCGAACTGATCAGCTTCGTCGAGAACGAGAACATCGCGTTCACGGTGGTGGGACCGGAAGCTCCGCTGGCCGCTGGCGTGGTCGACTGCTTCCGCGTGCGTGGCCTCAAGATATTCGGCCCGACCCGCAAGGCGGCACAGCTCGAAAGCTCGAAGGACTTCGCCAAGCAGTTCATGGTGAAGAACAACATCCCGACCGCGCACTACCAGACCTTCACCGACGCGGCCGCCGCCCACGCCTATGTCGACGAGAAGGGTGCGCCCATCGTCATCAAGGCGGACGGCCTCGCCGCCGGCAAGGGCGTCGTCGTCGCCGCCACGCTGACCGAAGCGCACGCCGCCATCGGCATGATGCTGGCCGACAACGACAGCGGACGCGCACGCGTCGTCATCGAGGAGTGCCTGGTCGGCGAGGAAGCCAGCTTCATCGTCATGTGCGACGGCCAGAACGCGTTGCCGATGGCCACCAGCCAGGATCACAAGCGCCTGCTCGACGGCGATGCCGGCCCGAACACCGGCGGCATGGGTGCCTACTCGCCGGCGCCGGTCGTCACGCCGGAAATCCATGCCCGCGTGATGCGCGAGGTGATTCAGCCCGTGCTCACCGGCATGGCGCTCGACGGCCTGCCCTTCACCGGTTTCCTGTACGCCGGCCTGATGATTTCGCCGGACGGCGACATCAAGGTGCTCGAATTCAACTGCCGCATGGGCGACCCGGAAACCCAGCCCATCATGATGCGGCTGAAGACCGATCTGGTCAGCCTGATGGAAGCCGCGCTCGAATGCCGGCTGTCGGAAGCGACCACCGACTGGGACCGCCGCGTCGCGCTCGGCGTCGTGATGGCCTCGGCCGGCTACCCGGAAGCGCCACGCAAGGGCGATGCGATCACCGGCCTGCCCGCTCCGACCGCCGAAAGCCATGTCTTCCACGCCGGCACGACCCAACGTGATGGCCAGTCCATCACCAACGGCGGTCGCGTGCTGTGCGTCACCGCACTCGGCGACACCGTGAAGCTGGCGCAGCGGGCGGCCTACACGCTGTGCGACCAGATCCATTTCGATGGCGCGCAGTTCCGCCGCGACATCGGTTTCCGGGCGGCACGGCGATGAGCAGCCGCGCCGAAACCGTCCGCGCCTGGTTGCTGGATCTCCAGGATCGCATCATCGACGGCCTGCAGGCAGCCGATGGCAAGCCCTTCATCACCGACGCCTGGGTGCGCGGCCCGGAAGAACGCCTGCAGGGCGACGGTCGCACGCGACTGGTCGAGGAAGGCAATCTGTTCGAACGCGGCGGCTGCAATTTCTCGCACGTGCGCGGCGATCGGCTGCCGCCGTCAGCCTCCGCCCACCGCGCCGATCTGGCCGGCGCCTCGTTCGAGGCGATGGGCGTGTCGCTGGTACTGCATCCGCGCAACCCCTACGTACCCACGGTGCACCTGAACGTGCGCTTCTTCACCGCACAGCCGCCGTCCGGCGAAGCGGTGTCGTGGTTCGGCGGCGGCATGGACCTGACGCCCTACTACGGCTTCGAGGAGGACGCGGCGCACTTCCACCGCACCTGCCGCGACGCGCTGGCGCCATTCGGCGCCGACACACACGCGCGCTACAAGAAATGGTGCGACGAATACTTTTACCTGAAGCACCGCGGCGAGGCACGAGGCATAGGCGGCGTGTTCTTCGACGACCTCGGCGCCGAGGGCGAAATCAGCTTCAACGATGCGTTCGCGCTGACGCGCGCCGTCGGCGACGCCTTCCTCAACGCCTACCTGCCCATCGTCGAACGTCGCCGCAATCTGCCCTACGGCGAACGCGAACGCGACTTCCAGGCGTTCAGGCGCGGCCGCTATGTCGAATTCAATCTGGTGTTCGACCGCGGCACGCTGTTCGGCCTGCAGTCGGGCGGACGCACCGAATCCATCCTGATGTCGATGCCACCGGTCGTGAAGTGGCGCTACGACTGGCACCCCGAGGCAGGGTCGCCGGAAGCGAAGCTGTACAGCGACTTCCTGCCGATACGCGACTGGATCGTATAGCAGGGGGTGAAGCAGGGGTTGCGCGAAGCACTGCTTCGCGCCTGCGGAACGGGCTGGCTGTGCAAAGCCAGCCTCCGTCAAACCTGGGGCTTTCGCGAAGCACATCTTTCGCGTCTGCAGAATCGATCGGCTACGTGAAGCGGCCAGACACGTACGCCCCACGCCCCCCGGACCTGCCACCCTGCACGGGCAAAAAAAATGGGCACCACAAGGGTGCCCGAACCGGGACTGCAGGAAGAAACATGGCGTGCCCGCCGGCCTTCAGGCTTGTGGCCCTGAACCGGCGAACCCGCGCTAACTCAGAAGCGGTAGCCGATACCGACTGCGAACAGCCAAGGATTGACGTCCAGCGAGGTGACCTTCGGGCCGCCCTTGATGTAGATGTCCGCGTCGATCGCCACGTACTTCAGATCGACGTTGAAGAACCACTTCGGCGCGATCTGCACGTCGGCACCAACCTGTGCGGCCCAGCCGAAGCTGCTGTGATCGACACGCAGCGGGATGTTGCCGCCCAGCGCGCGGCCGGCATCGAGGTGCGGGCTCGAGAAGCGCGTGTAGTTCAGACCCAGGCCGGCGTACGGACGGATGGTGCCGGTCGGCAGGAAGTGGTACTGCAGCATCAGCGTCGGCGGCAGATGGCTGACAGTGCCGATTTCGGTACCACCCAGCGTCACGTCATGCTTCTGCGGATAGGTCAGGATCAGTTCGGTGGCGATGTTCGGCGTGAAAAAATAGGTGATGTCGATTTCGGGGATAATCTTGTTGTCGGCTTCGACATCCATCGGCAGTTTCAGACCGCCCGAATTATCGTTGTCCGGATGCATGTAGATCGCGCGTGCGCGCACCATCCAGTTGCCTTCCTCCGCTGCTTGCGCGAGCCCCGAAACAGCGGCCAGCGCTGCGATACCCACCAGTTTGATTGCCTTCATTTTGATTCGCTCCAGAGCACTAAAAACCGTATTTGTCTGGCGGTCAGTATCCCAAAAGCGATAAAACCCCACGTTGACCAAGGTCAATTGAGCATGAAGTCTCCGTTGCGCAGACGCGCGATGCGCTCTGCGGTATCCGGATGACTGGACAACCATGCCGGCAGACTATCCGGGGAATGAGCGTCCTTGTCATGCGCGGCGGCTAGCTTTTCCAGCATGTCGGCCAGCAGCGCCGGCGACAGCCCCTGGCGACGCAGCATGCGGGCCGCGAAGTCATCCGCCTCGCGCTCCATGTCGCGCGAATAGCCGGCCTGGATGAGCGCAGTCGGCGCCATGGCCAGCAGCGAGCTGACATCGCCGAGATACCAGGCCATGAAGAGTGCCGACACCGATCCCTGCAGCAGCATGCGCGTGCCATGCCGGCTGCGCGCATGCCCGAGTTCGTGCAGCAACACGGCCAGCACCTCATCGTCATTGCCGGCCAGCGCGACCAGCTGGTCGGTCACGATCAGCGTCCCGTCGGGCAGTGCGAACGCATTCGCTCCCATCGCACCGCCTGATCTGAACATCAGCGCATGCGTCAGCGACTGCCCATCGACGCGGGCGGCGGCATCGAGCGCGCTGCGCAACGACTGCTGACGCTGCACATCAAGCGTCGACGCCGTCATGACGCCACCATCCACCCAGGCGAGCGTCTGCTGCGACAGCGCGGTCACCACTTCGTCCGGCACATGCGGCGCTGCCTGTCGGGCGGCCCAGGGCAGGCCGAATTGCCAGGCGAACCAGAGTGCGCACAGCAGTCCGGCCAGCAGTGCGAGTACCGCGCGCGGCTGGAATGACCAACGCACGATCGTACTGTCCCGCTGCCCGCTCGCCGCGAGAAGCACGGCAAGTGCCGCATGGTCGCGCACCTCGACGTGCGCGCCGTCGGCGAAGGTGATGATCCGGGCCGCCTGCCCCATCGGCTCGGACAGGCGAACCGCAGGCAGTGCGTCGATGCGCGACAGGCCGGCGCCATCCAGATGCAGGTCGTGTCCGTGCAGCGTCAGCGTCACCGGATGGGCGCGGGCGCTGCGGCCATCGAAATAGAGCGCCGCGACCGACGGCGCCGGATCAGAGTGCGATATCGACATCGAACAGGTCGGCCGCCCCTTCACCGGTCGCTGCGGCATCGGCCGACTGGCCAGCCACGAAGTCGTCGATCGCCCCGGCGCACAGCAGGGTCACGCAGCCAAGCCGGTAGCGCGACACGCGTATCTGCGCGAAGGGCATGAACAGGCCCAGCGTGCACACGATGCCCAGCAGATTGGTCAGCGTGATCAGATAGAGCCGGCGGGCGCTGACCGTGGACTCGAAGCGGTGGGCACCGAGCCGGGTGTGGTTCCACACCAGATTCTGCAGGCGTGCCGCCAGATAGGGCTGAACGAACAGGGCGAGCACGATCAGCAGCATCGGCAGGAACATGAACACCACTGGATTGGCTGCGGCAAACGGCCACAGCAGCGCAACAGTGCCGGCAATGCCGAGCAGCACGACCAGCAGCGCCAGCCCGTACACCTTGTAGAAGGCGGCCACCGGTGCGTCGATCGCAAAGCGCGTATCGCCGTAACGTGCGCAGTCGAACTGATACCGCTTCAGGCGCTGATGCCACAGCGGTCCAAGCAGGTAGGCGCTGAGCACCGTGATGAGCGGCCACATCAGGAAGACCGCATAGGCACCCCTGGTGTCGCCATCGAACGCGAAGCGCAGTCCGCGCCAGCTTGTGTTGTGCGCCCGGAAGCGCAACGATCGGCGCAGCAGCTCCGGCATGACTGCCGCCAGCACCACCGCAACCACGATGCCCGCCACCGGCGAGTACTGGAACGACAGGTTGTAGGCCAGCAGCAGCAAAAAGCCGATCACGCGGCCCTTGAGGATGGCACGCGGGTCACCGTGATAGTCGAAGGCGCTGCCGCCCAGCGTCGTGTGGCGGTAGAAGTACTGCAGGCGCCGGACCTTGGCCCAGGCCGAATAGATGCCCAGCGTCAGTACCGTCAGCACGAGATTGACGATCCAGATGCCGAAGTATTCGGCACCGCGTCCCGAAAACAGCACGGGCTCGCGCTGCGGATTGGCCGCGGGCGGAACAAACGGATTACCGGCCGCCGGGACGGCAGCCTGTTGGTCAAACGGATTGTTCATGGCGACGGGAACGGAACGGGAATGCCCGCATCATGGCAGAACGGTCGGCACCGCGGCTCACGCCATCAGTGCAGCGGCGCGGAAATGTGCCTGCGCCTCGTCCCGGCGCTCCAGGTGTTCATGCAGCAGCGCCAGCTCGACATGCACCACGCGCGACGGCTGCACCGCCAGTGCCGCTTCCAGATAGCTCTGCGCCTTGCCCCACAGCTGCTGCGCATGACACAGGCGCCCCAGCACCAGCAGCAGCCCGGCGTCGTCCGGATGCGCACGGAGCCAGTTCTCGGCACGGCCGATGCGGCCCAGCGCATCGCTGCCGTCACCCTGCGCATACAGCGCGATCAGCGTCGGATCCCAGGCGCGATCCAGCTGCGCCTCGATCAGCTTGCGCGCCTGCACCGACTGGCCGGCGGCGATCAGCGCACCGCACATCGCGCGCACCACTTGCGCATCCTCCCGCTCGGCCGACGGCAGATTGCGCCAGTAGGCATCGAGGTCCGCCGCATCCATACCCTGCAGCGCCCCCAGGTGCGCCTGACGGCGCACCGGTGCCGCCTGTTCCGGCGTCAGCGCCTTGTGCTTCTGCAGCAGGCGCACGACGCGCAGCAGGCCGACCCAGTCGCCCAGCCCGCGGCGGGCACGCATGGCCAGACGCAGCGCCGCGACATGACGCTGGCCGCCGGACTGCAGCGCGTCGATACGCTGCAGCGCCTCGGCGAAGTCGCGCCGGTCGATCAGGATGTCGGCTTCGGTCATCAGACGGGCGGTGCGCAGTTCGTCGTGGCGGGAAGCCTGCTGCAGCCAGTCGTCCACATGCGCCGATTCGCGCATCGCATGAGCCGCCCGCGCACCGATCAGTGCAGCCAGTCCCGGCGACTCGCCGCCCTCGACCGCCACCTTCGCACTACGCTGGGCATGGCCGAACCGGCCTTCGAAGTACAGCCGGGCCGCGTCGCGCAGCGCCATCACGGCGCGACGACGACGCTGGCGGGCACGATAGCCCTGCGCCCGTGCCGGCATGCGCAGCAGGCCATCCATCAGGTGGAACAGGCTGTACAGCACCGCCACCCCGAGCAGGAAAGTCACGATGAACAGGTTGAGCGACATCTCGACCCGCCACGGCGACCACTGCAGCAGCACGAAACCGTCGTTGTGGCGCGCCGCGATCACCAGACCGACGGCCAGTGCGCACAGACCGAGCAGCCAGAGCAGAAGGCGCACCATCAGCGTGCTCCCTCGCGTACTGTCGGCACGCGCTGGCGCGCCTGCTTCAGCTGGGCCAGCGCGCTCATCGACTCGCTCAGACCGGGCAGCGGCTCGCCGGGATCGACCGACGCCAGCTGGCGCAGCGTCAGCAGGACGTTTTCGGTCTGCCGCGCGTTGCCGTCGAAATAGCGCTCCACCCATTCGCGGGCCAGCCTCGTGTCCTCGCGCCAGATCGCGCCATTGCGCTGCAGCAGTGCGATGCGTGCATTGACCAGGCGCAGCTTCAGGTTTTCGCGCAGGAAAAAGCTGCTGGCCGGCGCCAGCAGCGCCGGGTCCGGACGGTCCAGGCGCTCGATGCGCACCAGTGCGCGCACCTCGTCCCACACATCGCGCACGAGGCGTTCCGGCAGCGTCAGGCTGGCCTGTTCACGGCTTTCGGCCGGAGCGGGCTTGCCGGGCGAACGTTCGAACGCCAGCGGCAGGCTGTCGATCGCCGCCAGCAGCGTGTCGATGCGCAGCGCCTGCCCGGCCAGGTCGGCCATCGGCGCCCGGCGCAGACGTTCCATGTCGTTCGCCATGGCCCGGCGCAGCGACAGGTAGCGCCCGGTATCGGCGCGCGCCAGTTGCGCCTCGGCACCCGACAGCGCGCTGAGCGCGAGCTTGGCGTCACCGGCCAGCTGCAGCTGCTGCTGACCCAGCACCAGCGCATGCTCCACTTCGGCCAGCACCCGCTCGTCGTAGCTGCGTACCAGATCGTCGGCCAGATATTCGTAGGCCTCGATGCGCGCACGCAGCTCCGCCAGCTGGGCTTCCTGATTGCCCAGCCGCGTACCGTAGCTGGCGATGCCGGCCGCTTCCTGTTCGCTGGCGCGCGTCGCCTCGGCCGCCTGTTCGCCGACCACGCGGACGCGCCGGTGCAGCTCATCCTCCAGCGCATGCATGCGCTGCACCATCAGGAATCCGGCCACACCGAACGCCAGCAGGAGCAGTACGCCCAGCGGGACAAGCCAGCTCGGCAACGCGGTCCGGACCGCCGGTCGTGCATCTGCAGCCGGTGCTGACAACACGGATGAGGCGGGCGTCGGCGACGTGGAGTTTTCTATCGGATCGGTCATGTCAGTCGGGCCTGGTCATTCGGAGGCTGCGAAAAATGGTTGATGAGTCCGGCCATCAGGCCGGCATCGGCCGGCGCGGTTTCGATCACCTGCGAGAAACCCTGTTGCCGCGCCTGCTCCGCGATGCGTGCATGCGGCACGAACAGCGGCAGTTCGCGCAGCCGCGCCAGACATTCCGGGCCGACCAGCTGCGTCAGGTTGCGCACCGCCTCGGACGAGGTGATGGTCAGTGCATGCAGCCGCCCCGCCATCACCGCAGGACACAGCGCAGCCGCGCCTTCACCCGGCGGCAGTCGACGGTAGCAGGTCACGTGGATCACGTCGGCACCGCGCTCGCGCAGCGTGTCGCCCAGCAGCTCACGACCACCGTCGCCGCGGAACACGATGACGGTGCGCCCGCGCAGAGCATCCGCCGACAGTTCGGGCAGCGCCAGCAGCGCTTCCGAATCGGAACGTCCGTGCGGCACGATGATGCGATGCATGCCACGTGCGCGCAATGCCTGCGCCGACTGTTCGCCCACCGTGGCCGCTGGCAGTGCCGCTGGCCAGGCACGCAGTGTGAGGATGACGTCGAGCGCGTGCTGTACCGCATTGGCGCTGACGAAGATCGCCAGCGCCGCGCGATCGAGCAGATCCGATGCTTCGGCCACTTCACGTGTATCGGCCAGCGCCTCGATGTCGATCAGCGGACACAGCATCGCTTCACCGCCGGCAGCGCGTATCGCGTCGCTCAGGATGGCGGCCTGCGCACGCGGGCGGGTGACCAGCACGCAACGCCCGCTCAGCGGGCCGGGCTGGGTCATCGAGTGCCCAGATCGTCGAGTATGGCCTGCGCACCGTCTTCCAGCAGAGCCTGCACGCACTCGGCCGCCAGCGCGTCGGGCTGCGCGACGCTGCCACGCACCTCGGCCGACGCGATGCGCGAGCCATCGGGCAGTGCGACACGGGCGCGCAGCCACAGTT
This sequence comes from Betaproteobacteria bacterium, assembly GCA_020621405.1. Classification (GTDB taxonomy): domain Bacteria; phylum Pseudomonadota; class Gammaproteobacteria; order Burkholderiales; family Rhodocyclaceae; genus Methyloversatilis. The sequence continues at coordinate 224,608 of JAHRYN010000002.1, forward strand.
CGCCGCCATCGATCACGCAGTAGGCCGCCAGCGGCACTTCGCACGAACCGGCCAGTGCGCGGGACACCGCACGTTCGGCACGCACGCAGGCCTGCGACTGCGGACAGACCAGCGGCAGCAGCCAGGCTTTCACTTCCGGCCGCGACGCCAGCGCCTCGATGCCCAGGGCACCCTGTCCGGCCGCCGGCAGCGACAGTTCGACCGGCAGCAGCGCGCGGATGCGTGCGCCGAGGCCGAGCCGCTTCAGACCGGCGGCGGCGAGGATGATCGCGTCGTACTGGCCCTCGTCGAGCTTGCGCAGGCGCGTGTCGAGATTGCCGCGCAGGCTGGATACCGCCAGATAGGGGAAATTCGCGCGCAGCTGCGCCTCGCGACGCAGGCTGGAAGTGCCGACCACGGCGCCCGGCGGCAGTTCGTCGAGACTGGCGTAGCGCGAGGACACAAAGGCGTCCTGCGGCACTTCGCGCTCGAGCGTGGCGACCAGCGCGAATTCCTCGCCCAGGTTCATCGGCACGTCCTTCATCGAATGCACGGCCAGATCGGCACGGCCTTCGAGCAGCGCGGTTTCCAGCTCCTTGACGAACAGCCCCTTGCCGCCGACCTTGGCCAGCGGACGGTCGAGAATCTGGTCGCCGCGCGTCGTCATGCCGAGGATTTCCACCCGGGCGGACGGGTACAGCGCGGACAGCCTGTCACGCACGTGTTCCGCCTGCCACATGGCCAGACGGGACTCGCGCGAGGCGATCACGATGCGTCCGGGGTTCGGGTAAGCTCCCGTTTCATGTTGCGGGGCGGAATCCGGAGGATCCATCGCCAACACGTCTGCCAGTCCGGCCGGATAGTCCATGTGGAATCGATGCGTGAGGTGGGCACACCGCGCGCCGGCCGGGCCGGTGGCCCGCAGGCAGGCGCGCGAAACGGCTTGGATTCTAGCAGCCCCCGCCGGCGCGTGTTCCGCCCGGCCGCGCAGCGGTGCTCGGATCCCGCACACGCCATGCAAGCAGCGGCGTTCCGCCGGCCAGCGCAGGCCGGCCGCACGACGACACTCCGATCGACCTTCCCGAGGAATTGCCAGTGAATCAACAGGCCCAGACACCGGTTGCAGTGCACGAGCGCGCGGCGCTCGACAAGGACCAGCCGCTGTTCGACGACATCCGCCTGCTCGGCCGCATGCTCGGCGACACGGTGCGCGAGCAGGAAGGCAGCCGCATGTTCGACCTGATCGAGAACGTGCGCCAGCTGTGCGTGCGCTTCCGCCGGGACGACGACCTCGAGGCACGCGCCGAACTGGCCCGGCTGCTGAACAGCCTGAGCGACGACGACACCATCATCGTGGTGCGCGCCTTCAGCTACTTCCTGCACCTGGCCAACATTGCCGAGGACCAGCACCACATCCGGCGCGCCCGGGCGCACGCCATCGCCGGCGACGCGCCCCGCCCCGGCACGCTGGCCAATGCGCTGGAAAAGGCACTCGCCGCGCAGGTGCCGGCCGAAGAGATACTCGGCTTCTTCCGCGACGCGATGGTGGTGCCGGTACTGACCGCGCATCCGACCGAGGTGCAGCGCAAGAGCATCCTGAGCCAGGAAATGAAGATCGCCCGGCTGATCGACGAGCGCGACCGCATGCGGCTGACGCCGGAAGAGCTGGCCGAGCGTGACGAGGCAGTGCGCCGCACGATCGCCTCGCTGTGGCAGACGCGCATGCTGCGGCGGACCCGTCTGTCGGTCGCCGACGAGGTGATCAACGGCCTGTCCTTCTACGACTACACCTTCCTGCGCGAGCTGCCGCGCCTCTACAACGCGGTCGAGGACCAGCTCGAAGCGGCTTTTCCGGAACAAAGGCGCGACATCGGCAACTTCCTGCACATGGGTTCGTGGATAGGCGGCGACCGCGACGGCAATCCCTTCGTCACCGCCGACGTGCTGCGCGCCACCCTGCGCGTGCAGTCGGCCAAGGCGCTCGACTACTACCTGACCCAGGTGCACGTGCTCGACACCGACCTGTGCTCGACCATGCTGCTGAACAATGCCAGCGACGAGCTGCGCGTGCTGGCCGCGACCGCGCCGGACAAGTCGCCACACCGCGAGGACGAGCTGTACCGGCGCGCGCTGGCCGGCATCTACGCCCGGCTGGCCGCCACCGCACGCACGCTGGACCAGCACGAGGCGCTGTGGAAGGCGGCCGGCGAGGCCGACCCCTACGCCTCGGCAGCCGAATTCGTGCGCGATCTCGACGTGATCCACGACTCGCTGGTCGCCAACAAGTCGCGTCTGCTGGCGCGCGGCCGGCTGCGCCGGCTGCGTCGCGCGGCGCGCGTGTTCGGCTTCCACCTGGCGGTACTCGACCTGCGCCAGAACTCCGACGTGCATGAACGCGTGGTCGCCGAAATGCTGGCCAATGCGCACGTCTGCGGCGACTACCTCGGGCTGGACGAAGAGCGGCGCATCGAACTGCTGATCAAGGAGCTGGGTACGCCGCGTCCGCTGACCTCGAGCTTCATGCAGTTTTCCGAGGAAACCGAGGGCGAACTGGCGATCGCGCGCACGGCCGCCGAAATGCACAGGCTGTACGGCGAGGCCGCGTTGCCCAACTACATCATTTCCAAGGCCGACGGCGTGTCCGACATGCTGGAGGTGGCGCTGATCCTGAAGGAAGTCGGCCTGCTCGACGTGCAGGCGCGGCGCGCGTCGATGAACATCATCCCGCTGTTCGAAACCATCGACGACCTGCGCAACGCGCCGCACACGATGGACCGGCTGTTCGCGCTGCCGGTCTGGCGCGTGCTGCTCGACAGCCGCGCCACCACGCAGGAAGTGATGCTGGGCTATTCGGACTCGAACAAGGACGGCGGCTTCCTCACGTCGGGCTGGGAGCTGTACAAGGCGGAAACGAAACTGGTGCAGGTGTTCCGGCAGCACGGCGTGCGGCTGCGCCTGTTCCACGGCCGCGGCGGTTCGGTCGGGCGCGGCGGCGGCCCGAGCTTCCAGGCCATCCTGGCGCAGCCGGCCGGCGCAGTGCAGGGGCAGATCCGCATCACCGAGCAGGGCGAAGTGATCGCCTCGAAGTACTCCAATCCGGAAGTCGGCCGGCGCAATCTCGAAGTGCTGGCCGCCGCCACCTTCGAGGCAACGCTGCTGGGCAAGCGTGAAGGCGACGCACCGGCCGGATTCACCGACGCGATGGAAGAACTGTCAGGCCATGCCTTCGCGGCCTACCGCAACCTGGTCTATGAAACCGACGGCTTCGAGAAGTATTTCTGGGAATCGACGGTCATTTCGGAAATCGCCGAACTGAACATCGGCTCGCGCCCCGCCTCGCGCAAGAAGGGCCAGAAGATCGAAGACCTGCGCGCGATACCGTGGGTGTTCTCGTGGTCGCAATGCCGGCTGATGCTGCCCGGCTGGTACGGCTTCGGCTCTGCAGTCAACGAATACCGCGCCCGGCACGCCGACGGCCTGGCGCGGCTGCAGGCCATGGTCCACGAGTGGCCCTTCTTCGCCACGCTGATTTCCAATATGGACATGGTGCTGTCGAAGACCGACATCGCGATCGCCAGCCGCTACGCCGAACTGGTTGACGACCCCGTGCTGCGCGACACCATCTTCGCGCGCATCCGCACCGAATGGCTGGCCACGCTGGACGCGGTGCGCCAGATCACCGGCGCGCCGGAACTGCTGTCGACCAACCCGCTGCTGGCGCGCTCGATCCGCAACCGTTTCCCCTACATGGAGCCGCTCAACCACCTGCAGATCGAACTGCTGCGCCGCTTCCGCGCCGGCAACCGCCACGAGCGCACGCAGCGCTCGATCCACCTGACCATCAACGGCGTCGCCGCCGCACTGAGAAACAGTGGGTGAAGCGGGGGTTTCGCGAAGCATCGCTTCGCGCCCGCGGAACCGGACGGCTGTGCAAAGCCGTCCGTGGATGATGAGGAGAGTGTTTCGCCGGGCACTGCCCGGTGCTCTCCGAATGGGCCGGCCATGCAGGGCCGGCCTCCGTCACAAGAGGGTTTCGCCGGGCACTGCCCGGCGTCAATGAACCGACCGGTTCTTTTGCAGGAGCATCGCTCGCGATCGCGCACGCTGATCCGCGACAGCCACCATTCCACGACCGGATCGCGAGCATGGCCCGCTTCGGTGCAACATCAAATCACTCGACCGCGAATTCCGTCCTCACCTGCGCCCACTGCCGCCGGCTCACCGGCAGGCGCTCGTCCAGCCCCCTGAGCACGACCGCCCAGTGACCTTCGGCGCCGTCGCGCACCTGTTCGAAGCCGGCCACTGCATCGCGCGCCACCAGGCAGCTGCGGTGGATGCGCACGAAGCGCTGCGCGAATTCCTGTTCCAGCGCCGCCAGCGGCTCTTCCAGCAGATATTCGCGTTCGGCGGTACGGGCAGTCACGTACTTCAGCTCGGCACGCAGGAACAACACATCGGACACCGGCACCAGCAGGATGCGGCCGCGCTCGCTGCACGACAGATGCAGGCGCCCGGCCGGCAGCAGGCTCTGGCTGACGGCCTCCGGCAACGGCCGGCGCTGCGGCACACGGCGCAGCGCATCGAGCAGGCGCGCCGCGCGCACCGGCTTGAGCAGGTAATCGACCGCATTCAGCTCGAACGCACGTACGGCGTACTGATCGTAGGCGGTGCAGAACACCAGCGTCGGCGGCACCGTCATGCTGCCCAGATGTGCCGCCAGTTCGACACCGTCCATGCCCGGCATGCGGATATCCACCAGTGCCACGTCAGCCGCATCCGCCGGCGACAGCGCCGCGATGCGCTCCAGCGCCTCCCGGCCATTGGCGGCCTCGCCGACCACGCGGTTGGGCAACTCGGCCGCGATGTCGGACAGCAGCGTCCGCAGGCGCAGCCGCGCCGGCGCCTCGTCGTCGGCGATGAACACGCGCAGTTCGCTCATGCGCTGCCCGCCCGGTAGGGAAAGCGGATGCGCACGCGATACAGGCCGTCCTGTTCGCCGGCGTCGAGCTGGGCCTCCAGATCGAAGAACAGCATCAGCCGCTCGCGGATGTTGTCCAGCGCCATGCGGTTGCCGCCACCGTGCGCGGATATCCGGCCTTCGGGCGGCGGCGCCGGATTGTCGATCTCGACCACGACATCACTGCCGCTCCGCCTCACGCACACCCTGACCTCACCGCTGCCGGCCATCGGTTCGACGCCGTGATAGACCGCGTTCTCCAGCAGCGGCTGCAGCATCAGTGGCGGCACCCGCGCGTCCTGCGGGCAGTCGTCGGTCTGCCAGAGCACGCCCAGCCGTTCGCCCAGCCGCAGCTTCTCGAGCTCCATGTACTGCCGGCACAGCGACAGCTCGTCGCCCAGCGTGACCAGATCCCGGTTCTCGCGCATCAGCACGCGGAACAGGTCGGACAGTTCTTCCAGCGCACGCTCGGCTCGGCGCGGGTCCTCGCGCATGATGCCGAGCACGGCATTGAGGCTGTTGAACAGGAAGTGCGGCCGGATGCGTGCCGACAGCGCCATCAGCCGCGCCTGTGCAATGGCCGGGCCGAGCGCCCGTTCCTGCACGGTGAAGTAGGTCATCGCCGCCGCCGCGGCCAGCAGCGCCCACAGCGCCTCGCGTACCGGCAAGGCGGACGCCGGTTCGAACTGCCAGCGGCTCATCGCGCCCGACAGCAGGGTGCACATCAGCACGCCGGCCGCGACCAGCAGCCAGCCGGCCCGCACGCTGAGCCGGGCGAACAGCGGTGTCACGAGATAGAGCAGCAGCAGCGACAGCAGCAGCGCCGGTTCGACCCGCGCCGCCATTTCCATCGCGTCGAGCGGCAGGGCGGTCCACGACTGGTTGCGCGCCAGCAGTGCCAGCAGCGCCAGCGCATTGACCAGCAGCACCGTGCGCAGCATCACGCCGAGATTGCGCCAGTCAGGCGCGCGCGCCGGCCTCAACGGCGGCCCCGCGGGGCGGGTCCGGCTGCCTGGCCTATACTTACGGTCCTTTTCCTGCCGCTGTCCATCCTGTTTTCCATCATGAGCCATCCTTCGCAGCCCGAGCCGACCAAAGCCTGGTCGGGCCGTTTTTCCGAGCCCGTGTCCGAACTGGTGAAACGTTACACCGCTTCGGTATTTTTTGACCGCCGCATGTGGCGGCAGGACATCCGCGGCTCGCTCGCGCACGCGACCATGCTGGCACGCCAGGGCATCATCGCCCAGTCCGATCTGGACGACATCCGGCGCGGCATGACTCAGATTGAGCAGGAAATCGAGGCCGGCCAGTTCGACTGGAACCTCGACGACGAGGACGTGCACCTCAATATAGAGAAGCGCCTGACCGCGCTGGTCGGCGACGCCGGCAAGCGCCTGCACACCGGGCGCAGCCGCAACGACCAAGTGGCGACCGACATCCGGCTGTGGCTGCGCGATGCGATCGACACCATCATCGGGCTGATCCGCGAATTTCAGCTGGCCGTGCTCGACCTGGCCGAACACCACGCCGACACGCCGCTGCCCGGCTTCACCCACTTGCAGGTCGCGCAGCCGGTCACCTTCGGCCACCACCTGATGGCCTATTTCGAAATGACCCGGCGCGACGCCGAGCGCTTCGCCGACTGCCGCAAGCGGGTCAACCGCCTGCCGCTCGGCGCGGCCGCGCTGGCCGGCACGACCTTCCCGATCGACCGCGAATTCGTCGCCGCCCAGCTCGGCTTCGACGAGGTCTGCTTCAACTCGCTGGACGCCGTGTCCGACCGCGACTTCGCGATCGAATTCTGCGCCGCCGCCGCGCTGACGATGACCCACCTGTCGCGCCTGTCGGAGGAACTCATCCTGTGGATGAGCCCGCGCGTGGGCTTCATCGACCTGGCCGACCGCTTCTGCACCGGCTCGTCGATCATGCCGCAGAAGAAGAATCCGGACGTGCCTGAGCTGGTGCGCGGCAAGACCGGGCGCGTCAACGGCAGCCTGATCGCGCTGCTGACGCTGATGAAGGGCCAGCCGCTGGCTTACAACAAGGACAACCAGGAGGACAAGGAACCGCTGTTCGACGCCGCCGACACGGTGATCGACACGCTGCGCATCTACACCGACATGATGGGCAGCCGCATCGATGAGGCCGGGAACCGGGTGTTCAACGTGCGGGTCAAGGCAGAGTCCATGCGCGCCGCGCTGCGCCAGGGTTTCGCCACCGCCACCGACCTCGCCGACTGGCTGGTCAAGCGCGGCCTGCCCTTCCGCGACGCGCACGAGGCGGTCGCCCGCGCGGTGCGTCTGGCCGAGCAGAAAGGCTGCGATGTGTCGGATCTCACGCTCGACGAGCTCAAGTCCTTCTCGCCTCTGGTCGATGACACAGTGTTCGCGGTGCTGACGGTCGAAGGTTCCCTGTCGGCCCGCAAGCACATCGGCGGCACGGCACCGGAACAGGTGCGCGCCGCCATTGCCCGCGCCCGGGCGCGGCTGGCAGCAGGCTGACGGAGGACCCCGCTTGGAACCGACAGGCACGATCACCGACGGACCCGCCGCCAGAAGACTGCCGACGGCCGCCCGCTGAGATGGACCTGCTCGGCAAGTACCGCATCCTGCGCCTGCTCGGCGAAGGCGCAACCTCCAAGGTATTTCTCGCCCACGACCCGTTCGGCAACCGCGAGGTGGCGATCAAGATCGTCGCACGCGGCGTCCGTGACGGCGAAGAAGGCGGCGGCGGCAAATCCGAACGCTTCCAGAAGAAGTTCTTCGTCGCCGAAGCGTCGCTGGCCGGCAAGCTCACGCACCCACACATCGTCCAGATCTTCGACGCGGTGGCCGAAGCCGACCCCGCCTACATCGTGATGGAGTACGTGCGCGGCGGCACGCTGGAGCGGCACACGCAGCCTGAACACCTGCTGCCGGTCGGCGACGTGCTGGAAATGATCTTCAAATGCACGCGCGCGCTCGATTTCGCCTGGCGCCTCGGGGTCATCCACCGCGACCTGAAGCCGGCCAACATCATGCGGGTCGAAGAACCGCGCACCGACGGCCATCACCAGCCGGGCACCAATGTGAAGGTGTCGGACTTCGGTGCGGCGATGTCGATATCGGCCAGCGAAACCCAGGTTTCGGGCGTCGGTTCGCCGGCTTACATGAGCCCGCAGCAGATCAAGGAACACCCGCTGAACCACCAGACCGACATCTTTTCGCTCGGCGTGGTGATGTACCAACTGCTGACCGGCCAACTGCCGTTTCAGGGCAGCAACAACTACAGCATGATGTACCAGATCACGCATGCCGAGCCGGTGCCACCGTCCGAACTGCGCCCCGACCTGCCGCCGGCGCTCGACGCCATCGTGATGCGCGCGCTGCAGAAGTCGCTCGACGACCGCTATCCGACCTGGGACGCCTTCTCCTTCGATCTGGCCGACGCCTTCCGCAGCGAATCGCTGCGCGATCAGGACAGCCGGATCGCCGACAGCGAGAAATTCAATTCGCTGCGCGGGCTGTCCTTCTTCGGCGAGTTTTCCGACGTCGAACTGTGGGAGGTCGTGCGCTTGGCCGAGTGGCACCGCGTGGCCGCCGGCCAGCCGCTGCTGCGCGAGGGTGATGCCGGCGACGGCTTCTTCATCATCGCCGAGGGTGAAGTGAAGGTGACCAAGGGGCGCAAGCTGCTCAACGTGCTGTCGGCCGGCGAATGCGTCGGCGAAATGGCTTATCTGACACCGGAGCGCGGCACCCGGGGCGCCGACGTATCCACGATGTCGGACGCGGTGGTGATCCACCTCGCCAACAGTGCGCTGGCGCGCGCGTCCGAAGCCTGCCGGCACCGCTTCGACCGCGCCTTCCTGCGCATCCTGGTCGAGCGGCTGGCGCTGGCCAACCAGCGGCTGACCGGCGTCTGAGCGATGGAAACCCGGCGGACGGAAGAACAGGATCCGGGCAGGACCCTTGGCCGCTACCAGCTGCGGCGCATCATCGGACGCGGCAGCACCAGTACCGTCTGGCTGGCCTGGGACCCGGAGATGCAGCGCGAAGTCGCGATCAAGGTCATCGATCAGGATGTGCTGAATGACCGCACGCGCGGCAAGATGCACCGCACGCTGCTGATCAACGAAGCCTCGCTGGCCGACAAGCTGAAGCATCCGCACATCGTGTCCATATTCGACGCGGTGATCGGCGACGATCAGGCCTGGATCGTGATGGAGCACGTCGCGGGCGGCACGCTGGACGCACACACGCAGCGCCCCTTCCTGCTGCCGGTCGAGCGCATCGTCGAGCTGATGTTCAAATGCACGCGTGCGCTCGACTACGCATGTCAGCTCGGCATCACGCACCGCGACATCAAGCCGGCCAACATCCTGCTGACGCGCGACGCCGACATCAAACTGACCGACTTCGGCGCAGCGATGTTCACCGCCAACCAGCGAACCCAGGTCGAGGGCGTCGGTTCGCCGGCCTACATGAGCCCGCAGCAGGTGCGGGAAATGCCGCTGAACCACCAGACCGACATCTATTCCCTGGGCGTCGTGCTCTACCAGCTGCTGGCCGGCGAGCTGCCGTTCCAGGCCAGCAACAACTACAGCCTGGTGTACCAGATCATCAACGTCGATCCACCGCCGCCGTCGGTGCATCGCACCGGTCTGCCGCCGGCGCTCGACGCGGTGGTCGCACGCGCGATGCACAAGGACATCGCCTTGCGTTACGCCAGCTGGAGCGACTTCACGCACGACCTGGCGCAGGCCTTTCGCAACCGGCGTCTCAAGCCGCGCGAGCAGGAAGAAGGCGCCGCCGAACAGTTCCGCCTGCTGCGCACGCTCTCCTTCTTTGCCGACTTCAGCGATGTCGAACTGTGGGAAGTCGCGCGCTTCGCACGCAGCGAGCGGGTAGCTGCCGGCACATTGCTGATGAAGGATGGGGAACAGGGCGACCATCTCTACGTGATCGCGGAAGGCGAACTGGCGGTGTCCAAGTTCGGCCGCACACTGACCATACTGACCAGCGGCGAGTGCTGCGGAGAAATGTCCATCATCGCGCGCGACCGCAAGCTGCGTGCGAACGACGTGCAGGCCAGCACCGACTGCCTGCTGTTCGTGATCGATGGCGAGCGCATCCGGCGCGCCTCCGAAACCTGCCGCATGCGCTTCTACGAAGTCTTCCTGCAGGTGCTGGCCGGACGGCTGTCGTCCGCCAATGCACGGCTGGCCGACAGCTGGAGAGACACCCGTGAGCATGGATGATCTGGCGCGACGGATCGCCGCCGATCTGGGCAGCGTCCAGAACGGCGTCCACGAACTGGCGCCCGGTCGCACCCGGCGTGCGCTGAAGCTGGACACCGGAAGCGGTCCGCTGTTCGTCAAGCTGCTGCCGGCCGCCAGCGCCGACCGGTTTGCCGCAGAAGCGGATGGACTGGACATGCTGCGCAACGCCGGCAGCTTCCGCATTCCGGAAGTCCGGGCACGGGGCTGCACCGAATCGCACGCCTGGCTGGCGCTCGAGTGGCTGGATCTGCATCCGGTCCGCACGGCGGACGAAGGCCGGGAGTTCGGCGAAGCGCTGGCGAGGCTGCACGCCATCGAAGGACCGTACTACGGTCTCACGCGTGACAACTGGCTTGGCGACAGCCGGCAGGAGAACGGCACTTCGGAATCATGGCCGCTGTTCTATGCGCAGAAACGGCTGACCCCGCAACTCGAGCGTGTGACCGCCAGCGGCCTGGGCGGGCCTCTGGTCCGCGACACCCTTGCCGTCATCGAGCGGGTACCCGCCCTGTTTCTCGACTACCGGCCGACACCGTCGCTGCTGCACGGCGACCTGTGGCACGGCAACACCGGCATCGATGCCGACGGTCGTCCGGCACTGTTCGATCCGGCCGTGCATTACGGCGACCGTGAGGCCGATTTTGCGATGACCGAGCTGTTCGGCGGCTTTCCGACGTCGATGTACACCGCCTATCTCGGCAGGGCTCCGCTGCATCACAACGCGGCGGCACGGCGCGGTCTTTACCGGCTGTATCACATACTCAACCACTACATCCTGTTCGGTAATTCCTACCTGCGTGAAGCGGAACGCACCGCAGCAAGGCTGGTCGCGGAACTGCGCTGACACCGCCGCCCCGGTCCTGTGTCGCAGCGCCGATATCACGCGGATCGAATTTGAACGATCGTTCACATCCCATTGTTTCGGCAACAAAAAATTCATGACGTTTTTTGTGTGCAGTGCAACAAAAACTTCTTGACTTCGCTTTGACCGCCCCTATAATCGTGTTCATGGTGCGGCGCAATAAATATCCGGCTCCGACCAGCGCTTCACAATTTTAGGTGGCCCGTCAGCGTTTGAGGTTTGTCCGCTTCGTGGTCGCTCTTTCAATTCAATGTATGGAGATACCACCATGGCCTTCACCACCGAACATTTCGCCACCGCCAACAAGAACGCCATCGAAGCCCTGCTGACGCTGGCGAACACCGCCTTTGCCAGCACCGAGCGTCTGGCTGCCCTGAACCTGAACACCGCACGCTCGCTGCTCGAAGACAGCGTCGCGAATGCAAAGACCCTGATGGGCGCCAAGGACGTGCAGGACATCGTCGCGCTGCAAAGCGGTCTGGTTCAGCCGTCGATCGAAAAGGTCGTTGCCTACTCGCGCAGCGTCTATGAGATCGTGTCGCAAACCCAGGACGAACTGAGCAAGGTCGTCGAAGCCCAAGTCGGCGAAGTGAACAAGGCTGTCGCCACGACGCTGGATCAGGCTGCCAAGCAAGCTCCGGCCGGTTCGGATGTCGCCGTTGCCGCCGTCAAGTCGGCCATCGCCGCCGCCAACAGCGCCTACGACAGCATCACCAAGGCAACCAAGCAAGCGGTTGAAATGGCTGAAGCCAACGTCAATGCAGCAACCTCGGCCACCGTGCGTGCCGTCGGCGCCGCCAGCAACACCGCGAAGAAGAAGGCAGCTGCCTGATTCATCGCTGAATGAAAAAGCCCCGCCGAGTGCGGGGCTTTTTTTCGTCTACGGTTTCCCGACGGGCGGGCGGCGATTCGGGATTTTTCCTGGACGGAATACCCCAGACACCACCCCTAATCTGCCCTCGCCGACCATCGACGGATGAATCGCGAGCATGGCTCGCTCCTACAAGAACATCCCGACACGCGCGGCTTCTGCCCTCGTAGGAGCGACCCATGGTCGCGATCCGGGACATCAAACGGCGGCTGACGCTGAACAGGGCGTGAATCGCGAGTCTTGCAGGAATGGCGTGATCGCTCGCCGGATCAGAGATCGGCAGCGTCCTCGAACGCCAGCCCGCGCTGCTGCACTTCGTGGCGTATCGCCGCCATCGCGGCCGCCACCTTCGCCGGTTCGCCCTTCGCCCCCAGTTCCAGATGCTGGCGCGGACGCTGTGCGTTGCCGAAGCTGGGCAGACTGAACACCGCCACGCCGTGATCGCGCTCGATCGCCTGCATCAGGTCGAGCAGCCGGCTCTCGTGCGCATCGAACACGAAAATCGATGCCTCGCGCCAGGCACGTGCGTGATGCAGCTCGCGATACTTCGTGTCGAGCAGCCATTCGATCATCGGCCAGGCCATTTCCGGAAAGCCGGGCACGAAATGATGGTGGCCGCAGCTGAAGCCGGGAATGCGGTTGAACGGATTCGGAATGATGTCGCAGCCGGCCGGGAATTCGCCCAGCCGCAGCCTGTTTTCGGTCGTTTCGGCGCCGAAGCGGGCACGGATTTCGGCCTCGGCCTGCGGATGCAGCACGCAGTCGACACCGAGCGCTGCCGCCGCCGACTGGCGCGTGTGGTCGTCCGGCGTCACGCCGATGCCGCCACACGAGAACACGATGTCCCCGGTCGCCATCGAGCGCCTGAAGGCCTCGACCAGCCGGCTGCGCTCGTCGCCCAGATAGCTGACCCAGGCCAGCTGCAGGCCGCGCCCGGACAGCAGCGAGCGCACCTTGGAGAAATGTCCGTCCTGGCGACGACCCGACAGGATTTCGTCGCCGATGATGTAGAGGCCGATGGCCATTCGATGCTCCCTGTTTGATACGGATGCGCGGACCCGTCCGGTCCGCGTGCATGGGAACCCGATTTCGACGCCGGGTTCATCGGACTGTCCGCGCAAGCCCACCGCAAAAACGCCCCGGTCTTACCCCAGCCCCAGTTCCGACCACATCGCATCGACCCGTTGCTTCACGTCGGCGCTCATTTCTATCGTGCGCCCCCATTCGCGGCTGGTTTCGCCCGGCCACTTGTTGGTCGCGTCCAGCCCCATCTTCGAGCCCAGTCCGGCGACCGGACTGGCGAAGTCGAGGTAGTCGATCGGCGTATTGTCGACGATCAGCGTGTCGCGCTTCGCATCCATGCGCGTGGTGATGGCCCAGATCACTTCCTGCCAGCTGCGGATGTCCACATCCTCATCGACCACGATGATGAACTTCGTGTACATGAACTGGCGCAGGAAGCTCCACACACCGAACATCACGCGCTTGGCGTGCCCCGGATACTGCTTGCGCATCGCCACCACGGCGACGCGGTAGGAGCAGCCTTCCGGCGGCAGGTAGAAGTCGGTGATTTCCGGAAACTGCTTCTGCAGCAGCGGCACGAACACCTCGTTCAGCGCCAGACCGAGCATGGCCGGCTCGTCCGGCGGCTTGCCGGTATAGGTCGAGTGATAGATCGGATCGCGGCGCAGGGTCATGCGCGTGATCGTGAACACCGGGAATTCGGCCACCTCGTTGTAATAGCCGGTGTGGTCACCGAACGGCCCTTCGGGTGCGTGCTCGTACCCGGACGGATGCGTCGGGTCCGGCCGCAGTTCGCCTTCGAGCACGATTTCGGCGCCTGCCGGCACCTCCAGATCGTTGCCGATGCACTTGACCAGTTCGGTGCGGCTGCCGCGCAGCAGGCCGGCGAACTGGTATTCGGACAGGGTGTCCGGCACCGGCGTCACCGCGCCCAGTATGGTGGCCGGATCGCAGCCCAGCACCACCGACACAGGGAAGGGCGTGCCGGGAAAGCGGCGCGCGTGGTCGCGGAAATCCAGCGCGCCGCCGCGATGGGCCAGCCAGCGCATGATCACCTTGTCGCGCGCGATCACCTGCTGACGGTAGATGCCCAGGTTCTGCCGCTTCTTGTCCGGCCCGCGCGTCACCACCAGACCCCAGGTGATCAGCGGACCGGCGTCATCCGGCCAGCAGGTCTGCACCGGCAGGCGGCCGAGATCGACGTCATTGCCTTCCCATATGACGTCCTGGCACGGCGCCGACGACACCCGCTTCGGCGCCATCGAGAACACCTGCTTGATCATCGGCAGCTTGTCCCAGGCGTCGCGCAGGCCTTTCGGCGGCTCCGGCTCCTTCAGCATCGACAGCGTGCGACCGATGTCGCGCAGGGCTTCCGCCCAGCGATCGCCGCTGGCGCCCATGCCCAGCGCGACACGTCCCGGCGTGCCGAACAGATTGCCCAGCACCGGCATGTCGAAACCCGCTGCCTTCTCGAACAGGATGGCCGGCCCCTGCGCGCGCAGCACGCGGTCGCAGATTTCGGTCATTTCCAGATCCGGCGACACCGGCCGCGCCACGCGGCGCAGTTCGCCCATCGTTTCCAGCTGCGCGATGAAATCGCGCAAGTCCCTGTATTTCATCCACGTCGTCCACATGAGTCCGGAGCCGATGGTAAGCGAGAAGACGCCGGAACAAGAAAACGCGCGTGCCCGCAGCGACAGCCGGACACGGCGGACACATGGCAGACTCCGCACACACGCCACAGACCGGAACAATGTGCGGTGGGGCCGTTCGCCGCTGCCGCCTCCGAAAGCCTCGACACCGCCATGCACGCCTGGTACGCCGACCACTTCGTCCTGCCGCTGCCCGACACGCACCGCTTCCCGATGGACAAATACCGCCGCCTGCGCGAACGCGTCGCCGCGGAACTGCCCGACGTCGTGCTGTGCGAACCACCGGCCGCAACCGACGGGGAACTGGGCCGCGCGCATGATCCGGCCTACATTGCGCGCGTCTCCCGCGGCGAACTGAGCACGCCGGAAATCCGCGTGATCGGTTTTCCGTGGTCACCGCAGATGATCGAACGCTCGCGCCGCTCGGCCGGCGCCACGATGGCTGCGTGTCGTGCGGCGCTGCGCGACGGCATCTCGGTCAATCTGGCCGGCGGCACCCATCACGCCAAGTTCGCCAGCGGCGCCGGTTACTGCGTGTTCAACGACGCCGCGGTCGCCACCCGCATGCTGCAGGCGGAATGCGGCATCGCGCGCGTGGCCATCATCGATCTGGACGTGCATCAGGGCGACGGCACCGCCGAAATCCTCGGCCGGGCCGACGACGCATTCACGCTGTCGCTGCACGGCGAGCACAACTTCCCGTTCCGCAAGGAACACAGCCACCTGGATGTAGCGCTGCCCGACGGCACCGGGGACCACACCTACATCGCAGCGCTCGACGACGCACTCGCCGCCATGACCCGGCGCTTCGATCCGCAGTTCGTCATCTACCTCGCCGGCGCCGACCCCTACGCCGGCGACCGGCTCGGCCGGCTCAAGCTCGGCAAGGCCGGTCTGGCCGCGCGCGACATCCGGGTGTTCGACTACTGCCAGCAACGCAACCTGCCGCTGGCCGTCGCGATGGCCGGCGGATACGCTGAAAACATCGACGACATCGTCGACATCCACTTCGCGACGGTGGAACAGGCACTGCGCCGCAGCAGGTAGGCGGTGCCCGCCCCGCTTCCGGCCGCATCAACCCGACAGATCATTCAGACACCTCCCGAGACAGGACTCGGTCTGTCCGGCAGACAGGCGCCCTGTTTATATGACGTATGCAATAACAGTGGTACGATTCGCGCCGCCATATCAAATGCAAAATAAATAAACCACGATTCACCTCACGAAACGGGCGGTTACCTCAATGAAAACCAGTCGCTTGAACACGGTACTCCTCATAGCCACATTCTCCGGGGCTTGCGCGACCCCTTTCAGCGAAGCACCTCTGGCGACGAATTTTCCGACCACACTGCAAGCCAAGGTGCAGACGGCCGGTCACTGGAACGTCATCGCAAAGGACGTGGCCACTCAGATAACCAAGGGCTACAGCGACAACCGCCCACTGTTCGTGCGGGAAGCCGCGACGAAAACCGCGTTCGACCACGCGTTTGCCAATCAGCTGATATCGGCGCTGGTGGAACAGGGGCGCACCGTGAGCAAATCGGCCACAGGTGCCTTGGTGGTCGAGATAGAAACGCAATCGGTCAGCTTCACTGCAAGCCGGCCGCAGTATCGGTATGCAGGCGCGGCGACCATGCTCGCCGCCGGCATCTGGACGCTCGCTGCCGTCGAGGCAACAACCGCAGGCGTCGCGACGGCGGCAGTGGCCGGGGCCGATGCCCATTCGTGGTTCAAGTCGGAATTCGCGTCGGGTTTGACGCCGAGCACTGAAATCATCGTCACGACCAGCGTCAGCGACGACAGCCGCTTCCTGATGCACGGGACGAACGTGTATTACGTGGCGGACGCCGACCGCTCGCTGTACGAAACCAGCACCTCGCTGCAGACCATCCGCGTCCGGGGAGACAACTGACATGCGCGCATATTCACTGGCTCTGGTCTGCATAGCGGCGGTCGCGCTGTCCGCCTGTTCCACTGCCCAGAAAGCCGAACCAACGTACGAACAGGCCGCAAACGACCGCTTCGTTCCCACCAACTACAAGGCCGCGGAAGCGTTGATTTCGCAGATCGGCCCGGTGATCGGCAGCGGCAGTCCGCTCATCATCGCGACCGTGGTCAATATCGACGCGCTCGACCAGTCCTCGACGCTGGGTCGTCTGGTGTCCGAGCACGTGTCGTCACGCTTTTCACGCGCTGGCTACCACATGGTCGAAATGAAGTTCCGGAACAGCGTCTACGTGAAGCAGAACCAGGGCGAGATGATGCTGACGCGCGAGATCAAGGACCTCGCCCAATCGCATCAGGCACGCGCAGTCATCGTCGGCACCTACGGGGCAACCGAGGAGATGGTTTTCATCAACCTGAAGGTGATCGACCCCGGAAACAACGTCGTGCTTGCGGTACAAGACTATGTATTACCGCGGGACAGCACGATGAAGGCGCTGCTGCGCAGCAGCCGCTAGCTATCCATCGCTTGCATCGACGCTGGTTGCTACTTCACTTATCAGCCTTGTTCGACAGCTGTTATCTTGATTAGGCAATGCCGGGTTGGGCAGGTACATTGCCCTGTCAAATCCGCTGCATCAATCCAAGGAGCGCCTCATGCAAAGCAACCCCGTTGTCTGGTTCGAGATTTACGTTCAGGACATGGAGCGAGCAAAGCGCTTCTACGAAGCGGTACTCGACATCAAGCTCGAGAAAATGCCCGCTCCGACTGCGGAAATGACGATGGAGATGTGGGCATTCCCGTCCGACAAGGCGACGGCGCCGACGTCGTATGGTGCCTGCGGCATGCTGGTCAGAATGGAAGGTTTCACGCCGGCAGGCGGTGGCGCGGTGGTGTACTTCGGCTGCAGGGACTGTGCTGTTGAAGCGTCGCGTGTGGCGGCCAATGGCGGAACGCTCGTGAAGGAAAAGATGTCCATCGGCATGCACGGCTTCATTGCCCTGGCGCGCGATACGGAGGGAAACATGATCGGTTTCCACTCCATGTAAGCCGTCCGGCGCCGTGCAAGACCCGTCATTCCACCTTCCAGCCTTTCAAGCCCCCTGCATCCGCAGGAAATAGACGAAATCCATCTCCGGCGCCGGCTGACCGAAACGGGTCAGCACAGCCGACATCTGCCCGCGGTGATGCGTGCCGTGGTTGAACACGTGCAGCAGGGTGCCGGCCCAGGGCGTGTCGCAGGCATCGCCGGCCATGCTGCGGTAGGCCAGCCGCGTATCACACAGGCCCGGGTCGGCCGACTCGACGAATCCGATCCAGCGCTCGGCCTGCGCACGTACGCGGGCGATCAGCATGGCGCGATCCGCCTCGACTTCCTGCGCCAGCGAGCTTGCCGCGAAGGGCTGACCGGTGAACCGGCCGAACCAGACGCTGTCGGCCAGCAGCAGGTGGTTCAGCGTGCCGTGCAGGCTGCGGAAGAACAGCCCGCTGTCGGCACGGTAGTCGGCGTCGCTCACCGTCGCCAGCGAGACGAACAGGCGCTCGTACGCCCAGGCGCCGTAGCGGGCCATATGCACGCAGTGATCCTTGAGGGTCGTCATGCCGGTTCCAGTGAATGTTCAGTGAGCAGGGCGTCGATCGAAGCAGCCGGCGAGTACCGACGGCACGTCGGAGCGGCCAAGCCCGAGATCGCGCAGCTCAAGGTCGTTCATCGCGCGCAGTTCGGCGCGTGCGCGCTGCCGGCTGCGCATCGCCCGCAGCCACCGCCCCAGCCTAGGGAGCCAGCCGGGCGCGGACATGACGCAGCTCCTGGGTTTCGCCCGAATAGCCCCAGGAATCGGCAGGCAGATCGCTGACCACAATATAGCTGGCCGGATGCAGCGGCCCGACCAGTTCGTCCAGCGTCTGCCACACCGCATGCTGCCAGGCCGCCTTTTCCGGCTTGGTGTTGGTGCCGGCGGTCACGCGCGCATCGAGATAGAGCGCGGTCAGCGCGCCACCGACCGGCTCGGCGCCGACAGACCAGTGTTCGACATGGGCGATCGACAGCGCGGTCAGCTCGCGCTTCTTGCCCAGCAACTCGGCAGTCAGGTCGGTCACCGCGCGGGTCACGGCCAGGCGGGTTTCTGCGTCCGGCAGGCGGGAAATCTGCAATGTGATCATGGGCATGGCATGTCTCCAGGAAGGCAGGACACATCTTGCATCGGCACCGCGGATAGATACAGATACACGTCACGGACTTTGAACTGGTACAGTCGAGGCGCTTCGATGACTGTATCGATGACGCGGGCCGGAAACTGTATCGGTCGCGACTTTGCTGACGGCAGTACAGTAGTCACCGACTTTGCCGCCGGACTTCACGATGAACCGCTACGAACAGCTCGCCGACCGCCTGCGCAACGACATCCGCGCCGGACTGTATCCGCCCGGCCAGCGCCTGCCATCGGTCCGGCGCATCGCGATGCAGCAGCAGCTGAGCATCGCGACCTGCATCTCGGCCTACCGCAAGCTGGAAGCACAGGGCTGGCTCGAGGCGCGGCCGCAGTCGGGTTTCTACGCCCGCACGCCGGAGGCGCTGCCGCCGCGTGCCTGCCAGACCTGCGAGCACGAGACGCCGGGCGAAGTGACCATGTCGGAACGGGTCGCGCAGGTGATGCGCGCCTCGCACCGCGACGACCTGCTGGTGCTGAGCACCGCCATTCCGCACGCCGACTTCCTGCCGGTGAAGGACGTGCGCGCCAGCCTCGCTCGCGCCCTGC
This sequence comes from Betaproteobacteria bacterium, assembly GCA_020621405.1. Taxonomy (GTDB): domain Bacteria; phylum Pseudomonadota; class Gammaproteobacteria; order Burkholderiales; family Rhodocyclaceae; genus Methyloversatilis. Next base: position 243,913 of record JAHRYN010000002.1, read on the forward strand.
GCCACGAGGACGCGGGCAGCGCGCGCTACGGCGAATTCATCGGCGAGGAGTCGCTGCGCGTGCAGATCGCGCGCCGCGCGGTGGAATCCGGCTGCCAGATCCATCCGGACGACATCGTGATCACCACCGGCTGCCAGGAAGCGCTGACGCTCGCGCTGCGCGCCACCACGCGACCGGGCGACGTGGTGGCGATCGAATCGCCGGCCTTCTTCGGCACGCTGCAGCTGATCGAATCGCTCGGCCTCAAGGCACTGGAAATTCCGACCGACGCGAGCACCGGCATGAGCCCGGACGCACTCGAACTGGCGCTCGAACGCTGGCCGGTCAAGGCCTGCCTGTTCTGTTCCAGCTTCAGCAACCCGGTGGGCGCTTCGATGCCCGACGCGCACAAGCGGCGCATCCTGCAGATGCTGACCGCACGCGACATCCCGCTGATCGAGGACGACATCTACGGCGAGATGGCGCACGACGGCCAGCGTCCGCGCGTGGCCAAGGCGTGGGACAGGACCGGTCACGTGCTGCTGTGTTCGTCCTTTTCCAAGACCATCGCGCCGGGCCTGCGCGTGGGCTGGATCGTGCCCGGACGCTGGCGGCGCGAGGTCGAGCGGCTGAAATACGGCAGCACGATGGCCACCGCGCTGCTGCCGCAGCGCGCGCTGGCCGACTATCTGGCGTCAGGCCGCTGGGAACGGCACCTGAACCGCGTCAACCGGCTGTACGCCGAACAGATGGCGCGCATGCAGACCGCGATCGCCCGGCACTTTCCGGCCGGCACGCGCTGCACGCGTCCGGCCGGCGGCTTCATCCTGTGGCTGGAACTGCCCGAGGACATCGATGCGCTGACGTTGCAGGCGCAGGCGCTCGCCGCAGGCATCAGCATTTCGCCGGGACCGCTGTTCTCGCCGCAGGGCAAGTACCGCAACTGCGTGCGCCTGATGTGCGCGGTGCGCTGGGACGCCGGTGTCGACGCGGCACTCGCCACGCTGGGTTCGCTGGCGTCGTCAGCGCGTCAGCGCAGCCAGTAGTCGGCGAGGACGCCGGCGAACACCGCGGCGCCGAGCCAGTTGTTGTGCAGGAAGGCGCGGAAGCACTGCTTGCGGTCGCGCCCGCGGATCAGCGTGTAGTGGTAGGCGGCGATGCCGGCGGCCACCACGAGGCCGGCGTTGTACCAGCGGCCCAGCCCTTCCAGATGGCCGTACAGCGCGAGCAGCGCCAGCGTGATCGCGTAGCAGACCATCACCGCGGCGACGTCGAAGCGGCCGAAGGTGATGGCCGAGGTGCGGATGCCTATCTTCAGGTCGTCGTCGCGGTCGACCATCGCGTACTCGGTGTCGTAGGCGACCGCCCAGAACACGTTGGCCGCCAGCAGCAGCCAGGCGACCGGCGGCACCACGTAGAGCTGGGCGGCGTAGGCCATCGGGATGCCGAAACCGAAGGCGATGCCCAGATAGGCCTGCGGGATGGCGAGGAAGCGCTTGGTGAAGGGATAGCTCGCGGCGAGGAACAACGCGACGAAGGACAGCATGATGACCAGCCGGTGCAGCGGCAGTATCAGCACGAAGGCGCACAGCGACAGGCCGGCGGCCAGCAGCAGCGCCTCGCGCGTGCCAACCTCGCCGGTGGCCAGCGGACGGTTCTTCGTGCGCTCGACATGGCCGTCGAAATTGCGGTCGGCGTAGTCGTTCATGACGCAGCCGGCGCTGCGCATCAGCACCGTGCCTAGCATGAATATCCACACCATGAAGGGCGACGGCTTGCCGCCGCCGCTGACCCACAGCGCCCACAGCGTGGGCCAGGCCAGCAGCAGGATGCCGATCGGCTTGTCCAGCCGCATCAGTCGTTCCCAAGCATTGAAGCGTGCGATCAGGTTCATGGTTTCACGGTGCAAGCGCGGAAATCGCGGGCAGGAAGACTTCGGTCACCAGCAGCGGACGGCCGGCGCGCATGAACAGCGAGCGGCGCGCCCACAGCGGCGCCTCCACGGCAATGCCGGCGGCACGCACCCGGCGGTACAGCGGGTGACGCGCGTCGAGCCGGCGCACCGCCAGCGGCGAGCGGGCGATGCGCGCATCGGCGAACAGCAGCTCGCCCAGCGGCCGGGCACCGACGCCGGCGAACATGCGCCAGGCACCGCGCACATCATCCATGCTGACGACACTGTGCGCAAAGACCACCGGCACGCCGTCGGCGTACAGCAGCACTTCGCGCGTGCGCACGTACGCGCTGCCGGTGCCGGTCAGACCGGCTTCGTCGGCACAGGCTTTCGCCCGGCCCTGCAGCAGCGGCCGCACTGCGAACTGCCGGCAGCGCGCACGGATGCGCGCCGTCAGCGAATGCGGATCGGTCAGCCAGCCATGCAGGCGGTCAGGAACGAACAGGGCCGGCGAACGCCATGCGTGGCCGGCGCGGGACAAGGTCATCGGTGTGAAGCGGAAGCGGGTCCGGAGCGCATGATAACGGTGCGCGAGGCGCGACGTCAGGGCTGCCGGTCGTCCGCCTTGCCGGCGGCATCGGACGGTGCGCGGTCGTCGTCCATCAGCATGCGGTGCGCCGGTCCTTCGAGGTCGTCGAACTGACCGCTGCGCGCCGACCAGATGAACACCACGCCGATGCCCAGCGCGATCAGTACCGACATCGGCACCAGCAGCCACAGGATGTCCATTCAGGCCTTGTCCCTGCGCTGCAGGCGCAGCGCGTTGAGTACCACGATCAGCGAACTGGCCGACATGCCGACGCCGGCCATCCACGGGCTGATCCAGCCCATCATCGCGGGCGGGATCGCCAGCAGGTTATAGGCAAAAGCCCAGCGCAGGTTCTGCCGTACCACCGCCAGCGTGGCGCGCGCGGTATCGAGGCCGCGGGTCAGCGCATCGAAACTTCCTGACAGCAGCACCATGTCGCCTTGGGCGCGCGCCAGCTCGGTGCCGCTACCCATGGCGACCGACACCTGGGCCTGCGCCAGCACCGGTGCGTCGTTTACACCGTCGCCCAGCATCGCCACCACCGCGCCGCCGCCCTGCAAGGCTTCGATGAAGGCACGCTTCGATTCCGGACTCATGCGCGCGTGCGCGTCGGCGATGCCCAGTTCGCCGGCCAGCGCCTGCACCGGCGCTTCGGCGTCGCCCGACAGCAGGCTCACCGCAATGCCGCGTTCGCGCAGCCGCGCCAGCAATGCGGCCGCCCCGTCGCGCACGGTGTCGGTCAGGTCGAAGCGCGCCAGCAGGCCGTGCTCGTCGCCCAGCCACACCGGCGTCGCCAGCCCGCCGGGTGCGTCCGGCAGCGCTGCGTTCGACGCAAGACAGACGAAGGCGGCACTGCCCAGCCGGATCTGCCGGCCCTGATATGTGGCCTGCACGCCCTGCCCGGTCACCGCTTCGAGACCGGCGAGCACCGGCAGCGGCTGGATATCGCTGGCCTGGCGCAGCGCGCGCGCGATCGGGTGGGTCGAATGCTGTTCCAGCGCCGCTGCGAGCGCGGCGACCTGTCCGGCATCGGCATCGCCGAGCAGCTCGACGTGCTGCACATGCATGTCACCGGTGGTCAGCGTGCCGGTCTTGTCGAACACGACGTGGGTGACGCGCGCCAGCGTTTCGATGGCATGCGCGCGCGTGACCAGCAGGCCGCTGCGCGACAGCACGCCGGTGGCCACGGTCAGCGCGGCCGGGGTCGCCAGCGACAGCGCGCACGGGCAGCTGACCACCAGCACCGCGACGAACACCCACAGCGCGCGCGCCGGATCCACCCACAGCCAGACACCGGCCGTGACGCAGGCCAGCACGATCAGCGCGGACACGAAATGCAGCGCGATGCGGTCGGCGAACTGCACGACTTCGGGCCGGCTCGACGCGGCGCGCCCGATCAGCCGGCGGATCGCCGCCAGCCGCGTCGCTTCGCCGACCTGCTCGACCTGCACCACGACCGGCGACACCAGATTCATGCTGCCGCCGACCACGCGGTCACCGGCCACCCGCGGCTGCGGCTTCGACTCGCCGGTCAGCAGGCTTTCGTCGACCTCGCTGCGTCCGTCGGCCAGCCGTCCGTCGGCCGGGAACACCTCGCCGGCCGCCACCACGACATGGTCGCCGACGACCAGACGCGCCACCGGCACGGCTTCGGTCTGCGGCGCCGGCCAGGCGGTGAAGCGCCGCGCCATCGCCGGCATCACCTGCGCCAGATTCTCGACGCCGCGCACTGCGCGCTGGCGGGCCAGCATTTCGAGGTAGCGCCCGGCCAGCAGCAGGAACACGAACATGGTGACCGAATCGAAATACACCTCGCCCGAGCGGGTCAGCGTCGCCCACAGGCTGGCGGCGAAGGCGCTGCCGACACCGAGCGCGACCGGCAGGTCCATGCCGACCCGGCGCGCGGCCAGATCGCGCCAGGCGCGCGAAAAGAAGGGTGCGGCGGAATACAGCACCACCGGCGCGGTCAGGATCAGGCTGGCCCAGCGCATCAGCGCGGCGATGCCTTCCGGCAGTTCGAGGTCGCCCGCCATATAGGCCGGCCACGCGTACATCATCACCTGCATCATGCCCAGCCCGGCCACCGCGAGCCGCCACAGCGCGTCGCGCCGTTCGCCGCGCGCGACCGATTCGGCGTGGGCACGGTCGTTCGGCCAGGCCTGGTAACCGATGTCGACGACCGCCTGCAGTATTTCGGACAGCCGGATCTTCGCCGGATCCCACACGACGCGGGCACGCCGGGTCGTGTAGTTGATGTCCAGTGTCAGCACGCCCGGCAGCCGGCCGACGTGCTGTTCGTTGAGCCACACGCAGGCGGCGCAGCGTATGCCCTCGATGATCAGCAGCGCCTCGCGCGCATCGGCGCACTGCGCATGCGCCACGGTGCGCACGAAATCGGTCTGCACCTCGGGCAGGTCGTATACCGACAGGTCGCGTCCGCCGGCGGCATCGGGTGCCGCCTCGGGCAGGGCGTCGCGATGGCGGTAGAACTCGTCCAGCCCGCCGCCGCTGATCGCGCCGGCCACGGCGGCACAGCCGGCGCAGCACATCGGCTGCTCGGTGCCGGCGATGCGCACGCGATAGCGCACCGCGCCGTCGACGGGCAGCCCGCAGTGGTAGCACTGCACGGCCATCACTCCATCGGGAACAGTGAAGCCCGCTCGCGGGTCGGGCGCATTCATCATGGGGAACAGGAAAAGCTCATGCGCACGAATTATAGAAAGCACGTGTCAGGGTACGAGTGATGTGTATCAAGCAACATCCCCGTCGCCATGCCCGCGACGCGCCGTGGGTGCGGCCAGGAAGCGTGGCAGCCGCACAGTCCGGGAAACGGTCGAGGCGCACCGGCCAATTCTCAGAACCTGATTCCCGAACAGATGATAAACGTCCGCCATCGTCAATCAAAACCCCGCCAGCAAAGACTGGAGGATCGGGGGCACCGCAATGCGCAGAGACATCCTGGAAGACATTTCATCCAGACCCTGCGCAAGGGGGAATTCATGAAACGGGGACTCGAGAAAATCCGCCGCATCCTGCCCGAATCGTGACAGCAGGAGTTCCCAGGTCGCCAGCCATGCCTCTTTGACGGACGATACGTCGGGGGCACACCGCCAGACGCTTCAGGAACAGCCCGAAACAGGCTGCACCTCTCTTGCCGGGCAACCGGAACACCATCGCATGACTGCCTCGCCGAGACCTCGGATACATTCGACGTCCATGCCGGACAACTCCAGTGACATGCATGTCCCATGCGGAGGAGACTGACCATCGCCGGGCGGTTCGCGCTTGGCTTTGGTTTGCCGCCGCCGTCCTGATCATTACGGCCAGCGTGATCGGAGCCCGGAGCCGGACAACAGGCTCCACGCCAAGCCTCTGCATCAACCGGCAACGCGCCCCCTCGCGGGTTACGACACATCAGCCCGCGGAAACGCGGTTCCGGCACGATCAGACATCCGGCATCGATCGGTTTTCGGGTGAAATTCGGCAGGGCGCTCCGATCGGGCGCTAAAGTTAAATTCCGCAAGGTCGATTAAGTCCGGGCAGGGCCGTGCGCTTCTGAGCTCACGCACGATTGTCCTGCCTACACGGCCCGCCCCCCCGCCGTCGCATCAATTGCGTGTTCGCCGCCCGATCCGCCGCGGCGTTCGTCTTTCCGGGCCTAACCCCTGCCCTCCCGTGTCTTGACTTCATCCAGTCCTGGCTCCGCCACGGACCGGAGACTACTGCATAAAGGGAGAACACCCATGTCTCGAAAACTCACCACCGCCGTCCGGCTTTCGCTTGGTTTCGGAGTGCTGCTGGGCTTGCTCGTCATTTCGGTCGTAATGGGCCTGAACCGGCTTGCGTCGATAGAAACCATGGTCGAACGCATCGTCGATGTGGACTGGAAAAAGAGCGTGCTGGCGAACAACGCGATCGACCTGATGAACAGCAACACGCGAGAAACCTTTCTTCTGTTCCACATCGCCGACCCGGCGCGGGTGAAACAACGCATTGCATCGAACGTGCAGGCGATCAACACCACGCTCGAAGAACTTGACCGGTTGATATACCGTCCCGAGGGAAAAGCCATGCTCGAGGACGTCCGGGCGCAGCGCAAAATCTATGTCGATTCATTCCAGCGGGTCTCGCGCCTGCTCGACTCGGATCAGCGTGACCAGGCTTCGAACCTGATGACTTCGGAGACAGCGCCGGCGCTTGATCTGCTGCTTGGCTCGATCGGCAGGCTCATCGAGTTCCAGGGCAAGATTCTCGAACAGAGCGGCGCAGATGCAGCCGCCACTTACATCGACGCACGCAACCAGTTGATCGTGTTTCTGGGCCTGGCAATCGTGCTCGCAGTTGCACTGTCATCGTGGATCATCCGCGCAGTCACCCGGCCTCTGGGGGGCGAACCCGACGACGCCAAGGCAGCGGTGGAAAAATTTGCACTGGGCGACCTGACTGCAGACATCCACCTGAAGGCGGGAGACACGCACAGCCTGCTGGCAGCACTGCAGGGCATGCAGCGCAACCAGCGGGCCATGATCGAGAAACTGACCAGCAACGCCAACAGCGTGGCCAGCGCAGCCGATCAGCTGGCCGTCGCCTCGAAACAGATTGCAACGAGTTCCGCACATCAGAGCGATGCCGCGGCCGGCATGGCCAGCGCCGTGGAACAGATGACCGTAAGCATCAACCAGGTGACGGAGAGCGCCGGCGAAGCGCGGCGTGTGACAAGCGCGGCGGGAGACCTTTCGCACGGCGGAAGCAGCGTCATTGTCCGGACGGTCGCCGAGATGCAGGTTATCGCCGACACGGTCGCCGAGGCAGCGAAGACCATACAGGTTGCGGGCGACAGTTCGCAGAAGATTTCAAGCATCGTGCAGGTCATCAAGGATGTTGCGGATCAGACCAATCTGCTCGCGCTCAACGCAGCCATTGAAGCGGCTCGCGCCGGCGAACAGGGGCGCGGCTTCGCCGTGGTGGCGGACGAGGTCAGAAAGCTGGCAGAGCGGACCGCGCAGGCCACAACCGACATCAGCAACATGATCACGTCCATACAGCTGAGTTCGACCACTGCGGTCCAGACCATGGAACAGGCAGTCATCCGCGTCGAAGACGGAGTGAGGTTCGCGAACGAGGCTGGAGAATCCATGCGGGCAATCAGCGATGGCACTCAACGCGCAGTCTCGGCGGTAAACGAGATCTCGAGCGCGCTCAGGGAGCAAAGCACCGCGAGCAACGACATTGCCGCCAACATCGAAAAGATTGCCCAGATGTCGGAGGAGAACAGCGCCGCCACGCAGCAAGCGTCAGCGACCGCCGAGCACTTGCAGGCACTGGCCGCGAGCACCCTCTCGGCGGTGCGCGTATTCCGGATCTGACGTATGCATGAGGACACTGCGGATCCGTGAAGCAAGACCGGACCTTCACTCCCGACGAGCGATGGGTACAGAGACATCTGTGTCCCGCGCAACGGGCGCCGGCACGTCTTTCCCGGCGGACTGGCTCTGCATGACCAGCCCGGGTGCGGCCAAGCCATCGGGTGCGTCTGACGCACCCGTCATCCGGCTGCACGGACGGGTTTCAGAACAACGCGGGCACCCTTGCCGCATCCGGAGGCGTTGACGCCGGCCGGAGCACTGCTCACCCGCGTTTGCGCACCCTGGATGATTAGGGTGCTTCGGCCTCGATCTGCTCTGACAGCTCCAGCCAGCGCTCCTCGTTCGCATCGAGCGACTCCTGCAGCTTCTGCAGTTGCGAACCGAGTTCGCCGATCTCCTGCGGCGGCAGCGGCGTGGCCAGACGGGCCTCGAGCGCGTGCTTCTTCGTCTGCAGATCGAGGATGGCCTGCTCCAGCTTGCCCAGTTCCAGCTTCAGCGCCTTCAGGTTCACCGGCGCCTTCTTCACGGCGGCGACCTGCGGTGCAACCACCGCGGGCGTCGCTGCCGGCGCCTTCAGCGACTCCTTCAGGTCCTCGCGTGCGCGCTTGGCTTCGTTGAGCAGGTAGCGCTGGTAGTCGTCGAGGTCGCCCTCGAACGGCTCGATGCCGCCATGCGACACCAGCCAGAACTCGTCGCACACCGAACGCAGCAGCGAGCGGTCGTGGCTGACCAGCATCACCGTGCCTTCGAATTCGTTGAGCGCGACCGCCAGCGCCTCGCGGGTGGCGAGGTCGAGGTGGTTGGTCGGCTCGTCCATCAGCAGCAGGTTGGGGCGCTGCCAGACCAGCATGCACAGCACCAGACGCGCCTTTTCACCGCCGCTCATGGTGCCGACCGCCTGCTTGACCATGTCGCCGCTGAAGTTGAAGGTGCCGAGGAAGTTGCGCAGATCCTGCTCGCGGCCGCTCTGCCCGGCCGGCAGCCCTTCGCGCGCCATGCGCGTCATGTGTTCCAGCGGATTGTCCTGCGGGCGCAGCACGTCCAGCTCCTGCTGGGCAAAGTAGCCGATCGACAGGCCCTTGCCTTCGGTGACGGTGCCGCTGATCGGCGCCAGCGCGCGCGCGATGGTCTTGACCACTGTGGACTTGCCCTGGCCGTTGGCACCGAGGATGCCGATGCGCTGGCCGGCCATCACCGACTTGTCCACGTTGCGCACGATGACGGCCGGCGGCGTGCCGGCCGGCGCGTCGGCCGGCGGCGGGTAGCCGAAACTCGCCTGTTCCATCACCAGCATCGGGTTCGGAAGGTTGGGCGGTTCCTTGAATTCGAAGGTGAAGTCGGCACTGGCCAGCATGGGCGCGAGCTTCTCCATGCGGTCGAGCGCCTTGACCCGGCTCTGCGCCTGCTTGGCCTTGCTCGCCTTGGCCTTGAAGCGGGCGATGAACTTCTGCAGGTGGGCGATCTTGTCCTGCTGCTTGGCGTAGGCGTTCTGCTGCAGCTCCATCTGCTGCGCACGCATGTCCTCGAAGGTGCTGTAGTTGCCGCCGTAGCGCGTCAGCTTGCCGGCATCGATGTGCAGCGTGACGTTAGTGATCGCGTCGAGGAATTCGCGGTCGTGGCTGATCACCACCAGCGTGCCTTCGTAGCGCTTGAGCCAGGCTTCCAGCCAAACCAGCGCATCGAGGTCCAGGTGATTGGTCGGTTCGTCGAGCAGCAGCAGGTCGGACGGACACATCAGCGCGCGCGCCAGCTGCAGGCGCATGCGCCAGCCGCCGGAAAAGCTGTTGACCGGATTGCACAGCTGGTCCGACGTGAAGCCCAGGCCGAGGATCAGCGCCTGAGCGCGCGACTGCGCATCGTGCGCGCCGGCATCGTGCAGCGCCATGTAGGCGTAGGCCATGCGTTCGCCGTCGTCGCTGGCCTCGGCCGCATGCACTTCCTTCTGCGCCGCCAGCAGCGCGGTGTCACCGTCGATGACGAAGTCGGTCGCCGGCTGATCGGTCTCCGGCATGTCCTGCGCCACCTGCGCCATGCGCCACTGCGCCGGAATGCTGAATTCGCCGCCGTCTTCGTGCAGCGTGCCGTTGAGCAGCGCGAACAGCGTCGACTTGCCGGCGCCGTTGCGCCCGACCAGGCCGACCTTCTCGCCCGGATTGAGCGTGGCCGATGCATTGTCGAGCAGCACCTTGGCGCTGCGGCGCAGGGTGACGTTCCTGAGTGTGATCATGCGGGTGAAACTCCAGCGGAATGTCCCGCAACGACGAGCGGCAAGACTTGGGTATGAACGAATGCCTGGACGGATGTCCCGTGCCCTCAGGCACGCTTCCGACCCGGTCGCCCGGGCAGCGGACGACCATGCAGGCCGGGATGGAAGGGTCGGCGACGGCATGATTCGCCGGCGCGGGGCGAAGTATCTTCGCCAGTGACCGTTGCAGTCAATCGGGGACAGTGGCCCCGGCGCAAGGGCAACACCGCGGCGCCCCCGCAGGAGCGAGCCACGCTCGCGATGACAGCACGTTGAATTTGTGCAGGCCGATGCGTGACGACCGCATCGCGACCATGGGTCGCTCCTGCAAAGGCGCACTGCTTCGCACCAATCGGGAACAGGGGTCCCGGGGCACGGGTTGCGCCACGCCCGGCGTCAGAGCATCGCCATGCGCGATTTGGCGAGCGGCGGATTCTTCGCCAGGTAACGGCGCACGCCGCGCAGGATGGCTTCGGCCAGCTTGTCCTGGTAGGCGTCGTCGGTCAGTCGTTTTTCCTCTTCCGGATTGGAGATGAAGGCGGTCTCGACCAGGATGGACGGAACGTCCGGCGCCTTCAGCACTGCGAAGCCGGCCTGTTCGACCTGCGCCTTGTGCAGCGTGTTGACGCCGCCCAGCTCACCCAGTACCGCACGGCCGAGCTTCATCGAATCATTCATGGTCGCAGTCTGCGACAGGTCGAGCAGCGTGCGCGCGAGGTAGGGGTCCTTGACGTCCAGATTGACGCCGCCGATCAGGTCGGCCGAATTCTCGCGCTGCGCCAGCCAGCGTGCGGCCGAACTGGTGGCACCGCGATCGGACAGCACGAACACCGAACTGCCGCGTGCGTCGGGACGCACGAAGGCATCGGCGTGGATCGACACGAACAGGTCGGCGTGCACGCGACGCGCCTTGTCGACACGGTTGCCCAGCGGCACGAAGAAGTCGGCATCGCGCGTCAGCACTGCGCGCATCGCCGGATCGGCGTCGATCTTGGCGCGCAGTCGCTGCGCGACCTCGAGCGTCACATCCTTTTCGTAGCTGCCGCCACGACCGACCGCACCTGGGTCCTCACCACCGTGACCCGGATCGAGCACGATGGTGATCAAGCGGCTGACGCTGCCTTCGGGTTCTGTCTGCTGCGCGGGCTGCCGGCGTGCGTCGCGCTGCGCGGTCTGGCGCGGCGCGTCCGGCTGCGTGTTCACGGTCTGCGGCTGGGCCGGCGCGTCCGGCTGGTCGGGCGTCGCCTCGCCCTGATAGACGATATCGCCCTGGCGCGCCAGACGCATCAGCGGATCTGCCGGCTGCATCGGGTAGATGTCCATCACGAGGCGATGGCCGTACTGACCGACCGGCGCCAGCGTGAACACCTGCGGCTTCACTTCGGTCTTCAGCTCCATCACCAGCCGCACCACGCCGGGCTTGTTGCGGCCGGCACGGATGATCTTGATGTAGGGGTCGGCGTCGGAAATCTTGCCGGGCAGACTGCCCAGCACATTGTTCAGCTCCAGCCCTTCGAGATCGATCACGAGGCGTTCCGGGTCCTTGACCAGGAAGTGGGAGAACTTCAGCTCGTCGCGGGATTCCAGCGTGATGCGCGTATATTCCAGCGCCGGCCAGACACGCACGGCCAGCAGCGACGACGCCGCGGCACGCCCGGCAGGGCTGACCGACAGCAGTACCGAGGCGCCTGAAAATCCGAGAAAATGGCGCCGACTCAGGCCTGACCCGGCCGGCCTTCCGCGGCGTGCAGCAGACGATCTAAACATGCCCGTCCCCCTTCGCTGCAGGCGGACAGACGCGCATGGCGTGCTTCGCCGACCACGGCGAGCGCGATGCGCAGATCGGGCGACGGCAGATGGCCGCCAGCCTTGTCCGGCCATTCGACCAGACAGACCCCGGCGGCATCGCCGGTTTGCCCGAAATATTCGTCAAGACCTGCTTCAATGAATTCATCCGGATCGGTGAATCGATAAAAATCAAAGTGATACAACGGGAAGTTTAAGCTAGAAATAGCATAAGATTCAAGCAAAGTGAAGGTCGGACTCTTAACCTTTCCCGCGTGGCCCAGCGCCCGCAGTACGCCGCGTACCAAGGTGGTCTTGCCGGCACCCAGATCGCCGTCGAGAAACACGGTCAGTCCGGGCGCCAGCGCACCCGCCAGACGCGCACCCAGCGCCTCGGTGGCGGCGGTATCCGCAAGATCAATGCTGAAAGACGAAGTATCGGGAGCGGGCATGGCCGGGAACGGATTGTCGGGACAGCCGCCATTATCAACCGGCACCGCTGCGGCGCCGGCATGAGCACGAACCTGCCCTGTACGCCGGACGAACTGGCGGCACGCATCCGCAGCTGGGGCCGCGCACTCGGCTTCACGTCCATCGGCATTTCCGGCATCGAGCTGGGCGAAGCCGAGACGCGGCTGATGCAGTGGCTGGCCGCCGGCCGCCACGGTCAGATGCACTACATGGAGCGCCACGGCGCTGCCCGCGCTCGCCCGGCCGATCTGGTGCCCGGCACGCTGTCGGTGATCAGCGCACGCATGGCCTACTGGCCGGAAGCGCAGGACGCGCAGGTCGTGCTCGATGACCCGGACGCCGCCTATATCTCGCGCTATGCGCTGGGCCGCGACTATCACAAGGTGCTGCGCGCCCGCCTGCAGTCGCTGGCCGACCGCATCGAAAGCGTGGTCGGGCCGTTCGGCTATCGCGCCTTCACCGATTCGGCGCCGGTGATGGAAGTGGAGATCGCGCGCCGTGCCGCACTCGGCTGGCGCGGCAAGCACACATTGCTGATCCACCGCGACGCCGGTTCTCTGTTCTTCCTCGGCGAACTGTTCACCACCCTGCCGCTGCCGGTCGACGCGCCGCAACCCGACCACTGCGGCACCTGCACGCGCTGCATCGACGTCTGCCCGACCGGCGCCATCGTCGCGCCCTACCAGGTCGACGCCCGGCTATGCGTGTCCTACCTCACCATCGAACTGGATGGCGCGATCCCCGAAGCACTGCGCCCGCTGATCGGCAACCGCATCTATGGCTGCGACGACTGCCAGCTGGCGTGTCCGTGGAACCGTCACGCGCAGGTCGCGCTGGAGCCGGATTTCGCGGTGCGCAACGGCCTGGACCGAGCAACACTGGCCGAACTGTTCGCCTGGACCGAGGAGGAATTCGACCGACGGCTTGCCGGCAGTGCGATCCGCCGCATCGGCCACGTGCGCTGGCTGCGCAACATCGCCGTGGCACTGGGCAACGCGCCGCCGTCGGCCGCCGCCCGCAACGCCCTGACGGCCCGCGCCGACCACCCGTCGGAACTGGTACGCGAACACGTCGCCTGGGCGCTTGCCCGACAACATTCAACGGAATCCCCGACATGACAGAACCCATCGCCGACCGCATCGACAATCTGGAGGCCCGGATCACGCTGATGGACGACATGCTGGACGCACTGAACCGCACGGTGTTCGAACAGCAGCGGCAGATCGAATCGCTGCAGCAGCAGCTGCGACACGTCTATCAGCAGATGCAGTCGCAGTCCCAATCAGCCGACGAACGCGCCGATCCGCGGCAGGACATTCCGCCGCACTGGTGAGCACCGGTAGCAGGGGCCGTTCGCAACTGCGAACGATGCGCAAGAAAGTGTCGCCGATTCACACACCGCATCGCGACCGTGGGTCGCTCCTACAAAAGACACGCCGCTTCGTGGCCATCGCAACCGCCCCCCAGCGCAAAGCCCGCACCGCGACACCCCTGTAGGAGCGAGCCATGCTCGCGATTGTTCACGCCGAAACGGTGCCGGTCGCTGATTCAAGCTCCGCATCGCGACCATGGGTCGCTCCTACGAAAGACACGTCGTTTCGTGGACATCACAACCGGCTCTCCCCGGCATAAAGCCCGCACCGCGACGCCCCCTTGTAGGAGCGAGCCATGCTCGCGATTGTTCGCGCCGAAACCGCGCCCGCGGTCGATTCACGCGCCGGACAACGCCGATCGATGATCAACGCGTGTTATCGCGAGCATGGCTCGCTCCTACGTCGTCGTCGTCGCGGGTGCACGGGTGCACGCGGACAGCCGCCAGTGCGCGATGCCCCAGGCAAGCAGCGCATCGCGGCCGGCGGCAATGGCTTCGGGCGGCGGGGCGTGGTTCAGGAAGCGCAGCGCCTCGACCAAGTCGGATACCGCATCGCGCGGATCGAGCGGTTTTGCCAGCGTCTGCTTCGACAGTTTTTCGCCGTGCGCGTCGAGCACCAGCGGCACGTGCGCATAGCGCGGCTGCGCCATGCGCAGCGCGCGTTGCAGCAGCATCTGGCGCGGTGTCGAGGTGAGCAGGTCGGTGCCACGCACGACGTCGGTCACGCCCTGATCCGCGTCGTCCACCACCACGGCCAGCTGGTAGGCGCAGCAGCCGTCTGCGCGCCACAGCACGAAGTCGCCGACATCGCGTGCGACGTCGATCGATACCGGACCGCACAGCTGGTCATCGAAGGTCAGATCGCCCGCCGGCACACGGAAGCGCCAGGCCCGCGGCTTGACGTCGAAACGGTCGCGGCAGGTACCCGGATAGCGCCGCGTACCGTCCAGCGACAGCGGCTGATCTTCGAGATCGCGGCGCGAACACGCACAGGCGTAGGCAAAGTCGTCGGCGATCAGCCGATCGAGTGCGGCGCGATAAAGGCCTGTTCGCAGGCTCTGCCAGGTCAGTTCGCCGTCCCAGTGCAGGCCGAGCGCCTCGAGCTGGTGCAGGATGGTGTCGGCCGCCGCCTTGCTGCAGCGCGGCGCATCGACGTCCTCGATGCGCAGCAGCCATTGCCCGCCATGCGCGCGCGCATCCAGCCAGCTGGCCAGTGCGGCCACCAGCGAACCCTTGTGCAGCGGACCGGTCGGACTCGGTGCAAAGCGCCCTACGTAAGTTGCGCTATCGGCTACCATGCCGCCTCGCACCCGCACGACACACACCCGGACCGCATCCAAGGACCCCCATGGCCGCCCTCGAACTGACTGCAGACACCTTCAACACGACGATAGAAAACAACGCATTCGTCCTCATCGATTTCTGGGCACCGTGGTGTGCCCCGTGCCGCAATTTTGCCCCGGTCTTCGAAGCCGCGTCGGAAAAGCACACGGACATCGTGTTCGCCAAGATCAATACCGAAGTCGAACAGGGCATCGCGGCCGAATTCAGCATCCGCTCGATCCCGACGCTGATGCTGTTCCGCGACCAGATCATCCTCTACTCGCAAGCCGGCGCACTGCCCGGCCAGCAGCTCGAACAGCTGATCGCCCAGGCGCGCGCGCTGGACATGGACGCCGTGCGCGCCGAGATGGCGGCGGAAAAGGCCGCGGACGCCTGAAGACGCAGATGAAAAAGCCTCCGTCGCGGAGGCTTTTTCATGTCGCACCGCCGCGCGGATCCGCTCAGCGGATGAAGCGCTTGAGCACGTCGCGGAACACTGGCGTGTTGGCCTGCTCCAGCCACTCGAACGCGACCATTTCGCGTGTCACGATCTCGGCACCGTTCTGCTGCATGCGCTGCAGTGCCCGTTCCTTGTCGCGGGGACGGCGCGAGCCGACCGCATCCTCGACGACGAACACCTGGCGCCCCATGGCCAGGCGGTCGAGCACCGTCTGCTGCACGCAGACATGCGCTTCGGTGCCGACCACGACCCACTGCTTGCGCCCTGCCTCGCGGGACTGCAGCAGCACCCCTTCGGTCAGCGCCGAGAAGTGCGTCTTCTGCACGATGCTGCCGTCGGGAAAGCGCGCGCGCAGCCCGGGCTCGGTCAGCCCCAGACCTTGCGGATACTGCTCGGTCGCCAGCACCGGCACGCCGATGGCCTGCGCCACGTCGACCATCCACGCGGCATTCGCCAGCACCGTTTCGCCGTCGTCGATCGCCGGCAGCAGCCGTCCCTGCAGGTCGATGACCAGCAGCAGGGAATCGGATGGCTTGATTCTCATGTCGATATCCTCCTGTACGGCGTGTTCTTACGCCCCGGCCTTCCCGGACGCGGGCAGCGGCACCATCACCGCCTGCCCGGGCTGGCTGCAGCCAGCATCGCAGCAGCGGCCCGGCTGCCTGTTGCGCGTGATCGAACGCGTCTCGTCGGCCAGCACGCCGCGGTCGAGCAGGCGTTCGACCAGATCGACCTTGTCGCCGACCGGGTAGTTGCGCCAGATTTCCTGCTTCAGCGCGGTCGGCGAGCCGCCGCCGTGCAGGCTGATCAGCGAATACCAGCCGCCCTGGTAGGACGCGGTCAGATCCTCCATGAAGCGCGCCACCTCGATCCGCTTGTCGTAGGGGATGTCCGGATTGGCGCGCAGCACTTCGGCCAGCGTCGCCGCCGTCGCCGGGTTGTGGTCCTCGTCCGGGCCCGGCAGCGCGACGATCAGCCCGCCCGACACCTCGTGCGCCAGACGGTGCATGTCGTAGATCTGGGTGGACAGCAGCAGCTTGCCGATGTTGGAAAACACAGGCTCCGGCATGAAGGTCTTCGAATACGGGTCCGGCGCGGCGTAGACGCTGGCCGCGACGCCGCAGGCGTAGAAGCCTTCGGTGATCTTGATCAGCTCGACCATCGGATCGCGCAGATTGGCCTTGCGGTCCGGGTCGAGACCGTTGGCTTCGCACATCAGCGCGGCGGCGCCGATCAGCAGGTCGCCGAAACCGGCTCGAGCGGCGATGCAGCTGTGGCGGTGGTGGGTGGCGTAGTTGTAGGTGACGGCGCCCGAGTGTTCCCATTCGCCGGCCAAGAACACGCGCTCCCAGGGCACGAACACCTTGTCGAAGATCACCACACCGGTGGACTGTCCGTAACGGCGCGAGAACAGCGGCGATCCGTGCTCCGGCTTCTCGCCCGGGCGCCCGGCAGGGCGCGCGACGATGGTGATGCCCGGCGCGTCGACCGGCACCGCACAGCAGACCGCAAAGTCGGCATCCGCCTCGATCATGTTGCGCGAGGGCATGACCAGGAATTCATGGACGTAGGGCGCACCGGTCACGATGGCCTTGGTGCCGGAAATGACGATGCCCTTGCCGTTGCGCTCGACGATGTGCAGATACACATCCTGATTGAGCTGCTGGTTCGGGCGCTTGCTGCGGTCGCCCTTGGCATCGGTCATGGCGATGCCCAGCGTCAGGTCTTCGTCCTGCACGCGCTGCAGATAGGCACCGAAGCGGTCGCCGTATTCGGGGTTGCCCAGCGCGTCGTCGAGGCGTGCGACCGCCTGGCCGATGCCGTTGAGCGCGTCGTGCGCCAGATAGCGCTGGGCGCAGCCGGTCTCCTGGCACAGGATGCGCACCGCTTCGAGCTTGTTCAGCAGGTCGCCCGACGACTCGTTGATGTGCAGCATGCGGTTGACCGTCCGGCCGCTGCGCGACTGCACTGCGGTCATCAGCGGCGCCTTGGCCGGATCGTGCGCGAAGTCGTAGGTCACCGCGAGCGCGTTGATGCCGGGCTGCAGCGACGGCGCGTCGGCCACCGATTCGATCAATTGCCCATCGACATAGACGGTCGGTCTGTACTTGCGCAGCGAATCGCGGAAGTCCTGCCCGTTCATCAGGCGACCGGTGTCGCTGCCTGCTGTTTCATGCGTTGCCATATCGGGATCCAATCGGTGTTCTAATAATTGAACACTGTTCAATTCAAGGCCCGAATGTAAGATCCGGATATGGTCAAGTCAACAGGAAACCCTGCCGAAGACGCGGCAGGCGCAACGGCGCCGGTCGCACCGCGGGCATTGCGCGAGACCGCCATCAACGAGGCGCGGCGCATGCTGATCCTCGATGCCGCCCGCTCCGCCTTTCTCGAACTGGGGCTGGATGGCGCCAGCCTGCGCGAGATCGCCAAGCGCGCCGGCTACACGCCGGGCGCGATCTACAGTTACTTCAGCAGCCGCGAGGACATCTACGCCGCATTGCTCGGCGAATCGCTTGAGCGCCTGAAGCAGTGCGTCGATGGCGCGGCAGCCGGCGACGGGAGCCCGGTGCCGGACACGCCGGTGGCCGCATCGGCAGTGCTGCGCGCGCGGGCACTGGCCTTCTTCATCTTCTACCGCGACAACCCGCAGGACATGGACCTCGGTTTCTACCTGTTCAACGGCGCCCGACCGCGCGGCCTGACACCGGAACTGAACCAGCAGCTGAACGGGCAGTTGCTGGCCACGCTGCGGCCGATGCAGGAAATGCTGGCCGCGCTGGGCCTGCCGGCGGTCGAGGCCGAAGCCGAAACCACCGCGATCTTCGCCCACGCCGTCGGCCTGCTGATGCTGAACAACACCGGTCGCATCCGGCTGTTCCAGCAGGACGCACTGGCGCTGTTCGAGCATTACCTGGACGCACTGCAGACGCGGCTCGTCGCCCGGAACTGAAGCCGGCTCCATCGGCATTCATCCGGCGACCAGGAACGGCCGGCCCGGCGCACGGCACTCAATCTTCGCGCCCCCGAGTGCACTCCCGCGGCGGATGGCGGCATGCGACATGTCCGGTCGCGGCGCATCCCGACAATGACCTTCACCAAGGAGGTCGTCCATGTCATCAGTGCTGCGGGTGGTTCACACACCACCGGTTCCCGAACTCAACGCCCGGCTGCGGCTGTGGCTGCTGCGTCTGCTGGTGCCGCTGGGCGCCCACCGCGCCTTTCTGGACAAGCCCGGCTACCGCTGCGACAGGCTGGCCGCCGCACTGGACCTGACGTCGGGCAACAGCGACGAGAGCGAGGACTACGATCCGCGGCAGGCCAAGACCCGCCTGCTGCGCCTGCATGAAAGTGCCGAGCGGCAGGCCACGGGCAGCGCATCGTCGCCCTGCCTGCAACACAATCTGGCACGGCTGTCGGCGCTGGCGGGCCTGTCGGACATCGACCGGCGCGTGCTCGAATTCGTCGTGCACATCCACAACGAACGTCTGCTGGACGACACGGCCGACTGGCTCGGCGCACTGTCTTCGGCGCGGGTATTCCATGCGCTGTCGCTACTGCTGGACGCTCCGCTGGATGAGGTCCGCGCCGCACTCGGCCCGCACGGCGTGCTGGCCAGGTCGGGACTGGTGACCGTGGATCGCCATGGCCTGGCAACCCTGCGCGGCAAACTCGACCTGCTATCCGCCGGCTTCGCCGACCGGATCACCTCGACCGATGCCGATCCGGTCAGCCTGCTGCGGGACATGGTGTCGCCGAGCCCGCCCACGCGCCTCACACTGGACGATTACCCGCACATCCGGCCGACACTAGACGTACTGCGTCCCTACCTGAAGAACGCGCTGGCGACGCGGCGTGCCGGCGTCAACGTGTTCGTGCATGGCGCGCCCGGCACCGGCAAGAGCGAACTGGCGCGGGTGCTGGCGTACGACCTGGGTTGCGACATGTTCGAGGTGGCCAGCGAGGACGCGGACGGCGATCCGGTCGCTGGCGAACGCCGCCTGCGCGCCTTCCGGGCGGCGCAGAGCTTCTTTGCCGGGCACCCGAACCTGATCCTGTTCGACGAGGTGGAAGACGTGTTCGGCGACGGCAACGAATGGCTCGGCCGCAAGAGCACCGCCCAGGTCCGCAAGGCCTGGCTGAACCGGACGCTGGAAGACAACCCGGTCCCCGCGCTGTGGCTGTCCAACACCATCAGCGGTCTGGACCCGGCCTTCATGCGCCGCTTCGATCTGGTGTTCGAACTGCCGGTTCCACCGCGGCAGCAGCGGGTGCGCATCCTGCAGACGGCCTGCCGGGATCTGCTCGACGCACCCACCCTGGAGCGCATCGCGGCATCGGCGTCGCTGGCCCCCGCCGTCGTGACGCATGCGGCCGCGCTGGTGAACAGCATCCGCGACGGCGTGGCCCCGGCAGCCGCAGCCGCAGCCTTCGAACTGGTCATCAACAACACCCTGCGGGCCCAGGGCCACGAACCTGTGCGCAGGCACGATCCGGACCACCTGCCCGAGGCGTACGACCCGGCATTCATCAAAGCCGATGCGGATCTGGCCGGCGTGGCGCGCGGCCTGCAGCAGTCCGGCGCCGGCCGCCTGTGCCTGTACGGCCCGCCCGGCACCGGCAAGACCGCCTGGGGCCGCTGGCTGGCCGAGCGGATGGACACGCCGCTGCTGATCAGGCGCGCGTCCGACCTGTTGTCGAAATATCTCGGCGAAAGCGAACGCAACATCGCGCGCGCCTTCCGGCAGGCCGGAGAGGACGGTGCGGTACTGCTGCTGGATGAGGTCGACGGCTTCCTGCTCGATCGCCGCTGTGCCGGACAAGGCTGGGAAGTGAGCGTGACCAACGAGATGCTGACGCAGATGGCGTCGTTCGCCGGAATCTTCATCGCATCGACCAACCTGATGACGGAACTGGATCAGGCCGCCCTGCGCCGCTTCGACCTGAAGGTGAAGTTCGGCTACCTGCGCCCCGATCAGGTCGAGGCGATGCTGGAGCGGTACTGCGGCCTGTGGCAGCTGCCCACGCCCTCGCCGGACGAGCGGCTGGCCGCCCGCCGGCTGCACCGGCTGACGCCGGGCGACTTCGCCGTGCTGACGCGGCAGCACCGGTTTCGCCCGATGGGCTGCGTGCAGACGGTGCTGGATTGCCTGCGCACCGAATGCACGCTCAAGGAGGGCGGACCACGCACCGTAATGGGCTTCGTGCCCTGAACGGACACACGCCTGACGCGGCCGGGGTCACCGGAACCGGCCCGCCATGGTCTGCCGCATGTCGCACGCCGACGCAGCCGGCAGCTCATGCGACGTATTCTGTCGCACACTGGACACAAACTGTCGGCATCCGTTCCTCGCAGAGAAATCACATGTCCGCCCACACAGGTCTGTCGAAGTCGAAACTGCTGCTCTACCGCCAGTGCCCCAGGCGCCTGTGGCTGCAGATCCACCGGCCGGAGCTGGCCGAGGACAGCGACGCCGTCGAACGCGTGATGGCGGCGGGCACCCTGGTCGGAGAGGTTGCGCGAGACCTTCACCGGGGCGGCATCCTGATCGAAACCGGCGATCTGGCCGGAAATATCGAGCTCACCCGGCAACTGCTTGCCTCGCAACCGGACACACCGCTGTTCGAGGCAACCTTCGCCCACGACGGCGTGCTGGTGCGCGCCGACCTGCTGATCCCGGACGGTGCCGGCCATCGCCTCGCGGAGGTGAAGTCATCGACCTGGGTCAAGCCCTACCATCTGGACGATGCGGCGATACAGACCTGGGTGGCAAGGGGCGCCGGCGTCGCGGTCACGCGCGTGGAACTGGCGCACATCAACAACCGCTTCGTGTATCCGGGCGGCAGCAACTATCAGGGCTTGTTCACCCATGCCGACGTGACCGCCGAGGTGACCGAGCGCATCCCCCGTATCGCAGTCTGGGCCGACGGCGCGAGGCAGATCCTGCGGCACGGAGAACCGGACATCGCGCCCGGCGCGCACTGCAACGATCCCTTTGCCTGTCCGTTCGCCGGGTACTGCGACCGGCAGGCGAACCCGGCCGGAACCGCCACGGCGGAATTCCCGGTCGACATCCTGCCGCGCCACGGCGGCCTGGCCGACGCCTTGCGCGAAGAGGGCTTCCATGACCTGCGGCAGGTACCGGAAGAACGCCTGCAGCGGGACGTGCACCGGAAGATCTGGCGCATCACCCGCGCCGGTCGGGCGGAAATCGCCGACGACGGCAGGCAGTTCGCGCGGGACCTGCCCTGGCCGCGCTTCTATCTGGATTTCGAAACCATCTCTTTCGCCGTACCGCGCTGGCCGGGCACGCGGCCCTACCAGCAGATCCCTTTCCAGTTCTCGTGCCACGTCGAACCGGCTCCGGGGCAGCTGATGCCTCAGGCCTTTCTGCGCACCGATGGCAGCGATCCCCGGCGCGACTTCGCCGAAGCGCTGCTCGAAGCCACGAACCCTGCATGGCTGGCCGATCTCGGCATGGCCGACCTGCCGCCCGGCCCGATTCTGGTCTATAGCATCGGCTTCGAGCGCGGCCGCGTGCAGGAACTGGCGGCGCAGTTCCCCGATCTGGCGCCGGCACTGAACGCCATCGCCGAGCGCATGATCGATCTGCTGCCGATCACCCGCGCGCACTACTACCACCCCGGGATGCGCGGCTCGTGGTCGATCAAGGCGGTGTTGCCAACGCTCGGCGCCGACCTCGATTACGAAGGCATGACGGTGGCCGACGGCGGCATGGCGCAGGAGGCGTATCTGGAGATGATCGATGCGGGCACGTCCCCCGAACGGCGTGAAACCCTCCGTCAGGGCCTGCTGGATTACTGCGCGCTGGACACCTTTGCGCTGGTCAGGCTGGTGGAATTCCTCGCCAGAGGGGAGGTTTGAGCGCGATGCCCAAAGCCGCCCAGCATCATGCCCTGGCACGCCAGTGGGAAATCCTGCGTCTGCTGCCCGGTCGGGCGCCGGGCATCACCGCCCGCGATCTGGCGCTGAAACTGCACGACACCGGTTTTGCCGTCACCAAACGGACGGTGGAGCGCGACCTGGTCGAGCTGTCATCGCTGTTCGGCATCGAGTGCAACGACAAGGGCATGCCCTACGGCTGGCACTGGATGCGCGGACAGGAAGCGATCTTGCCCGGCCTCAGCGTGGCCGATGCGGTATCCATGCGTCTGGTCGAGGAACTGCTGCGCCCGCTGCTGCCGCCCGCAATACTTGAGCCGCTGGAAAGCCGGTTCGGACAGGCCCGCCGGAAGATGTCCGAACTGGGCGGCGACAATAAGGCTGTCCGCTGGGCCGACAAGGTGCGTTACGTGCCGCCGTCGCTGCCCATGCAGACGCCCGCCATCGACCCGGCGGTTCTGGACACCGTGCAGCAGGCGCTGATGGATGGCCGCGCACTGCGGGTTGCGTACCGCAGGCCGACCGGAGACATCGCCGAAGACCTGCCGCTGCATCCGCAGGCGCTGGTGCAGCGCGGCTCCGTCACCTATCTGGTCGCCACCGCCTACGACTACGACGATCTTCGCCTGTATGCAGTGCATCGCATGTTGGCGGCCGAGGCAGCGCTCGACGCATGCCGCGCAGTGCCCGGCTTCACGCTGGATGCCTACCTCGCCTCCGGCGCGCTGCAGTTCCACGCCGGTGCGGCGATCCGTCTGCAGGCGCACGTATCCGGCGACCTGGGCGTCTTGCTCGCCGAGACGCCGCTCGGGCCGGATCAGCAACTGGAGCCGGTGCCGGACGGTTACCGGATGACCGTCACGGTCATCGAATCCCGCCAGCTGCTGTGGTGGATATTGAGCCAGGGCACGGCCATCAGGGTGCTGGGGCCGGAGGCGCTGGTCGCGCAGATGACGCAGCACGCACGATCCATCGCCGGCCTCTATGGCGGCGTGCCGGACACGCGCGACGGCTGAGCCCGCCCTGCTTGTTCGGCATTGCCGCGGGCACGCCATCGACTTCCGTTCAATCCATCATCAGGCACGATCCATGAAACCGAATCTGTTCAGCAACGCCACCAAGGAACTGGCCCAGGACGGTTTTTTCGTCTGGCTGCTGCAATGGGCCGATCCGTCGAACCGTGGCCACGACGAAAACCTTCACGCACTGGCCCAGGATCTGATCAGGACCCTGATGGACCTGCCCGGCGATTTCGTGATCAGCAAGGTGGAAGCCGGCAGACAGTGGCAGGGCGCCATCGACCTGTGGGCGGAAATCAACGACGAATTCTTCCTGCTGATCGAGGACAAGACCGATACGTCCGAACATTCCGACCAGCTGGTGCGCTACCGGAAGATGGCCGAAGATCATTACCTGCCGAAGCAGTTCAAGCTGCGCTTCATCTACCTCAAGACCGGCAACGAATCGGACACATTGCTCGCCGGGGTTGTGGAAAAAGGCTACCGGGTATTCGAGCGTCGCGACATCCTCGCGACATTCGACCGGCACCGGGTCGCCAATCACATCTACAGCGACTTCAACGAGCACCTGCGCAACATCGAGCGCGAGTCATCATCCTATGCCGTTCATGCAAAGCTGGTGTCCAGCTGGTACGCGGCACAGGGCTTCTGCAAGGCACTCCAGAAGATCAAGGGAGGCGATGCAGACTGGGGTTACGTCGCCAACCCGACCGGCGGCTTCCTCGGATTCTGGTACTTCTGGAATGGCAACAGCGTGTTCCGGGAGATCTACATACAGATCGAGAACGCCTTCGACCGCGGCATCCAGGTGGTCATCAAGGTCGCCGACTGGGACGAGAACATCGACCACCTGTACGAGCAACTGGAAATTCTTGCCGAATGTGGAAGGCAGGCCGGCGTGGCGCTGGTCAAGCCGCGCCGCTTTCGGGCAGGCGCCACCTCCACGCTGGCCATCGCCGAAGACATCATCCGCGCCGATCCGGACGGCCTGCTGGACCAGGCTCATCTGCAGGCTTCGCTCGGCTATCTGGAGAGGGCTCTCGATCGGTACTGCGTCATGACGCAGGCCGCGCCGGACGGAAACGCCGGCGGCAGCTGACGCTTCCGCCGAACGCGCGGCCCTCCCGGAAATGAAAAGGCCCGGCAAGCGGCAGGCTTGCCGGGCCTTCCGACGGTCAGTTCAACCGTCACACGTTGAACAGGAAGTTCAGCACGTCGCCATCCTTGACCACGTATTCCTTACCTTCGGCGCGCATCTTGCCGGCTTCCTTGGCGCCCTGTTCGCCCTTGCAGGCGATGAAGTCGTCGAAAGCGATGGTCTGGGCGCGGATGAAGCCGCGCTCGAAGTCGGTGTGGATGACGCCGGCAGCCTGCGGTGCGGTGTCGCCCTTGTGGATGGTCCAGGCGCGCACTTCCTTGACGCCGGCGGTGAAGTAGGTCTGCAGGCCGAGCAGGTCGTAGCCGGCGCGGATCAGCCGGTTCAGGCCCGGCTCGTCCAGACCGAGGTCGGACAGGAAGGCCATCTTGTCGGCGTCATCCAGATCGGCCAGTTCGGCTTCGATCTTGGCGCACAGCGCGACGACCGGCGCGCCTTCCTTGGCCGCATGCTCGCGCAGGCGGTCAAGGTAGGGATTGTTCTCGAAACCGCCCTCGTCGACGTTGCCGACATACATGGCCGGCTTGAGCGTCATCAGGCACAGCGGCTTGAGCAGCAGCTTTTCGTCGTCACTCAGCGCCAGCGTACGCGCCGGCTTGCCGTCGTTCAGGTGCGGCAGCAGCTTTTCCAGCACGGCCACAAGTTTCTGCGCGTCCTTGTCGCCGGCGCGCGCCTTCTTGCTGTCGCGGTTCAGTGTGCGCTCAACCACGGCCAGGTCGGACAGCCCCAGTTCGGTGACGATGGTTTCGATGTCGGCGATCGGATCGACGCGGCCATTCACATGCACCACGTTCTCGTCGTCGAAGCAGCGCACGACGTTGACGATGGCGTCGGTCTCGCGGATGTTGGCCAGAAACTGGTTGCCCAGCCCCTCGCCCTTGCTCGCGCCGGCGACCAGACCGGCGATGTCGACGAATTCGACGATGGCCGGCTGGATCTTCTGCGGCTTGACGATTTCCGACAGCGCGGCAAGCCGCGGATCGGGCACTTCGACGATGCCGACGTTCGGTTCGATGGTGCAGAACGGATAGTTCTCCGCCGCGATGCCGGCCTTGGTCAGCGCATTGAACAATGTTGATTTACCGACATTCGGCAGACCGACGATGCCGCATTTGAGGCTCATGAGGGGTTTCCTTGTTTGGGCGGTTTCCCGGCACCGGGCTTTGCATTGAGCAGGGTGGACACGCGCGTCCAGTCGCCGGCGGCGATCATCGGCCAGGCGTCGAGCGCACGGTCGATGGCGGCATCGATGTCGCGCTGTTCTTCGGCACGCGGCCGGTGCAGCACATAGTCGGCGACTTCGGCACCCGGCGACAGCTGGCGCGGATGACCGATGCCGATGCGCAGACGCCAGTAGTCGTTGGTCGCCAGGTGGGCGCTGATGTCCTTGAGGCCGTTGTGTCCGCCCAGGCCGCCGCCGAACTTCAGCCGCAGTTCTCCCGGCTGTACGTCCAGTTCGTCATGGACCACCAGTATTTCAGCGGGCAGGATGCGGTAGAAACGGGCAAGTGCGCCGACCGACTGGCCGGAACGGTTCATGAAGGTCTGCGGCAGCAGCACGGTGACGCCATCGGCGCGCGAACTGCCGGCGATGCCGTTGAAGCGCGCTTCGCGGTTCAGCGTGATGCCGAGTTTGCGTGCCAGCTGCTCACAAAACCAAAACCCGGCGTTATGCCGGGTTTCGGAATATTCCGGACCGGGGTTCCCCAGCCCGACCACGAGCCGGGGCACGGCTTTTGAACCGTTCCCGGACATCGTGTCTGCTTACTTCTCTGCGTCGCCGGCGGCGGCCGCTTCGTCGGACTTGGCGCCACGCGGCAGCGAGAGCGTGGCCACGACCGGATCAGTGCCGTGCGTCTGCGCTTCAACGCCGGCCGGCAGCTTGATCTGCGACACGTGCACCGACTGACCGACCGACAGGCCCGACAGATCGACTTCGAGGAATTCCGGCAGCTGGCTCGGCAGGCACTTGATGTCGAGTTCGTTCATCACGTGCGACACGACACCGCCCTGCATCTTCACGCCCGGCGCCTGTTCGGCGTTGACGAAGTGCAGCGGCACCTTGGTGTGCATCTGATGCGTCAGGTCGACACGCTGGAAATCGACGTGCATGACCTGCAGGCGGTAGGCATGCATCTGCGTGTCACGCAGCAGCACCGATTCCTTCTTGCCGGCGACGTTGATGGTCAGCACGGATGCGTGGAACGCTTCCTTGCGCAGCGCGTGGAAGATTTCGTTGTGGTCGAGCGTGATCGCCAGGGCGGGCTGGTTACCGCCGTAGATGATGGCCGGGACCTGCGCTGCGCGACGCAGGCGGCGGCTCGCTCCGGTGCCCTGCGCTTCACGCGTGTTTGCGTTGAGTTCGATAGACATGATTACTCCTGGTTGATGAAGCCGCCCGCGACCAGGCGGCTGGGGGTACTCCCCTCATGGATTGACGTCGACTGACTTCAGTCCATGAAGAGGGACGAAACGGATTCCTCGTTGCTGATGCGCAGCAGTGTCTCGGCCAGCAGTTCGGCGATCGACACCACGCGGATCTTGCCGCAGGCCTGCGCCGGCGGCGCCAGCGGGATGGTGTCGGTGACGACCAGCTGGTCCAGATCCGACTTCTCGATGCGGCTGATCGCCTCGCCGGACAGCACGGCGTGCGTGCAGTAGGCGAAAACGCGCTCGGCGCCGTTTTCCTTCAACGCCTGCGCCGCCTTGCACAGCGTGCCGGCGGTATCGACCATGTCGTCCATGATGATGCAGGTGCGGCCGGACACGTCGCCGATGATGTTCATCACTTCCGACACGTTCGCCTTCGGGCGGCGCTTGTCGATGATCGCGAGGTCGCATTCGAGACGCTTGGCGAAGGCGCGCGCGCGCACCACGCCGCCGACGTCCGGCGACACCGCCATCATGTTCGGATACTCGCACTTCCAGATGTCGCCCAGCAGGATGGGCGTCGCGTAGATGTTGTCGACCGGAATGTCGAAGAAGCCCTGGATCTGGTCGGCATGCAGGTCGACCGTCAGCAGGCGCTGCACACCCACGGCCTGCAGCATGTTGGCGACCACCTTGGCGGTGATCGGCACGCGCGCGCTGCGCGGGCGGCGATCCTGCCGGGCGTAGCCGAAATACGGGATGGCGGCGGTGATGCGCCCGGCCGACGCGCGCTTGAGCGCATCCACCAGGATCACCAGTTCCATCAGATTGTCGTTGGTCGGCGCGCAGGTCGGCTGAAGCACGAACACGTCCTTGCCGCGGACGTTTTCGAGCAGTTCAACGTTCACTTCGCCATCGGAGAAACGTGCCACCTGGGCACGCCCGAGCGACATGCTGAGCCGCTTGGCCACGTCCGCCGCCAACTTGGGGTTGGCGTTTCCGGTAAAGATCATCAGGCTGTCGTAAGCCATGGTGCCTCGCGAGACTGTGTGAATGCTGCGCTTCAAACCGGACGGGCCGGCACTACCGGCAACGGGTGGGACCGATTCGACACCCTCGGCCAGCCCGCTGCCCTGAAAACGATTCGGGCAGACCCACACTGGCTGCGAGCCTGCCCGATCGGATATGGCTGAGGAGGAAGGATTCGAACCTTCGAATGCCGGAATCAAAATCCGGTGCCTTGACCAACTTGGCGACTCCCCAAAACTGCTGCAATGCCTGCTGCTGCATTGCCCTGTAACCCTGTCACTGCTATGCCGGCCGCTCCCGATACAGCGGGTGGACATCGACGCCGTCGGCGACGAATCCCTGCCAGCTGGCCGGCCACCTTGCCGACCACTCATCGAACTGCCGCTGCGCGCTTGCGCGGTCCGCGCACTGTACGAACACGCAGGCGCCCGAACCGCTCATCCGCACGACGCCGGGCCCCGCCAGACCGGAAAGAAGCGAAATCGCTTCCGACACTTCCGGGTACAACCGCGAGGCCACGTCCTGCAAATCGTTGCGTCCGAACAGATGTTTTTGTCCAGCCGCCGCAGCAAAGTCCGCTATTTTGCAAGTTTCGGTATTTCGTGTCAATTCCGGCGCGGCAAAAATGCGTTGCGTCGGCACCGACGCGCCCGGCGCCACCACGATGTAGGCGGCCGGCGGCAGCACCAGCGGCTGCAACTGCTCGCCTACACCCTCGGCGAAGGCCGCGCGGCCGAACACGAATACCGGCACGTCGGCGCCCAGCTTCAGCCCGATCGCCTGCAGACGCTCGCGTGGCAGATCGAGCCGCCACAGGCGGTTCAGCGCAATCAGCACGGTGGCGGCGTCGGAACTGCCGCCACCCAGGCCGCCACCCATAGGCAGCTGCTTGTCCAGTTCGATGTCCGCGCCCTGCGTGCAACCGGTTTCGGCCTGCAGCAACCGCGCCGCACGCACGCAAAGATCATCCTCCTCGGCCACGCCGGGCAGCACATTCACGCGACGGACCATGCCATCGGCGCGCGGCGCGAAGCGCAGCCGGTCGCCGGCACCGAGAAAGCGGAACGCGGTCTGCAGCAGATGGTAGCCATCCGGACGCCGCCCGGTGACATGCAGAAAAAGGTTGATCTTGGCCGGCGCCTCGAGCCAGACGCCCCAATCGACAACTGTACTCATGGCACCGGGTACCAGCTATCGACACGCAGGCGGAACGAGTTTTCGCCATCGGTGGCGTCGATCTGCACCGGCAGCGCGTCCGGGCTGTCGTCTTCGTACTCGATGAATTCGACGCGCCAGCCGCGCTCGGTCAGCACCGACACCCGTCCGAACGCATCGCGCGAGCGGACGCCGGCCGAACCGGGGCGGCCGGTCACCCAGTGCGCGGCACGGGTCAGCGGCAGATCGGCGCCGAACGCCTGACGGGCCAGTTCATCCAGCGACGCAGCAGTCGTGACGCGCTGACGCTCGTCGATCAGCTTCACGCCATCCGCGTCGCGGGTGAGCTGTGCCAGCACCTTGCCCAGCGGCCCGTTGATCTGCAGTTCGTCCTGCGCCGGGGAGTGCTGCCAGTCCAGGCTGGCCGACGCGCTCTGATCCGGCCCCTTGACCACGAAACGCCCACTCAGCGAGAAGGCCGCGTTGCGTTCGCTGCGCGCGAGCGCACGCACCTGCGAACGCTGGTCGGCGTCGGGTTGCGGCAGGGTCGTACAGGCCGAGAGCACACAGGCGCCCAGCACCAGCAGCCAGCGACTCACGGAATGAAGCGCTTGATCGTCGACTCCAGCGCCGCGTTCTCGGGATGCTGGGCAGCCACCGAACGCCACAGCTTTTCGGCGTCCTCACGGCGCCCGAGCAGCCACTGCACCTCGCCGAGATGAGCCGCGATTTCAGGATCGGGACGCAGTGCGAACGCACGCTCGAGATAGCCCAGCGCACCCTTGAGGTCGCCGCGCCTGAACATCACCCAGCCCATGCTGTCGAGGATGAAAGGGTCGTCGGGCGACAGTTCGAGCCCTTTGGCGATCAGCGACTGCGCCTCGTCGAGGCGCACATTGCGTTCGGCCAGCGAATAACCAAGCGCGTTGTAGGCATGCGCGTGA
This sequence comes from Betaproteobacteria bacterium, assembly GCA_020621405.1. GTDB lineage: Bacteria > Pseudomonadota > Gammaproteobacteria > Burkholderiales > Rhodocyclaceae > Methyloversatilis. The sequence continues at coordinate 273,974 of JAHRYN010000002.1, forward strand.
TCCGGCTTGACCGCAATCAGCCGGCGCAGGCGGTCTTCGGCCACCTCGATGCGGTTGTCGCGCTCGGCCAGCATCGCGGTTTCGTAAAGCAGGTCCGGTTGTGTCGGCTCGGCGACAAGCGCCGCCTCGAGCACGGCTTCCCCTTCTTCTGCCCGACCGGCATCACGCAACAGCTGGAATTCCATCAGCGCCGAACGGGACTTCGAGCCTCCCGGCTGGTCGGCGATCTTCCGCAGATGCGCGCGCGCATCATCGAGGCGACCCATGCGGCTGAGCAGCAGCACATAGCGGCCCTGCGCACCGAGGTAATGGTCGCCCTGACCGACCTGCCGGTACCAGTCCAGCGCCTCGTCCTGCTGCTTGAGTTCCTCGGCCAGTTGGCCGAGGTAGAGCATCACCAGATTCGGGTCCTGGTAACGCATCGTGAGCAGCTTCTTGAAATAGGTCTGCGCACCCGGATAGTCCTGCATCTGCATGGACAGCACGCCGACCGCGAACACCACGTCCGGCGTGTTCGGCGCACCGTCCAGAATCATCTCGAACTGGCGGCGCGCCTCCGCATAGTTGCGCTCGGCCACCAGCGTGCGGGCGTACTGCATGCGCACGTCGCGCGCCTGCGGATAGCGGACCAGGTAGTCGCCCATCAGCTTGCGCGCAGCCGGCGGGTCGGAATCTGCGATCGCCTGCGCCTTGATCAGCAGACCGGCTTCCCATTCGGGCCGGATTTCGTGCGCCCGCGACGCCTCCTCCAGCGCCCGCTTCGGCTCGCGCGCCTGAAACGCAGCCTGGGCACGCGCGAAGTGCGCTTCGGCATAGGCCAGGTACGGTTCGGTCAGGCGATCAACCATGCGCAGCACTTCCGCCCGGTCCGGCAGACGCATCAGCACACGGTTCAACCGCAGCAGGCTTTCGCCGATCTGGTTGCCTTCCTGCGCCAGCAGGCCGGCCAGCTGCGGCTCTAGTTCCTGAGGCCGGTTGGCATTGACCAGCAGGCCGGCCAGCATCTGTCTCGCCTGAACCGAGCCCGGATCGAGTTCCTGCCACAACTGGGTCGCCTGCAGCGCGATTTCGTTCTGCCGGCTGAATGCCGCGATTTCCGCCGTACGCTTCGCGATGCGCGGGTCGCGCGTGGACTGCGCAAGATCGAGGTAGGCACTGGCCGACAGGCCGAGCTCGCCGCGCTGGGCCGCAAGTTCCGCCAGCAGCAGCTGGTAGGTGATCTGCCGGGTCAGTTCGACTTCGGGCAGCGGCGCCGTCCGGACGTCCTCCGGCGCAGCCTGCACCGTCGGCTCGGGCCGGTCCGGCGCATCCGGCTGGCGGACGGCGGTCTGCGCGCAGGCGCCCAGCACGAAGGGAAGCAGGACTGCGAGAAGGAGTGGGCGGGTTGTCATGGGCAGGATCGCCAGGTGGGTTCAGGGTACGCTTGCATTAATACGGCCTTGGAGTGCGCCGGCTAAAATTCGTTGCAGCCCCTGGGGCTTCGATGTTATTCCAAATCCAGCCTGATCGTTGCGCCCCTGGCGCGCCCTGCCGATGCCCGAACTTCCAGAAGTCGAAATCACCCGCCGCGGCATCGCCGGTCCGCTGACCGGTTGTCGCGTCGATGACGTGATCGTGCGCAACGCCTCGCTGCGCTGGCCGGTGCCGGCAGAACTGCACGACATCCTGACCGGCCAGACGCTGCAGAACATCGACCGGCGCGCCAAATACCTGCTGCTGCGCTTCGACCGTGGCACGCTGATCATCCACCTGGGCATGTCGGGCAGCCTGCGCGTGCTGGCGTCCGGCACGCCGCCGGAAAAGCACGACCATGTCGACATCGCATTCGGCGACTGCACGCTGCGGCTGCGCGATCCGCGGCGCTTCGGCGCGGTGCTCTGGCACCCGGGCGCCGACAGTGACCACGTTTTGCTGGCCGGTCTCGGTCCGGAACCGCTGGGCAGCGATTTCGGCGCAGTAGCCCTGCACGACGCGCTCGCGCGCCGTCAGTGCGCGATCAAGCTGGCAATCATGGACAGTTCGGTGGTGGTCGGCGTCGGCAACATCTACGCCTCGGAAAGCCTGTTCCGCGCCCGCATCCGGCCGGGCACGGCGGCACGGCGGCTGACGCTGCCGCAGGCCGGCCGGCTGGCCGACGAAATCCGCCGGACCCTCAACGATGCACTGGCCGCCGGCGGCAGTACCCTGCGCGACTTCATGCACGCCGACGGTGCGCCCGGCTACTTCCAGCAGAGCTACTTCGTCTACGGCAGGGAAGGCGAACCGTGCCGCATCTGCGCAACGCCCATCCGCAACCGGCGCATGGGCAACCGCTCGACTTTCTTCTGTCCGGCATGCCAGCGATAGCGCGCCCGGCCTGTGCTAGATTGACAAGTGCTTGACGGGAGACAGCAATGAGCATGCAGGAAGAATTGTCGGCGTACGGAAGCTGGCGCACGCGCGTTGAGCAGGCGATCGTCCGTATTCGCGGCTGGCTTTTCGAAAGCAACCTGAACGACTCGCACAACGACCAGTGCATAGAACAGCTGCTGCTCAAGCTGCATGACGACCGGCTGGTCATCGCCTTCGTCGCCGAATTCTCCCGCGGCAAGTCGGAACTGATCAACGCGATATTCTTCGGCGATCAGGGCGCGCGCATCCTGCCGTCCAGTTCGGGCCGGACCACGATGTGTCCGACCGAACTGATGTATGACGCCGGCCGCCCGCCCTGCATCGATCTGCTGCCGATCGAAACGCGTCGCACATCCACCACCGTGACCGACCTGAAGGGTCAGCCCGGCGCCTGGCAGCGCGTCGCACTCGACACCAATTCAACTGCATCGATGCAGCAGGTGCTGGCACGCGTCAGCGAGCAGCGCAAGGTGGCGATCGGCGAAGCCGAACTGCTGGGTTTCCGCATCGACCTGAGCGGCGAAACCGGACTGCAGCCGGACTCGCACGGCATGGTCGACGTGCCCGCCTGGCGCCACGCCATCATCAACCTGCCGCATCCACTGCTGCGCCAGGGGCTGGTCATCCTGGATACACCGGGCCTGAATGCCATCGGCGCCGAACCGGAACTGACGCTGTCGCTGCTGCCGGCGGCTCACGCCGTACTGTTCGTACTGGGCATGGACACCGGTGTCACGCAGAGCGATCTGGCGGTCTGGAAGACGCATGTCACGGCCGCGGGCGGCTCGCGCCAGGGCCGGCTGGCCGTGCTGAACAAGATGGACAGCCTGTGGGACGGCCTGCGCACCGAGGCGCAGATCGAGACCGAAATCGCGCGCCAGATCACCACCTGTGCGACAACGCTCGATCTGCCGGAAAACCGCGTGTTTCCGGTTTCGGCACAGAAAGGCCTGCTGGCCCGCATCCAGCACGATGGCACACTGTTGACCCGCAGCCGGCTGCCGCAGCTCGAACAGGCTCTGGTCGAGGACCTGCTGCCGGCCAAGCGCGATATCGTCGCCGCGGCGGTGGAACAGGATGCCGGCAACCTGCTCGCACGCACTGCCGAAATGCTGTCGGTCCGCAAGCGCGCGATCGACGACCAGCTGGCTGAATTCTCCGACCTGCGTGGCAAGAACCGCGGCGTCATCCAGTACATGCTCAAGCGTGTACGCACCGAGAAGGAAGATTTCGAACGCGGGCTGGAGCGCTTCTACGCGACGCGCAACGTGTTCGCGTCACAGACCAACGCACTGTTCGCCCATCTGGGCATGGACGCGCTGCGTACCCGCACGGCGCAGACGCGCGAACTGATGGAGCGGGCGAACTTCTCGCTGCAGCTGCGCGACGCGATGAACGCCTTCTTCGGCGAGGTCCGCGGCAGCCTGCAGAAGTCGGAGGCGAGCGTGGCCGAAATTTTCCAGATGATGGAAGCGATGTACCAGCGCTTCTCGACCGAGCATGACCTGCGGCTCGGCGTGCCGGTGCCGTTTTCGGTACATCGCTACGAGAAGGACATCACCCGGCTGGAAAAGGCCTTCCATCAGCAGTTCAACACCTGGCTCAACCTGCTGACCACGGAAAAGCGGCAGCTGACCCAGCGCTTCTTCGAAACCGTCGCGGTGCAGGTGCGCAAGCACATGGAAGTGGTCAACCGCGATGTCGAGCACTGGCTGCGCGCCATCATGGCACCACTCGAAAATCAGGTGCGGGAACACCAGCAGCAGCTCAAGCGCCGTCTGGAAAGCGTGAAGCGCATCCACGAGGCGACCGACACACTGGAAGACCGGATCGAGGAACTACGTCAGAACGAAGCGGCGATCGATCACCAGCTAGAAGAGCTGGCTCGCCTACGCGCCATGCTGGATGCCACGCTGAAGGCGCCGGTGATGCGGGAAATGGACGCCGCCGCCTGAGTACCGCCCGGCCGTCAGGCCCTCAGGCCTTCACCTCGACCAGGCGGTGATACTTGACCATCAGTTCGTCGTGCGTCTCACGGACGTCCGGATTCATCGGAATGCAGTCGACCGGACACACCTGCTGGCACTGCGGTTCGTCGAAATGGCCGACGCATTCGGTACATTTGTTCGGGTCGATCACATAGATTTCCGGCCCCTGGGAAATCGCGCCGTTCGGACACTCGGGCTCGCACACATCGCAATTGATGCATTCATCGGTAATCATCAGAGCCACGTCATTTACCTCCACGCATTGCTTCAACCTTCTCGCTAATTCTCGCCAGCACCGAGGGCTGCACGAATTTGCTTACATCGCCGCCCAGCGTCGCGATCTCGCGCACCATCGTGGCCGAGATGAACATGTACTGGTCTGCTGGCGTCAGGAACACCGTTTCGACATCGGGTCGCAGGGAACGGTTCATGCCTGCCATCTGGAACTCGTATTCGAAGTCGGAAACCGCGCGCAGACCGCGCACGATGATGCGCGCGTTGCACTGGCTGAGGAAATCCATCAGCAGGCAGGAAAACCCGCGCACCTCGACATTGGCGTAAGTCGCCAGTATTTCACGCGCCATATCGACCCGCTCCGCAGTCTCGAAGAAGGGCCGCTTGGAGCGGCTTTCCGCGACGCCTACGATGACGCGGTCGAACATCTCAGCCGCACGCCGCACCAGGTCCTCGTGGCCGCGGGTGATCGGATCGAAAGTACCGGGATAAACCGCAATCGTGCCGTTCATGGTCGTTCCAGCAATTGGTAATGGACTTGCCCCGCACGACCTTCGCGTGTGGCGCGGAAATCGCCGAGCACCGGCACCGGGTGTTCGGCTTCGCAATAGATGAGCGCCCCGTCCGCCGCCAGCCGGCCCAGCTGCGCTTGCAGCTTGTCCAGCAAACCGTGTCCGTAGGGCGGATCGAGAAAGATCACATCGAAACGCTGCGGCGAATGAGCGGCGAATTCTAGCGCATCACCCCGGACCAACCGGACCTGCGGTGCCGGCAGCAGTTCGACCGCCTCGCGCAGACGGGCAAAGGCGCGCACATCGCGCTCGACCAAGGTGACCGAAGCAGCGCCGCGCGACGCCGCCTCGAACCCGAGCACACCGGTACCGGCGAACAGATCGAGGCAGTGCAGGCCGTCCAGATCCTGACCGAGCCAGTTGAACAGCCGTTCGCGGACCGAATCCGGTGTCGGCCTCAGGCCGGGCACGCCCGCGACCGGCAGCAGGCGGCTGCGCCACTGGCCGCCGATGATGCGTATTCGTGACATGCCGCGGATTCTAGGTCATTGCGCAAGCAACACCTTGCTTCCGGTCAATCGCCGGCGACGATCACGCGCACCATGTTGTCAGCCGACAGCCGGCGCTGGAACGCCTCGCGGACCTGTGCCGCGGTCACCGCCTGGACACGCTCCGGAAACTTGTTGAGCCAGTCCAGCGGCAGTCCATAGAAGCCGATGACGGCAAGACTTTCAAGCAGTTTGCGATTGCTGTCCAGACGCAGCGAATAGCCATCGACCAGATTCCGCTTGGCCGCACGCAGTTCCTCGTCGGTCGGCCCCTTCGCCATGAAGCCGGCCAGCGTCTCGTCGACCACCTTCAGTGCGTCGGCCGCCTGACTGCGCTGCGTCTGCAGCCCGATCTGGAACGGCCCAGGCTGGCGCTGCGGATTGAAATAGCTGTAGACGCTGTAGGCATAGCCGCGCTTCTCGCGAACTTCCTTGGTCAGGCGCGACACGAAGCCGCCACCGCCGAGGATGTAATTGCCGACCTGCAGCGGAAAGAAGTCCGGATCGCCACGGCGCATCACCGGCTGGCCGACGAAGATGTGGCTCTGGTTGGCCGGATGCGCGATCCGTTCGGTCGTGGCCTGCGGCATCGTCACCGCCGGCAGCGGCGCCAGCGGTTCGCCGGCCGGCAGGTCGCCGGTCAGCTGCAGCGCGATCGCCTCGGCCTGGGTACGCGTGACATCGCCGACGATGGACACCACCGCACGCGGCGCCACGTAATGGACGCGATAGTGGTTCAGCAGGTCGTCGCGAACGATGGCGGACACCGACTCGACCGTGGCAGTGCGGCCGTACGGGTGATCGCCGTACAGCGCCCGCGCAAACCGCTTGGCACCGATCGAATCGGGCTTGGTATCGGCTTCCTTCAGCCCCGCGATCATGCGGGCCTTCTCGCGTTCGAGCACGGCGGCCGGGAATTCCGGCTTCGTCAGCAGCGTGTGCAGCAGCGCCAGCGCGCCTTCGCGCTCGCGCGGATTCGACAGCGTGCGCAGGGACACGCCGGCCCGGTCGTTGTCGACCACGCCGGCCAGTTGCGCGCCGAGGTCAGACAGCTTTTCGGCCAGCGCATCCTCGTCCAGCCCACCGGCACCGGCGTCGAGCATGCCCTGGGTCAAGGCCGCGACGCCCTTTCTGCCGACCGGGTCACGCGCGGCACCGGCGTCAAAATCGACCTGGGTATCCAGTATTGGCAGTACATGGCTCTCGACGAAATAGACCCGGGCACCGTTGGGCGTCACCCAGTGCTGGATATCGACTGCCGCCATTGCCGGCACGACGGCCAGAGCAGCGGCGAAAGAAAAGACGGCGCGCGACAGCGCGCGGCGGAAAGACGTGTTCATCCCTGTCCCCTGATAGATGTCTGTGGGCGGCGGTTCAATGGCGCAGGCCGGCAGGCCTGGGGCGCGGCTTGGCATTCGGGTCGACCGGCTGCGGATCGAGCACGGCGACGTTCAGGGTGTCGTCGCCGAAGTACTTGCGCGCCACCGACTGCACTTCCTCCGCGGTCACCGAGCGCACCTTGTCGAGCATCAGGTCCTCGTCCTGCCAGCGATAGCCGGCCGCTTCGAGGCGGCCGATCTCCATCGCCTGCACATAGGTCGAATCGCGCTTGTAGATCTGCGAGGCGACGGTCAGCGTCTTGATCCGCTCCAATTCCTCGGCCGACACGCCTTCGTCGGCAATGCGCCTGACCTCGGCACGCAGCGCGGCTTCCAGCTCGGCAACCGATTTACCCCTGGCCGGCGTACCGCCGAGCATGAAGGTCGCTTCGCCACGCGAAGTCGAGTCGTAGTTGGCGCCGACCTCGGTCGCGATCTGGCTGCCGCGCACGAGGTTGCGCGGCAGGCGCGACGCGGCGTGGCCATCGAGGATGCCGGCCAGCACTTCGAGTGCGTACGGCTCGCGGTCGTGTTCGACGTCCTTCAGGTGCGGCACCTTCCACGCCATCAGCAGCTGCGGCAACTCGGCCGGCGCCTTGACCACGATGCGGCGCTCGCCGGTCTGCGGCGGTTCGGCGGTGATCTTGCGCACCGGCAGCGGCTCGACCTTCATCCCGCCGTACGCCTTTTTCACCAGATCGAACACCTGCTTGTGGTCGACATCGCCGACCACCACGACATAGGCGTTGTTCGGCGCATACCAGCGGTGATACCAGGCGCGCGCGTCTTCCGGCCTCAGGTTTTCCAGGTCGTTCATCCAGCCGATCACCGGCCGGCGGTAGGGATGGGCATTGAAGGTCGTGGCCATCAGCTGTTCGTACACCTGTGCCTGCGGCTGGTCGTCGGTGCGCAGCCGGCGCTCTTCCATCACCACCTTCAGCTCGCGCTCGAATTCATCCTTGTCGATCAGCAGGTTGCGCATGCGATCGGCTTCCAGCTTGATCATGCGCGGCAGTGCGACGGCCGGCACCCGCTGGAAATAGGCGGTGTAGTCGTGGCTGGTGAAGGCATTGTCGCTGCCGCCGAGTCCGGCGACGATCTTGTTGAATTCACCGGCCTTCAGCGTCTTCGTGCCCTTGAACATCAGATGTTCGAGCAGATGGGCCACGCCGGTCGTGCCGTCGGTCTCGTCCATGGCACCGACCCGGTACCACACCATGTGCATCGCCACCGGCGCGCGGTGATCTTCCTTCACGATCACGCGCAGCCCGTTGTCGAGCTTCATTTCGTAGGGATTGGCCCGCGCGGGGCTCGCCAGCAGCAGGGTCGCGGCCAGCAGGCCGCACAGCGCGATGCCATTGGAAAAACGGCGCAAATCCATCTGTTACACTCTCCGGCAGTGAAGGTGAGCACGGCACAATTCGTGTTCACGCCTGTGTTTTAAGACCGCGCGGCCTGCTGCGCGGTGTTCCAGTGACCGTCTCCCACATGTTTGGTTTCTTCAGGAAAGACAAACCCGCCACCCCGGCGACCAGCGAGCCGCCCGAGTCGGCGGTACCGCAGGTCGCGCCGCAGGATAGCGCGCCCGCGCCCGCCGCGCAGAAGCTGTCGTGGACGCAGCGCCTGCGCGCAGGCCTGTCGAAGACGCGCGCACAGATCGGCGGCCAGCTCACTGCGCTGTTTTCGCGCACCAAGGTCGACGATGAACTGCTGGAAGAGCTGGAAACCCTGCTCATCATGGCTGACGTCGGCATGGACGCCACCACCCACCTGCTCGACCGGCTGCGCGAGCGCGTCCGGCTGGAGCGCATCGAGGATCCGACACGGCTGCGCGAGGTATTGCGCGAAGAGATGACGGCACTGATCTCACCGCTGGAAAAGCCGCTCGATCTGGACGCGCACAAGCCCTTCATCATCATGATCGCGGGCGTCAACGGCGCCGGCAAGACGACGTCGATCGGCAAGCTGGCCAAGCATTTCCAGTCGCAGGGCAAGAGCGTGCTGCTGGCGGCTGGCGACACCTTCCGCGCCGCCGCACGCGAACAGCTCGAAACCTGGGGCGCGCGCAACAACGTCGCGGTGATCGCGCAGGATTCGGGCGATCCGGCAGCCGTCGTGTTCGACGCGATCAACGCGGCGCGCGCACGCAATATCGACATCGTGCTGGCCGATACCGCCGGCCGCCTGCCGACCCAGCTGCACCTGATGGAAGAGATCGCCAAGGTGAAGCGGGTGATCGCCAAGGCCGATCCGACCGGCCCGCACGAGGTGCTGCTGGTGCTCGACGGCAACATCGGGCAGAACGCGCTGGCGCAGGTGAAGGCGTTCGACGCCGCGCTCGGCGTCACCGGGCTGGTGATGACCAAGCTCGACGGCACCGCGCGCGGCGGCGTGATCGCCGCCATCGCCAAACAGCACGCGCCGTCCCGCCCGATCGCACTGCGCTACATCGGCGTCGGCGAAGGTCTGGACGACCTGCAACCCTTCCACGCCGCCGAATTCGTCGACGCGCTGTTCGAGCCGCCGCAATCCGCATGATCCGTTTCGAGCACGTCACCAAGCGTTACACCGGCGGCCATACCGCGCTGGAAGCCTTCGACTGCGATATCGGGCGCGGCGAGATGGTCGCAGTCAGCGGCCATTCGGGCGCCGGCAAGAGCACGCTGCTGCGCCTGCTGGCCGTTCTGGAACGACCGACCGAAGGTCGCGTGCTGGTCGGCGGCGAGAATGTGTCGGCACTCAAGCGTGCGGCCCTGCCCTACTGGCGCCGTTCGATCGGCCTGGTGATGCAGGACCAGCGCCTGCTGTTCGACCGCAGCGCCTTCGACAACGTGATGCTGCCGCTGGCCATCAGCGGCCATCCGCCGCGCGAGGCGGCCAACCGGGTGCGCGCGGCGCTCGAACGCGTCGGTCTGTCCGGCCGCGAGAAATCGATGCCGATCGAACTGTCGGGCGGCGAACAGCAGCGGCTGACCATCGCCCGTGCCATCGTCAATCGCCCGCAGATCCTGCTGGCGGACGAACCGACCGCCCATCTCGACGACGCCTACGCGCGCGACATCGCCGACCTGTTTCGCTCGTTCAACGAAGCCGGGGTGACCGTACTGGTGACCACCCACGACGACGCGCTGTTCTCGCGCTACGCGCCGCGCCGTCTCGTGCTGTCGCAGGGGCGGCTGCAATGAGGTGGCTGCGCCTGCAGATGCGCGCCGGTCTGCGTGCCGCGCGACAGATGGCCCGTCAGCCCTTCAACACGCTGCTCGCCGCACTCGTGGTCGGCATCGCCGCCGCGCTGCCGGCCACCGGCTACATGCTGCTCGGCAACCTGCAGCGTCTGGCCGGCAACGTCAGCGCCGCGCCGGAAATTTCGATCTTCATGCAGCCGCAGGCCGGCACCGACACGCTCAGGGAAACCGACAAGCGCATCCGTGCGCTGGCCAGTGGCGCGCGCGTCGAGCGCATCACGCGCGAGGCCACGCTGAAGCGCTTCCGCGACAACGATGCGCTGGCCGAAATTCTCGATGCGCTACCGGACAATCCTTTCGCCGATGCCTTCGTCGTGCATCTTGACGACGCCGACGCCGCACGTCTGGAGTCGCTGCGTGCCGATCTGGCCAAACTGCCCGACGTCGAACACGTGCAGCTCGATTCCGCCTGGGCCAAACGGCTCGACGTGCTGATCGCTCTGGGACGGCAGGCGCTGACCATGCTGGCCGGCGCACTCGGCCTGGGCCTCGTCGCTGTCACCTTCAACACCATCCGCCTGCAGTTGCTGACCCAGCGCGACGAAATCGAGGTGAGCCGCCTGCTCGGCGCCACCGACGCCTGGATACGCCGCCCCTTCCACTGGTTCGGCGCGCTGCAGGGCCTGCTCGGCGGTGCACTGGCGGGTCTGCTCGCGCTGCTCGCGACGCGCGCCTTGGCCGCACCGATGGCCGAACTGGCCGGGCTGTACAGCCTGGAATTCGTGTTGCGTCCGCTGACCGCCACCGACTGGCTGGTGCTGCTCGCACTGTGTGCGCTGCTCGGCTGGCTGGGCGCCAGCGCATCGGTCCGCCGTCACCTGTCGCGGATCGCCTGAGCGCGCAGGCGATGCGCCTCATTTTCGCGGCGCTGCTCAGCCTGATTTCCTGCTGCGCCGGCGCGGTACTGCCGGCGCCGGTGCTGCAGGCGCTGCGTGCCGCCGACATTCCGGCATCGGCGATTTCTATCGTGGTGCAGCCGGTCGGCGGCGGTCCTGCGCGCATCAGCCACCGCGCGAAGGAGCCGATGAATCCGGCATCGGTGATGAAACTGGTCACCACCTACGCCGCGCTCGACAGCCTCGGCCCGGCCTGGACCTGGCGCACCGAGGTGCTGACGACCGGCCGGCTGGCCGACGGCGTGCTCGACGGAAATCTGGTTTTGCGCGGCGGTGGCGACCCCTCGCTCACGCTCGAACAGTTCTGGCTGCTGCTGCGTGACCTGCGGGCGCGCGGCGTACGCGACATCCGCGGCGACGTGATCACCGACCGCAGCCTGTTCGCGCCCACCGGCTACGATCCGGGCGCCTTCGACAACGAACCGTTGGCCGCCTACAACGTCGGTCCCGATGCACTGTTGCTGGCACTCAACGCGCTGCGCATCCGGCTGCTGCCGCAGACCGGCGGCACGCCCGCGCTGTGGGCTGAACCGCCGCTGGCGGGCGTGCGCATCGACAACCGCGTGCAGCTGGTCGATGGCGAATGCGGTGACTGGAAGGACACGCTGGACGCGAAGGTGAGCGCGGCCGAAGGCGACGGCGCGGCACTGACGCTGCAGATCAGCGGGCGTTTCGCACGCGACTGCGGGGAACGCATCTGGAACGTTGCACCGCTGCCGCACCGCGAGTTCCTTGCCCGCGCGCTGCGCGCCATGTGGGCGGAACTGGGAGGACGCATCGCCGGGCGCGTGCGCGACGGCACCGTACCGGCGGATGCGGCACCGCTGGCGGCAATCGAATCGCCGCCGCTGGCGCAGGTGATCCGCGACATCAACAAATACAGCAACAACGTGATGGCCCGCCAGCTCTTCCTGACGCTGGCAAGCGGCAACGGCACGCCAGCCGATACCGCAGGTGCGGCGTCGGCGGTACGCGCCTGGGCGGCACGGCGCGGGCTGGCCCTGCCCAGCCTGGTGCTGGAAAACGGTTCGGGACTGTCACGCAGCGAACGCATCTCCGCTGCCGACATGGCAGCACTGCTGCGCCATGCCTGGGCGAGCAGCGTGATGCCGGAATTCATGTCGTCGATGCCGGTACTGGCGGTCGACGGCACGCTGCGCCGGCGCCTGCGCAATTCGCCAGCCAGCGGGCAGGCCCACCTGAAGACCGGCTCACTGGCCGACACCCGCTCGATCGCCGGTTATGTGCTGGACCGCAACGGCCAGCGCGTGCTGCTTGTCGCCTGGCTCAATCACCCCAACGCAAAGCGCGCGCAGCCGGTGCTGGAATCACTGCTGGAGTGGGTGTGGGCCGGCAACAATCAGGCCTTTCCCGCAACGGACTGACCGCCCGTGCAGGCGGCCTGACCCGTGTCCGGCATCAGCCTGCGAGTTCCTTCTGCAGTTCGCCCGACTGGTACATCTCCTTCATGATGTCGCAGCCGCCGACGAACTCGCCCTTGATGTAGAGCTGCGGGATGGTCGGCCAATTGGCGTATTCCTTGATGCCCTGACGGATTTCGGCGTCTTCGAGCACATTGATCGTGTACAGGTCCTGCACGCCGAGGTGCTTCAGGATCTGTATCGCCGTGGCCGAGAAGCCGCACTGCGGAAACTGCGGCGTGCCCTTCATGAACAGCACGACGGGATGACTGGTGACGGTTTCCCTGATTCGGTCCTGGACGCTCATTTTGTATTTCCTCTGCAGTTTGAAAGACTGAACCTCGCCCCCGAAAGAAGCGGACAAGGCGGATAACGACGGATCAGGCCTGGCACGTTACGCGCCGTCTGCCTGACCCGCTTGCATCAGATCCGTGCGCGGCCATCGGCCGGAACCTGCCGGCGCATGCCGCCGCTCACGCGTTCGATGCCGGCAATATCGCGCCATGACGCGACATCCGCAAGCCCGGCACCCGACATCAGCGCGCGCACGGCCGGCGCCTGGTCGTAACCGTGTTCGCACAGCATCCAGCCGCCCGCACCCAGACGCATCGGCGCCGAAGTACACAGCGAGCGGAGCGCATCCAGGCCGTCCGCCCCACTGGCGAGAGCCGAAACCGGCTCGAAACGCAGGTCGCCCAATCCGAGGTGCGGATCGGCAGCTCGAATGTACGGCGGATTGGACACGATGCAATCGAATTCGTGCGCGCCGACTGCATCGAGCCAGTCGGAGGCAACGAAATCCACTTCAAGACCGAACCGCCGGGCGTTGTCGCGCGCGATGGCCAGCGCACATTCCGACCGGTCCAGCGCCATCACCCGCGCCTGCGGGCACTGCGCCTTGATCGCCAGCGCAATCGCCCCGGAGCCGGTGCCGGCATCGAGCACGCGTGGCGCCGGCAGGTGCCGGATGCGCTCGAGCGCCAGATCGACCAGCAATTCCGTTTCCGGTCGCGGAATCAGCACACCAGGCGCCACCGCCAGATCGAGGCCGTAGAACTCGCGCCGGCCGACCAGATAGGCCACCGGCTCGCCGGCGGCACGACGCTCAAGCAGGCCATCCATCTGCGCCAGACGCGCGGCGTCGAGCGCATCTCGACCACGCGCGATCAGTCCGGCCCGGTCGCAGTCCAGCACGTGCGCGGCCAGCACCTGCGCGTCGCGGACATCGATCCGCGCCCGCGCAACGCGCAGCCAGTCATCGAGGCAGGTCGTCATGTGGCAGCCCTCGCGGATTCAAGCGCCTTCTTCCGCCAGCTGTGACAGCTGCTCGGCCTGATGTTCGTGCGCCAGCGCGTCGAGCAGTTCGGTCAGGTCGCCATCCATGATGCTGTCAATCTTGTACAGCGTCAGGTTGATGCGGTGGTCGGTGATCCGGCCCTGCGGGAAGTTGTAGGTGCGGATGCGTTCCGAACGGTCGCCGCTGCCGACCAGGCTCTTGCGCGTCGACGCGATCTGGCTGTCGCGCGCCCGGACCTGGGCGTCCCGGATGCGTGCAGCCAGTACCGCCATCGCCTGCGCCTTGTTGCGGTGCTGGCTGCGGTCGTCCTGGCACTCGACCACGATGCCGGTCGGGATGTGCGTGATGCGCACCGCCGAATCGGTCTTGTTGATGTGCTGGCCGCCGGCGCCCGACGCGCGGAAGGTGTCGATGCGCAGATCCGCCGGATTGATGTCGATCTCGCCGACTTCGTCGACTTCCGGCATCACCGCAACGGTACACGCCGAGGTGTGGATGCGGCCCTGGGTTTCGGTCACCGGCACGCGCTGCACGCGATGGCCGCCCGATTCGAACTTGAGCCTCGAATACACGCCGTCGCCGCTGATGCGGGCAATGATTTCCCGATAGCCACCGAGATCGGATTCACTCGCCGACACGACTTCGACCTTCCAGCGGCAGCGCTCGGCATGGCGCGAATACATGCGGAACAGGTCGGCCGCGAACAGCGCCGATTCATCGCCGCCGGTGCCGGCGCGGATTTCGAGGAACACGTTGCGCCCGTCGTCCGGATCGCGCGGCAGCAGCGCGCGTTGCAGTTCCCCCTCCAGCCTTTCCATGTCGGCGGCCGACTGCTCGATTTCCTGCTGCGCCAGCTCCTTCATGTCGGGATCGGCCAGCATGCCGCGCGCCGCCTCGCCATCGTCACGCGCCCGGCACCACGCCTGATACAGCGCGCTCACCGGCGTAAGTTCCGCGTGCTCGCGCGTGAATCGGCGGTACTGCTCGATGTCCGCAGTGACGCCAGGATCGGACAGCGCGGCGTCCAGATCGGCCAGTCGTTGCGAAAGATGTTCGAGCTTGTCGGCGATGCGCGGTTTCATGCGGGGACGTTCGGAAAGGGGAAAACGCCGGCGGAACCGGCGACGGAGCAGCCGGAGCGGCGCTAGGCGTCGTGGTCGTGCAGCGGAAACAGGCGCTGCACCAGTTCTTCTATCTGGCCGCGCGCTTCCGAGGGCGCATCGTTGAGCAGACGGGTCGGACCGTGCATCAGCTTGTTGGTCAGGTTGCGCGACAGCGTATCGAGCACCTGATTCGGCGCTTCGCCACGGGCGAGCGCACGCAGCGCCCGGTCGAGCTCCGCGGCACGCATTTCCTCGGCGTGGCCACGCAGCGCGCGGATGGCCGGCACTGCCTCGCGCGCCTGTACCCACTGCAGAAAGTTGGCGACCCGCGCGTCGATGATGGCCTGCGCCTCGACCACGGCAGCCTGACGCGATTCGAGTCCGGAATCGACGATCTGCGCGAGATCGTCGACGGTGTACAGGAACACGTCACCGAGCTGTGCCACCTCGTTCTCGATGTCGCGCGGCACCGCCAGATCGACCATCACCATCGGCCGATGGCGCCGTGCACGCAGCGCACGCTCGACCAGACCGAGGCCGATGATGGGCAGCGGGCTGGCAGTACAGGACAGCACGATGTCGAAATCGGCGAGCCGGTCGCCCAGTTCGTCCAGCTTGATCGCCCCCACCTTCAGCGACGGTCCGGTAAAGCGGGCCGCCAGCGCCTGCGCCCGCTCCAGCGTGCGGTTGGCGATCACCATCTCGCGCGGCGCACATCCGGCAAAGTGGGCGGCACACAGCTCCATCATTTCACCGGCACCGATGCACAGCACCCGCTGCGACGAAATGCTGCCGAAGATCCGTTCCGACAGATGCACAGCCGCCGCCGCCATCGACACGATGTTGGCGCCGATCGCGGTGGTCGAGCGGACTTCCTTGGCGACCGCAAAGCTGCGCTGGAACAGCTTGTGCAGCAGCGCACCCAGCGTGCCGGCATCCTCCGCGAACCGGGCTGCCTGCTTCATCTGCCCGAGTATCTGGGGTTCGCCCAGCACCATCGAGTCGAGACCACTGGCGACACGGAAAGCGTGGCGCACCGCCTGCGGCTGTTCGAGCCGATACACGTAGGGAGCGATGTCGGCCGGCGCAATGCGGTGGTATTCCGCCATCCAGTCCAGTGCGCTGTCCGGATCGTTGGTCGCGCAATAAAGCTCGGTGCGGTTGCAGGTGGACAGAATCGCGGCCTCCTGCACCGGGCGCACGCGGGTCAGTTCGCCCAGCGCGTCCGGCAGTGTTTCAGGCAGGAAGGTCATGCGCTCGCGCACGGCAAGCGGGGCCGTGTGGTGGTTGAGACCGAGCGCAAACAAGGACATAGGGTTGGGCACCGCCAGCGTGAAAACCTGATGACCGACTTAGCCGGCACTTTCGCGGCGGATTATAGCAGTCGCATCCGGTCCGTCATTAGACCGCCGGTCAGCGCGGCGCGGCCATCAGTGCGGCGAGGTGACTGACCGGAATCGCATAGGTGATGCCGCTCGGCTGGGACAGCCCGCTTTCCTTGCTCGCCCTGACCAGCACCATGTTGACGATGCCGACCACCTCACCGCTGTCCTGATCGAACACCGGACTGCCGCTGTTGCCCGGGTACGCGGTTGCATCAAGCTGGAACACCGGGAAACTGCCACGCGACAGGAAGCTGCGATTGACTGCATTGAGGCGGCTGGTGTTGTCGACCGGAATCACGATCGGCGTGATGGCGGACACGATGCCGCGATGGGTAACCGGGGTGAAGCCGAGCACGCTGCCGATCGGGAAGCCGATGAACGCGATCGACTGTCCCTCGCGGACCTTCGACGAGTCGCCCAGCGGCAGCGCCGGCAGCGCCGGGCCTTCGATCTGCAGCAAGGTGAGGTCATGCTCCGGGCTCGACGCGACGATGCGTGCTTCACGCATCTGGCGCTGTCCGTCGACGATGGTCAGTACCGCCAGCGATTCCAGCTTCTGGCTGTCGAGCGCGACATCGGCAACATGGGTGTTGGTGGCCACCAGGGTACCGTTGCCAACGGCAAAGCCGGTACCACGGAGCATGAAGGCCGGTGCCCGCGAGCGCATGAAGGTGCCAACCACGACAATGGATGGCTTGACCCGGACGATGGTGTCGCTGAGCGCCGCCTGCGCGATCAGCGGCGAAAACAGCAGCGCTGCGCAGGCGAGGCGGCGCGCCGGGTCAGCCACGACGCTGCGCGATCTGACGCAGCGCCGGCGACGGCGTGGTGACGCTGGTGTCGAACGGATGATCCGACTTGCGGAACAGGTTGAGGATGCGCTTCACGTACTCGCGCGTTTCCCGGTACGGCGGCACGCCCTTGTAGCGATCCACAGCACCTTCGCCTGCGTTGTAGCCGGCAGCCGCCAGTTCGACGCTGCCCTGGAAGTAGGCCAGCAGCCAGCGCAGATAGGCGAGACCCCCACGGATGTTCTGCACCGGATCGTAGGTATCGCGCACATTGAAGCGCTCGGCCGTTTCCGGAATCAGCTGCATCAGGCCCTGTGCGTTTTTCGGCGACTTCGCCTTCGGATTGAAATTCGATTCCGTGCCGATCACGGCAAGCACGAGCTGCGGATCGATTTCGAAGCGCGGCGCCATTTCGCGCACGATCTCTATCACCCTGCGGCGGTCGGGCGTGGTGCCGAACGCAGCTTCGAGGTCGGGGTCGATGCCGGATGCCATCACCGGATCCGGCTCGGGTGGATCGCGCATGCAGTCGGGCAGGTCGCGTGTCGGATCACCGGTGAAGCGCAGCATGCGCTGCGCGTGCGTGTGACCCTGGCGAGCAGCCAGATCGAAGAAGGTCGCAGCCAGCGCGTCATCCCGCTCGACACCGCGTCCGTTGGCGTACATCCATGCCAGATTGAACTGCGCGTCGGCATTGCCCATCTTGGATGCCTGACAGTACAGCGCAGCCGCCCGTGCCGGATCCCGGGTAACCCCTTCGCCGTGTTCGAACTGGCGCGCCTCGGCCAGCAGCGAGCGCGCAGCCGCATCGAGTTCGAGCGCGCACGCCTGCGTGCCGGCGCACAGCGCCAGTGCAGCAACAAGGCAGCGGGTCAGGATCATGGACATCGTCAGGCCGTCATCTCCGGCGCGAAACGCGCCACATACCAGTCCATCGCTTCGGCCAGTCCGCTCGTCACGTCGTGGCTCGGCGCATAGCCCAGCAGGGTTTGCGCGCGGCTGATGTCGGCCAGCGAATGGCGCACGTCGCCCGCGCGGAAGTCCTGATAATGCGCCTGCGCATGCGCGATGTACGGGAAACGCTTCACGAGTTCACCGCGCATGGCTGCAAACAATTGATTCAGCGAAGTCTGGCGGTGTGCGGCGACGTTGTAGACGGTGTTCACCGCATCCAGCCGTTCGGTCAGCGCAGACAACAGGTTCGCCTGGACCGCATTATCGACATAGCAGAAGTCGCGGCTGGTTTCGCCGTCACCGTTGATCGATACCGGCTGCCCCAGCAGCAGCGATCGCGCCCAGCGCGGGATCACCGCCGCGTAGGCGCCCTCCGGATCCTGACGGGCACCGAACACGTTGAAATAGCGCAGCCCGATGCTCTGCAGGCCATAGCAGCGGCCGAACACATCGGCGTACAGCTCGTTGACGTATTTGGTGACGGCGTATGGCGACAGCGGCCGCCCGATCACGTCCTCGACCTTGGGCAGGCCGGGCGAGTCGCCGTAGGTGGAACTGGACGCTGCGTATACGAAACGCCCGACCTTCGCGTCACGCGCCGCAACCAGCATGTTCAGGAAACCGTTGACGTTCGAGTCATGCGTGGCGATCGGGTCGGCCAGCGAACGCGGCACAGATCCCAGTGCAGCCTGATGCAGCACGACATCGACACCGTCGCAAACCCTTGCACAGGTCGCAAGGTCGCGGATGTCGCCCCTGACCAGCTCGAACCTCCCACGTGCGGCCGAAGGTGCACCTGCGAGCACTTCATCGAGATTGCGCTGATGACCGGTCGAGAAGTTGTCGAGTGCGAGAACCTGCTGTCCCGCATGCAGCAGGACCTCGACCAGATGGGATCCGATGAAGCCGGCGGCCCCGGTCACCAGCCAGCGGCGCGAACAGCCGGCCAGCGAGGCGGCCAGCGAGGCCGGCAATGCAGTCGGCTGCGTCACGCCGGGCTCACAGTCGCCACACCGAGATGCCTTGGGCGCGCAGCGCTTCCGCGTCGAACTGGCACTTGATATCGGACAGCACGCCGCCCGGCTTCAGTTTCGACACGTAATCGCCGAGCGGCCGCGCGACGAACTCCTTGTGCGCCACCGCAGCGACGATAGCATCGACCTTGGGCACGTCGTTCCAGGCATGCAGCGGCACGCCGTACTCGTGCTCGGCTTCCTTCGATTCGGCTACCGGATCGTGCACCAGCACCTCGATGCCGTAGCTCTCGAGCTCCCTGATGACGTCGATCACGCGCGAATTGCGCAGATCCGGACAGTTTTCCTTGAACGTGAGACCCAGCACCAGCGCCTTGGCGCCCTTGACCGAGGCACCGCTGCGGATCAGCTGCTTGACCGTCTGTTCCGCGACGTACTTGCCCATGCCGTCGTTGATGCGGCGACCGGCAAGGATGACCTGCGGGTGATAGCCCAGCATGTCGGCCTTGTGCGTCAGATAGTACGGATCGACGCCGATGCAGTGACCACCGACCAGACCCGGACGGAAGGGCAGGAAGTTCCACTTGGTACCGGCAGCACGCAGCACTTCCTCGGTGTCGATGCCGAGCTTGCCGAAGATGATGGCCAGTTCATTGACGAAGGCGATGTTCAGGTCGCGCTGCGTGTTTTCGATCACCTTCGCGGCTTCCGCCACCTTGATGCTGGAAGCTTCGTACACCCCGGCGGTGATGACCGTCTTGTAGACGTCCGCCACCTTGCGCAGCGTGTCCGGCGTATCACCCGACACCACCTTGACGATCTTGGTGACCGTGCGCTCCTTGTCACCCGGGTTGATGCGCTCCGGCGAGTAGCCAACGTTGAAATCCTGCAACCATTTCATGCCGGAGAACTTTTCAATCACCGGAATGCAGATTTCTTCGGTAGCGCCCGGATACACGGTGGATTCGAACACCACGGTGGCACCGCGCTTCATGTGGCGGCCGCAGGTTTCCGACGCGCCGACCAGCGGTGAAAAATCGGGCTGGTGCGCATCGTCGACCGGTGTCGGCACCGCCACGATGATGAAGTCGGCCTCCTTCAGCGCCGCCCCATCGGTCGTGACTGTCAGGTGCGTCGCCGCGCGCAGGTCTTCCGAGCTGACCTCGCCGGTCGGATCGAAGAATTCCCGGTAAGCCGCCACCTTGGCAGCCGACATGTCGACGCCGACGGTCGGCATCTTCTTCCCGAACTCGACGGCCAGCGGCAGTCCGACGTAGCCGAGGCCGATCACAGCAACTTTGGTCATGATGTCTGCTCTTCGAAAAAACGATTAAATCGGTGCGGGCGCTTACAACGTTTTCAGCAGCGATGCCGCTTCGCCGGAACGGTTGTAGCGGTCACCCAGCGCAGCAAGCGTCTCGAGTTCCTTGCGCGCTTCGGCCTTTTTCCCGACCTTGATGAACGCGCGCGCCAGCGTGAAGCGGAATTCATAAACCTTGGGCGACGAAGCAACAGCGTCCTGCAGCATCTTTATCCCGCGTTCCGCCTCTCCCGCATCGATCAGGATTTCGCCGTAGGTGTCCAGGACTGCAGGCGCCGTCGGTCCAAGCTTGTAGGCCTTCTCGGCATATTCACGGGCTTTCGGATCGGAACGACGATGCGCCAGCCACGCCAGATTGTTCAGGATCACCGGGTTGTCCGGCAGCAAGGCATACAACTGATCGTAATATCGACGCGCTTCGTCGTACTGCTGGTTCTTCAGCGCAAGGTCGCCCAGGAACATCCGGAACTTCGGATCTTTCGGCGCGGACTTGAGCCACTCGTCGGCAAGCGCCGTGGCTTCCTTGGCATTGCCCGCACGTTCAAGCGCGGCATACAGCAGAATCGCGTTATTGCTGTCGTGAGCGCGCGCATAGGCTTCGCGCAGCGGTTTGATCGCCATCTGGGGCTTGTTCGCGCCGAGCAGGATCTCTCCTTCCTTCGCATAACCATGCGGCTGCTTGGGCAGCCTCTTCTGCATGTCGCGCGCGACGCGCAGCGCTTCCTCGACATTGTCTTGCTTCAGGTAAATCCTGATGGCCAGTACATAGGCATCGATCAGATCCGGACGCAGCCCGAGCGCCTTGTGGACGGACTGGAGTGCGTCCGACTCATGTCCCCCCGCCAGCTGGACGTTCGCGAGCTGCATCAGGGGCAGCACGTTCTGCGGATCACGGGCCACGATGCGCGACAGGGTCGTCGCCGCATCGTCGTGGCTGCCTTTGGCAGACTGTGCGAGCGCGAGCGTTTCAAGCACATTCGCATCGTCGGGAAAAACCACCGCCGCATCCCCGGCAACCTTCACCGCCTTGTCGAACTGATTGGCGGCCAGATAGAGGCGCCCGAGAACGATGCGCGGCGCGGGAAGCTTGGGATTCGCGTCGATAGCCTTGTCCAGCAGCTTGGCCGCCGCAGAGACGTCCTTCCGCTCGGTCGCCTTCAAGCCTGCCAGCGCCATGAGTGCTTCGGCATGGCCCGGGCTTTTGCCAAGTATCTTTTCATAGCGCCCCTCGGCATCCTGCAGACGCTGTTCGCCGAGGTCGAGCCTGGCAAGGCTGGCCGCCGCCGGGAAATAGTCCGCCTGGATTTCAAGCGCTCGTTCGAAGCTCTTGCGTGCGCCCGGCAGATCCTTCGCGACCAGCAGGGCAGCACCACGCAGGTTGTGCGTGACAGGATCGTTCGGACGCTTCTTTTCCATCGCGGCTATTGCATCGAGCGCCCCGCGCGCATTGCCGCTGCGCAGCTGGGTCGCAATCAGCAGCATGTCCGCCGTGGTGTCGTCGTTGTCAAGGCGGGTCGCCGCCTCCAGTTCGGTGATGCCACCCGCCTTGTCCCCTTGCGCCAGACGACTCAAGCCGAGGCGCGAATGCATCACCGGATCATCGGGCGCTTTCGCGGCTGCGAGTTCAAAAGCCTTCGATGCGGCCGCGTTATCACCTGCTGCCAGATACACCTGCCCGGCCAGCGACAGCACGGACGGGTCGTTCGGATGCGCCTTCAGAAACGGGGCCAGCGCCTGCTGCGCTTTTGAAGCACGACCGTTGCGAAGGTACGAGGCAATCAGGATCTTCCTCACGGTTTTGGTTTCGCCACCGTTGGCGATCACCTTTTCCGCAACCTGTTCCGCCTGCGCAAAGGACTTCAGTTCAAATTCGATCTGCGCGGAGAGCGCCAGCGAGGGCATGTGTCCGGGATACGAGGCGAGCATCTTGTTGATCCGCTCCCGGGCTTCAACAAATTTTCCTTCCTTGACCAGCACAAGCGCATCCAGAAAATTGCCTTCCGGCGCCTTGGGCGCGATCTTGTGAAAGGCGGCCAGCTCCTTGCGCGCCTCATCAAGGTGCCCAAGATTGGCGTTGCCCACGACCACCGCATAACGCGAACGCAGATGATCCGGTTTGAGCTCGTACACCTTCCGGTAGGACGCCATCGCGGCATCGACCCTGCCCTGTGCTGCATGGATGTCGGCATCCAGGAACCAGGCATCGGGGCCACCGGTGCCGGCATCCATGACCTGCTTCAGAAGTGTCTTGCCGCCCTCGATGTCGTCCTGCGAGGCCAGCAACCTTGCCTTGCCGATCAACGCATAGGCATCGTCCGGCTTCAGCGCAAGTGCGGCATCGAAGTACGTCCGGGCACCGTCAGGATTGCGCGTCTGCATCGCGGCGTAACCGAGCGCCGCCTTGAGCGATGCCTGTGCGGCGGGATCGGTCAGGTTGGTCGCTCCGAAACGTGACAGCGCCTGCGCCTGCTCGCCCGCCTCGACCATGGCGCGCGCCAGCATCGGCGCCACGGACGACTCGGGCACGCCGAGGTCCTGCGCCTTCTTCAGTTCCTTCACCGCCGACGGCATGTCGCCGGTCTCGAAATAGAGCCGCCCCAGTTCGAAGCGTGCATCCGGGAAGTCCGGACTCTTCTGCAACGCGTTCTTCAACTGGATCAGTGCGGTGTTCGTATCCTTACCCTGCAATGCAGTGCGGGCAGCGTCGAGCATCTGCTCGGGAGACGAGGACAGCCGGTCACACCCGGACGCACCGAACGCGAGGGCGAGCATTACGCAAAGCAACCGTGCAGTCGTACCCGGCAAAGAACCAGAAGTGCGCACCATGAAATCTCCAGAGAATTAACGCAGTCCGAACCTGTTCATCAGGTCGTACAGCGTAGGGCGGCTCACGCCGAGTATTTCTGCCGCCTTGACCATGTTGCCGTCGACACGTGCCAGTACGCTGACGACGGCCCTCCGTTCGGCATCGTCGCGGACCTGACGCAGGTTCAGGAAGGTCTCTCCGTCATCGGCCGGCTTGAGTCCGAGATCGGCCACCGATATCTGGCTGCCGTCAGCCATGATGGTTGCCCGCTTTATGCAGTTTTCCAGTTCGCGCACATTGCCCGGCCACCTGTGCGCCTCGATCGCCGCGACGGCCTCGCGTGACAGCGTCAGCGCGCTGCGTCCCTGCTCGCCGGCAAAACGCTTGACGAAGGAGTGCGCGAGCAGCGCCACGTCGCCTTCGCGCGCGCGCAGCGGCGGAATCGTGACCACGATTTCGGCCAGCCGGTAATAAAGATCCTCGCGGAATCGTGCTTCGCTGATCAGGGTCTGCAGATCCTGGTGGGTCGCACAGACGACCCGGACGTCGATCGGAATCTCTTCCCTGCCACCCAGCCGTTCGATCACGCGCTCCTGCAGGAAACGCAGCAGCTTCGCCTGCAGCGGCCCCGGCAGATCGCCGATTTCATCAAGGAACAAGGTGCCCTTGTTGGCCACCTCGATCTTGCCCGGGGTCTGTTTGGTGGCGCCGGTGAACGCCCCCTTCTCGTAGCCGAAAAGTTCGCTCTCGAGCAGATTGTCCGGAATGGCGGCGCAGTTGATGGCAACGAAGCGTTCGCCGGCACGGTCCGAGCGGTCGTGCAGCGTCTTGGCCAGCACCTCCTTGCCGGTACCGCTCTCGCCCAGCAGCAGCACGGTCGCGCGCGTGGCCGACACTTTCTCGATGGTACGCAGCACGCGCAGCATGTCGGCATCGCGCGTGATGAAGCGCCCTTCGACGCCGAGGTTCTGGTTGGCGAGCCGCACGTTCTCGGCCTGCAGGTCGTGCAGGCGGAAAGCGCGCTCGATCAGCAGTGCCAGCATGTCCGGCTCGAACGGCTTGGCATAGAAGTCGTACGCCCCCATGCCGATCGCGCGCAGTGCGTTTGCCCGGTCGTTCTGGCCGGTCAGCACGATGACTTTCGATTGCGGCGCCAATGCAGTGATTTCGCCCAGCAACGCCATGCCCTCGGTAACATCGTCCGGTGCGGGCGGCAAACCCAGGTCCATCGTGATCACGGCCGGTTCATGACGCCTGATCTGCGCCAGCGCGGATTCGCGGTCACTGGCCAGCACCACTTCATAGTCATCGAAGCTCCAGCGCATCTGCTTCTGCAGCGCAGGATCATCCTCGACGATCAACAGCGTACGCCCCTTGTCTGCCATGTCACTCCCGGTCATGCAACGGCCAAGCCGGCCGTCTGCTGAGGAAACACCAGCCGGAACAGGCTGCCCCGGCCCGGCTCGCTATCCACTTCTATACGGCCACCCAGATCCTGGATGTAGCGAAAACTTTCATATGCGCCGATGCCCATTCCATTGGCCTTGGTGGACTGGAAAGGCTTGAACAGGCGCTCGCGCACGAACTCTTCGGTCATGCCGCAGCCGGAATCCTCGACCTCGACCACGACCCCGTCGCCATCCCTGCGCGCCCGAATGCTGACTTTACCGTTTTGCGGCGTGGCATCCAGTGCATTCTGCACAAGATGCCCCACAACCCTTTCGATACGATCTTCATGCGCCCGGATGAACAGCCCGCCCTCGGCATCCAGCTCCAGCGCGCACGCGCTTCTTGCGCGCGCACGATGCAGGCGTTCAAGAAGCGGCGTAAGTGCAACCGGTGCCGCCTGCTCGATCGGCTGCGTCCCGGAACGAAGCTGCAGCAGCATGCTGTTCATGCGACCGACCGCATGCTCGATGGTATCCAGCATGTCCTGCTGGAACTCGGGGTTGTCATGGTGCTTCTTCGCGTTGCGCAGCAACAGTGACAGCTGGGCGATCAGATTCTTCAGGTCGTGCACCACGAAGGCGCTCATCTTCGAAAACGCTTCGAACTTCTTGGCTTCGATCAGACCTTCCATCGCCTGGGTCTGATTCAGCACCCCGGCAACCTGACGGCCGGCCGTCTTCAGAAGGTCGCGCACTTCCCAGTTCAGATCGAGCAGGGCGCGCGGGCGGCCGAGCACGACAAAGCCGAGCGGCATGTCCTTGCTGCCCAGCGGACACATGAGCCAGGCATCCGGTATCTGAGCCACCCACTCGGGCAGACGAAGGTCTCCGTACACGCCCGGGCGGGAGCGGTGCTCCTCGACGTTGATCACCCACATGCGATCAAGCAGCAGCCTGACCAGCGGACTGTCGGCCGGCTCCCGGGCGTCGAGCATCGGCACATTCAGGCGGGCGGCCGGCGCGTAGTGCCCCTGCTCGCTGCGCAACCACAGTATTCCGCCCGGACTTTCGACCAGGTCGGCCATGACGCGGATCGACGCCTCGCGCAATGCGTCAACACTGGAAGCGCTGTAAAGCGTGTCCGCAAGCTTCAGCCACTCGGCGCGATAGTCATAGCGCAGACTGAAAAAATGCTTGTTGATGAAGACGCGCAGCCATGCGCGCACGCTGCCCGAAGCGATGGATGCGAGAAGGCCGAGCGCGCCGGCTGCCAGCACGACGGTTTGCAGCGCGCGCCCCCACTCGCCGCCGAAGTAGCGCACGTAGTAGCCGGCAAGCGCGATCAGCAGCAACGCTCCGCCCGAAATCACCAGCGCAGAGGTATGGAATACCGCTTCGCGCGACACGTTCAGGCGGATCGACCACTCGCGTATGCGCGCCGACGACGCCGCAAACAACGGGATCGCAAGCGCGTGCAGCAGCCCGCGCGCAGCCCAGAGCGTGGTGTCCTGCTCACGGAACATCAGCGATTCGGAGAAGAAATACAGATCGAAGATCAGCGTGAACGCCAGACCGAGCGTCATCGGCTTGATGCCCCAGCGCCATTGTTGCGGCGTGTTCCGGTAGAACTGCTCGGTCATCACCGCACCGAGCAGACTCAGCCCGAGACCACTCGCCATGAACCAGATGAATGCCGACTTGCCGGTAGGCACCAGCCAGGACAGCACGACGTAACCGATGGCACACGGCGTCACCAGCACGACCAGCAGACGCAGCAGCCACGACGGACTGCGAAGCAGGCGGGACAGCGGCTGCCGGCCCTCGGGGTCGACGACACAGGCTGCAAGGAACAGCAGGAACAGCACGTAATGCAGCGCATCGGCCGCATGCGCCAGCATCCACAGCAGGGGATGGGGCTCCAGCACGAAGCCGGCCGACAGCGCGCACCAGGCTGCACCCCACATCATGCAGAACGCCAGCAGCCTGGCACGCGGGGACTGCTTGGTACCCATCAGCAACTGCAGCCCGAAGACTGCAAAGCCGACGAAGGCGACGCCGTAGGCGTAGAGCGCGAATGCTGCCGGGAAGGAATCCATCTGCGGGCCGGGACGAGGTCGGAACGACTACATTGTGCCCGCCGCAGGGAGGCGAGTCATCGAACGCCGGCCGGACCGGCGGTCGATGGGGCTCAGCGTGCGCCGTCGCCGGTGAGCACGACACGCACCGTCTGCAGCAGCACGAGGATGTCGAGGAACAAGGTGTGGTTCTTCACGTAGTACAGGTCGTACTGCAGCTTCTGCACCGCATCGTCCACCGACGCCCCGTAGGCGTAGCGCACCTGTGCCCAGCCGGTGATGCCCGGTTTGACCGAATGACGTGCGGCGTAGAACGGGATCTGATCGGTCAGCTGATCGACGAAATAGGGGCGTTCCGGACGCGGCCCGACGAAGCTCATGTCGCCGTGCAGTACGTTGAAGATCTGCGGCAGTTCGTCGATGCGCGTCTTGCGGATGAAGTGGCCGACCCGGGTGATGCGGTCATCGTTGCTGCCGGCCCAGCGCGGCTTGCCGTCCGCTTCGGCGTCCAGCCGCATGCTGCGGAACTTCAGCACCTTGAAGGTACGGCCGCCCTGGCCGACGCGTTCCTGACTGTAGAACACCGGAAAACCCGACTCGATGGCGATCGCGATGGCGGCCAGCAGCATGACCGGTGCGGTCAGCAGCAGCAGCACGGTCGCCGCGACTACGTCAAACAGCCGTTTCACGATGGTGCGGCCCATGCCCTGGCGGAACCCGTCACCGTAGATCAGCCAGCTGGCCCGCAAGGAATCCAGACGCACCTGACCGCGCATGCGCTCGAAGAAACTCGACAGGTCATTGACCGTTACGCCGGCCAGCTTGCAGTCGAGCAGCTCGCGCAGCGGCAGCACACCACCACGGCGCTCGCGCACCGCAACCACGATTTCGTTGGCCCGATGATCACGGGCAAGCTGCATGACACAACTGCCTTCCGGCATGACCATCGCTGCCGGCACTTCGACTTCGCTGTCGGCACCGACAGGAACAAAACCGACAATGGTGTGCGTGGCGCTTGCCGACGTCGACACGCTGGCCCACACCGACGCCGCCTCCGGGCCGGTACCGACCACGAGTATCCGCCGGGTGAACATGCCGGCTCCGTCCGCCTGCACGAATGACGCTGCACGCAGCAGCAGGATGCCGCCAAAACCGAGGCAGAGCGACAGATCCAGCGCCGGCATCGCCATGCTGCCCTGGGGCATCAGGCGGAACACCATGTAGGCAACCGGCAGTCCGAGCAGGAAGGCAAACAGCACGCGGCCGACAAGTTCCGACAGATTGCGCGGCTGCTCTCGCTGATAAAGACCCAGCGCGCTCATCAGAACGGTCATCAGCGATGCGAAGACCGAGGCCGGCAGCAATGCCGGAAGCAGGGTTTCGATGCTGCCGGGTGCGCTGATCCATGCCGCGCCGAAGCCGGCAATCAACAACACGATCGCCTCTGCGATTAGTCTCATGAGCGTGACGGAAGGTACGTAGTGACTGAACAGCCTGACCACAATGGACCCCTTTTAGGCTGCCCGGAAAAAACCGGGCCGGCCGCTGATGTTGTTCCGACGCCTGCACGCCGGCTGTATCGAGCGCGAACGATATGTGGCCGCGCATCAATCACGCGTGAATCCCATCACGGGAAACCGCCGCTACAGCACGATGTGATAACTGGAGCACGTTGCGACGCCGTTTCAACGACGCCAAGGGGAATGAAGGACACAAAAATCCACAAAACCGCGGCGGGAAATCGTGTCGCTTCTGCCTGACCGACAGGTCCGCAGACGATCAGACGAGCAGCTGGACCGGTTCTGGATGTCCGAGGAAGCCGAGCGGGCTGGCCGAAAAGCCGTAGGCACCGGACTGGAAGACCGCGACCAGATCGCCGGGCACCGCGTCGGGCAGATCGGTCTTGTCAGCCAGCAGGTCGAGCGGTGTGCACAGCGGTCCGACCACACTCGCCGGCCCCGATGCAGGCTGGTCCATGCGATTGGCCAGCGCCAACGGATAGTTGCGCCGGATCACCTGACCGAAGTTGCCTGACGCAGCCAGGTGCTGGTGCATGCCGCCGTCGACAACCACGAAGGCCTGTCCGCGCGACATCTTGCAATCGGTCACCCGGCAGACGTAGACCCCGGCCTCGCCGACCAGATAGCGACCGAGTTCCAGCACGAGTTCCGCGCCCGGCGCCCGCAACCGCGCCTCATCGGCGATGACCGCAAGCGCTTCGCACACCGGTTCGAGCGCGAGCGCCCGCTCGCCCGGAAAATACGGAATGCCGAAACCGCCGCCCAGATTCAGCACCTTGAGCGGACCCGGAGCATCGTCGCCAAGACGCAAGGCAAGTTCGAAGCTGCGGCGCTGCATGTCAATCAGCGCATCGGCGTTGAGATTCTGCGACCCGGCGTAGATGTGGAAGCCTTCGAACGCCAGGCCGAGCACACCGATGCGCCGCAGCAGCGCCGGCACCTGCTCCGCGTCCACCCCGAACTGCTTGGGGCCGCCGCCCATGCGCATGCCCGCCGATCGCAATTCAAAGTCAGGATTGACACGCACCGCCACCCTCGCCTTCCAGCCCGTCTCATCCGACAGTTGCGCAAGACATTCGACCTCGCGCGCCGATTCGACGTTGATCAGCACGCCAGCGGCCAGCGCCTGACGCAGTTCGCCCTCGCGCTTGCCGGGGCCGGCAAAACTGATGCGTGCCGGCGCCATGCCGGCATCGAGCGCAACCCGCAGTTCGCCGCCAGACGCCACGTCCAGCCCATCCACCCGCTGCGCCATGAGGCCGACCAGCGCAGGCATCGGGTTGGCCTTCATCGCGTAATGCAGCTGTACGCCCGGCGGCAGCAGACGGCGCAGGGTCTGAACGCGGCGCTCGATCACGCTGCGGTCGTAGGCGTAGAAAGGCGTGCGCCCGGCCATTGCCGCGACACGCGACACCGGCAGGCCGTTGATCAGCAGCTCGCCATGCTCACTGGCGAAAAATTCGTTTGGCGCGTGCCGGGGCGCTGCGCTGGAAGATTTGGTCATGTTTGCGACGTCGGAAAGTCGGCCAGACGGCTGCGCGCATCGCCTTCGATACGGGGCCGATCCAGCTTGCCATTGGGGTTGCGCGGCAGCGGCGCGGCGCAGGCCAGGAAATGCGCGGGTATCTGAAAGGCCGGCAGGCTCGCACGGCACAAGGCGCGCAGCGATTCTACGTCGGCATCCATGCCCTCGGGCGCGCAGAAGGCGACGGCGATGACCTGGCCCAGCTCCGCATGATCGACACCGAAAGCCACGCATTCGGCCACCCGACCGGTGGCGAGCAGCGCTTCCTCGATCTCGGTCGGGCTGACCCGGTAGCCGGACGTCTTGATCATTTCATCGCGACGGCCGACGAAATACAGGAAACCGTCCTCGTCCATGCGTACCGTGTCGCCGGAAAACACCGCGATCTCGTCGCGTACCAGACCCGACAGACGGATGCCGGATGCGGCCGGCAGCGGCCGGAAGCGCTCGGCCGTTCGCTGCACGTCGTTCCAGTAACCTTGGGCAACCAGTGGCCCGCGCTGCACCAGTTCGCCGGCTTCACCCGGCGCGCAACAGCTGCCATCCGCTCGCAGCACCAGCACCTCGGCGTTCGGGATGGCCTTGCCGATCGAATCCGGACGACGGTCGACTTCTTCCGGCGGCAGATAGGTGGCGCGAAAGGCTTCGGTCAGCCCGTACATCAGGAAAGGCCGAGCCGACGGCAGGCGCTGCCTCAGGGCATCCAGCGTGACGCGCGGCATCCGCCCGCCAGTGCTGGCGAAGTAGCGCAGATGACCATCGATCGTATCCGGCCACGGCAGCTGCGCGATCTGCATATATAGAGGGGGCACAGCCGTCAGCCCGGTCACCCGCTCGGCGGAGAGCGCCTTCACCAGATCGCGCGCCAGCAGGTAATTCAGCAGCACGACCTTCGCACCGACCAGGAACGCCGTCGTCAGCTGGGAAAAACCCGCGTCGAAGGACAGGGGCAGCGCCGCCAGCAGCACGTCTTCGCGATGATTGCCGAGATAGCCGGCCACGCTGCAGGCGCCCGCCACCAGGTTCGCATGCGACAGCACCACCCCCTTGGGCTGTCCGGTACTGCCGGATGTATAGAGGATGGCCGCGACGTCGCAGTCGATCACCCGATGCAATGCGCCGCATGCCGCGTCAAGCACATGCGCCCAGGGCAATGTTCCGGGCGCGTCCCCATCGACCAGAATCACGTGCAGCAGCCCGGGACAGGCATCCTTCAGTTCGCCCAGCGCGGCAAGGCGGGCGTGCGACGTGACCAGCACCCGGGCGCCGCTGTCGCGCAGGATGTGGATCACCTGAGCCGCCTTGAGCAGGGGGTTGACCGGCACCAGCACGGCACCCGCCGCCGCCGCCCCGAAACTCGCAACCACCGTCTCGATCCGCTTGTCCAGATAGACCGCGACCCGGTCACCGCGGGCGAGGCCGAGCGCAACCAGGCCGCCGGCGCATGCGTGCACCTGCCGCACCAGCGCGCCATAGGACAGCGCGGTGCCATCCGAACCCAGAGCGCAGGCGTCCGGATCGCGGCTGGCGGAGTGTTCGATCAGGTGGTGCAGCAGGGTCGGAACGGGCATGAATGGCAACTGACAGGGCGTGCGGGAAGCAAAACCTATACTATCGCGGCCCCGGATGTGACAAATTCAATCTCGAAGCCTGGAGGGAAACTGGTGTGGACACGCGGCACATCTTGCGCGAACTGCTGAGGCAGGAGCTGAGCCTCGGCGCGCGCGCCGAGGCACTGGCCGACGACACGCCACTGCTGGGCGCACTGCCGGAACTGGATTCGATGGCGGTCATCGCCGTCATCACGGCCATCGAGGAGCGTTTCGGCATCACCCTGGACGATGCGGAGATCGACGGCAGCACATTTGCCACCTTCGGATCTCTGAACCGGTTCATCACCGAGCACCTGGGCGTCTGAATCTGTCCGGCCCGCAGCGCATCACACCACCGCGAGAATCACTGCCAGCACGGTGAGCAGCACAAGCACCGCAGCCACCTTGCGCCGCCGGCCGTGTCGGTCCAGTCGATACCACAGGGCAGACAGTCGCACCGACAGGCGCCGGTCCAGCAGCTCGCCGTCCTGCTCGTACTGGCGCGCAAGCTCGGCCACCGACAAAAACCGCAATGCAGGCTGCGCGACCAGCGCCTTCGCCACCAGATCACCCACCGCACGCACGCTGTCTTCGGGTTCGGCGGTCGAACCGACGAAGTTCGAGCGGTGAGTCTCAAGCAGCAGCGGACGACGCTGCGCCCACCGGGTCGCCAGAGCGGCCAGTCCGCGGTCGGCGCGATGTCCGCGCACCGGTTCGAAATAATCGTTCCGCACCATGGCCATCAATCCGGACGGACAACGCTGGCCGTTGCGGTAGCACACGCCCGTATCGACCGGCAGTCCGTCGGCGCCGCGCCCCTCGTAGCGCTCACCCGGCGTCACCAGCACGCGGAGGCCTGCGTGCGCCCACGCCTGTTCCACACATTCGTTCCACACGAAAGTCGGCGGCACCACTACTGTCGGCGTGATACCGAAGCATTGACGATAGGTGGCGACCTCTTCCACCACGCGCTTTCGGACATCGTCGTCAGCCAGCGTACGGGACGGCAGCACGGACGCATCGGTCCATCGACTTTGCAAGGGTGACGGCAACCTTTCGGTCTCGCAGAAGGGTGCATCGGCGAGCCAGTCCCGGACTTGCGGATCATGTGTCACGGCATTGCCCAGTGCGGCGGGATGGTAGTGCTCCATGCCGTGCAGCTGCAGATCGAACACGCCGGCCGCCACACCGTCGTGCATTGCATTGACCACCGGTTCGAGACGTGGATCCGTCAACGTCACGCGTGCCGCGGCCAACGCATCAGTCGGCGTACCTGCCACGCCCGGACCGGCGAGCACGACGCCCAGCGTCATCTCCGGATGGCGCCCGGTCGAATCACGATGACGGCACAGCTCGGCCGCGATTTCGCGCAAGGCATCGGCCTGGGCAAGCGGCCCGTAGCCCCAGTCATCGCCCTCGAACACCATCACCGGCTGACGCAGACAGGGCTCGCTCCACGCGGACGCGATTTCGCGCCTGAGCGCATACAGTGCGCAACACCAAAGCAGCAGAACGCCCAGCAGCCCGTACATTGCTTCCTCCCCGAGGTGCGCACTTTCGCACAGCAATGCCTGACGGCACGCCGCCGTCGGCGGGCGATCCGTGACTGATGGCACTGCGGACGCCGAGTACCGGGTCTTGCCCACTACCGGACGGGACGACAGGCCGGGATAATCGCGGGCGATCCATCGCTGGCCGTTCGCCCTTAGGCCACCACCAATCCCTTGGCCACTGCCACCCGAGACAGAACGCCCATGCCCACCGATTCGCGCCCGATCCGGAACGTCGCCGCGGCATGCCTGCTCTACGTCTTCCTCATCCTGTGGGGCAGCCTCTATCCCTTCACCGACTGGCGGCACGAGGCAGAGACCTTCGGCTTTCTCAGTGCCTGGAGCCACAGCGCGCTGTCGGTCCCCGACCTCGTCGTCAACGCACTCGTCTATATACCGCTCGGGGTCTGCCTGCGTCTGCTGACACGGTCCTGGCCGGTCGCCATGTCGGTCATGCTGTCGACGGTGCTTGCCGGCATGCTGAGCTTCGGCGTGGAAGCGACGCAGGCGCACCTGCCGGGGCGCGTGCCATCGCTGTCCGACTTCCTGCTCAATACCGCCGGCGGACTGATCGGCGCCAGCCTGGCCGGATTGCTGGCGCCGCACGGACGGCTGCTGACGCGATGGCAGGCCTGGCGCACCCGGACTTTCCAGGCAACGCGCGACGCCGATCTCGCGATCGCGGCGCTGGCGGCCTGGGCCATGGGGCAGCTGACGCCTTTCGTGCCGTCGTTCGACCTTGGCGGACTGCGCCACGGTCTGGCACCTCTGGCCGCGACACTGCAGGATCCGGCGACATTCGACTTCGCCCGCATGGCAGTCAGCGCGCTCGAAATATTCGCGCTCGTGCTGCTGGCACGCGACGCGCGGATCCGCAGCGTTTCGCTGAACCGCACGTTATGGACGTTTGCCTTTGCCGTGCTGGCGCTCAAGGTTGCCATCATCAGCCGCCAGCTGTCGGCCGAAGCGCTGGCGGGTACGGCCGCCGGCCTGTCGTTCGGCCTTGGCTTCCCGCGTCGCCTGAAACCCTGGCGTCCTGCGCTCGCCACGCTGGCCATCACGCTGGCATTGGTGACGAGCGAGCTGACGCCGGAAGCCGGCGCACTGCGCCAGATGAACTGGGTGCCCTTCGTCGCGCACATGAGCAACCCGATGCTGGGCGTCAGCGTGCTGATCGACAGCGTGTGGCCCTATCTATTGCTATCCGCCGCGATGTGCCGTCTGAGCCGCCACGACCGGACATCCGCGGCAATCGTTGTCGCGCTCTGCAGCGGACTGTCGTTCGGGCTCGAATGGCTGCAGCAGTACATTCCCGGCCGTACCCCCGACATCACGACGGTCACCGTCGCGGTGCTCACCGTATTACTGGTGGTGCGTCATGCCGGCTTTTTCGCGACAACGCCCGAGCCGGTGTCAGACCGACCGACTCATGGTCCGCGACTGGCAGGCACGATGTTCGCGGCAGTCATCCTGTGCACGGTGATCGCGCTGTGGTCGCTGGCGCGTACACCGCCGCCCACCCAGCTGGCGTCTTCGCGCAACAAGGTCATGCTGCCGCCGCCGGAAGAGTTGCGCGTGCCCGACCTGCCGGGCTTCCACCACGGCCATCCGCGCCTGCCCTATCCGTCGGCGGCTGACGTTGCACGGCTGCGCACTGAAAATCCGGAGTACATCCGCCAGCTGGTCGTTCGGGCCCAGGGGGGAAAGGGTGATCTCGACGCCGCAATACAGGCAGCCGTTCTGGCGCCGGAAACGCAGGACGTGCGCACCATCGTCGAGCGGATGCTCAAGCTCAACCCGAGCTGGCGCGGCCATCAGCAGACCAAGCCGATCGCGCAGACCTACGACTGGCTGCACGACCGCATACCGCCGGACCTCATGCCCAAACTGAAGGACAAGGTGATCGAGGCCTGCAACTACCAGATCAAGGTCATCCGGCAGGAAACGCTGTCGCCCTACAACGTGTTCCTCTACAACTCGCCGCTGCAGGCGCTGATGGCCTGCGCGCTGGCGATTCACGGCGATGACCCGCGTGCAGAACCGGCCATGGCATTCACCTACGACTACTGGATCAACCGTGTGCTGCCGGTATGGCGGCAGATAGGTGGGCACAACGGCGGCTGGCACGAAGGCAATGAATACGTCGGCATCGGCATCGGTCAGGCCATCTACCAGCTACCGGCGATGTGGCGCTCGGCGACCGGCGAGGATCTGTTCAGGAGCGAACCGGAAATCCGCGGCTTTCTGGACTTCCTGGTGTTCCGGCAGTTGCCCGACGATACCTCGGTACGCTGGGGCGACGGCCGCTTCGGCAAGCGCACGGTGGACGACGCTGCCGCACTGGCGCTCGAATATCGTCACGGCGCCGCCTACACGCTGTCTGTGCGACCGAACGAACGACCGCGGCCGACCTCCTGGCCCTGGGGACCGCTGTACGACAACATGCTGTACGACCCGGCTGCCGCTCAGAAGATGCCTCTGACCCACATTGCGGACGGGCTCGGCCTCGTCATCACACGCAGCAGCTGGAACAGCGACGCCACGCATCTGAGCTTCAAGGCCGGCGACAACTTCTGGTCGCACAGCCATCTGGACCAGGGATCATTCACGCTGTTCAAGGGCGCGGCCCTGGCGATGGACAGCGGCTGCTACTGCGGCTATGGCAACGACCATCATCTGAACTATCACTATCAGACCATCGCCCACAACACCGTGACGGTCACCGACCCGACCGACACGCTGCCGATGCCGGTACGCCAGGGCAAGAAGCCGCGCATCATCGCGAATGACGGCGGTCAGCGCCGCATCGGCTCGGGCTGGGACCTGCGCCCCGCACCGCTGGACATCGATGACTGGCGGCGGAATTACGACGACTTCCACACCGGACGCCTGGTGAAGGTCGTCGAGCAGGACGGCCTGCTGATTGCACTGACCGACATCACTGCCGCATACACCAGTGAACAGACCGGCGCCCACAGCTTTCATCACCGCACCCGGCGCGTCGAAAAGGCATGGCGCATCTTCGTGTACGACCGTACTGCCGACGTGTTGGTCGTGCAGGACACGCTCGAATCGACCCGTGCCGACTTCACCAAGCGCTGGCTGCTGCACACCGCGCTACAGCCGCGCATCGACGGCCGGAACTTCGTGATCGAGCGTACGCCGACGGCAAAGGTGCAAGGCATGCCCCGGCTCGAGGGCCAGGTGCTGTTCCCGCGCGACGCGCGCATCGTTCCGATTGGCGGCAAGGACTTCGAGTTCTTCGTCGACGGCCAGAACTATGACGAGAACGGCGAAATCGACGCCAACATCGCGCGCGGGCCTCCGGAACTGGATCCCGGCGCCTGGCGGCTCGAGATCACGCCAGCGCAACCTGCACTGGAGGACCGCTTCCTCGTCGTGCTCCGCCCGAGCCTCAGCCAGCTGCCCGCATTGGAGACAAAGGCACTGGAAACAGCGGACAGCATCGGCACTGAAATCGCCCTGTCGGGTCGTTTATTGACGCTGCGCTATCCACGGGACCGGCTCGCGGTTGAAGTCACGCTGACACCGACAGACGGCAGCAAACAAACCCTGGTGGTCGAAGGGGAAGGTTCGCGAGCCCCGGCATTGGGATGGGTCGATCAACTTCGCACCTGGATTTCGCGATGAATCTCGACGAGCAGAAAACAGAGAACCAAACCTCTCTGGCGATTTCTAGGTGCCACCCAAACGAATTAACCGAGCATGTTGTCAGCACCGTGCTGCGATTTAATCTAAAAATTGAATATTTGAATCACAGGTGATACCCCTCGCCGTAAGGAGCGGTCAAGCCACACAGAGGCAAGAAGCAGCAGCACTCACTTCGTCCATCGAAGGATTTTTTCATGACTAACCCGCGCTTTTCGATTGTTATTCCGACTCACAATCGCCATGAACTGCTCTTTGAGGCTCTGCGCTCAGTCGCCGAACAAACCTGTGATGATTGGGAGGTAATCATCGTCGATGACGGATCAACCTTGGCTGTCAGCGAAACCGATATTAGGAAAATCGTCGGGAACAAATTTACCCTACACCGGCACGAGCATCCACTTGGTGTCGCAGCCGCAAGAAATACTGGCTATGGACTCGCGTCGGGTGAATTTATCGCGCAAGTAGACGACGATGACCTGCTAGCTTCAACAGCTCTCGAACATGCGGATGCAACATTGAGGCTCAATTCCACCCTCAAGGTACTGTACATCGGAATAGAGGCTTTCGGAGCTGATGGAGATGATGTCAACGCCAGACAAAGACGAACGCTTAATGCCGTCCTTGAACACGCTCAACCAGTGTGCAATGGACGCCTCCATCTGTTTGATGAATCTCTTTTCAAGGCGCTGTTGCGCAGCGTCCCGATTGCATTCCAAAAGCCAATCTGGCACCGCAGTCTGCTTGGTCGAGTGCAAGCCATGCGTGCTGATGATTGGCCAGAATCAGCGTGGGCCATCGAAGCGGCAGCTCGGTCCATCCGAAGTGCGCTGCTTGACCTTCCCTTATACCGTTGGCGCCGCGACGGACAAAGCTACTTTTCCGTCAGCACTCAACACCAAACCGCGATGCTCGGACACATTAACATGAAGAGACACCTATTAGAAACCTTAGGACAGGAATTTCCGTCACACAGAAAATTATTGCGCCAAGCGCTGGCAAAAGCTCGCTTCAATTACTGCTACAACAAAATAGAAAATAAATTGAGCTTACCATGGAAGCAGTTCCTTCGCTCAGCAATTGAAGATCCGAAGATCGACCACCTAAAACTTCTATATCGCAGCATTGTAAGAAACTAATCAATATACATCAGACCAATCCAGGCAGAACAACGACACCCTTTCGACCCAGCCACCAACTCTCTGCAACCAAACAACACTGAAATTATCCCGCACCACAAAACGACTCGAAACTAAAAAACCCATCCCATGAAAATCTATATCGGATTTCAACATGACTCTTAAAAATCAATCCATTGCAGTATTAATTCCATGCTACAACGAAGAATCAACAATTCACAACGTAATCAAAGACTTTCAAAACTCTTTACCAACAGCCAAGATTTACGTCTACGACAACAACTCAACAGACAACACGATAGACGTGGCGACACGAGCTGGCGCCATCGTTCGGATCGAAAAGCATCAAGGAAAGGGGAATGTAGTTCGACGGATGTTTTCCGATATTGAAGCCGACATATACGTCATGGTTGACGGTGATGACACCTACGACGCAACTGCAGCGCCGAATTTAATTCAATGCCTGATCGATGGGCCTTTAGACATGGTCAACGCAAAAAGGGTGACAGAGGAGGTCGAAGCCTATCGACCCGGACACAGATTTGGGAACGCCATGCTCACAAACCTAGTCTGCTGGTTTTTTGGCGAGCAATTTAAAGACATACTTTCGGGATATAGAGTATTTTCAAAACGCTTCGTAAAGTCATTCCCCGCTCTTTCTGGCGGATTCGAAATAGAAACAGAGCTAACCGTTCATTCGCTAAATCTAAAAATGCCAGTCGGAGAATTTGAAACAAAATACAAATCCAGACCCGAAGGATCAACCAGCAAACTAAGCACATACAAGGATGGAGTAAAAATACTTCGAACAATCATGATTTTAGTAAAGGAAGAAATGCCGCTACAGTTCTTCTCCTTTATTTTCTTTATTCTAATGCTTATATCACTCCTGCTGGGCACACCCGTTATTACTGAATTCCTATCTACTGGTCTTGTCCCGCGCCTTCCGACTGCTGTTCTGGCTGTAAGCATAATGATACTTGCCTTTTTGAGTCTTGCATCCGCCTTAATTTTGGACACAGTAAGTCGCGGACGCAGAGAAATAAAACGCTTGCGATATCTTGAGATAAACGCACCTCAAAACAAACCTTGACCCCATTGCAAGAACAAACCCAACCACACAACAAGTCTATCGCCAACACCAACCAGCCATCAGAGACCAAAGAATGTCAACAGTGCAATTCTTGAAATTCTCACTTTTTGGAGCGATAGGATTCGTTGTCGACGCAACCACACTGTATGTTGCAACCGCATATTTTGAACAAAATCTTTATACCGGGCGCCTGATTTCTTATCTTTTTGCAGCCACCTGCACATGGCTTCTAAATCGTCGCCATACATTTTCACCAACGCATCGAACCCACCCACTAAAGGAGTGGCTATCGTTCCTAACATGCAACTCTCTTGGTGGAGCAATCAACTTTGGAACGTATTCTTATCTCGTATCACACAACAACCCGCTCATTTCAAACCCAACATTCGCGGTAGCCGTGGGCTCGGTTTTTGGCTTAGCATTCAACTTCAGCACATCAAAGAACTGGGTATTCAGAGACGGAATAACACCAAAAAAATGAAGATAAAAACACACATCGCAATAATACTTGTGGCCATTGAGATGTGTTGGGCCGCCATATGGAATGGCTACCCCATGGTATTCTCAGGAGACACAGGAGCCTATTTAAACGGAGGGATAATTTCATTTGAAAACAAATGGATAAGCATCCCATGGTCCCGACCGCCATTTTACGGGCTATTTACATACGTTTTAGATTGGCGGATATCTCTTTGGCCAATAGTAGCCATGCAGGCGTTGATACTCTCCCACCTTATTTGGATGACAACAGCAACATTATTACAAGAACGAGATATCGGTAGATTCATAGCAACGAGCACCTTCGTAGCAGCTTTCTCTACAGCCCCTTGGTTTGCCGGATTAATTCTCCCGGATTTCTTTACATCAGTTACAGCACTTGGAATATTTTTACTGGGATTTGGGCGGAACAAACTCTCAAAACCAGAGTACATTTATTCCTTTGGAATCACAACACTTGCAATCACAACCCACTACTCCCACACCTCGCTTGCGATCGGACTTGCAGCAACAGTCTTTGTTTTAACTTGGACAAGACTCGGAATAATAAAATCAATAAACAAGGAAATGATTGCAATCACGGGCGTAATAACCACCTCGATTTTCATCGTTTCTTTGACGCAGACAATATTCAGCAAAGAATCCGGCTTCGCCCCTTACAAGAACTTATTCATACTCGCTCGATTTATTGGTGACGGCCCTGCGCTTGAAACTTTGAAATCCGAATGTCACAAGAAAAGCTATCGCCTGTGCCCCTACATTGACAGCATCGAAATCAACACCAACCCATACATCACCTCAGATAAATTTTTATGGGATTCCGAAAAAAGCCCCCTATACAAAATCGGAGTGAGCGACATGAAGAATGACGCGGGCTTAATCATCCAAGACTCACTCCGACTTCATCTTGGCTGGCACATCCGGCTTTCCATAAAAAACTGGATCACCCAGCTTGGAACACTAACCACTGGAACATGGCTCGAACCTTTTGCAAAAAACAGTGGGGACGGCACAACAAAAATCATAAAAGAACACTTTCAAGACGAATTTGAAACATACACATCATCTCGGCAAAACACAGAAAACCTACACCTCGAACGCATAAATACATTACATATAACAGCGTTTTTCGTCAGTATCTTTGTAGCAGCACTGGTCATTCTCAAATCGACCAGAGAGCAAGACCACACGATGATCGCTTTTGCGATCTTGATAATCGCCGCAATTTTAATAAACTCAATCACATCAGGAGTGCTTTCACGACCGGATGATCGCTATATGAGTCGCCTCACTTGGCTAGCTGTCTTTTATGCATCAATCGGCGCAACTAATTTTTTGGCAAAGTACAGGAAAGCCTGATTAAAATTAAACTCCAGCAGGAAGTTAACGAGAACATTTGAGCAAGGAACAATCCATTACCTCTTGCCTATTTCGCCATGAGACTTTCGATTCTTAGTTTTATTTTCGGATTATCACCAACCTTTTCTTGTGCAGACTCAAGGACGGTTAGCGCCCCCTTTTTGTCACCATTCTCATAAAATAAATCGCTTAATGCCACCCAAGCCTCAACCAAATCCGGCCGCATTCTTAGCGCTTGCTCAAATCTTTTTTTAGCATCTAATGGCTGACCAAGAAGTTGGTACCCCCTACCCATATTAACAAGAGCCTCAGGTCGCATATAGAAATCTACAGTAGTGTGCGACATGATATATTCAAAATTCTGCACAACAGCCCTTGCAAACTCCATTCTTCTCTGTTTATTCGAGTAATTAGAATACGCAAGGCTCATCGCCTTTAATCCAAAACAATAATGATGCATATGCAAATAATTACCTTTAAACCGGCTTTTCCACAACGCAACCAACTCCGGAGGAGAATCAAGTAACTTTGCCGTGCAATAATTTGGATACATTGCAAAATCCTCATCGGACCAACTAACAACCTCATTAGCCCTCGCGCTTCCACCGATTGCAATTAGGAATAGGATTAAAATCCGGGCAGCAATCATGGCGTTAAAGTATTTCATCCACCTCTCCATATGAATAAAAAGAATTACCACTGAACACCGGGAGCCCCCTTCCCCACCACGCCTAAACACCAACTCAAATTTATCAATCCATTCCCAATGCGCCTACCGTGACAGGCTATACACGTCGGTTTCGGCGTACGGTGCGATAATTAGCTACAGACTCATTACGAATATCTTAATTTTGTCGAAAGTCCCGTTATCGACGTCTCGCCCATAAAAATAGTGACTCACTCAAGTTTTTAATTTTTACACTCTATAAGAGTTTCACTACACGCAACATTCATCAGAACACGAACGATGACCACACCCAGCGACTTCAGGCGCGGCGTACGTTGGCTATTTATCGGCAGCACCGGCACCCAGATACTTACCTTTGTCTTTGGTATCGTGCTTGCGCGGCTACTCGCGCCAGAAATTTTCGGCACGCTGGTGACCATACAGATATTCACCGGCCTTGCCGGTTTCATCTCCGGCGGCGGGATGGGGCAGGGTCTCGTGCGCGCCAAGGACGTCACCCGGCGGGACTTTGACGTGGTGTTCACGCTGCAGTTGCTCATAGGCTGCGCGATCTATATGGGATTTTTCCTCCTCGCACCATGGCTTGCCGCCTGGTACAAGGTTCCCATCTACGAGGAATTGTTGCGCGTATCGGCTTTGACCTTCGTCATTCGCCCACTGGTGAACCTGCCGAACAACATCCTGTATCGCAACATGCAGTATAAGGCGCAGACGACGGCACGCATCGTCACGCTGCTGGTCGCCAGCTGTACCAGCATCGGACTGGCAATACTGGGCTGGGGCGTCTGGAGCCTGGTACTCGGCGGCATCGCAGGCTCGCTGGTCAATGCGGTCATGCTGTGTTCGCTGGCGGACTGGCGACCCACACTCAATTTCTCTTTCAGCCACAGTCGCGCGTTCGCCAGCTACGGCTTCATCGTATCGGTGAACGACATCGTCGTTTACATACGTCAGCAGGTCACGAATTTCGTACTCGGACGGACACTGGGCATGGCGCCAGTCGGCCTTTTCAACAAGGCGGACAGCCTGATGCGCATGCCCAGCCAGTTCATCACCGGCTCGGTCTATCAAGCGCTCTTCCGCTCGCTGGCGCATCTGCAGGACGAACCGGCCAAAGGACGCAGCATGTTCATGAGTTCGATCCGACTGGTCTGCGTCTACACACTGCCCTTCTACGTGATGCTGCTGTGGCTGGCGCTGCCGCTGATCGAAACGGTGTACGGGCCACGCTGGGCCGCTGCAGCTGGCCCTCTCGCGATACTTTCACTGTCCGGTCCGTTCATGATCGTCGAAAACCTGTCCGGTGCAGTGCTGGCTGCGCACAACTGGCTGAATCGGGAGCTTTACGTCCAGGTGGCGGTGCTGGCACTGACCGCGCTGGCCACGCTGTCCGGCGTTTCCGGCGGTCTTGAATGGATGTCCGGCCTGCTGGTTCTGGTGACCGTCTATAACTCGATACACATGTATTCGCTGGCTTCCCGTTGCATCGGCACGAGTTGGCGTGACCTCGCCCGTGCTCTGGCCCCCGCGACATTGCTCAACGGCATGCTGGCCCTGGTCATGTGGGGCACGATGTCACTGCTGGAACCGTTCTCCCAGGGCATGCACCCGGTGTTCATTCTGGGCATCGGCGGGCTCGCCGGTGCTTTGTCCTACATCTGCGCCTTTCTCTTCTTCCCGGTCAAATCACTGGAGAGCGAACAGACGCGCTGGAAGACCCTGCTTCGCCGGGGTTTGACCCTGTCTGGACCCAAAGCGTGAAGTTCAAAACATACAGAGTGAGCAGGATCGGAGAAATTGCTCCGGCCTGCATCCCGAAGGAAGCGGCGTGATCGATCCAATCACATACTGGGTCAGCCGAGCAGCCGGCCGACACGGCCCGGTAATGCTGATGTACCACTCGGTGATGCCGGGGCACAACGTACCGGACTGGCCCTGGGCAGTATCTGCCTCGCGCTTTGAGGCACAACTCGACGCGCTGCAGGCAGGCGGCTGGCACACCGTAACCCAGTCCGAACTGGCGAGCGACGCACACTTGCCGGCACGGACCGTCGCCATCACCTTCGATGACGGTTACGCGGACAACCTGTTCGCCTGCGAAGCACTCGCCCGTCGCGGCATGTGCGCAACATGGTTCATCGTGTCGGGATTCATCGGAAAAACACCACGGTGGACGGCAGACGGCCGACCGCCACAGCGCCTGCTCGATGCCTCGGAGCTGAGGGACATGCAGCGCGTCGGGATGGAAATCGGCGCTCATTCCGTCAGCCACCGTCGGCTAACGGAACTCGATGACATGACAATGGAGCTTGAAGTAGCCGATTCCCGCAAAATCCTGGCAGAGACGCTGGGAACATCGGTAAGCAGCTTTGCCTACCCCTATGGTGACTGGGATGCGCGTTGCGCGAAGGCAGTGGAGGCCGCAGGCTACGGATCGGCCAGCACGACACGCACCGGCTGGGCAAAACGGGACGACAACCCCTACACGCTGCGGCGCCTGACAGTATTCAATACCGATACCGCATCCACGTTGATCCGGAAAGTTTCACTGGGCAGCCACGAAATCGCATCGTCCGCGCTGTTGAAACAGATGGGACGACAGGTCGTCAGCAAAATGTCTGCCGGACGCGGAAGGGCAGGATGATGGAACGGTCTGGCCC
The DNA here is from genome assembly GCA_020621405.1 of Betaproteobacteria bacterium. Classification (GTDB taxonomy): domain Bacteria; phylum Pseudomonadota; class Gammaproteobacteria; order Burkholderiales; family Rhodocyclaceae; genus Methyloversatilis. The sequence goes on from JAHRYN010000002.1 coordinate 317,975, forward strand.
GACCCACTCGAACACACAGCCACCGGAAGCCCCCATGAAGCTGTCCATCGTGATCCCCTGCTACAACGGTGCCCAGTACCTTGCGGACGCCATCGATTCAGCAATGGCGCAGGATTATCCGGACAAGGAAATCATCGTCGTGAACGACGGTTCGACCGACGATTCGCTGTCGGTCGCCTCAGCCTATGGCAATTCGATCGTTGTTGTCGATCAGCACAACCAGGGACTTTCTGCAGCCCGCAATGCCGGTATCCGCGCCGCGACAGGAGATCTTTTCGCTTTTCTGGATTGTGACGACTACTGGGCGCCGGATTTCGCGTCCAAGCTTTGTCGGGCTCTCGTGGGCAACAATGCGACCATCGCCTACTGCGGATGGCAGAACGTCGGCGTATCCGGTCCGAGGAATGAACCGTTCGTGCCAGCGGACTACGCCAGCATGCCTGACCGGGTCCAGAAACTGATCACAGGAGTGCGCTGGCCGGTGCATGCCGCAATTATCCGGCGGGACGCACTTTTCGCCGCGGGCTTGTTTGATACCGGGTTGCGCTGCTGCGAAGACTTCGCACTCTGGATACGAGCGGCGCCAACCGCCCCGATCGTCCGGGTTCCGGAAGTCCTGGCCTTTTATCGCTTTCATGAAGGGCAGATGACACGCAACCGGGCTTTGGTTGCGCTTTCACACTTTCAGGTACAGAAAAGCTTCCTGACCAAACATCCTGAGATCTGCGCGCATTTCGACAAGCAGACCCTGCAGCAGATCACGGTCGACGAACTGGTCAAGCGAGGCTTCGCAGCCTACTGGAGCAGCGATCTGCCTGCGACGAGGGCCATCTTCCGCACTGCGCTAAGACACAGGTACTGGAGCCCGGGCAAGATGAAGTACATGCTGCCTGCACTGTTACCGGAAGCGCTTCACAAAATGCTGCTGCGTGCGCTCCGCAAGGATGGCAACACCCCTTAAGTATTGGTCGGAGAAAACCATAAGGAATCTGGTTCGTGATGTATATCGGAGGCGCAAACGACTGTCACTGATAGGATTTCGCGGCCTACAGACATACACGCACTGACCCGACCTTGACTCGACATCTCTCACTCCGTGACGGTACGTCCCGCTCCAGCAAGTTCGGAGCGTTCGGGAGTTGGGCACTTTGAATCCCGAGATTTCGGTCGTGATGCCATGTCACAACGGCGCCGCCTATCTGGCGCGCAGCACGGAAAGCGTCCGCACGCAGACACGCGCAGACTGGGAACTGATCATCGTCGATGACGGCTCGAAGGACGACTCCTGGCTGGTGATCCAGCAAATCGCTGCGACAGACCCCCGCATCAGGCCCCTGCGGCAATCGCAGTCGGGAGCAGCTGCCGCGCGCAATAACGGGCTGTCCGCAGCACGCGGCAGGTGGGTTGCCTTTCTGGATGCGGACGATACCTGGCACCCCGACTTTCTGTGCCGAATGTCGGCCGCACTTGCCGGACGAAGGGATGAGGCGCTCGCCTACTGCGGCTGGCACAATGTCGGCGCCGGCCATGAAGGTGAGCCGCCATTTGTCCCCCCCGACTATGAAACACCGGACAAGCTCGCCGACCTGCTCTGCGGTTGCCGCTGGCCGATACATGGCGTGATGGTCAGCCTGGACGCAATACGCCGGCACGGCGCCTTCGACCCGACCCTCCATTCCAGCGAAGACTTCGACCTCTGGCTTCGTCTTGGCTGCAGCATGCCGCTCGTGCGCGTCCCGGAAGTACTCGCCTGTTACCATTTTCACGCCGGTGAACAGATCACCAAGAATCGCCTGCGGGTTGCTGCCGACAAACTTTTCGTGCAGCGCAGGTTCCTCGCCACGCATCCGCTCGAAGCCAAGCGTCTAGGCAGGGCCAAGGTACGCGAACAGATCGAAGGCGACATGCTGTATCGCGCCTATGAAAACTACTGGAAGGGTGACCTTCCGATGGCCCGTCAGCTGTTTCGTGCAGTGATGGCCAGTGGCTACGGCAATGCCAAAGACTGGTTCTACATGCTGCCTTCACTCCTGCCAATGTCGCTGCACCGTGCCCTGGTGCGCACCCGTCGTGGCCAGTCCGCAACGGAATCACAGAAACCGCTCTCATGATCAGTTTTGCGTTCTGTACCTACAACCGTGCCGACCGTCTGGAAGCGCTGGTATCGGCCATGCGCGCACAGGACTGTCCGGTGCCGTTCGAGATACTCGCCGTCAATAACAACAGTGGCGACGACACGCTGGCCGTACTTGAGCGGCTTGCGACACTGCCGGGCGCCCCGCTGCGTTTCGTGACCGAAATGGCGCAAGGCATCGTCCCGGCGCGCAATCGGGTCATCGAGGAAACGCTGGACAGCGAAATTCTCGTCTTCATCGATGACGACGAACTGCCTCAGCCCGGTTATCTGGCAGCGGCTCATGACGCCATTGTCAACGAAGGCGCCGAATGCGCCGGCGGGCGCATTCGTGTCGATTTTTCTCCGTTCGAGCGGCCACGCTGGTTGTCGGACGACCTGCTCGGCTTCCTCGCCGAAGTGGACCACGGCGCCGAGCGGCTGTGGCTCGAGGACGACAGCCGTCCGTTGTGGACATCGAACATCGCCTACGACATGCGCTTGTTCCGCAAGGACAGTGAATTGCGGTTCGACCGTCGATACAACCGGGCTGGTGCGGACATCGGCGGAGGCGAGGACGCAATGATGTTCCGCGCACTGCTTGCCCGCGGATGTCGCATTCGCTACCGGCCCGACATGGTTGCCCGCCATTTCGTCGAACGCTGGCGTCTGCAGCGCAAGTATTTTCTGCGTCTGCACTACCGCGCCGGACTGCGCTTCGGAGAATTCAGTCTCGAGCGAGCCGAACGCGAACTGTTAGGCGTGCCCCCCTTTCTGGTCCGGCAGGCGGCATCGCACACGTGGCGATGGCTGGCGATGACGCTGACGCGACGCACCGGTGCACTGCGTCAGGGCATGAATGCAACCCATGCAATCGGCTCGGTCCGCGGCTACCGTCGCAAGGCGGCTGGCGATGCGCCTGTCGCCCGCTGATATCGCATCGCGAAGAACAGTGATGCGTACCCTGACCATCCTCATCTGTACCCACAACCGACGCGCCCTGCTGGAGAAGGTTCTGGCCTCGCTCGACGGGATCCGTGTGCCCCCCGGGTTGCGCGCCAACGTGCTGGTGATGGCCAACGCCTGTACCGATGACACGCTGTCCTTTCTTGCCGGGCACAGAGGTACCCTGCCATTGCGCTTCGACCACGAACCGAGACCCGGCAAGTCCCACGCGCTGAATCGCGCACTGGCAATGACGGATTCGGATTTCGTTGCCTTCGTCGACGACGACCATCGCGTGGATGTGGCTTACCTCGAGGCCTTGTGTGCCGCGTTCGACAGCGCGAGCGCTCCCGATCTCGTATGCGGCCGGATACTGCCCGACTGGGACGGCAGCGAACCCGACTGGGTACATGAATCGGGCCGCTATCGCATATATCCACTGCCGGTCCCCCGCTTCGAACTGGGTGACACGGCCGGTCCTATCACCTCGGCCAAGGGCATACCGGGCGGAGGGAATCTCGCCATCCGCGGCGAATGGATCAGACGCATCGGTCCGTTCTCGGTCGAACTCGGCCCACAGGGTCACAACCTCGGTGGCGCTGAAGACATCGACTGGGTACTGCGAGGGCTTTCCCAGGGTGCCACCCTGTATTACACGCCGGACATGGTGCAGTACCACTACGTGGATGGCGCGCGTCTGCGCACCGGCTACTTGCTGCGCAAAGCCTTTGCACGCTCGTCATCCTCGGCACGCGTTGCCGGAACACGACCCGCGGCCTATATGCTGCGCAAGGCGTTGGGCTACCTCGGCTCCACCCTGGCTGCCGTATCAGGCGTCCGGCGCCGCCACTACCTGGTGCGGCTGGCAGCTTCGCTGGGCGAGTTGCACGGCGCGCTCAAGAACCGTTGAACCACCGGATATGCTGAACAAACTCCACAAACTCGGCGATCCCGAAATCGTCGCCAAGAATCTGGTCGAACTGGCTCGCCAGGCGCGTGGCGCATGGTGGGACCTGGTGCGGCCTTCGGCTCCACCACCAGTGTTCCTCGTCGGCTGTTCGCGTTCCGGCACCACGGTCACCTTCGAGACGCTCGGCGCATCGAAGCAACTGGTGAATCTCGGCTTCGAAATACCGCAGTTCTGGAACGAGCTGTACGGACCGCTGAACAATGGCTGGCACTCGGAAGCCGCCGGTGCGGAACACGCACGGCCCGAGCATCGTGACGCCGCACTGCGCTTCTTCTACCAGCGCCTCGGTCGTGGTCGAGTGCTCGACAAGACCTGCATCAACGTGATGCGTGTGGCCTATCTTCATGCGCTGTTTCCGGAAGCGAAGTTCGTGTTCATCCAGCGCGACGGCCGCGACAACATCAGTTCGATGATCGACGGCTGGCGCCTGGGCCGGACCGACGGCGACTTCCACCTGTCGCAGTTCCTCGGCGACTTCCCGGAACCGGTGGCGATCAATGGCGGCGAGTACACCGACTGGGCCTTCTTCCTGGCGCCCGGCTGGCAGGCCTACAACCATTCTCCGATCGAGGAGGTGTGCGCCTTCCAGTGGATCAGCGCCAACCAGCTGGCGCTCGACGCCGCCGCGACGCTGCCGGCCGATCGCTGGATACAGCTGCGCTACGAAGACCTGTTCGAGCGCCCGGTCGACATGTTCCGTGACGTCTATGCGCGGCTCGACCTCGACTTCACGCAAGACATCGAACAGCGCTGCCGCACGCTGGATCAGCGCCCCACGAGCATCGTCAAGGGCAAGCCGGCCAAGGCCAAATGGAAGCAGCAGAATCCTGAACTGGTCGAGCGCATCCTCGACCGCATCGCGCCGATGCAGCGGCGCCTCGGCTACGACACCGGCGCATGAGCACGCCACGCGTCAGCATCGTCATGCCGGCGTACAACTGCGCCTGGTGCATAGACCGTGCACTCGACTCGGTGCGGGCTCAGACCTTTACCGATTTCGAATTGATCGTCGTCGATGACGGCAGCACCGATGCGACACCGGACCTCCTCGCACGCCGTGGCGACACACTGCGAGTGATCCGTCAGGCCAATGCCGGCATGTCCGCCGCGCGCAATACCGGCATCGCCGCTGCGCGTGGCGAGTATGTGGCCTTCCTCGACAGCGACGACTGGTGGCGCCCGGCCAAGCTCGCACAGCAGGTCGCACTGATGGACGACGACGTCGGCCTGGGCTTCAGCTCGCATGCCACCGAACTGCAATCGCCGGATGGCGAGATCCTCGGTGAATGGGGCAGTCCGGCCGATACGGATGGACTGGTTGCCCGCATCCTTGGCGGTCATTCCGCAGTTGCCGGCGGTGCATCGTCCGTCATGGTGCGACGCGCGTTGCTTGAGCGTACCGGCGGATTCGATGCCAGTCTGCGCGGTGCCGAAGATACCGACCTGTGGGTGAGACTGGCCGCAGCCGCACGCTACGCCTGCCTGCCGGAGCACCAGGTCGTGGTAACCAGAAATCCGGGCAGCGTGAGCCGCAACCGGGAGGCAATGCGCCAAGGCGCGCTCGACTGCCTGGACAAGAACCGTCGCTTGCTGCCCGCAGCGCAACAGGGCGACTATTGGCGTGCCTGTCGTGCCAGCGTGCTGGCCGATTACGCCAAGTGGCGTTACCGCGACGGCGAGCGCGCAAGCGCGCTGGTCGACCTCGCCCGCGCCTTCATGCTCGCCCCGCTTACGCGAGGCCGTCTGGTGGTATCGCTGGCGCTCGCCATGCTCGCCGGCCGCGCCATCTGAGCGCGCCGATGGACACCGCACTGTCCGTCATCATTCCGGCTCACAACGCGGCGCGCTGGATTGCCGAGGCCATCGGTAGCGTGCACGCGCAGTCACTGACTCCTGCGCCCGACGTCGTCGTCGTCACCGACCGCTGCAGCGACGACACGGCCGTTCTGGCGCAGGCAGCAGGCGCCAGGGTCATCGACTCACCGGCGCCCGGCCCGGCCGCCGCACGCAATGCAGGTGTCGCAGCCTGCCGCACACCCTTCGTCGCCTTTCTCGACGCCGATGACCTGTGGCCGCCCGACAGCTGCGCGGCAAGGCTCGCCCTGCTCGATGCCACACCCGATGCTGCGCTGGTATTCGGTGACTGCCAGCAGTTCGACGATGACGGCACACGGCACATGCATGCACAGAGCCTGTTCGCGCACGCCGGTCTGGACGAACGCTTTTTCGGCGACGGCACTCGCGTCATCGGCGCGCTCGACAAGTTGCTCGATGCGGACTTCGTCACCACCGGCACCGTCATCATGCGGCGCACTGCATTCGACGCACTCGGCGGTTTCGATGCGTCGCTGCGCATGGTCGAGGATCTGGACCTGTGGCTGCGGACCGCCGCGCGTTTTCCGCTGCTGTGGCATCCGCAGACTGCGCTGCTGCGCCGGCGTCACGGCAGCAACCTGTCGCGCGACACGCGTGCCATGCGGCTGGCCTACATCGACGTGCTTGCACGACTCGCCAGCCAGTCACAGGCAGGGCACCTCACCGCACGCATAAGCGCCCTGCAGCGGCGAGAGCATTTCGGTCTGGCCCGTGAAGCCGTCACCGGACTGAAACCGCTGCGCGCACTGCGCCACCTGCTCCAGGGATGTGCTGCATGAACGGCGCCACGGGCTGCTTCGATCCGAATGCGACCAAGGCAGCCGTCGTGCTGTCCGGCGGCTGGACCGCGCTGCCCTGCGACCGAGGCGTCGCCGCAATAGCGGGTCAGACATTCGGATCGGACCGCATATCGGGCAACGCACTGCTCGACGGCACTGTGCCCTGTCTCGACGGCCACTACGCGCTGGTCGCACACGACGAAACCTGCCATCGCCTCGTGCTGGCACGCGATCCGGCCGGCTCGAACGCACTGTTCTGGCACAAGGACCGGACCGGCTGCATCCGCTTCGCGACCCGGCTCGACGCGTTGTTGAACAACCTGCCAGAGGTGCCGGCATTGTCGAAAAGCGGTCTGGACGAATATCTGCGCTTTCTCGACATCGCGGCGCCCAACACGATCTACGACGGTGTTTACGCACTCGAGGCCGGACAGGCGATCGAATTCAGCCCTTCGGGCACGCGCACGCTGCAGTCTGCCGGTGCGCCGATTTCAGTTCCCGACGCTTATGCGACGGCGTGCGACGAAGTCGAGTCGAAGCTGGGCGACGCGATTGCGCGACGGCTCGCCGGCAGCGCTTCCGCCGCGGCTTTCCTGAGCGGCGGCATCGACTCGGCGCTGCTGTGCGCGCTGGCCACGCAGCGCGGCCAGCGCATCGAGGCCTACACCGTCGGATTCGATTCGCCCGATCTCGACGAATCGCCGACCGCGGCGCGCATCGCCAGACACCTCGGCATCAGGCACCACGTCCTGCGTCCGGGTGCCGACATGCTGGCCGCGACGTTCGAGCGCGCACACGCGCTGGCCGAGCAGCCATATTGCGACCCGGCTGGCATACCAACCCGGCTTGCCTTCGAAGCCTGCGCCGGGCGCGCCGACTGCGTGCTCGATGGCACCGGCGCCGAAGCGCTGCCGGGCGAAATGCCGCCGCGCTGGCGGCGCATCGCTCATGACTGGATCGCGCCCTGGCCCCGCGGCCTGCGCCAGATGACTGCCAGCGCCATGCAGACGCTTCCCGGCGTCGCTGGCTACGCACGCGCGTTCGCGTTCGAAGCACCGCAGGACCTGTTCATCCGCTGGCATGGCTTCTCGGTCGACGACATCACGCGCCTGACCGGTCATGTGCCCGATTTTTCGGGCACGCACTTCTATCGCAGTTACGCTGAATTGCGCGACGCATCACCGCTCAAGCGGCAGTCGGTCCTTCAGGGTCTGGCGCTGCCGGACGACCGCATCCGTCAGGCCGCGCTGGCGACCGGCCTGAAGGTCGAACAGCCGTTTGCCGCCCCAGATGTCAGCCGGCTGCTGCAGGCGCTGCCCGAAGACTGGTGCTGGCAGCCGGACCGACCCAAGCGCCTGCTGCGCGATCTGCTGGCCCGTCACGTACCGGAAGCCATCTGGAACACGCCCAAGCGTGGCTTCAACATCGATCTGGTCGCCATCCTGCGCAGCCACGATCACCGTCTCATACGCGAGCATCTCGCTGACACGGCCAGCCTCGCCCGCCTGCCGCTGGACACCGATGAAGTGGTCCGCTGGCGCGACCGCTTCATCGCCGGCGACGACACAGCCCTGCACCGGGTCTGGGGCCTGCTGAATCTGTCCGCATGGCTGGCAAGGCGCCGCAGTGCGGCATCTGCCCTCGCCTGAAGCACATTGCCTCGGCTACATTAGTGGCCATCCTGAATCCGCCCGCCTCCGGCCTGCATGAGCCAGACCTGCGCATCGAGCACCTGTCATCCGCCGGAAAGCACGACTGCCCCCGCAGCGGCCGTGCGCCCGCTGCGCATCCTGATGTATTCGACCTACTTCCCGCCCGAATTCAGCGGCGCCGCCCAGCAGGCACTGATGCTGGCCCGCCAGTTGCGCCGGCTCGGGCATCACGTCGAATTCGTCACCGTGCGCTGGCGCGACCTGCCGGAACACGATGTGGTCGATGGATTCCCGGTAACCCGCCTCCATGCCGGTCGCCGCAGCAAGCATCGCGAACTGCGCCTGTGGTTCAACCTGTGTCGCCATGTCTGGAGGAGGCGCCACGAATTCGACCTGCTGCACAGCCACGGCGCGTATTACACGAACGCCATCGTGGGACCGCTGGCACGGCTGGCCGGACTGAAGTCCATCGTCAAGGCCAGCCTGGCGAACGACGATCTGCACGACGTCGGACGCACGCTGTCCGGCCGCCTGCACCTGTCACTGCTGCGTCAGGTCGACGCCTGCGTCGCCATCAGCCGCGATCTGGTCAGGGAGTTCAATGACTGCGGCGTGTCGGCCAAGCGCATCCACTATCTGCCGAACGGCGTCGACACCATGCTGTTCCATCCCGCCGACGACGACACCCGACGTACCCTGCGTGCCAGCCTCGGCCTGCCGCTCGACAAGCCGATCGCCTTGTATGTGGGCGTAATGGACGAGCGCAAGAATATCGAGTGGCTGGCCGGTCAGTGGGTCGAGCAGGATGCCTTCGGTACCGGCGCGCTGCTTGTGGCCATCGGCCCGCAGAGCCGCGAAGACCCGCAGGGTGAGCTGATCGGGCGATTGCACGCGAGACAGGTCGCTGCGCCGGACCGTTTCTGCCTGCGGGCACGCAGCGCGAACATCGAGGACTACCTGCGCGCCGCCGACGTGCTGGTGCTGCCGTCGCACCGCGAGGGACTGCCCAACGTCGTGCTTGAGGCGATGGCGAGCGGACTGCCCTGCGTGGCCGCCGAAGTCAGCGGCACGCGGGATCTGGTGCAGCACGGACGTACCGGCTACACGTATGCACCGGACGACCCGGTCGCGCTGGCCGCGGCAGTCTCGGGCGCTCTGTCGCCGTGCGGACGCGAACTGGGCGACAACGGACGACGCATCGCCGAGGAACGCTTTTCGCTTGAGTCCGTGGCACAGGGCTACAGCAGGCTTTACAGCGACCTGATCGCTGCAAGACATGATTGATGTGCCGGAACGGCAACACCCGCTGCCGTATCCGCAACGAGAGGGACGACGATGAGCAAGATTTGCGGCTGGCTTGAAGGCCCGAAACCCGCAGCGGCACGGGTAGCCGATACGGCTGCCGGACTTGAGCGCATGGCCGGTCGCCTGGGCGGTCTGTCGTCCGCTGGCATCCAGTGCCGCCTGGGCGCCGGTGCCGCAGTCGCCGTACGCGCCCAGCCGGGAGATACCGAGGTCTGCAAGGACGGCTCGCTGCTGCTGGCATTGGCCGGCCGACCCACATGGTCGGACGATGCACTGTGCCAGCGCGCCGCGCACACCGGCATGGCGCAATCGCTGATCCACGCCTGGCGCGAACGCGGCCCGGCGATGCTGGGCGCACTGCAGGGTGGCTTTGCGCTGGCGCTGGTCGACAGCGAACGCGGCGAAGCGCTGCTGGCCATCGATCGCGTCGGCACGCATGAGCTGTGCTACGCGCTGCGCGGCACGACGCTGGTGTTCGGCGCCAATGCCGATGCCGTCACCGCGCACCCGGCGGTACGTCCGGATGTCGATCCGCAGGCACTGTACGACTACCTGTACTGCCACATGGTGCCGGCACCGGCCACCATCTACCGCGACGTGTTCAAGCTGCTGCCCGCACAATACGTCCATGTACGCGGCACATCGGCACAGACCGGTTTCTACTGGAGCATGCCGTACGCCGACGACTCGCCGGACGACTACGCACGTTATGCCAGGGAGTTCCGCGAACTGCTCGAAAGTTCGGTGCGCGACGCCACGACCAGCGATCAGGTCGGCGCCTTCCTCAGCGGCGGCACCGACAGTTCGACCGTGGCCGGCATGATGGCGCGCATCGGCGGGCGCGGCCCCGACACCTACTCGATCGGCTTCGACGCCGAAGAATTCGACGAGATGGAATTCGCCCGCATCACGGCGAAACATTTCGGCTGCCACCCGCACGAGTACTACGTCACGCCGTCCGACGTCGCCGAGGCGATCCCCAAGATCGCCGCCATCTACGACGAACCCTTCGGCAACGCATCGGCCGTACCGACCTACTTCTGCGCCCGTCTGGCACGCGAGGACGGCCGTCGGCTGATGCTGGCGGGCGACGGCGGCGATGAAATCTTCGGCGGCAACGCCCGTTATGCCGATCAGGAAGTGTTCGAACGCTATGGTCGGGTGCCAGGGCCACTGCGCGCCCTGCTGGGCGGCATCCTGGGAAATCTGCCCGACGCACTGGCCGTGGGCGTGCTGCGCAAGGCGCGAAACTATGTAAACCGCGCCAGCATCCAGTTGCCGGACCGTATGGAAGTGTTCAACCACGTCGAGCGCGAAGGCGCGGCCAACATCCTGCCGGAACGGTTGCTGCGCGGCATCGATCCCGGTCGCCCACTGACATTTGCCCGCGAGGTCTACGGCCGCACGCAGTCTCAGGCCATGGTCAACCGGATGATGCACCTGGACCTGAAACAGACGCTGGCCGACAGCGACCTGCGCAAGGTATCGCGCATGTGCGAGCTGGCCGACATCGAGGTGCGCTACCCGCTGCTCGACGAGCGTCTGATGGCGTTTTCGGCGAAATTGCCGGCCGACTACAAGGTTCGCAACGGACAGTTGCGCTGGTTCTTCAAGGATGCGCTGAAGGATTTCCTGCCACAGGCGACGATCACCAAATCAAAGCACGGCTTCGGCCTGCCCTTCGGGCTGTGGATGAAGCAGGACCCGGTGCTGAGCCGGATGGCTGCCCAGGCGCTCGATGCACTGGCGCAACGCGGCGTCGTTCAGCCGTCCTTCGTGCAACATCTGCTGGAGCGCCACCGCAGTGAACACGCGTCGTACTACGGCGTGATGATCTGGGTACTGATGATGCTGGAACACTGGCTCGCAGCCCACCCGGACGCCAGACTGGACACCTGAGGCCATGACCGCAGCCACTGACAAGCCGGACGCACGCTATCTGGTCATCACCGAACTGTTCCAGCCGACCAAGGGCGGCACGGCGGTGTGGTTCGACGAGGTCTACCGTCGCATGGGCGGCGCCGGCACGCACATCCTGACGGCCGACGTACCCGGCGCCGAAGAACACGACCGTGCGAGCCCGAACACCATCCATCGACTCGGGCTCAAGCGTTACCCGTGGATACGCCCCGAGTCGCTGCCGGTCTACGTAAAGTTCTTCCTGAAGACGCTGTCCGTCGGGTTCAGCGAACCGGTCACGCAGATACATGCCGGCCGGGTGCTGCCCGAAGGCCTGGTGGCGGTCAGAGCCGGCAAGCTGCTGCGCCTGCCGGTCGTGATCTACGCTCACGGCGAGGAAATCACCACCTGGCGCCAGCCACGCCGTGTAAAGGCGATGACCGAAGCCTACTGTGGCGCGCAACTGGTGATCGCCAACAGCGACTTCACGCGTGACCTGTTGCTCGACATGGGCGTCAGCCCGGAGCGCGTCGTCATCATCAACCCCGGTGTAGATACCGAACGCTTCCGCCCCGGGCTGGACGGCTCCGCACTGAGGGCCTCTCTTGGCCTGGCGCCCGGTGCAAAGCTCATTCTTTCAGTGGGCCGCCTGTCGCGACGCAAGGGTTTCGACTACGTCATGCAGTCGGTCCCCGAACTGGTGCGCCGTGGCCTCGACGTGCATCACGCAGTGATCGGCAAGGGAGAGGACGCCGAATATCTGGCCGGAATCCGCGCCGCATCGGACACGCCCGAGCGCATCCACCTGCTGGGCGGTGTCAGCGCTGAAGATCTCCCTCTGTGGTACGCCGCGAGCGACCTTTTCGCGATGCCCAACCGCGACATCGGCGCCGATACGGAAGGTTTCGGAATGGTCTACATCGAAGCGGCTGCATGCGGCCGCGCCTCGCTGACCGGCATGGCCGGCGGTACCGGCTCTGCGGTGCTCGATGGAGAGACCGGGCTGCGTTGTGACGGGAATTCGCTGCCAGCAGTCACAGAAGCTCTCTTCCGCCTTCTGGATCCGGTCAACGGCATCGCTACCGAGTGTTCGCGCCGTGCAGAAACTCGCGCCCACATGAATTTTTCCTGGCTGGCCGTCGCACAACGAACGCTCAACATCTGCCGCTCCTTGAGCCGCTGAATTTCCAGTTCAGCCGCTTCCTGGAATTTTTCTTAATGCAGGTTTTTTCCATGGAAAGCGCAAAGGAAAACGACCACCTGCCATGAACCCCGCAGGATTGGTCAGCGCCCACTCGCCCTCCGGCAACCCTGCGACGCGACGTCTGATCAGCCACGTCGTTGCAATGACGGCGATAATTAAAATGTAATAATAATCAAAATACGAAAGTCCAAGAAACAGCCCTGCCGTTGCATACGCAATCAGACTGCATTGCACCATCCGCATCATGTCTGATACCCAGACCATATCGGGAATCTTGCGCGCGCGACGCGCAGCCCACCCCGCACTGAGCCATGTCGAAATACCCAAGGCCAGAAACAGTGCCAATCCAACAAATCCGTGTTCACCAAGCATTTCAAAAATAACACTATGGGCTTCGTGAACATCGTCAGGATCAGGTGCGTAAATCGCAAAAGTTGGCACCTGAAAGCAATCAAAACCACCGCCCAAAAACCGATCTTTCGAAAGGTTCCATGCCATCCACCATGCATTGATACGACCTTGAGCAGATTTATCCTGGTCATGCGTTTCGATGGTACCCATTCGGTCATACCACGACTGTGGCATGAAGTTAGCTATTGAATAAGCCGTCATCCCAAGGACGAGCGCAGTCACTATCTTGTTTCTGCTGTTTATCCAGACGAAAGCTGACATCGCTGCCATACCTAGAAGCGCACCACGCGACTGCGTTCCGATGGCAGCAAATGCGGTCAGCACGACCCAGGCTGTCATGAAGGCCTTAAGCAAATGATTGGTACAGCGGGTCCGCATGAAATAGAGCAGAGGTACCGTCATAGCCAGAGCCAAACCAATTTCGTTGTTGCCACCGATAAAGGTACCATCCGGACCTTGGACTCGATAAGCACCTCCTCGGAGGATCGTGAAGATACCGCCCTTGAAACCGTAAAATCCGATTGATGCGGCCGCCACCCAGATCAGAGCCTCGATACGATCAAAACTACGCATCAGAATCAAAGCTACAAAAATCATCAATTGTATTTTTAGAACCTTGTCGAGTTGCAGACTTGCCAACGCGGGGTACATCGCGGACGTCGTAGTCAAGCACATCCAGAGAATCAGCAGGAGTAATAGATATGTCTCACGCGACCAGATGATCTTTTTTATTTCTTTTGAGAAAAGAAGAGCGAACAACGTGGTCAGCGCGACAATCATGGCAAAGGGAAAATTCAGCGAAAAGCCATAAGCGAGCCGATGCGGATTCATCAGGCCAAGCCACGTGTAGAGCAGAATACCCACCCATGGAAAGCGCAATACAAAGGGAAGCACCCCGAATACGGCGCACGTCACCAATATGTCACGCATTCTTTTTCACTCCGTTCACGCGCTGACCCGACTGATGACATAGCGGAACTTGCCCGATCCCTCGGCCGGAATCTGCTCGACGTGCTCGACCACCACCTCGACCAACTGTCCCAGCCGCGCCTTCATGCCGTCACGGATGCGCGCGTCGCCGTCGGCCGGGAAATCGCCGTCGCTGACCACCTTGACGCGGGTCAGATCGAGACTTTCCTGCTCGATCCGGAAGCCACCCACGCCTGCCATGTCACGCACAATGTAGATCAGCGCAAGACCGTGCATCACTGTGCCGTCCTTGGCGACGATGAAATCGGTACTGCGGCCCTGTACTTCCTTCAGTACGGGTAGCGTACGGCCGCAGCTGCACGGCTGATCACCGAGCACACCGATGTCGCCGGTACGGTAACGCACGAACGGAAATTCGCGCGTCGCGAGGTGTGTCACGACGATCTCACCCGATTCGCCGGGTGTCAGCACACGGCCGTCGCGGTCCACGATCTCGACGATGATGTCTTCCGCCGTGATGTGCATCGAGCCGGACGGGCACTGATGCGCAATGAAACCGGCGTCCCGCCCGCCGTAGCCGTTGGCCACCGGCGCACCGAACACCTGCTCGATCAGCACGCGCTGATGGTCGTACAGCCGTTCCGACGTGACGAATACGACCTCGATGCCGACATCGTCCAGTCGCCGGCCACTGCGCTGCGCATGCGCCGCGATGTGGGCAAAGGCGGACGGGTAGCCGAACAGCATCTTCGGCCGCATGGCGCGGATTTCGTCAATGAAGGCTGACACCTTGGCATCCGACATTTCGAACGCGGGCAGCAGGCGCGTGCGCATCAGTGCGTCACGCAACTGACGCACCCGGTCCTGCGCGCCCAGCTCGATCGGACTGCCCCACAGCACGATTTCCGGATCACCGATATCGACGCCCCACCAGCGCGTCGCGCGCCACTTGGCTGCGACATCGCGGCTCACCCGTTCGCGTCCGATGTAGAAGATCAGCGGCACGCCGCTCGACCCGCCGGTGTTGAAGCGGGCCAGGCCCTCCGCATCGTCTGCCTTCAGCGCATCGGTGTTGGCGCGGATCAGCGGTTTGTCCAGAAAGGGCAGGCGCTGGAGATCGTCTACCGACCGCAGCGCAGCGGGATCGAAACCGGTGCGTGCGAAGAGGTCACGGTAGTAGGGCACGTGTGCGCCGGCATGCGCCAGCAGCGCGCGCAGTCGTTCCACGCGCAAATTCTCGAGGCGCTCCCGCGGCCACCACTGGGACGCCTCGAGCGCACGCCGGTCTGCTACCGTGGTGTGCTTCTTGAACTTTTCCTGCAGCGGAAATATGAGACCCGACACAAGACGGGTGCGCAGGTCAGACATGGGTACTCCGGACATCGACAAAGCGCTGCGTCAGTTCGTCGCACAGGCGGGCAACCCCGGGATCGATCGGCGGCGGTGCCTTCTTGCTGATCGAGCTCGCAAATACCTTGCGTGTGATGAAGGTGGAAAACGGCAGGCCGAGGAAGCCGAACACCTGCTCGCACTGCTCGACCGGCGACGTCACCAGCGCTTCGTAGGACAGCAGCCTGACGTCCGGATTGCGGTCGAGACCCATCTGGAAGAACAGCAGGTTGCGGAAATACCAGATCAGCGCGGCGGCGGTTGCCTCGTTCATGTCCGGATGCCACAGCTCGCGCACCAGAGTTTGCGTTTCGGCTGACATGCCGCCGGCAAACCATTCACCATCCGCCTGACCTTTTGCGACCCGCTCGATCTGCTGCTTGAAATTGCCAAAGGACACCAGCGCGGAATTCACCGCGTCGCGATACTCGCGAACGATCCACAATGCCTTCGATGGCGTGAAGTGATCCATCAGCGAAGGCAGCCGATCCAGTTCGCACAGGCACTTGATGACGAAGTGCGGCGCACGTGAACGTTCGGCCAGCGCATCAACGACCGGCAGTTCACGCATCATGTAATTGTCGAAGGCCCGTGGATCGCGCTCGTGATAGACGTCGGTCTGCGTGCTGCGTTCGATCAGATCCATCAGCATGTTCGTGCCGGAGCGCTGCATTCCGGCAACGAACACATGCCTGCGCGGCTGCGCCGCGCGCAGCGTGCGATGCGCCAGCCACTTGCCAGCGAGAAGCGCACGGTATTCCAGCTGCTCGCGCACATGCGCCATTCTTGATGCCTTAGCCAAATCAGCCCGCTCCTTCCGCGATATCCGCAACGTCACCGCACCGATGCACCTGCTCGAAAGCGCTGATCAGCGTCGCGACACGTCCGTCCCATTCATTTGCACGCGCGTAATCCAGGATCGCATCGCGATCCCAGTCGCGGGCCAGCGCACGCGTAAGCGCAGCTTGCAGCGCCGGCGCATCGCCAAAAGGCACGACTTCGCCCAGTTCGTCGCGGCAAACCACCTCCCGGTTGCCGCCGACATCGGTGGTCACTACCGGCAGACGGCACGCCATCGCTTCGAGAAACACGTTCGCCCAGCCCTCGTTGCGCGTCGCCAGCACAAACACATCGGCGGCAGACAGCGGTTGCTTGAGCTGTTCCGGAGGCATGGTGCCGAGAAACCGCACGCAATCCTCCAGTCCGAGCTCGCCGACCTGCTGTCTGAGTTGCGGCCCCCAGTCGCCTTCGGCACTGGCACCGCCAATGATCAGGAAGAGCAGCCCCGGCACCTCGCGCCGCAGCGCAGGCAGCAGTTCGATGACGCGGTGGAAGCCCTTGCGTTCGGTCAGGCCACCGACGCTGACCAGTACCTTCGCGCCTTCGGGTATGGCCAGCGCGCGCCGGGCATCCACCCGGTCGACCGGGTGGAACTTGCCGGTATCGACGCCGTTGCCCACCACCTGCAACTTTTCCCGCGCGACACCCAGGCCGGCCGCGATTTCGAGCAGCGACGCGGACACGGAAAACACGCGGTCGGCACGTTCGAGCGCCAGACGCAACCGGTCTGACAACCCCGGCGTGCGCGCATGGCGCGATTCGGTGCCACGCAGCGTGACCGTGAAGGGACACTTCAGCCAGCGTGCCAGCAAGCTTGCCGCATAGCCGTCCGGATAACCGAAATGGGCATCCAGCACGTCCAGCCGTCCCTGCCGCTTCAATCTCGCCAGTGTCGGCCAGGCGCCCAGCGCGAGCAGTACGCCATCAAGCCGCTTGAACAGGCCCGGCACCGAAAGAAAACGCGGGTGCAGCACGGTCACGCCCTGCTGCACTTCCACCGCCGGAACATCCGGGCGGAAGTGCGGCCGGATCAGGCGCAGCAATGACTGCATCGGAAACCACGGTACCGGGGCCACCACGGTAAGTGGCAGCGTCCGGCCGACGCGGAACATGCGCTCACGGATGAACAGACCTGCCTGTGGCTGGGCCTGATTCGGAAACAGCGTCGAGAACACGACCAGCTGCGACCCAGTCCGTGTCATGCAGCGGCCGCACCGATCAGCGAACCATAGACGTCGCGATAACGCGCAACCGACGCTGCCCATGTGCGTTCGGTTTCGACGAAACGGCGCCCCGCCGCACGCAGTTCCGGCCAGCGATCGGTCATGCCGAGCAGGCGGAGCACGCTGCGCGCAAGATCATCGGCATCGCCGGCACGGAACAGCACTCCGGTCTCGCCGTCGCGGATCAGCTCACGATGACCACCGACATCCGAGGCAACCAGCAGCAGTCCCTGCGCCATCGCTTCGAGCGGCTTGAGCGGCGTGACCAGATCGGTCAGGCGCATCGAGTGGCGCGGATAGACCAGCACATCAACCAGGCTGTAGTAGCGCTGCACCTCGGCATGCGGAACACGGCCGGTGAATATCACGTGATCCTGCAGGCCCAGCTCCTGGGCCTGCTTCTTCAGATTCTCTTCCTGCGGACCGCCACCGGTCAGCAGCACTGCCACATCGGGCGCCTGCTGCAGGATGGACGGCAGCGCACGCAGCAGCAGGTCCAGTCCTTCGTAGGCATAGAAGGAGCCGAGGAAGCCGAGCACACGCTTGCCGGTCAGCCCGAGGCTGGCGCGCAGCGCGTCATCGCCGGGCACGCCGAAGGCGAAGTTCTCGACATCGACCGCATTCGGAATGACCGTGATCTTCGACTGCGGCACACCGCGCGCGAGCAGATCGCCACGCAGTCCTTCGCAGATCGTGGTCACCGCATCGACCGTATGCACCGCCCGCGTTTCCATCGCACGGGTTGCCCGGTAGCGCAGGCTGCCTTCGGTAGTCGTGCCGTGATCGACCGCGGCATCTTCCCAGAAGGCACGGATTTCATACACGACAGGGATGTCCAGCGCCCGTCCGACCAGCAGGGCCGGAAAGGCATTGAGCACCGGCGAATGCGCATGCAGCACGTCCGGCTTGAGCTCGCGCGCAACCTCGAGCAGACGCAGTTCCAGCGCGCGCATCTGGGCGCGCTCGCGCAGCACCGGCACGCGTTCGAGCATACCGGGTGACCACGGCGTGCGGTGGAACACCAGGCCGTCGACTTCCTCGACCAGCGGTCCGGGTGCCGTGTGCTTGACGCCGGTCACATGGTGCGTGTCCCAGCCCAGCTTGCGCTGTTCGCGCAGGATGGCGGCGGTGCGAAAGGTGTAGCCGCTGTGCAGCGGAATCGAGTGGTCCAGCACGTGCAGGATGCGCATCGTCAAGAGTGTCCTTCAGGCCGCGGCACGAATCGCCGAATTTTCCTGATTGCGCAGGAAGGCATCGAACATCAGCAGGGTCCACAGCGACGCGCTGTAGTCGCGCAGGCCGGACTGATGGGCATCTACCAGATGTTCAAGGTAGGGGCGGTTGAACCAGCCAGTGTCGGCCAGGCGGCTGCCCAGCACGGCGTCTCGCACACGCTGCTTCAGCGGACCGCGGAACCAGCGTGCGAGCGGCACCGAGAAACCCATCTTGGGGCGATACATGATGTCGTGCGGCAGATGCGGCTCCAGCGATTTCTTCAGCAGATACTTGCCTTCCTGCCCGCGGATCTTCAGCGAGGCAGGCAGCGTGGCCAGCCACTCGACCAGCGGATGATCCATCAGCGGCTCGCGTACCTCGAGCGAGTGCGCCATGCTGGCGCGGTCGACCTTGGTATTGATGTCGCCAACCAGATAGGTGTTCAGGTCGAGGTACTGCACCAGCGACAGCGGCTCGTCCGACTGGTGGCGCGCGGCGTGGCGGTGGAACACCTCGACCGCGTTGTAGCCGCCAAGTGCGGACTTCATCGCCGGGCTGAACAGGCGCGCGCGCATCGGATCGCGCAGGATCGACACCGAATGGAAATAGGCTTCCACTGAGGTGCGCGCCAGCGACTCGAAGGTGCTCTTGGCGCGAAACATGCGCGGCGCCCAGTCGGCTTTCGGGTAAAGCTGGCCGAGCGCACCGAACAGCGGCTTGCGCAGCCCAAGCGGCAGGCGCGAACGCAGCTGTTCTTCCATCAGGTGCAGGCGGTAGCGGCGGTAACCGCCAAAGCTTTCGTCACCGCCGTCGCCGGACAGCGCAACCGTCACATGCTTGCGCGCCAGTTGGCACACGCGATAGGTCGGCAGTGCCGAGCTGTCGGCATACGGTTCGTCATACAGCCAGGCCAGCGTGTCGATCAGGTCGAAATCGTCGGATGCGACCATCTCGACCCGGTGATTGGTATGATAGCGATCAGCCACCTGCTGCGCGAAGCGCGATTCGTCGAACGCCGGATCGTCGAAGGCGATGGCGCAGGTGTTGACCGGCGTGTCGGACGACTGAGCCATCATCGCCACCACGGCCGACGAATCGACGCCGCCCGACAGGAAGGCACCCAGCGGCACCTCCGAAATCATGCGCAGGCTGACCGACTCGCGCAGGCGACGGATCAACTCTTCCTCCGCCTCGACCTCGTCGATCGGATTGACCTTGCTGAAATCGACGTCCCAGTAGCGACGCGGCGCTGGCGCCGTGACACCGCGGCGGATGCACAGGCTGTGCGCCGGTTCGAGCTTGAACGCGTTGCGGTAGATGGTGCGCGGGTCGGCGACATAGCCAAGCGCGAAATACTCTTCCACCGCCAGCGGATCGAGATCGAGATTCAGGCTCCCATGCGCAGTCAGCGCCTTCAGCTCGGAGCCGAAGATGAGCTGGCCGTCAGGTAGCAGGGCATAGAACAGCGGCTTGACGCCAAGCCGGTCGCGCGCAAGGAAGAGCGTCTCCGTGTTGCGGTCGAACAGCGCGAACGCGAACATGCCGCGAAAGCGCTGCACGCAGTCTTCGCCCCACTGCTCCCACGCATGCACGATCACTTCGGTGTCGCTGCGCGTGCGGAAGGTGTGGCCGAGCGCAGTCAGTTCCGGAATCAGCGACCGGAAGTTGTAGATCTCGCCGTTGAACACGACGACGACCGAGCCGTCCTCGTTCGCCAGCGGCTGCTGTCCGCTCGCCACGTCGATGATGGACAGGCGGCGGTGACCGAGACCCACGCCGGGTTCGAGGTGCAGATCGCCTTCGTCCGGACCGCGGTGGTGCTGCGCCTCGTTCATGCGGTGCAGTACGTTGCGCCCCACGTCGCGACGACCGCGCGTGTCAAAAATGCCAACAAAACCGCACATGCGGGAAATCCTGTCAGAGAGTGGTGCTGCCCGAGAGCCGCGTTACGGTCGGGCCAGGGACAGATAGACGTCGCGATACCCGGCAACCATCGCCTCGATACTAAAGGAGGCCTCGACTCTTTGCCGTGATGCACTACCGTGAGCCGCCAGCACTGACGGATCGGACAAGTAAATACGCAGCACCGCCGACAGCGCCGCCACATCTCCGGGTGCAAACAGACGGCCGTTGACGCCGTCGTCGACCAGTTCCGGATTGCCGCCGACCCGGGTCGCGACCACCGGCAGGCCGCAGGCCATCGCCTCCAGTATGGTGTTCGAGATGCCTTCACCCAGCGACGGCAGCACGAATACGTCAAAACCGCGCATCAGCTCCGCGATGTCACTGCGCTCGCCAGGCAGCCAAGCCTGCTCCGCCAACCCGGCTTCGTCCAGCATCCGCTGACAGGCGTCCCGCGCACCACCGTCACCAACAATGACCAGACGCAGGTGATCGCCGCCGGGCTGCGCAGCGGCGTCGATGAAAGCCGACACCAGCGTCGGATAATCCTTCACACCGACCATGCGCCCAACGCTGCCGACCACGAAACAGTCCTGCCGGAAACTTTCCGGCAT
Organism: Betaproteobacteria bacterium; assembly: GCA_020621405.1. GTDB lineage: Bacteria > Pseudomonadota > Gammaproteobacteria > Burkholderiales > Rhodocyclaceae > Methyloversatilis. Next base: position 339,241 of record JAHRYN010000002.1, read on the forward strand.
CGCGGCCGGTCGTGGCTCGTCGCCACGCGGACGGAAGCGCTGCTTGTCTACGCCGTTGTAGATCTGCGTGACGCGCGCGGCGTCGACACCGATCGCTGCGATCAGCCAGCCCTGCAGATCGCGGCTGACCGTCAGATAGCGATCGACGAAGGGGCGCACGATGCGGCGCAGCAGGTTGTAGCGCGCATTGCTGCCGTCGAGATCGAACACATCGCGCCCGTGTTCGCCATGTACGCGCACCGGCACACCGGCCAGCCAGCCGATGAGCACGGCCTCGATCGCCGACAGGTTGCGCGTATGCAGGATGTCGGGACGCAGTGCACGCAGCGCGCGCCACAGGCGGAAATAGTGCGCGGGATCCTTGCCGGGCGCCTTCTTCAGGTCGTGGAAGGTCACGCGCCCCGAGCGTATCCGCTCGACGAAGTGCGAGTAACCCTGCAGGCAGACGACGTGATGGTCGAAATCGTCCGGCGGCAGATTGTTGAACAGGATCACCATCCCGTTCTCCATGCCGCCGGTGCCGAAGTGATGCACCACGTGAACGACGCGTTTCATGGCGCGACCGAGCCTGCCAGCGCCGGTTCGATCAGATCCGCAAACGCCTGCAGACGAGTCCTGGCGACGGCCGGATCCTCGTGCTGGGGCGTGTAGAGCACGACGCCATAGCCCGCGTCCTCGCCAGTCAGCAGCAGGTTACGTGCAAACAGCAGCTTGGCCCGGATGGCACTGACGGTCGGTGTGCGGCCAACCACGAACCAGTCGTGAATGAGCAGGCGCAGCTGAGCAGAACGCAGCTCGGTCTCACGTACCGGATGATTCGGGCGATCAATCAGCCGTTCGCCGACGTTGGCCCATACCGGATGTTCCTGCTTGATCATGTAGTTACGAGAATTGATCAGTTCCGCGTCCTGGCGCTGGCGACCGTACCAGGCCAGATGCACGACGATCATCTCGTCATTGCGGCGATACAGCACCGACCGCTCGCGATCAGGATTCTGGAAATGCGGCCGCCAGTCGGTCAGCTCGCTACCGCCATCCAGCGTCCAGCCATCTCCGGGCGCTGCGGGAAGTGCCAGCGCTGGCGCGGACGGTACAGGACGCCCCGCCAGTTCGCTTGCATACATGAACGGCAACACCAGCAGCACGACCACACATATCGCCGAGACGCCAAGGCGCAGCGCAGACACGGGGCGCGAGGCAGGCGAAGCCGTGTCGGGGGCGATGTCCTCAGCCTCCTTCTCCTGCCAGAACGACCCGATCCAGAACAACAGAAGCATGATGAGGCCGAAGAATACCCAGCCGTAGATGATGTGGTCTGCCCCGGTCGCGATCTTCATGTCCGAGTAGTGGGCGAGCAGAACGATCATCAACGCACGGAAACCGTTGGCAATCACCGGCACCACGAACGATGCCGCAATGAAGGCGGCACGCCGCCACAGCGAACGGTAGCTGAGGTATGCGAACAGCGCGCCCACCGTCACCGAGGCAATCAGATAGCGCAACCCGCTGCAGGCTTCGACCACGGACCAGCTGCCGGACGGCAGTTCGAAGAAAGTCCCTTCCCGATAGACCGGAAAATGCATGGCCTGCAAGGCACCGACGGTGAAGTCTGCCGTGTAGTTCATCAGCGGCAGCATCAGCCCCTCACCCATCGGTACGCCGAGGAAAAGGAAGGCGAGCGGATAGGCGATCAGCCAGGCGACGCGCCAGCCAAGCACGGCGATCATCAGGGCCGGAATGCTGGCGATGAAGCACAACTGTCGAACCACCTGGACGCCGGCCACATCGGCCGCCAGCCAGCCGGCAAGACAGAGCAGCAGCAGCGGCAGTCCCCATACGCACGGTTGTGGCGCGACACGCGACAGCGCGGCGCGTTTGCGCCACACCAGCCAGACGAAAATCGGCGCGACGAGCAGCCCGTGCGCAAAGGTTTCGGAACGCCACCAGATCTGCGCCATGGATGCAGCGGCATCCCAGTAAAGCGTCAGCAGCAGCGCGAGCAGCAGCAGGAAAAGTGTGCCTGCACTGCGCCACGATCCGGCTGCGCGACCTGGTTCAGCCACGTGGATGGAGGATGCCGGATTCAACATCGCAGTCGGTTCCCGAGTTGTGTGTATGCACATCCGCGTCGCGTATCGGCGCGTCGAGGCATTCGTCCAGCGCCGCCAGCGCACGGTCCCAGCGATAGATCTGTTCGATGCGCACGCGCGCCGCAGTCCCGACAACCTGGGCAGAAGGCGGGTCGAACAGCGCGAGAACGGCCTCGGCAAAGGACTGCGCGTCACCTGCGGCAATGAAGTCGCGACCGGGCTGCGCATCAAGGCTGCCCGCGCAGGTGGACGACACCACCACCGGCCGCCCCATCGCCATGGCCTCCAGTACCTTGTTCTGTATGCCGCGTGCCACACGCAATGGAGCCACCGCGCAGACCGCATGCGCGACCCAGGGGCGGACATCGTCCACCCGGCCGGTCACCGTCACGTTGCCGAGCCGTTCCAGATCCCGCACCGCGGGCGAAGGATTCATGCCGACCACGTAGAAATGCGCGGCCGGTTCGACTGCCCGGACCCGCGGCATCACTTCGGTGGCAAACCAGCAGGCGGCGTCGATGTTCGGCCAGTAATCCATGGCGCCGGTGAACACGACCGGGCGCTCGCCGGAGGCGTAAGGGCTTTGCCCTGCCTGCGCCGGATGGAAGAAATCGACATCCACGCCATTGGGCAGTGCACGCACGCGCCCCTTTTGAGCGGGCGCCAGCGATTCGAACAGCGCAACTTCGGCTGGCGTCACCAGCAGGCTCATATGGGAAGCGCCAACCACGCGCGATTCATAGTCGAGCAGGGTTCTGGCTTCGCGCCGGTACAGCCAGGACATTGGCCAGCTGTGACGCGGCGCGTATTCGGCCCACTTCGCTGAATCGACGTCGACCAGATCGACGATGCACCGCACCTGCGGATGACGGTCCAGGTACTGCGCCATGGTCGAACAGAACACCACCACCTTCGTGATGCCGTGGCGAGCAATCGTGTCGTCGACCCAGCGCTGCATGGCCGCCGAACGGTAATAGGCGACGCTCAGCGATTCGCCGGTCGCCAGTGCCCGCAGCGATGCGAGCTTGCGGCTGCGCGGGTGAATGACTTCCGTATGCAGTTGCGCACACGTTCCGGCAAGGGTCGGCACATGCGGCAGGTCGGCCTCGTCGTCGATGAAGGCACCGACATGTACCGCGTGACGCCGCGCGAGATGGCGCAGCAGATGATACGAACGGATCTTGTCGCCCTTGTTCGGCGGAAACGGCAGGCGATGGGCGAGAAAGAGCAGCGCTTCCATGGCGACGCTGCGTTCAGCCGAGGTTGCGGACGATGAAGGGGCCAATCGCGTTGGCAAGGCTGCGCGGCATGCGTCGCCATACCTCGATCATCAGCTTGTACTTGGGGTTGGACGGATTGTTGCGCGGCAGGCTGTCGCGCCTGTACAGACAGTATTCGTAATGCAGCGGCGTCGGTTCGAAGCCCCAGTTCTTCTTGAACGCATAGGAACCGGTGCCCTGCTTGCTGCGGCCGTAGTCGAACACCCTGATGCCGCGCTCGCAGGCGTGACGCATCAACTCCCAGTACTTGAAGTCGTTGGCAGCCAGATCGCGCGCCGCCAGCGCATCGCCCGCGTAATACGGCAGGATTTCGTCACGGAAGTAGAAGCTCATGACACCGCTCAGCGGCGCGCCGTCCGGCCCTTCCGCGATCATCACCGAGCAGCGTTCGCCGAAGGTCGAGCGCAGCGTGTCGAAATAGCGGCGCGACATGGCGGGCGTACCGTGCCGATGCACATTGTCGGAATACAGCTCGAAGAAGCGCGCGTTGTCGACATCGAACACGGCTTTCAGGCCGTTGGCGATACCCTTGCGCACCATCGCGCGCTGCTTGCGCGGGATCGCCTTCATGTTCTCCTCGACGTCCGGCGACAGCACCTTGCGGAAGGTGACGTAGAGATCCTCGGTCGGCCAGTCGGCATGACGCGCCTGCACGTTCCGGAACTCAAGATGGTCGACGCCGAGCGATTGCGCGATGCGCTGCGCTTCGCTTTCAAGCGCCAGCGCACTGGCTTCGTCAGCCGCCGCCACGCCACCGTACACGCCGAAAGGCAGCGACACCAGGGAATGGCCGAACAGGCGGCTCTTGACCTGCGCCAGCGGCAGCACGCCGCAGATGCGCCCGCCACTTTCAGCCAGCAGGTAATGCGTGCGGTGACCGAACACGTCGCGCGTGATGTCGCGCCATTCGAACAGATGGAAAAAGCTGGCCGTCGGGCACTGCTCGACGAAATCGTTCCAGTTGCCGCGATCGGCATCGCTTGCGGCACGCACATTCACTGCAGTCATGAATTCAGCCTCAGGTCGCACGGGCTATCTCCGGAAACACCTCGTCCATGCGCCCCCAGCGGAAGTCGCGCATCAAGCGGCCCAGCCGTGCTTCGGTGCGTTCGAGATTGACGTAATGGCGGAAGCGCGACTTCGCATCCACGCCCTTGACGCGCGGCTGTCCGGCGTCGATCTCCCACGGATGACAATAGAACATCGCGGGGCGGCCATCACGCTGGTTCACCTGGCGCAACAGCCAGCGCGAGGCGGCGTAGGGCAGCAGGCGGAAATATCCGCCGCCGCCGGCAGGCAGGTTGCGGCCACCCATATTCACCGTCGTAACCGGCACCTCGATCAGACCTTCGCGTGACGCGAACGGAAAACGCGGCGCATCCGGCATGCCGTAGTGATCATGTTTGACCGGATAGATGCTGGAGCTGTAGCGGTAGCCGGCCTGCGCTACGCAATCGAGTGCCCAGGGATTGGTGTGTCCGATGGAGAAACTCGGAGCGCGGTAGCCGCGCACCTCGACACCCGTGATGTCTTCCAGCAGGGTCTTGGCGCGGGCAATGTCGTCCAGAAACTCGGCGGGCGACTGATCGGTCGCGCGCAGATGCGCGCTGCCATGGCTTGCGATCTCATGACCGGCAGCAGCGATCCGTTTCACCATCGCCGGATAGCGCTGCGCCACCCAGCCCAGCGTGAAGAAGGTACCCCGATTACCGGATTCGTCGAGCAGGGCGAGTATCCGCTCCACATTGCGCTCGACCCGGCATTCGATGCCATCCCAGTCGGCTCGCGCGATGTACGGCGCCAGGGCCGACACCTGGAAGTAGTCTTCCACGTCGACGGTGAAGGCGTTGCGAATGGGTTCCGGAGCGTTCATCTGTATTTCAGGCATCCGCGGGCAGACGGGACTGCAGCCAGTCGTACAGATCGGCCACGATACGCGGTGCGGCCGCACCGTCCCAGTATTCCGGCACGCACCCCCGCTTGCCGCCGGTGGCGAGAATGTCGTCCAGGCAGCGCACGAACAGCGCCTGGTCGCTCCCGACCACGGTATTCGTACCCTGCTCGGCCGTGATCGGCCGCTCGGTGTTTTCGCGCAAGGTCAGGCAAGGGACCGACAAGGCCGTGGTTTCTTCCTGGATGCCGCCCGAGTCGGTGATCATCACCGTGGCGTTGCTCATCAGGCCCAGCATTTCGAGATAACCCAGCGGCGGCAACAACGCGATCTTCGGGTTCTCGAGCAAGGCGCCGAAGCCGAATCGTTCGATGTTGGCACGCGTGCGCGGATGGATCGGAAACAGCAGCGGCAGGCGTTTTGCCGCGTCGGCGAGCATCGCGGTCAGGCGCCTGAGCTGTTCCGGATCATCGACATTGCTCGGCCGGTGCAACGTGACGACGGCATATCTACCATCGGCAATCAGCGTCGCGTCGATTCCGTGCTCGCCCAGCGTCCGCGCCGGCGGCACCGCCAGCGGCTTGCTGGACAGCAGCGAGTCGATCATGACGTTGCCGGCGAAACTCACCCAGGACGCATCCACGCCTTCGGCGACCAGATTGTCCAGCGCGCTGCGCTCGGTGGTGTAGAGACGATCGGAGATGCGGTCGGTCAGGATGCGGTTGATTTCTTCCGGCATCGCACGATCGCCGCTGCGCAGGCCCGCTTCGACGTGCACCACCGCGACATGCTTCTTGACGGCTACCAGCGCGCAGGCCAGCGTCGAATTCACGTCGCCGACCACCAGCACGCAGGACGGCTTGATGTCGTCGACCAGCGGCTCGAAGCGCTTCATGATTTCTGCCGTCTGTACTGCGTGTGTCCCGGAACCAACCTCGAGGTTGTACTGCGGCGTCGGCAGGCGCAAGCCGCTGAAAAGCCGTTCGTTCATCGCATGGTCATAGTGCTGACCGGTATGCACCAGCACCCAGGGTACAGGGGGAACGTGCTCGTCGAAGGCACGCAGGACCGGTGCCATCTTCATGTAATTCGGTCGGGCACCGACCACGCAGAGCACCGGTGCGATTACGGATGCATGAGTCATTCAAAATCCTTCCGCGATGCCTGCGACCCCTCGGGCACCGGTTCGGTCGAGCGGTCCGCCAGTTCCCCGAGCAGTGCGATGGTCTGTTCGAGCGTGCGCTCTATCCGCAACAGGCGATCCTCAAGGCAGCCTGCCTGGTGGGCATTGACGAAATCCCGCACGCGCTGGGCCGACTCCGCATCAAGCTTGAATTGCGACAGATCCATGTCGAACAGGGCCGGCGCGCCGATCAGGTTCGAACCGCCGAACGACGCACTGTGTGCAACGCCATGCTGAGCCGCTGCCTCGTGGCTCTTGGCCACCGCTGCTGCTGCGGCCTTTTCGCCGGCTTCATCACGGATTTCACTGACGACGCTCTCGACGTCCGACGCACCGAACGACCTGGCTCCGGTGAGAAAACCCGCAAGCATGAGCCGGTCACACAGGGTATTGATACGTCGTGGCACACCTTCGGTGGCCTTGAAGATGGCCTCGTGTGCATCCGCCTGGAACACCGGGGAACCACGCCAGCCGACGTGCTTGAGACGGTGCTCGATATAGGCCTCGGTCTCCGCTGTGTCCATCGGGCCGAGGTGATAGGAGGCAATCACCCGCTGCCGCAACTGTTCCATGTCACGGCTCTGCATGGTTTCGCGGAATTCGGGCTGACCGACCAGGAAGCTCTGCAGCAGGGCATGCTCGCCGAGCTGGAAGTTGGACAGCATGCGCAGCTCCTCGACCGCGCGTGGCGTCAGGTTCTGCGCCTCGTCGACGATGAGCAGCGCACGCTTGCCGGCTGCCGTCAGCGAAAGCAGGAACATTTCGATCGACAGCAGCAGGTCAGCCTTCTTCAGCTGCTTGTTGGGCAGCCCGAATGCCGCAGCAACCAGACGCAGCGTGTCCTCCGCGTCGAGATGCGTACTCACCAGCTGGGCAGCCACCACCTTCTTGGCATCCAGCTTCTGCAGTAGGCTTCTGACCAGCGTGGTCTTGCCGGCGCCGATTTCACCGGTGATGACGATGAAACCTTCGCTCTGATGCAGGCCGTATTCGAGATAGGCGAGCGCTCGCCGGTGTCCCTTGCTTCCGAAAAAGAAGGACGGATCAGGATTGAGCTGGAAGGGCTTGCCGGAAAGACCGTAGAAGGACTCGTACATGAGACTGGCTGTGTGGGTGAATGAACAACGCGGCTGCCCCACGCAACCGGGCGCACGGCGACCGGTCAGTTGAAGCGGGTTGTCAGCGTCGCAATGAGTGCATTTTCGTCTACGTCGCCTTCGCGGACTGTGGCACGCGTCATGCGGAAGCCGATTGAGCCACTGGTACGCGCACCCAGCTTGGTCGTCCACGTCGCATTTATCGTGTCCCGATCACTGCTGAGTGAAGCCCCCAGTCGACCACTGGACCTGCTGGTCGACAGATTCAGGCTGAGCGACGAAAGCGCGCTCAGACGGTAGGCGTAAGTGGCATTCCAGCCACGCTGACGAATCGCTCTGGACAAGGAAAAATCATCGCCGGCAACTCCGCCGGCGGAACCGACTCCGCTGTCACTGTTCGTCTGAAAGACGCTGAGCGAAACGGTATTGCGAACGCCCGTATAGGTCGCCGACACTTGAGAACGCGTCTGCAGGAATTCTCGGTCCGTCAGGATGGAGCTGAGGCCGGTCACATAGCGAGTAAGGCCATTGTCACGCAGATAGGTCGACATCGCCTGCTCGCGTTGAACAGGATCCGCGATGCTGGCAAACGGCTCCATCAGACTGAGGCCATCGAACAGGTCAAATACGCCAGTCGGTTGCAGCGCCTGCTGCGCCCGATTGGTCAGGCTTCTCGACTGGGAGACATTGAAAACAAGGCGTGGCAAGCGGTGGGTCGCGTTCAGGGTAGACGTTGTCGCGTACGGATGCTTGTCGATATCGGCGTTCAGTGAAGTGCGCGGCGTAGGTGCCCACTGAATGCTGCCGCCATAGGTATCCTTGCTGTTGTTGTTTTTTGGCGCCCCCGGAAAATCCGAATTCTCGTAGCCGTAACGAGCGGTCAAACTCAGCGTGGAGTCCGGGCGAAACACCAGACCACCGGTAATGCGGTCCCGCTGAGTGTCTCCGCCGCGGTCGGAATTCGTCGACACCGAACTGACATCAACCCGCCAGCCTATCTTCGCAGGCGTGCTCACTAGCGCCCCGGTAAAGGTGTCACTGCTGATTGCACCCTGCGTGCCACTGGATTCACTGCGCACCGAATTCAGGCTGGACGACCACAGGGCCACATCGCCAAGGCGCACGCTGCCACGCACTGACGGCGTCAGTGAATAGGTGCGCGTCCGGTTCAACTGATTCGCGGCCGACGCATTGTCCGTCGGAACTGCATTGAACACGGAGCGGTTCTGTTCGGACGAAATTGCCTTCGCATCAAGGAAGAAAAAGTCGTCAATGACTTCCAGGCGACCATTGAGATTGAACGCATGCGAAAGACGCGAGGGAAACGTGTCTTCGGCGTAGTGAAAGTAGCGGGGCGTATATTCCCCGATGAACTGCAGCCTGGGGCTTGTACGACGCACGCTGATGGTCGGATTCACCTCGATCAACTGGTCCGACTTCGGCTTGGTTGCCGAATAATTGATGTTGTCAGTGACAATCATCCGCGTCGTCAGACTGGGCTCGACATGCCAGTTTTCAGCGCGTGCGGCTCCGGATGTCAGAGCGAGAAACAGAAATGCGCTTGTTACCGCCTGAGCCGTTACTTTCAACTCACACTTTTTGCTGTCACGCACCGTCGTCATCGCCCTTGGCCTGATGGCTGTCCGCCCCATACCCGTATCCGTACCCGTACCCGTAATAACCGTAGTAGCCATCGGTGCGGGCATAACGCGCCTTGTTGAGAATGACCATCTTGACCGGGCAGTCCTGCACCTTGGACAGCGCCTGCTTGAGCATGGTGTGGGTGGTACGCCCGGCCTCGACCACGACGACGATCTGCCCCATCGACTGCGCGAGCACCGGCGCTTCCGTCGTCACCATCAGCGGCGGCGAATCGAAAATGATGATCCGGTCGGGGTAGCGATGCGCAAGTTCGACCAGCAAGGAACGCATGGCACCGCTCGCCAGCAGTTCGGTCGCGTTCTTGTGCGGCATGCCCGCCGGCAGCAGGGTCAGCTTTTCAACATTGGTCCGCAGCAATACGTCGGGCAGATTGACACTGTCGTCCAGCAATACGTCCATCAAGCCCTTTGCCGGGGGCAGGCCAAGCAGATTCAGCACCGACGGGCGTGCCACGTCCGCATCAACCAGCAGGACGCGATTGTCGAGCTCCATCGCGATGCTCATCGCAAGGTTGATTGAATTGAAGCTCTTGCCTTCGCCCGGTACCGAGCTGGTCACCATGATCAGGTTGCCGTTATCGACAGGAGCTGCGCCTTTGCCGTGGGCATTGGCGAGAATCGGGCGCTTGATGACCCGGAATTCCTCGGCAATCTGAGACCGCGGTGCAGATGGAACGACCAGACCGATCGAGTCGAGGCGCGCCAGATCGAGCTCCACGTAGCGCGAAGACGCGTCGGGAACGTTGCGCACCACCACCGGTTCGTTTGCAGGCTTCGGTTCCGGCGTCGCGACAACTGGAGCGGCGGCGGCAGGAACCGCAGCCAGCGGCTGCACTGCGGCAGGTGCCGCCGCCTCTTCCGGCTCGGTTCCGATGTCGACCCCAGCCCGTTTGAGCTGGCCCATCCGTTCAATGGCTTGTTCAATGATGCTCATGACTTTTCCTCAGGCACTGCGCATCACGAGCGACACGAAAGCCAGCATTGCAACGTAAGCAGCCACCAAGCCTCCGATACCACCGTAGAAGACGATGCTGCGGCGACGTTCATAGCGCTTGCGTTCATCGGACAGCAGCATCGACACCGAACCCAGCACCGGCACACCGGCGATGTCCGACAACACGCGACCATCATGGAACACCGGGCGCAACTGCGACACCAGGAAGGATGCAGCCCCCCCAGCCAGCAAGCTCACAATCAACACGACAGTCAGCAGAATGAGTCGGTTCGGCGCCACCGGTTCGGGCGCAACGCGGGGCGGCTCGATCAACCGGAATTCGGCGACACCCGAGGCATCCATCTCCTCGGAAATCGACGCGGATTCGCGCCTCGAAACCAGATTGTTGTAGTTCGTCTTGTGAATCTCGTAATCGCGGTTGAGCTGGGTAAACTCGGCTTCGAGCTCAGGTACCAGCCGCGACGACTGTTTCAGCTTGTCCATCCGGCTCTGGTACTCGGCAACACGAACGCTCAGAGAAGCGACTGACGCCTCTGCGGAAACCAGCGCAACCTTGATCTGTTGATACACCGGATTGGGCATCTGCGGAGAACCGGCTGCAGGTGCAGCAGTGCCCGACGTCGTGCTCTTGCCGGCCGCAGGGTGTTCCGCTTCCGCTGCGTAGCGATCAACGATTTCCTTGCGTTCCGCCTCGAGATTCCGGATACGCGCCCGCAACTGCATGATGTCCGGATGACGATCGGTGTAACGCTGCAACAAGGTCTCGATATCGTTTTTCATCGCGGAGATGCGTGCATCGATTTCCGCAGTCGACGGGCCACCGCCCGGAGCCGACACGCCCGGGAAAGAGGTATCGGACGACATCGTCGGATCTTCGCCAAGCAGTTGGCGCTTCAACGCATCACGGGAATTGGTGGCTTCTCGCAAATCGAGTTGCGCCTGATTGAGCAATGTCTGGAGCTCCCCCAGACTGCCGAAGTAGTCCTTCTGTCCGCCGCCGGGGCGCTCCAGGTTCCTGAGCCGGAATTCCTTCAACCGGTTTTCCGCTTCCAGCAACTTGGACTCGTAAGCCTTGATCTGTTCTTCAATGAATTTGCGCGCCTGGTCCGCATCCTGCCGCTTGCCACCAAGACCTGACTCGACGAACAAGGTCACCATGGCCTGCACGACCTTCTGCGCCCGTGCCGGCTTCTTGTCCCGATACGAAACGATGTAGAGATTGTCCCGACCGGAACTGCTCAGTTTCACGCTGTCGATCAGACTATCGATCAGTTTTTCCCGCTCAGCCTTGGTCTTGGCTTCGAGATCAAGGTCAGCCATCCGGATGAGTTTTTCGATATTCGGACGACTGATGAGCGTACGGCTCAGCATGCTGATCTGCTGGTCCAGATTCGGCTGAACCGTAAGACCCGACATCAATGGCCGCAGAATCGACTGCGTATCGACGTATATCTTGGCGGACGCCTGATACTGGTCCGGCAACACGAGCACGACGCCGATGCCGACCACGCCAACAATCCAGGCCACGATGAGGCCGATCCATCGATAGCCCCATGCCGCTCGCAAGTAGCCCGACAACTGCCTGATTAGGTCATCCACCGGCGCATATTCCTTCTGACTGAAATTGCATCAAAACTCAGAACCAGCTCTGCGGGATGATGAGGATGTCGCCCGGTTTCACATCGACGTTCGCCGTCACGTCGCCATGGCGGACCAGATCCTTGAGCCTGACGTTGTACTGTTTGGCGCCTTCGGACGTACGCAGGATGGTCGCTGCGTTGCCATCGGCAAAGTCGGTGATGCCGCCCACGGCGATCATGACGTCAAGCAGGGTCATCTTCTGCTTGTAGGCCAGCGCCTGCGGTTTGGCTGCTTCGCCGATCACCCGGATCTGCTCGCTGTAGGGTCCGATGCCGCCCGCCACGATCACGCTGACGATGGGATCGCGGATGTACTTGGCCAGAACCTTCTCGATCTCGCGGGCCAGCGTTGTCGGATCACGCCCTGCAGCCGGCAGATCCTCGAACAGCGAACCGGTGATCTTTCCGTCGGGCCGGATCGTGACGGTCGACGAAATCTCCGGATTGCGCCAGACCACGATATTGACCGAATCACCCGGCCCCAGAATGTAGTTGTAATCATCGCTGTAGGCCTGCGCAGGAGCGGCCGGATAAGGCGACGATGAACATGCCACCAGCGCAAGCGGCACGAACAGCAGCAGCGCAAGCCTGCGCAGCAGGGACATCAGGTTGGTCGAACAGTACATTGCATCCTCCAGAAGAACACGTGCCGGACAAGCGGCGAATCATAGTCAATGCACGCTGACGCGCGCTCTAATGCGTCACGGCAGATCAGATGTTGTAGCGCAGTGCATCAATGATCGGCGTCCGTGATACCCGGCGCGCCGGCAACAGCGCCGCGCCGAGCGTCGCCACTAACCCCACCATGAAAGCCATCATCACCGTATCCGGCAGCAGACGGATCGCGGCGGTGTAGCCGACATTCGAATTCGGCGGCGGCGGCATCGGAATGCCGACCTTGGAAATCGCCAGAGCCAGCAAGGTACCGAGTGTCACGCCCACCACCGCACCTACGCATCCGAGCACTGCGTTCTCGGAAAGAACGAGCCAGAAAACGTAACTTCGCGTATTACCCAGAGCCATCAGCGTTCCGAATTCACCGACACGCTCGGATACGCTCATGTTTACCGTGTTGAACACACTCAGCAGAACCATGACCAGGACGATCCACTGCAGCACGCCAAACTGGGTGCGGTACAGGTCAACCGACTTCGAATAGAAGTCGGACAGATCCGTCCAGGTGTGTACTTCGTAGCCCAGCCCTTCAATCTTGCCGCGGATCAGTCCCGCGACAAGCAATGTGTCTTCGGTACGCTTGAGCTCGACCACCACCGAATTCGCACCATCCCGTCCCAGCAGCTTTTCAGCCGCCGACAGGGGGATACGAACGGATCGTTCATCGAATTCTTTAGAGAAACTTTCGAACACGCCGACCACCCGGAATTCGAGCGTATTGAGTGCTCCGTCCGTCGTGTTGAGCAGTATCGTGACCTTGCTTCCTGGCTTGAGATCAAGCGCCTCGGCCACGCCGGCACCGACAAAGATGCCTTCGTCGTCGCCGTCCTCCAGCGCACGGCCCTGCTTGACCTGCATGAAGGTACCCAGCTTGCTCTCCTTGCTGGCTTCCACGCCTTCCCCGACGACCGCCCAGTCAGCCTTGCCGTTATTGAGCAGCCCGGAAAACTGCAGGCGCCGCATCACCGTCTTCGCTTCCGGCATCCTCGCCACGAAATCCGCGATCAGCAGGGCGTCATCCATGATGTACTTTTCAGGTGAGCGCGACCCCTGTTCGTAGAAGCCCTTCTTGAACACCTGAACATGCCCCAGCTGCGAGTGGATGGTTGCCTCACCCAGCTGGTTGAGCACGTCCTTGACGAAGCCACCTGAGAGCATCAAGCCCGCTACGCCGAAAATGATAGCGGCCAGCGTCATCGAGACCCGCAGCTTGTGTCTTGAAATATTGCGCAGCGCCAGCTGGAACATGATTGCCGCGCCCCCTCAGCGATTGTGCCGCAGCGCTTCGACGATCTCGAGTCGCGAAGCCTTGAGCGCCGGCAGCACGCTGGACATCAGTGTCGTGACTACCGCGAGAGCGAACGCACCGAACACGATCGGAGCCGTGATCAGGATCTCGGCACTGAAGCCCTTGTCCGATCCGGGTGGCGGAGGCATCGGAATACCGACGTAGGAAAGCAGTGCCGCGAGCAGCAAGCCGGCAATGACACCAACCGCACCGCCGACCAGCCCGAGCATCAGTCCCTCAAATATGTACAGGCGCAGGATGCGGTAGCGCTGCATGCCGAGTGCCATGCAGGTGCCGATTTCACTGGTTCGCTCCAGGACGCTCATCGACAGCGTGTTGGAGATCGACAGCACGATGATGACCGCGATGATCAGCTTGACCACGCCGACCTGGCTCGAAAAAAGCTCGCGCGTCTTGTTGTAGAACTCGGCGAGGTCATACCAGGGTACGAATTCAAGCCCCTGTCCGGCATAGGTTTTGTTCAGCCGGGCAAGGAAATTGTCGGTCTCGCCAGTATCCTTCAGCACGACTATCCATTGATGCGCGCCGTCCGCCTTCAGCAACTGGTGGGCCAGTTTCAATGGCACGCGGATGGCACTGTCGTCGAACGCCTTCGCCACGGAAAAGAACAGGCCGCGCACCCTGACCTCGACCGCATTGATGCCACCGGATGGTGTATTGACCAGCAGCACCACCGAGTCACCAACCTTGACACCCAGATTCGTGGCCAGTCCGCGCCCGATGATGACTTCGTTCGTCGCCGACTCGTCGAGTCCCTTGCCCTGCGAAATGTTTACCGTGGTGTATTCGGAGCGCGAGATCACGTCCTCCCGCGCAGGCGAAACGCCCTGCCCGAGAAAGGAGATCGTGACATCATCCTTGCTCACGAGGCCGGTAAACTGCAGCCGCGGCGCGACCGCCTCGACCCCGGGCATCGCCTCGATCTGCTTGAGTACATCGTCCTTGCCGGAAATGAGGAACGCGAAGGGGTCTGAACTGCCTTTCTTGATGTAGCCGGGCTTGACCACCTGAACGTGCCCAAGCTGACCGCGTATCGTCGATTCGCGCAAACCGCGCATCAGATATTCAATGAAACCGGACGCTTCGATCAGCACCATCACGCCAAAGCTGACGCCGACGATCGCGATCATCGTCCGCCGCCCCTGCCGCAGTACGCTGCGCAGTGCCAATTGCATGTCCAGCCATAGAGATCGGTACTTGCCCAGCATCGCTTAGCGCCACAAAAGACTACGAATTAGAATAGCATGCAACAATCTGTTAATCCTGATTGGTAATTAATCCTGTAACCGGATATCACTTTCAGTGAACGAACCATGAATGCCTTTAACTACCACGAAGCGTTCTCGCGCAACCTCGGCTGGACGACGGAAACGGAACAGGCGCGGCTTCGCGGTGCCCGGGTGGCGGTGGCTGGTCTGGGCGGCGTCGGCGGGTTTCATGTCCTGACACTGTGCCGCCTGGGCATCGGTGCGTTCTGCATTGCCGATTTTGATCGCTTTGACGTGCCGAACTTCAATCGCCAGGCCGGCGCCACTGTCAGCACGCTCGGACGCAACAAGATCGACGTCCTCGCCGAACAGGCGCGCGACATCAACCCGGACGTCGACCTGAGGCTTTTTCCGCAGGGCGTCAACGCCGACAATCTCGACGCCTTTCTCGACGGCGTCGATGTCTACGTAGACGGTCTGGATTTCTTCGCCTTCGAGGCGCGCCGCCAGACATTCGCCGCGTGCGCGCGCAAGGGGATTCCGGCCGTCACCGCAGCCCCGCTCGGCATGGGCACCGCAGTACTGGTATTCATGCCGGGCGGCATGACCTTCGAGGAGTACTTCCTGTGGGACGGCTGCGACGACACCGAGAAGGCGTTGCGCTTTCTGGTCGGCCTGGCGCCGGCGGGTCTGCACAGAGGCTATCTGGTCGAACCCGAGCGCATCAATCTGGCGGAACGGCGCGGTCCCTCGACTGCGATGGGTTGCTATCTCTGCGCCGGAGCTGCTGCCACCGAGACGCTGAAAATCCTGCTCGGACGGAATGGCGTGCGGGCGGCACCGTGGGGCTATCAGTTCGACGCCTACACCGGGCGCATGCGCCACACATGGCGTCCGGGCGGCAACCGTAACCCGCTGCAGCGCCTCATTCTCGCGATCGGCCGCCGCAGCCTGCGCGCGCCGAACCAGAACTCCGGAACGAAGACATGACCCAACCGATCGAACAGATACTCGACGAAGCACGCTGGGCTCCGAGCGGCGACAACACACAACCGTGGCGTTTCCGCATCGTATCGGACAGCGAAGTCGAAATTCTCGGGTACGACACGCGCGAAGACTGCGTCTACGACCTCGATGGTTACGCCAGCCGGATCGCCCACGGATGCCTGATCGAAACACTGCGCATCGCGGCGTCGGCGCATGGACTGGGCATCGAATGGACGTGCCAACCGGATGGCGACACGACGCATCCGGTCTATTCGGTCAAACTCGTGCCGCACCCAGGGCTTCCGCCAGACCCCCGGCTGGCGGCAATCCGGACGCGCGCAGTCCAGCGCCGCCCGATGAGCACGCGTCCGTTGTCGGACGAACACATCAAGGCGCTCAACGCCGCGGCTGCGCCCCACCGGGTTGTCTGGATGACGAGATTCGGGCAGCGCCTGTCGATCGGCCGCCTGAATTACCGCAGCGCAAAAATCAGACTGTCCATTCCGGAAGCGTTCGAGGTACACCGCCGGATCATCGAATGGGGCGCTCGCTTCAGTGACGACCGGATTCCGGAACAGGCTGTCGGCGTGGATGCCATGACTGGCAAGCTGATGCGCTGGATGCTGCAGAAATGGGAGCGTGTCGAGTTTTTTAACACGTACCTGGCGGGCACCATCGCACCACGCCTGCAGCTTGACCTTCTGCCCGGCATCGCCTGCGGTGCCCACGCGCTGCTCGTTGCGCCGCAGACACCGAAAAAACCGCGCGACTTCGTCGATGGCGGGATTGCATTGCAGCGCTTCTGGCTCGAAGCGGAACGCTGCGGCCTCAAATTGCAACCTGAAATGACACCGCTGATCTTTGCGCGCTACATCCGCGACGGGCGTCCATTCACCCGGGTTCCGCAAGCCACCGCCTGGGCGCGCGAGGTTTCGACGGATATCAACGAAATGTTCGGCCCGGCGGAAGCCGCGTCCGCCATCTTCCTCGGTCGGCTGGGTTATGAACCGGCCCCAGTCTCACGCTCGCTGCGCCAATCTCTGCAGTCGCTGCTTGACTGACCGGGCGACAAACCCTTATCAGCCGGTCACTTTCGTGACCGGCTGATCGGTGACAGCCACCTGCGCCAGCCGACGCGCCGGGATTCCGCCCCACACCTCGCCTGCACCGATCACGGTGCCCTTGCTCACCACGGCACCGATAGCGACCGTCGCACCGTCGCCGATCGAGCACCCCGACAGCACGACAGCACGACCACCTATGGTCACATCGTTACCGATGTTTATCCTCCGATGCGCCAGACGGGATCCTTCGATAACGTGCGGAACGATCAGCGCACCTTGTCCGACAATGGTATTGCTTCCTATCGTCACGAAAGGCGGATCCATGACCACACCGCCCGGGTAGGTGTTCGGACCGAGACGCGCGCCCAGCAACTGATAGAAGATACGCATCAGCGGCACCGGAAGAATCATGCTGAACATGACCGGATAGAACACGATCAGGAAGAACAGCAGATAGACGTGGTAGCGGAACTCGGCGGTAGAACCGGCCGCAATATCCCCTTCCGGCAACGGAAATACACCGCAGAAGAGCCGGAATACCAGTATCACCGTCAGGTAGCAGAGCACCCCCCCGGTGGCCGTCATGAACACGCCACGGAAGTCTCCCAGCGCCAGCGCACCGAAAAGCAGGTAATTGGCCGACAGCGCCACCGCCACGGCGAGGGCCAGCAGACAAAGGAAGGTCAGAACCTGCAATCCGGACACCTTGCGCATGCTTCACTCCCTGAATATGGTTGCTCTTGTTTGACACCGGGCCCCATGTTACGTGACGACCACCCCTAAAATCATCGCAAAGCCTGTCGGATTAATTTACAGGAAGGAAAACAGGTCCACAAAAATCAAAACAAAACACCATAATTTCAACAAGTTAAAAAACTGGCACACCCCCTGCTTATAGGTTGTCAGACGACACATCGTGCGTCCTACGACCCACAGGAGAATTTTGATGAAAAAGATTACTTTGATTGCCGCAGCCATCGCAGCCCTGGGTGTGTCGGCTCAAGCAAGCGCAGCTTTCACTGCAACCCCGATCGTGTTCGACACGAACGGCGCAGCTGCCGGCGGTGCGATCAGCGTCACCAGCTTTGACTGGCTGCCGGGCAACGCGCTGGCCAAGGATGCGATCAACAGCACGACCGGGCAGTTCACCACCTACTTTCAGGCGACTCTGAACAGCTTCGTTTTCAATTCCGGCGGTAGTTCGTCGACGGTTTCGCCGGCAGCGGGCACCGAGTTCACGGTTCAGGCGACCATCATCGAACAAGGTCTCGTTGGCGGCATTACGTCCAACTTCGTTAGCCTGGGTGGCACCTACAAGATTTTCTACGACACGACCAAGGATTCCAACGACGTTACCGGTCTGGGCTTCGATGACGGCATCAAGATTCTGGAAGGCAATATCAATTTCGGTGGCACCGGCACCTTCACGAATTTCACGCTGCTCTCCTCGTTTCTTTTCCCGAACCAGAAGCTCGACAACTTCGGCGCCGATGACGCTGTCGGCACCCTGTCGAACCAGGGCGTCGGTTCGAGCAACCTGACGGTTGATGTCACCTACACCGACAGCAACTTCTTCAAGTCGAACATCAAGTCACTGGCTGTCGACCTGAGCGACGCATCGAATCTGGCTGCGCCTTTCACCCTGGCAAACCCGTCGGATGAAGTTGTCGGCCAGACCCCGAACTACGGCGTGGATGTGGTCGGTGGCGTGCTGGTTCCGGTGAATGGCGCCGGCTGCGGCGACGTCGCTGTGGGCGTGACCTGCGACTTCCAGTTCCAGAGCGATTCCGCAACCTCGTTCCAGGCAACCGTGCCGGAACCCGGTTCGCTGGCCATCGCCGGTGCTGGCCTGGCACTGATGAGCCTGGTGCGTCGTCGCAAGGCGAAGTAAGGTTTTCAGTACCGTTGCAAAGAAAAAGGGGCGCAAGCCCCTTTTTTTTACACTCACACAGTGCGAAACATCGGCAGACCTGCCGCCGTCAGCGCAATTGGTCCAGTATCGTCCGCACCGCATCCAGCCCACCGATTTCAGCGCAGATAAGCGCGGTACGCCGGTGCCACGCCTCATCTTCGATGCCTTGTCGCGCCACCGCTGCCGTTACCTGCGCATTGAACCGATCAGCCCGCAGCGTCACGCCGAGCCCGGCATGTTCAAGTGCGCTCATGTTCAGAAACTGGTCCAGATTGGACGCCACGCCGATCACCGGCCTGCCTGCCGTGAGCGCCTGCTGGCTGGTCGGACTGCCACCATTGCAGATCACGACCGACGCCCGTTCGCAGGCAAGATCGCCGGGCATGAATTTCGCGGCGTGGACCGCAGGGTGCTCGATCACCGCATCGGGCGCAGCGGTGACCAGCACGCGAAAACCGGCATCGACGAGCGATCTGGCTATCGGGCCCGACAGTGCCTGCCGCCCGGAACTGCCCATGCTGACGTAGGCAATCGGCAGATCATCGGGCAGATCGTCCCACCAGCCCGGGATCGGGACTGGTGGCGACCACGGCAACGGTCCAACAACCTGTTGTGACGACGGCGCGTTTGCAAGTTGGAACACCGACGGAATGTCGCTGTAGAAGGTCGTATCGGCGTCTGTGTAGGCACACCGAAGATCACGGCCGAAGCCGGGCAATCCGTGATTGCGTCGCAGCGCTTCCATCGCACCCGCATGCAGGCGGAAGGCCATGGGTCGCACGCGATTGAACAGCCATCGGGCAATCGGGACCGGAAGTACATGCGTCAGCGGCAGGTCGGGCACCGGCCAATCGCCACCGACGTCGTAGTACGGACTCCAGTAGGCATTGGCCAGTGCTGAGTACGGGACTCCTGCAAGACGGGCACTGACGCCGAGCGAAAGCCGGAAATCACCGAGGATGCAATCGGGCTTGAAGCTCCCGATCAGGGCCAGATCGTCCGCCACATAGGCTTCGAGGGTCGCCAAGTCATACAGCGGATCGCCCTTTTCGAGCCGCCGGGCAAATTCCGCCGGCGACTGGGCCGTCAGATCGACCGTCTCGACCTGCAGATCGCCGACCGCCCACCGGTATTGCGCCGGCAAGGCCAGCACGACATCGAAACTCTGACTTGCAGCCCGCGCAAGCGCCAAGGGTCTGGCGACATGCGCCAGCGTGGCGCCTTCGGCGACGATCAGAAGTCTTTTCATCGCCGCTCCGCGAAGATCAGAAGCTGTAGCGCAACTCGCCGTAGTAGCGGTCCGAATTGCCGAAACGCCCGAAGAATCCGTTGCCATTGCCGCCGAAAAGATCGGCACCGAACTGCGCGCGCCAGTTCGACTGGACGCGCCAGGTCAGCTTGGGACGGAACATGTAGTCATTGCGGACCAGGGACTGCACCCAGAGCGCCTCGCCTTCGACGCGATCGGTGAACTTGTAGTTGTAGAGCAGCGAAAAGCCGTTTTCGCGCTTCGACGGCAGCAGATCGCGTGCCTTGTCGATGTGGTAGCGCTCGAAATACTGCATGTTGAAGCGCGATTCGTTCTCGAACGGAAAATCGAGGCCGACCGCGTAATCGACCATGTCCTGCTTGACCAGACCGTCCGGCACGTTGGACGACACCGGCACCCGGCGATCCGTGGTCAGCACGGCTTCGGCCTTCAGCAGCATGCTGCCGAAATCCTTGCTCAGGGTTCCGCCGTACTGGTGTATCCAGTCGTGCTCCGGCGTATAGATCGCATTGGACCCGACGATCTGCCTCGAGAACGACGGATTCACGTCGAGGCTGCGGTAGTAGAACGCAGACAGATCCCAGCCCTTGATCAGCGTGCCGACGCGCAGGCCATAGTTCGAATTGCCCAGCTTGTGCTCGGGCCGCTGCTGCATGCGGTACACCGAATTCAGGCCGGGGATCGTCGGCTGCACGGGGTAATAGTCACCACCGAAACGACCGATGTCGTCGACGCTGACGTAGGGAATCCAGATCAGTTCGGCGTGAATGTCGCCCTTGAAGTATTCGGCGCGCGCAGCCCACTGCGGGATACGCAACTGATCAAACTCCGGGTTGAAGAATTCGCGCATGTCCTTGGCCGACACGACGTCGGCAAAGAACAGTCCCACCATCTCGCCCCAGACGATGTGCTGCCGGCCGAGACGCAGTTCCAGATCACCGAGCGGCACATCGACATACACCTCGCGCCACGTGAATTCATTCCGCTTGTCGTCGCGCACGGCGCCCGGATAGAAGCTGTCCTCCCAGCCGTAGGCAAAGTCGTAATCGAAGCGCCCGACCGCCTTCCACTTGATGCCCTGCCCGAATTTCCCGGTGCGGCCGATCTCGTTGCGCCAACGGGCCTTGGACCAGTGATCGTCGCCGGACGGCGTCCTCGCAAGTTCGAACTGGCTGAAGCCCTTCCAGCCGGAGCCAGCTTGGGCTTCCTTTTCGAAATCGGGCAGAGCCGCCGACGCAGCGGCGTCTCCCGGCGCAGCTTTAGCCGGCTCAGACGCAGGCGCATCGATGAACAGGTCGTCAAGCGGATCCGCAGCACAGACGGGCTGCATCGCGATCGCGATGCATGCTGCCAGCACGGACGCCGGCAGTTTTCGGGCAAAGATGGAAATAGCGCGGTGCATTCTTACGCGGCCTTGTTTTGAGCGGATTTCGGGGGTTTCACGTAGGACCACTCACCCGGGGATTTCTGGACACCCAGGGCCGTCAGTTCACCATCCTCGATGCGTACCAGACGGTCCGCCATCGACATCACGCGCTTGTCATGAGTAGAGAAGATGAACGTCGTCTTCATCGTGCGGTTGATTTCCCGCATCAGCTCGAGGATGGCATCCCCGGTCTTGCGGTCCAGATTGGCCGTCGGCTCGTCGGCAAGCACGATGGCCGGCTGCGTCGCCAGCGCACGGGCAATCGCCACCCGCTGGCGCTGCCCGCCGGACAACTGGTTGGGGCGATGATCCTTCTTCTGCTCGAGACCGACCACGTCGAGAAAGTACTTCACGCGGCGCGCCCGCTCCTCCTTGCCGATTTCCGGCAACTGCAGCAGCGGATACTCGACATTCTCGTACGCGGACAGTACGGGCAGCAGGTTGAAGGTCTGGAAAATGAAGCCGATGGTGCGGGCGCGGAGGCTCGCGAGCTCGTCCGGAGTCTTGCCGGACACGTCCTGCCCATTGATCAGTATCTGCCCGGACGTCGGCGTATCGATGCAGCCGATCAGATTCAGCAGAGTAGACTTTCCGCTTCCGGACGGGCCTGCAATGGCAATGAACACGCCGTCTTCAATATCCAGCGTGATATTCTTCAACGCATTGACCTGCTGCCCGCCGAGCACGTAGCTGCGGCTCACATTCCGGATCTGTACGACGTTGTTCATCAGAATGCCCGGCCTGACGCACGGGCGGAATGCCCGGCACTGGAGATTGAATAGATGGCTTTTCCGAACAATTCCAGATTCATTTCGGAAGCAATGACACGACGCCCGATCCGACCCGGAAAATCAGGCTTGAGACAACGCCTGTCCAAATTCGTGACTGCCGTCGGCATGATTGCGGTGGCGCTTTTCATCGTGCCGTCGGCCTTTGCTGATGATGCGACAAGTATACTGGAAAAGGCTGATGCGATCCGCTTCCCGCGCGAGTCATTCCAGGTCGAGGTGAGCATTACTTCGGCGACTTCCAGTGGCGACGAATTTCGCAAGTTCCGCATCCTTTCCAAGGGCAACGAGAACACCATCATCCAGACCGTCGAGCCGGCGTCGGAACGCGGGCAGATACTGCTGATGAAGGCGCGCGACCTGTGGGTATTCCTGCCCACGGTATCGCAGCCGGTACGGTTGTCGCTCGCGCAGCGGCTGACCGGCCAGGTCGCGAACGGCGATCTGGCCCGGGCCAACTTCAGTGGCGATTACACGCCGCGACTGCTGCGTACAGAGAAGATAGACGGCATTGAACACCAGGTACTTGAACTGACCGCGGTAGATCGCGGCGTCACTTATGCGCGCGTGGTGCTCTGGGTGCGAGCCTCTACCAGCGCCCCATCAAGAGCCGAGTTCTACTCGCTGTCGGACAAACTGCTGAAGACCTGCATCTACGACGAATACAAGACCTTGGGCGGAAAACTGCGTCCGACGCGCCTGATCATGCAGGATGCCCTCAAACAGGGCGAGCAGTCTGTGCTTGAATACAGTGCAATGCAGCTGCGGGAATTGCCGGACAAGATATTCACCAAGGAATATCTGAAAAAGGTCGAATAAGGCACGTCGCCGTCACGTCGCGGAACGGATCCGCCGAGGTCATACGCAGGTCAGGACACCATGTTTCTGCTCGAAGTCGGCAACCTGAAAGAGAACTTCGCCAAGTACTTCTCGGTCGAGGCGGCAATCGATGACGCACTCCGGCACGAGGTCTATCGGGTTCGTCACGAGGTCTACTGCGAGGAACTGGGTTACGAACACACCAATTCACTGCACGAGGAGACGGATCAGTACGATGCCCGAGCGCTCCAGATTGCGCTGCGCGCCCAATCGAGCGGACGCATCGTCGGTTGCGTCAGGCTGGTACAGACTGAACCTGCAGCCACGGACCTCCCGCTGCCGTTTGAAGTGCTGTGCGCCGAGCACATCAATCGGTCGATCATCGACCCCTCGACCATGGACAGGCGCCATATCGTCGAAATTTCCCGCCTCGCAGTACTGTCGGACTACCGCAAGCGGAAGGGCGATGGCAGTGGTCCCATCGCCATATCGGATGAGGACATGGGCACGCGTGACCAGCCCCGTTTTCCTTACATCCCGGTCGGGCTCTACCTCGGCCTCCTCGCTGTAGCCGAACTGCACGGCGTGACACACTTGTTTACGCTGACCGAAGCAAGGCTTGCCCGCCATCTCTCCGCCCTCGGCTTCCGGATCCATCTCATAGGTCAGGCGGTCGAACACCGCGGCAAGCGCGTCCCGTCAGTCATCTATCTGGATGAAGTCATGGAACACCTGCCACCCTTCATGCGTCCTCTCTACGACCAGATGAGGACGGACATGGCGCGCCAGTATCAGATGACAACAGCCTAGACAGAAGCCACCTGCCATACACAAAACGGACCGATCGAGGCACGGCCACCCGCCGACAGTCCGAATTTACCGGCTGCGATGCGGCCTTCCCGCCTCACCATCATCCCTATCCCAAACGCCCGCATCACTGAGGCAAACATAATGTTTGCCCGACTCCGGCCGTTATTGTCACTGAAACGTTGACTCGCGCCCCGGGGTAACAAGTTGCCACGACGGCCTTTCATCCGCCGGACATCGTGACGTGCAACACCGAGGCAATTGCCGAGGGGCATTGGTGCAGCCCACCAATCCCTCGGAAAACAAGAGCTTCGACATATGCAAGGCTGTTGTCGCCTTCGCTTCTATAATCGCGCACCGAATGGAGATCAGACTCATGTACCGTCAGTCAGCCAAGCGCCTGCATGGCGCCATCCTTTCCGCGGCGCTTGCGCTTGCCGCGACATTCTTCGCGCCCTTGTCCCATGCAGACGACGCCAGCTACCGGTTTTCGCCGGTCAATCAGTACGACATCAAACTGACGGCCGCCTACTGGAATCCGATCATCAACTATGTGTCGGAACAGAGCGGCGTCAAGCTGAACCTCAAGATCGGCCGGACCTCGGCCGACACGACAAGCTACGTCCTGGCGCAGGAGGTCGAATTCGTGTTCAGCAACCACCTGTTCAGCCCGGAACGCGAGAAGCTGGGCTGGCGGGTGTTCGGCCGCCGCGAAATGGCGCCGGTACACGGCCAGATCGTGGTGCCCGCCGATTCGCCGATCACCGACATTTCGCAACTGCAGGGACAGGAAGTGGCCTTCCCCGGACCCGAGGCGCTGATCGCCTACAAGTTTCCCTACGCCCAGCTGCTGTCCAAGAATATAGACGTCAAGGTGGTGTTCGGCGGCAACCAGAACGGCGCGCTGGCGCAGCTGTTCGCCGGCAAGGTCAAGGCAGTGGGCGGAAACTCACAGCTCATCGAAGGCTACGCCAGCCGTGAAAACAAGAAATTCCGTGTGCTCTGGTCCTCGGAACCGCTGTATGACCTTGCGCTGATGGTGTCGGGCAAGGTGCCGGAGAAGGACGTGAAGGCGGTCGCCAACGCCTTCTTCAACATGCACAAGAACCCGCGTGGCCTCGAAATATTGCGCCAGGCGTCCAGCGAAGTCGGACTGAGCGACGCGCCCCACTTCATCCCGTCCGACGGGAGCGAATACGGCAGCTACCGCCGGTTCTACCAGAGCGCCCCGCCGTCCCTGCGCTGATCCTCGCCGGAACACATAGATCACTGTGAGGCTGCTCGCCCGACTTCTGCCGCAGTCGCTGGTTGCGCGCGTCTACCTGCTGTACTCGAGTACCTGGTTGATGTTCGTCTGCGCCGGCGTCCTGCTGTTCTATCAGAACCAGTTCGGCCAGGACGTGGAGGACGCCCAGCAGTCCGCCACCATGCTGATCGAGGTCGCCGCACAGACCGTCGGCGACAGCGCAGTCATCGGCGACTACGACACCATACGGCGCACGCTCGACTCGGCCATCCTGCGGACACATTTCTCTTCCGCGCAGTTCATCGACCTGACCGGCGGTTCGATCAAGAGCACGAACCAGAGCGGCGAACAAGTCCATCCACCGGAATGGCTGCGTGACCGTATTGCCGAGCGGCTGTACGACGTCAATCGCAACATTTCGGTCGGTGGCGTCGACTACGGCGTACTGCGGCTGACCTTCGACGCCGAACAGATCGCCAACAGTCTGTGGGTGGTCGTTCAGATTGCATTCCTGCTGGGTGCCGCCAGCCTGATCGGCGGCCTGCTGCTGATCTGGTTTCCGCTGAAGCGGTGGCTCGGTCCGCTGCAGCAGGCCCACCTGGTGCTCGGAATCGGCGATGCCGACGGCGGCGGCACGGAAGACCGCCATCTCGAAACAATCCGGAATGCGCCGCTCGAGTTCCGTCAGACCCTGTTGACGCTTGAAAGCACGGCGGTGCGATTGCGCAGCGAACTGGCATCGCGCGAACATGCGCTGGCCTCGCTGCGACGCATCGTGTCCGATCTGATGCCTGCTTCGGCCAGCGGCGTGCCCGAGGCGGAAGACATGGAAGTGGTCATTTCCACCATCGGCAATCTGGTCGGCGAGCGCGAAGCTGCCCGTATCCAGCTGCAGCGCGCCAAGGACGCCGCCGATGCAGCCAACCGCGCCAAGAGCGACTTCCTGGCCAACATGAGCCATGAAATCCGGACGCCGATGAATGGCATCGTCGGCATGATCGAGCTGGCACTGGACACCGAGCTGACTGCGGAACAGCGCGAGTTCCTCGGTATCGCCCGCAGCTCGACCGACGCGCTGCTCGCCGTCATCAACGAAATCCTCGACTTCTCCAAGATCGAAGCCGGCAAGGTCGAGATCGAGAACATCGCATTCGATCCGTCGGCGCTGCTGGTCGCGACGCTCAAGCCCTGGCACGTCCAGGCCAGCAGAAAGAATCTCGACCTGCGCGAGAACATCGCCGCAGACCTGCCGCATCGCATCAGCGGCGACCCGGTGCGCCTGCAGCAGATCGTCGGCAATCTGGTCAGCAATGCCATCAAGTTCACCGAACGCGGCGGAATCGAACTGCACGCCACCACTGAAACCGCCACTTCGGGCGAGCGCCAGCTGTACCTGTCGGTCAGCGACACCGGCATCGGCATTCCGGCCGACAAGCAGCAGCAGATCTTCGAGGCGTTCGCACAGGAAGACAATTCGACCACTCGCCGCTACGGCGGCACGGGCCTCGGGCTCGCGATCTGCTGTCGGCTGATCGACCTGATGGGCGGTACGATCAGGCTGGACAGCACGCCAGGTCGAGGCAGTACCTTCCACGTCACCCTGCCCCTGACCGAGTGCGAAAGCATCGAGACGGCCACACCGAGCGCCACTCCACCATCGCCGGCCACTCAAGCCCCCCTGGCGGCAACGGTCGGGCTCAACGTTCTGGTTGCCGAGGACAACAGCGTGAACCAGCGCCTGATCCTGTCGCTGCTGGAACGGCTCGGACACCACACCACACTGGCCGTCAATGGCCAGGAAGCATTCGACCGGTGGACGGAACAGCGCT
The DNA here is from genome assembly GCA_020621405.1 of Betaproteobacteria bacterium. Lineage (GTDB taxonomy): Bacteria > Pseudomonadota > Gammaproteobacteria > Burkholderiales > Rhodocyclaceae > Methyloversatilis. The sequence goes on from JAHRYN010000002.1 coordinate 366,378, forward strand.
TCGATCTGGTGCTGATGGACATGCACATGCCGATCATGGGCGGCATCGAAGCCACCGCACTGATCCGCGACCAGGAACGCCAGCTGGGCGACGCCTGCCGCCCGACCCAGATCTATGCGCTGACGGCCTCGGCCATGCCCGAGGAAGAGGAGCGCGGCCTGGCTTCAGGACTGAATGGCTACCTGACCAAACCGATCAGCCGCACGGTGCTGGTCAAGGTGCTGGAACAGATCGCTGCCATGTCGCCGGGTGGCCGGACGCAGTCCTACGACTATGCTGCAGCGCTGGGTCAGGTCGATGTCGAAATCGTCGGCATCATCGGCCGCGACTTCCTGGCCCAGATTCCGGACGATCTGGAACAGATGCGGGAAGCGGCGTCCGAACGCGACTGGCCGCGGCTCGAACGCCTGGTCCATATCTGCAAGGGACTGGTCGCCTATTTTGGCGCGCAGCCTCTGCAGGATGCCTGCTCCACGCTGGAACAGGCCTGCCGCGACGGATCGGCCACCGACACACAGCTGCAGGACATCGAACGCGAACTCGGCGCCTTGACCGCCGCACTGCACGCCTTCCTCGACTAGTGCCGGACGGTCTCCCCGCCAGATTCCGGTAGCCCCCGGCGCCGAACGGCAGTATTTTTCGCGGCTCGGGATGGCGCCGACGCATCGCCACATGCGGGCGCGGGCCCGCCACAAAAACGGGGAGACCAAGCCATGGCCGCAATGCCGGGTCAGATGATGCAGATGCCGCTGCTGATTTCCAGCCTGATCAGGCATGCGGCGCGCCACTCGGGCGACACTGAAATCGTGTCCAGACGAGTGGAAGGCGACATCCACCGCTACACCTACCGCGACGCCGAACTGCGCTGCCGCAAGCTGGCGCAGGCATTGGCACGACTGGGCTGTACGCCGGGCGACCGGGTCGGCACGCTGGCCTGGAACGGCTACCGTCACTTCGAGATCTACTATGGCGCGTCCGGCTCGCAGCTGGTCTGCCACACGATCAATCCACGACTGTTCCCGGAACAGATCGCATGGATCGCCACCGACGCCGCCGACCGGGTGCTGTGCTTCGACCTGAGCTTCCTGCCGCTGGTCGAACAGCTGCTGCCCGCACTGCCCACCGTGCGGCACTTCGTGCTGATGACCGACCGCAGCCACATGCCGGCCGCGACTGCGCTGCCGAACCTGAGCTGCTACGAAGATCTGATCGACGCCGAGGACGGCCGCTACAGCTGGCCCGTGTTCGACGAGAACACCGCGTCCAGCCTGTGCTACACCTCGGGCACCACCGGCCACCCGAAGGGCGCCCTGTACAGCCACCGTTCGTCGGTACTGCACGCCTACGGCGCCGCACTGCCCGACGCGATGGGCTGTTCGGCTTCCGACGTGATACTGCCCGTGGTGCCGATGTTCCACGTCAACGCCTGGGGCCTGCCGTACAGCGCCCCGATGGTCGGCGCCAAACTGGTGTTTCCCGGCCCCTTTCTCGACGGCAAGTCATTGCACGAACTGTTCGAACAGGAACAGGTCACCTTCAGCGCCGGCGTGCCCACTGTCTGGCTCGGCGTGATCAACCACCTGAAGTGCGCCGGCCTGAAGATGTCCAGCCTGAAGCGCACCGTGATCGGCGGCGCTGCCTGCCCGCCCGCGATGCGGCAGACGCTGGAGAATGACTATGGCGTCGAGGTCATCCACGCCTGGGGCATGACCGAACTGTCGCCGCTGGGCACGCTGTCGAAGCTCGGGGCCAGCCACAGGCACCTGCCGGCGGAACAGCGGCAGCACCTGCTGGAAAAGCAGGGCCGCGCGATCTTCGGCATCGATCTGGCCATCGTTGGCGACGATGGTCAGGCGCTGCCGTGGGATGGCAAGGCCAGCGGTGATCTGCTGGTGCGCGGCAGCTGGGTCATCGACCGCTACTTCGGCGATGCCGGCTGTCCGCTGCGCGAACTCGATGGCGAAATGTGGTTCCCGACCGGCGACGTCGCCACCATCGACACCGACGGCTTCATGCAGATCACCGACCGCAGCAAGGACGTGATCAAGTCCGGCGGCGAGTGGATCAGCTCGATCGAGCTGGAAAACATCGCAATGGCCCATCCCGCCGTGCTCGAAGCCGCAGTCATCGCCTGCAGGCATCCGAAGTGGGACGAACGGCCGCTGCTGGTCGTCGTGCGCAAACCCGGCGCGGAACTGGACCGCGAACGGATGCTGGCCTTCTATGCCGGCAAGATCGCGAAGTGGCAGATTCCGGACGACGTCATCTTCGTCGACGAAATTCCGCATACCGCAACCGGCAAGATGCTGAAGATGAAGCTGCGCCAGCAGTTCGCCGGCCACACGCTGCCCGACGCCTGACCCGCGGATCCCGTCGACATGAAATCCTTCCACCGACGTACCGCCCGCCCGGCTCCGCAGCCCGCCGCACGGGAAGCAGCAGCCGTGGACCGGCATGGACTGGTGCGTGCCGACACGCTGCTGGTCGAGCGCGGCCTTGCGCAATCGCGTGCCGCAGCCCAGCGCCTGATATTGGCCGGCTGCGTGCTGGTCGACGGCGTGCCGGTGGTCAAGGCATCGCAGACGCTGCGTGCCGATGCCGTGGTCGAACTGACGCCGGACACTCCGCCCCGGAATCAGGATCCCTGATTGCCCGGAACTGCGCCGCTGTCACGAGCGGACAGCGGCGCAGCGAACATCACCGGTTCAAGGCGGCACCGCAGTGCTGGCAGTAGGCTGCCCTCGGCCCGTGGTCGCCACTGCTGCAGGCCGGGCAGAGCGGCGCTGCCGGCGCGAATGACTTCGAGTCCTTGGCCGCAGCATCCTGCCGATGGCTCCGCAGCGTGATCTCGCTCGTGACGATACCCGTGGGAACCGCCAGCGTGCCCCAGCCCAAAAGCATCATCAGCGAGGCGATGAACCGCCCCAGCTCGGTCTTGGGCGTGATGTCGCCAAAACCGACCGTGGTCATGGTCGTGATCGCCCAGTAGATGGCCGTCGGAATGCTGGTGTAGCCATGAGCCGGCCCTTCGACCACATACATCACCGATCCCATGACGATCACGATCATGATGACCACGGTCAGGAACACCATGATCTTGCGCGAACTGGCCGCCAGCGCCTCGCCGAGAGCCTGGTACTCCGACATGTAGGCAGTCAGCTTGAAGATGCGGAACACCCGCAGCAGACGCAGCACCCGGACGTCGATCAGCGCATGGATTTCCGGAAACAGCAGCGCGAGATAGGTCGGCAGCACGGCCACCAGATCCACCACGCCGAAAAAGCTGGTCGCGTAGCGCAGCGGCTTGCGCACGCAGATCAGCCGCACGACATATTCGGCGGTAAAAAGCAGCGTGACACCCCACTCCAGCAGGGCGAACGTACCGGACCAGCGCGCCTGCAGCGATTCCACGCTGTCGGCAATCACCACCAGCAGGCTGGCCACGATCAGTCCGATCAGTATCTTGTCGAACAGTACGCCGGCGCGGGTGTCGGACTCAAACACCACCTTGTACAGCGCCCCTCGCCAGCCATCGGGAGGATCTCCCCAGCGGGCGGTGTCGGCATCGCCGGTGCGCGGTCCGGCGTCCGGAACTGAAGTGGTACGGGCAGGATCTGGGCGTGACACAGGGATCAATTGATAACCTTCTGGACAGGACCGGCGATTTTCACCGGATGCAGCAGCAGCCGGGAACCTACCTTGCGGCCACCGGGAAGGCAATATCCGGCGATGCCCGCGTCGGGAGACGTCGCGTCGTCCGTTCGGCTGCCGCTGGTCACGAACGCTTGATGCTGGAGCCGGATCGCGATTGCAAAAATCCGGATCACTCGAAAACGCTTCGTCGAAACAGCGTTAACAGTTGCGTCCGGGACGAATAGGTCTTGTAATGCCGTTCCGCACGAATCCCGTTTTCCAAAGCGCCCCGAGGAACCCGTCTTGAAACGTACCCTGTCGTCAGCCCTGTTTCTGTCCGTGATGGCTCAGGCCCATGCCGCCGAATCCACGCCATCCGCCGCGCCTCCGGCGTCGCCGGCGGCGTCCGCCTTTGCGAAGTCGATACTGATAGGCATGCAGTTGTCGGTACACAAGGGCTTGCAGCAAGGCCAGACGCCGGCTGCCGTCGACGCATGCGTGCAGGCACTCGATGCATCAAGCTTCGACGGCGTGTTTGAGTCCTATCTGTCGAAGAATTTAAGCGCCGGCGAACTGCGCGAAGCCGATGCGTTCTTCGCCAGCGCGGCCGGTGCCAAACTCGCGCAGCACGGCCAGTTGCAGGTCTATCTCGACGCCGGCGAAAAGGCACCCGGCCCCATGCCGACCTTTTCCGACACCGATAACCGGACGATCGACACCTTCAATCACACAGCCGTCGGTGAGAAGCTTTTTGCCAGCAACCTGCTGGGCAGCCCCGACGCACAACAGGTCATCCGCAGTCGCATCACCGAACTGCTGACTGGCTGCAACCCCAAGCCTTGAGCCGCCAGCCGCCATTCACGACCTGACTGGCACAAGGAACGAAACCCGGCTCGAACGCCGACTTCCCGACGTCCCCCATCGCTCCGCCAGGACAAGCCGCCGCTGTTTGCCTGATGGGCGAAAGACTCTTCCGCAACGTCTGGTGGTGAAGGCACAACGCTTCCCGTAAACGCATGAAGGCCCTTCGGAGAAGAGCCTTCATGTCCGGTCGGCGAGCGCCGTGCCGACGCGTCACGCCATCCTGCAGACCGTGATCAGTTCCTGCGGCGCGCTGCCCAACCGATCACGCCCAGACCGAGAACAAGCATGGCGTAGGCGGACGGCTCCGGAACCGCCGCAACCGGACGGAAAAGCCATACGCCCAGACCGGGCGCCTTGTCATCCTTGAACGAGGTCCGCGTCGTTGTCGCACGGTCTTCCTCACTCGCCAGAGCAGCATCGAGGATGAACGGCAGGATGGCTTCCGAATTTGCGGTTAACGACGACGACAGACCCCACAGGTAGGTAACGTCAGGATCGCTGCCGGTCGGATTGAAGTGATAGGAGGTCTTCCACAATGACGCCCAGGCGCTATCAACCTTAGTCACCTCTGCCACGCCGCCCGGATGTGCACCGTCGGTCAGCACATGAAACAGGTCACCGACCGCCGACACCGACGCCCAGGTCCACCCCGTCAAATCCCATCCGCCCAGCGAACTCCCGGACGCACAGACGCCACCGGGACAGACCGCCTGAACGTCGTCCCACGAGACGTCATGAAACAGATTGACCTGCGCCCATTCGGTTCCTCCGACGGTCACCGTATCGGTGATCGCCGTCGTCGTGACCGACCAGGCTGGCGACATGAACAGCGAAAACAGCAACGCGGCAATCGGAACCAGAGGTTTGGCGTGTTTCATTGCAAATGCTCCCAAGGTGCGAACAACGAAGAATTCGGCAGCCCGGACCCCGGTGGCGATGTGCAGCATCACGCATCCGCAGCAGCATCGAGTCATCCTGATGGCTTCAATCCCGCGTCGGGAATCACGCACTCCGACGACCAGGCCGGTGAGCGCAAGCATCTATTGCGCCAGAATTATTTTTTGCATTCATCTCAATGCATTAGCTGCAGCGCAACAATGCATCCGCAATGAAGTGTAAGTTTTTTCGACGCACCATCGCCCTTGCCTCATCAGGCGCAGAAAATCTTTTTGCAGGCATCACAAGACATCGCGTCACGAGGCATCCGGTACGGTGCGACCACCGCATGTCCTCAGTGTCTGCAACCAAAGGCTCCGCCGAGCAGAAGCGCTGACTGCCGGTTGGCGATTTTCCGGTGCCGTGGAAGGCTGACGCCATTCGTAGAAAAGCCGGTTCGCGCCTGTGGGCGGGAACCGGCTTGTGTGCGTGGTGGTGTAGTCCCCTACTAGAGAGAACCTTCCTGCCGCACCGGCGAGGACACCGTAGTCGAGATTATATACGATGCGGAGGTCCGGGTGGACTTTGGCTGTCTCCGCGCATTTCCGACCATCGATAGCTTGCGCTGCCACGGTCAGCGCCCGGGGTTCTTGACCTTCAGATGGCGGCATGAATAGCGCTGCTGGCCCCAGGACACGGCGAAGGTTTCGGAAACCTCGTACCAGTTGCCGCCTGGATGGCCACCGCCGTGGTTCTCCCCCATGCAGGAGCATTCGCAATGAAAGCCCGACGCATTCCAGCACGCCGGAGCGCATTTTTGGTGCTCCCGGTACAACTGGATCACATAGACATCTTGGTGTCGTCTCAGCGCAAGTTTGATCACGCTGTCGAACCACGCAGTCGGAATTTCCCAGGCCTTGAACTGCGCACACCAGTCGGGCTTCGAGCGTCGGCCATCCCGCAGCCACTCCATGTTCCCCTCGGCGAACGGAATGCGCGCCAGGACCGGGAGTGGCTTATTGCGCTTGAAGATGACCGGGATTTTTCCCTGACGCCAGAGATCCTTCAGTTGCGAGTCGCTCAGATCCTGTGACATGAGGGACTCGACTCCCTGGCTCAGCGCTGCTTGTTGGCTTGGGACAGAACCGAAGCCGCCAGTTCTTTCGTCTCTTTGGCGTATCGGTCGCTGGCCAAAACGCGTGCGGCCTTGTCTTCCATCTGGGCACCGGTCTGTTTGTCGCCGCTGCGCTGAGACAGTGCCGAGGCGGCCAGACTCTTGGCCACTTGCGACGAGCTGCTGCTTTGCAGCGTTTCTGACGCCAGCCGACCAATTCGTGAGGACGTCTGCTTTGTGTTCTTGGACATCGCTGTTTCTTTCACATCAGGATTTGGAGACGGGCCGGAATGGCACCACCTTATTGCCTTGGGCTGGTTGGTCATCAACCGGCTTCTGGGTTGCTTTCAGTCGCGCAAACTCCACGACATTGGTTTTGCCCTGGAAGTAGCCTTCAGGCAATCCGGCGAGTGCTTCCACGTCGCCCGCAGCCAGTCCGATGTGTCTCGGGATGGCGTCCAAAGGCATGACCTTCTCTTCGACCAACAGGTCGATGGTGCGACGAAGCAGACGTGGCTGCTCTGGTCGACGATCCTCGTCTCCGGGTTCTGATTTCGCACCCCACCGAGCAGAGCGACGCTTGAAAAGCATCAGAGCGCCATCTTCATCCAGCATCTCAAGAGCCTTCAGCCGCATGATGATCGCTGCCGCCGATACGCCCCAACGGCGCTTCAGCAGCAACAAGTCATCCAGAGTCGGAGGCACGCGAACTTCGCTGGCGAACGTTTCGGCGGGCAGCAAAAAAGCGCCTGCGAAACGGTGTGCCTGCGCTTCCATCATTTTGTGGCGCGCGTTGTCTGTCGTGCGCTGAATGTGACGATGCAGGATCAGATGCCCGACCTCGTGGGCAAGATCGAAGCGACTGCGGTACCCATTGTTTTTGTCGGCGGACAAAAGAATGAGCGGTCGCCCCAATGCTTCACTCCAAGCCGATAGCCCTTCGATCTGAGCGATGCCGGTTTCTTCCCGGACGACGATCACTCCAGCGCCTTCTACTGCCAGCGCCAAGTCTTGAATCGCCGAACGGCCCAAACGCCACAGGTCCCGGCATTCGCTGGCAGCCTTCTCGATGTCCTCGTTAGTGATCTCTTCTGGATCGGTGTAATCGCGAGAGGGCAAATTGACATCGGGGTAGTCAACGTACTCCATCAGGGCAGCCGCCACGTCCTGGGCCCACTCAAGGCGGGCCTCAAGCATGGCTCGTGCAGCGACGTGCGCTGACGCGTTGCTGCGAAAAAGCGGCAACGACAACTTCGCCCCGGGCGCACGCGTAAACCATTCCGGCGTGACGTTGACCACGCCAGCAAGGCGTTCAAGCGCATCACGCTCGGGCGCTTGCGTTCCTGCGCGCCACTTACTGACGGTCGCCGGAGACACGTCGACCATTGAGGCCAGCTGGACTTGAGTCAGACGACGGGCCGCAAGAATTTGGCTAAGTCGATCTTTCTGAAATCCTTGTACACCGCCCCTGCTCATGATCCTGTTCCGTCTTTGTCTTGTTGTTTGCCAATGTTCTTCTTCAGCTTCGGCACAGCCAAATCGTCCTGGCCTGCTGTCGGCTGCTGGTCGTAGCGCTTGATGAATGCGTCAATGGGTTCCCGGAAAAGCCAGCCTTGCATGTGGCGATCTGGAACCGCGATTTCGATGGAGACGGGTGTGTCCGGCTGGCTGTGCAGCGATCCAGCAAAGCACGCCACGACGAACACAACCGCTTGGGATGGCTCCACGTAGCCTGAAAAGAGCCCGGGTTGAACCAGTGGCTCGATGGCCGCGTTTGCCAGCGACATCTGTTTTCGGGTTTCGCTACGCCGCCCGCTGTTCCAGACCCCATACTTGGTGTTGAACCGTGCCAAGGTGAAGATCCCAGACCGGCCCGTGACGATCTGATTGCCGCGCAGCGGTGAAGGAGATGCGTCCGCAACGGCGAGTGCGCGATGGAACGACTCATTCATATGGAAGTGTCGCAACTGACCGACCACGCTGGGCAAGTGCCCGTCATCCATCCCGCGCGCTGCTGCATAGGCACGTTGAGCGCCGACCAGCTTGGCTTCTTCGAGGCCCATGACAAGCTCACGCGGGATATTCCTCACGAGCAGGTCATGGATCGTTTCTTGGTTCGGCTGGGCCATTGGCAACTCCGTCATCGGATTTCGTTCAAACGGATTCTATCATCAAATAATTTCGCTTAAAAGGTTTTCGTGTAGGTGATGCTGCGATTGAGGCCGTAACGCACCCGATTTGTAGCGCGCCCAGCGGATCGTCTGCCAGCAGCGATACCGGGAGAACGTGGGCTAAATGTTTCGTTTTGTCTTCCAGAAGTTGCATTCGACGAAATAACGGAACATACTCCACCCATGCTCTCCAGTACCCACAATCAGCGCGTCCTCGATCTGGCCAGCCAGAAGGGGCTACTGCGCGCCAGCGATCTGGACGCCATCAGTGCGCCTCGGGTCGTTCTGACGCGCCTGACCGCTGCGGGTCTACTAGAGAAGGTGGGGCGTGGCCTGTACCGTCTGCCGGATGCACAGATTTCGGAATTCGAGGGCCTGGGCACCATCGCCACCAAGGTACCTCAAGCGGTGTTCTGCCTACTCACGGCCCTCCAGTTTCATGAGCTGACCACGCAGCTGCCGCGTCAGATCTGGATCGCCATGCCTCGGGGTAGCCACCCGCCCCGTGTCGACTACCCGCCCGTCAAGATGGTGCAGTTCACGGGTGATGCCTACTCGGCAGGGATTGAGGAAGTCGAACGCGACGGCGTCAGGCTCCGGGTGTACGGCGTGGCCAAGACCGTGGCGGACTGCTTCAAGCACCGCAACAAGATCGGGCTGGATGTGGCGCTGGAGGCGCTGAAGGACGCCCGGGCGCGCAGCAAGGCCTCCGTGGACGACATCTGGCGTTTCGCCAAGATATGTCGCGTGGCAAATGTGATGCGCCCCTACCTGGAGAGCGTCGGATGAGTGCGGCCACCCCAAATGTCGCGGCATCCGTCCGTGCGCGCCTGCTCAATGTCGCCAAGGCACAAGGGGTCGATTTCAATCAGGTGCTGGTGCGCTTTGCCTTGGAGCGCATCCTCTATCGGCTGACCCAGTCGCCGCACGCGGACCGTTTTCTGCTCAAAGGTGCGCTGCTGTTCACGCTCTGGTACGACATGCCACACCGGGCCACACGCGACGCCGATCTGTTGGGTTTCGGTGCCAGTGATCTGGAGTCAGTGGCCCAGGTATTCCAGGACATTGCAGCTGTACCGGTCGACGACGGCATCGTGTTCGACCCAGCCTCCGTCACAGTCGAGGAGATCCGCAAGGAAGCTGGCTACGGTGGCGTTCGCGTGATGATTGCAGGCGATCTTGCCAGAGCACGCTGCAAGACCCAGATCGATGTCGGCTTCGGCGACGCCGTCACCCCGGCACCTGTTGATTCGGTCTATCCGGTACTGCTGGAGGAGATGCCTGCACCACGACTGCGGGCCTACCCAACGTACACCGTCATCGCAGAAAAGCTCCACGCCATCGCTTTGCTGGGCATGACCAACAGCCGCTTGAAGGACTACTTCGATCTATCGGTGCTGTTGGAAAGAGAAACTCTGGACACCGATCTGCTGGCCCAGGCGATCAAGGCCACGTTTGAAAGACGGGGCATGGCAGTTCCTGAAGCGCTGCCAGTCGGCCTGACGGACGAGTTTGCACACGACGCTTCGCGTCAGGCGCTGTGGCTGGCATTTCTCAAGAAGAACGAACTTCCGCCAGAACCCTTGCCCGCCGTCGTTGGCCGCTTGAGCGTGGCATTGGCCTCCGCGCTGAACACCGTCGCTCGTTGAATATCCCTTCATAGGGCAGCCGCTTCGCGCCCTTCGCCACGGTCAGTGGCGGTCTCCATACGGACTTTGCATGGAGACCACGATGACTACCCGACTTTGCGCACACTGCGGCCACCCCTTCGAACCTCGTCCACAGGTTCTCGACCAAGCCTTCTGCTCTGCCCCTGAATGCCAGCGGGCTCGCAAGCGTGAATGGCAGCGGGCAAAACTCCAATCCGATCCTGACTACCGGGTCAATCAGCAGGCAGCCCAGCGCGCGTGGTCACAGCGCAACCACGACTATTGGCGCAATCACCGAGACGCACAACAGGCAGACGGCGATCAAGGATCGCAACCGGATGCGCCTCATCAGCAGCGAGTCATCGATCCTGTAAAGATGGACGTGTCAGCTCTGCCTTCCGGCATCTACCGGATCACAAGACGTGCAGACTTTCCGAATGGAACACCGGGCTCTTGGGTGGTCGAAATCACGCTGCTGTACGAAACCTGTGAATGCAAGATGGATGCGTCAAGAGATGACTTGATCGACACCCAGGGAATCCAGCCTTAACTTCAAGCCCAAATGGGCTCTCGATCATCCTGGATGGCAACAATTTCAACCCTGTGCATTCCGGCCGCGCATTGCAGGCCACGTGTATGCCATTGAGGTGAAAGGCAGGCCCGAGAGCAAGTTCACACAACATAAAGTGATCGGGTCTATGCAGCCAGAAGAGTTCTCCATTCCGGGGGCGGATCAGCCACCGACATTTCGGGCCGCCGAGTACGTTCGGATGTCGACCGAGCACCAGCAGTATTCGACGGAAAACCAAGCGGACAAGATCCGCGAATACGCTGCCCGGCGCAACATCGAGATCGTTCGCACCTATGCCGACGAGGGCAAGAGCGGCTTGCGCATCGATGGGCGGCGGGCGCTGCAGCAGCTGATCAAGGACGTCGAGACAGGCAGCGCGGATTTCCAGATCATTCTCGTCTACGACGTCAGCCGCTGGGGCCGGTTTCAGGATGCAGATGAGAGCGCCTATTACGAATACATTTGCCGCCGCGCCGGAATCCAGGTCGCGTACTGCGCGGAGCAGTTCGAAAACGACGGCTCGCCTGTGTCCACCATCGTCAAGGGCGTCAAGCGTGCGATGGCGGGCGAATACAGCCGGGAGTTGTCGGCCAAGGTGTTTGCAGGGCAGTGCCGCCTGATCGAGTTGGGCTTTCGCCAAGGCGGACCGGCTGGTTATGGCCTGCGACGCGTGCTGGTCGATCAGTCCGGCACGCTCAAAGGTGAGTTGGCGCGTGGCGAGCACAAAAGCCTGCAAACCGACCGCGTCATCCTGCAGCCGGGTCCGGATGATGAGGTTGCCGTGGTCAACCACATTTACCGCTGGTTTGTCACCGACAACCTGACGGAGCTGGACATCGCCGAACGGCTGAATGCACAAGGCACACGTACTGACCTTGGGCGGGATTGGACACGAGCGACCATCCGCGAAGTGTTGTCCAACGAGAAATACATCGGCAACAACATCTACAACCGGCGATCCTTCAAACTCAAGAAGCACCGGGTGGTCAACAGCCCAGAGATGTGGATCAAGAAAGAAGGCGCGTTCGAGGGCATCGTGCCACCGGAGCTCTTCTACACGGCGCAGGGCATCTTGCGCGCAAGGGCACATCGGTACAGCGACGAGGAGTTGATCGAGAAGCTGCGCAATCTTTACCAGCGCCACGGCTACCTGTCCGGCCTGATCATCGATGAAGCTGAAGGCATGCCCTCGTCGGCGGCCTACGCGCATCGTTTCGGCAGTCTGATTCGCGCGTACCAGACGGTGGGCTTCACTCCGGATCGGGACTACCAGTATCTGGAAGCGAATCAGTTCCTGCGCCGACTACACCCGGAGATCGTCGGCCAGACTGAACGGATGATCGCCGAGGTGGGCGGCATGGTGGAACGCGATCCGGCCACCGACCTCCTCACCGTGAATCGCGAGTTCACCGTTTCACTGGTGCTGGCGCGCTGCCAATTGCTCGATAACGGGCGACGGCGCTGGAAAGTGCGCTTCGATACCAGCCTCGCACCCGACATCACGGTTGCCGTGCGGCTGGACGACAGCAATCAGGCCGCCTTGGACTACTACCTGCTGCCACGACTGGACTTCGGCCAGGCGCGTATCCACCTGGCCGACCACAACGGCATCGAGTTTGAGTGCTATCGCTTCGACAGCCTGGACTACCTCTACGGCATGGCCCGGCGCATCCGCATAAGGAGAGCCGCATGAATCAGGACAAAGAGCATCGCCACGCGGATTTGCGGATGATCCCGCTGAGCCAGATCGAGGTTCTCAACCCCCGCGAGCGCAACAGCCGGGTCTTCGAGCAGATCGTCGGCAACATCCAGAACATTGGCCTGAAAAAGCCCATCATCGTGACGCCGCGTCCAGGGAGCAATGGCGAGCACTATCTCCTTATATGCGGCGAGGGGCGGTTCAAGGCGTTCAAGACGCTCGGGCATCAAGAGATCCCGGCAATGGTGATGAACGTCGATGACGAATCGGCCTTCATCATGAGCCTCACCGAGAACATCGCCCGGCGAAAGTTTAGCCCATTGGAATTGCTATCCGGCATTGAGCAGCTGCGGGATCAGGGCTATGACAAGAAGTCCATTGCCCAGAAAACGGGCCTGAGTCCAGAGTACGTGCAGGGCATCCTTCAGTTGCTGCAGAACGGTGAACAGCGACTGCTGATGGCCGTCGGCAGCGGGCGCATCCCTCTCAATGCGGCGATCACCATCGCAGGCGCGGGCAGTGATGAGAAAGCGATTCAAGCCGCACTGCAAGATGCCTACGAAACCGGAAAGCTGCGTGGCAGCCAGTTGATCCAAGCCCGTCGTGTGATCGAACGCCGCCGCACCCAAGGCAAGTCCATCGGCGGCAGGATGACATCCCGCAAGGCCAATGAGGATGTCACCACGTCCAGCCTGGTGCGGAACTACCAGAGGGAAGTCGAGCGACAGAAGCTACTGGTCAGGAAAGCGGAGACCGCTCAACGCAACTTGCTGTTCATCGTCGGGGCCCTGCGCCAACTGCTGGCCGACGAGAATTTCACCACCCTGTTGCGCGCGGAGGGGCTGGACACGCTGCCCCAGTATCTGGCGGAGCGGGTCTGGGCTCGAGGGAGCGGCGCATGAACAAACCGCCCCTGGGCTTCGTGCCGGAGCCATTGATCCTGCCCCTATCGTCCGTCCTACCTTCGCGCAAGACGCCAGAAGGCTTGCTTGCCTCACGGAAATTCAAGCAGATCACCGCATCCATCGAGGCGGTCGGGCTGATCGAACCTTTGTCGGTGGGCAAGCCCAACCGCGAGGGGCAGCACATCTTGCTGGACGGACACACACGACTGGTCGCGCTGAAACAGTTGGGCTTCGACAAGGCTCCCTGCCTGGTGGCCACCGATGACGAAAGCTACACCTACAACAACCGGATCAATCGTCTCTCCAGCATTCAGGAGCACCTCATGATCCGTCGCGCTGTCGAACGGGGCGTCACCCCGGAAAAGCTGGCGAAGGCCTTGGACGTGGACATCAGCCACATCATCAAGAAGCTAAACCTGCTGGAAGGGATCTGCCCGGAGGCCGCCGAGTTGCTGCGCGACCAGACGTTTTCGGCAAACCTTGGCGCAGTCCTGCGCAAGCTCAAGCCGACGCGTCAGGTTGAGTGCGTCGAACTGATGGTCAGCGCCAACAACATCACGGTCGCTTATGCCCAAGCGCTGGTTGCGGCCACGCCCAGCAACTTGCTCGTCGGTGAAACCAAGCCCAAGAAGATGACCGGCGTCAGCGCCGACCAGATGGCCAAGATGGAGAGGGAGATGGGCAACCTCCACGAGCAGTTCAAGCTCGCCGAGCAGACCTATGGTCAGGACATCCTCAACCTGGTGCTGGCCAAGGGCTATCTCGCCAAGCTCATGGCCAACGAAGCCATCTTGCGCCACCTGACCAGGAACCACCCTGACGTGCTGAACGAGTTCGACAGCATCGTCCGCATGGTGGCACTGGACAAATAAGCGGCGCGCAATCAGGCGCAGTGCGCGAAATCCTTCCACCGGAAGGTCGTGATGGCGTCCACGCAGGCGACTCACGGTTCTTTAACAATTTGCAAGCATCAGGGTCATCGCCCCCGAAACGGAGTCTCTGCTCCCCTCCGTGATTAAGGGCGGTGGCCGACAGGCTTGCCGCTGGCCTGCTCATTTGCATTGGGGCGTGCTAATGGGCGAACAGCGGCACCTAAGCGCCCTTGTTCATGCACAAGGAATGGCGCATAATGTAATCATATTGATGATATAAACGGCGCCATGATGAGCAGTCAATCCGATTTTCACGGTCTTCCCGTCGTCTCACATGGATGAGGAGTCTTTGACGATGCACCCTCAGCGTGTCGAAAGTTTGAGTCATACCCAGCGCGAGCGCTTGGCCTACATCGACTTCCGCCTGTACTTCATGGGGGAAGTTGGCCGTCCTGATTTGGCCAGCCGCTTTGGAGTGGCACCCGCAGCAGCCACTCGCGATCTGGCTCTGTACCGCGAGGTTGCGCCGAAAAACATCGAGTTCGACGGCAGCAGCAAGATCTACAGGATTGGCAAAGCGTTCGCGCCTTTGTTCGACCATGCCCCGCAGCGGGTTCTGTCAGCACTTTCGCTTGGGTTCGGCGATGGGGTGAATGGCGAGTCGCTGCCAATGCTTCCCTGCGAGTCACCAGCGGCGCTGAGTAATCCCCGCATGGATGTACTGGCACCTATCTGTCGCGCGATCCACGCCAAGCGTCCGGTGGCCATCCGCTACCACTCGATGAGCAGCGGAGAGTCCGAACGGGTGATCGTGCCCTTCGCCTTGGTCGACACAGGCCTGCGCTGGCACGTCCGTGCTTTTGATCGCAAGAGTGGCGAGTTCCGAGACTTCGTCGTCACCCGCATCGAAACACCGACATTGCTCGATGAGGAGCCCAAGGCTAACGAGCGCCCGGACAACGACATTCAGTGGACTCGGATCGTCGAATTGGACTTGGTACCCCACCCGCGCTTGAACCGTCCCGAGATCATTCGAATGGACTACGGGATGAAAGATGGTTCGATCCGGATGCACGTCCGTGCGGCAGTCGCTGGCTACATGCTCCAGCGTTGGAGCGTTGATGCCTCGCCAGACCACAGCTTGCAAGGTCACGAGTACCGACTCTGGCTGAAAGACCATTTGGCGCTCTACGGCGTCAAGAACGCGCTGTTGGCACCCGGCTACCGCTCGCCTGACCACCTTCGGCCAGAAGCCGAAGCGGAATGAGGGGCTGCTGATGCTAACGAAACTTGAACGGTACGTAGACCAGCTTGGCGAGTTGCACACGAAGCTCATCGTGCTGGCCGGGCCACGTGGCAGCGGCAAAACGAAGTTGCTGCAGGAGCTGGGAGCCAAGCTGGGTGTTCAGCCGCTGAACATCAACCTGGAGTTGGGGCGTCGCTTGTCGGCCACGCCACACGCGGCCCGTGGCTTTTCTGCGGGCCAGCTGCTGCGGGAAATCGCTGACAGGCAGCGCAAAGATGAGGTGCTGCTGCTCGACAACATAGAGTTGTTGTTTGAGCGCGGCCTGGAGATCAATCCGCTGGATCTGATCAAGCGGCTGGCCCACGCAAAGCGTGTCGTGGCGGTTTGGCCCGGTGAACTACGCGGGAATCGGCTGTATTACGCCGAAATGACCCACCCGGAATATCGCGACTACGACGCAGATGGCGTGGTCGCAATCGAGATTTGAAGCATAGGGGAACGAGGAAAACATGGCTAATAAGATGAAATACGGTGATCTGGTCCAGTTCGAACAAATCGAATCGGTCATTCAATTGCTCGATGCCGGGCGGCCCGATGAGGCCAAGAAGCTCGTCACCACCTATGTCATTTCCGATGACATGGCAGAGCGGATCGCCAAGCTCATGATTCCCCAACTCAGCTTCGACGACACCGTTGACCACAAGGGTGTGCTGATCGTCGGCAACTACGGTACGGGTAAGTCGCACCTGATGTCGGTGTTGTCGCTGGTTGCCGAGGATGCAGCGTATGCGCCGATGATCCGCCATCCCAAGGTGGCCGAAGCCGCAGCTTCGATCGCGGGCAAGTTCAAGGTGCTGCGCATCGAAGTTGGCGGATTGGAAATGCCGCTGCGCCAGATCATCACCCGCAGGCTGCAAGAGTTCCTGGCCAGCCTTGGCGTCTCCTACACGTTCCCCACTGCCGATCAGGAGCTGGACAACAAGCACTCCTTCGAGGAAATGATGGGGGCGTTTGAAGACGTCTACCCGGGCCAAGGCATCCTTCTGGTGGTGGACGAGTTCCTTGAATACCTCGATTCGCGTCGCGGCCACGAACTGGCACTGGATCTGGCCATCCTGCGTCAGATTGGCGAAGTCACCAAGCACCTCAAATTCCGCTTTGTGGCGGGCGTGCAGGAAGCCATTTTCGACAGTGCCCGCTTCGAACACGTCGCCAGCAGCATGCGCCGCGTGCACGAACGCTTCACGCAAATTCTGATCGACCGCAATGACGTCAGCTTTGTCGTCGCTGCGCGCTTGCTGAAAAAGAGCGTCGATCAGCAAAACAAGATCCGCGAGTACCTCACGCCGTTCACCAAGTTCTACGGCTCCATGAACGAACGCATGGATGAGTACGTCCGCCTGTTCCCCGTTCACCCGGACTACCTCAAAACCTTTGAGCAGATCCACTTCGCCGAAAAACGGGGCGCACTGACCACCATCGAAGCCGCGATGAAGGCGCTACTCGACCAGGAAGTGCCCACCGACAAGCCCGAGCTCATCAGCTATGAGAGCTACTGGCAGACCATCAAGAAAAATTCTGCGCTGCGCCCAGATGCCAACATCAAGGAGGTTCTGCGTGTCTCCGACGTGCTGGAGTCTCGCGTGCAGCAGTCGTTCACGCGTCCGGCCTACAAAGGGATGGCACTGCGCGTCATCAACGCACTGGCTGTGCATCGCTTGACCACCGGCGGCGACATCCATGTGCCGATCGGCCCCACGGCAGCAGAGTTGCGTGACGCGCTTTGCTTGTTTGACCCGACCATTGCTGATTTGCCGGGCGATGCTGCGGAGAACTTGCTCTCGAAGGTTGTCACGGTCCTGCGGGAAGTGCTCAAAACCGTCAACGGTCAATTCATCTCCAAGGCCGCTGACACCGAGCAGTACTACCTCGACCTGAAGAAAGACATCGACTACGACGCGCAAATCGAAAACCGCACCGGCAGCCTCGATGACGACCAACTTGATCGCGCCTACTATGCGGCACTGCTGCAGTTGGTTCGAGAAAATCCGAACGACCCGAGCTACGTCTCAGGTTTCCAGATCTGGCAGTACCAGATCGAATGGCAGGAACGCCGTGCCGATCGCATCGGTTACCTGTTCTTTGGCGCACCGAACGACCGGCCCACAGCCCAGCCAGAGCGGGACTTCTACATCTACTTCATCCCGCCGTTCGAGAAGCGCAAGTTCACGGACAACAACCTGGCCGATGAAGTCTTCTTCCGCCTGAAAGGCCTGGACGAAGACATCAAGCGCCATCTGTCTTCCTACGCTGCGGCGCTGGAGCTGGCTTCCACCGCCAGTGGCGGAGCCAAGGCCATCTACATGTCCAAGGCCCAGGACTTCCTCAAAGCCATGGGCAAATGGCTGCAGGAAAAGCAGATGACCGCCTTCGAGGTGACCTACCAGGGCAAAACCAAGACTCTGCAAGACTGGTCCAAAGGCATCTCCCTGCGTGACCGTGCGCGCCTTGGGCCTGATGAGCGCATCAACTTCCGAGACGTGGTCAACATCACATCCGGTCTGGCCCTGAGCCAGCACTTTTTCGATCTGGCCCCGGAGTACCCCACGTTCTCGGTTCTGTTCACCGAAGGCAACCGCAAGCAACTGGTCGGCAATGCACTGCGCGCCTTGGCCGGTGGCAACCGCACCAAAGACGCCATCGCCGTTCTGGATGCACTGGAATTGCTGGACGGCGATCGGGTCGAGCCAGCCAACTCCCGCTATGCCCAAGAGGTGCTGAAGCGCTTGAAGGAAAAAGGCCACGGCCAGGTACTCAACCGCAGCGAACTGCTCTCGGGCAATGCGGATGTCGAATACTTTGCGCCCATCAAGTACCGCTTGGAACCCGACCTGCTGGTCACCGTGTTGAGCGGCTTGGTGTACTCCGGTGACTTGGTGTTGTCCATCACCGGAGACAAGATCGATTCCGGCAAGCTGGTGCAATTGGCTGAACGTTCGCTTGAAGATCTCAAGCAGTTCAAGCACATCGAAGCGCCCAAGGAAATCAATGTCGCCGTGCTGAAGGCCTTGTTCGAGTTCTTTGGCTTGGCCTCCGGCTGGGCGCAAAAGGCCACGCAGGGTGATCCCGAGGCAGTGCGCGAGCTGCAAGACCGTATCAGCGCCATGACACCAAGGGTGCTGAAGGCGGGCTCCGACCTGCAACAAGGCAAGCTCGGCTTTTGGGGCCAAAACCTGCTGCGCGAGGAAGAAGCCAAAGACTGGCACGCCCGGCTGGATTCACTCAAGAAGTTCACCGAAGACCTATCGCCGTACAACACCGTCGGCAAGCTGAAGAATCTGCGCGTCACCCAAGAGGACATCGAGGCGCAGAAGAAGAATCTGGAAATCCTTGCAGCCGTTGAACGCATGCTCGATCTGGTGGTGGAGCTGGGCAGCACGGCTGCCTACTTGTCCCAGGCCGAAATGGTGCTGCCTGCCGGGCACGAGTGGGTCAAGCAGGCCGAAGCCGCGCGCAAGGCGATGCAAGAAAAGCTGAGCAAAGACCGCACTGCCGAACACGCCAGCGAGTACCGGCAAACGCTCAACCAACTCAAGGAAGACTACAAAAAGGCCTATATCGCCAGCCACACCAAGGCGCGGCTTGGCGTGTCGGAAGAAAAGAGCCGCAACACCCTGCGCAACGATCCGCGTCTGCAAGGCTTGCGCGTCCTGGCCGGTGTGGAAATGATGAACGTCAGCCAGCTCACCACGTTTGAAGAGGCACTCAATGGCCTCAAGAGCTGCTCCGCGCTGGACGAACCCACCCTCAACACGGTCGCCGTGTGCCCGCACTGCCAGTACCGCCCCTCTGCCGAGCAGTTGGAGCTGAGCATCCCTGCAGCCAAAGCGCTGCACAAGCTGGATGACGATCTGGATCAGCTTGTCGCGAACTGGCAGCAAACCCTGCTGGAAAACCTGGAAGACCCCTTCACGCAGGAAAGTCTCGGCTTGCTGCCGGACGCCAGCAAGAAGCTAATCAACGCCTTTTTGTCCTCACGCACGCTGCCAAACCCGGTCACCAGCGAGTTTGCCAACGCCGTGCAGATGGCACTGGTGGGCTTGGAGAAAGTGGTGGTCAAAGCTGACGAGATCAAGCAGGCGCTGCTGCTGGGCGGTTCACCGGCCACGCTCAAGGATGTGCGCGAGCGGTTTGAGGCCTTCCTGAAAGAGCGCTGCAAGGGCAAGGAAGACCCCGAAAAACTGCGTTTCATCGTGGAGTGACTATGAATCGCGATGAACTCCTCAACCGATTGAATTCCATTGAATGGAACGATATTGAATTCAAGGAAGCGGCTTGGGCGGTACCCAAGGACGCGTTGTCGACAGTGAGCGCCTTCGCTAACACGGCAGGGGGTTATCTTGTATTTGGCGTCAAACAGCAGAACGGAACCTTTTCAGTATCCGGCGTGGTTGATGCCGACAAAGTACAGAATGATTTTTTGGGTCAAATAAGGGACAAGAACAAGATCAGCATCTTTCTCCCTGTCGACGGAAAGATACACAGCCTTGATGAAGGCATGGTTATCGTTTTCTATGTGCCAGAAGCACAAAGAAGTGAGAAGCCTGTGTACATCGATGGCAATCCCAAGAAATCCTATGTCCGCCGTGGCGGCAGAGACGACACTTGCACGGGCGACGAGCTGCAGCGCTTTATGCGGGATGCCGCATCGGATCGCTTTGATGCAGAGCCGCTGGATCTGGATGTTCACCAGTGCTTTGACGAGGCTTCGGTGAATTGGTATCGCAAGCGTTTCGATATCAGCAACCCTGGCAAAGGCAGCACGCAAGACAACGCCACTTTTTTACGCAAATGGGGGTTTGTCATTGAGCGTGGCGGAGTGTTGTTACCAACGCGTGCGGCCATATTGGTTCTCGGAGCCGACGAGTACGTGAGGCAGGTTCTGCCACGCATGGTGGTTGACCTACAGCTCTACCGTTACAAGAAAGACGAATACACACCAAGCGTACGTTGGGCTGACCGCGTTACCGTTGAAGAAAACCTGATTAAAGCCTGGCAATCGGTCATTGAGTTTTACTTCAAGCACAGTGATCGACCGTTCTCGGTGGATGCAGCAACTTTGCGCCGCGATGATGATCCGCCAGATTACATCTCCTTCCGCGAAGCAGCGATCAACCTGCTAATCCACCAAGATTTTGGTGACCACACACGCGTTCCTGCGATTCGCTTGTTTCGAGATTGCGCCGAATTTTTTAACCCCGGCGATGCTTATGCCTCAGCAGAGCAGCTACTTGATCCGGGCGACAAGGAGGTTCGCAATCCGAGCATCGTGAGTGCCTTTCGTCGCGTTGGCTTGTCCGATCAAGGTGGTACCGGCGTCGGAGCAATTTTTGAAGGCTGGCGTAAATTGGGCTACGTACCGCCCGAGATTGACAACAACAAAGCCGAAAAAAGTTTTCGCATTCGCTTAAGCAAAGAAAAGCTGTTGAGCGAGGCTCAACTGCTGGCTCAAGCCAGCTTGGGCATGAGCTTGTCGGAGCACGAGGCAGCCGTATTCGCTTACCTGATCCGTCAAGGGCAGGTCGATTTGGCGGACATCAAAGGCCTAACCGGCCTGTCTGGACCGGCTGCATTGGCGCTTGTTCAGCGACTTACCGTACAAGCCTTGCTAGCACCGCTGACTGAAGGTGCCCACTTGTACACTTTGGCGGAGCATCTGAGGCAGAGGTTCTTGCCGTCCGGCGCAGTTGTAGCCCTGCAAGATCAACCTGTTACAGCCCCTACCGCACAAGGGGCGGCGACTGAACAAGTCACTGTACAAGTCGCGCCGGAGGTGACTGAACAAGTCCAGGCACTTGTTCAGTTGAGCTCCATTCAATGGCTGATTGTTGAGCACACCGACACTCCGCGAACGCTCAGCGAACTGCTCAACATTTCCGGATACAAGCAGCGCCCCCACTTCAAGGCCCATCATCTGGAGCCATTGCTGGCCGGTGGCGTGATCCGCATGACAGTACCGGACAAGCCCACCTCCTCCAAACAGCAGTATGTGCTCACCGATACCGGCGTGAAACTCAAAACCCTGCGTATGCAGGGTAAGCCTGCCACCGAACAGGAACCAGAACAATGACATCACCCAGCTCCCTTTTTAATGACTCAGCCAAGCCATCCGGCCCGGTGGAATGTTTGGGCCAGACGTTCCCGAGCGAGGACGCGCGCCGCGAGCATTTCCTGAAATTGCTGGCTGACAAACTCAAAGATCCGGCATTCCGCAAAATCGAAGGCTTCCCGCAAGGGACGGACGAGGCCATCTTGGCGATGTCAGACCCACCGTACTACACCGCGTGTCCGAATCCCTTCCTCGAAGACTTCGTGCGCCACTATGGCAAGCCATACGACCCGAGCGTGAAATACAGTCGCGAGCCGCAGACCATTGACGTGTCGGTAGGCAAGACGGACCCGCTCTACAAGGCGCACTCGTATCACACCAAGGTGCCGCACTTGGCCATCGTGCCATCCATCCTGCACTACACGGAACCGGGCGACATCGTGCTGGACGGTTTCGGTGGCTCGGGCATGACAGGTGTTGCGGCGCAGTGGTGCGGATCAGCGCCTGCTGCGTACCGTCACGAAGTGGAGATGGAATGGAAGAAGCAAGGCAAGGCCGCGCCCAAGTGGGGCTCGCGCCGAGCCATCCTCAACGACCTGTCGCCTGCCGCGACCTTCATCGCAGCGAACTACAACCTGCCGTTTGACGTCGAGGCCTTCGCAAAGGCGGGAAAGAAGCTGCTTAAGGACGTCCAGCAAGAGCTTGGCTGGATGTACGAGACGACGGACAAAGATGGAAAGACGAAAGGACGCGTCGAGTACACCGTCTGGAGTGAGATTTTCACCTGCCCACATTGCGCAGGTGAGATCAACTTTCTTGATGAGGCCCTTGACGATGACAGCAAGCAGGTAAGAGGTACGTTTCCGTGCCCACACTGTGGCGCGGATCTGAACAAGGACAACCTCGATCGAGTAATGGAATCGCGGGTCGACCCCGCCACCGGCCTGCCGTGGAAGCGCGTCAAGTTCCGACCATCAATCATCTTTTATGACGTGGGCGGACAACGGCGTCAGAAGGTCCCCGATCAATTTGATCTTGCCGTGCTCGACCGCATAGAAGCGCTGCCATTCCCGAACGGTCTTCCGACAACCAGATTTCCGATCGAGCAGATGTACCACGGCTCGCGAATTCAGCCAAAAGGGTTCGAGTGCATCCACCACTTCTTTCTGCCACGCTCTGCCCATGCAATGGCGGCGCTTTGGAGGAAGGCAGAGGCCGAGCCTGATGCACGCACACGGCAAATGCTCATCTTCTTCGTCGAGCAGGCGCTTTGGACTGCGTCACTGCTGAACCGGTATAGGCCGACCGGATTCTCACAGGTAAACCAGTACCTCACAGGCGTGTACTACGTCGCATCGCAACATGCCGAATGCAGCCCCTGGTACATCCTTGAAGGAAAGCTTGGGCGCCTCGCAAAAACGTTCCAGGCCTTTAAAACCGAATCCGGCCGGGCAGCAGTTACGACCGGTACCGCTGCACGAATCCCAACACTAGATTCATCGATTGACTACATCTTCACCGATCCACCTTTTGGCGAAAACATTTACTACGCCGACCTCAACTTCCTTGTCGAGTCCTGGCATCACGTAACGACGGACGCGATGCCTGAAGCGATCGTCGACAAGTTCAAAAAGAAGGCGCTTCCGGAGTACCAGCACCTGATGCAGCGCTGCTTCGCGGAGTACTACCGTGTATTGAAGCCTGGTCGTTGGATGACCGTGGTTTTCTCCAACAGCAAGGCGGCGGTCTGGAACGCAATCCAAGTCGCATTGCAGCAAGCGGGCTTTGTTGTGGCAGAGGTTACGGCACTCGACAAGGTGCAAGGCAGCTACCGTCAGGTCACTTCCACCACAGCGGTGAAGCAGGATTTGGTGATTTCGGCCTACAAGCCCAACGGTGGCCTTGAGGATCGATTCAATCAACATGGGCCGACGGTTGAATCAGCGTGGGATTTCGTACAGACACATTTGAAACAGTTGCCTGCCGTCAAAGTCACCGGAGGTGACTTCCCTGAGTTGGTCAATATCGTTGAGCGCGATCCACGCCGCATTTACGACCGTATGGCGTCTTGGTTTATTCGTCACGGCGTAATGGTGCCGCTTTCCACGCCAGAGTTTTTGGCTGAACTGCCGCAGCGCTTTGCCGAGCGCGACGGCATGTACTTTTTGCCCGACCAAGCCGTGGAGTACGACAAGAAGCGCCAGCAGATTCCCCAGGTGCGCGCGATGGAGCTGTTTGTGTCGGATGAGCGCAGTGCGATCGATTGGCTCAGCAATTTCTTGAAGCGCAAACCGTCTACCTATCCTGAAATCCACACGGAATACATTCCGATCGTTGGAGCCGCGAAGAAGAAAGGCGAAGTGATCCCTGAGCTGGCCCAGTTGCTTGAAAGCAACTTCATTCAGTACGACGGTTCCGGGGAAGTGCCCAGCCAGATCCATAGTCTGCTATCTACAAACTTCAAGGATCTGCGCGGATTGGAAAAAGACGATCCGCGCTTGATCGCCAAGGCGAAAGATCGCTGGTATGTGCCCGACCCGAATAAGGCGCAGGACCTGGAGAAGAAGCGCGAGAAGGCGCTGCTCAAGGAGTTCGAGGCCTACAAGGCCTTCACCGGTCGCAAGATCAAGGAGTCGCGTCTGGAAGTGCTGCGAGCTGGTTTCCGGGCGGCTTGGGCAGCCAAGGAGTACCAGACCATCATCAACATCGCCAACAAACTGCCAGAGGAAACGCTACAGGAAGACGAAAAGCTGCTCACCCTGTATGACATGGCTTTGACCCGCACCGAGGACGGGCTCTGAGCGTGGCAGGCGGCGGCTTCAATGTTGGCGATTGGTGCTGGCTGACGCGGCAGGCTGCGTCGTGCCGGGTCATCGACCGGCAAGAAGTATGGGGCGAGAGTACCTACCGCGTTTGGCTGCCCGCCAAGGATGCGGTGGTGCGGGCGCGTGCCGCAGACCTTGCGTCGCTCGAGAGTGTTCGCCCCACGGTAGAGGAAATCCTGCACACCACAGCGGCGGCCAAGCTGCTGGATGCGCTGGAAGACAACCTTTTGCTCGCGCCCATCCAGTCCAGCGTGGTGCCGCTGCCGCACCAGTTGTACGCACTGAATCGCGCCATCAGCCGCGACCGCATTCGCTATTTGTTTGCTGATGAGGTGGGCTTGGGCAAAACCATCGAAGCCGGGCTGGTGCTACGCGAATTGAAGCTGCGGGGCCGGGTGAAGCGCGTGCTGGTGGTCGCACCCAAGGGACTGGTGCGCCAGTGGCAGGCTGAAATGCGTTTGCACTTCGGTGAGCATCTGCAGTTCATCGAGCCTTCGGAGTTGGCGGCGTTTCGCCAATGGCGCAGTGGTAACCAGGGGGATGAAGACAACCTGTGGCGCATGCACGACCAGGTGATCTGCTCTCTCGATTCGGTCAAACCAATGGAGAGTCGGCGTGGCTGGAGTCTGGAACAACTCAACAACTACAACCGCGAGCGCTTTGAAGACCTGATCTCGGCATCCTGGGATCTGGTCATCATAGATGAAGCCCACCGAATGGGTGGCAGCACCGAACAGGTGGCGCGTTACAAGCTGGGGGCAGCGCTGGCCGAGGCGTCGCCCTATCTTCTGCTGCTGTCGGCTACACCGCACCAAGGCAAGACCGACCAGTTCCTGCGTTTGATGCAGCTTCTGGATCGCGAAGCCTTCCCGGACGAAAGCAGCGTGAATCGCGATCGCGTGCGTCCGTTTGTGATTCGCACCGAAAAGCGCTTGTCGATAAATGCCGATGGCCAACCCCTGTTCAAACCGCGTGTCACCCGGTTGCAAGCGGTGGCCTGGCAGGCGCGGCACAACGCACAGCAGCGCTTGTATGAAGCCGTGACCGACTACGTGCGCCACGGCTACAACCAGGCAATGGCTGCCAAGCAGCGCCACATCGGGTTCCTGATGATTCTGATGCAGCGCTTGGTAACGTCCAGCACGGCAGCCATACGCACCACACTCGAAAAACGCATGGCGCTGCTGGAGGAGCCTCAGGCGCAACCCTCCTTGTTTGAGAACACCAGCGAGGAAGACTGGGCCGATCTGGACGGCCAGTCGCAAGTGGACTTGGCCATGCAGGCTACTGGCTGGGAGCTGGAAAAGTCTGAGGTGGAAATGCTGCTCGACCTGGCCCGCGAGACCGAGGCTTCGGGCACCGATGCCAAGGCAGAAGCCTTGCTGGAGCTGATCTACAAGCTGCAGCAGGAAGAAAACGACCCGGCACTGAAGGTCTTGATCTTCACGGAGTTTGTGCCGACCCAGGCAATGCTGGCCAATTACCTGGAGAGCCGTGGCTTCTCGGTAGCCACCCTCAACGGCGGCATGGATCTGGATGCCCGCACCAAGGCACAAAAGGCGTTCTCTCAGGATGTGCGCGTGCTGATCTCAACGGATGCTGGCGGCGAAGGTTTGAACCTGCAGTTCTGCCACATCATCATCAACTTCGACATGCCGTGGAACCCGATGCGCATTGAGCAGCGCATTGGCCGTGTCGACCGTATTGGCCAGCGGCATGTGGTGCGCGCCATCAACTTTGTGCTGGAAGACACCGTGGAGCACAGAGTGCGCCAGGTGCTGGAAGAAAAGCTGGAAGTGATCGCCCAGCAGTTCGGTGTGGACAAGGCGTCTGACGTGATGGACTCTGCGGAAGCAGAGCCTTTGTTCGAAGAACTGTTCGTGCACGGTTTGCAGAACCCGGCTTCGATCGAGCAGGAATGCGATGCGGTGGTTTCGCAGTTGCGCGAAACCTTGGCTGAGTCGAAGAAAAGCAGCGAGTTGCTGTCGGACGCGCACTCGCTGGAAGCAGACGATGCCCGCAAGTGGCGCGACCACCCCGCCCAGTTCTGGCTGGAACGGGCCATCACCTCGGGCTTGGCCGCACGCGGCGGCGCGGCGACCAAAGTGGGCAAGGCGTGGCATGTGACGTGGGCGGATGGGAGCGAAGCCGCACAGGTGTGCTTTGACGCGCGCACCGCTGATGAGAACCCAGAGATCGAGTGGGTGACGCTGGAAGACCCGCGCGCTCGCGCAGTGATCAGCGAACTACCTCGCTTTGTGGCGGGCCAACCCTTGCCAGTGATCCGGGTAACGGGCCTGCCTGACTCTGTGAGTGGCGTCTGGTCACTGTGGGAAATCAGCCTGTCTGCAGAAGGCTTGAACCGCAAACGCTACTTGCCCGTTTTCACCAACGAAGAGGGGCGCGCCTTTGTGCCGACGGCCAAACGCGTGTGGGATTTGCTGCTGACTGAAACGGTGGCTGTGCACGGGGTTAGCGGCACAGCAGATGCAGTGAAGTGGTTTGGCGCGGCACTGACGGCGGCAAAAGCCCAAGGCGAACGGATCTTTACCGAGTTGCTGGATGCGCATCGGGCCCGACTGCAAGAAGAGCGGGAGCGTGCTGACTATGCCTTTGAAGCAAGGCAACAGGCGATCGGCCGCATCGGACTGCCTGCTGTGCGCGAGCATCGCCGCAAACGCCTGCAACAAGAACACGACGCCAGATTGGCTGCGTTGGCAGAAGCTGCGGCCAGCGTCCCAGATCTGAATGCGGTCATGATGGTACGCGTCTCCGCCGAGGTGCAACCCGGTGGGAGCGTGAGGGAGACACAAAGTACATGAGCCAGTGGATTGAACGAATTCTCAGCCGCTTTACCGCTGATCTCGATCGGCTGTGGGTGGCTTGCGATCCGGACGACGTCTTGCTGGACGAGCGTTTGCTTACCGAGCTGCGCAGCCGTGGCTTCGAGGTCATGCTGTACGAAGACCCGTTCGTGTTCCGCGCCGAGTTTGAAGAGCGTTATCGAACGGCATGGGATCGTGGCGAGCCGGGTTCGACACCCGCTGTGGTCGTGCACTGGCGCGGCGCTGACCCCAATGAACTGCCTTGGGACATTGGACACTATGGGCGTGTCGTGAGTCTGGGCTTGGCGCAGTTGTTTCCGCGCTTGGCCTACAACGTGGTCAAGCAGCTTGAGCCTGAGCACTTTGCCGCCTTGCTGGAGGCGCACGACAGCGAGTTGCAAGGTGTGCGCGGTGAAAACGAGTCTAAAGACTTTATCTTGGAGCGGATCTACCAGCTGGCACCCCGCTCCAGCATCCGCACGGAGAGCGATTTCTGGCGTGATGTGTTGCGCATGCACTTTGCCAATCGTGCGCTGCCCCATGTATTTGCCGAGCACGCTGCCAGCATCATCCAGAGCAAGGGGTTGCTGACAGGTCTTCCTGTGGCGACGTGGCTGTCCTCGAAGAGTGCGTTGCTGCGCGTGGTCCAAGATGCATGGCATCGCTACTTGGCGAATCTGGGCATGGAAGGCTCGCGCATTGGCGAACCACCGCCACCCGATTACGTGGCCAAGGTCGACATTCCCTTTGCGCACTCCGATGTGCAGTCCATCGTTGATTCGATGTTCTTGAATGGCTCCTTGCACCCGCTGGCTGTTGAGCTTGTGCCAGCAGGGGCACCAGGCTGGATCAAGGCCGGGATTGTTCAGGACCCACAGGCACGCAACGCTTTCGTGAAAAAAGGGATTGCCAAGCTGATTGAGGCGATCCCGGGCGCGACAGCCACACACAAAGCCTGGAGTGAATTCGCCAAGCAGTACGGCGAAATCCTCGCGCGCGTGCACGATCTGGGCAATGCCCATGGCACGGAAGCCATGGAGGACGTTCATGCGCTCGTGAAGACGCTGCAGGAGCAGTCTGATGAGCAGATACAGGCGTGGGTGGCGGCCAAGCACTATGCGGATCTGAGCACGCTGTCGTTCCACAACGGGCCGGTGATGGTGCATCGCATCCCCGACTATCTGAGTTCTCGGCGGAAAGCGATCGGAGCCGACAAGATCGCTCTGTTGGTTTTCGACGGTTTGGCCTTGGATCAGTGGGTACAGATTCGGGAGCGGTTGGTCGAGGCAACGAAGCGCTTTGCGTTTGATGAAGGTACATCCTTCGCGTGGCTCCCCACTGTGACTTCGGTATCACGGCAGGCCATGTTCTCTGGCCGTAAACCGCGCGAATTCGAAGAATCGATCGGCCATACCAACAAAGAAGAGTACCTGTGGAAGGCCTATTGGCAGGAGCAAGGCATCAAGCCGGGCGAGATCTTCTACCAACGCTCTTTGCGGCAGGTTGAACAACTGGATGCCTTGCAAGCGGCGTTGGACGACCGTAGGCCCAAGGTGGTCGGGTTAGTGGTCGACGAGGTGGATGACCGGCTGCACAAAGAGCGATCCAAACAAGATGTGGCCTTGTGGATCGCGAACTGGCTGAAAACCGGCTTCGTCGATCGCTTGTTTGCGTTGCTGCTCGACAGAGGCTTTCACATCTATCTGACAGCGGATCACGGCAACGTCGAAGCTGTTGGCATGGGGCGTCCGTCCGAAGGGGATGTTCCAGAAGCCCGTGGAGAACGGGTGCGCGTGTATCGCAGTGAATCGTTGTTGGCGAAATCCGCAGCGGCGAATACCAACTCAGTGCAGTTGGACATCGCTGGACTACCGGCGGGCTATATGCCTCTATTCGCAGGTGGCCGAACGGCTTTTGTTCCTGATGGCGAGCAGGTGGTCGTCCACGGTGGCATCTCGGTTGAAGAGCTGATCGTGCCGTTTGTGCAAGTTAAATATGTGATTGGAAACGAATGAATACATCAGCCCCTCAGATTGGGTTCGATCGGTTCATTCAGCTTGATTGGGCGGCTGCGGCACTGCGGGTTCGTGCGGGTACAGCTGGGCTAGATGATCTGAATGCACTGCTCGACGCAGCCGAACTTGGCGTGGAAGCCAAGAAAAAAACACGAACCGTCTTGAACCGGCTGTGGCTGGAGCCACGCGCCGAGTTGGTGGATTTCGCCGACCGGGCGGCGGCCCTCTACAAAAGCCAGCCGGACACGCCCATTCCAGCGCTGTGTTGGGGGGTGGCCGTGGCCTGCTACCCGTTTTTCGGGAAGGTGGCAGAGTTGGTCGGTCGCTTGTCAGCCATTCAAGACGATTGCGCTGCTGCGGAAGTGCATCGCCGCATGAGCGAGATCTACGGCGAACGCGAAGGCACGCGCCGCATGACCAATATGGTCATCCAGACACAAGCAAGCTGGGGCGCGGTCGAGCGAGTCGAGAAAGGCAAGCGCGTCATCCGCCTTGCACCGACACCTATCCACAGTGACGAACTCACCGTTTGGCTGATCGAGGCGGCTGTGCGCTACGTCGGCAAGCCCGTCTCGGTGAACAGCCTGCAATCGTTGTCAGTCCTCTTCCCGTTCAGCTTGACGAGGCCCTTGGCCTACTTGGTGTCGAATTGCCCGCACCTCGACATCCGGTCTGAGGGTCCGAATAACCAGTTCGTCGCATTGCGCAGCACTATCTGAGGACATCCATGAACACAAAAACAGAGAACTCGAGCGCACAGGCGAGCTGGTTTGTTGGCGCAAGCTACGGGGGCACGGACGATCAGTTGCCACGCTTTCTGTCCGAGGGGATTTGGGAGAACGGCTACGAGGACAAGCATCTCGACGTGGTGCGATCGATGCGACCAGGAGATCAGATCGCCATCAAGTCGTCCTACACACGCAAGCATGGGCTGCCCTTTGACAGCCGTGGACAAGCAGTTTCGGTGATGGCGATCAAGGCAATTGGCACGATCACTGAGAACCTGAATGATGGCCAACGAGTCAAGGTTGACTGGACAAAAATCGAACCGGTGCGTGAGTGGTACTTCTATACCCACCGGGGAACGGTGTGGCGCGTTCTGCCTGGTGAATGGATGACCGATGGTTTGATCGGCTTCGCCTTCCACAATAAGCCGCAGGACGTCGAGCGCTTCCGAAACGCGCCCTACTGGCGGGAGCGATTCGGGACGGTGGCACCCGACAAACATCGCTTCGGCTGGACAAAGTTCTATGAAGCAATCGCGGACAAGCTGCTCACCTATCGCGCCAACAGGGCAGCCCTTGTGGAGGGAATCCGGGAGATCTCCGTTCGCGTCGACGGACTCGGCCATCTGGCAGAGGACAAGTATGCAGACGGTACTACGGGCTTCGTGAAGGACATCTGCCCGTTCACGACGATGGGTCTGTTCAATCGGGGCATCAAGGACTCCAACCGCAAGATCATCGCGACCGAGTTGGCCAAATTCCTGGGCGTCGACGAACCGGTTCCAGAGACGTTCGAAGGCATCCCGCTGCTGAACAACTTGAAGTCCTGGTACTTTCCATTCGAGATCAATCGCGCCACCGACCACATTGACGCGCTTTGGGGTGTCTTCGCAGCGGGCATCGCGTACGCAGATACCGACGATGACCTTGCCCGCGAGGAGTTCGCCAAGGCTTTCGACAGCGCGAACGGTCGGCGAGGCGTTGCATGGAATCTGACGTTCGGCCTGTACTGGATCAGGCCTTGGGCGTTCCTGAGCCTTGATCACAACTCTCAGCTCTATGTCAGCAAGAAGCTCGGCGTGCCGATTGGTCTGCACGGCCCGAAGAGACGCTGCAATTCGGCAGACTACCTTGCCGTGATGGATGTATTGGAGCCGCGCTTCCAGGAGACTGCTTACCCGGTCCATTCCTATCCTGAGCTTTCGTTAGAAGCATGGATGTACAAGGCCCCTTCCGATGAGAAATCTCCAGTCGGCGAAGGCGACGGGGGGGACGCCGATGATGGCGACGATGCCTCTGAGGCAACTGCACCAGAGGACGTTCAAGTTGCCGTGCCGATCGTGCCGTACTCGATCGACGACATTCTCAAGGACGGATGCTTCCTTGAACGCAACGAGATCGATCGCCTCCTAGACCGCCTTCGTACCAAGAAGAACCTGATCCTTCAGGGGCCACCAGGCACCGGCAAGACGTGGCTTGCGAAGCGCCTGTCGTTTGCGCTGATGGGGCAGAAGGACGAAAGCAAGGTCCGCGCGGTGCAATTTCACCCCAACCTGTCCTACGAGGATTTCGTCAGAGGATGGCGGCCGACCGGCGAGGGGAAATTGTCGCTGGCTGACGGCGTATTCATGGAAGCGATCAAGGCAGCGTCGAAGAACCCCTCGTCGAAGTTCGTCGTGGTGATCGAGGAAATCAACCGTGGTAATCCGGCGCAGATCTTCGGCGAACTTCTGACGCTGCTAGAGGCAGGAAAGCGCACGCCCAACGAGGCACTGGAGCTGTGCTACCCGGATGCGGATGGAAAACGCCGCCCCGTTCACATACCGGAGAACCTTTACGTGGTCGGCACGATGAACATTGCCGACAGGTCGCTGGCCCTGGTCGATCTCGCGCTGCGTCGGCGTTTCGCCTTCGTGGGACTGGAACCAAGGCTTGGTACCGCGTGGCGGGATTGGGTGGTCAAGGAGTGCGCCGTCGATCCGGCTCTGGTCGCGGATATCGAGCACAGGATTGCTGAGCTGAATGACCAGATCGCGGCTGACGCTCGGCTTGGAAAGCAGTTCCGGATCGGCCATAGCTACGTGACGCCCGCCCATAGGCTGGAGGCCGGGGACACGAAAACGTGGTTCCAGCAGGTGGTCGAGACCGAGATCGGGCCACTGCTCGATGAATATTGGTTTGACGCTCCTGACGAAGCGCAGAAGGCGTGTGCACGACTGCTGCAGGGCTGGTGATGGGTGTGGTAGCGGAGCAAGTCGAGAGCGCGTCGGTCGACGCAGATGGCTACATCGGACGTATTCCGGTGCGCAATCTGTGGCTGCTGATGCTCTATGCGTCGGAATTGTTCCGCACTCGCGGCATCGGCACTGTTGGTCTGGAGGACAACCCTGACGATATCCCCGATCTGGTCGCCGAGATCCTAGCCCACGCAGTGGAAGTCAGGCAGCGCCGCCGCCTCAATCTGGGCTATCGCTCTCGGGATGCTGTCCTTAACCGCGTTCGCGGCCGGATCGATGTCTTGAATACGGAGCGGCATCGATTGCTGGATCGTGGCTTGGTGGCCTGTCGATTTGATGAGCTGACCATCGACACGCCACGCAATCGCTTTGTCCGTGCGGCACTGGAGACCATCTCGAGAATTGTGCGTAGGGAGGACGTGTCTCATCGGTGCCGCTCACTTGCGAGCGGCATGAAGGCCATGGGTGTCTCCGGCGATGCGCCAACTCGTGCGCAGATGAGCACCGATCGCTTTGGCCGCAACGACGCGGACGACCGATTCATGGTGGCTGCGGCGAAGCTGGCTTTTGATCTTGCCTTGCCAACTGAAGTGGCCGGGACGAACGTGCTGACGCTTCCAGATCGCGAGGTCACCTGGGTCCGACGACTGTTCGAGAAGGCCGTAGGCGGCTTCTATGACGTGGTACTGCAACCGCAGGGGTGGCGGGTTCGGTGTGGCGGTACGCTGGGCTGGCAGATCGAACAGAAGACAGCGGGAATTGACAAGATCTTGCCGACGATGCGAACCGACGTGGTGCTCGACCACGCGCCTTCAGGACGGCGAATCGTCATCGACACCAAGTTCACGTCGATCGTGACGAGCGGCTGGTACCGTGAAGAAACCCTGCGCAGTGGTTACGTTTACCAGATCTACGCTTACCTGCGTTCTCAGGTTGGGCGCGATGACGCGCTTGCCGATTGCGCCAGTGGATTGTTGCTGCATCCAGCGATCGGCCAGAGCGTTGACGAGACTGTGGTGATCCAGGGGAACCCTATTCGATTCGCTACCGTAGATCTGACTGCTTCGGCGGCAGATATGCGATCGCAGCTGCTGCGATTTGTTGACCCAATCAAGCCAGTGACAGGCCACTAAAGAGCATGGACCGGATCGCAATCGACACATGGGAAAACATAAAAACGGAAGGCTGGAGTGCCATTCTTCTTGGCAACGGCGCGAGCATCGCTATTCACAAAGAGTTCGCTTACCCGACACTCCATGGCGTTGCTGATGCAAAAGGACTACTCGCCACCACCGCGCCAGTTTTCGCCAGGCTAGGGACAACCGACTTTGAGCATGTTCTGCTCGCATGCTGGTATGCCGAGCACGTCAACGTGGCCTTGGGAACTCCGTCGGCCGACATCTCTGCAGCCTATGCGGAAGTACGCACAGCATTGATCGAAGCTGTGCACAACGTGCATCCGGTACATGCCGATGTTGCCGCCGACCTACAGCGGGTGGGTGCGTTTGCCAGCGTGTTTCCGACTGTCGTCAGCTTGAACTACGACCTCACCCTGTACTGGGCCATGTTGCTGTTCAACTCAGCGAACGGGAGTTGGTTTAAAGACGCATTTCACGACGGGGAGTTCCAGACAGATTGGGAGTATCTGCGGCGGCCCTATGGAAACGCTGCAGGAGCAACATTGGTTTTCTATCCTCACGGCAGTCTTGCAGTTGCACGCGACTACCTGGGTGATGAGACAAAGATTTCTGTGGGCGCAGGAGCCGCAGGTGACCTGCTCGACACGATCACCCGCAGGTGGTCGTCCGGGAACTACGTGCCCGTGTTCGTTAGCGAAGGAACCAGTAAGCAGAAAGTTGCCGCGATTCGTCGGAGCCAGTACCTGACGAACGTGTATGAAGAGGTTTTGCCCAGCCTCGGAGATAGTCTGGTCGTGTATGGCTGGAGCTTTGACGAAAGGGATCAGCACGTGCTCGATGCCATCTCGGCGAATCCGCCGAAACGAATGGCTGTCTCAGTGTTCACTGGGCAACCAGACGGAGATCAACAGGCGTTCTGCCACCAGGTGCTCAAAGCTGCTGGCCGGTCCTTGCCTGACACAAAGCTCACGTTCTTCGATTCGCAGAGCCCGGGTTGCTGGAACAATCCATGACGAGCCAGTAGAGGGGCTGCTGCACTTCTTCGAGTCTAGATGCCTGTCACCGCTCCGGCAGTCAGGAAGGTGATCTCCGCCTCTCGTCGGGCGACGAGACCTGGAAGTATCTTCCCGCCGCCGTTCACCCAGCGCCGTAGTTCCTGTCCAGCCGCAAGCCAGTCCCGCTGATTGACGCGCCGCCGAAGCGTTGATGTCTGCAGCCGCCCCGCGCCAAGGTTGAACGTAAAGTCCACGATGGCCGCGAGCCGCCCCTCCGGCTCGGTGGCCAGCACCGGGCAGTAGCGCAGCGTCGCCGCAAGTGCGGTCTCCAGATCGCGCGCCAGATACACCTCGGCTTCCGCCTCCCTAATCGGCGGGTGCTTGGGGTCGCAAAGGTGCCCGTAACCAATCGTCCAGAAGCCAGCGGGACAGATGTAGGGAACGGCGGTGATCTCGATTCCGCGTTTCACCCTGCGTTCGAATCCCTCGAAGCGCTTGGCCAGCTCAATGGCTGCTTTTGGCACCTCGATCACGACCGCACCCGGTCAAACACGCGCCCGAGGAACCAGAAGTTCAGCACCCCGGCCCATAGCGCCTGATCGGCCTCCGTCCAGGCATGCAGGATGGCCGTGCCCCAGCCAGCACCTGCAGTCACTGCAGCCGCGAATGCGGCCGTCTTGGCGGCGCAGTACAAGGCCATAAACCAGTAGGTGATGACCGGGCGAACGCTGCAAGACAGGGCATCGGCCCAGCGCACGCCGGTTTTTTCGCCCTGCGTGCGAACGGCTTCTCGCAGTGTTTCGATGGCTCCGACGTTCCACGCGGCATCGGCTCCCGCGCCGATTTCCGACATTCGCTGCGCGCCACGCAGTTTCTCGAACTCCAGCGCCTTGTCCTGCATCGCTAATTCGTGGCCGCGCTCGCCTTTGCGGTCGAGCCATTTGAGAATTTCAGGCGCGAGACGGAAGGCCCCGCCGAGCAGGCCACCAAGCAGTGTCTCAATCATTGCGGGCCTCCCATCAGTTTCAACTTGATGGCGGCCCCCACCAGAAGCGCGGCCAAGATGCCGGTGGTGATGACCTTGACAGTGGTCTGCCACACGGTACGGCGGGCATCGCGCCAGGCTTCGAGCAGGTCGCGCAGTTCACGGATGTCTCGTGCTGCGTGGCCGTTTTCCAGGCCAAGGTGGGTCAGGACACGCTCGGCCCCGCGTTCAGCGGCGCGGTCGAGCAGTTCGTCGAAGTCCTCGCGTCTCAGCAGGAGCATGTTCTCGACGAGCGCAGGCTGTTGTTGTTCGGGTTCGGTCATAGCAGTCTCCAGAAATGCGAAACCCGCCCAGTGCGTGAGCACATGGGCGGGTTTCTGGTGGGTACGAGGAAGGGAAATCAGATGGCCAGGCCAGCGCTCCATCCAGTGGACTTGTAGGCCGAGAGCTTGGCCTCGTCCTCAATGAAGCAAAGCCAGCCGATCTTTGGCACGTGGTACTCCCAGGCATCGGCGATGCGCACGGCGATCTGGTTGGTTTTGCCTGCCCACACGCCCGTAGCAGCCGCAGGCACGATGTAGCGGTCGCCGTTGGCGGGGCTGGCAGGTGGTGTGGTCAGGTCGCGGTCTTTCACGGACAGGCCGACCACCGCGCCGAGGCGCTTGAGGTTGGCGTCCATGCCGGTGTCCCAGCCACTTTCGCCGAGCGTCCAGCCGTAATTGAGTCCCAGGTTTGGGTCGGTTGATGACATGGTTTATCTCCAGAGATTCGATGCTTGGCCGATGGTTTGACGTATTCGCCGGACAGCGTCCGGGTCGCCTGTGCGGTGGCTTTGATGCGGGTGCTGTCGCCAGTGCCTGCCAACGATGGGTAGGTACAGCACGCCGCCCCGCTTGGCTACGAGCAGGGTCAGCAGCCAGTCGGCGAAGTTGTTGAGGTCGGTGGTTTCCTTGAGCACGGCTTCTACGGCAGATCGACGCATCACGATCAGGCCGTGCACATGGCTGGCGCTGTTCGCGTGCTGCCAGCGGCTGTAGGCCAGACGCCGCACGGCGAGGTCCTGGCCGCTTTCGTCGGTCAGCGCCTCGTCGGTGTAGGCCATCACGGCTTGCGGGCAGGCGTCCAACGCATCGGCCAGTTGCCTGAAGGCACTGGCTTCGTACAGATCGTCGGGATCGACGAAGGACACCAGTGGCAGCGTGCCTTGCGCATAACCTGCCGCGCGTGCCTCACCGATGCGGCCCGGAATGCCCGGCAAAACGTGCAACTGGATCTGTGCGTCCTCGAGGCTGGCGATGCAGGCCTCCCGCCATTCGGCAGGCTCGTTCAGGGTGAGCAGATGAACATCAATGCGTGCTTCCATCACACACCTCCCCAATACTGTCCCCAGCGCAGGCCGTAGCCTGCGCGATCCATGACCCGCACCTGCGGCTGCCAGCTGCTCAAACCATCGCGCTCGGCACTGATTTCGACTGTGATGCGGTCGCCCAGCGCACCGGCATCCAGCGCGGCCACTGCTGCCGTCCAGATGTAGGCGGAACCAAGCAGCCCCGTCTCAGTACGAACCAGCACGTTGTTGCGATTACGGATGTGCACCGTGTAGGTCACACCTAGTTCCGGACCGATATCGCCTTCGTCTTGCTGCACGATGTAGGCGGTCTGCTGCGTGCGGTCGCGGTGGGCCCACGCGACGGTGAGATCACCGGCCACCACGGCAGGCTCGGTTTGGCTATTGAGTCGGATGCGACCAGGTGGATACGGCAAAGCCTGCCGACCGGTCAGCGCCATCGGCTGCCCATTGGCGGCCAGCACAGGATCGCCCTGATCGGTCGATGTGCGAGGAATCGCACTCACGAACACCGATTCGCCTGGGGCGCGCTCCGCACCTTCGGATGCCAGCCATTCACCGACACCGATCAGCGGAGTCCCCGATGCATGTGCCTGAGGTGTGGTGTCGAGCACGCCACGTGCGAGATCGATGGTTGCGTTTGCAGCATCGAAGGCCAGGACAGCGACGGCCTCTGCAATCGCCCCACTGGCATCCACCAGATAGGCGTAGTCTCCCTCGGCCAGCCGCTCTGGTTGGCTGATGGCGGTCACCGGTACGCCGATGGCATCGGCCTCGCTGGCGGGCAAGGCTGCATCAAGCGTCAGCAGTGGTGCGTAGTCTTCGCCCACCACGGCAGTGAGGTCGCCGCCTGAAGCGCCGGTTGCCAATTGCCAATTCAGCTGCCCCGAGCCACCGGCGGCGGCCAGCGCACCGAGATAGGTGTCCGTGACGGTCAGGTAGGCCAGCTCTGCACGCGACAAGCGCCGGGCCAGCTCCCAATACGGCACCTCGACGGCCAGCACCAAGGCGGGCGGCAAAGGTTCGATGGTCGGCTCATCGACGTGCGGTGGCGGGGGCGACAGCACGGTGTTGCTCATCCCGAACACATCTTCCATGGCTTCGATGCGCCACTCGGCCGCGCCCAAGGTGCCGGTGTCGATGCCGGTGACGCGCACCACCATCTGTTCTACACCCAAGCGCGGCCAGTTCAGCAGGAACACATCGCCCGGCAGCGGCGCACGTTCCAGCGTGTCGCGCGCCACGGTCAGACTCATCCGGGCCAGTGGTGAACCCAAGGCTCGCAGGTCACGCAAGGCCAGCCGGGCAGCCAGCGGCCCGTAGTTGACGCCCGGGTAGTCGCGGCGCTGATTGATCACGCCGCCTTGCAACTGGATGGCGGCCAGGTTCTCAACCGTGACGGTGGCTTCACCGCCCGTTTGCCAGTCGGTGTAAACGACGGTCAGCTCGTTGGGCAGCTCGCCCCACTGGGCGCGTTCAAAGCGTTCCAGCCGCACGATTTCGTCGGGGCCCAACTGCGGCAGGCTGTCGATCCAGTAGTCGTCGCGCAGCAGTTTCAGCTCAAACGTGCCTTGCTCCGGATCGGTGTAGAGGATGCCGCCGATGTGGTCGATGACCTGGCCGATGAAGCTCTCGATGGGCTGCTGGCGCGTCCAGATCAAATTGAGGCCGAAGCCCTCACTCGACAAAGCCCATGCCGCATTCCAGAAACTCCAGCCGATGGTGCTCTGCGGATAGCCCATGCCCCAGTGCGGATCGGTGAGGCACTGAACCAGGATGTGCGCCGGATTCATGCCGACGCTGATCTCCTGTCCTTCGTCCTCATCCCAGATGCGGACTTCGGAATCTCCCATCCAGGCATGGTCATGCCAACCGGCATTGAAGCGACGCACCCGCACAGCCCAAGGCTTGATGTACGGGTTGTTGGCCGCAAACAGGATCTTGCGCGCCACCAAGGACAGCACGCCTCGGAATGCCGGAATGGCTGGCCCAAGGCGACTCATCAGATAGTCGTTACGCCCCTGA
This sequence comes from Betaproteobacteria bacterium, assembly GCA_020621405.1. Lineage (GTDB taxonomy): Bacteria > Pseudomonadota > Gammaproteobacteria > Burkholderiales > Rhodocyclaceae > Methyloversatilis. The sequence goes on from JAHRYN010000002.1 coordinate 405,206, forward strand.
CCAGCATGGCCCGACAGCACATCGATGGTGCCCACGACGCCGCCTTCACGCTCGTCACCACCAAACAGGGTGGGCTTGTTGATGGAGAGACTGGTCAGCCCATGCCCGTTCGGTAGCGGCGCACGGTCGGCATCACCCCACGCTGGCCGGTCGCCCATCTGGATTTCCTGCACGGCATCGACCGGCCCTTGGCACAGGGCTAGATGCAGCCCCATCCGGTAGCGGTAGCCAACGGTTTGCGATTTGCTGCTGCCACCCATCAGCCGTGCTCCCGCTGGCTGGACTGATTGCGGGCGTGCTCGACCACCCGCTGCGCCATTGCATCGCCGGTGGCCAGCAGGGTGTCGGCGTCACAGCCATCCCGCAGAAAGGCGCGGAAGTCCAGATCGTGACGCGCAAACCATGTGCGCGTGCCGTTCACGCACAGGCCTACGGCGCGCACGTGATCGATGGTGATGACGGTCTGCGTGGTCATTTCTTGCCACCTTTCTTCTTGATCGGATCGGCTTCCAGATCGCCGTACCAGACGACGTTGGAGCCGCGCAGCAGCACGGTACCGAACACGACGGGAATCGGTCGGCCTTCTTCTGCGGTTGGGGCATCGACGTCGGACAGGGACGCCGGTTTGGGTTCGGGCGGTTTCGGGGCGAGCGCGACCGAAACCAGCGCCGCCACCACGATGACGACGAGGTACCACATGGCGATTTCTCCAGGGATTCAGAACACGCCGGTCGAAAACGGGTTCTTGCTTGGGATGGCGGGAAAGCCTCCGTAGTTGTCGAGGTTGCCGAAGCGCGACTCGCACGTGGCCGTGCTGTGGTCGCAACCGACCGTCAGCAGCACTTCGGTGCCGACCTCAATGGCTACCGGATAGAGCAACTCGACGCCGCCACCGTAGTCATTGACGATCATGTGGCGGGCACCTTCCGGGGTTTGCAGCCAGCCACCGGCCAAGCCACCACTGACGCTGCCGGGCGTGCCACCGTCGAGATCGACGTTGCGGCCATTGCTGTTGCTCACCAGGGCACTGGCGGAAATGGGTGAGGCACCACAGGCAGCTGAATACAGCACGTGGGAACACTTGCGGCTGTAGAGCCGCCGCAACCCGATTCGCTTGAGACTGACCTGCGCCGACTCGCAGCGAACGCGAGCGACATCGTCAGCGACTTCGACGCCCAGCACCCGGCCCATCCAGCGCGTACCTGAGATCCACCAGTAGTCGCCCCACGTGTCTCGTCGTCCGATACGCAGGGTGATCGAGGTGGTGTCGCCGGTCAGCGAGTTGGCGAGCAGATGGCGTACCAAATCACAGTTCGGCGGCAGTTTCAGATCCAGCCCAGCCTTCGCAGCTTCAGCTCCCAGCGCCAGTTCGTTGCGTTCGATGGGCAGGCTTGCGTACAGATTGCCGTCCAGATCGACGTCGAATTCGTGCGGCGTCAGATAGAACTGCGCGCTTTCGCTGGCGAAGGCGTATAGCTCGACTTCCAGCAATGGGTTCTGGCTCATCGTGCTTACTCTCCCTCGTAGGTTTGACGGTCATTGCCGCGTGGTTCGGGCAACTGGCGCGCGGTCAGGGTGATCTCCAGCAACGTCGGGCTGTGCCAGTACAAGTCGATGGCGTCGTGATCGAGGCGGCAGCGCACGAGACGAATGACGCGGCTGCCTTCGGGCACCCAGTCGTCGAGGCCCGAGCGCAGCACCAACACACCGCTATGATCCAGATGGCAGGTCGCCGTCAGGGCGTACTGCCGGTAGCCGTCCGGATGCACGATCAAGCAGGCGGCGGGGCGATGCCAGAACGCGGAGATGTCTTTGCCATCCACGCGCAGGAAGCCATCTTCGGGATCGGCTTCGTCGGTCACCCACAGGATCGGGGCCAAGCCATCGGGCAGCCAGAACGCTTCCAGACGGCCTTGGGTGCGCCACAACCGCGCCCGCCAGATTTCGATTTCATCCAGTGAGCTGGCCAAATAGCGCCGCTGCAAAGTCGTCGTCGACCACGGATCGTCCCGGCGCACCCACGGATCTGCAGGCGAAAAGTCCTGGCGGGTGATCGTGGCTTGCACGGTGGCCGTCGGATCGTCACGCCAGTTGCCATCCGGCCAGATCGGGATCTCGTCGAGCCATGGGTCATCCAGGACATCCTGGTCGGGCAATGGTGCAGGCTGGATCTGCGTGGGAATGTTGCCGCCGACCATGCCCGGCACCCACTGCGTGAGATCGGCCGGGTCGATGGCCTTGCCCCACACCAAGGGCATGACGGTGCTGCCCACGGCTGCGGCGCGTGCCAAAGGTTCCATCAGCCACAGCAGGTCGCTTTCCACACTGCTGAGTTGCGCGATCTGCCAGCCATCGGCGGCGATGATCAAAATCCAGCGGCCATTGCCCTCAATTTCCTGCCAGCCCTGTACCCCGTCGTACGTCAGGCGCACATTCGCTGAGATCGGCCCGAACTGTCGCCCGTCAGCCTCCGTCACATTGAGCGCCAGTGCGCCACGTTCGCAGGACTCGGTCAGGTGAACCGCGTACTGCGGCAGCGGCCACAGAGCCATTTGACCGAGATGATCGGCCAGCCAGTCGGCCACCAGCGCATCGGTCTGGCGAGCATTGCCCACCTTGTAGGTGAGCCAGCGCCGAGGAACACGTCGGCGTGCCTGACGGGATTCGTTGCCGCTGGCTAGCCGCGTGACGCTGGTCTGCCACTCCAGCCGTTCAACGAGGGGCTCCATCCAATCGTGGCGGAAGGCAAACACGCCGCGTTGTGCATCCGGCCAAGGCTGGTCGCCAAAGGCATCCATACCAGTGGCGACGATGGCGCTCGAGGCCGTGTCTCGGCGCAGCACTTCGACCAAGAAGGTCGGTGTATCGATGGGTGGCCAGGGGCCTGCCAAGGATTCCGCCAGCAGACTGGCCGCCAGATTGGGAGGCAGCGGAGCCACAGCCGTTTCCGGCGTGAAGCGGGCTGCGCTCGCCCCAAAGGTGGCGCGCGAGAGCACCTCACTCTGGAATGTGGGCAGTTCGCTTCCCGGCGTCGGCTTGCTGGAAACCTCCGCGATGTCTTGAACGACGACGCGATCCGTCATGCCGACTCCACGCCGAACTCAGCGGCATTGAACGCGGCCTCCGTCCACTGCACGTTGCCGTTCGGGTTGCGCTCGAACAGCGTGCTCTGCCACGCCAGTTGCTCCTGCAGAATGATGTCGGGGCTGACGGCGCTCTGCGCACCACTGACCACGAGGCCTTTGACCTTGCCCTGACCGGCGTCGGTCTTGCGCGCCAGCATGGTCAGTTGCACGCCATAGATGGCGGGCGTGGCCATCACCGGCAGCGGCTCGACATCGAAGGACTGACGCAGACCGCTGCTTGCCGCACTGATTGCCGTGGCCTCATCGTCATCGCTCACCGCTTCCCATGCGGCTGTGCCGACCGGGCTGGCCGTCCACTGGTTCAGGCCGCCATCGGCCTGAGCCAGCAAGGCATCGACGCGCACGTCGCCAAGAAAGGTGTTGTTGATCGTGCCGCTGGTGTCGGCGATGTAGAAGTCGTCGACATCGATGGTGAGTGGACAGGTCTGGCCGGGGACCGCGCCGACGAATGCCGTGAGCAGTTGGCCACCACCTTGGATGGTGTTCTGCGCCGTCATTTGGATGGCCAGGATGCCGTTGATACGCACAGACAGAATGCCGTTGCTGGTGCCCTGTGTGACCTGCAACTCGATGTAGTGCCAGCCTCGCGCCGGAGCGCTGGCGACTGAGACGGAGATCAGCTGGTCATAGCCGTATTGCCAGCGGTAGAGCTTGAGCCGACCGTCCTCGCCGATCTTCACCAAATGTGCGACCTGCGAGTTGGCATCGCGCACGCCGAGCAGCAAGGGTTCGGTATAGGTGTTCTGGTACGGCACCACGCGAATGGCTGCCCCGACGATCAGGCTGGTCTTGGTGGCGTCGAGGTTCTTGACGTAGCCACCACCCGAGCCTTCCGGCAAACGCAGGGCATAGGAGGACGGGCGACGGCCATTGATGCGGATGGCCTGCGGTGACAGATACGCCGCTTTGCCACGCGCAAGCCACGGATCGCCAAAGCTGTCCACGGCCTGCGGGTCGTAGTGATCGAAACCGTCGATGAACAGAAGTGCCATGAGATTTACCCTTGCAGCGCCGCACGGATGGCCCGTGCATTGCGCCCGATGATGTTGACGATGACTTTCTCTCCGGCAGGCGACTGCAGGTGGTCGTGCGTCACGCCCGGATCGACCGCGTTGACGATGCGCACCGCCTGGTTCATCTGCGGCTGCGCGGGTGGCACTTTCACTTCCGGCACCAGACCACCGGCAGCAAAGGCCAGCTCACCACCTTTGAAGCGCGGGCCTGCCGACAAGCCGTTGAGCGAGTCGAGGAAGGCCACGCCAACTTGGCGCACGGCGGCCGCACGCACGACGTATTCACCTGCGGACAGGCGTGCCGGGATCGAGTCCGACGTGGCGCTGCCCGGACCGGAGACCAGACCACCTGCGGCAAATTTCTTGATGCCACCCAAGAGCGCCATGACTGCGGCGACCATGGCTACCATCGCGGCCACCGCCAACGCTGGCCCGACGTAGGGAATGGACGCCTGAGACGCCGCTGCCCCGGCTCCCGCCTTGGCGGCATCCATCGACACCACGGCGGTGGTTTCGGTGGTCTTCTGGGCGACCTTGGCTGCGCTGGCCGCAGCATCGACGGTTTGCTCCTGCTGGATGAAACCGAGCTTGAGCGCCAGCATCCGAGCCTGCATGGCGATCCACTGCTGGAACGGCTGGATCACGATCTGCTGCAGAAAGGCGTCGGCCACCTGCTGGAAGATGCTCGCCAAGGCACTGCGCCAGGTCTGCGCGCCGGTGATCATCCCGTTGAGCGCACCGCCGAAGCTCTCACCGATGCGGTTCCACAGCGGGGCCATTTCATCGACCGTGAGCTTGGTGCGATCCAGCTCGTTGCGCCACGCCTGCACGCGAATCACCGCATCCGGCCCGATGGCCTGCGCAGCTTGCTGCATGGTCGGCAACAGGCGCTCCATCTCGGTGGCCGACTGCTGTTGCAAGGCCACGATCTGCTGACGGGCTTGTGCTTCGGTTAGCAGCCCAGCCTGCTGCTGGGTCTGAATGGCCTCCTGCGCATTGCGCAGACGCTCGGTGACCTGCCGCCATTGGGCCTCCAAGGCCGCCAGATTGGCCTGCGCAGCCTTCACGTTGATCAGCCGGTCAACGAGCGACACGCCGTCGGCATCGGCCTCGAGAGCCAGTCGCGCCCGCAGGTCGCGGTAGCTGCGCTCGATGGCAGCCTGCCGGTCGGCATCTGTGGCCGTTCCGGTGATCTGTGCCAGTTCCTCTCGCGCCTGCGCCAAGGCATCAGCCAGTTCACGTTCGGCTTGTGCTGCCTTGCGCGCATTGGCCTGCTCGATGTCCGTGCGCCGGTTGTTGAGCGTGATGAGGTCGGCTTCCGCCTTGGCCACTTCAGCCTTGGCGCGCAGGCGGTCGTTTTCCGACTTGCCCGTGGTGGCGACTTGCTGACTGCGGGCCAATTCCTGCTGCTTGCGCGCGATCTCGGCATCGACCTCGCGCTGCTCGATGGCTGTTTTCTGCGTGTAGTAGTCGCGCACCGAAACCAGACGGTCTTCAAGTGCTGCATCCAGCGCAGTTTGTTGCCGGGCCAGTCCATCCTTGAGCAGCGCGAACTCGGCGTCCAGCTGCGCTTTCATCAGCGTGGTTTGCGCGCCGGTCGTGTCCTGCGCTGGCTTGACGGCTTTGGGTTTGGTCAGGCGCTGCAGCAGTTCTGGATCTGCCTGAATCTTGGGTGCCTTGACCTCGATGGGCTTGGGATCGAACAGGCTGTCACGGAAGGACGCCAGTTCATCCAGCCGTTTGACCAGATTGCCTTTGAGGTCGGCAATGATGGCCTTCGCTCCGTCGGTGTTGCCCTTGAGCGCTTCGACCGCCGCCGCCACACCGGCACCGATGGCTTCGCCCAAGGCGACAAAGGCCTTGCCAACCGTGGCGGCACCGAGCGCCAAGGTCTTGAGCACCAGCACCACGCCATCCAGGATCGCGCGCAATGTGCCGCCTTGCTTTGCAGACTCGACCATGCCACCGGCCATGTCGTTCAGGGCGGGCAGCAAGGAGGCGATGATCTGGTTGCCGATGCTGGTGGTGGCCAGCTTCAGCTTGTCGAGCGCATCGTTGAAGTTGCCAGCCTGTGCTGCAGTCTCACTGCTCATCTGCACGCCGAGCGCCTGCATCTCGGCAGCCAGCTCGTTGATGCCGTCGCGCCCCTGATTCAGAAACGGGATCAGCTCCGCTCCTGACTTGCCGAACAGTTGCACGGCCAGCGCAGTCTTCTCCGCGCCATCGGGCATGGCCTTGAAGCGCTCGGCCAGATCCAGTAGCACCTGATCGGTGGCACGCAGGGTGCCGTCCTGGTTCTTGAACTCGACGCCCACCGCAGAAAATCCGCGAGCGGCATCTTCCGACCCGGTCGCGGCTTCCAGCATCGTGGTGGACAGCTTGCGCAGGCCCTTCTCGAAGGACTCGCCGGAGACGCCTGACTGCTCGGCTGCCGGTTTCCATACCGACAGGGTTTCGACACTGACACCGACACGTTGCGACATCTCGTCCAGCGCGTCGCCAGTGTCGATGGCCGATTTCACCATCGCGGTCAGACCTGCCACCGAGACAGCCACGCCGAGGTTGGCCAGCACGCCATTGACGTTCTTGGCCGTATCGGTGAGGCCGCCCAAGCCCCGCTTGATCGAGTCGAAGGCTGTCTTGGTCTGGTCGACGGCGCTGATCAGGATTTGGGCACGATTGCTTGCCATCAGACTTTGTCCAGTTCTTGTTGAATCGCTCGCGCCAAGGCAGGTAGTGCGCGTTGCACGCCACCCGCCAGATTCAGTCGTCGTTTGAGATCGACGCGCTTGACCAGTACGGCGATGGGAATTTCCTGGCCGCGCTTGATCTGTTTTGCGCCAGTCCGGGCACGCTCGGCACGCTTGAAGCGGTTGAGCTGCCCGGCGTTCTCTTTGATGTTCTCGGCCATCAGCAGCACGCGACCGTTCTTCTCGATGAAGAAGGCATTGCCCGTGCGCATCAGGCCGTCAATGACCGCCTTGAAGCGCTTGGGGCCGATGCGCCCGGGCAGCAGCGGTATCAGCAAATTGCCGCTCACCGTGCCGCCTTTTTCGTGCAGGCCGAGCCACGGAATCTTGCTGCCCACCAGCAAGGCGGGCAGTTGCTCCGACTTCTTGTCGAATACCTTCACGCCCATCGAGGAGATGAAGCTGTTGCGTTTGACGGTGAAGGCGCTGCGCATCTCGGATCGCGCGGCGTCACGCACTTCACGCCCGCCCGATTGCATGCCCTTGGCGACGGCAGCGTGGATGGCACGACGCCGCTCCGCACCCCACGCCGCCAGCTGGCGCGGGTCCAGCAGGCCGGTGGTGGTGAGCGAGAGACGCATGGCTCAGTCCTTCAGAAGATCGCGTTGCAGTTGTTCGATGCCACGTTTCTCGCCCTGCGCTGCCACGGCATGAATGCCGAGCAGCTGGGCCAGTTGCTGCCGCTCGATCTGTCCGTCGGTGTCCAGAAAGGCTTGCGCCTGTGTGAGCGTGTAGCCCATCAAGTCACCGAGGCGGTGACCGGCGCGGATCAAGCGGGCGACGGCAGCGTCCCACCCGAGTTCGTCAGTGAGCGCAGCGTCGGCGCGAGTCGCTGGGCTGCGCCCTGAATGCTCGGCACGACGTGCGCCACGAAAAAATCCGCGTTGACCTCGAACACGGCGGCGGCCAGTTGCACGGCGTCCGCAAGCTGAAGGTCGTTGATCCACGCGCGTTCACGCCGGGTGGTGATCGCCAGCAGGTCGAGCACGGCATCGCCGTGCCGCCCCAGCAGTGCCATCCAGTCCGGATCGCTGGTGATTTCCTCGGCCAGCGGGCGCACCACGGCCAGCAGCCGTGGCAACTCACCCAGCCGGATCGGCGTCAGTTCCAGCGCGGTGCCGGACAGCGTCACGACCACAGGCTCAGGGGGGAAGGTCTTGAAGCCGTCCATCACAGCAGCACCAGACGACCGAACTGACCGAGATCACCACCGACCGGCTTGGTCAGATCCGCCAGTACCTGGCCCGACAGCTCGAACTTGAGCAATTCGTCCGTGATGATCGAGAGCTCCTTGGCCGGGTTGATGGCCACGCGGTAGAGGTCGATCACCACCTCGCGGTTGCCGTCGGCGGTGTTGAGCCCCTCGAAGCGAATCCAGCGCTCGGGCAGCGGCTGGGTGAACATCGCCGTGCTCTGCGCCGCGCCGTAGGCGTAGTCGACGGTGAACGGCTCGGTGTACGGGCCGCCCGACGTGGCATCGAGCACCACCAGCGAACCGTGCTTGGCATTGACGCTGTATTGGCTGGCCGGGAGCGTCTTGGGCGTGGCATCCGAGTCCTGGATCTGCACGGCCGATACGTTCTGCATGGTCAGCGGGTACAGACTGCCCGGCGTGACCGGGTTGGGCAGCGGCTCGCCGGTCACCGTACCGGGAGTGATCGTGGTCGTGGTGCCGTAGAGCGCCAACGCCAGATTGGTGGCGATCAGCTCTTCCAGCGTGCAGGCGAACTCGCCTTTCTTGGTCTTGATGAGTTGCAGGTCGGTCAGGCGCTGGCCCGACTGCGCTTCCTGGTGCTCGATGGTGTCCACCGACAGCGACACCTTCAGCTCGGGCACGTTGCCAACGAAGGTCAGCCCAGCAGGGTTGCCGAGTTCATCACGTGCGCCGATGTAGACGCGGCCTTGTCCGGAAAAGTAAGCCATGTTCAGTCTCCTTGGGTGGCTGCAGTTGTGGAAACACCGGACGTGGCATCACGGCGGGTGGGTTTGGAATCGGTGGCGGGGATGGCCGCTTTGGCCGTGCCTTGCGTGATCAGCCAACGAGCGCTCGCGTCATTCAGATCAAGGCGATCACCCACGGCGAGGCGCTTGCCTGCGTGGGTGTGGGGTTTCAGTAGTTCGATGGAGAGGGTTTGCATAAGGTGTTCATCCTGTTTGGGTGAGGTCGATGGCGTGGGTGCGGTAGCGGATCTCGTAGCGGGCAGGCAGCGCGACGGCCCCGGCATCGGCGTCGTCGAACTCCCATTCGCAGTCGATCTCGCGCACGGCGATGGCCAGACCGCCCAGATTCGGGTCGGCGAGCATTGCCGCGTGGGCCGCGACCAGCGCCTGGTCGGCCACGTCGAAGGCATCCGCGCCGCGTGCCACCACGGCAAGCCGGACGATCAACAGCCGGTCGACGAGGTGGTTGGCGTGGGCGGTGATGCTGTCGCCATCGACAAAAAGCAGCAGCGCCGGACTGGCCTCGCGAGTGACCGGAACGGCTGGCATGCGCAGCACCAGCGTCGGGGCAATCGCGGATGCCAGGCGCGTGACAATCTCCCGCAAGACGCGCTCGCGGATGGAGTTCATGGGGCGTTCCTCAGAGTTGGGAGAGCGAGGCGCGACGCTCGGTGCCGTCGCCGATGGCACGTACGTCGCGCACCTGATAGGTGTTGCCTGCCACCTCGACCGTGTCCCCGGCAGCCAGCGTCAACCAGGACGCCGGGTAGTCGATCTGGTAGTCCCGCGACAGTGCGAAACCATCCAGCACGGTTTCGTCCGGAGCGCGGAAGGCGCAGTGCACCGTGTTGCCCGCCACCGTGACGACGGTGAGCAATCCGGCATTGCGTGCTGCTTCGTACAGCGTCGCGACGTCCATCAGGCAGAGATCAGCTTGATCAGCACGCCCGGGCGATGGCACATCGGCAGTGGGTTCGATTGCGTATGCAGATCAGTGCCCCGGTCGAATTTGCGCGGCTCCTGCTTGGCATACAGCGGCTGGCCGATGGTGTTCACGGTCTCGTTGAAGTCCGCTGGCGCGAAGTAAGTCGCGAAGGTGTCCACCGTGCCGACCGGGAATGCATGGGCTTCACCGGCGGCGATGAAGCGGCGCGACCCCAGCGTGCCGTCGGCCTGCACAAAGGACGCCTGACCCCGGTATTCCTCGAAGGTGATGCCGCTATAGCTGAAGCCCGAGCGCATGTCGTTGATCAGCACCGCGCCCTGTTGCCAGTTCTGGTAAGCGGTCTTGACCTCCTTGTGGGTGGTCAGCGCCCGGAAGAACTCGGTCGAGCACAACACATGCACGCCGGTCGAGAACTCGCCCGTGAGCCCATCCTCCATGAGTCCAAGCAGCTCCAGGCAGGCACTCTTGATTTGCCCGTTGTCGGCCGCCGTCGAAAACTCGAAGGACACTGATTGCGCGGTGATGTCGAACTCGTCGAACAGATCGACCAGCTCACTGCCGTCGGCATCGAGGATCTTGCCCTTGAGTGCGCCCATGCGCAGGTGCTCCAGGGTGATCGCGTGCTTGTTTCGCATGGTCTCCAGATGGCGGGCCATGACGCCGCCAATGGCTTCCATCTCAGTTTCGGAACCAAAGGCGCGCAGGCCTTGCACTTCTTCCGGCAGCACCACGTCGTCGTGTGGGATGTGCGGGATCACGAAGGAACGCAGGTTGCGCTTGCCACGTTCACCAACGGTGCCGGGCGAACCGGGCGCGCGGGTGGGCAGCAGGTTCAGACGACCGGCGTACTCCTCGACGATGATCTGCCGGGTGCGCACCGGCTTGGCCGGGAACAGGTTGAGTTGCTCCAGCCGCCCGTAGCGGTTGGGCAGGAGGTTGATGGCGGCCGTCAGGCTGGCCATCGAGAAGCCGGGGTTTTCAAAGGGGTTCTGCATTTGGGATCTCCAGAAATGACGAAACCCGCCAGTGGCGGGTTTTCGGGGGAGTGAGATGGATCGTCGGGACGGGATCAGGCGCTATCGCGCACCAGCACCCCAAGGGCGGTGAGTTGGGCAACGGCAGTTGCCTTCTGCGCAACCGTGAGACCGGTCGGCCAGACCAATGCGCCGCGCGCAACGATGGCGTGGCGGGCGATCAAGATCGCGTCCTCGCGGTCGATCAGCGTCGCATCGACGTCATTGCCAAGCACGCCAACGGCGATTTCCGTACCGTCCGTGGCGTTCGGGTCGATTGCCTTGAGCTTGGCAGTGGCTGTTTCGCGGCCCACCACGGTGCCCAGCGACAGGTTCTGCGCGGCAGCGACGGTGTCCTGGTCGCGCGAGTAGAGGTTCGGCGCTTCGTACTTCAGCAGGTCGCCGAGGTTCTTGGGTTGAGTGACAGTGGGCATGGCTTACTCCTTGGCGGTGAGTTTCTTGACGGCAGCGACCACCGGACTGTTTTCCGGGCGCTGACTGGTTCCTGCATCGGCGGTGATGCGCGAGGCGATTTCGGGTTGGTCGGCACGGGCATCCAGCAAGGCGCGGCGCACTTGCGCTTCCGAGAAGCCTGCTGCGAGGAATTCCGCCGTGCGTTGGGACTGGCCCGCGATCAGGCACATCTCTGCAATGGCCTGTGCTTGGCCGCGCCCACTGGCGAAGGACTGCGCCAGTGCTGCTTGGGCAGCAGGTGTCGGTTGCGGATCGCTGTCGGTCTGCGGCTGGTCGCCCTCCGGGTCGGTGTCGGTCGGTTCGTTTGGGTTGTCGTGGTCGTTTTTTGGGTCGGTCATGGTGTTCTCCAGGGTGAAAGGTTTGCTTCGGGGCGGGCTTGAAATGGGCTGCGTGGACAGACTTCGCGGCGAGGCGCGGGCCACGCCGGGCTGTGTCAGCCGCTGCTTGGCCGCCAACGCATCGGTGAATTCGGTCATCACCTGTTCGAGCGGCATCACGGCGTCGGCGAGACCTGCTGCCACCGCCTGCTCGCCGTAGAACAGCCCCGCCTCGGTGGCGCGCACGGCATCCGGGTCAAGGCCGCGCATCTGCCCGACCTGATTCACGAAGATGTCGTAGAGGCGATCCACCTCGGTCTGCAACGCGGTGGTGGCCTGGGGGGTGAGTGGCTCGTGCGGGGAGAAATCGTTCTTGTGGCTGCCCGCGAAGACGGCGGTGTAGTTCAGGCCGTCCTTGGCGTCCTTCACCGACTGGTCGACGTGCAGCGCGATCACACCAATCGACCCGACGCCAGCGGTCTGCGACAGCGTCAGGCGCTGGCAGGCTGCCGCGATGGCAAAAGCCGCCGAGTACGCAGCATCGTTGGCGTGCGCCCAGATCGGCTTGATGGTGCTGGCGGAGCGGATGCGCTCGGCCAGTTCGAACACGCCCGAGGCCTCGCCGCCGGGCGAGTCCAGATCGAGCAGGATGCCCGCAACCTGCGGGTCGGCCAGCGCGGCATCTAGTCGGGCTTCGATCTCGCCGTAGGACATCAGACCAGAGGCGGCTTCGATACCCATCGAACGTCTGACCAGCGTTCCGACCACCGGAATGACGGCAATACCCGCCTGACCCGATGTGGCGCTCTGGTGCGGCATGGGCAGCGGCATGGCCATGTCCAGATCGGGCAAACCGATGCGGGAACCCAGTACGGAGAGGATCACGTCGAGTTTGGGACGCGCAATGAGGAGCGGCGTCCCGTAGAGGCGGGACGCCAGATGAACGAGTTGCATGTCAGTTGTCCTGTTGGTCTTGCGGCATGGCCACCGTGGCGACCGCATTCATGGGAGCGCCCAATGCCGATGGTTGGGGCGCTTTGTCGTGACGCGGGTCGGAGTCGAAGACCAGTCCGAGCTCATCGGCACGCTGGTTGTCGGCGGCGATCTCGCGGTCGATGTCCTCGGCGTCGTAGCCAAAGGCCGAGATGGCTTCTGAGCGAGACAGCAACCCGGCGCGAATGGCGGTCAGCATCGCGTCGAATTCCTTCTTGGGATCGACCCACTGCCAGCCTTGTGGAATCCATTTGGCGGCGAAGTAGTCGCGTTTCTTTTCGGAGAACTGCGGCAGAGCCAATGCACCTTCAAGTAGCGCCTGCTCCATCCAGGCACGCCAGATCGGGCGGCACAGCTGGTGGACGATCACGCCGTGCTGGATAGCCTCACAACGGCGACGAAACTCCAGCAGCCCGGCCCGGATCGACGAGTAGTTCACTTGCGTCAGGTCGCCGGTCAGCATCTCGTAGGTGATGCCCATCGCCGCTGCCACCGCCCGGAACTGCATGCGCAGGAATTCGGCGTAGCTCGCGCCAACGTCGGCAGGCTGACTGAACTTCACGTCCTCGCCGGGCTCCAGGATCTGCATCGTGCCCGGCTCCAGCCCGGCCAATGCTGCTCCGCTGGCATCCGGCAAGCCTTCCCCCATCAGGTTGTCCTCGGGGGACAGGCGCGTGATGAAGCC
>JAHRYN010000002.1:419252-423575 GCA_020621405.1 Betaproteobacteria bacterium
CTCATGCCGATGCGTTTGCGCATTCGGTCAAACCATTGCATGTTCAGAACCCCTTGCCTGTGTTGACGCGGATCTGGCGCGGCGCACCAGGCCACAGTCCGGTGTCCACGGCCTGCTCGAAGATGTCGCGCTTGACCGCCGCAATGGCGGCCTGGAGTTCATCGACGCTGCGGTACTCGACGGTCTTGTCGCCGAAGGTCACGCGCTTTTCGCCCTTAACCAGCGCCGCTTCCAAAGCGTCGAGGTGTGCTTGTGTGTAGGCCATCAGCGGAACACCGTAAGGTTGATTTCAGAGGAGTCGTCGAACGATGCGGACGTGGTGGCGCAACTGATGTCGACGTACTGGGCTGTCTTCTGGTCGGAGGTGGATCGCACGATGGCAATGCGCTGCGTGCCACTGTTGGTGCTGCTGCGGGCGAGCGCCGTCCAGCAATAGTTGGCATCGGGCATGGCAGCGGCAAAGGTCACGCGGTAGCGGCCCGCTGCCGTCCGAGTCACGCTGGCCACGTTGTGCGACGAGCGCACGACGATCTGGCTGCCGATGTAGCCGAAACACACCCACGCCCGGGCCAAGCCGGGGTGGGTGGCGTCGATCTTGGTCTTGACCTCAAGCCCGACACGACTTGCCAACGCACTGATGCGCGATGCGAGGCTCATCAGACCAGCGCGCCTACGAAGACCGCGACGAAGTCGGTATCGGTGTTGCCGACATCGCTGGCGGCGACAGCGCCGATGTTGCTGCGAGCCTGAAGTTGTTCGGCTACGGTCAGCGACTGCGCCGCATCGAAGCGCACGCGGTTGTTTACGGCGGTGAGCAGCGCATCCAGACCACTGGTGCCGTTCTGCAGCAGTTGCTGGATTTCCACCAGCGTGTCGTAGGCGGCATCGGCTCCACCCAAGATCTCAGTCTTGAGCGCATCGAGCAGTGAGACGATCTTGGTGGACGAGTACGTGGTCGTGGCCGCGATGTGCGCATCGTCGATCACCGCCGAGGACACCACGGCGGCCTTCAGTTCGTTGATGGCCGCGACCAGATTCGACTTGTCGGTGGTGGTGAGGTTGGCCAGGTTGCCCGCCTTGGCGCGGACGTCGTTGAATTCCTGCGCGACGCGGATGACCAGGCTTTCGATACGGGTAGCAAGACTCATTTTTTCTCCTTGGGATGTCAGGACAGCCAGCGGCTTTTGATCACGCGCCGACCAGTGTTGCGGTTGCCAGAAACAGCGAGGCCACCGCGTTGGGTGGCCTCGTTGATCGATTCGGTTGTTGTTTCAGGGGGTGGCGGACTGGCCACCCCAAGCTGCCGCTCCAATTCCCGCCAGTGGCGTTCCTCGAAGCGATCTAGGCCCGCCGCCGATGCGGCCGCGCGGGCGTAGACGTAGCAGTCGAGTGCCTCATTGCGCTCGCGCATCTTTTGCCACTCGCGCACCGGGAAGCCGTTGCGGTCGCGGCGGGTGATCAGTTGCTCCGCGCAGAGTTGCTGGATGAACTCGGCGTCGATCTTGGGCAGATGGACGAACCCGGCCGGGAACACCGTGGTCAATCCGTCCTCGCCAACATCTGCGCTCTTGCGCAGGTTGTTGTAAAACTCCAGCTTGGCGATGCTGACTGCCACCGTGTACACCTTGATGCCACGGCGCAGCTTCTTGCCACCCTGCGAGACATCGATGGCGGTCGGCGTGCCGATCAAGGCTGCGCCGCGCGGAACACCTTTGACCGCCATCACACGCGGATCGCGGCAGGCCCGCACGAAGGCATAGGCCTCCTGCGTGGCAAACCCGGTATCCAGTGCGAAGCGGGCCAGCGGCATCGCCGCGCCCGAGGCGTGTGTCCAGCTCTCGGCCAGCATTTCAGCAAGGCGTTTCCACACCGTGTCGCGGGCGGTGTCACCCATCAGCACGCGATGCTCGATGAGCCACGACTCCTTGCCGCGCCCGAAGGCCCAAACCGATGCCTCGATGCGATCCTTCTGTACATCGGCCGCGCCGACCAGCAGCAGACCGCCTTGCGGCACGCTACCGACGCGGTAGTCCTCTCGGCGCTCGACCAACCGTTGCCAGTCCGGCGCTTCGCCTTCCTCGACCCAGGTTTCACCCAGCTCGGTGTTCTTGAAGGTCTTGATGGCGGCTGCTGATCCTGATTCCTTGCTGACGGCGGCTTCCCAGGCAGCGGCAATCTCCCGCCAACTGCGCCAGCCCACCGGGCTGTACAGCGACGACAGGTGAAAGCCTGCCGTCTTGCCCGCGCCATCGGTGATCATCGCGCGCCATTCACCGTGTTCCAGCATCCACGTCTTGTGATGCTCGGCAATCGCGGTGTCACACGACTCGCAGATGTAGGCAGCGGTTTCCGGTTGCCCTTTGTCCCAGCGCAGCTGCTCGAAGCGCAGCCACTGCCGGTGCGAGCAATGCGGACACGGCACGAAGTAGCGACGTTGGTCGCTGGCCTCGTACTCGCGCTCGATAGCCGACGCCCCTGAGATCGTCGGCGTCGAAACGATGAAGATCTTGCGCCGAGCAAAGGTGCGTGTACGGGCTTCGGCCAGCGAGATCGCATCGCCTTCGCCCTCGACGTCCAACGGATAGCCGTCGACCTCGTCGAGGAACAGATACCGCACCGGCATTGAGCGCAGCCCGACCGCGCTGTTGGCCCCGGTCATCACCAGCACGCCACCCCGGAACTCCTTGGCCAGGATGGTGTTGCCGGAATCCCGGCTGCGCGCCGGTGCAATCAGTTCAGCCAGTGCGGACGACTCCTCGATCAGCGGATCGATTCGCTGCTTGGAGTTGCGCTTGGCCATCTCCACCGTCGGCCACACAGCCATCATTGGTCCGGGCGCGTGGTGGATGACATAGCCTATCCAGTTCGATCCCATCTCTGTCGCGCCAAGCTGCGCCGCCTTCATGAACACCACGCGCTCGACCGCTGAGGTCGGCGACAGGCAGTCCATGATTGCTTTCAGGTACGGCGTGCGGCTGGTGCGCCAGCGCCCCGGCTCGGCAGACGCCTTGCTGGAGAGCATCCGGTGGCGATCCGACCATTCGGACACGGTGAGCAGCGGGTCGGGCGTCAGTCCTTCACGCCATGCGCGTTCGATCTCGGCAGCGCCTTCGTAGTCCATGTCCATCAATCCACCTTTGGGCGAATCTCGCCCAGTTCCTGCAGGTGCTCACGCACAGCTGCCTCCAGGGCGATGTGCATCGTGTGAGGATCGACGCCGAGCTTGGCTGCCATCTGTGCTGAGATGCGCGCGGGCCAGTTGAGCCACGCATCGCGTTCGGATCGCGCCAGCTTGAAAACATGGGCGATGGCCTGTGGCCGATCTACCAGTTCGCCTTTGAGACGGGCCAGGCGCACCTTGTTGGTTTGCGCCTTGACCACTTCGTTGACCGTGCGCGCTTGGAGCAGGGACGTGCCGCCTGCTGGCAATGCCGCTGGCCCGTCACCCGTGGAGCCGCTGGATTCCGCCACGGCGACCTTTACCGCGCGGGTGGCTGTGCCATTGCGCGGCGCATCGGAATTGCGTGCCCATTCGCGGTCGACGCGCTCGGCATCAATCGTTCCGTCTGCCTCCGGCGTGATCCGTCCCGCAGCGATGGCCTTGCGCACCGCCGCATCGGACACCCCTCGGTGGCGTGCGTAGGCACGAATCGAAATACCCATATTTCCCCTTCGGGGCACCTTCAATCATTTGTTCGTCATTCCTGCGGATTGAGCTTGGCTTCCATCTGGAACAGCGCGTTCATACGTTCGTCATCAACACCATGAAAGGACACGGACATGAGCAAGCTCGAACAACTCCTGACCCAGATCGCGCAAAACAAGCTGGGCATCGAAACCCTGGAAACCCGCCGCTCGGACAGACTCGATTTCCACGACGTGGCGGTCTGGTGCTTGCGCGATGCGCTCGAAGCAGCCTTCAACGCCGGTGTCGAGCAGGGCCGCAAAGCCACGCAGTCGGAAAAGGCCAACACCTGATTGCGAACCCTGCAAGCCAAGCAGAAAGCGCTTGGCTTCACTTGGGAACAGCGCGTTCATCACATCACCGTCCACCCCATCGAAGGAGCAAGACATGACCACCACCCAATTGACCCCGGCACAGCACGCGATCCTGGCCCACGCTGTTGAGCACACCAGCGGCAAAATCGACTGGTTCCCTGACAACATCAAAGGCGGCGCGCGCAAGAAAGTGCTCGACGGCTTGTTTAACCGCGCACTGATCACCACCGACGGCACCGACTGGTTTGTCGCGGCTGAGGGCTACGACGTCCTGGGCATGCCGCGCCCCGGATTGAAAAAGAAGAACGTCGGTCAATTCGAAGC
>JAHRYN010000002.1:423675-979556 GCA_020621405.1 Betaproteobacteria bacterium
TCCTGGGCATGCCGCGCCCCGGATTGAAAAAGAAGAACGTCGGTCAATTCGAAGCTCATCTCGACCAGATCATCGCCAACGCTGAAGGCGCGTCAGCCGACACGAGCGATCACGAACTGGAAGCCGCCGTCACCGCCGCCGAAGCAACGTGGGTCAAGCCTCGCACCCGCGACAACAGCAAGCAAGCCGAAGTGATCCGGATGCTGCAACGCCCCGAGGGCGCAACCATCGGCCAGATCTGCACCGCCACCGGCTGGCAGGCGCACACGGTACGCGGCACCTTCGCCGGAGCCTTCAAGAAAAAGCTCGGCCTGAACATCGTCTCGGACAAGCCACAGGGCGGCGAGCGGGTCTACCGCATCGCCTGAAAGAAGATGGGGAGAAGATCCATGAATAGCTTGGCTTCTCTCCCCACCAGCGCGTTCATACAGGTGTCGTGATTGACGACGCCACACCAGGAGAACCGCCATGAGCACCATGACCATCACCATCGAACGCAACCAACGTACCCTGCAGTTTGGAGGCCAGAGCCTCCAGGTCGAAGAATTGAGCGTCCGCCTGCCGTTTGCACGCAAACCTGCCGACCTCGACGAACTGGGCGGTCGCGACCAGCACAAGGTCTACGTCACCGAGACCAGGGAACTGACCCCTGCCGAATTCGACGCCTTTGGGCGCAGCTTGCTGGTGTCGCGCGACTGGCTGCGTGGCAAGGGTGGCGGCACTGGCGACGGCTACCTTTGCGTCGAGGTCACTGCTCCTGGACGACCCTATCTCTACGTCAATCCCGAGGGCGGTGATTACGCCCGCTACGTAGCCCGTCTCGGTTGATCGAAATTGATGGAGAAAGAAGCCAGGAACAGCTTGGCTTCTCAATCGAACAGCGCGTTACTACAGGGGTCGCAACGATCAACCCGAAGGAGCAGCCACCATGACCACCAATCAGATCCCCGCCACCCAGAACGAAGCCTGGGGCTTTTGGGGCACGATGAACGAGCACGCGGAAGCCGCATGGCCCTTGACTATGACCGCCATCTCGGACGCCACTCACCAGCCCCTCGAGTCGGTGCGAATCTTCCTCGACAGCCGCCACGGACGCCACTTTGCCGACGACGTCCAGAACGGTTTGTACCAAGGCCAAGCCTTGCAGGATGCGATCAACGCCGCCACCCAACGCTGGATGGGCTGGACGATTGGCCGCCAGACCAGCAAGCAGCACGGCATACCGCGCGGCCTGCCTTACCTGACAGGCTTTGTGATCCACTGCGAGATCTGCGAAGAGTTGGCAGCCTGATGAAAACGCCCGCCAACGAACGGGAGCAGGCCCTGCGTTGGCTGATTGCCAACCGGCGTCCCGACATCTCCATCGAGCAGGCCGTGCGCGTCATGTGCATGGCACTGCCGCGCGATCTCACCACTATGCAAATCCTGCGGCGTATCGCCGAGGAAGAAGAGGCCAAGCAGCCCGGCCAGCCATTCAACTGGCGCACACTTCCTGGTCTGCCGCCTCGCGGATAGCCGTCTGGCCGGTGAAGTCCTCCCACCGGCGCACGATCACATCCACGTACTTCGGATCGAGTTCGATCAGCCGCGCGACGCGACCTGACTTCTCCGCTGCGATCAGCGTCGTGCCAGAACCGCCGAACGGATCGAGCACCACGTTACCCGGGCGGCTCGAATTGCGGATCGCCCGCTCCACCAGCTCCACTGGCTTCATCGTCGGGTGCAAGTCGTTCTTCTGCGGCTTCTTGATCGCCCACACATCGCCCTGATCACGGTCACCACACCAGTGACGTTGCGCACCCTCGGGCCATCCGTACAGGATTGGTTCGTACTGGCGCTGGTAGTCGGCGCGGCCGAGCGTGAAAGTGTTCTTGGCCCAGATGATGAACGTCGACCACTTGCCACCAGCGGCGCGGAAGGCCGCCTGCAGCACATCCAGTTCGCTGGATGACATCGCTACGTAAATACCGCCCCGGCAATGGGTGACGGTGGGCGTCAGTGCTGCCAGAAGGAAGTCGTAGAAGCCATCGCCCAAGTTGTCGTTGAGGATCGCGCGATCCGTTCCGCGCATCTTGTCCTTGGCGCTGTTGGCGTAGTTCACGTTGTACGGCGGGTCGGTGAAGACCATGTCTGCCAAGTCGCCTTGCATCAGCCGGGTATAGCTCTTTGCCACGGTCGAGTCGCCGCACAGCAGCCGGTGCTGACCCATGATCCAGACATCACCCGGACGCGAGATCGGTGTCTCGCCAACCTCCGGTACAGCATCCTCATCGGTCTGGCCTTCGTTGTTCGGCTCGTCGCCCGCGATCAGTTCGGCCAGCGCGTCGGCGTCAAAGCCGGTGATGTCGAGGTCGAAACCGTCCAGCTGCAGCGCCTCCAACTCGATCCGCAACATCGCATCATCCCAGCCTGCGTTCTCGGCGATGCGGTTGTCCGCGATGACCAAGGCGCGGCGCTGGGTCGGGCTCAGGTGATCGAGTACGACCACGGGCACGATCTCCAGCCCGAGCTTCTGCGCAGCCGCCAAGCGCCCATGCCCGGCAACGATCACGCCGTCACTGCCAGCGAGAATCGGATTGGTGAAGCCAAACTCAGCAATCGATGCGGCGATCTGCGCCACCTGGTCATCCGAGTGCGTCCGCGCATTGCGTGCATAGGGCAGCAGTTTGGCGGTTGGCCACTGTTCGATCTTGTCTGCCAACCAGTTCATGCCAGCACCTCATCATCAACGGTGGTGGCGCGCTCGGCGGCAACCTGTTCGAACGATTGACCTGTTGCCAGCAGCGTGACCGGCACGTCAGGGTGGTTCTGCTGAAAGCGCTTGATGGCCACGTCCACGTACTCCGGTGCGATCTCAATGCTGCGGCAGATGCGGCCAGTGCGCTGCGCGGCCAGCATCGTGGTACCGCTTCCACCGAAGGGCTCGAACAAAATATCTCCGGCTTCGGTGTAAGCCTCGATGGCAAACTCCGGCAACGCCACCGGGAACACAGCCGGGTGATCGATGTCCTGCCCGATCTTGCCCTTGTGGCGCATCACGCGGATCACCGAGTCGGGGATGCGCGTGTCCTGCGTCGGCTGACCCTTGTGCGTCCAGCCGCCGACCTCTCCATCCTTACCGCGCATCGCCGTGGACGAACCATCGGCACGCAGGTGCGATTCCTGGCCTGCGTGCTTGCAAGGCACGATCTTGTTGGGTTTGCGGGTGCTGCGATTGAAGTGGAAAACAAACTCGAAGCTGGGAGCCAGTCGGCCCTGCCAGTCGCCTGGCATGCCTGGCCCCTGATCCCAGACGTACCACGCGAAGCGCCGCCACCCCTGCTGACGCATCCAGGACAGCCAGCCGTCCCAATAGGGGATGACTTCGTTGTCGCGGTGGATCAACCCAAGGTTGACCAGCACCTGTCCGTCGCCCGCCATCGGCAAATGCGCGAACACACCGCGCATCAGTGCATCCCAATCGGCGATGCCGCCGGAGGTGTAGTCGCGTTGATTGCCATAAGGCGGCGAGGTGAAGCACAGCTGCGCGGTGTCACCCTGCATCAGCGTGGCGACAACGGCCGGGTCGGCGGCGTCGCCACAGATCAATCGGTGCGAGCCGATGGCCCAGAGATCGCCTTCGCGCGACACTGCGACCACTGGCGCAGCAGGCACATCGTCTGCTGCATCGGGTTCGTTGGCGTCTGCTTCATCCTGCACCACCGGTTCTGCTTCAGTGGACGTGGCATCAGCCAGCAGAGCGTCGATCTCGATGTTCTCGAAGCCGGTCAGCGACAGCTCGTAACCTGCTTCGGAAAGCTCCGCCAGTTCGAGCGCCAACATCTCCTCATCCCAGCCAGCGTCAAGCGCCAGTCGGTTGTCGGCGATGACCAGCGCACGTTTCTGCGCGGTGCTGAGGTGAGCCAGTTCGATCACCGGCACTTGATCCAGCCCTAGCTTGCGAGCAGCAGCCAGACGACCGTGGCCCGCGATGATGCCGTTGTCGCCATCAACCAGAACTGGGTTTGTCCAGCCGTATTCGACGATGCTGGCGGCGATCTTGGCGATCTGCGCATCGGAATGCGTGCGCGGATTGCGGGCGTAGGGAATCAGCGCCTCGACCTTGCGGTACTCGACGTTGAGCGTGTTCAAAGATGATGTCCTGAAAATAGAAAACCCGCCGACGAAGCCGTGGGCGGGTCTTGGGGGTTAGTGCGAACTGGCGGGTGCGAACTGCGAACCGTGCAAACCTTGGTTCGCACCCTGACGCTAAAAAAGCGCCGCGCTCGCGCCCCCCGCATTGGTTTTTGGCCAGGAAGGACCCGTTGATTTCCGGGCTGCTTCCTCTGCCGTCACCTCTGTCCAGACGATAGATGAATACTACGCAAGATCAGGTCGTTTTGTTGCAGGGGCAAAAACCGCTGATTGCCGCGTGATGGCGCACATCCCCGACCATACGCGCCAAATCACGCCAAAACCCTACGCGACCACCACACCATTGAGTTGATCTGCGACCGTCTGCAATGCCCGCTGCCAATGTCGCCATGCCGTTGTGCGGTCGCAGGCAAAGCGGATCGTGATGTCACGCCAGCCATAGCGCTTCGCGCGCATCCATACGAGATGACGTTGCTCAACTGTGAGCCACTGCACCCAGCGCATGACTTCCAGCATTCGTTCAATCGCGGTTGGACTCGGCGGAAAGGATCGATAAACCCTCTCGTCAGCAGCAAAGGTCTCCCACTCGTTTCGGACAATGGCGGGCCAGCAGTTGAAGTAACCCTGCACTCGAACAGGAGGCAACCGTCGACTGGTGCTTGCTGCCTCTTCAAACCGAGCAGCAACGTCCTCGATAGTCCACTTAGTCATTGCGTCGCCCTCCGTAGAGCCGGTCACCGATGCGTCGCACGATCTCGCGTTCGATGAAGTCCAGACGTTCGTCGGATGCGTTGACCACCAGGATGTGTTGGTCACGCCAGCCTCGTTCCTTGATCGAGTCCAGATCCGTGGCCTGCGGCTGCAGACGACCCAGGGGGCAGCGGTATTGGGGTGTCGGCACCTTCATGTCACACCTCCTGTGTCTCGACTGCCCAGTGCAGCAAGGCCAGGGCGTCGGCTTCGTTGTCGTCGACTGGGGTGTGACCACGCAGGCGGACAGACGCGATCATGTCGTCCTTGCCCGCATTGCCCTTGCCGGTCGCGTGCTTTTTGATCGTGCCGACCGGAACGCCTTGGTACGGAATGTTGTGATGCTCACACCATGCGGTCAGGTGTCCCATGAAACCACCGTAGGCGTGCGCCGCATCAGCGCCAGCGTGCCGTCGAACTTCCTCGAAGAACACCGCGTTGATGTGGTTGCTGACCGAGAGCAGTTCATTGAGCCAGCGCTTGAAACGGAGAAAACGCATGCCGCCTCCCTCAAATCGCTGCGGCTTGAAGTGCTCCGTGCCGCTGGTGATCGTGCCGTCCAGGTGCAGCAATGCCCACCCAGTGTGTGTGCCCAGATCAAGGGCCAAGATCGTCGTGTTCATCGTCGTGCTCCAGTTCAAGGGCCAGTGACGGATGCGACGGGTTCTTTGAAGAACATCCCTTACGTGCGCGCACGCGTAGCGCGTCAATCAGGAAACCCGTCAAATCCGTCACTCGCCCGGATTGCTCAGTCATCTCGGTAGGGGTAGCCGTGGCTGTACGGCTTGGGCCTGAGGGCGATGCCCGTGATGCCACGTGCGCCCCCGGTCAGCCGACATTTCTCGAACTTGCGGGCCGCCATCAGCTCGGAGAAGCGCTTGACCGAGCCCACGTATTCACCTGCGCGCTCTGCCCATTCGCGCCAGTCGGCGAACAGTTCGGACACGCCTTCGCGGTGGGTCTTGGCCAGCAGGCAGCGCTCTTCGATCCACTGCCCGAGCGCGTCCTCGGCTTCGAAATACTCCTCGGTCGCCGACACCACGCTGGTAGGCGGCTTCAGGCCCTGGCGTTGCCAAAGGCTGCAGCCCTCGACAGCCCACGCCAGAATGCCGTCCCGTTCCTTGAGCAGCTTTTCGGTCAGCCTGCCGTCACGCCGTTCGGGCGGGATCGTCACCGTGAACGGGATCAGGTGCAGTCGCCGCTTCATCGCTTCGTCCACGTTGCGGATCGATGGCTTGTGGTTGCCTGCGATCACCAACTTGAACTGCGGCACGTACTCGAAGAAGTCCTGGCGCATGAAGCGCGCGGACACCTTGTCGCCACCGGTGATGGCCTTGACCTTGGATTCGTTCCAGCGCCGACCCTGTTCGGTTTCGATGGATGACACGAAGCGTGCGCCGCGCAGACCCGCCAGATCGGTCGGGTGCCGGTCGGTGCGCGCCTCCATGAACGTGTCCATCGGTGCGTTGGCCGCGTAGTCGCCCAAGATGGTGGTCAGGACGTTGACGAACACCGACTTGCCGTTCGCGCCCGTCCCGTACAGAAAGAACAGCGCGTGCTCACTGGTCACGCCCGTCAGGCAGTAGCCGACCATCAGTTGCAGGTAGGCCATCAGCTCGGCGTCGCCACCTGTGACGTCGGCCAGGAACGCGCGCCACGTCGGACTGTCGCCCTGCGGTGTGGCCGTGGTCACCTTGGTCATCCGATCATCGCGTCGGTGCGGTCGCATGCGGCCCGTGCGCAGATCAACCACGCCGCCTGGTGTGTTGAGCGCCCAGACGTCGGCATCCCACTCCTCGGCGGTGGACGCGTGCTTGGGATCGGAGCGTGCGATTTTCTCGACGGACGAGATCGTGGCGGAGCTGGCCAGCTTGCCTTTGAGCCGGGGGCTGTCCGCTTTGAGTGACGCCATCCTGCAGATGCCACGCGCCAGGTGAGATACATAGAGGATCTGATCGGGATTCCAGCGCACGCCAGTCCAGACCAGCCATTTGCCCCACAGCGCGCAGTAGCGCCAGTCCTCGCCATAGCGACGGGTGAAGGCCGAGGACAAGCCGTCCTCTGTCGTCCAGTCGACACCGGTCAGCAGATCCGGTGGTGGCGTCTCCTCGACCGAGCGCATCACCGGCATCCGTTCGCCGACGGCAAGGAATCCACCGACATCAAAGCCTTCCGGGGTGGCATCGGCCGCATCCCAGCCATCCGGTTTGTCATCGGGTGGCACCAGGATGGCGACCGTGGTTGCACCCGCGTTCAGGATTGCTTGCGATGCACGGTCAGCGTAATCCCAGCCTGGCGCATCCCGGTCAGGCCAGATCAGCACGGATTTGCCCGCCAGCGGCGACCAGTCGGTCTTGTCGACGGGAGCATTCGCGCCATGCATGGCCGTGGTTGCCACCACGCCGATAGCGATCAGTGCCTGCGCGCACTTCTCGCCCTCGACCAACACAACGTGGCCAGCAGCAGCCAACCCCGGCTGGTTGTACAGCGGGCGCGGATCGGGCGGAGCCATCTTGCGCCGCTTGGCATCCCACGGCCGGAACTCCTTCTTGCGCCCGGGCGGGTCGTAGCGGTACACGACCGCAATCAGTTTGCCGGTGGCATCGAAGTAGTCCCACTTGGCCGTGGCCGGGCCAAGTTCATCAACCGGCGCTTCCTTCTTGGCGCTGCGCACCGGCACTGATCGCGAACGACCGAGCAGATCGGCAGCCTCGTCGAGCACCCGGGGAAAGTCGGTGTGGACGTTGGCCCCGAGGTAGGCGGCAATCAAGGCAAAGATGTCACCGCCATCACCCGTGGCACGATCCGTCCAGAGACCAGCCTTCTCGCCTTCGAGTACCACCTCGAGGCTGTCGCCTGGGCTGCCCAGGATGTCCCCGATCAAAAACTTGCCCCGACGCTTCTTTCCCGCCGGAAACATTGTGGTCAGGACTGATTCCATGCGTGCGATCAGTTCAGTGCGAATTTCGTCCCGCTCGCTGTCATTGACGTTGCGCCGGCCCGTTTCTCCCGGTGGTGATGTGTCATTGAAATCAAGCATCGGCAGCACCCTCGTGTGTTGTCTGCTGTCCAGCGATCCAGGCTTCCAGTTCGTTGGGCTTGAAGCGAACCAATTTGCCGACGCGGTAATGCGGAATGCGACGCGCCTGTCGCTCCTTGGCTTGTGAGAGCCAATACGACGGTAGGTTGAACATCAGTGCTGCCTGGCGCACGTCGATCAGTTGTTCGCCAAGTAAGTGATTCAAATTCGAGGTATTCATGCTTGTGTCCTCCAGCAGCGGTCTTGCCACGCGCACATCCGGCATTCGAAATGGGTCGGGTCATTGAAGGCTCGCGGCAGGAGATCCCCTGCATCGGTGGCCGTAATGACCTTCACCGCCCGATCCGACATGCGTTGGGCCAGGGCTGCGTCAAAGGGCACGGCCTCGGTGTAGATCTCCATCGTGTCGGCGTTGAGTGCCGTGAAGATCGCCGGGTGCTCGTGCAGTTCGAGATAGGCTTGGTAGATCGCCACTTGCGCGGCGTAGACCGGCTTGGCGACAGCGAGGCGGTTTTTCTCCAACTCGCGCCAGGACTTGTTGCCCAGACACTTGTTTTCCCAGAGCGCGGGATAAGCAAAACCATCCGGCCCGCCGACGATGACGCCGTCGATGTGGCCCTGCAGGCGTCCGTCAGCTACCGAGAAGCCGAACTGCTCGCCGTCGGCCTTGCGGGTGCGCAGGTCAAAGCCAGCATCCCGGAGCCACGCGACCATGCAGTCCTCCATCACATGACCACGCTCGAAGATGCGCAGCATCCGGCCCGGGACATCACGCCCGTGGTCGATGGGCGCCTTGGCATACTCGAACTGCAGCGCACGCTCGCAGGCCACGCCGAGACGCGATGCCCCGAGGTACTGGCGTTCGGACTGGCTGGCACGAGCCTGCTGCATCCCGGCGTCGACCAAGACGGTGACCTGACCGGAGATGCTTGATGTGGAGTTGAAGTCGATCATGGCTTCCTCCCCTTCGGCTCTTCCCAGGGGAGGTCGTCCTCCAGATCCGCGAACGGGTTGGTCAGAGGGTCGGGCGCAGGCGTCATGCCACGCACCGGCGGGTACTTGCTTGCCTCGTGGTGCGCGACCATTGCCTCGGTGTAGCAAGTGACGATGGCGTCGATCACTTGCAGCGCCTCGGCTTCGGAGTAGTCGCCCAGCGGCTTGGTGAACCCGATCTCGCCCGCTGCCTCGCCGAAGGCCTTGAGGCACTTTTTCATCGCGGCCAGTTCGACATCAGACGGATCGATCATGACGACCTCCTTGCTGTCGACGCGACCTTCTTTGACCCGCAGCCAGTTGCCGTACAACGCGTGAAACGCGTTTTGGCAGCGCTGCGAGCAGAACACCCAATCGATGGGGTAGCGCCGGGGATTGCCGACACCGTGACGGTTGTCGGTGTGGCCGAATCCCCGGGCCTGTCGTTTGCAGACCCAGCATTTCATCGGCCTCCCTCACTGCACCCACGACGGCTTACCCGTCACGGGTGCGCGTTGCGGAGTCGGTGCCTGATACGCAGGCGCAGCGGCCTGCGTCGGAGCGCCGGAATTTGCACTGCCCGAAGCCTTGGGTGGCACGCCCATCAGTTTTGCGTAGTCGGGGTGATCGGGCTCGACCGCGATCTTGACCACGTTACGGTCTTGACCCTTGCTGTCTTTTTCGATGTCCACGCGGGCCAGAAACTCCAGGCCATCCAGTTCATGAAAGCCCTGGATGCGACGCGCAGCGGCCGCCTGCGGACTGTTGTCCTGGGGGTGGACGTTGCGGGCGCTGTTAAGCGCGGCGCGGATGAAGCTGCGCCCCATCTGGCCCCAGGTCGGGCCCTTCTTGGAGTGCAGACCGATGTTCGACCACATCTTGCGCTTGGCGTGATCACCAGCCGTGACCACGAATTCGGCGGCGAGATAGATGGAGCCGGTCTCGAAAGACTCGGTGGCGTAGCCGCCGCCCCAGCCTTGTTCCGGGTCGTCATAGCCACCGGGCTTGATGGTCATGCGCACTGGCACGACCGCGCCCTTGGGGATCAGGTCAAAACCGGACTGTTGGGGATCGGCATCTTGGAAATCAAAATAGTTGGACGACATGGCGATTACTCCTTGGATTCGGTGGTGTTTTCTGTAGCGGGGACGCCGCTGCTGACGAGTACTGGCGACTGACCAGCACACTTGGCGATCAGCGCGCCGAGATGCGGCGGCTCCAGCAAGTCGAGGCGACCGCTGCGGTCTTTGGCCGGGAAGCCATAGGGATTGACGGTGTGCGTGACGAAGGCGCGGTAGGCGCTGCCGTCGTCAGCCTTGATCTCGGCCAGCGTCACGACCTCATCGACGATGCCGGGCAGTTCCAGACTGGTCTTGCTGCCTTCGATCTGCGGGACGAACACCTTGCGGTTGTAGTCATCGAGACGTTCGTCGAGGATGGCCACGAACACCACGTTTTTGCCGCGTGCGTGCTGGAGGTGGGTCAAGGCGCTGACCATTTCCTGGCCGAGCAACCCATAGGCTGCGCGCAGATCGGGCTTGCCGGAGCGGTCGCTGGTGGCACCAGGCTGTGTCTTGCACCACGCAAAACACTGCCGTGACAACTGGGTGATCGAGTCCAGGAAGAAGGTCTGGTAACGGTCCAGCTGCGCCGGGTGGCCGAATTTCTCAATCACGTGGTCGTAGTGCGCCTGCGAAAAAGCGCTCTCCGGCGGCAGCGACTTGTCCGGGCCCGCGAGGAACACGAAAAAGTCGCGGCTTTCCGGCCACGATGCCGGACGGATGGTGTCGCCCGGCCAGTCGGCCACGGCGAGATCACCCGCTTCAATATCGAGGAACAAGGTGGTCGCGGGGTCGAGGTCTTTGAGCCGGGTGGTCTTGCCGATGCCGGATTTACCCAGCATCAGCAACTTCACACCCTTGCGCTCGGCCAAGCGCTGCTGTGCGGAAATGATCGGGAGGGACATCACGCCACCTCCTTCAGTTGTTCAGCGACTGCCGGATTCCAGAGGATCTGGTAGCCGCTGTGACCGTTACGCGAGTACGGCATGGCTTCGGCCCATGCTTCACCGGCCTCAGTCAGCTCCCACTCGTCCCGGTCGTTGCGGAACTGAAGGCCGCCAGATGCCAGCAACTGATTGGTGGCCTTGGCTGAGCGATTCAGCAATTTGCCGAGCTGGGTGGCGTTGAGCGAGCAGATCGGCTCATTGGCGGCAGGCAAAGCGCGGCGCAGCACTTCCGTGGTCAGGCCGGTGTTTTCCTGAATGCAGGTCAACGTGGCAGCCATTGCAATGCCGGTTTTGACGCCCGGCACTTTGGCGACCGCTTCGCCGATCAACAGGATGGCCGTGACCCGGTCGTGGGTCGGCGCGGGCAGGGCTGCCATCGTGGTGGCGGTCGAATACCCGCCTGTCTTGCGGATCGCAGGCAACACTTCGCTGGTGATCCAGCGCTTGAAACGCTTGGCGGCATCCTTGGTGCTACCGAGAATCAGTGCGTAAAGGCCTGACTCGTTAACGTGGTTGGCACGCTGTGTGCGCCCGAGGTTGTCGATGACCTCCAATTTCTGGAGATCATCGGTATCGACGTGGGACTTGATCGCCTGAGACGGATTGCCCATCTCCAGGGCATCGCAAACATCGGTGGCGTTGAACCACGGCTGCCCGAGTTCATCCACCTGGACGCGCACGGCATGCGCTTCGAACTGGAAGGGAATGATCGCGCTCATGATCAGCCCTCCCACGACACGTCGGCGATACGGTCGGCTCCACGCGCGGCACGCTTGCGTACCTCGGTGTGGAGTTCTTCCAGCGCGGTGCGGCGACGACCGAGCGCCAGCGATTCCGCATTGGCCGTCTGGATAGCGAAGGCCAGTTCATCCACCGTGGCGGCATCGAGGGGGACAACGACGTCCTGGCCGTCGGCGCGGCGATACCGGATTTCGTCGGGAAGGTGTTCGCCGTAGATGGACGGCAGTTGCTTACGCAGTGAAGCGATGAGATTGGTGCTCATAGTGATTACTCCGAATCGATGGAAAGGGTGAAAGACGGCTTGCCGGAATCCACGGTGCGAGCGGCGGCGAACTGCTGCTGCAAGGCAGGCGGCCAGTTCGTGAAACGGGATTCGGAGACGGACAACTTGATGTCGAGGTAACCCTCGACCTTCTCGCCTGAGGCGACGATGCGTTCGGCGATTTCGGCCAGTTGCTTCTGATCCCAACTGACCTTCTTGGGCAGCTCGAACTTCAGATGCAACGGGCCATCGCTGATGTGTGCGGTGCCGAAGTCACGGCCGGATTCGCGCAGCGCGGTGCGTGCCTGCTCGCCGTAGCACTGATCCAGTGCCGTGTCGAACTTGGTGCGCGCCTTCTTGAGCCAGTCGATTGCCGCGTCGAGGTTTTTGTCGATCTCGTGTTTCTGCGCGGGCGACAGTGCGGCCAGTTGGCTGACGGACATCTCGGCGATGTCGGCGGGGAAGATGGTGATGTCATTCATCGCATCTCTCCTCAAACCGCCGCGCGTTCGGATGTCGAGTCGTGCAGCGCTTCGCGCTCAAACTCGAGGATCGCGTCGACCGGGTAGCCGACACGCTTGGACAGCTTCAGGTAGCGTGGACCGCGACCCTCACTCCGCCAGCGCTGCAAAGTCTTGGGGCTAACGCCCCAGCGTTGCGCGAGCTCGTTCTCGTTGAGCACGCGGCGATCACCGGGTGACATGGTGTTGATCGCCTGCTGTGGCGACCGGGGGATACTGCTGGCTGGTGTCTGCATGGAATGCTCCTGTGACGTTGTTGAGTAACAGGTGTCATTCCAAACTTCGGGTGGCGAACCTTTAAGGGACGCAATGGCGAACCACAGCGAAACTCCAGGTTCGCCAATGGGCCAGGGCAGAAACGCAAACGGCGAGCACATGGCTCGCCGTCATCGGGTGTATTCGGAGGGAGGTCAGGGGTCGGAGAAACCGAGCAATCGGCGTTGCGCTGCCCAATCGCGCGGTAGTTGCTCTTGGCGGCCGCGCAAGGTGTGTAGATTCAGGTGGCGTGGCTGACGTCCTTCGAATATCGCCTCCACGATATCGGGGGCCAGCATTGTCATGCGCAAGACCTCGGCAGCCCAGCCCGGTTCCACTTTCATGGCGTGCGCCAAGTCCGTTGTCGTGGGGTAGATGCCATCGTCGATCAAGCGCTTCCAGTAGAAGGCTTTGCCCAGCGTTTTGATCATCGGCACATCGAAGCCACCGATCCGGTCCGCAATTTCGGGGGCTGGCGGTATCAGCAGCTTCCGGTTCTGGCGGCGCTTGATCGTCAGAGGCACCAGGGTGACCCGCTGCCCCTCGCTGACATAACTGCGCGCCTCGGCTCCGATCTCGATGCGGACGGCGCGCTGGCGCTGGTGAGTCGAGGCGTTCATGCCCAAACCTCCTCGGCACGTTCTTGAGACTCTTCGATCAAGGGATGCGTGCTGATATCCGCACCGAATCCGATCCAACCGTCCTCCCGCCAAACGATATCCAGGCCGTGCCCGTGTAGTTGCACGCGTTCGATTAACAGCCGTGTGATTCGTTGCTGCTCGGCAGGGAACAGTTGCGACCACACTTCACCGATGCGCTGCATGGCGACCACCACCTGTGCTTCGTCCAACGCCGCACCGACTGGGTGCTGCTGGCAGGATCGCCATACAGCGATCAACATTTGCGGCGATGAAAGCGCCACATGGATTTGTGCCAGCACAGCGTCTTCGATCTCAGCGGCTGGCAGGTGGCCCACGTCCGGGGTATGCGGAGCCAGGCTGGCGCCTGCATTGCGCCGCTTGTGCAGGTAAGGCACGTAGTAGCGGTACTGCCGACCGTTTTTCTTCTTCACAAAGGAGTGCAGCATGCGTTGGCCATCCGGTGCGAACAGCAGCCCCGCCAGCAATGCCGGATGCTTGGCACGGTGTTCGCGCGGTGCCTGCTTTCGTCTCTCGATAAAGGCGTGTGCCGCGTCCCACAGCTCTTGAGAAATGATGGGGTCGTGCTGGGCCGAGTACCACGTCTCGTGATTGCAGATTTCGCCGAGGTAGATGCGGTTTCGCAGCAAGGTAAAGAGGTACTGCTGATCAATGCTGCGCCCCAATCGCTCCCGCCCGGACTGGGTGACCCATGCCTTGGTGGTATGCCCTTCGATTTCCAATTCGCGGACGAGTCGCGCAGCCGAGCCGTGCTCGGCGTAGCGGCGGAAGATGTCACGTACCAGCGCGGCTTCACGTTCGTTGACGACGAGCTTGCGTTCGACCACGTCGTATCCGAGAGGTGGGACTCCTCCCATCCACATGCCCTTGGCCTTGCTGGCGGCGATCTTGTCACGGATGCGCTCGCCGGTGACCTCGCGTTCGAACTGCGCAAATGACAAAAGGATGTTGAGCGTCAAACGCCCCATCGATGTGGTGGTGTTGAACTGCTGCGTGACCGAGACGAAGGAGACGCCGTTGCGGTCGAACACGTCGACCAGCTTGGCGAAGTCCGGCAGGCTGCGCGTGAGGCGGTCGATTTTGTAGACGACCACGGTATCGATCTTCCCCGCTTCGATGTCGATCATCAGACGGCGCAACCCGGGCCGTTCCATGTTGCCGCCCGAGTAGCCGCCGTCGTCGTATCCGTCGTCGACGGCAATCCAGCCCTCATGCCGTTGGCTGGCAATAAAGGCCAAGCCTGCATCACGCTGTGCTTCGAGGCTGTTGTATTCCTGGTCGAGCCCTTCATCAGTGGACTTGCGGGTGTAGACGGCGCAGCGCTTCTTTGGCGTGACAGCGGGAGTTTGGTTTCGACGCACTGAGCTCATACCGCCCCCTTCTTGGAGGCAGGTGCCTTCAAGCCAAAGAACACCGGGCCTGACCAGTGGCTGCCCGTGATGCGTTTGGCTACAGCGGACAGGCTTTTGAAGCGTTGCCCCTGGTACTCGAAATCATTCGATCCACGCACCAGCACACGATGCTCAATGTCGTCGTAAATGCGTGTGAGAACGGAGCCGGGCAGTAGACGCTGACTATCGCCGCGCAGTTGCTTGGGCAAGATGCCAGTTTCACCAACCTCCTCGAGCTTCTTGCGCAGTGACGGTTTCAAGCCGCCAAACGCGCGCTCCTGCATCCGGTAGGCCAGGCGACTTTCCAACCAGACACGATGGTGGTGATTTGGCCGCTCTTCGAAATGGTCGTCCCAGAGTGCCCAAAGATCGTCCATCGAAAGATGGGGAATAGCCGCGACGCGGGCGGCGACTGAGGCGGGCGTTGGTGAGGTTGCGTGTGCTGTCATGGGCGAACTCCGTTGTTGTGATCGGGGTTCGCATTCACGCGCTGTTGGCCGGGGAAGCCAAGGCAAACATGCTCGCTGTTTTCGGGAGTGTCGCGCGATTGGCGGGCACGAAGGCGCAGTAGCGCGGCAGCCAACAGATCAGCGATTTCTTGATGCCCGTGCCGTGGCCGGTCAGGTGACGTGCAAATGGAGATAGGTTGGGTTTCTGTCATGGCAAGCATTCCGATGGAAAACGCTGCTCATGCTAGAAACCAAGGGCACTTCGCGTAACGTGATTTAGCGGGAGTGCGCGGCTTTGGCTCTATGTTTTTTTTGGCCGGTACCAAGCCGCGCGCTGGCCATTCACTTCCCGATACCGAAGCTCGAAAAGGCCGGATTCGTGTACGACCTGCCGCCAACTGCTGCACCCATACTTGGCCGGTAATTGATCGGGATGCCGTTCTGCAATCCATCGTCCAGCGCTGGCGACCGGCGTCCACTCTTCGACAGCCAACTCATCTGCTGCCTCACGCAATGCGCGAACAATTCCGGCAGCAGGCCAATCCACCGAGCCATCCGGCGCTATACCGTTGATCACCAGATCACGGAAGGCATCGGACTGGGCAAAGTCAGCCGCCAAGCGACGGGCCTGATCCATGTGCTCTGCCCAGCCTCGCAGTTGCTCAAAGTGTTGATCGATGCGACTGTAGGCTGCCACCAAGGACTCTTGCGCACCACGGCATCCGTCCAGATTCCAAAGGTCGTGCTGGTCGATGAAGTGGTGCACCAGGTTGTTTCGCAGTAATACCAGATCTCTCAGATCGTTCTGTGTCCTATCGAAATCCTCGGCAGACATCTGCAAGCTCATCTTCATCTTGAACGAGATGATGTTGTCGGGCGCATCTGGTTCTGCGACCTCTTCTTGCTCGCCGTTGGTGACATACGTTCCGAGCAGCGTGCCAACCAATGTACCCAGCGTCTTGTTTGAGGCATCAGCAATGCGCTCCGCCTGGTTCGATTGGAGGGGTGATCCTGACGCGGAGATTTCGTGGTGGGCCACGATGGCCTTCATCAGTTGTTCGTACTGCTGCAGACGCAAGAGACAACGGCCCAGCATTCGCTGCACCTCGCGTTGCAAGGTCTGCAGCTCTTCATCTATGGGTTGGATCGGCAAGCCTGTCATCGAGGGACTCACCGAACTGGCAATTGCCCGGTCGAGACGAACTGATCGAAGCTGTCAAAGCTCTCGCCGTCTTGCCAAGACCGATCCCATGACCGTGGTTCAGCACTTTCCAGCAGCAAAAGGGTGAGGACGCGATCTCCTGTGGTGTAGCTGTGCTTGAACTCGCGTAACTTCATGTGTGGTGCCTCCTCCGGGCACCAGATCGCGGCAGACATCTCCGTGCCATCCCACTCCTGCTCAACGGTGGAATCAGCAGCCAGGGTGCCGGGAATTGGTTCCTGCGGATCGTCAGTGCGCCGGATGCGGGCGCGCGTCTTGACCGCGCTGCTGCTGCGCCATTCGTACTTCACGAAGCCGTTGTCCCAATAGACAAGGATTGCCCGCTGCGTCGTGAATTTGATGAACCGGATGCACAGCGCCTCGAACGACACCTGGAATCGTTTGGCAAGCGCGCTCAGGACATGCAGGTCGATGCGCTGGTTCGAGATCCACTCGCGCAGCAAGTCGCCAGGCATCAGCAGGTTGCTGGCAAAGTCGTCCGCCTCACGTTCGATGACACGGATGGTGTCAGCGCCGGAGTACACGCTTTCCTTGTCGCAGTTGAAACTTTGCCGCTGATCTCGGTGGAGGATGAAGTGGCCCAGCTCGTGGGCGATGGTGAAGCGCTGGCGTTCTGGATTGGCCTTGCCGTTATAGAAAATGCCCCACTCGGCCGTGTCCTTTGGGTTGCGCACGAGCATGCCTTCGCAGGCATTGACGTCCAGCACCATCGGGGCTTTGATCTCCCGCACCCCTTTGCCGTAAGGCGTCTCCGGAAGCATCTGACGGACGACTTCCAGATCCACAGCATCCGGCATGCCGTCTGCGTGCCAGGCCCGCAACCATTTCAAGACGGTGCTGGCTGCGATGGAACCGGTTAGGGGCTGGGATGCGCTCAATTGTCGGACCGCCTTAACTCTTGTCAGGGAACATGATTTTGAGGGCCTGACGGTAGCGATCCTTCTCCTCGTCCGTCATTCCGGCGTACTCACGGAAGAAGGCCACATCTTCTGGGCTGGCTTGGGGAACCTGATCGACGGGCTCCCCCATTACATCCTCCATCGTCACGCCCAGCACCTTGGCTATCGCCTGAATTCGCTCGGCAGAAGGGCGCTGGCCGTCCTTCATCTCCAGTTCCCATATGTACGCCTTGGTACAGCCGACTTCGTCGGCGACTTGTTGCAAGGTCAATTTCTTCGCCTCGCGTAAGCGTCGCAGGCGTGCTCCGAACGCTGAAGCCATAGCGATGCTCCTGTAGGGGAAAACAGTCAGTTAACAAAAACAAGACCGCCAGTATAGCCGTGAGATACAAATGAGGTCTAGATGTGCCGCGTTGATTGACAAGCGGAAATCCGAGGTTCAGAATCGCGCTTGTATCTCGCCACTTTACTTGTGCGAGGTGCGTGTTCAGTAACCCAGTCGCTGGCCAGTGCAGTCCGTACATCGGTCGCAGACCTTCGACGCCGATCCAGAAAGGACGATCAAGATGAAGAAGACCTTTGTCGACGTGATGCTCGAGCTGCCGGTGGATGCCACGCTGCGCGACTTCTTGACTACCCACAGCCTGCCTGTGCCCGATGGCTTTGCCTGGGATGACACACCGGAGACCAGCCAGTTCCTGGTCGAAGCGGTCAAGGTCTGGCCCGACATTGCTGCCCGCGACCGGATGACGGCCAACCTCATGGCCAGCGTTCAGTTGGGCGATGCGGCAGGCAAGCAGGCGATGTTTGAGGCGGCCGTGACCGACGGTGCCGCTTTGGCGGGTTTGACGCTTTGCGCAAGTGACATCCACCGCTCCTTCTGGCTCTACGTCCACCACCCGGCGCTGTTCGAGCGCGCCTATGACTTCAGCTTTTGGGAGCAGCATGGGCAGCAGACGCAGCAATACGATCTCGGCTTGAAGCGCCAGCCGAACGGTTCGGATGCCAATCTGACTGCGTTGCGTCACGCCATCTCGGCCTTCTACAAGCGCGAACTCCAATGTGGTGACGGCAGCGTGGCGCACTTGGTAGAGCGCAGCCCAGGGGTGTTCCTGTTGTCAGTCCATGTCAAGGACATGGCGATGCTGCGACTGGAGTTCGAGGGCGCAACCCTGAAGCGCAGGGTCGGCAACCCCAACATTCACATGGTGCTGGAGTACGCCAAGTCCACCGGTGTCGTGCGCACGCTGGTGCGCGGCGGCGCGAAGTACCAGCAGATGCTGGTCGAGGCCTTCGCGGAGCATGTGCTGGGCGTGAAAGCGAGCGCTCACAAAATCAAGTCGCCGACGCTGGATTTGTCGATGCTGCGCACCGGATTCGATGTGCCGGAGGTCTTTGAGGACGGCTTCTCGATGGTTCAGCTGAAGGCACTCACCCTGCTCAGCCCCGACACGGCGCTCAAGATCGAATGCACGGCGATGCAGTCCAGCCAGCAACGCTCGGTGCACGATCTGCTGAAGGAGAAGCTGCCTGGACCGCTGGAGGGGCAGTGGGCGGTGACGGCGGCGCAGGTCAATCTCTATTACCCGCCCGAGCCGGGCAGGACACGCCCCAAGGTGGTCACCATCGAAGTGACCAGCAAAGGGCGGCTGAACCTGCACAAGTTCGACGCCAAGATGCAGGCACAGCTGGAAGGCTACCTGGTTGCGGTGGGCATCTTGCAGAAGGGCCAGACTCTCAGTGCACAGGAATTGCCGCCGGAGACCGACGCAGTCAGTTCCTCATCGGCCTTCGAGGACTGACCAATGGCGACGCACGATGCCTGGGCCCTGGTTTGCCGCCTGTTCGCGGGCGGCACGCCGGTGCTGCGTTCCACGCTGTCGCCACGAGAGGTATCGGCTTTGCCTGTGCTCGGCAAAGCGGTCAGGCCAACAATGTTGGATCAGTCTTTTGTGCTCTGCCCGCACTGCCAGCAGCACCGGGCTCAGGTCTGGAGTGATGGTCGGGGCGGCCGGATCTGCCGGTGCCCGGATTGTGGCCAGGTGCCCGTTGAAGCAATCGACGGTGCGGCGTTGGCCCTGGATGAAGACTGGCTGCGGCAGAAAATGCGCCTCGCCCTCGACATCGAGAGCCGCGACGACATCGATGACTTGGGCGACGGAGCCTGGCGAATCGGTGATGCCCGCCGTTCTCCAGTGTTGCTGGCCCGAGATCTGACACGAGTGCTGCATGAGCCGAACTTGCTGGATCGTGTGCGCGTGGTGGGCAGCAGTATCCGGGTCATCACTCCCAGGCCGCGCACGACTCGCGGATCGCCCTTCGGCTCGGGTGTGGAATGGCTGGCGCTGGAAGAACGATTCACGTTCTATGGCGGCGGGATCTCGTTCATCCCTTCGGCACAGTCTGCAGCGCCAGCAGTGGCCGATCCGGCCGCACCTGTGAAGGGGCCATTCTCGACGGACTTCAAGTGGGCGACGCTGCCGGACGTGCAGGCCACGCCGATCCGGTTCACCGATGGTCAGGCCAAGGTGTTCGAAGCGCTGTGGTCGTTCAAGGGAGCCGAGGTGGACGGAGAAAGGATCATGCAGCGCGCTGGCCAAAAGAGCGACAAGCCGATTGACCTGTTCAAGATCAAGTCGAAGAACAAGGGCAAGCCGGAGCACGAGGCGCGGCTGGCGGCCTACGGAGCACTCGTTGTCACGCAGCAGCGCGCAGGCTTGTATTCCATGCCTTGCGCGGCGGCTGTGTTGGCGTGATGGATTGCTACTCCAAGCCCACCCGACAACGAATGGCAATGGCACGCGTGCAAATCATGGTCGCAAAAGGCCATGTGCGTGTGCCACGGCGAAGAAGTTAGCGCCGATTTCGAGAGAAGAGAGGGCGGAACGGAGGGCAACCGGGGATTTTCCTGCCAGGCCACAGGAGCCGGGTCGCACACGCAGAATGTGCGGGAACCCCGCGTGTCATGCGGGAAGCACAAATGAAAACGCCCAACTGAGAACAGTTGGGCGCTGAATTTTGGTGGCCAGGGGCAGAATCGAACTGCCGACACGCGGATTTTCAATCCGCTGCTCTACCAACTGAGCTACCTAGCCACGCGAGGCCGCGATATTAATGCCTGGGGCGGCACCTGTCAAAGGAAATGGGCATGTCACGTGCCCGGCGTCACGGCCAGTCCGAACACCAGGTAGATCTTCGCGGCGATCAGCAGCAATTCGATCAGCAGCAGCCAGAACGCGGCAACCAGCGGGATCCGGCGGTCGGACACCAGCGAAGGCGTGATCCGGCGGCACATGCGGATCACGCGCGCACCGACAATGTTGAATGCGCCATAGACCGGATTCGTGTGGCGGCTGCGACCGGCCAGCAGCCACAGCGCGGCCTGGCCGATCAGCGTCAGCATCACGAGTTCGTTGAGTCCCTTAAGCAGCACAACCACCTTGAGGGCCAGTTCGGGTGCGTCCAAGCCGGGCATCCTAGGTATCGAGGCCGTTGCCGTCGGATGACCAGTCGGGCGCCACGGAAACCGGCGGCGTGCCGGCCATCACGCGAGGAAATGACACGCGGACGATCAGGCCCGAGGCACCATGCGCGTCGAGCAGCTCGACGTCGGCGCGGTGCAGTTCGGCGATCTCGCGCACGATGGGCAGCCCCAGTCCCGACCCCTCTGCCTGCGAGCCAAGCACGCGGTAGAAGCGTTCGAACACACGCTGCCGGTCTTCAGGCGGCACGCCCGGTCCGGAGTCCTCGACTTCGAACACGGCTCGGATGTCGGCGATCAGACGCACAGTCACGACGCCACCTACCGGCGTGTACTTGATCGCGTTGTCGATCAGGTTATTGAACATTTCGGTCAGCAGCACCGGATTGCCATCGACGTGGAGCGGCACGTGGGCGCGCTCGAAGCCGATGTCGATGCGGCGCCTGCGCGCGGCAGGCACCCATTCCGCGATCTGGCTTTCGACCAGCGCATTCAGTTCGAGCCGCTCGACCGCATGGATCTTTTCGGTACTGGCTTCGGCGCGCGCCAGTGCCAGCAGCTGGTTGATCAGATGGGCCGAGCGCGTGGCACTGGCAAAGATGTGCTCCATGCAGGCGCGGATCTGCGCCGGATCGTGCTCCAGCAGTGCCAGTTCGGCCTGGCTTTTGAGGCCGGTCAGCGGCGTGCGCATCTGGTGCGCCGCATCGGCGATGAAGCGTTGTTGGGCGACCAGATTGGTTTCCAGGCGCAGCATCATGTCGTTGAGTGCATTGATCAGCGGACGCAGCTCTTCCGGCGTGCGCCGGATGTCGATCGGCGACAGGTCGGTCGGCCGGCGCTTCTCGATCACCTGCTGCAGGCGGTTCAGCGGCCGGAGGCCGCGCGCCAGGCCGAAGTACACCAGCACAACGGCCAGCGGAATGATGACGAACTGCGGCAGCAGCACGCCGGACAGGATGCGCGAGGTCAGCGCCTCGCGTTTGTTCAGGGTTTCCGCCACCTGCACCGTCACGTAGGAGCCGGGAATGGTGGTGACCGGCTGGAACATGTAGCCGATGCGCACGTCCTCGTTGTTTACGCGGCCGGCGCGAAAGTACAGCTCGCCGGGCTTCCACGGCTTGTCGTCGGGCACATCGGGGACTTCGGTGTCGCCAGCCAGCAGTTCTCCGCCGCCACCCAGCACCTGGTAATAGATGATGTCCTCGCCGTCGATGTGGAACAGGTCGCGCATCTGCGGCGGCTTGACGAAAATGGCGCCGACCGGCGTGAAGCGGACCTGGCGGCTCAGTTCATAGACGCTGTCGCCCAGCACCTTGTCGTAGGGCGCATGCGCGATGTCGTCGGCGACACTGTGGATGATGGCGATGCTGATCGGCCACACGAACATCAGCGGCGCCAGCATCCAGTCGAGGATTTCTCCGAACAGCGAGTTGTGCTCGACCTTGGCCCTCTCTTCGGCGATCCTGCGGCGCTGCTTCAGCTTCTCACGCGATGGCATCCGGCCGTTCCAGGCAGTACCCGAGACCGCGCAGGGTGACGATGCGCAGGCCGCTGTGCTCTATCTTCTTGCGCAGACGGTGCACATAGACCTCGATCGCATTGTTGCTGACTTCCTCGCCCCAGCCGCACAGGTGGTCGACCAGCTGTTCCTTGTTGACCAGCCGCCCGGCGCGCAGCAGCAGCACCTCAAGCAATGCCGTCTCGCGCGCCGACAGTTCGATGGTCTGGCCATTGACCGTGGCCACGTGGTCCGCCTGATCGTAGGACAGCGGCCCGATCTCGATGCGCGTGGGCATGCCGGTGCCGCGCCGCGTCAGCGCGCGCACGCGCGCCTCCAGTTCGGG
The DNA here is from genome assembly GCA_020621405.1 of Betaproteobacteria bacterium. GTDB lineage: Bacteria > Pseudomonadota > Gammaproteobacteria > Burkholderiales > Rhodocyclaceae > Methyloversatilis. The sequence continues at coordinate 446,304 of JAHRYN010000002.1, forward strand.
CAGCGCGAACGGCTTGCACATGTAGTCGTCGGCGCCGGCGTCCAGCCCGCGCACCCGCTCTTCTATGCCGTCCTGCGCGGTAAGGATCAGAATCGGTGCGACGCACTTGCGCGCACGCATGCGCCTGATCACCTCGATGCCGGACAGCCGCGGCAAGCCCAGGTCGATGATCGCGAGATCGAAGGCCTGTCCGTGCAGCACCGCATCCGCCTCGCTGCCGCTGGCCACGCTGTCGACCGCATAGCCGGCGCGGCGCAGCGCACGCACCACGGCGTCTGAGATGACCGGATCGTCCTCGGCAAGCAGGATATGCATGGCATGTACGGCCGGGTGGCCGCCTCCTCGATGAACGTCTGTTGCGCCCGTAGCGGGTGACGGTCGTCACCCGGCGCCAAGTGTAAGGGAGATGTAAGCGCTCAAGAATAACCTGATCCGGCTGTTCTTCTTCCTTTGGTCATCGGGAGCCAGGCCGGCCAATGCCGGCGCCGGCTCCGGGGGGCGTCCTTACCCTGCACTGGACACCCCCCGCCATCTTTTCCCCCTGGTGCCGCCCACGCCCGTTCTTCGTCCGGACCAGGCGCCGCACGCTCGAAGAAAACGTCCCGCGGCAGATACGACAGCCGAAAAAAAACCCGCTTGCGCGGGTTTTTTCTGGAAGCACCGGGTGCGGCCGCCTTGCGACGGCCGCCACGGACATTACATGTCCATGCCCATGCCGCCCATGCCACCCGGCATGCCACCGGCCGGCTTGTCTTCGGCCAGTTCTGCCACCAGTGCGTCGGTGGTCAGGATGAGGCCGGCAACCGATGCGGCGTTCTGCAGTGCCGAGCGGGTCACCTTGGCCGGGTCCAGCACGCCCAGTTCAACCAGGTCACCGTAGGTGCCATTGGCGGCGTTGTAACCGAAGTTGCCCTTGCCTTCCAGCACCTTGGCCACGACGACCGACGGCTCGTCGCCGGCGTTCGCCACGATCTGGCGCAGCGGCTCCTCGATCGCGCGCAGCACGATCTTGATGCCGGCGTCCTGATCCGGGTTGTCACCCTTCAGGTCCTTGATGCACGAACGGGCACGCAGCAGGGCCACGCCACCACCGGCCACGATGCCTTCTTCGACCGCTGCGCGGGTTGCGTGCAGCGCGTCTTCGACGCGGGCCTTCTTTTCCTTCATTTCGACTTCGGTTGCGGCACCGACCTTGATCAGTGCAACACCGCCGGCCAGCTTGGCCTTGCGTTCCTGCAGCTTTTCACGGTCGTAGTCCGACGTCGCGGCGTCGATCTGCGTGTTGATGTTGGCGACGCGGGCGGTGATCGCATCTTCGGTGCCGGCACCGTCGATGATGGTCGTTTCTTCCTTGCCCACTTCGATGCGCTTGGCCTGGCCCAGATCCTGCAGCGTGGCCTTTTCCAGCGTCAGGCCGACTTCCTCGGCGATCACGGTGCCGCCGGTCAGGATGGCGATGTCTTCCAGCATGGCCTTGCGGCGGTCGCCGAAGCCCGGTGCCTTGACCGCAACGGTCTTCAGGATGCCGCGGATGTTGTTCACCACCAGGGTGGCCAGCGCTTCGCCTTCGATGTCTTCGGCGATGATCAGCAGCGGACGACCGGCCTTGGCAACCTGTTCCAGCACCGGCAGCAGATCACGGATGTTGCTGATCTTCTTGTCGTGCAGCAGCACGAACGGGCTGTCCAGGACGGCGATCTGCTTGTCCGGATTGTTGATGAAGTACGGGCTGAGGTAGCCGCGGTCGAACTGCATGCCTTCGACCACTTCCAGTTCGTTGTTCAGGCTCTTGCCGTCTTCGACGGTGATGACGCCTTCCTTGCCCACCTTGTCCATCGCGTCGGCGATGATGGTGCCGATGTCGGTGTCGGAGTTGGCCGAGATCGAACCGACCTGGGCGATTTCCTTGCTGGTGGTCGTCGGCTTCGAAATGTTCTTGATTTCGGTGACGATGGCCGTCACAGCCTTGTCGATGCCGCGCTTCAGGTCGGTCGGGTTGAAACCGGCGGCGACATACTTGAAGCCTTCGCGCACGATGGCCTGGGCCAGCACGGTGGCGGTCGTGGTGCCGTCACCGGCGTTGTCGGAGGTGCGCGAGGCGACTTCCTTGACCAACTGGGCGCCCATGTTCTCGAACTTGTCCTTCAGTTCGATTTCCTTGGCGACGGACACGCCGTCCTTGGTCACGGTCGGGGCGCCGAACGAGCGCTCCAGCACCACGTTGCGGCCCTTCGGGCCCAGGGTCACCTTGACCGCGTTGGCCAGGACATTGACGCCATTGACGATCTTTGCGCGGGCATCATCGCCGAACAGTACGAGCTTTGCAGCCATATGAAATTCTCCGGATTAACGATTGAATGAGGCAGGGAGGCGATCAGGCCTCGACCACGCCCATGATGTCTTCTTCGCGCATGACCAGCAGCTCTTCGCCATCGACCTTGACGGTCTGGCCCGAGTACTTGCCGAACAGCACGCGATCACCGGCCTTCACGGCCAGCGGGCGAACCTTGCCGTCTTCCAGGATCTTGCCGGTGCCGACGGCGATGATCTCGCCCTGATCCGGCTTTTCAGCGGCGGAATCGGGAATCACGATGCCGGAAGCAGTCTTGCGCTCTTCTTCCAGACGCTTGACCAGTACGCGGTCGTGCAAGGGACGGATTTTCATGCAATGACTCCTTGAGAATTGAAAGTGCGAATCGAATCGCGACGTTGAAAATGTTCGGGCGGTACGACACAGCACTCGCTGTGTTAGCACTCACTGCCAACGAGTGCTAATAATAGTGGCGCCCTGTTGCGATTTCAAGGGCAGCCTTTGCACGAAATGCGACATCAGCCAAGGGACGACGGCGGCAGGCGCACAGGCGCTGGCGCTCCGGGCGATCGGTCAGGGCATTCAATATGCGGGCGCTTGCCCCCGTGCGCCGCGGAACGCGGCAATATCCCGGCTGCGCAGCCCGCCGTGCGGTCACGGCGGCTCACTTCGGACAAGGCAGGCATGAGCACACACCCCGCAGCACTGGACACTCAAGCCATGGCGATGCGCCCGGGCAGCGGCGCATCGGTGCGGAGCAGCAGACCGGTAACGCCCCCCCGATGAGACTGCTGCTGATAGAGGACGACGCGATGATCGGCGCCGGCGTGCAGCGCGCGCTGCGCCAGGACGGCTACACAGTGGACTGGGTGCGCGACGGCATGGCGGCCGAACTGGCGGTGCAGGATCACCCTTACGAACTGCTGCTGCTCGACCTCGGCCTGCCACGACGCGACGGCATCGAGCTGCTGCAACGGCTGCGCGCGGCGGGCAATACATTGCCGGTACTCGTGCTGACCGCGCGCGACACGGTAACTGACCGCATCCGCGGACTGGACGCGGGTGCCGACGACTATCTGGTCAAGCCGTTCGACCTGGACGAACTGGGCGCCCGCGTGCGTGCCCTGCTGCGCCGCCAGCGCGGCAAGAGCACCCCGCTGCTGACGCTGGGCGCGCTGCAGGTCGATCCGGCCAGCCACGCAGTGACGCTGGAGGGCGAACCGGTACGCCTGTCGGCGCGCGAATTCTCGCTGCTGTGCGCGCTCATGGAACAGCCCGGCCGGCCGCTGTCGCGCGCCCAGCTGGAGGAAAAGCTGTACGGCTGGGACGAGGAGGTGGAAAGCAACGCGGTCGAAGTGCATATCCATGCACTGCGCCGCAAGCTGGGCACCGAACGCATCCGCAATCTGCGCGGCGTCGGTTACTACATGCCGGAGCAGCCATGAACTCGCTGCGCCGCACCCTGCTGCTCTACCTGCTCGGCGCCATCGTCGTCATGTTCGCGATCGGCGGCTTCGCCACCTACCGCGCGGCACGCCAGGAAATCGACGCGCTGATGGACTACCACCTGCGCCAGTTCGCGCTGTCCCTGCGCGACCAGAGTTTCGGCCCGCCGTCGGCACCGCCGCTGACGCCGCCCGAGGAAGCCTTCGATTTCGTCATCCAGATCTGGGACAGCGAGGGCGTGCGGCTATACCTGTCGCATCCGCACAGCGTGCTGCCCGCACTGGCCCAGTACGGCTACACCACGGTGGCCACGTCGGAGGGCGACTGGCGTGTGTTCTCCATCCCGCTGCAGGACCGGGTGATACAGATCGCACAGCCGATGGCGGCGCGCAGCCGTCTGGCGGCCGACGCGGCGCTGCGCACGCTGATACCGCTGCTGGCCGTGGTGCCGCTGCTCGCCGCACTGATCTGGTATCTGGTCGGCCGCGGACTGCGGCCGCTGGAACGGCTGGCCGGTGAGGTCGGCAAGCGCCGCCCCGATTCGCTAGACACGCTGGACGTGGCCGGCGTGCCGGACGAGGCACAGCCGCTGGTCGGCGCGCTGAACAGCCTGCTCGGCCGGCTGGACCGGGCGCTGGCAGCGCAGCGTGCTTTCGTCGCCGACGCCGCGCACGAGCTGCGCACACCGCTGACCGCACTGCAGATACAGCTGCAGCTGCTGGAACGGGCCGGCGACGGCGAGGCACGCGAAGCCGCGCTGGCGGAACTGCGTTCCGGGCTGCAGCGCACCACCCACATGGTGCAGCAGCTGCTGACGCTGGCCCGGCAGGAACCGGGCTCCGGTGCCGGCAGCCCCTTCGTCCGGCTGGTACCGGCCGACATCGCACGGCAAAGCCTGGCCGACCACGCGCCGCTGGCGCTGGCGCGCCGCATCGATCTGGGCGCCGGGCAGCTGGACGACAGCCTGTCGATCAGCGGCGACGCCGCCTCGCTGCGCACACTGATCGGCAACCTGATCGACAACGCCATCCGCTACACGCCGGAAGGCGGTCGCGTCGATGTCACGGTCGAAGCGGGCGACGCCAGCCGGCCGTGCTGGCTGCGCGTTGCCGACAGCGGGCCGGGCATTCCGCCCGACGAGCGCGAACGCGTGCTCGACCGCTTCTATCGCCGGGCCGGTGCCGACCAGCCGGGCAGCGGACTCGGGCTGGCGATCGCGCACAGCATCGCCGAACGCCACGGCGCCACGCTGGTACTCGATGAATCACCGCACGGCGGCCTGCTCGTCTCGGTCGGATTTCCGGCCGACATCGCAACCGGCGCGCCTTAAGTTTGCGTTAAGTCTGGTCTCGCTAGAGTGCAACGGTCGCGGGCTCTCCCGGCCCGCAAGCGTTGAAGGAGATCGCAATGAAGACCCAGGCACTCAAGCTTTCGGGCGTCGCCGCAGCGGTGGCTGCGCTCTTTTTCGGTGGCTACGAAGCGGCCCAGCCCATTCACTCGGCACACGCCGAAACACCGCCCGCCGTCATGGCGCCCACGGCGCCGAATGTCCTGGCACCCGCTGCCGGCCCGGCCGCGATGGCGGTACTGCCGAACTTCCAGAGCATCGTCGAGCGCTGCGGCCCGGCCGTGGTGAACATCAGCGTCGAAGGCACGGTGAAGACCGCGATGCGCGGTCAGTCGCCGTTCGGCAACATCGACCCGAACGACCCGTTCTACGAATTCTTCCGCCACTTCGGCCCGCAGATGCAGGCACCGCAAGGCGGGCAGATCACGCACGGCATGGGCTCGGGCTTCATCGTCAGCGCCGACGGCATCATCCTGACCAACGCGCACGTGGTGGCCGACGCGAGCCGGGTGACGGTCAAGCTGACCGACAAGCGCGAATTCAGCGCCAGGGTGGTCGGCATCGACAAGGCAACCGACGTCGCCGTGCTGCGCATCGACGCACACGACCTGCCGACGGTGGCGCTGGGCGACCCGGCGCAGACCCACGTCGGTGAATGGGTGCTGGCGATCGGCGCGCCTTTCGGCTTCGAGAACAGCGTGACCGCCGGCATCGTGTCGGCCAAGTCGCGCTCGCTGCCGGACGAAGGCTATGTGCCGTTCATCCAGACCGACGTCGCGATCAATCCGGGCAACTCCGGCGGCCCGCTGCTCAATCTGCGGGGCGAAGTGGTCGGCATCAATTCGCAGATCTACAGCCGCTCCGGCGGCTACCAGGGCCTGTCGTTCGCGATCCCGATCAATGTCGCCGCCCAGGTGAAGGATCAGCTGCTGGCACACGGCAAGGTGACACGCGGCCGTCTCGGCGTCGCGGTACAGGACGTGGATCAGGCTCTGGCCGAATCCTTCGGGCTCGAAGCCGCGCACGGCGCGCTCGTGTCCCGGGTCGACTCCGACGGCCCGGCGGCGAAGGCCGGGCTCGAAGCCGGCGATGTGATCGTCCGCATCAACGGCGAGACGGTCGGCTCGTCGGCCGAACTGCCGCCGAAGATTGCCGCCGTGGCGCCGGGCAGGACCGTCACGCTGGGCGTCTGGCGCAAGGGTCGCGACCATGACGTGACGGTCACCATCGGCGAAATGAAGGCGGCCCAGGTGGCCAGCGAAGATGCCGGCCAGCCGGAACGCGCCAGCTTCGGCGTCGCGGTGCGTCCGCTCAGCCGCGACGAACAACGTCAGGCCGAGGTCAACGGCGGTCTGCTGGTACTCGACGCCGCCGGTCCGGCGGCACGCGCCGGCATACAGCAGGGCGACGTGATCCTGGCGGTCAATGGCAGGACGGTGGCCAACGCCGAAGACCTGCGCAAGCTGCTTGGCTCCGGCGGCCGGCACGCGGCCCTGCTGGTCCAGCGCAACGACGCACGCATTTTCGTACCGATCGAACTCGGCTGAACGGGAGACGCACATGAAAGGCAGGAAACGGACTTCGCGGCGGGTGCTGCGCAACTTTCTTCATCTGGCGGCGACGCTGTTCGCGATCAATGCGAACGCCGCCACCGCCGGCGGTGACGAAGACAATCCCCGTACGCCGACGGAGCGGATGGAAGACAGCGCGCGCATCGACGACCTGCACGGCAGCACCGGGTACGTGGCCTACCGGCACACATTCGCCCTTGCCGACCCGGCGCTGGACGTCACCGGACAGGGCGTGCGCGCCCGCGTCAGGGTGATCGATGAAGGCGGTCGCAACCGCGCACTGCTGGCGCTGCACGGCGCCGGCATGGTCGGCCCGTTCGGACACGGCGCCTACACCGTGCTGGTCAAGGCCGGCGGCACCACCGAAGTTCACCGCATCCGCATCGGGCCGGATACGATGCCGTATCTGCACTTCACCGATGCGCTGAATGCTTGATCCCCGCCAGACCGTGGCGTGCAACCGCACCTCGCGGCGAGGCAATTGCCAAAAAAGGAGATTCACATGTCGAAACTGATAGCCGCTGCCGCACTGACCTGTCTGTTCGCCGCGAACGCCGCATTCGCACAGGCCCCCGCCGACGCGGGCGCCGCGTCCGGCTGCGAAGCCAAGGCAATGGACAAGAACGGCAAGCCGCTGGCCGGCGCTGCCAGGAACTCGTTCATGAAGAAGTGCGACGCGGCCGCCCACAAGGAAGCCGCAATGGCCGAATGCGCAACCAAGGCGCTCAGCAAGGATGGCAAGCCGCTGGCCGGCGCCGCCAAGAATGCCTTCGTGAAGAAGTGCGCTGCGGGCGCAAAGTAAGCAGCCGCAAAATCCGGGCAGCCCGGATTCGGGAGCAGTAAAGGATGGCGGCCCCCGGGCCGCCATTTCGTTCGTCCACGCAAAGCAGCGCAGCCAGTGCAGGCTGTCGGCACTTTCCATCGCATCGAAATGCCAGAACTCGACCATTCGCCCGCATGACCGTCAACGGGCTCGAAGAACTGCTGCACCGGCTGCTCGGTTATGCCGCTGCAGGACGTCGCATCGTCGTGGCCTGTGCCGCACTGTCGTTCGCCGGAACGCTCAGCGCCGCCTATCCGGTCACCGCCGTGGTCGTCCCTGCCACGCTGCTGGCCGCGAAGAAATGGTGGTCGATCGCCTGTGTGTCGGCACTGGGCAGCGCACTCGGCGCCACTGCGCTGATCTACATCTTTCACCATCTCGGCTGGACCGAGCTGTACGCCCACTTCCCGGAACTCGGACGCAGCGAGTCATGGGCCGGCACGGCCGACTGGGTGGCTCGCTACGGCGTGCTCGCGCTGTTCCTGATCGCGCTGTCGCCGCTGCCGCAGACACCTGCGCTGCTGCTGTTCGGTGCCGTACGGCAGGACTACGCCGGCGTGTTCGTCGCGCTGCTGCTGGGCAAGCTGATCAAGTACGGCGCATTCGCGTGGACCGCCAGTCACTTCCCTGAACAGGTCAGCCGCGGCCTGGGCAGCCTGCTCCGGCGAATCAGACCCGACGCAAACGGGAACGGAAACGGCGACCGCGACGCCCGCTGACAAAAAAACGGTGGTGCCACCGCGAGGTGGCACCACCGCCAACTACCCATTGCCTTTTTGCAACCCTGCGTCAGTGCAGGGTTGCAAGGTAGGCAACGAGGTCTTCGCGCGCTTTTGCATCTCCCAGGCCGTCGTACTTCATCTTGCCGTTCGGCACCGCCTTGCGCGGCGCCGCGATGTAACTGTCGAGCGAGGCCACATTCCACGTCAGGCCGGACTGCCTGAGTGCATCCGAATAGACCACATCACCGATGCTGGCGGCCTTGCGGCCGACGATGGCGAACAGCGACGGGCCCTTCTTGTTCTTGCCTTCGCGCACGCTGTGGCATTCCGCGCATTCCTGCGCGAACACGTCCTCGCCGCGATGGCTGTCGCCCGCTGCATGCGCCGGCACTGTGACGCCGGCCAGCGTCATCAGGCAAAGTCCGTACAGCAGGCGCACCGGGGCAGTCGTTCGTCTTTTCATGAGTGACATGGCTTTCAGAACGAGGTCCATGCGAACAGGAACAGCGTGTTGTTGTCCTTCGCGTCGCGGCCGTTGCCGTCGTAGTTGTGGCGTGCGCCATTGAACTTGTCGAACAGCGTGTATTGCACGCCCAGCCTCAGATTGGCCCACGGCGCGCCCCACGAGTCCTCCTTGCCGAACGGCGTCCAGTCGGCTTGCAGTATCGAGCCCGTGGTATTGGGCGAGCCGTTGGCATAGCCGTCCGCATACAGCAGCGTGTCGCGGCTGCCGCGGGTGACGAAGCGGCCGGCGGTCACGCCCCAGGTCTGGTCGAAGTAGTAGGACGCATTGATGCGGAACTCGTTGAGGTGGCCGGTACGGTTGGTGGCCTCACCCTTGGTGAACAGATCGTTGCGCGTCTGGTTCTCGTGGATGTAGCTGGTGTAGATCGTGCCGACGTGCGTGCGCGTGCCGAGGAACTGGTAGGACGCATCCACGCCGACGTCATGGTAGTGGTTCTGCGGACCACCGCTCAGACGGTCCGGCTGGATGGCGGTATCGAAGCCGAACACGCCAGCGGTGAAGGACTGCTTCTTCCAGTCCTGCATCCAGGCCAGCCGCCAGTAGACCGTGTCACCGTCCAGCCGGCCCATGTCGCCCGAGCGATGCTGGCCGGTATCGGCCTGGATCGCCTGCGACAGTGCGCGGTAGGTGCCGATTTCGACATACAGCGAGTTGTCCCAGAAGGCGTAGGCCGATGCACCGATCACCCGGTGTTCCAGCCCGCCGTTGATCATGGTCGCGGCGTCGCCGCCGCCGAAGCCGACCGCCGAGCTGGTGTAGGGAAAGCCCCAGACCGGCATCGTGTTGAACGGATCCTGCACGCCCGGATTGTTGTTGACCGAGATGCCGAACACCGTGTCCTTGCCGCCGACGTCGAAGGTATGCGCGGCGCGCACATCGACGTGATCAAGCGCGCTGTGATGCTCGGTGCCATCGTAGGTCCACTGGATGAAGGCACCGAGGTTCTCCGCCAGCCGGCCGGCGACGAACAGTGAAGCTTCGTCCAGCGTGGTGTTGTTGTTGCGGTCGGTGTGGACGGTGGGCGCTTCGTCCTGCTTCTTCTTCGTGTGCGTGAACGCACCGACCAGCATGCCGGACAGCGGAATCTTGCCGTCCTTGCCGTCGGTATCGGTGTAGCCGCCGATCTTGAACCGGACGCCCATCGGCGTCAGCTGCGGACCGTACGCGCCAACGTGGCAGGCCGCGCAGTCCTGCCCGGTCTGACGCGCGAAGCTGGGCAGGGCGTGAGCGGACTGCATGCCGCCGGCGAACAGGCCGGCCGAAGCCAGCAGCAAGGCAGCGCATCGCCTTGCGATACCGGCGCACAGGCCGGTGAGCGCACTGTTTTGTTTGTTTGTCATACCGTGGTCGAGTCAGGGTTGCGGAGGGAAAGATCGGGCCTGGCGCGTGCGGGACGCGCAGGCAGCATCGCGGTCAGAACCGGATCGCGATGAACGAAGTGATGCCAGAGCGCTGCGAACGCATGCAGGCCTACCAGTGCGAGCAGCGCCCAGGCCGCCCACACGTGGTAGTCCGCCAGCACGTCGGCCAGATCGAGATCGCGCTGAAGCAGTGCCGGCAGCGGGCCCAGGCCGAACAGCGTGACCGGATTGCCGCGCGCGCCGGACAGCGCCAGACCGAGCAGCGGCAGCGCGAACAGCAGCGCATACAGCAGCCCGTGGGTCGCGTCGGCGGCCAGCCTGAGCGAGCGCGGCAGCGAGGACAGGCTGCCCAGCGGGTAGTGGAGGATGCGTGCGGCCAGCCGGGCAAAGGCGGCGCACAGCACGATCAGGCCGAAACTGCGATGCCCGTCCAGCAGGAAGGCGCGCAGCGGCTTCGCCTCGATGCCCTCACGGGTCAGTACCAGCGCGGTTGCGGCGAGCAATGCGAACACCGTCGCCCAGTGCAGCGCAATGATGAGCACCGGGCGACGTACGGAAACAGGCGGGGAAGCGGAGGATGCAGACGATACGGCAGCGATGCGCATGGAATGCAGGACGGATGACGGGAATGCGCGGACCTTAGATCGGCATTCCCTTCATTACCCTGACAAGCTGCAAGGTCTTCGTCAGTGCGGCGCGCGGAAGATGATCCGTATGCGGGTGCCGCACCCTTCCGCACCAGCATCCAGGCTGATGACCGCATCATGGCGCTCGGCGACTTCGCGCACGATGGCGAGGCCGAGTCCGGTGCCCTCCACACCGCTGTCGCCGAGCCGGTAGAAGCGCTCGAACACGCGCTGCCGCTCCGCCTCCGGAATGCCTGGCCCGTCGTCCTCGACTTCCAGCCAGGCCGCACCGGTGTCATCCGTGCCACAGCGCGCCGTAACGTGGCCGCCGGCCGGCGTGTACTTGATGGCGTTGTCGAGCAGGTTGGCCAGCAGTTCGCGCAGCATCCAGTCCGAGCCATTGACCCGCGCTGGTGCAGCTTCGAAGCCGAGGTCGATCCGGCGGGCCAGCGCGGCATCGATGAAGTCGGACGCGCCATCCTCGAACAGCGAGCCCAGTTCCACCGGCCGGCGCGTACTTTCTTCGGCCGACAGCGCATCGCGCGACGAGCGCGCCAGCGCCAGCATCTGGTGGGTGGAATGGGCCAGGCGCTGGGTCGCCGCCTGCAGCCGCTCCAGGCGCGGCCGTGCTTCGGCCGGCAGCGCGCGCGCCGCCAGTTCGAGCTGGGTCAGCAGGCCGGCCAGCGGCGTACGCAGCTGGTGGGCCGCGTTGGACAGGAACAGCTGCTGCGCATGGCCGGCCGCATCGAGATTGCCGAGCAGCCGGTTGAGCGCGCTGACCAGCGGACGCGCCTCGCCCGGCACGTCGCCGTCCGGGATCGGACTCAGGTCGCTCGGCGTGCGCGCCGCGATCTGCGCGCCCAGCGTATCCAGCGGCTGCAGCGAAAAGCGCACCACGGCCAGCACCAGCAGCAGCGTGGCGCCGATCAGCACCAGATTGGGCCAGATGATGGCCGACAGTATCTTGTTGGCGGCACGGTCGCGCTTGCGCGTGGTCTCGGCGACCATGACCGTGGCCTGAAGCGTGTCGCTGGAGTAGGCATAGCTGACGACGCGCACCGGCGAACCGCCTACCCACGCGTCGCTGAGCGTCGGTGGTGAGGTCGCCGGCGCCAGCGGCAGCCGGGCCAGATCGCGGTCGCCGACCACCAGCCGGCCATTGCGGTCGATCACGGCGTACAGGATGGTGTCTTCCTGATCGGTGCGCAGGATGGCGTCAGCCGCCGGCGGCAGGTCGACCTCGATCGGCGCATCGTCGGCATCGTGTTCCAGACGCGACGCCAGCGCCATCGCGGTGCCGGTCAGCACATAGTCGTAGGATTCGTTGGCCAGCCGCAGCGCAGTACGGTAATCGGCCACGACGCTGAGCGCCAGCAGCGCCAGCAGCGGCACCGCCAGCGAGATCAGCAGGCGGCCGCGCAGCGTCGCATGGAACAGGCGCTCAAACATCGGCAGCGCCCTCTTCCAGCCGGTAGCCGATGCCGCGCACCGTGCGGATATGCACCGGCCGGCCGGCCAGCTTGGCGCGCAGACGGGAAATGTAGATTTCCACCGCATTCGGCGTGAGTTCGTTGTCCCAGTGGCCAATGCTGTCGGTCAGCTTCTGCTTCGCGATCACCTTGGGTGCGGCCAGCATCAGCTGCTCCAGCACGCTCCACTCGCGGCCGGTCAGTTCCAGCGGACTGCCCTCGATGTCCGCCGTGTGGTTGGCCGGGTCCAGCGTCAGCACGCCGACCGAGATCAACGGATTGGCCGAAGCCCGGCTGCGCCGCGTGATGGCGCGTATCCGGGCCAGCAGTTCCGGCAGCAGGAAGGGTTTGACGAGATAGTCGTCGGCGCCGATGTCCAGCCCGACCACGCGGTCTTCCAGCGCGTCACGCGCCGTCAGTATCAATATCGGCAGATCCAGGCCGCGTCGCCGGATGCGCCGTATCAGCTCGAAGCCGTCCATGCCGGGCAGGCCGATGTCGACGATAGCCAGGTCGTAGGTGGTCAGCCCGAGCGCACCTTCCGCCGGCTCCGCTGCGCCCAGCGGATCGACCGTGAAGTTCGCCTGTTCGAGCGCTTCCTTGAGGCCGACGCGCAGCACCAGATCGTCCTCAACCAGCAGTATTCGCATGCGCGTATTCCCGGAATGTCGTGTTTTCAAGGATACAGCGGAGGCCGGCGGCGCGATGGCGCCTGCCGGCGACGCACCCGCGGCGTCGGGAATCACGACCTGGCGTCGTGCAGCGACCGGATCGCGAGCATGGCTCGCTCCTACAAAAACGTTGCGCTGTTGCCTTGTGCAGGAGCGAGCCATGCTCGCGATGCGCCGCTCAGGGCTGCGGCGGCTCCGCGTGATCGAGGTCGGGGCGGCGCCAGGGGTCCACATGGGTCATCAGGTTGAGCACGCGGTGCCGTTGCAGCACGCGCTGGCGCGCCCGGACCGCGATGTCGTGCCCTTCTTCCACCGTGATCGACGCATCGACCTCGATGTGAGCATCGACCACGATCATGTCGCCCATCTTGCGCGTGCGCACGTCGTGCACTTCGCTCACGCCCGGCGTCTCGACCAGCGTGCGGCGGATCGCCTCGACTTCCTGCTCGTCGACCGAACGGTCCATCAGGTCGTGCAGCGCATCCCAGCCGAAGCCCCAGCCCATGCGCGCCACCATCAGGCCGACGATGAGCGCGGCAATCGGATCGAGGATGGGGTAGCCGGCCAGATTGCCGACGATGCCCAAGCTCACCACCAGCGACGACGCGGCGTCCGAGCGCGCGTGCCAAGCGTTGGCGACCAGCATGCCCGACTTGACGCGCTTGGCCACCGACAACATGTAGCGGAACAGCATTTCCTTGGCCAGCAGCGCACCAAGCGCGACCCACAGTGCGATCACGTGGACCTCCTGCACGGTTTCCGGCGCATTGATCTTGTGCACCGCCGACCACAGCATGCCGGCGCCGACCGCCAGCAGCAGCGCACCCAGCGCCAGCGAGGCGGCGGTCTCGAAGCGCTGATGGCCGTACGGATGCTGCTCGTCGGCGTCCTTCTTGCTGTGGTGGCTGGCCAGCAGCACGACGAAATCGGCCACCAGGTCGGACAGCGAATGGATGCCGTCGGCCACCAGACCCTGCGACCGCGACAGGATGCCGACCGCGATCTGGGTGACCGTCAGCAGCAGATTGACCACGACGCTGACCCAGGTACTGCGCGACGCGGCCGCGGCACGCTCGGCCGGGCTGTACAGGGCGTCTTCGGGATCGTCGGCGAGATCGGTAAACTTCATGCGAATCGGTTCCGGTTCCGGCGGCGCGATCGCGGGCCGGCAGGTTGTTCGGGGGTATGAGGGGTGGCGGCAGCGGTGCCGCCGTAGGTGCAGCAACAGGTGCTTCGGCGGTACAACACCCGGGCAGGAGCTTATCCTCCCGTCCTTACCGCGAGATTAACGCAGATCAGCGCCGGTGCGGACCGCCCGGCAGCGCGTTTCCATCCAGACCGATCAGGCAAACAAGATGGCCGAAGACCTGTTTTCCCTGTCCGCCCGCGAACTGCTGGCGCATTTCCGCGCCGGAACGCTGTCGCCGGTCGAGGTGACCCGCGCCGCGCTCGACCGTATCCATGCACTGCAACCGCGCTACAACGCCTTCGCCTGGATCGGTGCCGAACAGGCGCTGGCGGCGGCACGCGCCTCCGAGCAGCGCTGGCTGCGCGGCGCACCGCTCGGCCGGGTCGACGGGCTGCCGACCACGGTCAAGGATCTGCTGCTGTGCCGCGGCGGGCCGACCCGGCGCGGCTCGCTGACCGTCGATCCGGACCAGCCGTGGGACGAGGACAGCGCATCGGTGGCACGCCTGCGCGAACAGGGCGCGGTGTTTCTGGGCAAGACGACAACGCCGGAATTCGGCTGGAAGGGCGTCACCGACAGCCCGCTGACCGGCGTCACCGTCAATCCGTGGAATCCGGCGCTGACGCCGGGCGGCAGCAGCGGCGGCGCGGCCGTGGCGGCCGCCTTCGGCATGGGCGTGCTGCATCTGGCGACCGATGGCGGCGGCTCGATCCGGATTCCCGCTGCCATGTGCGGGCTGTTCGGCTTCAAGCCGACCTTCGGCGTGGTGCCGGTGCATCCGCATCCGCCGGCGCTGACCTTGTGGCATCAGGGACCGATCGCGCGCACCGTCGACGACGCGGCGCTGATGCTGTCAGTGATATCCGGGCCCGAGCCACGTGACTTCCACGCCATGCCATCACACGGCATCGATTTCTCGCAGCCGCCCGACGGCGATCTGCGCGGCCTGCGCATCGCCTACAGCCGGACGCTGGGCTACGCACGGGTCGATGCCGAGGTGGCCGAATGCGTCGACGCCGCGGTGGCGGAACTGGCGGCACTGGGCGCCGCGGTCGAGGACATCGATCTGGTGCTCGAAGACCCGATCACCATCATGCAGCCGCTGTGGTCGGTCGCGCTGGCGATCGGACTCGAACCGATGACCGACGCACGGCGCGCACTGCTCGATCCGCCGGTCCGCGACCTGGCGGCGCCGGGCTTCGCGATGTCCGCGCTGCACTACCGCGCGATCGAACGACAGCGCGAAGCGCTGGCGCGGCGGATGAACCAGCTGCACGACGATTTCGACCTGCTGGTGACACCACAGCTCGCCACCACGGCGTTCGCTGCCGGCCACGAAGTCCCGCCGGGGAGCGGGCTCGCGCGCTGGTGGGAATGGTCGCCCTTCACCTATCCGTTCAACCTGACGCAGCAACCCGCGGCGAGCGTTCCCTGCGGTTTCACCGCCGGCGGCCTGCCGGTCGCCATGCAGCTGGTCGGCCGGCGCTGTGCCGATGTGCTGGTGCTGCGCGCCGCGCGCGCCTGGGAGGCCGCCCACCCGTTCCGCCTGCCGCCGCTGCCCGGCCAATAAGACTTCGTCGACACAGAGGTTTTCCGTCCTGCACTCTGGCGGCTGCCACCACCGTGCGATACTTCGACCGCAAAGAATACCCCTACGAAAATCAAGGCTTCCGCGAATGGACCGCCCAACGGACAACCCAACGCGCAGCCAGCCACGGATCATCGAGGAACTCCACGCACGCTGGCCCGCCCCGTGGCGCCACGCGCTCGCGGTCGCGATTTTCGGCGTCGCGCTGGTGCTGCGTTTCATCGCGCTCCCGATCGACGGCGGCGCCGCCTACCTGACCTTCTACCCGGCCATGGTCATCGCCTTTTACCTGGTCGGCGCAGCGCCGGGTCTGGTGATGGCCGGTCTGAGCGCGGCCGCGGCCCACATCATCTTTACGCCACCGTACTGGAGCGTGAACACGGATTTCAAGGGCGCCCTGGCACTCGCGACCTTCCTTATTTCGTCCGGGCTGATGGCACTGCTCGTGTCCAGGCTGCAGGCCAGCCGCACCCGGCTGCAAAGCGCGCTGGCGGAGCTCGGCGAAAGCGAAGGCCGCCATCAGGCGATGCTGGAAGACCAGACGGAAATGATCTGCCGCTTCCGTGCCGACGGCACGGTCGTCTATGTCAATGACGCCTACTGCCGCTACTTCGGCAAATCACGCGCCGACATCGTCGGCACCACCTGGCACCCGCTGGCGTGGCCGGAGGACATCGCCCGCATCGAACAGCAGCTGTCGGCGCTGTCGCCGGCGAATCCGGTCGTCACCATCGAGAACCGCATGTTCACCGCGGATGGCGAAGTGCGCTGGTGCCAGTTCGCCAACCGCGGCTTCTTCGACACCGATGGCCGGCGACTGGAACTCCAGAGCGTCGGCCGCGACATCACCGAGCGGAAGTCGCTCGAGGCCAGGCTCGCCGCCTCGCTGGCAGAACAGCGCGATCTGTACGATCACGCACCCTGCGCCTACTACTCGCTGTCGCCCGACGGCACCTTCCTGCACATGAACGAGACTGGGCTCAAGTGGCTCGGCCGGTCACGCAGTGAGCTGATCGGCAAGCTGAAGCTGCCCGACGTGCTGACGCCGGAAGGACGGGCCGCTTTCCAGCTGCAGTTTCCGAGGTTCAAGAAGGAAGGCGTGCTCAAGGACATGCCTTTCGAACTGATCAGCCGCACCGGCGAAGTACGCCGGGTCAGTGCCAGTGCCACCGCGGTCACCGATGCCGACGGCAATTTCGTGATGAGCCGCTCGGTGATGTACGACGTCACCGAACTGATCCGGACCAAGGACAAGCTCAGACAGCTGACGGTGGAGCAGAACGCGATGCTCGACAACGATCTGGTCGGCATCGCGAAGGTGCGCGACCGGCAGCTGGTCTGGGTGAACAAGGCGATGCAGCGCACCTTCGGCTATTCCGAAAGCGAACTGGTCGGACAGCTGACGCGGTTGCTGTATCCGGACGATACCTCGTTCGCCGCGCTGGGCGAGGACGTCTACGGGCTGCAGCATCCGAACGAAGTGTTCAGGACTCAGGTGGAACTGCTGGACAAGGACGGTCGCAAGCTCTGGATAGATGCCAGCGGCACGCTGCTGTCGAAGGAAAGCCGCGAATGGATGTGGACGCTGGCCGACATCACGCCACTGAAGACCTATCAGGACGCGGTCGAATACATGGCGCTGCACGACGCACTGACCGGTCTGCCGAACCGCCGGCTGCTGACCGACCGGTTGAATCAGGCGATCCTGGTGGCGCAGCGTACGAAACGGCCGCTGGTCATCTGCTATCTCGATCTGGACGGCTTCAAGCCGGTCAATGACCGCTGGGGCCACGCCGCCGGCGACGAACTGCTGAAACAGGTATCGAACCGCCTGCAGTCATGCGTGCGCGCCAACGATACCGTCTGCCGGCTGGGCGGCGACGAATTCGTGCTGATGCTGACCGACCTGGAACAGCCGGACGAACACGATTCGGTCGTACAGCGCATCATCGCGGAGATCGGCCGCCCATTCATCATCGGCGACGACTCCGCCACGGTCACCGCCAGCATCGGCGTCACGCTGTTTCCGCAGGACGGCGGCGACGCGGACACGCTGCTGCGCCATGCCGACCACGCGATGTATCTCGCCAAATCACTCGGACGCAACCGCGTCTGCCGGTACATGCCGGCACGCCCGGGCGCATCGGTGCAGTGACGCGACCGCCCCGCGCTTCATGGCGGGGCCGCACCGGACTTCCGCTTCACGGCCGGGAGGCACCGGACTTCCGCTTCACGGCCGGGAGGCACCGGACCTCATTTCCTCCGTCAGAAAATCCATCAGCACGCGTACCCGGTGCGGCACATGCCGGTTGCCCGGCAGCACGACGTGGATGCCCAGCTCCGGTGTCGGAAAGTCGGCCAGGATGGCCCTGACCCGGCCGGACGCGATGAGGCTGTCCACGATGAAATCCGGCTGGCAGGCGATGCCCATGCCCAGCGCGGCGGCCTCGGCCAGCACGTCGCCATTGCCGGCATTGATGCGGCTGCGGACGACGACGTTCCGGGTCTGCCCGTCGACGACGAAGGACCAGGCCTGGCTGCTGCCGCCTGCCGTATAGCCCAGACATTCATGGTGTGCGAGTTCGTCCGGATGCTGCGGCGTGCCGTGGCGCGCGAGGTAGTCCGGCGACGCCACGACGATCAGACGGCTGCTGCCGATGCGGCGCGCAACGTCGCCCGGATCGAGCCGCGCCGTGATGCGGATCGACAGGTCTATGCCCTCCTCGATCAGGTTCACGCGCCGGTCGGTGTAATCCATGTCCAGACTGACTTCGGGATAACGCTGCGCGAAGCCGAGCAGCAGCGGACCGAGCCGCTTGAGGCCGAAACTCAGCGGCAGTCCGATGCGGATCGGGCCGCGCGGCGACTGGCGCTCCTCCGCAATGCCGGTCTCAGCCGCCTCGACCAGATTCAGGATGACGCGGCACTTCTCCAGATAGGCCGTACCGGCCGAGGTCAGCGACAGCCGGCGCGTGCTGCGCGCCATCAATTTGGTCCCGAGATGGGCTTCCAGCGCGGCCACCTGCCGCGTCACCGCAGAGCGGGCGACGCCCAGCTGCAGCGCGGCGGCGGAAAAGCTGCCCAGCTCGGCCACCCGGATGAACATCTGCATTGCATCCAGCCTGTCCATTGTTGCCATATCCGCAATTGACAATTACGGATTGTCTCCTATTTCGCATCAACGCAAGGGGCTAAGGTGCAGCCATGATGAATGGAGCACACGACATGTCGACCGACCGCCCTGCCCGACAACCCGCGCTGTTCGTGCCGCACGGCGCACCGACCTTCGCCCTGCGTCCCGGCGCAGCGGGTGCCGCACTGGCCGGCAAGGCCGCGCAGCTCGAGCGGCCGCGCGCCATCGTGGTGGTCAGCGCACACTGGGACACCGGCGTGCCCACCGTGGGCACCGCCGGCACGCTCGAAACGATTCACGACTTCCTCAGCTTTCCGCGCGCGCTGTACGACCTGCGCTACCCGGCCACCGGCTGCCGCGAAGCCGCCGCCGAAGTCGCCGCCGCCATTGCCGATGCCGGCCTGCCGGTGCGGACCGACGCCGAACACGGTCTTGATCACGGCGCCTGGGTACCGTTGCGCCTGATGTTTCCCGACGCCGATGTACCGGTCATTCCGCTGTCCATCCAGAGCCGGACCGGCCCCGAAGGCGCCTGGCAACTTGGCCGCGCACTGGCGCCGCTCACCGCACGCGGCTTCCTGGTGATCGCATCCGGCAACCTGACGCACAACCTGCGCGACTACCAGGTCGCGGTGCACGGCGGCGCAACGCCATCCTATGTCCGGGCATTCGCCGACTGGATGGCCGGACGCCTCGTCGCCAACGACGTCGCCGCGCTGCTCGACTACCGCAGGCAGGCGCCCGACGGCGCCCGGGCGCACCCGACCGAAGACCACCTGCTGCCGCTGTTCGTCGCTTTCGGCGCCGGCGGCGATGGCGCCACTGCCGAACGCTTCCATGCCGGCATCGACGACTACGTGCTGGCGATGGATGCCTGGGCCTTCTCGCCAGCCGAACCCGCGGTGCAGCCCTGACCGGCTGCACCTCAACATTGCCCCACCCCCTGCCACACCACCCTGCCCGAACCGGAGAACCACCATGAACGCACTGACCAGACTGAGCACCGCCTTCATCCTCGCCGCCGCTGCCGCCGCCCCCGCGCTGGCCGCACCCGAAAGCTACGCGCTGGACGCCGGTCACACCTTTCCGCGCTTCTCGTACAGCCACTTCGGCTATTCGACGCAGCTGAGCCGCTTCAACAAGACCACCGGCAAGATCGTGTTCGACAAGGTCGCGAAGACCGGCTCGGTCGACATCACGATAGACACCAAGTCGGTCGACACCGGCTTCCCGCTGTTCAACGAGCACATCCAGAGCGAGGATTTCCTCGATACGGCGCAATTCCCGACCGCGACCTTCAAATCGACGAAGGTGGTGTTCGACGGCGACAAGCCGACCGCGATCGAAGGCAGGCTGACGCTCAAGGGCGTCACCCGCCCGGTCACGCTGACGGTCACCTCCTTCCAGGCCATGCCGCACCCGATCCTGAAGAAGGACGCCATCGGCGCCAATGCCAATGTCACCGTCAAGCGCTCCGACTTCAACGCCGGCAAGTACGCACCGAACGTCAGCGACGAAGTGCGCATCGACAT
Organism: Betaproteobacteria bacterium; assembly: GCA_020621405.1. Taxonomy (GTDB): domain Bacteria; phylum Pseudomonadota; class Gammaproteobacteria; order Burkholderiales; family Rhodocyclaceae; genus Methyloversatilis. The sequence goes on from JAHRYN010000002.1 coordinate 466,620, forward strand.
CGCCGTCGAAGCCATCAAGGAATAAGCCGGGCACTCTTTGCAGGAGCGACCCGTGGTCACGATCCGGGCGTCAAACGACGGCCGGCGATGATCGCAGCGCGCATCGCGAGCGGTGCTCGCTCCTACGGAAACATCGCGGCACCCGTGGGCTCCGCCTTCGTAGGTGCGACCCATGGTCGCGATCCCGACGTCAAACAACGGCGGGCGATGATCGCAGCACGCATCGCGAGCGATGCTCGCTCCTGCGGAAACATCGCGGCACCCGTAGTCTCGGTCTTTGTAGGAGCGACCCATGGTCGCGATCCCGGCGTCAAACGACGGCCGGCGATGATCGCAGCGTGAATCGCGAGCATGGCTCGCTCCTGCAGGAGAGGCCGCTGCGTGCGAGTGCCTTCCGTTAAATCAATCGCTTGTTTGATATGATTCAATCAAGCGATTGATTCGGGAAGGCATGACGATGCTGAAACGCGAACCGGGTGGGGCGGACGGCTCACAGGCGCGGGACAAACTGGTGCGCGAGGCACTCCGGCTGTTTGCCGAAAAGGGCTTCGAGCGCGCCACCACGCGCGAAATATGCGAGGCGGCCAGCGCCAATGTGTCGGCCATCCGCTACTACTTCGGCGACAAGGCCGGCCTGTACCGCGCCGCCTTCACCGAACCGCTGAGCGACCTGCCGTGCGCCACCGACGTGCGCCGCTACTCGGCGCTGCCGCTCGGCGAGGGTCTGTCGCTGTTCTTCCGCGAATTCCTGGAAGCACTGAAGCGCGGCGAGGAACTGCGGCTGGTGATGAAGCTGCACTTCCGCGAAATGATCGAGCCGACCGGCGCCTGGCAGCAGGAGATCGACGCCGAGATCAAGCCGCAGCACGAAACCATGCTGGGCATGCTGCTCCGGCATCTGAAGCTGCCCGGCGTCGACGACGACCTGCAGCGGCTGGCTTTCGCCATCATCGGCATGGGCGTCCAGTTCTATGTCGGACAGGACGTGGTCGGACTGATTTCGCCCACGCTGCTCGACACGCCCGCCGCAGTGGATCTGCTGGCCGAACGGCTGGCCGGCTACGCGCATTCGATGATTGATGGCGAGGCGCTGCGCCGCGCCGCGGAGGCTGCGGCATGAGGTGCATTCCGAAGCGCGTTCTTTTCGCAGCACTGCTGCCGCTGTGGCTCGGTGGCTGCATGAGCGGCGGCCTGCTCGGCACTGTCGGCCCCGACTACACGCCCGAAGCACCGCCGGTCGCCGGCCGGTGGCATGCCGCGACGCCGGCCGCCGCCGCCGACCAGCCGGTATTGCCGCATCAGGGCGATGCCGCCGATCTGCGGCGCTGGTGGGACCGATTCGACGACCCGGTGCTGGCGCGGTTGCTCGACGCGGCGCAGAAGGAAAGTGCCAGCGTGTCCGACGCGCGCGCGCGCATCGAGCAGTCGCGCAGCGATCTCGTGGGCGCCGGCGTGGCCAGTTTCCCCGACCTCACACTGAACATCAGCTCCGCCTGCGCCGGCATGAGCTTCGGCTGTCCGGCCCAGTACCGGAAAAGGCAGCTGGTCAGCGTCCAGTCGAACTGGGAACTCGACCTGTTCGGCGGCCATGCGCGCCAGCGCGAGGCGACGCAGGCACAGTTCGATTCCCACATGGCCGCCTGGCATGACGCACGGGTCGCCGTGGCGGTGGAAGTGGCCAATGCCTACCTCGGCTACCGCTACTGCCGGATACAGCTGAAGCTGGCCGGTGCCGACGTCGAATCGCTGGCCAACTCCGCCCGGCTGGCCGACATCGCCGGGCGCGCCGGCCTGCAATCACCGGCCGAGGTGGCGCTGACCCGCGCCAGCGCGGCGGAAGGCGCCAACACGCTGTCGAAACGCGCCGCCGACTGCGACCGCACGGTCAAGGGTCTGGTCGCGCTGACCGGACTGGACGAAGCCGCACTGAGGCAGGAACTGGATGCCGATCCAGCGCGCGCCGCACGCCTGCCCAGCCCGCCCGCCTTCAGGCTCGACGCGCTGCCGGCGACGGTCGTGCAGCAACGCCCGGACGTCAATGCGGCAGAGCGCGACGTCGCGCAGGCCAACGCGCAGATCGGCGTCAACGAAGCCGAGCGTTACCCGAAGCTGAGCATCAGCGGCAGCCTGACCGCCAATCCCATCGTTTTCGGCGGCGCCAGGGGCGCCGCTGCCAGCCACTGGGCGATCGGCCCGTCACTGAGCGTGCCGCTGGTCGACGGCGGCAGGCGCATCGCCGACGTCGAGGCGGCAAAGGCGCAATACGCGGCAGCCGTCGTGCGCTATCACGCGACGGTGCGCACCGCGGTCAAGGAAGTGGAGGAGGCGCTAGTGCGACTGGCCAGCGCCGACGAACAGCTGCCCCGCGCGAAGGACGCGCTGCAGGCCTACCGCACCAGCTTCGATGCCGCGAATACGCGTCATCAGGCCGGGCTGGGCAGCCGGCTCGACGCCGAGTCGGCGCGCCGGGCACTGCTGTCGGCCGAAGCGTCGCTGGCCGAACTGGAACAGGAAAGGGTCGGCGCGTGGATCGCGCTGTACCGCGCCGCCGGCGGCAGCTGGCCCGAACCCGCCGGCACGCCGGACGCCGCGGCCTTGCGCACGCGGGGTCCCACCGTCGCCGCAGCCCCCTCCCGCATATCGAATTCCGAGGCAAGTCATGACTAAGCAATTCATCGGCACCCCATCCGGCGCCCTGGCAGCGCTGCTCGCGCTGGGCGTGCTGGCCGGCTGCAGCGGCAGCCACGACGCGGCGCCGGCAGCGGCGGAGGTCAGCCCGGCGCTGACGGTCGAGGCGATACAACCGGAACAGCGCGGCATAGCGCTGACACTGCTGGCCAACGGTTCGGTCGCCGCCTGGCAGGAAGCCATCATCGGCGCCGAAGTGGGCGGCCTGCGTCTGGCGGAGGTGCGCGCCGAGATCGGCGACCGCGTGAAGAAAGGCCAGACGCTGGCGGTATTCACCGACGAGAGCGTAAGCGCCGAGGTGGCGCAGGCCGAGGCGAATCTGGCCGAAGCCGAAGCCAACCTCGCCGACGCCCGCCAGAACGCCGGCCGCGCGCGCCAGATATCCGACAGCGGTGCACTGAGCGCACAGCAGGTGACGCAGTACCTGACCAGCGAACAGACCGCGCTCGCGCGGGTCAAGCTGGCGCAGGCCCAGCTCGACGCGCAGTCTCTGCGGCTGCGCTACACCCGCGTGCGGGCCAGCGACGACGGCGTCGTGTCGGCACGCAGCGCCACGGTGGGCGCCGTGTCGGCGCAGGGCGAGGAACTGTTCCGGCTGATCCGCCAGAACCGGCTCGAATGGCGTGCCGAAGTGACCGCGTCGGAACTGTCCGGGCTGACGCCGGGCCAGCGCGTGGTCGTCAGCGTGCCGGGCCTGCCCGCGGTGAGCGGCCGCCTACGCGCGGTGTCGCCAACACTGGACCCGCAGACCCGCAACGCCATGGTCTATGTCGATCTGCCGAAGGCCGCCGAACAGGGCCTGCGGCCCGGCATGTTCGGTCGCGGCGAGATCGCGCGCGGCAGCCGCGGCGGACTGACCGTGCCGCAGGAGGCGCTGTCGCTGCGCGAAGGCTTCAGCTACCTGTTCCGCATCGAGGCGGGCGAAGGCGACCGGGCGAAGGTGAGCCAGGTGAAGGTGGAACTGGGGCAGCGCGCCGGCGAGCGGGTCGAGGTGCTGTCCGGCATCGCCGCAGGCGACCGCATCGTGTCGCGCGGCGGCGCCTTCCTCGCCGACGGCGACACCGTCAAGGTCGTGTCGAAATGAACATTTCCGCCTGGTGCATCCGCAACCCGATCCCGGCGCTGATGCTGTTCGTCATGCTCACCTTCGGCGGGCTGGCGAGCTTCATGACGATGAAGATCCAGAACTTCCCGGATCTGGACCTGCCGACCATCATGGTGACCGCCGAACTGCCCGGCGCCGCGCCCGGCCAGCTGGAAACCGAGGTCGCGCGCAAGATCGAGAACTCGATCGCCACGCTGCAGGGCGTCAAGCACATGACGACCCGGGTGCAGGATGGCGAAGTCACGATCAATGTCGAATTCCGGCTGGAAAAGCCGGTGCAGGAGGCGCTCGACGACGTGCGTTCGGCGGTGTCGCGCGTGCGTGCGGATCTGCCGGGCGACCTGCGCGACCCGATCATCACCAAGCTGGACCTGACCGGCGCGCCGATACTGGCGTTCACCGTCAGTTCGCCGCGACTCGACGGCGAGGCGCTGTCCTGGTTCGTCGATGACGTGATCACGCGGCGCCTGCTCAGCGTGAGCGGCGTCGGCGCGGTCGACCGCGTGGGCGGCGTCAGCCGCGAAATCACCATCGCGCTCGATCCGGTCAAGCTGCAGGCGCTGGGCGCCAACGCGGCCGACATTTCGCGCCAGCTGCGCGAGGTGCAGCGCGAAAGCCCGGGCGGGCGCACCGATCTGGGCAACGGCGAACAGCCGGTGCGCACGCTGGCCAACGTCAGCTCGGTCGAGGAAATGCGGCGCGTCGAACTGGCGCTGTCCGACGGCCGGCGCATCCGGCTCGACCAGGTCGCCAGCGTCGAGGACACGGTGGCCGAACCGCGCTCGCTGGCGCTGCTCAACGGCAAGCCGGTGGTCGGCTTCGAGGTGACGCGCAGCCGCGGCGCCAGCGAACTCGAAGTCGGCATCGGCGTGCAGAAGGCGCTGACCGACCTGAAGGCGGCGCACCCCGACCTGGAATTCACCGAAGCCTTCAACTTCGTGACGCCGGTGAAGGAAGAATTCAACGGCTCGATGGCGCTGCTGGTGGAAGGCGCGCTGCTGTCGGTGCTGGTCGTCTGGTTCTTCCTGCGCGACGGTCGCGCCACCTTTATTTCGGCGGTCGCGCTGCCGCTGTCGGCCATCCCTGCCTTCATCGGCATGCACCACCTCGGCTTCTCGCTGAACGTGGTGACGCTGCTCGCGCTGTCGCTGGTGATCGGCATTCTGGTCGATGACGCCATCGTCGAGGTCGAAAACATCGTGCGCCACCTGCGCATGGGCAAGACGCCGTTCCAGGCGGCGATGGAAGCGGCCGACGAGATCGGCCTCGCGGTGATCGCCACCACCTTCACGCTGATCGCGGTGTTCCTGCCGACCGCCTTCATGAGCGGCATCGCCGGCCGCTTCTTCAAGCAGTTCGGCTGGACCGCCGCGCTGGCGGTGTTCGCCTCGCTGGTGGTCGCGCGCATGCTGACGCCGATGATGGCGGCCTACATGCTCAAGCCGCAGGACACTCACGAGCGCAAGGATGGCCGCATCATGGCCGCCTACATGAAGTTCGCGGCGTGGTGCCTGCGCAACCGCCTGCTGACCATGATCGGCGCGGCCGCCTTCTTCGCCGCGTCAGTCGCGCTGATTCCGCTGCTGCCCAAGGGCTTCATGCCAGCCGACGACAATTCGCAGACCCAGGTGTTCATCGAGCTGCCGCCCGGATCGACGCTGGCGTCGACGCGCGACTCTGCCGAAGCCGCCCGCAAGCTGGTGGCCGGCGTGAAGCATGTGCGCAGCATCTACACCACGATAGGCGGCGGTTCGGTGGGCAGCGACCCGCTGGCCGATCTCGGTTCGTCCGATGTGCGCAAGGCCACGCTGACCATCCTGCTCGACCAGCGGGACGAGCGCCCGGTGCGCAAGCAGGTGATCGAACAGGACATCCGCAACGCGCTGCTGGCGCTGCCCGCGGTGCGCACCAAGGTAGGCCTGGGCGGATCGGGCGAGAACTACGTGCTCGCGCTGAGCAGCGACGACCCGCAGGCGCTGGCTGCCGCCGCCCGTGCGGTCGAGCACGATCTGCGGACCATACCGGGGCTGGGCAACATCGCGTCCAGTGCCGCGCTGCTGCGCCCGGAAGTGGCGGTGCGCACCGATTTCGCGCGCGCCGCCGACCTCGGCGTGACCACCGCCGCGATCGGCGAGACGCTGCGCGTGGCCACGGTCGGCGACTACGACTTCGACCTGCCCAAGCTCAATCTCGCGCAGCGCCAGGTGCCGGTGGTGGTCAAGCTGGCCGACGGCGGACGACGCGACCTGTCGGTGCTGGAACGGCTCGCCGTGCCGTCGAACAAGCCTGGAGCCGGACCGGTACTGCTGGGCCAGGTCGCACAGCTCGAACTGTCGAGCGGACCGGCGGTGATCGACCGCTACGACCGCTCGCGCAACATCAACTTCGAGGTCGAACTGTCGAGCGTGCCGCTGGGCGAGGTGACCGAGGCGGTGCAGCAGCTGCCCAGCATCCGCAACCTGCCGTCGACGGTGCGCCAGCTCAACATCGGCGACGCCGAAATCATGGACGAGCTGTTCGCCAGCTTCGGCCTGGCGATGCTGACCGGCGTGCTGTGCATCTTCATCGTGCTGGTGCTGCTGTTCCGCGATTTCCTGCAGCCGATCACCATCCTGGCCGCGCTGCCGCTGTCGCTCGGCGGCGCCTTCGTCGCGCTGCTGCTGACCGGCAAGAGCTTCTCGATGCCGTCGCTGATCGGCCTGATCATGCTGATGGGCATCGCCACGAAGAACTCCATCCTGCTGGTGGAATACGCCATCGTCGCGCGGCGCGACCACGGACTGAGCCGCTTCGACGCGCTGCTCGACGCCTGCCACAAGCGGGCGCGCCCCATCGTCATGACCACCATCGCGATGGGCGCCGGCATGATGCCGATCGCGCTCGGCCTGGGCACGGCCGACACCTCGTTCCGCAGCCCGATGGCGATCGCCGTCATCGGCGGTCTGATGACCTCGACCTTCCTCAGCCTGCTGGTGATTCCGGTGGTCTACACCTACATGGATGACTTCGAGCACGGCGCCCAGCGTTTCCTCCGCTGGCTGTCCGGCCTGCTGACCCGGCGGCGCACGGCGCCCTGACCTCCCGGACGTCGCCGTCCGGGAGATCAGGGCGGCATCAGAGCTTCCAGCTCCAGGCGACGCCGAGAATGTCCTCCTTCAGGTGGAGGTTGGCTTCGCCGCCGCCGAATCCGGGCGGAAAGCCGGGCGGGATCGAGTTCGATCCATGCACCGTGCTGCGGAAGGCATGGGCGTAGGCGAGGCTCAGTTCGCCATTCCGCGTGACCTTCCAGGTCGCGCCGAAAGTGAGGTGATCCTGCACCACGCCCGGCGCGAGGATGTTGAACAGCGTCTCGCGACGCGGAATCGGGTTGTCGCTGTGGCTGTAGCCGACACGCAGCGTCAGGTCTGGATTGAAGTCGTAGCTGGCGCCCAGCTTGACCACCGTCACATCGCGCCAGCCGAAGCCGGCACCGCTCGACGAGCCGAGCGCATTGCCGGTGAACAGGTAGGCCAGCGGATTGCCGACCGAATCCACGTCGCTGTACTTGATCTCCTGCAGTTCGGCCGCCAGCGTCAGCGCAGGCAGCGCCTTCCAGGCGGCCCCCACGCTCCAGCTTTCCGGAACGTCGAAACCGCCGCCCTCGGCGAACAGCCCCTTGTACTTGTCGAAGCCGTCGGTCTTGACCTTCGATGACCAGCTCGCGCCGAGCGTCAGCGTGTCCGTCACCTGCCCGGTCCAGCCCAGGCGCAGGCCCCAGCCGATCGAGGTGTCGGTGCCGCGGTTGGTCAGCCGGTTCGGATAGGCGCTGGCCGGCGCGAAGCCCCCCAGCCCCTTCGCTTCGAAGCGCTGCCAGGCGAAATTCACCGCCGCGCCGATGGCGTGCCGCTCGTTGATCTTCCAGGCCAGCGACGGCGTCACGAACAGCTGCTCGAAATTGACGCCCGCCTTGCCGGTGCCGCCGAAGGCGGCGAACGGATTGCGCGCGTAGTCGGTATTCATGCCGCCATTGCCGTACACCGCGATGCCGGCGGTGAAATTGCCGGGCAGCGGCTTCAGGTAGCCGAATTCCGGAATGAAGAAGTGCTTGCGGTCATTGCCGCTGTACTTGCCGTCGGCACCGAACAGGTTGCCGCCGGTGATTTCCGCACCCCGCTCCGGCACGAACCAGGTCAAACCCAGATCGACGCGCTCGCCGAGAAAGGCCGTACCGGCCGGGTTGGACGCAGCGGCCAGCGCGTCCTGCGGCAACGCAACACCAATGCCGGCAATGCCCTGGGAACGCACGCCGTAACCGTGCTGGAAATAGCCGTTGGTGGCGTGCGACAGCGTCGGTGCGAGCAGGGCCGCGAGGGCGCCGGCACGCAGCAGAAGATGGGTTTTCACTGCGGATACTCCCGTCATTTTCATGTGATGTTCAAGGACGGGAACAGTAGGTTGCTGCAGCGCAACCACGAACCAAGTTATTCGGATAAGGATATGAGCACGCCCCGGGCGCCGGCCTGCAAAGCCGCCGACAGCCGCGGCGCGCGCCCCTTTCCGGCCGCTGCCACACTGCTATATTCCGGCAGCGCCCGCCTGCCGGGCGTCAGTGCAAGCGTGCGGAACACGGCGAACCGGGCGCCGCCCACGCATCGCAGCCAGCAGCGCCGGCCGGACACCGTCCGGCCGGCCGACAGTCCGTCAAAACAACAGGAGGATGCAGGATGAGCGAACACGCGTACTACAACCAGGCGGTGCACGGCCCCTACGAAACCCACAACATCGGCGACCTGGTGCTGGAAGAGGGCGGCACGATCCGCGGCTGCACGCTGGCCTACGCCACCTTCGGCAAGCTGAATGCGGCCAGGGACAACGCCATTCTGGTGCCGACCTGGTACTCGGGCACCACCAAGATCATGGAGCAGGTGTACATCGGCGCCGGGCGCGCGCTCGATCCTGCCAAGTACTTCATCGTCGCGGTCAACCAGATCGGCAGCGGCCTGTCGACCTCGCCACACAACACGCCCTTCCCCGGCGGCGGCCCGAACTTCCCGCGCGTGCGCATCGGCGACGACGTGCGCGCACAACACCGGCTGCTGACCGAAAAGTTCGGCATCGACAAGCTGGCACTGGTGGTCGGCGGCTCGATGGGCGCGCAGCAGACCTACGAATGGGCCGTGCGCTACCCGGACATGGTCAGGCGCGCCGCGCCGATCGCCGGCACCGCGAAGAACACGCCGCATGACCTCCTGTTCGCAGAAACGCTGGTCGAAGCCATCACCTCCGATCCGGCCTTCAAGGACGGCTGGTACGGCTCGTCGCTCGACGTGCACCAGGGCCTGCGCCGCCACGCCAAGATGTGGGCGGTCATGGGCTGGAGCACCGAGTTCTTCCAGCAGGGCCGCGTGCAGGCGCTCGGCTTCTCCTCGGTCGACGACTTCATCACCAACTTCATGAACGGCTACTTCGGCGTCATGGACCCGAACGACCTGCTGTGCATGGCGTGGAAGTGGCAGCACGGCGACGTCAGCCGGCACACCGGCGGCGACCTGAAGGCGGCGCTCGGACGGATCAAGGCGAAGACCTTTGTCATGCCGATCTCGAGCGACATGTTCTTCCCGCCGGCCGACTGCGCGGCGGAACAGAAACTGATCCCGGGCAGCGAACTGCGCGTGCTTCAATCGATCGACGGCCACCTCGGCCTGTTCGGCACCGATGCCGGCTACATCACCCAGGTGGACCAGCACCTGCGCGAACTGCTCGAACTGGCGGTCTGACGGCCCAGCGCCCGGACCCTGGCGGGTCCGGGCGTTGCATCATCAGGTGTACTGGATGACCACGCCCAGGTCGTTGTCGACAACGTGCTGCAGGAAGGCGCGCAGCGCGGAGAAGTTTTCCAGCAGGTAGGCCTTCGCGTCCTCGTCGCGGCGGGCCCACAAGTCGCCGAGATAGCGCTTGCCCATGTCGATCCGGTTGAAGGACTCGAGCAGATCGCCCTCCGACACGGACAGATAGGCGTCGGCAATCGTCCGCATCGTGTCGCTCATGTGGAACAGCGCCGGACCGTAGCCGACCTCGATCCTGCCGATCTGGCCGCTGCCCTCGAAAAACGGCGGTGCGTCGGGTGCGCGATCGCTCAGGCAGGCATTCAGGCCGTCCCACGACTTGTCCAGGTCGAGCATTTCCAGTTCCGGCTCGGTGAAGGACAGCGTGCGCATGACCGGCGATTCCTTCTTCCTGCCGAGCACGCGGTCGAGCAGCGACGCACGCCGGCCGAAGCCGATCTCGTTCAGATAGGGGCTGTCGTCATCGGGCGACACCAGCCGCCACACCAGCGGCGGATCGGCTCGCATGTCCGATATCGTTTGATCGCGCACGGCACAGGCGCTGAAGCAGATTCCCATCGAATTTTCCCGATCCGGTCATGCCGGCATGTGTGGAGCGTGGCGTTTGCCGCGCAAGGCGCCGCGGCGGCGGGAGCGGACCGTCACTCGAGCAGCCACTTCTGGGCCGCGTCGCGGTCGTCGAACACCCTGACGACGAAGCCGCGGTTCCTCGCGGTGTTTTCCCAGAACAGCGCCTCGTCCTTGGCCGCCGGCAGTACCGGCAGCAGCACGGCCTCGCGCACATTGCCGCCGAAACCGCTCTCGGCCACCTTCTGCGCAAGGAAATAGAGGTCGGTCAGCGAGTGCCCGCCCTGCAGGGCCAGACAGTCGCTGAAGAAACGGCTGATGCCGTGCTGCAAGGCTGTTTCGATCGTCGCATCGACCGCCTGAACCAGATCCGTCATCGAAAGGGCGCCCGCATAACGGGTTTCCACGACCGGACATTCACTCTGTACGAACACTTCCCAGGGCATACCAGCGCCTCCTGCCATTCCATGCAGACGACACGCGGGCAGCGTGTCGGACCTTCTTCGGAAGGCCGGTCCGGCATCCGCTCCATGACTGTCCGGGCGGACATCGACCAGCCCAGGCAATCCCGGGGCCGCTATCGTAAGCCACTGTGGCCGGATATTCAGACACGGCAGCGAACCGGAATGCATGTGAACTGTCATTCCATCACGATGGAACAGACCGGAGACACGCTCATGTCGGCCCTGCACCCGCTTGTCACCCCGCGCTCGACGCCACAGCCCGTCCGTTCGCTGCAACGCTGGACGCACAATCTGTGGTCGCTGCGCATCGACCGACCGGACGGTTTCCGCTTCCAGCCCGGCCACTACACGAAGCTCGGTCTGCCGGCCGGCGACGAGCACGCGGTCTGGCGGCCCTACTCCATCGTGTCAGCGCCGGACGACCCGCTGCTCGAATTCCTGATCGTACTGATCCCGGGCGGCGCCTTCAGCGAGCGGCTGGCGGACATCGGGCCGGGGCAGAACGTGATGCTCGAGTCCGCGGTATTCGGCTTCTTCCTCGAACCGCAGCTGGCCGCCGGCGACACGCTGTGGATGCTGGCGACCGGCACCGGCCTCGGCCCCTACGTGTCGCTGCTGCGCACGCCCGGCGCGCTCGACCGCTACCGGCGCGTGGTGCTGGTGCACAGCGTGCGGCTGGCAGCCGAACTGGCCTATCGCGATGAACTGGAATCGTACGTGGCAGCGTCCGGCGGGCGCCTGCGCTACCTGCCGGTGGTCACGCGCGAGCCCGGCGCGTCGCCGATATCCGGTCGCCTGCCGCAACTGATCGCCGACGGCACGCTGCAGCAACAGGCCGATGCGACGCTCGATCCGGCGTCGAGCCGGGTCATGGTGTGCGGCAATCCGGGCTTCACCACCGACATGCGCAGTCTGCTGAACGGGCGCGGCTTCCAGCCGTGCCGGCGTGGCATGAGCGGCACCATGCTGTTCGAGAAGTACTGGTGAAACCCGGCTGACGGCCGGGCATCCGCCGGGCCGTCAGCCGTGATTGTTGCCCTGCACAAGCGATATGCGCTAAAACCGTCCTGCGCACCCGCCTGCATTCCACTCCCTCATGCCCATCCATTACGCCAGACGGCTGACCGGCCGTACCCGCACTTCCGGCGCCAACCGGCAACTCGGCCTCGTGCTGGCCTTCGTTGCCGGCGCCATCAACGCCGGCGGATTCCTCGCGGTCCGCCAGTACACCTCGCACATGACCGGCGTGGTGTCGGCAATGGCGGACAACCTCGCGCTGGGCGACATGGCGCTGGTACTGGACGGCATCGGCGCGCTGTCGTCCTTCCTGCTCGGCGCCGCCTGCAGCGCCGTCATGATCAATTTCTCCCGCCGGCGCAGGCTGCACAGCGAATACGCGCTGCCGCTGCTGCTTGAGGCCTTGCTGCTGCTGTGCTTCGGCCTGCTGGGCGCGCAGCTGGCGCTGATTCCAGGCCTGTTCGTGCCGGTCACCGTGATGCTGCTGTGCTTCATCATGGGTCTGCAGAACGCGATGATCACCAAGCTGTCGCAGGCGGAAATACGCACCACTCACCTGACCGGCGTGATCACCGACATCGGCATCGAGCTGGGCAAGCTGCTGTACTGGAACCGGCTGGCCGACGCGCCGGACGCGGTGCGCGCCGACCGCCGGCGGCTCGCCATCCTGTCATCGCTGGTGGCCTGCTTTTTCGCCGGCGGCCTGACCGGCGCGCTCGGCTTCAAGCACCTCGGCTACATCTCGACGCTGCCGCTGGCGCTGCTGCTGTGCGCCTTCGCCGCCGTACCGATGTCGGACGACCTGAGGAAGCTGTGGCGGGTTGCGCACTGACGGCGCCGGAAGCCACCGGGTTCAGCGCGGCACGCGCCACAGATACCAGCTGGCCGCGCTGCGCCAGGGCCGCCAAGGCTCGCCCAGCTGCGCGATCCGGCGCGGCGTCGGCAGCGCGTCCAGCGACCTGAGCCGGCGGTAGCCGTCGCGCACGCCGAAGTCGTCGGCCGGCAGCACGTCGCTGCGGTCGAGCGTGAACATCAGCATCATTTCGACCGTCCACCGGCCGATGCCACGCAAACTCACCAGCCGCGCGACCAGCGCCTCGTCATCCATCGCGCATGCCTGCGCGCGCTCCGGCACCAGGCCGCTGGCCGCGCCTTCGGCGATGCCGCGTATCGTTTCCACCTTGCGCGCCGAAAAGCCGCAGGCGCGCATCGCTTCGACCTCGGTGGCGAGCAGTTGCCCAGGTGTCGGGAAGCCGCTGTCGTACAGCGCGAGAAAGCGCCCGAAAATGGCGTCCGCCGCACGCCCGTGCAGCTGCTGATAGGCCACCGCGCGCACCAGCGCCTGCCAGGGTTCACGTATCGTTCCCGGCTCGAGCAGACAGGGGCCGACCGTCGCGACCAGATTCGCCCAGTCGGCGTCCAGCGCGGCAAGATGGCGTTCGGCTTCGGCCCAGCGTCCGGCATTGGCAGCGTCGTTCATGGCGCAGCAGTATCACGGCGCACCGGTGCACCGGCAAGGACGAATTCGAAAGCAAGCAGCGGAGTGCGCCGGTGCCGCGTGACCGCTACAGTGCGCTCATCAGGACATGCCGAAACGACCATGAACGCCCGTACCCGTACCGAAGCACTGGCCGCCGCAACCGAGGCCGATCCACGCTGGACCGCGGTGCTGGCACGCGATGCCGCGGCCGACGGCCGCTTCGTCTATTCGGTGCGCACCACCGGCGTGTATTGCCGTCCGTCATGCGCGGCACGCCACGCACGACCGGAGAACGTCGCCTTCCACGACAGCGCAGCCGAAGCCGAACAGGCCGGCTTCCGCCCGTGCCGGCGCTGCCGGCCCGACCAGCCGCCGCTGGCCGTGCAGCATGCCGCCACCGTGGCCGCGCTGTGCCGGCTGATGGATGGCGCCGACACCCCGCCGTCGCTGGCCGCTCTGGCACGCCACGCCGGCATGAGCCCGTTTCACCTGCACCGCATGTTCAAGGCGGTGACCGGCCTGACACCGCGCGCCTACGCCGATGCCGCACGTGCGCAGCGCATGCGCGCCGGGCTGGCCGGCGCCGCCTCGGTGACCGATGCCATCCACGACGCCGGCTTCGGCTCGAGCAGCCGCTTCTACGAGGCGTCGGACCACCTGCTCGGCATGAAGCCGGCACGCTATCGCAGCGGCGGTGCCGACACCGACATCCGCTTCGCCATCGGCCAGTGCTCGCTCGGCGCCATCCTGGTTGCCGCCAGTACGCGCGGCGTGTGCGCGATTTCCATCGGCGACGATGCCGACCCGCTGGTGCGCGATCTGCAGGACCGCTTCGCGCACGCCCGGCTGATCGGCGCCGACCCCGAATTCGAGCAGTGGGTTGCCCGCGTGGTCGGCTTCGTCGAGGCACCGCGGATCGGGCTCGACCTGCCGCTGGACATCCGCGGCACCGTCTTCCAGCAGCGGGTGTGGCAGGCACTGCGCGCCATTCCGCCCGGCAGCACGCTGAGCTATACCGAGCTGGCGGCACGCATCGAAATGCCAAAGGCGGTGCGGGCGGTGGCCAGCGCCTGCGCCGCCAACGTGCTGGCCGTGGCGATACCGTGCCACCGCGTGGTGCGCACCGACGGCAGCCTGTCCGGCTACCGCTGGGGCGTGGCGCGCAAGCGCGCGCTGCTGGATCGCGAAACCGGCTGAACATGGACCTGTTCGACGACATCGAACGCGAAGCCGTGCTGCCGCTGGCACCCGGCGCCGCGCTGCTGCGCGGCTTCGCCCGCGACGACGCCACGGCGCTGCTCGACGCCGTCGCAGGCATCGCCGCACAGGCCCTTTTCCGCCATCTTGTCACGCCGGGCGGCCACACCATGTCGGTCGCCACCACCAGCTGCGGCGCGCTCGGCTGGACCTCCGACGACAGCGGCTACCGCTACACCGCGCGCGACCCGGCCACCGGCCGGCACTGGCCGGCGATGCCGAACACCTTGCGCCAGCTCGCGCAGAACGCAGCCAAACTGGCCGGCTTTGCCGGCTTCACCCCCGACGCCTGCCTGATCAACCGCTACGCTCCCGGCGCACGGCTGACCCTGCATCAGGACCGCAACGAACACGACTTCGCCGCACCCATCGTGTCGGTGTCGCTCGGCATTCCGGCAGTATTCCTGTTCGGCGGCATGAAGCGCAGCGACCCGACACGGAAACTGCGCCTCGCGCATGGCGACGTCGTGGTCTGGGGCGGTCCGGCCCGGCTGCGCTTCCACGGCATCCTGCCGCTCGCCCATGCAACCCACCCGCTGACCGGCGACTGCCGGATCAACCTCACCTTTCGCAAGGCGGGGAGCGCGAGGGAGCGGTGACGGAAATACGTGGCGAAGCATGGCTCTCACAATGGACCACGACGATAAACACCGCTTGGCTAAACCGAATCATGACAAACGCGGATTACCTGCCAGACGGCTCCCGGCCTGGATTTGGCCAGCGGTGGCTCCATGAGTTTGCTCCGCGATTCAGGAACACCATGCAGCGCGCACCGTGTCACCAAGCTTCCGGAGAGCATGATGCCTGATCAAAAGAGCTTACAGCCTGCGTAACGGGTCGCATGCTGCCATACCGCCTCCACGGGCACGGCCACTTTTATGCCAATACCATCATTCAACTCTCAGCCTGGCCTGCTGCGGGTCGTACACGGCCCGGGTGATCGAGCCATCCACGATCCGTTGAACCGCTTCGTCAATCACAGGCAGCGGCACCAGGAACCATTCCCGAGGCTTGACCGGCTGTCCAAACCGATCCTCGATTGTCAGGTTCAGCTGAGCAGCGCCAAACAGCCGGTGGAAGATGCCCTCCAGCTTCACGCGGTTCAGGTTGTGCAGCTTGTAGGTCGCAACGATCTCGACATCGGCCAGCAGGTAGGTGGCGTCCTTGTCGGCGCGGGCAATGCGTGTCGCCACCTTGCCGCCTGTCACGCCGATCTTGTGGATCAACTCCCGATGCTCCGCCACGAACGGGTGATCGGACTTGCTGCGCAGCACGTAGATCGTGCCGGACTCGATGTCGTCGGGTTCGGCTTCGCCACCGAACAGCGGTCCCATGTCAGGGTCGGATATGCGCCGGCCGGTGTCGTCCTTATACAGGGCGCGTTGCAGGGATCGACGGAGCAAGTTGCTTTCGGTGCCGTTGGCGAAGATGACGCGCAATCGCGCGTCGCTCTCTCCGTTCGGGGCTTTGATGGCCTCGCCCACCTCGGCCACATAGGCGAGCTGGCCGCCGAGGATGAAGAAGTTTCCATCGGCCACGCTGGCATCCCGCCCGAAGCGCAGCGCCTTGCGCAGGTCGGACTTCAGCTCTTGCTCGACCTTCTCAAATAGAGGTCGGAAGGTCTCGAAGTCTTGGCAGGGCGAACGGTCTGCGACCTCTTCGGCCGCGCGCTTCTCTACGCTGGATCGCACGTGGCGAAGTACCCTGATGTCGTCTTCTGCGGGTAAGTCATCGCCAACGCCCAACTCGGCCAGCAGTGCGTCTTCGTCGAGGTCATCGACATTCGCTGCAGAGCTGGACGCGCCCGCAAGCAGGCCCGGCTCGTCCAGTGCAGCCAGCAGAGCATGCGCCTCGGGCAGCTTGCGCAACTGATCCAAGCGCACTGCATACAAGCGCTCAAAGATGTCCCGGTCTTCGCCGTGCAGCGGTGCACGCCCGTGGGCTTGGTGAAAGCGCAGGATGTCTTCAAAGCCCGCGATGATGCGTTCCTCACGCGGCGTGCGGCTCGATGCCTTGAGCGGTGCGACTTCAACGCCTAGTGCATCCAGCAGTTCGTCGTCGTCCATGTCAGCCATTGGCCGCGCCTCCTTGGGCTTGCGCCGCCTTGGCCTGCGCGCGGTAGCGCGCGAAGGCAGCCACGCCTTCGGCCATGCGTTTCTCCCAGGCGTCGGCCGAATTGATATCCGGCAGGCGGCCTCGCTCATTCTTGAACTGCAAGGCGCGCTTTGACAGGTCGCGGGCCTCTTCCTCGGGGATGCTCACCTTCTTCGCCGCAATGGCAGCCTGCACCTGGCGCAATGACTTCTCGTCCATCGCCTTGGCCAGTACGGCATAGGCCGCGTCGAAGGGGTTGATCCGGTCGATCAGGTCGATGTCCAGGTCGCGGACATTTACGAACTTGCGCACGCCATCCAGCAACGCTGTGCTGCCTTGCACCGTGGTGCCGCCCATGGCATCTGCCTGGGCCAGGGCCAGCTTGGCTTGCTGGGTGATGTTCATGGCGGCAATGGCGTGCTGGCGAATCGCCTCCTGGTCGCCTTCGCTCAGCTCGGGGTAGCGCTCGCGAACGATCTTGCCCATGCGCAACTGCGTCAGTTCTTCAGGCAAGGTGTTTTCCTTGTCGAACAAGCCACGCTCCAGCGCCGTCTTGTCCTGCAAGAAGCTGGTAACCACCTCGTTCAAGTCTTCCTTGCAGATGCGGGTGGCTTCGGGTGTTTCGGGCTTGGCCAGGCCGTTGATCTCGACGTGGTACTGGCCGGTGGCTTCGTTCACGCCGACGTTGGTGCGGCCTTCCTGGTAGCCCTCGCCGCCGTTGTAGACGAAGCCCTCCTGGGCGCCGGCATTCTTGGGGGTGAACTCATAGCGCGGAGCCAGTACCTGCTCCATCAGCAGGCTGGCCGAGATCGCCTTGAGCATGTCGTTCACGGCCTCGGTCACGGCGGACTGTTCGGCGGTCGGCTCGGCAATCAGGTTGGTGAAGCGTGAGCGTTCCTTGCCTTTGGCGTCACGCGTGGCGCGACCGATGATCTGCACGATCTCGGTCAGACTGCTGCGGTAGCCGATGGTCAGCGCGTGTTCGCACCAGATCCAGTCGAAGCCTTCCTTGGCCATGCCCAGCGCGATGATCACGTCCACATGGTCGCGGTCGTCCTTGTGCACCGGATCTTTCAAAGCGCCCAGCACGCGGGTGCGCCGCGCGGGATCGCTGTCGTCCACCAGGTCCGCCACCTTCAACGTGTGGCCGTCCTTGGCTGCCACCAGATGAAAGCCGGTGTCGGGGTCCACGCCCTTCCATTCACCCAGGCCGTGCATGATCTCGTCCACCTCGCGCTGCTTGTCCTTCAGGCTTTCGCGCGCATTGACGTTCGGGATGTGGACGATGGTCTTCAGCGCCGGGTCGAGCACCTTGGTCACGGCATCCACATAGGGGCCCGTGTAGAAGAAGTAGCCGATGTCCAGCGACTTAAGCCACTGGTAGCCGTTGAGCTGCTCGTAGTAGGTGTAGGTCACCGTCTCGAACTTCGATTCATCGGCCGGGCCCAGCACGGCCTCGCTGTCGCCCCGGAAGTAGGAGCCGGTCATGGCCACCAGATGCACCTTGTCGCGGGCGATGAAGGCGCCTAACTGGCTGCCCAGTACGTTGTCCGGGTTGCTGGACACGTGGTGGAACTCGTCGATAGCGATCAGACGGTTGTCGAAGGCCGCAATGCCCAGCTCTTCCACCGCGAAGCGGAAGGTGGCGTGCGTACAGACCAGGGCCTTGTCGCTGCTGGCCAGGAACTGGCGCACCGCATCCACCTTGGACTTGGCCGCGCGGGGCTCGTCGCTGCCAGGCGCATTGCACAGGTTCCACTGCGGGGCGACATGCCAATCCCAATAGAAGCCGAAGCGGCTCAGGGGCTCATCGGCAAAGCTGCCGCCGATGGACCGCTCGGGCACCACCACGATGGCCTGTTGCAAGCCTTGGTTGTTCAGCTTGTCCAGCGCGATGAACATCAAGGCTCGGCTCTTGCCCGAAGCCGGCGGCGACTTGATCAGCAGGTACTGCTCGCCCCGCTTGGCATAGGCCCGCTCTTGCATGGCGCGCATGCCCAACTCGTTGGCCTTGCTGGATGCACCGGTGCGTGCCGTGGTGATCGACACCGACGGCACGGTGTAGGCGTTGGTCGGGTTGCTGGCGTGGTCGCTCATGATGTTTTCTTCCTTCCCATGGCTGCCTTTGAGGCAAGCTTGCTCTTCTCTGCGGCTGTCATCTTCGTGTAGAGCTCAAACAGCTTCTCCAGGCGCTCAGTGTCGTTCTTGAAGCGGCGGCCAATGTAGATGCGCTCCAGTACCTCGTCATTGCGCTCGTGGGCATGCCGGAGGTTATCCGGCATGGTTTCCGGGTCGTAAAGGTCGGCGATGGTGGCAGGGAAATGCGCCTCGCGAGCCAGCAGGATGTCTTCCGCGCTGTGCGTCAGGTCGGCCTTGTTCTGCTCCGTGAGCAGGGGAACCGGGAACGTGTTCCAGCCTAGGGTGTTGGAGTAGCGGTATCGAGTTTCCAGCTTGCCGCAAACGGTCGCGATCCAGATAAGGTGCAAACGGCTTGCGATTACTGCGATATTCCACAGTGGTACGTCGTATAAGCCATACGTCGCGTTGCTCAAGGTACTTCTGTTATCCGTTAGCCCGACGGGAAGATACGGTCTATTTTCTGAGGAATGAATCGGGACAATGATGGTCTGTATTTTTCCGATTCGCATCAACTTCAGCTGGTGTGGGCGTTTCGCGAGAATGGTGCGCGCGCCTTTGTCCGGGCTTGCCAAGCGAAGTTCACGTACAGCCTCGATTCGACGGCGCAATGCTGGAATCTCAAGGGCCTCAGGTAGATGCTCATCCTCAATCCAGGCGCAATAGCGCATTGTGTTGTTGATGACGTCATGTGCGCCATAAATTCGGCGTATGAAACGCTCACGTTGTGCGGGCGAAAAATTTAGCCCATTCAGTTCATCATGGCTGAGCAATAAATTACCGCCATCACTGGGCTTGTTGCCGAACTCCATGATTCCCAGATCAGATATCGGTGTGCTTTGCTTGTTTATGATTACTCGGGAGCCAATAGTCAGGTACGGCGAAATGGATGCGCCTTCGCGCAATACGACGCTGCCATCTTCCTGATGTGCGTACAAACGACGCAATGCGTTATTCGACCGCCCAATTCCAACAACGGCCACTGTGACACCTGCATTGTTGCTGGCAAGATTTGCCCACTTGAATGAGGTGTAGGCGAAAACTATGTCGCAATCAGAGCTATATACCACGGGCCATATTATGGGGACGGACTGGCCTTGACAGATTGAGTTGGTGCTAACGAATGCTGCGACGCCTCCAGCGTTGCGAATGTAGTCTGCCGCTTTGATGAACCAGCCCGCTACATAATCCAAGAATCCAGGCGAGTCACTGCGTCCGCCCACGATATCTCGGATATCGGCCTTTTGTTCAGCGGTTTGATACGTATTTCCCAAGTATGGCGGATTGCCGCAGATATATGTTTCTCCGCCTTCGTTATCGAAATCAATCTGTACCTGCACAAGCGGGGTATTAAATAGATCGTCGGACACTAGTTTGACGCCAGCGCCATGTGCATCCATGAGCGCGAGCCAGTCCAGTCGCAGTGCATTTCCACAGACAATCCAGTTCTTCGTATCCAACGGGAGAAACTCAGCCAGAGCGTCTTTCTGCCCGCGATACAGCACATCGCACTGGAACTCGGCAATGATTAGTGCCAAGCGGGCAATCTCCGCCGGAAAGTCCCGAAGCTCGATGCCCCGGAAGTTGGTCAGCGGAATTTCACTGCCCTGGTGCATCTCACCCCTTCGGCGATTGATCTCCGCCTCAATCTCGCGCATCTGCTTGTAAGCGATGACCAGGAAATTGCCCGAGCCACAGGCCGGGTCAAACACCCGGATGCGTGCCATGCGCTTGCGCAGATTCAGCAACTTGCGCTCGTTATCGCCGGCCTCGGCCAGCGCGGACCGCAGGTCGTCCAGGAACAGCGGGTTCAACACCTTCAGGATGTTGGGCACGCTGGTGTAGTGCATGCCCAGGGCGCCGCGCTCTTCGTCGTCGGCCACCGCCTGAATCATGCTGCCGAAGATGTCGGGGTTGATTTCGCGCCAGTTCAGCGCGCCCGCATGCAGCAGGTAGGTGCGCGCCATCTGGGTGAAGCGCGGCACCTCGGTGCTGCCCGAGAACAGCCCGCCGTTCACGTAGGGGAAGGCATTAGCCCATGCCGGCAGGCGGGGCGTGGCAGTGGCTCGCTCCGAGGGCTTGATGTTCATGGCCCGGAAGATTTCGGACAGCACCTCATGGGTGTTGCCCGCGCTGCGTTCGCTCCAGCGGTCCACCGTCTGCGTGAACAGGCCCGTGTCGCTGAAAATCCCGGTGTCTTCGGCAAAGAAGCAGAACACCAGGCGCGCCATAAAGTGGTTCATGTCGCTGCGCCGATCGTCCTGGGCCCAGGCTGGATTCTCGCGCAGCAGTTCGACGTACAGCTTGTTCAGCCGCCCCGTGGCGCGCACGTCGATGGGGTTGTCCTTGATCTCCTTGATGGTGGAGATACCCGCCAGCGGTAGCAGGAAGCCGAAGTGGTTGGGGAAGTCCTCAAAGTTGCAGGCGATGGTTTCGCCGCTGGCCAGTTCCTGGGCTTCCAGGGTCTGTCCATCGGTGGCCAGCACGAACTTGGCCTTGCCTTTAGCTGTGGCGGTGCTTGCCAGCAGGGCCGTGAAGGTCTCGCTGACGTTGCCTGCCTCGCAAGTGGCGATGTGGATGTTGTTGCGCAACAAGACGCCGCCGGGCATATCGGACGTGTTGTTGTTGCCACTGCGCAGGCGCTTCAGCGCGACCTCCTTGTTGCCGAATGCGGCCAGGAAGGCATAGGGGAACTCAGTCGCGTCAAAGGGCTGCAGGGCCAGTTCAGAGATGGCCTGTTCGATTTCTACGGCGTTCATGCTAAAGGGGGCATTCCGGCGCCAGGCCAAAGGCGCGCAAAGTCGAAAGAGAGTTGTCGGTGGTGGCGGATGGACAGCAGGTAGACGGTCTCGCTCGCGTCCATGGCTACGTACAGCATCAGGTAGTCGCCATGCAGGTACTCGCGCAGGGCACTGGCCGCCCCAGCAGGCAGCATGGCAAGCTGGGCCAGGGCTTCCGCCGACTGCGGCGGGTTGTCCAGGTAGCGCCGGCCGATGCGAGGGAACCGGGCTAGGTTGGGGATAACCGTGGCGCGCAGCTCGGCCAGCAGGTCGTCAAACGCAAAGGCCGCATCCGCCTCGGACAAGAACGCGTCGATGGCGTCCAGTCGCTCCAGGAAGCTCGCGGTCAGCTCGACGCGGCACAGATCCTCAGCCACGCTTCTTGGCTGTCTTGCTGGTGGCAGACGCCGCGCGGCGCTGCTGAAGCTGGGCGATGGCGGCATCGGCCCCGTAGGTGCGACCGGCCTCGATGTCGGCCAGACCGCGTTGTGCGTCGGCTATCAACAGCAGGTGGATGCGCTCACGCTCCAACCGGTGGTAGTAGTCCAGCCGGTCGGCGTCGATCAGCGCGACATAGCTCTCACCGTTCTTGGTAATGATCTTCTCGGCGCCGGCCTTGGCCTGGTCGGCCAGCTCGGACAAGTTGGCGCGTGCCTGAGTGAAAGGCACCACATCGCTGGCTGAAAAGCCCATGGCGGTCTCCTCGGGAAGGTAGGTGACAGAATTCTGTGCAGTTTACGCCCACACCAAGGGTGGGCGAGGATAAATGCGAAAACCTGTCGTCCTGCAAGGAGCCTGTTGGTGATCTTCGAGGGCGTATTCTCCGCGCCCCCCCCCATCCCGCACCGCTGAGCCTAGCCTGGGAAGTTTTAATCGCAAAGCGTGTTTTTCGCGTGCTCAGGAGGCAGGCGCTCCACAAATGAAAGCGGCCCCGCCGGGCATCCAGCCTGAGCTGCTTCGTGGCGCGGCCGATTCGAGTCGTCGAGCATGCGCACCAGCCCCACTCGCGGGCCCCGCACGTCTAATGAACACATCAACCCATCAGCGCCTGCATGATCCTTCTATGCACCGAGCGCGGCGACAGCCGGGTCGAGAATGCCGACAGCTTGTTAGCGATGCCGGGGACCACGCTGGCGCGGCCGGCGAACAGGGCGCGGATGCCGGTTTCGGCGACCGCGCGCGGCTGCATCATCATCAGTTTCAGCGTGGCGGACACGCTGTGTCCCGAGGTGTCGGCGAAGGCGGTTGCGGTGATGCCGGGCGACAGCACGGTGACGGTGACGCCGGATGGCGCCAGTTCGTCGTGCAGTGCTTCGCCGAACGCCAATACGTAGGACTTGGTCGCGGCGTAGGCGGCGTATTCGGGCGTCGCCATGTAGCCAAGCAGGCTGGCGACCAGCAGGATGCGCCCGTGGCTGCGCGCAGCCATGTCCTGCCCGTACAGGTGGGTCAGTTCGGTCAGTGCCACGGTATTGAGCTGCAGCATGCGGCTGACGGTATTGCGGTCGCCGTCGAGAAAATGTCCGTGCACGCCATAGCCTGCGTTGTTGACCAGCAGGTCGATGCGCAGGCCTCTCGCATCGGTGCGCCGTTTGAGTTCAACCGCCGCGCCGGGCGCCGCCAGATCGATGCCTTCGATCACCACCTGGATGCCGTGTGCGGTGCGCAGCTCGGCAGCCAGCACGTCCATGGCGTCGATGCCGCGCGCGGCCAGCACCAGATTGAGACGCTGCGCCGCGAGAATGCGCGCGAATTCCACGCCGAGGCCGCTCGATGCGCCGGTGATCAGCGCCCACGATCCTCCTGCCGTCCTGTCCATGTCGAAACTCCCTTCGGTCATCAGGCTGCAGCGGCAGCGGCGGCCGGCGGCGTCACGCGGAACCACAGCGAGAACAGCGCCGGCAGGAACAGCAGGGTGAGCAGGGTGCCGACCGCGGTGCCGCCGATCAGCGTGTAGGCCAGCGCACCCCAGAACGACGAGGTGGTCAGCGGGATGAAAGCCAGCACAGCGGCCACGGCGGTCAGCAGCACCGGCCGGGCGCGCTGCACGGTGGCCTCGACCACGGCGTGATAGCGGTCCATGCCGGCGGCGCGGTTGACCTCGATCTGGCCGACCAGGATCAGCGTGTTGCGCATCAGGATGCCTGCCAGCCCGATCAGGCCGAGGATGGCGTTGAAGCCGAAAGGCTGGTGGAACAGCATCAGCACCGGCACCGCGCCGACCAGGCCCAGCGGCGCGGTCAGGAACACCATTGTCATCGCCGAGAACGAGCGCACCTGCAGCATGATGACCGTCAGCATCAGCAGCAGCATGGCCGGGAACACCGCCGCCAGCGCGAGATTGGCCTTGCCGCTCTCCTCGACCGAACCACCGGTGTCGATGCGGTAGCCGGGCGGCAGCTTGGCGCGGATGTCGGCCAGCGCACGCTCGACCTCGGCCGACACTTCCGGCGGCTGCAGGTGTTCGGCGATGTCGCCGCGCACCGTGATGGTCGGCCGCCGGTCGCGCCGGTGCAGCACCGGCGCTTCGCTGCGCACTTCGGCGTGGCCGACCTGGGCCAGCGGGATGCGCCGGCCGTCAGCCGACATCAGCGACAGCGCCGCCAGGCTGGACGGATCCGAGCGGTCCCAGCCGGTGGTGCGCACCACCACGCCGACCGAACGGATGTCCTCGCGCACGTCGGTCACCGTCACGCCGTCGAGCAGGAACTGCAGCTGCTGCGCCGCCTCGGCCGGCGCCAGCCCGATCTGGCGCAGCCGCGTCGGGTCGAACACGAAGTGCAGCGCCGGCGCGCGGCCGCCCCAGTCGGTATTGACGTCGCGCATGTGCGGGCTGGCGCGCATCGCGGCCTCGACCTCGTCGGCGATGCGGTACAGGCGTTCATCGTCCGGACCGCTGACGCGGAACGATACCGGGAAGGCCACCGGCGGCCCGAACAGCAGCTGCGTGACACGCACGCGCGCTTCCGGCGCCAGCCCCTCGACCAGACGTTCGCGCAGGCGCAGCTTCAGTGCCTCGCGCTCGTGCGGCCCCGGCGTCTGCACGATGATCTTGGCGAAGGCCGGGTTGGGCAGTTCCTGCCCGAGCGAGAAGAAGAAGCGCGGCGCGCCCTGACCGACGTAGGAGGTGACGATCTTCGCCTCGGGCTGCGGCCGCAGCCACTGCTCGATCTTTTCCACCGCGCGCTCGGTGGCTTCGATGTGGCTGCCCTGCGGCAGGTTGATTTCGACGATCAGCTCCGGCCGCTCGGAGATCGGGAAGAACTGCTTCTTCACCATGGCCATGCCGACGGCCGACGCCAGGAACAGCGCAACCACGATCAGCGCGACCAGGCCCTTGCGGCGCACGCACCACTGCACCAGACGGCGGAAGCGCCGGTAGCGCGGCGTGTTGTAGATGCCCGCGCTGCCGCCCGGCACCGCCTCGATCTGCGGCAGCAGCTTGACCCCCAGATAGGGCGTGAAGATGACTGCGACCAGCCAGGACATGATCAGCGAGAAGCCGACGATCCAGAAGATGTTGCCGGCGTACTCGCCGGCGCTCGATGCGGCGAAGCCGACCGGCATCAACCCGATGATGGTGACGCCGGTGCCGGACAGCATGGGTGCCGCGGTGACCGACCAGGCGTGGGCCGCGGCCTCGACGCGCGCCATGCCCTCTTCCATCTTCACCACCATCATTTCGATGGCGATGATGGCGTCGTCGACCAGCAGGCCGAGCGACAGGATGAGCGCGCCCAGCGTGATGCGGTCGAATTCGCGGTGCGTGATCAGCATGATCGTGAATACCGCAGCCAGCGTCAGCGGCACCGCCGCCGCCACCACGATGCCCTCGCGCCAGCCGAGCGCGATGAAGCTCACGCCCATCACCACCGCCAGCGCGACGAAGAACTTGATCATGAATTCATCGACCGCCTGCGTGATGTTGACCGCCTGGTCGGAAATCTTGGTGAAGCTCAGGCCCAGCGGCAGGTCTCGGCTGATCGCCGCCTCTTCCGCATTGAGCGCGCGCCCGAGGTCAAGGCCGTTCCATCCCGGCTGCATGACGGCGCCGACCAGCAGCGCCGGTTCGCCGTCGTGGCGAATCAGGAAGTTGGCCGGGTCCTCGAAGCCGCGGTGGATGTCGGCGATGTCGCCCAGGCGGAAGGTCTTCGCGCCGGCGCGGATCGGCGTGTCGCGCAGCGCATCGAGATCGGCGTAGGCGCCGTCGAGCCGGATGAACACGCGCGGCCCTTCGGTGCCGATGGAACCGGCCGGCGTGACCGCGTTCTGCCTGGCCAGCGCATCGAAGATGTCGCGCGCATCGATGCCCAGCGTGGTCAGCTTGTCGTACGACAGTTCGACGAATACCCGCTCGGGCCGTTCGCCGATGATGTTGACCTTGTTCACGCCCGGCACCGTCATCAGGCGGTCGCGCAGCACTTCGGCTTCGCGCACCAGCCGGCGCTGCGGCAGGCCATGCGCCTTGAGCGCGTACAGCGCGAAATTGACGTCGGCGTATTCGTCGTTGATGTAGGGGCCGAACACGCCCGGCGGCAGCTTGCGCGCCTCGTCGCCCATCTTCTTGCGCGCCTGGTAGAACTGTTCGGCCACCTCGGACGGCGGCATCGAATCCTTCAGCGTCAGCGTGGTGAACATCAGGCCCTGGCGGGTGAAGGTTTCCGCCTTCTCGTACCAGCGCAGTTCCTGCAGCCGCTTTTCCAGCGGTTCGGCCACGAGGTCCTGCATTTCCTGCGCGGTGGCGCCGGGCCAGGCCGCGGTCAGCGTCATCACCTTGATGCTGAACGACGGGTCTTCGGCGCGGCCGAGCCTGAAGAAGGCATAGATGCCGGACACCGCGACCGCGAAGATCAGGAACAGCGTGACGGCGCGCTCGCGCACCGCCAGCGCCGACAGGTTGAAGCCGTTCATGGCCGCCCGCCCGGCAGGTCGGTGACGCGCACCGCGCGCCCTTCCTGCAGCAGGTGCGCGCCCATCGCGACGATGCGCTCGCCCGCCTTCAGTCCGGCACTGATCGATGCAATCTCGTCGCCCAGCCGGGCCACCGTGACCGGCCGGAAATGCACCGCGTTGCCCTGTTCGTCCAGCACCCAGACGCCGGTGCCTTGGCCGGCGTCGTGGAGGGCGGCGATCGGCACGGAAACGCGTGCCTCGTTGGCCTCGCCGGCCGCGTCGTTCAGGTGCAGCGTGACGGTGGCACCCAGCGGCGCGCGTGCCGCATCGCCTTCGAGCACATAGCGCGCCTCATAGGTGCGGCTGCGCGGATCGGCCGCGTCCGACAGCTGGCGCAGCCGGGCCGGGAACAAGACGCCGGGATGACTGTGCAGCGCCGCCTGCGCACGCGAGCCGATGGCCGGGCGCACCGACTCGGGCAGATTGACCAGCGCCTCGCGCTGGCCGGCACGGGCCAGCCGCACCACCGGCTCGCCCGCCCGCACGACCTGCCCGGGCTCGGCCAGCGTATCGACCACCACGCCGTCGGCGTCGGCGGTCAGCAGCGCGTAACCGGCGGCGTTGCCCGCCACCTTCTGCTGCGCCACGGCGCTGTCGAGCAACGCCTGCGCACTGTCGGCACCGGCTTTCGCCTGATCGTAGGCCTGTGCGGAAATCGCGCCCTGCTCGACCAGACCGCGCAGCCGCGCCTCGTCGGCGCGCGTCTGCTCGGCGCGTGCGCGCAGTGCGCTGACGGTGAATGCCTGCGCGTCCAGCGCCAGGCCGAGATCGGAACGATCCAGCCGCATCAGCAGCTGGCCGCGCTTCACGGTCTGACCGACGTCGACCAGTCTTTCGGTCACCTTGCCGGCAACCCGGAAGCCCAGCTCGCTCTGCACGCGCGCGCTCACCACGCCGGTATAGGCCTGCGCCGGCGCTTGGTCGGGCTGCACCTGCGTCACGCTAACGCGCGGCGCTTCGGTACGCGGATCGGGATGGGACGGTTCGGAACAGGCAGAAAGCAGCGCCACCAGACCGGCGACTGCAAACAGGGAAAGCGGAAGGCTGCGGAGCTTCATGACCAGGCACTCGCGTGAGCGGAGCACCTAGTTTCGTTACAAGTTACGATTAAGTCAATAAGTAACCTGTAATTGACATCACGGTGCCAAGCTGCGCAGCACCAGGCTGGATACGGCGACGGCGTTGTCGGCCACCAGCTCGCGCGGCGTCTGCTCGAGCAGCACCGGATGCGAGAACGGCGTCAGGGTCACGAAGATCGCGCGGCACACTTCGTCGAGCGGCGTCTTGCGCTCGAATTCGCCACGCTCCCGCCCATCGACCACGATCACCCGCAGCACTTCGGCGATGGCCGCCTTGTGCATCATCACCGAGCCCCAGCACTCCTCGACCGCGGCGACCACGATGTCGTGCAGCTTCCGCTCCTGGAAGAACAGTTCGAAACCCTCTTCATACAGCGACTTGTAGACACGACGCAGCCGGTCCGACGCCGGAATGTCCTCGGTGGCGAGCGCCATCAGGCGGTCGTCCAGACGCTGCAGCGTCATCATGCACACGGCTTCGCCGATGGCCTGCTTGGATTCGAAGAAGCGGTAGACGTAGGCGCTGGACACGCCGATGGCGCGCGCCAGATCGGCCACCGTGGTCTTCTGGTAGCCGTAATGGCGGAAGTGCTGGTCGGCCGCGGCGATGATCTGCTCGCGCCGTTCGTGTTCCACCGGCCCGCGCTGACCTGCGGCGTGAACCTGTTCATGATCGTTCGCATCACTCATGAACATAGATTACAAGTTCGAGGAATCATTGACAACAAGTAATCAATATATAAACTTGTAACCTCCTGTAGAGGCACTTACATGTTCACCACCCTTCGCTGCAGCCTGTCGAAACTCGGCACCATCGCGCTGCTCAGCCTGCCGCTGGCAGCCTGCATGGTCGGTCCGGACTACCGCAAGCCGGATACGACGACGACCACGCAGTTCCGCGCCGCGCCGGCCGTGGCGGCACGCGACGCCGGCAGCAGCCCGGCGGATGCGGCCCGATGGTGGACCGGATTCAAGGACCCGGTGCTCGATCGCGTCGTCGCGCGCGCACTCGCACAGAACCTGGATCTGGCCGGCGCTGCCGCGCGTGTCGAGCAAGCGCGGGCGCGCCTCGGCGCACGCGAGGCCGCGCTGCTGCCCGCCGGCCAGGCCGGCTTCGACGCACAGGCCGGCCGGCGCTCGGTGCAGACGCCGCTCGGCCGGCTGCTCAATGCGCGCCCCGGTTTCGACCGCACCGGCGAACAGTACGAATTCGACGTCGGCGCCAGCTGGGACCTCGACCTGTTCGGCGGACTGCGCCGGGGCGAACAGGCAGCAGGCGCCGACTACCAAGCCGCCGGCGCCGCACAGGCGGCAGCGCAGCTGGCCATCGTCAGCCGGGCCGCCGACACCTACATCGTGATCCGCAGCCTGCAGTCGCGACTTGCGGTCGCGCGCGAACAGGTGCGGACGCAGCGCCGTCTGGTCGATCTGGTCGCGCTGCAGTACTCGCGCGGCATCGCGGCCGAGCTGCAATTGCGGCAGGCCGAAGGCGCTCTGGCCGAGGTCGAGGCATCCGTTCCGGTGCTGGAAAGCGGCCTCGAAGCCGCGCTCAACGCGCTCGACGTGCTGATGGGCGCCGAGCCCGGCACCTGGCGTGTCGAACTCGAAGTACCCGCCGCCATTCCGGTGCCGCCCGCGGTCGCCACGGCCGGCGGGCCGGCCAGCCTGATCCGCCGCCGCCCCGACCTGATCGCCGCCGAACGGCGGCTGGCCTCGTCGAACGCGCACATCGGCGAAGCGATCGCCAGCTACTACCCGCGGCTCGCGTTGTCCGGCCTGATCGGCTTCGCCACCGCCGGCGGTGGCAGCCTGCTGTCGGCGGGCGCGCAGCAGACGCAGATTTCCGCCGGCCTGCGCTGGCGCCTGTTCGATTTCGGACGGGTCGATGCGGAAGTCGCCGCTGCGCGCGGTGCCCAAGCTGAAGCGCTGGCCGCCTACCGGCAGGCTGCGCTGCGCGCAACCGAGGACGTCGAGAACGCCTTCACCGCACTGGTCAAGCGCGAGGCGCAGGCGCGCACACTGGCTTCTGGCGAGACCGCGCTGACGCGCGCTCGCGCCGCAGCGCAGGCCGCCTGGCAGGGCGGCGCGGTCAGCCTGATCGAAGTGCTCAACGCCGACAGCCGTCTGCTGCGCACACGCGACGCCCGCGTCCAGGCGCAGGCCGAAGCGGCACGCGCCGCGGTCGCCTCGTTCAGCTCACTCGGCGGCGGCTGGAACGACGGAAGCGCCGCAGCCGATGCAACGGCCGCCGCCCCCGGAGCCGCTCAGCCGTAGCGCTGCCGCGCGACCACAGCCAGACCGCAGCCGACGCTGCCGTACAGGTCCCCCTCGACCGGCCGTGCATCCGGAAACTGCCGCGACAGCGCTCCGCGCAGCGCCGGTACGGCGCTGGAGCCACCGGTGAAGAACAGCGTATCGACCGCCGCCGCGGGCACGCCGGCCTGGTCCAGACAGCGCTGAGCCGCCTCGCAGACACGCGCGATCTCTGCCGCAATCGACGCCTCGAAGGCGTCGCGCGCGATCGGGACCGCAAGTCCGGCTTCCGCCATATCGAGATCGAACACGCAGCCCTCGGTGTCCGACAGTTCGATCTTGGCCGCTTCGGCGCGCATCGCGATCTGGTGCCCGCTGCGCTCGCGCACCACGCGCAGCAGCCGGCCGAAGCGGCGCGGGTCGGCGACGTCGAGCGACATGTCCTGCAGGCCGGCGAGCACGCTGCGGTGATAGGCGAGATGGATGGTGTGCCAGGTCGCCAGCTGGAAGTAGGTGGTATTGGGCAGCACCGCGCCGCTGGCCAGCAGGCCACCCATGCCCAGCTCGGGCATCACGCAGGCCAGCGACAGCCGCTTGTCGAAGTCGGTGCCGCCGATGTGCACGCCGCTGTTCCCCAGCAGGTCGGCGCTGCGGTCGGCCGCACGACGCCGCTCCGGCGACAGCCGCACCAGCGAGAAGTCGGACGTGCCGCCGCCGATGTCGACCACCAGCACCAGCGACTCGCGCGCCACGGTCTGCTCGAAGGCGTGCGCGGCGGCAATCGGTTCGAACTGGAAACTCACATCGCGGAAGCCGAGCTTGCGCACGATCTGCGCCAGCGTGTCCTCGGCCAGCTGGTCGGCCGCGGCATCGTCATCGACGAAACGCACCGGCCGTCCGACCACCACGCTGTCGAAGCGCGACTGCGTCTGCATTTCGGCCCGGCGGCGGATTTCGGCGATGAAACCGCCGATCAGGTCACGGAACGCGAGGTGGCGCCCGCCGACGTCGGTGCCGGCGTCCATCAGTCCGCTGCCGAGCAGGCTTTTCATCGAGCGCATCAGCCGCCCCTCGAAACCCTCGAGGTATTCGTTTAGCGCGGCACGACCGTAGGCCATCGAATCTTCGTCGAGATTGAAAAACACGGCCGATGGCAGCGTCGGCCGGCCGTCCTCCAGCGGCAGCAGCCGGGCGGCGCTGCCGTCGTGGATGGCGGCGGTGGAATTCGAAGTGCCGAAGTCGATGCCGCAGGCGGTGATGCTCATGAAGGTTCCGGATTGACGGAGCGCGGGCGCGCAGCGTAATGGGCGACGCAGTCATGGTCAAACCTTGGCACGCGTTCTCCCTCGTGCGGCGCAGGGCCCGCCGTCGAACGACGATGGCCGACGATCGGCACGTGGTGTCGCGAGCATGGCCCGCTCCCGCGGGAGAGACATCGCAGCCTCCCGCCGGAACGATCCATGGTCGCGATTTCCGGCTCGAATCCGCGCGGTCGTCAAACGCCCCGCGCGGACCGCCGCCCGTCAGGTCGCGACCGGCCGGACGGCGCCGAAAAACTGCCGGCGCTGCGCCGGATCCAGCTTGGCCACCGACCGGTTCAGGCCGCTGAGCACGGCCAGTACCGACGCCGTGACGATGTTGCGATGCATGCCGGCACCAAAGGTCGAACCGGGCACGCCGTCGACCACGAATTCGGCGAAGGCGATGGCCGCAGCGTCGGCGCCGTGTCCGACCGCACGCTCTTCATAATCGTGCAGCCGCGCCGGCACGCGGAAGGCGTCGAGCAGTGCAGCGATCGGGCCGTTGCCGCGCCCCGCCAGCCGGCGCTCGACACCGTCGATGCGCACCACGAGCTCGATGCCCTGCTCGCCCGCGCCCGGCTGCCCGTCAAGCTCGTACAGGCTATGGGTCACGTAGGCGATCGGCTGTACCGGCTCGAAGTACTCGTGCGCGAACAGCTTCCAGATGTCGGCGGCGCGCACCTCCTGACCGCTGCGGTCGGACAGCTGCTGCACGGCGGCGCCGAACTCGACCTGCAGCCGCCGCGGCAGCGTCACGCCATACTCGGTTTCGAGCAGGAAGGCGACGCCACCCTTCCCCGACTGGCTGTTCACGCGGATGATCGAGTCATAGGTGCGGCCGATGTCGAGCGGATCCACCGTCAGGTAGGGCACGTCCCAGACAGCGTCCGGCGCCTGCGTGCAGAGCCCCTTGCGGATCGCGTCCTGATGCGAGCCGGAAAACGCGGTGAACACCAGGTCGCCTGCATACGGATGGCGCGGATGCACCGGCAGCTGCGTGCATTGCTCGACCATGCGCGCGATGTCGGAGAGCTTCGAGAAGTCGAGACCCGGATCGACACCCTGCGAATACAGGTTGAGCGCCAGCGTCACGAGATCGACATTGCCGGTACGCTCGCCGTGCCCGAACAGGCAACCCTCGACCCGGTCCGCTCCCGCCATCATCGCCAGTTCCGCCGCCGCCACCGCGGTACCGCGGTCATTGTGCGGATGGATGCTGAGCACGATGGCATCGCGACGCGCCAGATGGCGGTCCATCCACTCGATCTGGTCGGCGTAGAAGTTCGGCGTGCCGATCTCGACCGTCGCCGGGAGATTGATGATGACCGGACGCTCCGGCGTCGCGCCCCAGGCCTCGACCACCGCGTCGCAGACCTCCTTCGAGAATTCGAGTTCGGTCGCGGTGAAGGTTTCCGGGCTGTACTCGAACACCCATTCGGTTTCCGGCTGCTGTTCGGTCAGCCGCCTGATCTGCCGCGTGCCCTCGACCGCAAGTTCCCTGAGTTCGTCGCGACTCATGTTGAACACCTTGCTGCGGAAGGTCGGCGAGGTCGCGTTGTACAGGTGGACGATGGCGCGACGCGCACCGCGCAGCGATTCGATGGTCCGCTCGATGAGTTGCGGACGCGCCTGCGTCAGCACCTCGATTGTGACGTCGTCCGGAATGTGACCATCCTCGATCAGCGTGCGCACGAAGCCGAAGTCGGTGTCGGAGGCCGACGGAAACGCGACCTCGATCTCCTTGAAGCCGATATCGACCAGCATCCTGAACATGTGCAGCTTGCGCTCGCCATTCATCGGCTCGAACAGCGCCTGATTGCCGTCGCGCAGATCGCTGGACATCCAGACCGGCGGGCGCGTGAGGGTGCGCGATGGCCACTGTCGGTCAGCGAGTGCGACCGGCGTGAAGGGACGGTATTTCGTGCTTGCCTGCTTTAACATGGTGTTTCTCCTGCGTATCGGGTTTCAAGATCCTTTCAGTGCGCGTGGCCGGCGAGGCGGGCTGTCAGGCGACCACTTGGCTGTTCGTGGCCTGACAACCGCTGCGCAGTCGCAGCATCGGCAGTGAATGGATCAGCAGGGACATGAAGACGCTCCGGCAAAACGCAATGAGCCGCCCGGTGCGGCACCGGCGGCAGGACTGACTCGACAGGAAGGGGGTGTTTTATGTGCGCGCGGGGCGCAGCAGCAGACCCGACGCGGACAGCGTCAGGAAGGCGGGGGACAGCAGATGGGTTTGATGCGGGAGCATGGACGGACCATACGGGAAGTCCGCGCAAGACGTCAAGCCCTGCCCGGTGCGGCGAGCGGATAGAATCCGCGCTGAATACTTTTCCCCGTCCGCACACCATGTCAGACCGCAGCACCGCCGCCCCCGCCTCGAATTTCCTGCGCGCCGTGATCGAAAAGGATCTCGGCGCCGGCACCTACGCCAGCCGCCGCTGGGCACGCAGCCCGGGCGACGCCGCCCACCACGCCGCGGGCGACCCCGACCCGGCGAAGATCCGCACCCGCTTTCCGCCCGAGCCGAACGGCTACCTGCACGTCGGCCACGCCAAGTCGATCTGCCTGAACTTCGGCCTGGCGCGCGACTACGGCGGCGTCTGCCACATGCGTTTCGACGACACCAACCCTGAAAAGGAAAGTGTCGAGTACGTCGAATCGATCAAGGATTCGGTGCAGTGGCTGGGCTTCGGCTGGGAGGCCTTCGGCGCCTCGCACCTGTACTTCGCCAGCGACTACTTCGACTTCATGTATCGCGCCGCCGAACACCTGATCGAGGCAGGCCATGCCTATGTAGACCAGCAGACGCCGGACGAGATGCGCGCCAGCCGCGGCACGCTGACCGAAGCCGGCAAGGACTCGCCGTGGCGCAACCGCCCGCGCGACGAATCGCTGGCGCTGTTCCGCGCCATGCGCGACGGCCAGCATGCAGACGGTGCGATGGTGCTGCGCGTGAAGATCGACATGGCCAGCCCCAACATCAATCTGCGCGATCCGGCGATCTACCGCATCAAGCGCGCGCATCACCACAACACCGGCGACACCTGGTGCATCTACCCGATGTACACCTACGCCCACCCGATCGAGGACGCGCTCGAAGGCATCACCCACTCGATCTGCACGCTGGAATTCGAAGACCAGCGCCCGTTCTACGACTGGGTGCTGGAACGTCTGGCCGAAGGCGGCCTGCTGGCACACCCGCTGCCGAAGCAGTACGAATTCGCGCGCCTGAACCTGACCTATGTCGTCACCAGCAAGCGCAAGCTGATGCAGCTGGTGACCGAAGGTCACGTCAGCGGCTGGGACGACCCGCGCATGCCCACCATCGTCGGCCTGCGCCGCCGCGGCTACACGCCGGAGGCGATCCAGCTGTTCGCCGAGCGCATCGGCGTGTCGAAGGCCGACTCCTGGATCGATTACTCGACGCTGGAAGGCGCGCTGCGCGACGACCTCGACGGTCGTGCCGCACGCGCGATGGCGGTACTCGATCCGCTGAAGCTCAAGCTCACCAACTGGGGCGCGGTGTTCGGCGAACGCAGCACCGAACCCTGCCTGGCGCCGGTGCATCCGCATCATCCGGAGCTCGGCAACCGCAGCTTCAACCTGACACGTGAGCTGTGGATCGAGCGCGACGACTTCATGGAAGAAGCGCCGAAGGGCTATCACCGCCTGTTCCCGGGCAACCGCACGCGGCTGAAGTACGGCTACGTGATCGAATGCACCGGCTGCGAGAAGGATGCCGACGGCGCCATCACCGCGGTGTTGGCGGAACTCGTGCCGGACACGAAGAGCGGTACGCCGGGCGCCGACAGCGTCAAGGTGAAGGGCGTCATCACCTGGGTCAGCGCGGTCGAAGGCGTGGCCGCCGAGGTGCGCCTGTACGACCGTCTGTTCACCGAAGCCCAGCCGGATGCCGGCGGCCGCGACTTCCTTTCCGTGATGAATCCGGCGTCGGCCCGATCGATCGCCGCCTTCGTCGAACCGGGGCTGGCCGCATGTGCTCCCGACGACAAGTTCCAGTTCGAACGCCACGGCTACTTCGTCGCCGACCGCAAGGATTCGGCGCCGGGCAAGCCGGTGTTCAACCGCGCGGTGACGCTGAAGGACAGCTGGGGGAAGTGACCCGATGACGCCTGCCCCGCAGATCGATACGGTTGACCTGGCGAAGGCCTACCGCCTGCTCAACCACGGCCCGACCGTGCTGGTCAGCAGCGCGCACGACGGGCGGCGCAACGTGATGGCCGCAGCCTGGTGCATGCCGCTCGACTTCGATCCGCCCAAGCTGCTGGTGGTGATCGACAAATCCACGTTCACGCGCGAGCTGATCGAGGCATCGGGTGAGTTCGCGATCAACGTGCCGACCCGCGCGCAACTCGATCTCACGGTCGCCGTGGGGTCCGACTCGGGCCGCGATCACGACAAGTTCGCCGCGCTGTCGATTCCGGTGCTGGCAGCAGAGCGCGTCGCGGCGCCGCTGATCGGCGGCTGCGTCGCCTGGCTGGAATGCCGTGTGCTGCCGGAAGCGCACAACCAGAGCCGCTACGACCTGTTCATCGGCGAGGTGGTCGCCGCGCGGGCGGACCGCCGGGTGTTCAGCGATGGACACTGGCACTTCGGACCGGACGACGACGCCTTGCGCACGCTGCATCACGTCGCCGGCGGCAATTTCTTCGTGACCGGACAGGCCACCGCCGGCGAAGGACGCTGATCGGGCGCGCTGCGGTTGAACCGCTGCTGCTGAACCGCTGTTGCTGAACCGCTGTTGCTGAACTTTTCCGGCCAGCGCACGTTCCCAAAGCGGCTGGCCTACAAACCGCCGTTTTGCCGAGGTCGTTCCCATGATCCGCCTGATCGCCTGCTGCATCAGTCTCCTCGCACTGCCGGCATTCGCCGGCGGCGGTTCGGCCAGCGAATTCGGCGCGGCCTTCTACACCCAGCTGTCGATCAGCGTGGTGCAGGTCCGCGTCGGCAGCGCCGCCGGCAAGGGCTACTTCGGCTCCGGCGTCGTGGTCGCGGAAAACGAGGTCATCACCAACTGCCACGTCACGCGACAGGCAGTGCGCATCGAGGTCGCCAAGGGCGCGCTGGTGTTCCCCGTGTTCGGGCAGAAGGCCGACATGGGCAACGACCTGTGCCTGCTGCGGACCGCCGCCATGCCGCTGCGCGTGGCTCCGCTGCGCGACGCAGCGTCGGTGCAGGCCGGCGAACAGTCCTTCTTCTATGGCTACTCCGGCGGCGTCGAAGCTTTTTTCGCGCCAGGTCGGGTCGCCACCATCCATCCGCTCGACGGCAGTGCGGTGATCGAGACGTCCAGCGGCTTTGCGCTTGGCGGCAGCGGCGGCGGCTTGTTCGACACCGAGGGCAGGCTGCTCGGCGTCACCACCTTCCTCGCCGCCGGTCATGCCGGTGGCTACTTCGCGATGCCGGCCGAACTGATCCGCCGGGTGCGCACATTGCCCGAGCAGGAGATCGCGCCGATCGACGGGCTGGCGCTGTGGGAACGCCCGGACGCGGCCCAGCCCTGGTTCCTGCGCGTGGCACGACTGGGCGCGCAATCGCGCTGGCAGGCCGCGGCCGATCTGGCGATGGCATGGACACGGGCCGAACCCGACAACGCCGACGCCTGGCATCAGGCCGGCGTGGCGCTGACGCGCAGCGACCACGACCGGGCGGCGGTTGACGCACTCCAGCACGCCCTGGCGCTGTCGCCCGGCCATCCCGACATGCTTTTTCACATCGCCCTCGCGCTGTCGCGGACCGGCGGCCGCGAGGAAGCCGAGCGCATCCGCCTGCAGCTGGCGCAGACCGATGCGGACCTGGCACTCCGGCTGGATCAGGCCATCAGCTGTTCGGCTAGCTGCTAAAGCGCAATAAAGGCTCTAAACTCCGTCAGATACAAGAACTTAGACGGACGGGGGTCGGAAGTGTCGTTTGCAAGAGCCTGCCTGTTCTGCGCCATCGCGAGCGGTTCGACGCTCGCCGCAGCCGATTCACGCGCGGAAGAAGCCATAGACGGGCCTCGTTTCGAGGTCCGCAGCTACACGGTGACCGGCGGCACCGTGTTCAGGCCGGCGGAAATCGACGCCCTGCTCACCCCCTATGTCGGCGCCGAGATGGGCTTCGCCCAGATCGAGGCTGCGCGTGCAGCGCTGCAGTCCGCCTATCACGAGCACGGGTTCGGCGCGGCCCAGGTCAGCATTCCGGAGCAGGAACTGAGCGGCGGCACGGTCATTCTCGAAGTGCTGGAGCCCAAGCTGTCCGAACTGACGCTGCAGGGCGCCCGCCACCATGACGACGAAAACATCCGCCGCAGCCTGCCGGCGCTGGCCGAAGGCCGTATGCCCAATACCGGAGAAGTGGCGCGGCAGCTGGCGCTGGCCAACGAAAGCTCGTCGAAGCAGACCGACGTGACCTTCAAGTCGGCGCGCAAGCCGGGCGAAATCGCGGCCGTCGTGTCGGTCGCCGACGAAAACCCGCTGCGCCGCTTCCTCACGGTCGACAACAGCGGCACACCGGCAACCGGCACGCACCGGGTATCGGTCGGCCTGCAGCACGCCAATCTGTTCAACCGTGATCACGTCGGGACGCTGCAATACACGACTTCGATCGAACACCCCTCGGACGTCACGATCTTCAGCGCGGCCTATCGCATTCCGCTGTACGAAAGCGGAAATTCGATCGACCTGGTCGCCGGCTATTCCAGCGTCAGCTCGGGCCAGGTGCAGGTGCTGAATTCGACCGCCAGCGTATCGGGTGCCGGCCGCATCTTCTCGGCACGCTACAACTGGCATCTGGCGCGCATCGGCGAGCTTTCCCAGCGCATCAGCCTGGCGGCCGACTACCGCGATTTCGACAGCAGCTTCCTGATCGACAACGTTCCCGGCAATCAGGTGCCACGCATCATCACGCATCCGGTCAGCCTGTCGTGGAACGGCAACTGGCGCAACGACGAGCGCGAGGCAGGTGTGAACCTGAGCATCGCGCGCAACGTACCGGGTGGCGAATACGGTCGCGACGCCGATTTCAACGCATCGCGCAAAGGCGCCAGCGAACGTTTCGTCGTGCTGCGCATGGGCGCATCGTGGTTCCAGCTGTTGCCGCAGGACTGGCGCGTCCGCCTGCAGGCACAGGCGCAATACACCGACGACCGGCTGGTGTCGGGCGAGCAGTTCGGCATTGGCGGTGCGGATTCGATACGCGGACTGCGCGAGCGGGTACTGGCGGACGACCGCGGCTGGCGAGCCGGTGCCGACCTCGATACACCGGCCTGGACTCAGGATAACTGGGTCATGCGCGGTGTCCTGTTCAGCGACATCGCCCGCCTGTACCGGGTGGACGCACTGGCCAGCGAGCCCTCACGAACCGGTGTCTTTTCCGCCGGAATCGGGCTGCGCGTCAACTATTCCACGTGGCTCTCCGGCCGGATCGACTACGCTCAACTCATTGACGGAACGGGCAAGTACGAGTCCGGAAGTCATCGCATGCACGCTTCGTTCAGCCTGAATTTCTGATCGCTGCGCGTCGGCAACCGGTTTGACCCGGGATTTCCGCCGGGCCGGAAACATTCGATGTATCACCACCATGCCCCCGGGCCGTCTCGGGGGCGACGAACAATGCGCTGCAGCACCGTCGCCTGAACCGACCAATCAGGGTAATGCCCAACCGGTTAACGGCCTGACGCGGAAGAACTTGAGGCCAAAATGAACAAGGGTCGATACAGACTGGTGTTTTCCGATGAACACGGCAGCTACGTGCCGGTATCGGAGGAAACGAGCTCCCGCGGCAAGAGCCGCGGTGCACGCGCGCTGCGCCGTCTGGTTGCCGCCATGGCGGCCGCACTCCCCGGGCTGGCGATCGCAAATCCGGCCGGCCAGCAGGTCATCAGCGGCCAGGTCGGTCTGCAGACCCAGGGCAGCACGCTGAACATCACCGCCAGCGACCGCGCCATCATTAACTGGAAGCAGTTCTCGATCCAGCCGGGCGAAACCACCCGCTTCATCCAGCCGAATTCGACCTCCACCGTACTCAATCGCGTCGTCGGCCAGGACCCGTCGAAGATTCTCGGCAATCTGGTGGCCAACGGCCGCGTCTTCCTGATCAACCCCAATGGCGTGCTGTTCGGTGCCGGCGCAAAGGTCGATACCGCCGGGCTTGTTGCCTCGACGCTGAACATCAAGAACGAGGATTTTCTCGCCGGACGGATGAAATTCGACGCCGACGGCACGGCCGGCAAGCTGCGCAACGAGGGCTCGCTGAAAACGACCGGTGGCCCGCTGATCCTGATCGCCACCGACGTCGAGAACACCGGTCTGGTCACGGCGGAGAACGGCGACATCGTGCTGGCCGCCGGTCGCAGCGTGGAGATCGCCGACCCGCATCAGCCGGCACTGCGCGTGAAGATCGAGGCGGGCGGCGAGGCGATCAACCTCGGCCAGCTGATCGCGCGCGGCGGCAACGTCGGCATGTTCGGCGCGGCGCT
The DNA here is from genome assembly GCA_020621405.1 of Betaproteobacteria bacterium. Taxonomy (GTDB): domain Bacteria; phylum Pseudomonadota; class Gammaproteobacteria; order Burkholderiales; family Rhodocyclaceae; genus Methyloversatilis. Next base: position 506,101 of record JAHRYN010000002.1, read on the forward strand.
GACGCAGGCCGGCAAGATAAGCGCGACTGGCGCGCAGCGCACGGCTGACGGCCGCATCGTGCTGCGCGGATCGAAATCGGTCACGCTGACCGCCCAGTCGGAAACCGTCGCGCAGACCGCCGACGGTGCCGGCGGCAAGATCGAGGTCAGCGCCCCGGAAGTGAAGGTCGAAGCCGGTGCGCTGATGGACGCCAGCGGCACGCAGGGTGGTCGCATAGAAATTGCCGCGGAACAGCGGGCAACTGTCGAGGGCACGCTGCGTGCAACCGGGCATCTGCCCACGTCCACGGCACCGGCAAGCACGACCGATCTCGAACTGCCGATCACCTCATCGGGTCCGGCACCAGCGCCCGCGGTATCGGCCAACGCCGGCCGCGGTGGCGACATCGTCGTCACCGCGGATGCGGTCGTGCTGTCGGGTCCGGCCACGCTCAACGCATCGGGCGACACCGGTGGCGGTTCGATACTGGTCGGTGGCGACTGGCAGGGCAGCAATCCGTCGGTCCGCAACGCACAGACCACCTGGGTCGGCAACGGCGTCAGCCTGCTGTCCGATGCCCTGCTGAAGGGCGACGGCGGCAAGGTCGTGGTGTGGGCAGACCGCGCAACCGCTTTTGCCGGAGACATCTGGGCACGCGGCGGCAACAGTGGCGGCGATGGCGGTCAGGTCGAAGTGTCCGGCAAGGCGGCGCTGCTCTATCGCGGCCGCACCGACACCACCGCAGCACGCGGGCGCAGCGGCGAACTGCTGCTCGACCCGCTGGCCATCATCATCCAGGGCGGCAGTGGCGACGGCAGCAACGATGGCAGCCAGATCTTTGCCAGCGGCAGCACGCCGGGCACGGTCAGCACCGACGCGCTCGGGCCGACCGTCATCTTCGAAAGCGAAATCGAGGAACAGAGCAAGACCACCAACATCATCCTGCGTGCACAACGCTCGGTGAATGTCGGCAGCAATCAGTTCAGTTACACCAGCAGCGGCAACCTCACCGGCGAAACCAGCGGCCAGCTGGCGCTGGCCAGCGGCAGCAGCCTGCTGATCGAAACCCGTAATCTGGGCATTGGCGAAGGTGGCGCCAGCGCCGGCATCGATCTGGTCAGCAACGGCTGGCACGGTTCGGCGCTGCAGATCATCACCCAGGGCAGCGGCAACATCACGCTGCAGACCGGCTACAGCAATGGCGTCAAGACCGGCGACCAGATCGCCAACCTGCTGCTGCCGGTCCTGCGCACCGGCGCCGGCAGCATCCTGGTACGCAGCTCCGACGGCTCGCAGGTCCAGCTGCTGGGCTCGAGCTACACGTCGGGTGGCGCCATCCAGATCGCCGCTTCAACGGTGACCGGCGGTGCCGCGTTCAACGCAACGGCAGGCACGCAGATCACCGGCAACTATCTGGCCAATACCGGCACGCTGACTTTCGACGGCGGCGCCTCCTCGATCAGCGGGACGCTGACGCTCGCGGCAAATCTGGGCGGCAGCGCGGTGCTGAGCCTCGGCGGTCTGGACTGGCGCTATGGGAGCATGGCAGCGGGTGGCACCACCACGCTGACCGGATCGGGCGTTATCGACAACACCGGCGGCTACAAATATCTGGCACGTCGGCTGGACGTATCGGGCAATCTGACTTTCGGCAACTCGTCCGGCTATTACCTGGAGGTCCAGGCGGGCGGTGAACTGCACCTGGCTGCAACGGGCACGCTGGCGACCGGCGCAACGAACGGCCTGATCTACTTCACCGGCAGCAGCACGAACGCCTCCCTGAGCGCCGACACCGGCGCCAGCGTGGACATCGGCAGCGGCACGACACTCGCCCTGCGCGCCAACGGCAATGCAACGAACCTGGTTTCCGGCAGCTTCGCCATGACCGGCGCGGGCGCGCTGGTGCTTGATTCAGGCCTGTTCACCACCGGTGCCGACACGTCCTTCACCGGCGCCGGCGTGCTGCAGCTCGGCAACGCAACGCTGAGTGGCACGCACAAGCTGAACATCGGCAGCGCGTTCAACTGGACCGGCGGCACCTTCGCCGGCAGCGGTACCACGGTACTGTCCGGCCACTCGGTCATTGACAACACTTCAGCCTACAAGCAGCTGAACCGGCGGCTCGAGGTCACCGGCGATCTGGTGTTCGGCAATTCGAACGGCTATTACCTGACGATCGGCAACGGCGGCGACCTGCACCTGTCATCGGGCGGGCAGCTGGCGACGTCGACCACCAGCGGCTTCATCTATATCGCTGCGGGCACCGGCGGCGCTGCGCGACTCAGTGCGGACGCCGGCTCGTCCATTGCCGTCGGCGACGGCACGACGCTGACGCTGCGTGGCGACAACACGTCCGGCAACCAGATCATCGGCGCATTCGGCCTCGCCGGGACCGGCGCAACCGTATTGGACTCCGGTGTGCTGGGCACGGCGGGTGTCACCCGCTTCGGCGGCAGCGGCCTGCTGCGCGTCAGCGGCGGTGCCACGCTGAACCTGGATCATGCGACCACTTTCGGTTCGGCCTTCCGGTTCGAAGGCGGCACGCTGGCCGGCAGCGGCGCCGTCGATATCGGCGGCGCGTTCACCTGGGCCGGTGGTTCGATGGCAGGCAGCGGCATCACGACGCTGACCGGCAATGCAGTCATCGACAATACGTCGGCCTACAAATACCTCGGACGCCGCCTGGACGTCAGCGGCAAGCTGTCCTTCGGCAATTCCAGCGGCTATTACCTGCAGATCGGTAACGGTGGCACGCTGCATCTGACTACGACCGGACAGCTGGCGACGTCGACGGTCAACGGTGTGATCTACATGGCAGCCGGCGCCGGCGGGGCAGCGCTGATCTCCGCCGACGCGGGGGCCGCCGTAAAGATCGGGGATGGCACGACACTGACCATCAACGCCGACGGCAACAGCGGCAACCAGATCGGCGGCACGTTCGATCTGACCGGAACCACGGTTTTCGGCTCCGGCGTATTGGGCACCGCCGGCGCCACGGCCTTCACCGGCAGCGGGCTGCTGCGCGTCACGAGCGGCATGACGCTGAACCTGAATCACGCCACTTCATTCGATTCGGCCTTCCGTTTCGAAAACGGCACGCTGGCCGGCAGCGGCGACGTCTCGATCGGCGGCGCCTTCACTTGGGCCGGCGGCACGATGGCCGGCAGCGGCATCACCACGCTGACCGGTGCTTCGGTCATCGACAACACGTCGGCCTACAAATTCCTGAATCGCCGGCTAGATATCGACGGCACACTCACTTTCGGCAACTCCAGCGGCTATTACCTCCAGCTCAACAACGGCGGCACGCTGCACCTGAATCCGACCGGACAATTGGCGACCGGCACCACGAGCGGCCTGATCTACATGGCGGCCGGGGCCGGTGGTACGACCGTCATCTCTGCCGATGCCGGAGCGAAGTTCAATGTCGGGGACGGCACGACGTTGACCCTGCGCACCGACAGCAATGCCGGCAACCAGATTGTCGGCACATTCGGACTGACCGGTACCGGCAGCCTCAATTTCGACAGCGGCCTGCTGACCACCGCCGGCAACACATCCTTCACCGGCGACGGCACCCTGCGCATCCTGGGCAGCGCGACCTTCAGCGCCGGCCATGCCACCACCTTTGCATCCGCCCTGCGCTTCGAAAACGGCGCGATGACGGGCGCCGGCAACGTTGCGATCACCGGTCCGTTCGCGTGGACCGGCGGCAGCATGACGGGCACCGGTGCGACGACGCTGTCGGGCGCCGGCGTCATTGACAACACGTCCGCCTACAAATACCTCGGCCGCCGACTGGACATCACGGGCAGCCTGACCTTCGGCAACTCCAGCGGCTACTACCTGCAGATACTCAACGGCGGGAACCTGCATCTGGGTGCCAGCGGCCGTCTGGCCACAACCACGGTCAACGGCATGATCTACCTGGCCGCCGGCGCCGGTGGCTCGGCGCTGCTGAGCGCCGACGACGGCGCAGCGATTCAGGTCGGCGATGGCACCACGCTCACGCTGCGCAGCGACAGCACTGCGGGCAACCGCATTGCCGGCGATTTCGCACTGACGGGCGCCGGCGCGACGCATTTCGATTCCGGGCTCTTCTCGGTCAACAGCGATACCCGCATCGACGGTACCGGCCTGCTGATGCTGTCCGGCGGCGGCAATCTCGGCGGCAGCGGCGTGCTGACCATCGCATCCGGCTTCAACTGGACCGGCGGCACGATGTCCGGCACGGGCAAGACCGTACTCGCCAGTGGCGCCAGCATGAGCAGTGCGGGCACCCGCATTCTCGACCGCACGCTGGAGATCGCTGCGGGAGCCAGTTTCGACATCGCCGATGGCGTCACCATCCAGCGCTCGACCAGCAACGGCGGAACCGGCGGCATCGTGGTGCTGGGCGCGCTGACCAAGTCTTCGGCCACCGGCACCGGAACGTCCACGCTGCTCTACCTGGACCTGCAGGGCAATATTTCGTCGAAGAGCGGGATTCTCTCGATCTACGGCAACACTGCAGGCACCAATCTGGGCGCCGCCAGCTTTTCCACGTCCGGCTCGGGCGTGCTGAGGCTGGACTCCGGCCTGTTCACGCTGACCGACGGACAGACGGCTGTCGTCTCCGCCGGCACGCTGGAACTGTCCGGCGCCACACTGTCCACCGCCGGCAATTCGACGATTGCCGGCGCCGGTACATTCTTTCTGTCGAACGGCAGCATAGATGGTGCGGGCACGCTGAACTTCGGCTCCGGCTTCAACTGGACCAACGGCAGCATGAATGGCAGCGGAGTGACACGGCTGCTCAATGCCGTCCGACTGACCGGCAGCAACACGCGCCTGTTGAACCGCACGCTGGAAATCGCAGCCAGCGGCAGTCTCGACCTGGGCGACAACGTACTGATCCAGCGTTCCGTCAGCAGCGGCGGCACCGGCGCGATCAACGCGATCGGCAGCGTGATGAAGACGACCGGTACCGGCTCCGCCTATCTGCGCTATCTCGACCTGAGCGGCAACATTTCATCGGCCAGCGGCATCCTGTCGATCTACGGCAACACGGCCGGCAGCGCGATCAACGGCACCTCGTTCTCGACCACCGCCGGCGGGCTGCTGCGTCTGGACAGCGGCCTGTTCAACCTGAACCAGGGAGAGTCGCTTGCCGTCACCGCGGGCACGCTGGAAATTTCCGGCGCGACGCTGACGACGACCGGCGCAAGCACCATCAACGGGGCCGGCACGCTGTTCCTGTCGTCGGGAACGATCAACGGCACCGGCTCGCTGACCGTCAACTCGGGCTTCGACTGGACGACCGGGACGATGTCGGGCACGGGCACCACGCGTCTCAACGGTGAAGGCCGCATCCTGTCCGGCAGTACCAAGGCACTGTCGCGCACCCTCGAAATCGGCGGACGGACCACGGCGACCAACGCCAGCGGCACCCTGCAGATCCAGCAGGGTGGGGTGGTGTCGGTGCTGTCGTCGGGCGAGTTCGTCATGGATGGCGGCGCCAGCATCACCAGCACGGGCAACGGCCGCATCGACAATGCCGGCCTGATGCGCAAGACCGGCGCGGCAGCAAGCGCTCTGGCAATGCCGCTCACCAATACCGGCACGCTGCGCGTCGAAGACGGTGTACTCACTGCCAGCGCGTTCCCGGTCAACGATGGCCGGCTGACGTTGCTGAACGGCGCCACGCTGGTCACCGGCAATGCGAACCTGCTCAACAACGGCCGCATCGACGGCATCGGGACCGTGAATGTCGGTACGGGAACCTTGACCAATGCCGGTCTGCTGCAGCCGGGTGGCGCGGGCGCGGCCGGCCTGCTGACCATACAGGGCAATCTGTTGCAGACAGTGGCCGGATCGCTGGAAGCCGATCTGCTGGGCTCATCGCTCGGGCAGCAGGACCAGCTCCAGATCAGCGGCAGCGTGGCCCTCGGCGGCAATCTGGTCATCACGCCGGCAGCCGGCGTCACGCTTGGTGCGCAAGATCGCTATACCGTCCTTTCCTGCTCGACCAATGGCTGCCTGTCAGGCAGTTTCGCCAGCATCGATACCAACGGACTCACCGCGACCGCAACCGCATTCTCGAACGCGCTGAGCTTCGCCACCGGCACCATTTTCAGTACCTGGACATCGACCTCCTCGGGCTTCTGGGACGTTGCCGCCAACTGGGCCGGCGGCCTGATTCCAACCGCGGGCAACGATGTCGTCATCGACCAGGCGGGCGACATCACCGTCACGGTGCGTGCCGCGACCGGCGGACCGTTCACAGTCAACAGCCTGTTCTCGAACGAAAACATTGCCATCGTCAGCGGCGGGCTGACGCTGACCAAGGACTCGCTCATCAATGGCACGCTGTCGGTATCGGGAGGCACGCTGACCGTCGGCGCCCAACTCGACCTGAACCGGCTCGCCCTCAGTGGCGGCACCATTTCGGGCGGTGTGCTGAACCTGCTCGGCGCGCAATCCACGCTGACCGGCGGCGGCGCGCTGAACAGCACCACACTGCTCATAGGAGAAACCGGGCTGCAGGTCGGCAGCGTCTACATCACGAATGGCACACTGCGCAAAGGCACCGGTCTCGCATCGAACGCGTTGGTAACGGTCGTCAACAGCGGTTTCCTTGAAGCTCGCGGCACGCTCACCCTCGACGGGACCACCATCCGCCTGGCCAGCACAGGATCGACCACCTATCTGCGCGGCAACACTTCGGTCTCCGGCACCACGCTGAACATCGCCGGCAACGGCACCATCGACTTCGCCGGCGCCGACAACGCCAGCAACAACCTCACCGCCTGGCACTCAGCCAGTACGCTGAACATCGGTTCCGGCGTCAGCCTCACCGGCACCCAGTCCGGCGACATCTACATGGGGACCGCGGGTACCTTCTCCAGTACGGCAACCGCCACCGCCGGCAGGACCCTCACCTTCGGCGGCCGCAACTGGAACAACGCCGGCACCCTTCATGCCGCCGGCGGCACGCTGGCTGTCACGTCCGACACCAATACCACCTGGGCCTCTTCCAGCACACTCGATCTGGACAGCGGCATCCTCACGCTCGGCGGTGCCTTCAGCACCGCCAGCTTCAACACCCTCGCACGCGACGGCGTCGCTGCAGGCAGCCTGCGCATCACCGGCGCACTCAACAACACCGGCGACACGCTCACGCTCGACGCCTCCACCGGCGCCGTGCTGCTCAGCGGATCGATCACCGGCGGCACCATCCGCGCCAACAATCCGGCCGGCGGCGCACTCCTGATGAACGGCGTCGGCTACCTCGTCGACACCACCCTGGCCGGCATCAATGGCGTCGCCGGATCCGGCCTCTACGTCATCGACAACGGAACGTCGATGGAAGCGCGCGGCACCCTCACGCTCGACGGCGCCACCGTCCGTCTGGCCAGTGCCGGATCGACCACCTATCTGCGCGGCAATACCTCGGTCTCCGGCACCACGCTGAACATCGCCGGCAACGGCGCCATCGACTTCGCCGGTGCCGACAACGCCAACAACAACCTCACCGCCTGGCACTCAGCCAGTGCGCTGAACATCGGCTCCGGCGTTGCCCTCACCGGCACCCAGTCCGGCGACATCTACATGGGTACCGCGGGTACCTTCTCCGGTACCGCGACCGCCGTCACTGCAGGCAAGACCTTCACCTTCGGCGGCCGCAACTGGAACAACGCCGGCACCCTGCATGCCGCCGGCGGCACGCTGGCTGTCACGTCCGACACCAATACCACCTGGGCCTCTTCCAGCACACTCGATCTGGACAGCGGCATCCTCACGCTCGGCGGTGCCTTCAGCACCGCCAGCTTCAACACCCTCGCACGCGACGGCGTCGCTGCAGGCAGCCTGCGCATCACCGGCGCACTCAACAACACCGGCGACACGCTCACGCTCGACGCCTCCACCGGCGCCGTGCTGCTCAGCGGATCGATCACCGGCGGCACCATCCGCGCCAACAATCCGGCCGGCGGCGCACTCCTGATGAACGGCGTCGGCTACCTCGTCGACACCACCCTGGCCGGCATCAATGGCGTCGCCGGATCCGGCCTCTACGTCATCGACAACGGAACGTCGATGGAAGCGCGCGGCACCCTCACGCTCGACGGCGCCACCGTCCGTCTGGCCAGTGCCGGATCGACCACCTATCTGCGCGGCAACACCTCGGTCTCCGGCACCACGCTGAACATCGCGGGCAACGGCACCATCGACTTCGCCGGTGCCAACAACGCCAGCAACAACTTCACCGCCTGGCACAGCAACAGCATCCTGAACATCGGCTCGGGCATCAGCCTCACCGGCACCCAGTCCGGCGACATCTACATGGGTGCCGCGGGTACCTTCTCCGGCACCGCGACCGCTGCCACCACAGGCAAAACACTGGCGTTCAACAGCAACGGCGGATGGATCCAGGCAGGTAGGCTGCTTCTGACCGGTGGTGCCATGTCGTCGGCAACCAGCCTGACGAACACCGGAACGATTCAGGGCCGCGGAACGTTCAGCCTCGGTACCAATACGCTGACCAACACCGGCACGATATTCACCGACGGCGGCGTACTGAATCTCACGGGCAACCTGACGCTGACCGCGAGCAGCACGCTGCGCTTCGGGATCGGCGGCCGGGAGCGAGGCGTCAGTTACGACGCGCTCGACGTGACCGGCAGCGTGGCTTTCGGCGGCACGTTGCAGGCGAGTCATGTGAACGGATTCGTGCCGGGCAGCAGCGAATCCTTCCGTCTGCTCCGCTACGGCTCACGCAACGGCAGTTCCACGTTTGCGACGATGAACGTGCCTGCAGGCTTCGGCTACGGCAGCTATTACGGCAATGGCAACTATCTGCTGGGCATCGGCAGCGCGCTGACCGGCATCAACGAGTGGATCAACAACAGCAGTGGTGACTGGTCGACCGCGATCAACTGGTCGCTCGGCGTTGCACCGAACAGCTCGACGCAGACCGTCATCATCGACCGGATCGGTGCGACACCGACGGTCACCGTGTCCACCGGCAACTGGACGGTCGGATCGCTGCTGTCAACAGACAACCTCTCGGTCACCGGCGGCACGCTGACGGTCGCAGGCCTGACCCGCGTGACCGGCACGCTCGGCATCAGCGGCGGCACGCTGACCACTCAAGGCGCGCTCGACCTGAACGCCGTCACGCTGAGCGGCACCGGGCAGTTCGTCGCCCAAGGTGGCGGACACATCGCCAGCTATCTGCAGCACAGCGGCACCAGCACCTTTGCCGGCGCCGGACTTGCCTTCGATGCGATCGACCTGCGTTCGGGCACGGTCAATTTCAATGCGGCGCTGTCGCTGCCTTCGTCGCTGCTGCGCGTTGCCGGCTACACCGCCAACCTGAATGCCGACCAGGGGCAGACGCTGATCCAGATCGCATCCGGCACGCTGAACCTGAACCTGGCCAGCATCACGTCGGACATCGAATTCAGCAGCGGCACACTGAACGTCGCCAATGCAACCGGCACCAGCGGCAAGCTCACGTGGACCGGCGGCAACATCGGCGGCGGCGGCACACTGACCGTCGGCGGCGTACTGAACATCGCAGGCGGGGCCAACTCATTCGGCCTCGACAATACGACGCTGGTACATACCAACGCCAGTGGCCTGAGCCGCATGGCAAAGACCGGCGGCTACTTCTATCTGAACGGCGCCAATGCCATGCTGCGCAATGCGGCAGACGCTTCGCTGACGATAGACACGACGGGTGGAGACGCCTATGCCTACTACTTCTCCGGCACCGGCGGCACGCTGCAGAACCTGGGTACGCTGAACAAGACCGGCGCCAACTCGTTCCGCTTCTACGCCCCGACCCACTTCGATCAGGCCGGCACGCTGAACATCCAGCAGGGCAACCTGATACTCGACGGTGGCAGTCATGCGCTTTCCGGCCTGACCACGCTCGGCGCCGACAGCGCACTCGTGCTGATGGGTTCCAATGCGGTATCCGTCTCGGCCGCGGCGCGTTTCACCGGCGACGGCCAGATCCAGCACAACGGCGGCACCACGGTCACTCTGGCCGATGGTGCGCGTGTCGATGCCGCGTACTTGCTGTCGTTCGGCACGCTGAACATCGCAGGTTCCGCCACGATGAACGGTGCCCTGCTGTGGTCCGGTGGCACCGTGACGGGTGGCGGTGCGCTGACCGTCAATGGCGTGTTCGACCAGAGCGGTCCGAACTCGGTGACACTGGACAACGTCACCCTCGTGCATCAGAACGCAAGCGGCGCGAGCCGCATCGCCAGCAGCCAGGGGCGCAACTTCACGCTCCAGAACGGTGCCGTGTTCCGCAACGCTGCCGGCGCATCGCTGCAACTGGACGTGCAAGGGGCGAACTCGACGGTCTACCTGTACCACGCGACCGGCACCGCCAGCCGCTTTGAAAACCAGGGCACGCTGACCAAGACCGGCAGCGGCACGGCGGACATCGATTACTACGCCAACATGCAGTTCGACCAGCGTGGCACGCTCGCGGTCAATCAGGGCACCTTCGCGGTCAACGGCAGCACCCGTTTCGATGGCTCGCAGCAGATCGCACTTGATTCGACGCTGCTCATCCGCGGTGGTGTCACAACACTTGCAGCAGGTCGCTCGGTGACGGGTGCCGGCCAGCTGTTGCATACCAGTGGCAGCCTGACGCTGGCCAACGGCGCTCTGGTCGATACAAACTATGTATTCAATGGCGGAACGCTCATTGCCAGCACAGGCGACGCCGCACGCATTGGCGGCACGTTCGACTGGAACGGCGGCACGATCTCTGGCGGCGGCGTGCTGACCGTCAGCGGCATACTCGACATCGGCGGCAGCAATTCCTTCGGTCTTGACAACACCGTACTCGAACACACCAATACCAGCGGCCTGAGCCGCATCTCCAAGACGGGTGGCTATTTTTACCTGAACGGCGCCAATGGCGTGCTGCGCAATGCGGCCGGCGCGTCACTGACGATAGACACGTCGGGCGGCGCCTTCTACACCTACTACTTCTCCGGCACCGGCGGCACGCTGCAGAACCTGGGCACGTTGAACAAGGCGGGCAACGGTGAATTCCGCATGTACAACCCGACGCATCTGGATCAGGCAGGCACCCTGAACATCCAGCGCGGCAGCGTGGTACTCGAAGGCGACGGCAATACGCTGTCGGGCACGCATCAGCTTGCGGCCGGTACCTCGCTCACGGTGTCCAGCGGCACGACCACGGCGACATCGAGTGCCGTGTTCACCGGCGCCGGCCGCCTGTCGCTGACTGGCGGCACACTGACCTTTGCCGACGGCCTGAATACCGGCGGCAACCTCCAGCAATCCAGCGGCAACTTTGCCGGCACTGGCAACAACACGCTGTCCGGCCGCTACGAATGGACCGGCGGTAATGTGACCGGCAGCGGCACGCTGACGGTCAGCGGCGTATTGCAGATGAACGGTGGCTCCGGCAGCTTCGGCCTCGATGGCCGTTCGCTGCTGCATACCAACAGCAGCGGCACCAGCAGCCTGTACAAGACCGGCGGCTATTTCTACCTGAGCAACGGCGCCACCTTCACCAACGCGGCCGGCGCCCAGCTCTATTTCGATACCGGCAGCGGCGCCGCCTACCTGTACGGATCGGGCACGGCCAGCAACTTCATCAACGACGGCTCGCTGTTCAAGGTCGGCAGCGGTCAGCTCTACGGCTACAGCACAGTGCGTCTGCAGAATGCCGGCCGCTTCGTCGTCGCGCAGGGCAACCTCACAAGCGACGGCTTTGCCACCAACGCGGGTGTCCTCGACCTTCTGCCCGGGACCACCTTCAGCACCAACGGCGCACCGCTGACCAACACGGGCACGATCAGCGGCCACGGCACGATGACGATCGGCGGCACCGGCCTGCTCAATCAGGGTACGGTCAGCCCGGGCGGCACAGGCACCATCGGCACCCTGCGGCTGACCGGCAACTACGCCCAAGCCTCCGGCGGCACACTGCAGATCGAGCGCGGCAGTGCCGGCACCGACGCGCTGATCGTCAACGGAAGCGCCACGCTGGGCGGTACGCTGGCAGTCAGCGAGCTGACCGGCTATGTGCCGGTCAGCGGTGAATCGAATGTAGTGAGCGCGAACACGCTGGTCGGCAGCTTTGCCACGGTATCGCTGCCATCGGGCTATACCAGCGCGGCAGTCGCCAACAATTACAAGCTCAGCTATGCCGGCGCCATCTGCGGCGGCATCTGCTGGGATGGCGGCGCGCGCACCAACCTCTGGACCGATGCGGCAAACTGGACCGGCGACCTGTTGCCGGGCACCAATGATCTGGTCTTCATCAACCTGGGTGCCGGCACCAGCGTGCTGCTGACGGCCGGCACGCAGTCGATCCGCGGACTGGAAACCGCTGTCGGCAACACGCTGACCATCTCAGGCGGCAGCCTCTCGATCGCCCAGGCCGCCACGCTGGCCGGCGACCTGGTGATCAGCGGCGGCAGCGTGAATTTCAACGCGGCCTCGCAGATCGCGCGGCTGCTGCTGTCGGCCGGCACCTTCGGCGGCAGCGGTGCGGTCACCTTCACCGGAGCCGGGTCGACCTGGACCGGTGGCGACGTCGGCGGCACCGGCAGTTCCATCCTGGCGGCCGGCGCGACTCTCAACTACTCGGCCGGCACGCGCAGCACGGCGCGCCGGATGGACATCCAGCAAGGCGCGACGTTCTCGCTCGACAGCGGCGTGCTGACCACAACCGGCGGAGGCACCAACGCCGGCGTGATCAACGTGGCCGTCGGCGCCACCGCGCGCTACGGCGGCAGCGCCAGCTATCTGCTCGACAGCACCGGCCAGTTCGACGGCGGCGGACGCATCGAATTCATCAACTCCGCGGTCGTTACCAGTTCATCCACGGCACCGCTGATCGCGGACAGCACATTCACGGTACGTGTCCAGGATTCGGCCCGCTACACGATGACCACGCCGACCTCGATCGCCAACCTCGAAGTGGCCGGCAACGCGACAGTCACGGCACAAAGCGCATTCGGCTCGCAGAACGTGTCACTCGGCGGCGGCACGCTGACGCTGAACGCCGGCTCGCAGATCGGCAATCTGGCGTTCACCGGCGGCACCTTCGCCGGTACCGGGCAGACCGTGCTGCTTGGTTCCGGCCTGTGGTCGGCCGGAACCTTCACCGGCAATCTGCGTATTGCCAGCGGCGCAGTACTCGATATCCAGGGCACCGGCACTGGCGACACGCAGGGCGGTACCTTCAAGAAATTCGGCGCGGGCAGCCTGATCAACGACGGCACGATGAACTGGTCGGCTGGCTTCATCGACGTCGTGGGCAGCGGCAGCCTGACCAACAACGGCCTGTTCGACATCAGCGTCGACTCCAACTTCGGCGACCGCTGGGTCGGCACCGGCACGGTCACGCTGCGCAACAGCGCCAGTGGCGTCATCGTCAAGTCCGCAGGGAGCGGTGAAACTGCCATCGGCAGTCTGGGCATTCCCGGCGGCACTGCGAACTACGTGAGTTTCGTCAACGACGGCACCATCGACGTACAGAGCGGCACCCTGCGCTTCAACATCGGCTACAGCGGCGCGACCGGCGGTGGCAGCGTCACGCACAACGGCACGCTGCACATCGCGCAGAACGCGACCTTCGAAGTCGGCACCGTCGGCGCGTTCGTACACAACGGCACAACCGTGATCGACGCAGGCGGAACACTGCGACATGTCGGCGGCTTCACCAATACGGCAAGTGGCTTCATCCTCGGGCTGGGTACGATCGACATCGGTACCGGTGCCAGCAACACGCTGCGCAATGACGGGAACATCACTCTCGGCAACGATGCTCACGGCACGCTGAACGTGACCGGCAACTACGTCCAGGGTAATGGCGGCCTGCTTAACATCGGCGTGAGCGGCGCTACGGCCGGCCAGTACGACAAGCTGTCGGTCGGCGGCAGCGCCACCATAGACGGCACGCTGATCGTGGAGGATGCCGGCAACAGCCGCGGTGCGATCACCATCGACATCGTAACCGCCGGTGGCGGTATCAGCGGAGCCTTCTCTACGATCAGTGCGCCGGTGACGGGCTACACGACGAGCATCGTCGGCAACTCGATGAAGCTGAGCTATGGCGCAGTCGCCTGCATCAACGGCGGCATCTGCTGGGACGGCGGAGCCGGCACCAACCGCTGGACCGACGCGGCGAACTGGACAGGCGATCTGCTGCCCAGCACGAATTCATTGGTATTCATCAACCTTGCAGGCAGCCACAACGTGGTGCTCGACAGCGGCGACCACACGATCGCCAGCCTGAGCACGACCGGCGGCAACAACCTCGCCATCACCGGTGGCACGCTGACCCTGAGCGGCGTATCCGGCAACGGCAGCGGTCTCGCCTCGACGATGGCCGGCGATCTGACGCTCGGCGGCACCGGCGCACTGGTGGCCAACAGCGCACTGAACGCAACCCGTTTCATGCAGGGCGGCGGCAGCTTCTCCGGCAGCGGAACACTGAATGTCAGCACGCTGTTCGCCCACACCGGCGGCACGCACGGCGGCAGCGGCCGCACGGTGCTCGGCAACGCGATCACCTTCGCACCGGGCAACTACGCCTTCAGCCGCGACTTCGAAATCGACGGCACGCTGAACCACAGCGCGGGCACACTGAGCATCGCATCCGGCCATGTGGTCGACATCGATGGCACGCTGAACTGGAACGCCGGCGCGACCATCGCCGGTCCGGGCACGCTCAACCTGCGCACCGGCAGCACCGCCAACATCAACGACAGCCTGGGTGGAGGCTTCCACACGCTGAGCGCGGTCACCGTCAACAACGCCGGCACCGTCAATTACGCCGTCGCCGCCGGCAACAGCCGCGAACTGCTGATCAATGACGGCACCGTGTTCAACAACACCGGTCGCTTCAACTTCACCGGCGACAACGTCGTCACCGAGAACTCCGGCAATGGCGGCAACTTCAACAACGCCGGCACCCTGGCCAAGACCGCAGGCACCGGCAGCAGCGGATTCGCCAGCCTCGCCCGCTTCAACAACCTCGATGGCGGCACCGTCAATTCGGGCACCGGCACGCTGCTGATCCAGACGGCGGGCAACCACGCCGGCGTGTTCAACCTCGCCGGCAACAACGTCCGCTTCAACGGCAGCACGCAGACCTTTGCCAACGGCTCCGTCCTGCGCGGCACTTCGAACTTCAATGGCGCAACCATCCGCGCCGACGGCAACCTGACCATCGACGGCACCCTGAACTGGAGCAGCGGCACCACCATCACCAACGCGGGCAACGCCGGCACACTCACCGTGCTCGGCACCAGCACGCTCAACATCAACGACACCCTGGGTGGCGGCTTCCACACACTGAGCGCAGTCACCGTCAACAACGCCGGCACCGTCAATTACGCCGTCGCCGCCGGCAACAGCCGCGAACTGCTGATCAATGACGGCACCGTGTTCAACAACACCGGTCGCTTCAACTTCACCGGCGACAACGTCGTCACCGAGAACTCCGGCAATGGCGGCAACTTCAACAACGCCGGCACCCTGGCCAAGACCGCAGGCACCGGCAGCAGCGGATTCGCCAGCCTCGCCCGCTTCAACAACCTCGATGGCGGCACCGTCAATTCGGGCACCGGCACGCTGCTGATCCAGACGGCGGGCAACCACGCCGGCGTGTTCAACCTCGCCGGCAACAACGTCCGCTTCAACGGCAGCACGCAGACCTTTGCCAACGGCTCCGTCCTGCGCGGCACTTCGAACTTCAATGGCGCAACCATCCGCGCCGACGGCAACCTGACCATCGACGGCACGCTCAACTGGAGCAGCGGCACCACCATCACCAACTCAGGCAACGCCGGCACACTCACTGTGCTCGGCACCAGCACGCTCAACATCAACGACTCCCTGGGTGGCGGCTTCCACACGCTGAGCGGGGTCACCGTCAACAACGCCGGCACCGTCAACTACGCCGTCGCCGCCGGCAACAGCCGCGAACTGCTGATCAATGACGGCACCGTATTCAACAACACCGGTCGCTTCAACTTCACCGGCGACAACGTCGTCACCGAGAACTCCGGCAACGGTGGCAACTTCAACAACACCGGCACGCTGGCCAAGACTGCCGGCACCGGCAGCAGCGGCTTCGCCAGCCTCGCCCGCTTCAATGATCAGGGCGGAAGCTATCGCGCCGACTCCGGCACGCTGCTGCTCGCTTCGCTGGGCACGCTGAGCGGCACGATGCACATTGCCGATGGTGCGCGCATCCTCGCCGGCACGAACGGTCTGACCAGTACCGGCACGATCGAAGGCAGTGGCACGCTGGATCTGGCCGGCGGCACGCTGGTCAACCGCGGCATCCTTCGTCCGGGCGGCACCGGTGCGATCGGCCGGCTGACCGTGCTGGGCGACGTCACACAAATGACGGACGGCCGTATCGAAGCCGAATTCGCCGGCACCGCCACCGGCCGGTACGACGTACTCGACGTCCGCGGCAACACGCTGCTCGACGGCGTGCTCCAGGTACAGGCACTGGGCAGCGCAGCGCCGACCGAAGGCATGCAGCTGGCGCTGGTGACGGCCACCGGCACGCTCGATACCAGTGCATTGCGCCTGCAGGCCCCCGGCAACGGTTACAGCGTGCGCAACCTCGGCAGCTCGCTCAGTCTCGGCTACACCGCGTGCAACGCCGGCGCCATCTGCTGGAGCGGTGGCGGCAGCAATTCGGACTGGTTCAATGTACTCAACTGGACAGGCGGTATCGTCCCGGGTTCGAATGGCCGCGTCGGCGACCTCGTGTTCATCAATCTGGCCGGCGGCGCCAACGTGGTGCTGAATGCGGCGCCACCCGTAACAATCGCCGAACTGACAATAGGCAAGGCCAATTCGCTGACGCTGACCGGCGGTGTGCTCACCACGCAGAAAACCACGGTGAATTCGGGTGGCACGCTGTCGCTGAATGGCGGTACGCTGAACTTCGGCAGCGGTCTGACGAACGACGGCAGCAATCTGCTGAACAACGGCACCATCAACTACGACGGTGGCTCGATCGGCGGCAACGTGTTCACCAACAATGGCAGGCTGAACGTGCTGCCGGGCAGCAGCAACCTGACTACCACACGGCTGAACAACAACGGCAGCATCGTCGTGGACGCCTCCGACGGCACCTTCGAATTCGGCAGCGGTGGCGGCATGATTCTCGCCAACAACGGGAGCGTCGAGGTCAGCCGCGGCACGCTGTCGGTGCTCGCGCATGACACCGATGCATCCGGTCCGGGCGCCGACAGCGGGGCGTGGTCGGTCGATTCGGGCGCAACGCTGCGCTTCCGTGACGCCTTCCGCGACTTCGGCCCGACATCCTCAGTCACCGGTGCCGGCGACGTGGAATTCACCGCTTTCTCCGGCGGCGCGTTCAACATCAACGGCGCTTACAACGTAACCGGGACGACGCGCATCTCCGGCAATACGCTGGTGAATTTCAACCACAACGCCACCTTCAAGCAACTGGACATCGCCGGCAATGTCGGCGGCAGCGGCACACTGAACGTGCTCGACGGACTGAACTGGACTGCCGGCACCCTGAGCGGCGCTGGCCGCAGCGTCGTGGTCGGCGACCGGGCACAACTCAACGGCGACAACCTCGTGCTGGATGGCGCCCGCCTGACCGTGGCCGGCAGCGGGCTGATCGGCACCGGTACGCAGCTGGCGATGAACGGCAATGCCCAGATCATCGTCAGCGATGGCGCCACGCTGAGTCTCGGCAGCAACTCGGCCATCGTCGGCAGCGGCAGCCTGGTCAATCGCGGCACGCTGGAAGGCACGATAGGCGGCGGATCGTCGAATGTCGGCGTTCTGCTGTCCAACCTGAATGTCGTGAAAGCCAGTAACGGCAGCCTCGGGCTGACAGGCGGCATCGCGGATACCGGTACCGGAAGTTTTGACATCGGCGCGGGCGCAACGATGGAGCTGGGCGGCGATCTGCCGTCGGACATCTTCGACCGCATCAGCGGCACGGGTACCCTGAGTTTCTCGCCGACTTCGGTGCCCGTGATCAACCGGACCTTCGCCACACAAGGCGGTTCGCCCTTCAATTTCAGCCTCCATCCTGGCGCCGTACTGTCAGGCGCACCGCTGAACGGCAGCATCAACGGTCAGGCTGCAGGCTGGGTCTACACCGCCAACACGGGCTACAACGGCACCGACAGCGCGCGCTTCACACTCAGTCTCGACAACGACAGGGGCATGGCGGTGTTCAACGTACGGTTCAACGTCAACAGCCCTTCGCTGGTACCGCCGCAGGTGGTGCTCGATCGCGTCATACCACCGGAAGTCGTGAAGCCGCCGCCGCCGATTCCGCCGGTTCCCCGGATCGAGCGCCCCAGCGCGCCGACCGTTCTGGCATCGGTGGACGAGCTGAGCGACATCGTCACCGCATCCGGTCCGCAAATCGAACAGCCGCTGCGCGACTTCCGCGCCAGCCGACTGCAATGCCGCTAGGGAGAAACACCATGTCGTATGGCCGTCACTTCGGTCTTGTCGCACTGACCCTGCTGGCCACCAGCCAGGCGCAGGCGCAGACAGCACCACAGGCAACGCCGGTCCCGACCGCCGGGCGGGTCAGCTACGTATCGGGCACGATGTTCGTGCAGACCTCGGACAACAAGACCCGCATCCTCGGACGCGATTCGGCGATCTACAACGGCGACGTGATCACCACCGAAAAAACCACGGTGGCGCGCATCGAATTCGGCGACGGATCCACGCTGGCGCTGAAGCCGCGCAGCAAGGTGAAGATCGACGGCTTCGCCTTCGACGAAGCCAAGCCGGAAAAGGACAGCCTGCTGTACAGCCTGCTCAAGGGCGGACTGCGCGCAGTCACCGGACTGATAGGCAAACGCAACCGCGAGGGCTACCGCGCCAACACCGTCACCGCCACCATCGGCATCCGCGGCACGCGCTTCGGCATGCTGCTGTGCGACGAAACCGACAAGGACGACCCGGTGTGCCTGAAGGCGCTGCAGGACGCCAAGGACCGCAAGCCGGGCGAGCCGGCGCTGGTGTTCGACGTCGAGGAAGGCAGCATCGAGGTCAGGAACGACGCCGGTGCGAAGACCTTCGAGGTCGGCCAGGCCGGCGTGGTGTCCAGCAGCAAGAGCGCACCTGCGTCGCTGTCGGAAAACCCCGGCCTGGACAAGGCGCTGCCGTCATCGACGGCCAACCGGCCCGGTCCGGCTGGCATGGGCGGCAACACCGGTCTGGGCAGCGACAGCGACGCCTCCTGCACGGTGCAGTAAGGAAGGTCGCCGGACAGGGGGAGCCCCTCCGTCCGGCGCTGCGTCACCCGCGTTCCCTGGTCAGATGTTCGACCACGATGCTGCCGACGATGTCGCCTTCGACGTTGACCACGGTGCGCACCGCATCCAGCAGGCGGTCTATCGGCAGCAGGATGGCGATCGCCTCGACCGGCAGGCCGACCGACTGCAGCACCATCACCATGGTGACCATGCCCGCGCTCGGGATGCCGGGCGCACCGACGGCCGCCAGCATCGACATCACGCACACCACTATCTGCTGCCCGGCGCTCAGTTCGATGCCGGCGAGATTGGCGACGAACAGCGCGGCCGCCGCTTCGTACAGTGCAGTGCCATCCATGTTCATCGTGGTGCCGACCGGCACCACGAACCCCACCGTCGCCGGACTGACCCGGAAATTGTCCTGCACCACGCGCATCGTCACCGGCATGGTCGCCGCACTTGAACTGGTCGCCAGCGCGGTCATCAGCGATTCGCGTCCGCCGCGCCACAGCGCCAGCGGATTGACGCGGGCGATCAGCCACAGCAGGCCGGGCAGCACGACCACGCCGTGCAGCAGCGTGGTGCCGAGCACGACCGCCACGAAACGCGCCATCGTCTGCAGCAGCGTCACATCCTGCGTCGCGACCAGTTTGGCCAGCAGAGCCGCGATGCCCCAGGGCGCGAGCTTCATGATGACGCCAACGATCATCAGCGACAGATTCAGCGTTTCCTCCAGCAGCTTGCCGATGAGCGGGTAGCGCTCGCCGCCGCGCACCAGCGCCGCACCCAGTATCAGCGCGAACACCACCAGCGCCATGATGTCGCCCTGCGCGAGTGCGGCGAAGGGGTTGCGGAACAGGCCGGTCAGAAACTGCTGGATGAAGTCGGGAAACGGCAGCTGCTGCTTCTCGAAGCTGGCCAGCGCACCCGCGAACATGTCCATGTGCAAGTCGCTGCCCGGCCGGAAGACGTTCGATGCGGTCAGGCCGAGCAGCACCGCGATGGTCATCGTGAACAGGTAGAACACCAGCGTCGTCACCCACACGCGCTGCAGATTGCTCTGCGCACGCAGCTGGGCCACGCCGACCACGATGGACGAGAACACCAGCGGCACCAGCACCATCTTGAGCATCGCAATGAACAAGCCGCCAGCGAGCCCGGCGGCGTACAGTCCCTGCACCCGCATCTGAGAATCGGGCGGCAGCACGCCGAGGCCAAGTCCCAGCGCCACGCCGGCCAGCGCGGCGATCAGGATTTGCGTATTCATCGACAGGCGCATGCGTGATCTCCGGATTTTCCGCGGACCATATCATCGGCGGCGACAACCCGAAACGCCGATGCGGATGAAACCTGCGTTCGCCCGCGCAGTCCGATGCGCATCCGTCCCGAAACCGGAGTCACCCGTGATAAGAACGATCGCAGCTGCCGGACTGGTTTTCTGTTGTGCCGCAGCGCACGCGCAAGGCATCGCCACCGCGATCCAGACCACGGTCCGCGTGCTGGCCACGCAGGCCGGCGGTGCGGTGTCGGTCGGCAGCGGCGTCGTGCTGCCTGGCGAGCGCGTCGCCACCGCCTGCCACGTGATAGATGGCGCGCAGACATTGCAGGCGAGCTACCAGTACGTGGCGAGGGACGCGACCGTGCTGCGCCGGGACCGCTGGCGCGACCTGTGCGTGCTGTCGGTGCCGGGCATGAGTGCACCGGCCGCAGTCATCGCCCGCAGCACCGATCTGAAGCCGGGCGACCGGCTGCTCGCCTTCAACGGCGCCTTCGGCGTCGACGTGCGGCTGCTGGTCGGCGACGTGACCGGACTGCACCCGATGGACGGCGCCCCCGTCATCGAAACCAGCGTGCCCTTCTCCATCGGCGACAGCGGCGGCGGCCTGTTCAACGAAGCCGGCGAACTGGTCGGCCTGCTCGCCTTCGTCGCCCGTGCGCCGGGCGACGCCCGCTATGCGATACCCATCGAGTGGATGAACGCCGGGATCGACGACACGCGCAGCACGCCATTCTGGAGAGCGGAAAGCGGCGAGCGGCCCGGATTTCTCCGCTGACCGCGACCTCGATCACGAAGTACGACCGCACGCCGTTTTTCGCAGGCGCGAGCCATGCTCGCGATTCCCTACGCCAAATCCACGCCCGCCGTTGATCAACGACCGCATCGCGACCATGGGTCGCTCCTACAAAAACCGCGACGCCGCCTCCCTGTAGGAGCGAGCCATGCTCGCGATTCCCCACGCCAAATCCGCGCCAGCCGTTGATCCACGCCCGCATCGCGACCATGGGTCGCTCCTGCAAAACCGTGACGCCCCCCTGTACATGCTCGCGAATGCCCTGCATCGGAACCGATGCAGGCCCGCATGCGCTGATACCCTTCACCCTTTACCGAAATCCGCTCCGCCGTGTCCAGAAAGACCTATATCGCCGCCGGTTCGGCACCGCTCGACGCCATCCGCCTGCGTGGCGTGCGGCAGAACAACCTGAAGAACATCGACGTCGATTTTCCGCTCGGCCAGCTGACGGTGGTGACCGGCGTATCCGGTTCGGGCAAGTCATCGCTGGTGTTCGACACGCTGTACGCCGAAGGCCAGCGCCGCTACGTCGAAACCTTCTCGCCCTACGCGCGGCAGTTCCTCGACCGCATGGACGCGCCGCAGGTGGATTCGATTTCCGGCGTGCCGCCGGCCATCGCCATCGATCAGACCAACCAGGTGCGCACCTCGCGCTCGACGGTCGGCACGATGACCGAGCTGAACGACCACCTGAAGCTGCTGTTCGCGCGCACCGCAACCTTGCACTGCCGCGGCTGCGGCCAGCCGGTGCATGAGGACTCGGGCGACGACATCGCGGCGCAGATCGTCGCGCGCGCGGCGCAGGCCGGCGACCCGCGGCTGGTGGTGACGGCGCCGGTCGCGGTACCCGACAACTTCAGCGATGCGGAAATCCAGGGCTGGCTGGAACGCCAGGGCTACACGCGCATCCATGCGCGCGACGGCAGCACGCTGCACGTGGTGCAGGACCGCTTCCGCGCCGCCAACGCCGAAGGCGCGCGCGTGGCCGAGGCGGTCGAGGCGGCGCTGCGTCTGGGCCACGGCCGCATGCACGTGCAGGTGCTGGACGCCGACGGTGCGGTCAGCGCGCGTTGGGCCTTTTCCGACAAGCTGCACTGCGCCGACTGCGACATCACCTACACGCCGGCGCTGCCCGCGCACTTCTCATTCAATTCGCCGCTCGGTGCCTGCGAAACATGCCGCGGCTTCGGCCGCATCATCGGCATCGACTTCGGACTGGTCGTGCCGGACGAGCGCAAGACGCTGGCCGGCGGCGCGATCAAGCCCTGGCAGACCGAGTCCTACCGCGAATGCCAGACCGACCTGGAAAAGCTGGCAGCCAAACATGGCGTGCCGATGGACGTGCCGTTCGCCGAGCTGTCGTCCGAGCACCGGCAATGGGTGCTGGAAGGCGACGCCAAATGGAAGAACTGGCAGAAATCCTGGCCCGGTACCTGGTACGGCGTACGCCATTTCTTCGAGTGGCTGGAAACCAAGGCCTACAAGATGCACATCCGCGTGCTGCTGTCGCGCTACCGTGCCTACACGCCGTGCACCGCGTGCGGCGGCAGCCGGCTCAAGCCTGACGCGGCGCTGTGGAAGATCGAGGGCCACAGCATCCACGACCTGATGCAGTGGCCGGTTGCGCGGCTGCGCACGCTGATGGACGGCCTGAAACTGCCGCCGCCGCTGGACAGCGCGACCGAAGAACTGCTGGCGGAAATCCGTACCCGGCTCGGTTATCTGTGCACCGTCGGCCTGGCCTACCTGAACCTGGACCGCCAGTCGCGCACGCTGTCCGGCGGCGAGGTACAGCGCATCAACCTGACCACCGCGCTCGGCACTTCGCTGGTCAATACGCTGTTCGTGCTCGACGAACCGTCAATCGGCCTGCACCCGCGCGACATGGAACGCGTGATCGGCGTGATGCAGCGGCTCAAGGACGCCGGCAACACGCTGGTCGTGGTCGAACACGACCCGCAGATCATGCGTCACGCCGACCGCCTGCTGGACATCGGTCCGGGCGCCGGCAGCCACGGCGGCGAAGTCGTGTTCGACGGCCCGCCGGCCGCGCTGTCGACCGCGCGCACGCTGACGGCCGACTACCTCGCCGGCCGCCGCCAGGTCGATGCCGCACTGGCCACCCGGCGCAGCGTGCAGGCCGACGGGCCGAAGCTGGTGCTGACCGGCGCGCGCGCACACAACCTCAGACGCATCGACGTTGCGATTCCGCTCGGCCATCTGGTCGCGGTGACCGGCGTATCCGGCTCGGGCAAGTCCACGCTGATCCAGGACGTGCTGCATCCGGCGCTGCTGAAGCACTTCGGCCGGCCGACCGAAAGCGCCGGCGAGCACAACACACTCGAAGGTCTGGCGCACATCGCCGACGTGGTGATGGTCGACCAGTCGCCGATCGGCAAGAGCGCACGCTCGAACCCGGTCACCCATGTCGGCGCCTTCGACCCGATGCGCGAACTGTTCGCGCTGCAGGCCGAAGCGAAGCAGCGCGGCTACACCGCCGGCACCTTCTCGTTCAACGCCGGCAAGGGCCGCTGCGCGACCTGCGGCGGCACCGGCTTCGAACACGTCGAGATGCAGTTCCTGTCCGACGTGTATCTGCGCTGCCCGGACTGCGACGGCACCCGCTACCGTGCCGAAGTGCGCGAGATCCGGCTGGACGGCCGCAGCATTTCCGACGTGCTGGCGATGACGGTACGCGACGCGCTCGACTGGCTGCGCGATCTGGCCGACCTCGAAAAAGCGCTGCGCCGGCATGCCGACGCCGCCATCGCCGGCCTGCAGGCGCTGGTCGATGTCGGGCTCGACTACCTCGCGCTCGGCCAGCCGGTGCCGACCCTGTCCGGCGGCGAGGCCCAGCGCCTGAAGCTGGCCGGCTTCCTCGCCGAAACGTCGGCCACAAGGAAAGGCAAGCCCGAGAAGGGCAAGGCCGACGGCGGCAAGCTGTTCCTGCTCGACGAACCGACCACCGGCCTGCATTTCGACGACATCGCGCGCCTGCTCGGCGCCTTCTCGAAGCTGCTCGACGCCGGCCACACGGTGCTGGTGATCGAGCACAATCTGGACGTGATCGCCGCCGCCGACTGGCTGATCGATCTCGGCCCCGAAGCCGGCGAGGACGGCGGCGCACTGGTGTTCGCCGGCACGCCGGCGCAGATCACCGGCTGCAGCGCGTCGCACACCGGCCGCGCGCTCGCCGACTACCGCATCACCGACACCTTCGCGCCCGCCGCCGAAACGGCAGCATCGGGCGATGCGCGCGAACCCGCTGCCCGCTACGGCAGCGACGCCGAACAGCGCGAGCAGGACGCCGCGCACAGCGCGCTGCGCGCCCGCGCCGCGCACAACATCGTCGTGCACCGCGCACGCGAGCACAACCTGAAGAACATCGAAGTCGACATCCCGCGCGACCGCTTCACCGTGGTGACCGGCGTATCCGGTTCCGGCAAGTCGACGCTGGCGTTCGACATCGTGTTCGGCGAAGGCCAGCGCCGCTATCTCGAATCGCTGAACGCCTACGCGCGCCAGTTCGTGCAGCCGGAAAGCAAGCCGGACGTCGACGGCGTGTTCGGCATTCCGCCGGCGGTCGCGATCGCGCAGCGCACCAGCCGCGGCGGGCGCAAGAGCACGGTGGCGACGCAGACCGAGATCTATCACTTCCTGCGCCTGATGTACGTGAAGCTGGGCGTGCAGCACTGCCCGGACTGCGGCTGCGCGATCGCGCCGCAGTCGGAGGACGCGATGGTGGCGCGCATCCTGCGCGAACGGCGTGGCCAGCACATCGGGCTGATGGCGCCGCTGGTGATCGGCCGCAAGGGCTACTACACCGAACTGGCGCGTTGGGCGAAGTCGCGCGGCCACACGCATCTGCGCGTCGACGGCGAATTCCTGCCGACCTCGCCCTGGCCGCGCCTCGACCGCTTCAAGGAACACACGATCGAACTTCCGATTCGCGATTTCGTGGTCGATGAACGCGACGAGCGCACGCTGCGCGACGCGGTGCGCCAGTCGCTCGAACACGGCAAGGGCGTGCTGCACCTGCTGGCGCCGCTCGACCGGCTGGGCGAGACCGGCGCACCGGCGCCGACGGTCGAGGTGTATTCGACGCTGCGTGCCTGCCCGAGCTGCGGCACCGGCTTTTCCGAACTCGATCCGCGGCTGTTCTCGTTCAACTCGAAGCACGGCTGGTGCCCGAAATGCCTGGGTACCGGACAGAAGCTCGAAGGCTTCGACGCCGAACAGACCGGCGAGGAAGCGACCTGGAACGAGTGGCAGCAGGGCGAACCGGAAGACTGCCCGGCATGCGACGGCGAGCGGCTGAATCCGGTCGCGCGCAACGTCAGGCTGTTCGGCCAGTCGATCGCGCAGCTGACCGCGCTGCCGGTGTCGGCGCTCGCCAAGTCGATCACCGGGTGGGCGCTGGAAGGCCGCGCCGGCGAGATCGCTCGCGACGTGGTGTCGGAACTGAACAGCCGGCTGCACTTCCTGACCGAGGTCGGCCTGGGCTACCTCGCGCTGGGCCGTGCGGCACCGACGCTGTCCGGCGGCGAGGCGCAGCGCATCCGCCTGGCCGCCCAGCTCGGTTCCAACCTGCGCGGCGTGTGCTACGTGCTGGACGAACCGACCATAGGGCTGCACCCGCGCGACAACGCGGTACTGCTCGACACGCTGGTGAAGCTGCGCGACAAGGGCAACACGCTGCTGGTGGTCGAGCATGACGAGGACACGATACTGCGCGCCGACCACGTGATCGATCTGGGCCCCGGCGCCGGCCGGCTCGGCGGCGAGGTGATCGCGCAGGGACACGCGTCGGAACTGGCGCGGCAGCCCACGTCGGTCACCGGCCGCTATCTCGCGCGGCCGCTGGCCCACAGCTTTGCGCCGCGCCGCCCGGTGACCGACGACACGCCCGCGCTGACCGTATTCGACGCGCGCCTGCACAACCTCAGGAGCATCGACGTGCGCGTGCCGCTGGGCCGGCTGGTCGTGATGACAGGCGTATCCGGCTCCGGCAAATCCTCGCTGGCGCGCGACGTGCTGCGCGACAACGTGGCGGCGCGGCTGGGCGGCAGCGAGGCAGCGCCCGTCGGCTGCCGCGACATCGACGGCTGGAGCGCGCTCGGCCGCGTGCTGGAAGTCGACCAGACGCCGATCGGCAAGACGCCACGCTCCTGCCCGGCCACCTACATCGGCTTCTGGGACGCCATCCGCAAGCTGTACGCGGAGACGCAGGACGCGCGCGAACGCGGCTTCACCGCCGCGCGCTTCTCGTTCAACACCGGCCCTGGCCGCTGCCCGCTGTGCGAAGGCCAGGGTCTGCGCCAGATCGAAATGTCCTTCCTGCCCGACGTGCGCGTGCTGTGCGAAGCCTGCGGCGGCGCGCGCTTCAACATGGAGACGCGCGCCGTGATGTGGCGCGGCAAAAGCATCGCCGACGTGCTGGCGATGAGCGTCGACGAGGCGGTCGACTTCTTCGCCGCACACCGCAGCATCGCCACGCCGCTGAAGCTGATGCAGGAGGTCGGCCTCGGCTACCTGACGCTGGGTCAGCACAGCCCGACGCTGTCCGGCGGCGAGGCACAGCGCATGAAGCTGGTGACCGAGCTGGCCAAGTCGCCCGCCGATGCCACCGAGCCGGCCAGCGCCCGGCGCGGCCGCGGCAATCCGCACACGCTGTACGTGCTGGACGAACCGACCACCGGCCTGCACATGGCCGACATCGCAAAACTGATCGCCGTGCTGCACCGGCTGGTCGATGCCGGCCACAGCGTGGTGGTGATCGAGCACGACCTCGACTTGATGGCCGAAGCCGACTGGATCATCGACCTCGGCCCGGAGGGCGGCGACGGCGGTGGCCGCATCGTCGCCGAAGGCTCGCCGGCGGCGCTGCTGCGGCATGCCGCCGTGTCGCATACTGCGCGCGAGCTGCTGCGCTTCCGGACGGCCCGGGCACAGCATGATTGAGTATCGGCAGCTACCGGCCGTTTCTCCGATTCCTACAGCCACATTCCCGTCCCGTACCCATAATCGGGTACGGGACGGAAGTCCGCGCCCCGACGGATCACCCGTCGGGCAAAGATTTGAAGCATGTCCGTACACATGCGCCGTCGGCACAAACGTGCCCTGATCCGTTGAACGGACTGTCATTGACCAGGTACACGAACATGAAAAAGATACTGCTGAGCACCGCACTCGCGCTGTCGACGGTTCCGGCCCTCGCCGCCGACGTCGGCGTCTCCATCTCGATCGGGCAACCGGGCTTCTACGGAAACATCGACATCGGCGACTTTCCGCGTCCCCGCCTGGTCTATCCGCAACCGGTGCTGATCGTGCCAGGTTCGGCCTATCCGCCGGTCTACATGCACGTACCGCCGGGCCACGCGAAGAACTGGCGCCGCTACTGCGGTCGCTACGACGCCTGCGGCCGCCCGGTCTATTTCGTGCAGGACCGCTGGTACAACGAAGTCTACGTACCGCGCTACCGCGAGCGGGAACATTACCGCGACGACCGGCGCGACCACGAAGGCCGGGGTGGCTATCGCGGTGACGACCGTGGCGGCTACCGCGGCGATGACCGGGGCGGACGGGATGATGGCGGATCGCGCGGCAACGGCCCGGGCCGTGGTCACGGCAATGGCAATGGCAACGGCAACGGCAAGAGCCACGGCAACGGACATGGGCACGGCCGGGACTGAGCTGCCGCCCCCGGACATCGACGCACGCATCGGTCAGGCCGTCCGCCTGCTGGAGCAGGCGAGCGCGCTGCTGATCACGGCCGGCGCCGGCATGGGCGTCGACTCCGGCCTGCCGGACTTCCGCGGCAGCGAAGGTTTCTGGCGCGCCTATCCGGCGCTCGGACGGCGGGGCCTGCGCTTCGCCGAAGTGGCCAGTCCGCACACCTTCATCGACAACCCGGCGCTGGCCTGGGGCTTCTACGGCCACCGGCTGAAGCTCTACCGCAACACCACGCCGCACGACGGCTTCCGGCTGCTGCTCGACACCGCCCGCCGCATGCCTGAAGGCGCATTCGTGTTCACCAGCAATGTCGACGGTCAGTTCCAGCAGGCGGGATTCGCCGGACGCAGCCTGTACGAGTGCCACGGCTCGATCCACCACCTGCAGTGCCAGCACGGCTGCACCAGACAGATCTGGCCGGCGGACCTCGATCCGGTCATAGACGAGGAACACTGCCTGTGGCTCGGCGCCCTGCCCGCCTGCCCAGCCTGTGGCGGCCTCGCGCGACCCAACATACTGATGTTCGGCGACGCCGACTGGCTGTCGTCCAGAAGCGCGCAGCAGGCGGCGCGTCTGCGCGCCTGGCTGGCAACGACGTCACGCCTGCTGGTGGTCGAACTGGGTGCCGGCACGGCCGTGCCGACCGTCAGGCAGTTCGGCCACAGCCTGCATGCACCTGTGCTGCGCATCAATCCACGCGAGGCCGCACTGCCGGCCGGCATAAGTGGCGTCTGCCTGCCGCTCGGCGCACTCGACGCCCTGCGGCGCATCTGTCACGCCTGAACCGGTGTCCGGCCGCTTCATGACGGCGGTTTGAGCTAGACTCACGCCGCGTTTCCAATCATGGGACAGGTCATGAACAAGCGAAGGCAGTTGCTTGCCGCTTCCTGCGGGCTGGCGGTCGCAGGCGTCCTTGCCGGATCGCTGGGCCGGGCTGCCGGCGCGCCTTCGGCCACGCCGGTATCCATATCGGTGCCGGGACCGGGCAATCTGCTGTTCCTGCCGATCACGCTTGCCAGCCGACTCCGGACGGACGAGGCGGAAGGCATCAGCCTGGACATCCGCTACACCGGCGGCGGCCCGCAGTCCTTCCGCGACATGCTGGACCACAATGCCGACTTCGCCGCCGGCGGACTGGCGGCGCTGGCCCTGCAGCGGCTCAGCGGCAAGCCGGTGGTCTGCGTTGTCCCGACCACGCGCGTGCCGGCCTACACGCTGCTGGTGCGCAGCGGGCTGAGGGACCAGGTGCGCAGCATCTCCGACCTCGCGGGCAAGGTGGTGGGCGTCAAGGGCCACGTACCGGGCGGACGCTCGACCTCGCAGCTGTTCACCGAATACGTGCTGGCACGCGCCGGGGTCACGCCCGAGCGCGTCAACTACGTGCCGGTGGGGCAGGCCTATGACGGCCAGCACGCCGCGCTGGCGAGCGGGACGGTAGACGCCATCATGGGCGACGAGCCGTTCGCGACCCGGCTGGTCAGGCACAAGGTGGCGTTCGTGCTGGCCGATTTTCACGACCCGGACACCACTCGCAGCCAGATGGGCGGGCTGTTCCTGAATGGTCATGTCGCCACCCGCTCGGATTTTGTGGTGAACCGGCCGGACATCGTCGGCAAAGTGGTCCAGACCATACGGAACACGCTGGTCTGGATAGACCAGCATTCGGCCGCCGACATGGTCGACGCCCTGGCGCTCGCCGATGCCGACGAACGTGCGGCCATGCTGGATGCGCTGAGCGCGCACAAGAACATCTATTCGCCGGACGGACGCATCTCGGCGGAGCAGGTCGCCACCGTGGACCGCTTCTTCCACGCCACCGAAAAGACCGGGGCAGCAAAGGCGCTGGCTGTGAAGGACATCATCAATCCGCAGTGGGCCGGCAGCATGCCCTGAAGCAGCCCACCGCCTTCTCCTTGACCGGCCAGATCTCCGCCAGCAACCGAATGAACATGCAGGACTCCTCATCCACATCCGGACGTACGGCCGGCCAGAGCCTGCACCGGCAGCTGACCTGGCGCCTGTTCGCGGTCTTCCTCGTGGTATCGGTACTGGGCAATCTGCTCGCACTGGCCAGTTACCGCGGCATCGCGCAGCGCGCCCAGCACGATGCCGCCGACAGCGCCGAAATCTACATCCGCAACAGTTTCCGGCAGATGAATGCCGGCTGGGAACTCGACGCGCAGGCGGTCAAGGCGCAGATCGACTTCATGCGCATCTTCGCCGACGACCCGGCGAACAGCTGGCTGCGCCTGAGAGCCTATTTCGCGACGCTCGAAGGCCGGGTCGGCCAGTTCTCCTCGGGTGTCGTGCTGCACGACGACAGGTCGCCGACCTTCAGCTTCGGTCGCGACGGCGCGGCGCTCAGCCGCCATCTGGACGGTGAGCGGGCACCGCCCGTCTGGTTCTACGGCAAGGAACACCGCACGGTCTACGCGCTGGTCAGCACACCGCTGTGGCTGGGCAGCGAAGGCACCGGCCGCATGACGCTGATGCGGCCGGTGGATGCCGGCGTGCTGCGCGCTCTGGCACCGCCGGATATCCACCTCTGCCTGGTACTCGACGGCCGCGTGGTGGCCAGTTCCGACGGCTCGGAAGACATCGGCAAGACGGTCGACGCCAGTTACCGCGGCGAGCTGGTGTTCGACGACCATGTCATGGAACAGCGCGTCTTCCCGGTCTTCGACGACGATGCCGGCGCACCGCGACTGGTGATCCGGCAGATCGTCAGGGAACCGCTGTCGACGCTGTTCGTCCTGTCCGCCTCGACCGCGCTGCTCACCTTCTTCGCCGCGGTGCTGTGGCTCGTCATCGGCCGCTGGGCCAGCCGGGTGACGGAAAGGGTGACCCGGCTGTCGCAGGCGAGCGGCCTGTTCGCACGCGAACACGCGATGGGCGACGCGCTGCTGCAGGCGCTGGACAGCGCTGAATCCCGCCCGGACGAAATCGGCGAAGTGGCGCGGGCGTCGCGCACGCTGATGCAGAACGTGCTGCTGCACGACCAGGAGCATTTCGCCTATCTGCAGACACTGGACATCCTCGACGAAGGCGTCGTGGAAATCGCGGCCGACGGACGCTACCTGCGCGCAAGCCCCGGCTGGACGCGCCTGATCGGGCGCTCGCGTCAGGCGGTCGACGACCGCATCTACGACAGCATCCACCCCGAGGACGAAAGCCACCTCCGCCAGCAGCTGAGCCAGCTGCTGGCCGGCGAGAAGACCAGCCTGACCGGACGCATCCGGCTCAGGCGCGACGACAGCAAGGACCTGTGGATCGAATACCGCTTCGTGCCCGGCATCGCCGGCACTCCCGGCGGCGCCAGCCTGCGCGGTGTGCTGCGCGACATCACGCAGAGCTACCTGCTGGAAAAGCACATCACCCACATGGCGCTGCATGACGCGCTGACCGAACTGCCCAACCGCGTGCTGCTGGAAGACCGTGCCAACATCGCGCTGCGCATGGCCCAGCGCAACGGCCACAAGGTGGCCCTGGGCTTCATGGATCTGGATCACTTCAAGCACGTCAACGACCAGCACGGGCACAAGGCCGGCGACGACATGCTGGTCACGCTGTCGCAGAACCTGCGCCAGCATCTGCGCTCGGGCGACACACTGGCGCGCTGGGGCGGCGACGAATTCGTGGTGCTGCTCACCGATCTCACCAGCATCGACGATGCGCGCGAGGTCATGACCAAGCTCAGCGCCGCGTGCGAGGCGCCCATCGTCATCGACGGCAACGAATTCAACGCCACCTTCAGCATGGGCGTGGCGCTGTACCCGGACGACGCCGAAACCACCGAAACCCTGCTCGCCCAGGCGGACCGCGCGATGTTCCACGCCAAGGAGCAGGGCCGCAACACGGTGCGCTTCTTCGCCGACATGACCAACCGCGAGCAGAACATCAAGGCGCTTTACATCCAGAACAGGCTTGCGACCGCCATCCGCGAACACCGCATCCAGACCTGGTTCCAGCCCATCGTCGACGCGAAGACCCGGAGGATCGTGGGCTGCGAGGCACTGGCCCGCTGGCACGACGAAACCTGCGGTCAGGTATCGCCGGCGACCTTCATCCCGATGGCCGAGAACCTCGGCCTGATCCGCGAGATCGGCCACCAGGTCTGGCTGCAGGCGGTCGAGAACCTGCACCGCTGGCGCGAGGCCGGCATCGACATCAAGGTATCGGTCAATGTGTCGCGACGTCAGCTGTTCACGCCAAGCTTCACCGCCGATCTGCTGGACGACCTGCACCGGCTGAACGTGCCGGTGTCGTCGATCGACCTGGAAATCACCGAGAGCGTCGCCATGGAAGACGCCGAGCACACCACCAAGCGCCTGCAGGAACTGACCGAAGCCGGCTTCAGCATCGCCATCGACGACTTCGGCACCGGCTATTCCTCGCTGTCGCAACTGCACGACATGCCCGCTACCCGGGCCAAGATCGACATTTCCTTCGTACGCCGCGTGCATACCGAACAGGGCATGCAGCTGATCCAGGCCATCATCAAGATCGCGACAGCCTTCGGCCTGAAAACCGTCGCCGAAGGCGTCGAAGACGCCGAAACCGCCGCAACGCTGGAACGCCTCGGCGTGGACATGCTGCAGGGCTACCACTTCGGCAAACCGGCCAGCGCCGACCTCTTCCAGCGCACCCTGCAGGACAGCTTCGGCCAGCCGCCTCCGTAGGAGCGAGCCACGCTCGCGATCCCCCCACCCGGAATCCGCACCACCGCCGATCAACACCCATCGCGACCATGGGTCGCTCCCACAAAACCGCAGCGCCTACCTCCTGTAGGAGCGCGCCATGCTCGCGATCCGGTCGTCAAACAAGGGCAGGCGCGAAATCAACGTCGGGAATCGCGAGCATAGCTCGCTCCTACGAACACCCATGCCACGGGAACAAGCCTGCATCGCGATGTAGCTGGGCCCGGATTCAGCGCACCCGCGTTTCCTTGTCATCCGGCGCAGATTGCAGCCAGCCAGCAATGACCCGGCTGAAGCGCTCCGGCTGCTCCGTCATCACCCAGTGACCGGTATCAAACGCCGCGACATCGCTGCCCGCCCTCCCTGGCAGGCTGTCTGCCCAGGCCTGTGCGTGAAACATCAGGGGCTTGCGCCGGCCGTAGATGAACAGCACCGGGCAGGACGGCTCGAAGGGCCGGGCATGGTGGCGCCAGGCCTGCCGGCCGCCGAACCAGAACATGTAATACGGGTAGTTCATTCGAGACGAGATCTGCGCCCGCGGTGACGGGCAGCGCAGCGCCCGCGCCATGGCGCGCGTCATCCGGTCGCCGGTGCGTCCGCCGATCCGCCAGGCCAGCGCGAGCCAGCACTGATAGGCCAGCACCATCGCCATCTCGCGCAGCGTCCAGGCAGACCGCAGCGATGCGGTGTCGCCGATGTCGACGCCGATGACCCGCGACACGCGGTGCGGATGGCGCATGCAGAACTGGTAGCCGATCACGCAGCCCCAGTCATGCAGCAGCAGAATCGCCTTCCCGTCCGGACAGCACTGCACAACGATCCGCTCGAGCAAGCCGGTCAGCTCGTCGAGCGTGTACGACCGCCTTGCATCGCCCGCCGCAAATCCCGGCAAGCTGAAGCGGACGCAGCGGTAACGCGTCTGCAGACACTGCACCTGGGCATCCCACAGGCGGAGGGTGTCCGGCCAGCCATGCACCATGACGATGGTTTCGGCGCCCTCGCCGTCGATGTGAACCTCCACATCGTCGACCTTGACGACGCGGGAACCGGGCGTCGTCGCCGACGCCACTAAGCCGCGCCGCGGCCGCGCGTCACCGCCAGTGCCGGCGGATGCGCCAGCGTCTGGTACACGACGCAGTAGCGCTCGGTCAGGCGCAGCAAGGTGTCGAGCTGTTCCTCGGAGGCATCGGTATCGAGCGTGAACTGCAGCCGGATGTTCCGGAAACCGACCGGCGCCTCCTTCGACACGCCCAGCGTGCCACGGAAATCGAGATCGCCCTCCGCCTGCAGCGAGGCACTGCGCAGCTCGATGCCAAGCGACGTGGCAACCGCAGTCAGCGTGACGCCGGCACAGGCCACCAGCGCATCCAGCAGCATGTTGCCCGAGCAGGCCGCCTGTCCGCTGCCGCCGGTGGCCGGATGCAGGCCGGCGACCACCAGCGCGCGGCCGGTGTCGACGCTGCAGGTGACCCCTTCGCCGGCCCGGCCGTGCGCGCGCAGCGTGACGACGGCGGATTCGGGGGATTCCCGATAGCGTTCCTTCAGTGGCGCTTGCGCGGCGCGCAGCTCATCTGCGTTCATGGCTTCCGGGGCTCCAGTGATTGACTGGCAATTGATCGGTCATGCGGGGGTGGCCCGGCCGGTTCACGGCGCGGCGCCGGCCCGGTCTGCCACTGCCCTGGTCCAGCGCAGAATCTCGTCCAGCGATGCCGAGGGCGCACCCAGGTGATTCGAATCCGGTTCGTACAGTTCGTTCAGCGGATGCCTGGGCAGCGCGTCGAACATCGACTGTCTGACCTTGGCCAGCGCCGGATAGTCACCCTTGGGCGCGACGAAAAGCACCGGCACCGCCGGATTCATGTTCCGCATCGCGTTTGTCTGGTTCATCGCACCGTCGGGCTCGAACCAGCCGAGGTAGTTGGCTGGCGTGGCGACGACCGGATACGTTCCCTTGGCGCCCTCATAGTCGAGAAGGCGCGTCTTTTCGTCGCCCTTGCCGTCGGCAACGAGCTTGCGCGCCTGCTCCACCGATTCGCCCAGCTTCTCGCGGAAGATCTGATTGCCGACGTTTCCGCCGGGCGCCATCGCGATCACGCCGTCGACCGGGTGCCGCCCGCCGAAGTAGAGCGCAAACAATCCGCCCTGGCTGTGGCCGGCCACGAACAGTTTCCGGGCGCCCCGGGCGCGCAGCCGGTCGAGTGCGGACTCGACTTCCTGTTCCGCTACCGCGACGCTGACGTCGTAATCGCGCCGCGCGGACCACGGCATTTCGAGGTTCGCCACGAGATAGCCCTTCGACTCGAGCGACGACGCCAGATCGGCCACGTGCTTCGCAGGCGAGCCGCCCTTGCCGTGCATGATGACAATGCCGGTGGCAGGCGGTCCGGACTGGGCAGCGGCCGGCAGGCTGGTCGTTGCAAAAACCACGGCGAGCGCAAGCAAGGCGCGTCGGCACAACGTCTGGATCATGTTTCTTCTTCCTGAGGCATCGATGCGGGGCGTGCAGGATACCGCCCGCAGGCAGCCGCGATCACTGGCACCAGACGCGCTGCACCGCGATGCCCACATTCTTCATGTACTCGGCGGTACAGGTCTTCACGTCCGGCGGAAGCTGTCTGGACAGCATGACCGTGGTCGCCCGGTAGTGGCAGGCAAACCATATCTCGCGGGAATCCTCGAACTTCCACGACGTGCTCCACTTGCCGTGCTTGGCCTTCACTTCCAGATCCGGCCTGAGCACCGCGCGGTCCTCCGGCACGCCGGTCGAGAAGGTCACGAAATCGAGGTTGTGCTCGCTGTATTCCACATCGCCCGGACTGCCGGCCACCTGCGGCTTTTCGGTCGATTGCCGCCAGTCGTCCGCCGGACCGTACAGAACCTGCTGCGTCCTGATGCGCCGCGGGCACTTGAACTCGATATCCGGACCGACCGCCCAGGCGCACTGCGCTGCCAGAAGGACTGCGGCGACGATGGTCTGCTTCATGGACACTCCTGATGTGGGTGATCAGACCTCGGGCACGAAAGCCTCGACCCGGTCCTGTTCCGCGGGATGGTTGCGCGCCACCACCGCACGCGCCGGTTCCGTCGCACTCATATTGATCGCTTCGTGGGGCATGCCGGGCGGCACGAACAGGAAGTCTCCGGCCTGACTGACGACCTCATGCTCCAGCGCATACCCCCAGCGGGTACAGACCCTTCCCTCGAGTACGTAGATGCCGGTTTCGTAGCCCACATGGACATGCGGCTCGGCGCGCCCGCCGGGCGGAATGACTACCAGATGCATCGACAGCCCGGTGCTGCCGGCGGTCTCCGCCGAGATGCCGATGAAGTACGGCAGGCGCTGCCGCGTCATGATTTCACGCTCGGGCCGGATGCCCAGCACGGCCGGCGTGCGCTCAGTCATGGCGACCGGCCGCGTCGAACGGCAGGACCGGGACGCCGGCAGGCGACATCCGGTCAGATCGCCGGCTTTTCGAGATGCAGGACATGAATATCCTCACGTTTTGGCGTACCGACGCCGGACTCCGCCGGGTATGCCGTCCGCTCACCCGTTCTTGCGTAGCCCCTGCGCTCATAAAAAGCGAGCAGCTCGGGGCGCGACGAAAGGACCGACATGAGCAAACACCTGGCCGACCACACATCCACTGCGAACCGCTCGGCCTGTTCCAGCATGCGCTTGCCCAGCCCGAGATTCTGCCACTTCGGTTCGGTCGCCAGCATGCCGATGCTGCACGCGTCCGCTGCGCACTCGACATGTACACAGGCCGCGATGGCGCCGTCGATCAGCAACAGCAGCACCGATGACCCCGGCCGCAGCAATCCGGCCACCTGCGCCGCCGACGTGCGCTCGCCCGCCACCAGGTCGGCTTCGTGCGTCCAGCCCCGCTCCTGGCCTGCCGGCCGGTAGGCCTTGTTGACCAGACAGGCGATCGCGTCGACATCGGCCACGGTCGCCACGCGGAATTCGGGCGCCAGCTGTGGCGACGCCCCTCCGATGACCGGCGCCGTACTCACCGTGCCGCCTGTCCGGCCAGAATGGCCACGGTCGCCGGATCAGGCGCACCGGCGAAATACCGGTCCAGCGCATCGTGGAACGGCGAACCGGCCTCGCCGACGCTCGCAAAGAGCGTGAGGCATGAATGCAGCTTCCTCGCGTCGATGTCTCCCAGAATGGCAGCCGCCGTCAGACCGTCATGCGCGTTCAGCGCGGCGACGCACTCGCGCAGCCGCGCGCCGAGCACCGGGTGATCAAGATAGGCCTTCGCCTCCGGCTGGCCGGAGATGGCATAACGGACCGACATCGGACTCGTGCCCAGGCCATGTATCTGAGGCAGAACGTACCAGCTCCAGTGGGTGCGTTTGCGCCCGGCGCGCAGCTCGGCAATCGCGTCGGCGTAGTTCGCCGCCTGCGCCTCGACGAAGCGCTGGAGATCGTACGGGTCCCGGGGTGGGGTCATCATCGGTCGGGGCGGTTCAGCAAGGCTATCTCGGAAGCGGGATCGTGGCTCCCACGCCGGCATGATCGAACTTCGGACCGAAGACTCGGTTGAATTCGGAGAATGCGAACTCGCCGGTGCAATGCCCCGCGGCGGCGCGCTCAAGCTTCCACTTGTCGCGAAAGCGCGTGACCATGCTGCTCACGTCGGCGTCCGGGATATCGACGAGATGAAAGCCACCGAATACGGTGTAGATCCGCGGGTCGATCTTCGACGCCATCTCCAGGATTTGCTCGATGCCCGGGTGCGAGCACCCCACCAGCACCACGAGACCTTGCGAAGTCCTGATTGCCATGGATACCTCGTTCATCTCGCGCGTGCCCGGGCTGTCGGACTGCGTCGGAAACAGCCAGAAACCGGGTGCTACTTCGGTGGGTGTGCGGATTTGCGTGAATCTCGCGCCCGGCCACGGCGATCCGGGGGCAAGCCGCTCCGGATATTTCCCGTCGTAGTAGTGCATGTCCTCAGGCGCCGACTCGACGCGGCGCTTGATATGGCTGGTGAGGGCGGGCGGCGTCGGCGTGTCGAAGTTGGCGGGTTCGGCCGGGGTGTAGATCCTGACGGTCGGGTTGACCTTCAGCACCTGGTGCAGGCCGCTCGTATGGTCGCCGTGGCGATGCGTGAGCACGACGAAGTCGAGTTGCGAAAGATCGACGCCGAGCGTTTTCGCATTGAATGTGAAATCGTCGAGGCTGCCGCCGGTGTCGAAAAGAATCCGCTTGCCGCCGTATTCGACGAAAGACGAGTAGCCCCAGCCGCGCTTGAGCGTGGAAGGCTTGCCGAAGGCGTCGTAGAGGATCGTCACGCGCGCGGGTGGCTCCTGGGCGGTTGCGCATCCCATGAATGCGAGAGTGAGCAGTACGACCAATGACGCCGCCATTGACTTCATTCTCTTGCCTCCCTGTTGAAAACCGCCAGACGCCCCGCGACTGGCGTCAGCCGCGCTCGCCATTGTCGACCAGTGCCGACTTCCTCGCGACGATCTGTGCAAGCGCAATCCGCCCCTCCTGCAGATTTCGCCCCTGATTCTGAGCCATCGCCTTGAAGTCAGCGCCAAGCAGCAAATGGAATCCAAGGGATGGAAAGCCTTCTTTGCGGATCTTCTCGGCCAGCGACACGAACCACGCGCGAGCCACTTCGGTTGTGTCGGTCCAGTCGGAAACCGTGAATCCTGCTTCTTCAAGCAGCCTGCGCAACGCATCCGGCGACACGAGGAAACTCGTATCCGGCGTGCGTGCCCACGGAACAGGAAACAGCACCGGGCCGGAAGGGCCGGCCAGTATGTCGTAGATGGCAAGCGTGCCGCCCGGCTTCAGAACCCGGTGCATCTCCCGGTACAGCCGGCGTTTGTCCGGAATGTTCATTGCCACGTGTTCTGTCCAGACGACATCGAACACTGCGTCTTCAAACGGCAGGCGGGTGGCGTCGCCCTGGCGATAGTCGACCAGATCCGTCAGGCCGACCCTGGCGGAGAGCATGGCAGCGGCACGGCAGTACTCGTCTGTAAGGTCGATGCCGGTGACGCGGCAACCGAATTCCTTTGCCAGACATCGCGAAGTTCCACCTACGCCGCTGCCGACATCGAGAACGCGCTTGTTCGCATCGAGCCCGGCGGCCCGGGCAAGCTCGAGCGTCGCCATCCGCCCGCGGATATGAAACTGGTCGATGGGCGCCAGGTCTTCGGGCGTCAGGTGGTTCAGGTCCTTGCCCGCCTTCTCCAGCGCCGCCAATATGACGTCTCCCAGATCCGCACGGGTGTAGTGCGTCTGGATGGCTTCCTTGATACGTGCTTGGATGGAAACGACCCTCCTCGTATTGGCGCCGCCCGACGTTTGACCCGAACCGCCAGCGCCTCCCGGACCAAGCGTCACGCAGGAGCGAGTCGGCTCCGGCAAGGGCAGGCATCACTGCAGTTCAGCGTAGGCTGTTTCAGGCCCCTTTGGCGGAAATTCCGACAGGGGGAAAGCCTTTCGCGCGCTCGATGACCGCACGCTCTTCGAAGCCCCCGAGCGGGCGAACACCGTACGAACCGCCTTGCCGGAGATGTAGTTGGCGCTCTCGGCCCAGTCCGGTTCCACGCCGCTGTCGCTACAGCGCAGGGTCTCGACGTCAAGACCGGTCACAGCCCATGTGCCCTGACGAAAGGCAAATCTATGCGTGACCGAGCCTCGCGCACAGCCGCTTCGCGCACTCAGCGACAGCTCGAGACGATCGCGGGAGTTGAACCGGAAGAGTTCGATGGTAGTTCCATAGTTCGAGGTAAGCGGAACCGTAAACGGTTTGGATCGCGCAACAATCTCAAAGACACCGGGGCTGGCTTCCGCAGCGACAAGCAGGGCTACGGAGTCTGCGCTGGTCCGGACAATGGCAGCCACAGGCATCGCCGTGTTGGTGTTGACGGCCACCTCCGCAATGAGGGGCTCGGTTCCGGGCATGGCCTGCGCCCGCAGGGCTTTCAGCGCGGGCGCAGGCGCCGACTGGGCCAGAACGAGGCCGGGAAGTGCACAGATGAGGGCGATCAAGGTGCGGCGCATTTGGTGATTCCCAACGTAGAGCTAACCGGCCCGCGGCAGCCTGGCCGAGCTGCCGACAATGGACCAAGGCGGCTGCACGGCTTGGCTGCCATGCCGTGGCGGGTCTGGTTGAGCGAGGGGTTAGGCGTCAGTCGCAAAATATTCAGATAGCCTTTGGATCGGCTAAGAGGTGCCGCCTTGCACTGACAACGATTCTTTGGGCTACATGGCCAAAGCTGCTTGAATCGCTTACCGGAATTCCGTGCGCCTGAAAATAGTCTTTCATAAATCGCTGCTTGTGCGAAGGACAGCGAGGGTCAATGGTGACCCCGAGAATGAATCCGGTCGGAAGGGGCAAGGAGATATGAGGTGTGCAGGAAAGAGATCTCTTCCAAGCCTCCTCTCGAAGGATGGCTCGACCGTAGAGCAGCATTGCTCGATTGTGATTCGGGTGGCTGGTATTGGTATCGGGTCTTGATCTCATTTCGGCCATATCGGAGTTGGCGATTCTCAGCGTGTCGCTATTGAATGGCGTGAAGTTCATTATCAGTCGTACTTCTGCCTCGTGAGAGAAGGACTGATCTTTGTGTTTAAGTGCTTCAAATAAGTACTGAATTTCCCGCTTGCTCTGCCTTGGGCCGCGGCTAAAGTGATCGGGGTTCTTCGGTATTCTGCCTGTCGCTTCAAGCTTGTCGTATGCGCGACGGCGGCGGTCAATGCTTCGCGCAATGCTTTCCCAGTTCTCATAGTTGACCGACACGATTTTCGATCCGTCGATAATTTGACCGTCACCGCTCGCCGCCGCGATAGCCGAAGTTGGATCACTGTTTCCGTCTGCATAACTGATCGCAGCTCGTTCAAGGCACTCAACTTTGGTCGAAAGCTGTACTGAACACATATCTCTTGAGTACAGCGCCCACATCGCGACCGATTCTTTGGCCTTCGTCCAGCACGAAACATAGTTCCGGCTGGCTACGGAGCGTTGATACTTGATGAACTCCTCCTGCGAGCCGAAGTGCTTGGTAATCCCGGCGCACGGACCTGCGGCAACGGCAAGGACTGCCATAGCTGAGTCGATCGCTTCGTTAGCATCGGCGAATGTGGAGGCCAGCGGCAGATAAAGCCCCGCGCCTTCTACAGCTTGAGCAGCGGAGAAGAAGTCAACGATCCTGTAGATCTCTTGATCCCGTGTGACCGCGTTCAACTTCGGGTATGGCTCGTCAAATCGGGGTGTCATTCGGGGAAGAGCAGAAGTAGTGAAGTTCTGACGCCTAACGACGCTGTAGAAATACCCCATTCCGGGGCAGGCGGTTGCATCCGGCCTTGGCCGGCTCAAAGTCGTTCATCATCATTTCAACCTCGCGAGCTTCGCTTCATCATCGTCCCCTGATGTCTGCCCTGACCGATGCCGGGCGCCCTTGCAGCGGTACCGCTTCCGTCCGGCAGCTTACCTAATTCGCGTATCCGTGGTGCCTCAGCTTCTCGATGTTGTGCACCAGGCAGTACAGCTTCCACTGTCCATCGACCTTCTGGCGCCCGCGCAGCGTGAATCGGGCCAGCCGTTTGTTGTGCCTCAGGTTGCCGAACACCGGTTCGACGGTGGCAAACCGGGCGGCGATCACCCGTCTGCCCTCGCTCGAATCGATGCGCCGCTTCATCCGCTCGGTGTGTGATTCGTTGCCGTCGCGCTTGCCGCGGAAGAAGGCGACCTGCCTCACCTTGGTCCTGTCCGGCATGCGCAGGCATCGGGTCCGCTGTTGGCACGGCACGCAGTCGCGCGCGGCCCCCGCGTATTTCGTGG
Source organism: Betaproteobacteria bacterium (assembly GCA_020621405.1). GTDB lineage: Bacteria > Pseudomonadota > Gammaproteobacteria > Burkholderiales > Rhodocyclaceae > Methyloversatilis. Next base: position 547,666 of record JAHRYN010000002.1, read on the forward strand.
CGGCGTAGCCGTTGATCGTGCACACGGCCCCATTGCGGTACAGCCACTTGCCCGCCGGACAGACGCAGTGGCTTGCGTCATCAGCTTGCGTGAAATCGGTGTGGGCGTAGCGCTTCGCCTTCTGCGCCGCTCGTGCGTCCTTCTCTCTGACGCTCTTGTCCCACAGCGGATCGGTTTTCGTCTTGTACCTGGCCTGCCCGGCGTATCCCGGGGCGCACACGGTGTCCTGTCGCCGCTGGATGCAGTGCGGCGCTGGCAACGGACACCTTTGCGTCTGCCGAAAGCCGCCTGACCGGGCATCGATGGCCCGCGCCGGCCCCAAAACCGGCCTCAGCCCGACCCGGCAGCAGCCTATAATCGCGGGTTCGCGCCGATCCGGCGCCAAACCATCCGCCGTAACCCGCGTCATGCAAGAAAAACAGATACCCGCCTACCAGCCTTCCGCCATCGAGGCCGCTGCCCGCACCTACTGGGACGACACGCAGGCCTTCCGCGCCGTGGAAGACGGCACGAAGCCCAAGTACTACTGCCTGTCGATGTTCCCCTACCCGTCGGGCAAGCTGCACATGGGGCATGTGCGCAACTACACCATCGGCGACGTGCTGACGCGCTTCCACCGCATGCGCGGCTACAACGTGCTGCAGCCCATGGGCTGGGACGCCTTCGGCCTGCCGGCCGAAAACGCGGCGATCCAGAACAGGGTGCCGCCGGCCAAATGGACGTACGACAACATCGCGTACATGAAGAAGCAGCTGCAGTCGCTCGGATTCGCCATCGACTGGAGCCGCGAACTGGCCACCTGCCAGCCGTCCTACTACCGATGGAACCAGTGGCTGTTCCTGCGCATGCTGGAAAAGGGCGTCGCCTATAAAAAGACGCAGACGGTGAACTGGGATCCGATAGACCAGACCGTGCTGGCCAACGAGCAGGTGATCGACGGCCGCGGCTGGCGCACCGGCGCGCTGGTCGAGAAGCGCGAGATTCCGGGCTACTACCTGGGCATCACGCAGTACGCCGACGAACTGCTGAACGATCTGGACACGCTCGACGGCTGGCCCGAGCGCGTGAAGACCATGCAGGCGAACTGGATAGGCAAGAGCACCGGCGTGCGCTTCGCCTTCACGCACGACATCCGTGACGACAGCGGCGCGCTGATCGACGACGGCAGGCTGTGGGTATTCACCACCCGCGCCGATACCATCATGGGCGTCACCTTCTGCGCCGTGGCGGCCGAACACCCGTTGGCCACCCACGCCGCACGCAACAACCCGGAACTGGCCGCCTTCATCGAGAAGTGCAAGCACGGCTCGGTGATGGAAGCCGACATGGCGACGATGGAAAAGGAAGGCCTGCCGACCGGGCTGACCGTCACCCACCCGCTGACCGGCGAGGCGGTGCCGGTGTGGGTCGGCAACTATGTGCTGATGAGCTATGGCGACGGCGCGGTGATGGCGGTGCCGGCGCACGACGAGCGCGACTTCGGCTTCGCGAAGAAGTACGAGCTGCCGATCCGCCAGGTGATCGCGCTCGGCGACAAGACCTTCTCGACCGACGCCTGGGCCGAGTGGTACGGCTCGAAGGATGGCGTGTGCACCGCCAGCGGCCGCTACGACGGGCTCGGCTACGAGGCCGCGGTCGATGCGGTCGCCGCCGACCTCGCGGCCAAGGGTGGCGAGAAGAAGGTGCAGTGGCGCCTGCGCGACTGGGGCGTGTCGCGCCAGCGCTACTGGGGTTGCCCGATTCCGATCATCCACTGCGACCATTGCGGCGACGTGCCGGTGCCGGACGACCAGCTGCCGGTGGTGCTGCCGGAAGACTGCATTCCCGACGGTTCGGGCAATCCGCTGCTCAAGCGCGACGACTTCATCAACGTCGCCTGCCCGAAATGCGGCGCGCCCGCGAAGCGCGAAACCGACACGATGGACACCTTCGTCGATTCCAGCTGGTACTACGCGCGCTACTGCTCGGCCGGCAACGACCAGGCCATGGTCGATGAACGCGCCAACTACTGGATGCCGGTCGACCAGTACATCGGCGGCATCGAGCACGCCATCCTGCACCTGCTGTACTCGCGCTTCTGGTCGAAGGTGATGCGCGACATGGGCCTGACCACGGTGACCGAACCGTTCGCCCGGCTGCTGACGCAGGGCATGGTGCTGAACCACATCTATTCGCGCCGCACCGACAAGGGCGGCATCGAGTACTACGCGCCGGAGGAGATCGAGCCGGTGCGCGACGAGGCCGGCCGCATCACCGGCGCCACGCTCAAGGCCGATGGCCAGGCGGTCGACTTCCAGGGCATGGGCACGATGTCCAAGTCCAAGCGCAACGGTGTAGATCCGCAGGCGCTGATCGACGAATTCGGCGCCGACACCGCACGCTTCTTCATGATGTTCGCCAGCCCACCGGAGCAGACGCTGGAATGGAACGACGCCGGGGTCGAGGGCGCGCACCGCTTCCTGAAACGCGTGTGGGCGTTCGGCCAGGGTTTCGGCGCCGAACTGCGCGCGCTGCTGCCGGCAAAGCCGTCGCTCGATTCGGCCAAGCTGCCGGCCGTGCTGGCCGACCTGAGGCGCGAGCTGCATCTGGTGCTGAAGCAGGCGAGCTACGACCTGGGCAAGCAGCAGTTCAACACGGTGGCCTCGGGCGCGATGAAGATGCTCAACGCGCTGGAAAAGGCGCCGCGCGACGGCGCGCTGGCCGCAGAAGTCATCGGCGAGGGGCTGTCCATCCTGCTGCGCGTGCTGTCGCCGCTGTGCCCGCACATTACGCACGTGCTGTGGCGCGATCTGGGTTTCGGCGACGACATCCTGAACGCGCCGTGGCCGGAGCCGGCCGAATCGGCGCTGGTGCAGGACGAGGTCGAGCTGATGCTGCAGGTCAATGGCAAGCTGCGCGGCAGCCTGCGCGTGGCGGCCGACGCGTCGAAGGACGCGATCGAGGCACAGGCGCTGGCCAGCGAGGCGGCGCAGAAATTCATGGAAGGCAAGACGGCGAAGAAGGTCGTCGTCGTGCCCGGCCGTCTGATCAACATCGTGTGCTGACGCTGGAGACCCACTTGAGCCACTCCCGGTCCTTTCCCGCCTCACCGTCGCGCCGCAGCCTGCTGGCCGCCGCCGGCAGCGCGTCGCTGCTCGCGGCCTGCGGTTTCCACCTGCGCGGCGTACGCGACCTGCCGTTCTCGTCGCTGTACATCAACGCCAACAAGTATTCGGAACTGACCGCGCAGATCCGGCGCGCGATCACCGCCCAGACGCATACGCAGGTGGCGGACGAGATCAAGGCGGCCGATGCGGTGCTGGACATCACCGAAAACCGGACCGAAAAGGTGATTCTCAGCCTGAACTCGGCCGGTCGCGTGCGCGAGTACCAGCTGCGCCAGCGCTTCTCGTTCAAGGTGCGTACGCCGGACAACGACGAGATCGCGCCAGTGGCCACCATCGAGGTGCGGCGCGACCTCAATTACAGCGACGCCGAAGTGCTGTCGAAGCAGGAAGAGGAACAGCTGCTGTTTACCGAAATGCAGGCGGACGTGATCCAGCAGCTGCTGCGCCGGCTGCAGTCCATCGGCAACAAGAAGAAGGGCTGAACGCCGGCATGGCACTGCGCCCGGAGCAGCTCGACAGCCATTTGAAGGGCACGCTGTCGCCGCTGTACGTGCTGCACGGCGACGAGCCGCTGCTGGTGATCGAGGCGGCGGACGCGATCCGTGCCGCCGCGCGCGCGCGCGGCTATGGCGAGCGCGAGGTGCTGGTGGTCACGCAGTACTTCAAGTGGTCGGCGCTGGCCGAAGCCGCCGGCAACATGTCGCTGTTCGGCGGCGACAAGCTGATCGACCTGCGCATTCCGACCGGCAAGCCGGGGCGCGAGGGCGGCGATGCGCTGACGCGCTACGCGGCCAACCCGCCGGCCGGCACGATCACGCTGGTGACCCTGCCGCAGATGGACTGGAAGGCGAAGAAGAGCGCCTGGTTCGTCGCGCTGGCGGAAGCCGGTGTCGAGATGGAATTGAACGCGCCCGGGCTGGACCGCCTGCCGGCATGGCTGGCCGGCCGCCTCGCGCGCCAGCAGCAGTCGGCGCCCGCCGAGGCGCTGGAATTCATGGCCGGCCACGTCGAAGGCAACCTTCTGGCCGCCAATCAGGAGGTGATGAAGCTCGCGCTGCTGCACCCGCCCGGCGAACTGACGCTGGAACAGGTGCGCAACGCGGTGATGGACGTCGCCCGCTACGACGTCGAGGACCTGCGCCAGGCCTTGCTCGCCGGTGACGGCGCGCGCGCCAGCCGGCTGCTCGACGGTCTGCGCGCCGAAGGCGTGGCCGCCCCGCTGGTGCTGTGGATCATCGTCGCCGAGCTGCGGGTACTCGCCGCCGCGCGCGCCGAGATGGACGCCGGCCGCAGCGCCGACGACGCGCTGGCCGCGGCGCGCATCTTCGGCGCCCGCCAGTCGCCGTACCGCCGCGCGCTCGGCCGTCTGTCGTCGGCCGCCACACGCACCGCGCTGATGCAGGCGGCGCGGCTCGACCGCATGATCAAGGGCGTCGCACGCGGCGATGTCTGGGACGAATTCCTGCAGATCGCGCTGCGCCTGTGCGCACGCTGACTGTGCATTGCGTCAAACCGGTGGCACAGCGCGGCGCTTTCTGCTTTCATCCGCCTTTGCCCGCAGTTTTCGCCGCGCCCTCCCCGTTACGCGCGGCCCCAGCCTTTCAGGACACGAGATGGACATCAAGGACTACATGCAGACGCTGGGCCGCCAGGCTCGCGCCGCCTCGCGCATCGTCGCGCAGGCATCGACCCGGGACAAGAACGAGGCGCTGACGCGCATCGCCGCACTGCTGCGCGAGCGCGCACCGCAGCTGCTCGAAGCCAATGCCGCCGACGTCGAGGCGGCACGGGCCAACGGCCTGGACGCGGCAATGATCGACCGCCTGACGCTGAGCGCGAAAGGCGTCGAGGCGATGGCGCAGGGGCTGGAGCAGGTCGCCGCCCTGCCCGATCCGGTCGGCGAGATGACCGACTTCAAGCGCCGGCCGACCGGCATCACCGTGGGCAAGATGCGCGTGCCCCTGGGCGTGATCGGCATCATCTACGAGGCGCGGCCGAACGTGACCGCCGACGCGGCCGCGCTGTGCCTGAAGAGCGGCAACGCCGCCATCCTGCGCGGCGGCTCGGAAGCCGCGCGCTGCAACCAGGCGGTCGCGGCCTGCGTGCGCGAGGGACTGGTCGCGGCCGGACTGCCGGAAACCGCGGTACAGGTGGTCGACACCACCGACCGCGCCGCCGTGGGCGAGCTGATCACGATGCCGCAGTTCGTCGACGTGATCGTCCCGCGCGGCGGCAAGGGGCTGATCGAACGCATTTCGCGCGAGGCGAAGGTGCCGGTGATCAAGCATCTGGACGGCAACTGCCATGTCTACATCGACGAATTCGCCGACGACGACAAGGCGGTGCGCATCGCCGACAACGCCAAGACGCATCGCTACGGCACCTGCAACACGATGGAGACGCTGCTGGTGCATGTCGCCGCAGCACCGCGCGTGCTCGGCCGGCTGGCCGACATCTACTTCGGCAAGGGCGTCGAACTGCGCGGCTGCGCGCGTGCACGTGCGCTGGTGCCGGCGATGAAGGTGGCGACCGACGAGGACTGGGGCACCGAATATCTGGCGCCCATCCTCGCGGTGCGCATCGTCGACACGCTCGACATGGCGATCGAGCACATCAACACCTGGAGCTCGCAGCACACCGATGCCATCGTCACCGAGAACCACACGCGGGCGATGCGCTTCATCCGCGAGGTCGATTCGGCATCGGTCATGATCAACGCCTCGACCCGCTTCGCCGACGGCTTCGAGTACGGCCTGGGGGCCGAGATCGGCATCTCGACCGACAAGATCCACGCCCGCGGCCCGGTCGGGCTGGACGGTCTGACCAGCCAGAAGTGGGTGGTGCTGGGCGACGGCCAGGTGCGCAGCTGAGACGCACATGAACAGTCCGGCGACGGCACCGTCGGCATCCCGTCACCAGCGGCCGGCACGCTGAATGGCTGACAGCTTCCTGTCGGCCAGCATGCTGCTCCTGCTGCTGTTCGACCCGTTCGGCAACGCACCGGTGATGACGGTGCTGCTCAAGGACGTGCCGGTAGAGCGCCGCCGGCGCGTCATCCTGCGCGAGTGCTTCGCGGCGTGGCTGGCGCTGGTGGTGTTCATGTACGCCGGCGAATCGGTGATGCGCGTGCTGCAGCTGTCGCAGACCTCGCTCGGCATCGCCGGCGGCGTGCTGCTGTTCCTGATCGCGCTGCGCATGATCTTCCCGCAGCCGGACGGCGTGTTCGGCGAGTGGGCCGGCGGCGAACCCTTCATCGTGCCGCTGGCGATTCCGCTGATCGCCGGGCCGTCGGCCATGGCGATGGTGATGCTGCTGGTGTCGCGCGAACCCGAGCACTTCTACACGTGGATGGGCGCGATGAGCGCCGCCATGGCAGTCACCACGGTCGTGCTGCTGGCCGCCGGGCCGCTGATCCGGCATCTGGGCGAACGCGGCACGGCAGCGCTGGAGCGCCTGATGGGACTGTTGCTGTGCGCGATCGCTGTCGAAATGCTGCTGGCCGGCATCCGACGCTTCGCCGAGTCGCTGTAACCGAATCCCTGTCGCCCTACAGCGCCCGGGCGCTCTCCGCCGTCACCCGGCGCGCCATGCCGCGCGCGATCTCGTTCTCGCCCATGACCGTGTAGGTGGCGCCGCGCCCTTCCAGATGGACCAGTTCGGCATCGGTGTAGGCGCGGGCGACGATTTCGAGGTCGGGATTGAGCTGGCGCGCACGTTCGATGATCTGCCCCGCTTCCAGCGCATCCGGAATGGCGATCAGCAGGTAGCGGGCGTGGGCGATGTTGGCCGCCTGCAGCATACCCGGCGCCGCACCGTTGCCGTACAGCGCCGGAATGCCGTCGGCGAGCAGCGCGTCGACCACTTCGGCGTGATCCACGATCACCACCACCGGCAGGTCCTTTTCCTGCAGCGCCAGCACGATGCGGTGGCCAACGCGGCCGAAACCGACCAGCACCACATGGCCACCGGCCGGCATCGCCACTTCGGGCCGGACATCACGCAGCACGGCCCTGCCCTCGCGTGCGTCCAGCCATGGCTTGAGCCGGTCAAGCACGACGAACAGCAGCGGATTGAGCAGGATGGAAAAGATGGCGCCGGCCAGTATCAGATCGCGTCCGGTGGCCGGCAGCAGGCCCAGCGACAGGCCGAGCGAGGCGATGATGAAGGAGAACTCGCCGATCTGCGCCAGACTGGCCGAGATGGTCAGCGCGGTACCCAGCGGATGGCCGAAGGCACGCACGATCAGCGCCGCCGCAATCGATTTGCCGACCACGATGATCAACACGGTCGCCAGCACCAGCCAGGGCTCGCGCACCAGCACCGACGGGTCGAACAGCATGCCGACCGACACGAAGAACAGTACGGCGAAGGCGTCGCGCAGCGGCAGCGACTCTTCTGCCGCACGGTGCGACAGCTCCGATTCGCTGAGGATCATGCCGGCGAAGAAGGCTCCCAGCGCGAACGACACGCCGAACACATAGGCCGATCCGAGCGCGAAGCCGAGCGCGATCGCGAGCACGGCCAGCCGGAACAGTTCGCGCGAACCGGTCGCGGCGATGCGTTCGAGTACCCACGGAATCAAGCGCCGGCCGATCACCAGCATCACGACGACGAAGGCCACGACCTTGCCCAGCGTGAGCGCCAGCGCTGCCAGCAGCGCACCGCCCGACAGCGTTTCGCCGGCACCGCCGAGCAGGCCGCTGAATGCCGGAATCAGCACCAGCGCCAGCACCATGGCGATGTCCTCGACGATCAGCCAGCCGACCGCTATCCGGCCGCGCTGCGTTGTTTCGAGCCGACGTTCCTGCAGCGCGGTGAGCAGCACGACGGTACTGGCGACCGACAACGCCAGCCCGAACACCAGTCCGGCGCCGGGGGACCACCCCATGAACCAGGCCATGACCATGCCGAGCAGCGTGGCGATGGCGATCTGCACGACGGCGCCGGGAATGGCGATGCCTTTCACCGACATCAGGTCCTTCACCGAAAAGTGCAGGCCGACGCCGAACATCAGCAGGATGACGCCGATTTCCGCCAGCTCCTGCGCCAGTCCGGCATCGGCCACGAAGCCGGGCGTGAACGGCCCGACCGCGATGCCGGCCAACAGGTAGCCGACCAGCGGTGGCATGCGCAGACGCTGCGCCAGCGCGCCGAAGATGAAGGCGAGCACGAGGCCACCGACGAGCGTGGTGATGAGTGGCGTGTGGTGAGGCATGGTGCGTGCGGGGTCCGGTAGCGAATGAGTTGTCCAGACCAGACATCAGGCCGCAGACGAGGTTCGCGCCGCGGCGCACTTCGTGCGGCATGGCTACGCGCCGGACGAACCGGCGCGCAGGATGCTGTGCCCTAGATGCCGGGTGCGACGTTCGCGCCGCGCGTGAAGACGGCTGCGCCGCTGACCTTGCCGATGCCGCCCACACCGCTGTCGAAGCCATACACCAGGCCGGCGCGTTCGGCTGCCGGGCCGGCGAAGAAGCCGTTGAAGCTGCCGCTGGGCGGGCTGTTCGCACAGCCGGAGCAGGAACTGAAGGCACCGGCGAACGAGGCGTTCGCGCTGTTGATCGAACCGCTGCCGGTCACACCGAAGGTCACCGCACTGACCGTGACCCCCATGTTCACGCTCATGCTGTAGTTGGTGAAGTCGGCAGTCATCGATCCGGTGACCGCGCCGCCGGGGGCACCGCCTGCGGTCGTCGGCACGGTCGCGCCGCTCAACGCGTAACTGGCGGTCACGCCGCCGAGCGCGGCAAGGTCAGGCGTCGGCACGCCGACCACATAGTGCAGATTCTCGATCGCGTCGCCGCTGCAGCTGAAACCGGTGCAATCCGCAACGGCCCAGCGCCCCCAACCGATGATGCCGTCCTGATGCGACTCCTGCACCGTCGTGGTTTCCAGCAGGCCGCCGTCGCCGTCATCGGCTGATTTCAGTGCACCGCTGACGATCTGCGCAGTCACGTTGTGCAGCGTCACCGTGCCGCCATATCCACCGTACTGGTCGCCGTAATCACCATAGACGTAGTAACCGCTGCCGGACTTAAGTTCGGGCGGCGGCAGATCCTTCAGCGCGGTCAGCGTGCCGTCGGACATGCGGTCTTCGGTCATCGTGAACATGTTGTCGTCACGCAGCAGCGGCGGAATGCCTTCGAGTTTCGACGGCGGCTGAGGCGGCAGATCGGTCTTCACCTCGATGATGACCGGCATCGTGTTCTCGTTCGCCACGTAGGCGCTCTCGCCATCCGCCACGGTCAGGCAGCCGGCGTCGTTGCAGACGTCGACCGCACCGTCGCCGGTGGTGACGTTGATGCTGTTGCCGTAGGCGACCGAGAATTCGGTGCCGCGGATGCCGATGGTCGCCACCGACGTGGTCAGCTTGTAGTTGCTGCGATTGACCTTGCCGACCAGCCCGGTGATCGTGCGCAGCCCGCCCTTGATCAGACTGAAGAAGCCGCGGTCCTCGGCCGGCTTGCCGGCGTAGGCGTACTTGTCGATGCGGAACTGCGTCTGCGGCTGCAGCGATACGAAGGAACCGTCGGTGAAGCGCATCTGGGCACGACCGCTGCCGGTATCGACGGTATCGCCGCTGGCCAGTTCGGTACCGCGGGCAACCACGCGGCTGCTGCCGTCGGCGGCGAGCGCGCGCACGTCACCCACCGAGAATTCGATGCGGGCCGCGCTTTCGGCGAAGGCGGCCAGGGGAAAGGCCAGCGCGATGGCGAGTGCCAGGCGGTTCGGTCTGAAGGTCTGCGACATGGCGATCTCCTAGAACGTGCGGCGCACGGCGAACTGCGCGACGCCGCGGCGATAGTCATCAATTTTCAGCGTCGATTCGTTGCGGATCAAGGTCACCGACGGCGTCAGCTGCCAGGCGTCGGTGAGCGCATAGGTCACGCCGAGCGACAGCGTCATCAGGTCGTCCTCGCGCGTGGCCAGGAAGACCGGGTCAGGTTGCTGGTACTCGCGCGATTCGTGCGCAAAGCTGCCGAACAGCATCCAGTTGCGGTCGAACTGGTGCTGCGCGCCGAAACGGACACCGATCAGGTCGTTGCCGGCGATATCGACACCGGACGGCAGCGCATTCTGTCCGATCTCCCGGCCAAGATAGAAACTGCCATACAGCATGGTCTGGCCATTCGGCAGCACCACGGCGTGGCCCAGGCCGAACAGCGTCCGGTTCGCGTCCCGCACGTCGTTGCCACCCTCGTAGCGCAGGCGGGCGTGCTGTGCGAACACCGTGGTCTGATTGCGCGCATCGTGCGTGTGCTGCCACTGCAGGCTCAGGCCGCTGTAGTCGCGCAGCTTGCTGTTGTCGACTTCGAACAGACCGAGCTGCAGCACCGCGGTCACCCGGTTGGCGCCGCGCGTCCATGCCGCGCCGGCATAGCCGTCCAGTGCATCGGTATCGAAACGGGACTCGCCGAAATTGAAGCGTGCGGCACCGCTCGCCCCGCCGACGACGGCCCATTCCCGGCTGACCGGAATGCGCGCATTGACGCCACCGGACAGCGCCGAGAACCAGGCGTCACGGCGCTTGCTGCTGCCGCTCAGCCGGAAATCGCCGAAGCCGGGCACAGCCACCGCACCGTCCGCAGTCGCGCTGTTTACGTTGGAGTCGCGTCCGACGGCCGCTTCTATGTAGCCGCCGAACGTGGATTTGCTGGCTTCGGGCGCGCGCTCGATGGCCGACAGCAGCCGGTCGATCGAGGCCGCCACCTCCGGCGGCAGCTTCTGGCTGCGCACTGCCTGCAGTTCGCGCCGGGCGCCGGCCGATTCGCCCAGTTCCATATAGGCGCGTCCGATTTCGGCGCGCGCGCGCGCATTGTCCGGCTGCACTGCCAGCACGCGCTCGAGCGCGAACACCGCCAGCGTGTGTCGACCGGTTTCGAGCGCCGAGATGCCCAACAGCAGGTCGAACTGCGGATCGCCGGCACGTTCGGATTCCTGCGGCGCCAGCAGTGCGTAGGCCGCGGCGAAGCGTCCGGCCTCGACGTGCGCGGCGGCCTGCTCGGTCGCCGATTGCGCAAACACCGCCGGACTGCCCAGAAACAGTGCAAACGCCAGCGGCCCAAGTACTTTCAGTGCGCTCATGCAGCCTCCCCGATGCCGAAACAAATGGCAACCAATATTGAAAACGACATCATCATCACACTTCAATGTTTAAAAAACAATAGCTTGCACGGCATTTCTATCGTGAATTCCGGAACTGGAATGTCCTCAGACGGCTCGAGTCCAGCAATATCGGTGCCGCCCGACGGATAATTGCCGCCCCGCGACGACCTACGGAGACCTCCATGTCACCACGCGCACTGGCGCTCGCCTTCGCACTGCTGTGCATTCCGCCGGCCAGCCAGGCGCTGGAGGTCGAAGGCATCCGCTTCGAACCGGTCACCCGTGTGGCCAACACGCCGCTGCAACTCAACGGTGCCGGCCTGCGCGGCCGCTCGATGCTGAAAGCCTATGTCGTCGCGCTGTACCTGAGCGCACCGGCAGACAGTCTCGACAGCGCCATGGCAGTACCGGGCGCCAAGCGCATCGAAGTCGTGCCGCTGCTGGAACTGTCGGCCTCGCTGTTCAACGATCCGCTGGTCAAGGGCATGAAGAAGAACATGCCGCCAGCCGAATTCGAAGCCATGCAGCCGCGCATCAGGACTTTCTCGGACAACATCCTGGCGATCGGCGACCTGAAGAAGGGCAGCCGGATCGCGCTCGAGTGGCTGCCGGGGCGCGGCACACGCATCACGATAGACGGCCATGAATCCGGCGAGATGGTGGAAGGCGAAGATTTCTTCCGCAGCCTGCTGTCGATCTGGCTCGGCGCGCGCCCGACCCAGGAAGATCTCAAGGACCATCTGCTGGCCGGCAAGCCAACCCGCTGACGGACATGACGGATCAGGCAATGACCGACTGGGACGCGGTACTCGACGCATCGGGCTTCGCGCTCGGCATCGCCACCGCAGGCGACCGGCTGTCACGCATCGAATTCCTGCCCGTGCAGCCGGCACGGCCGGCGCGCAACGCACTGGCGGCAGAAACCGTGCAACAGCTGATCGCCTATCTGGCGGACCCGCGTCACCGCTTCGACCTGCCCTGCGACCCGGAAGGTACGGCGCATCAGCGAAAGGTGTGGCAGGTCATGCTGGACATCGAGCCGGGACACACGCTGACCTATGGCGATGTGGCGCGCCGCATCGGCAGCTCGCCACGCGCAGTCGGCGGCGCCTGCGGCGCCAATCCGCTGCCGGTGGTGATTCCCTGCCACCGCATTGTCGCCTCGGGCGGCGCGCTGGGCGGCTTCGCGCATTCGACCCACGGCTTCCTGCCTGGCATCAAGCGCTGGCTGCTGGCGCACGAGGCCGCCGGAGGCGGCTTCACGCTGACGGCGAGCGACCCCGTTCTATCGTGACCCCCACCTGACGGACGTCTTTCATGATGCCGGTCTTGGCGATCGAAATCTTGACCCACGACGCGCGGAAGTCCTCGAGCATCATGCTGATCAGGAATTCGCCCAGCGTTTCCAGCAGATTGAAGTGGCGCATGCCGAGTTCGGTGCGGATGCGCTTGACCACCTCGGCGTAGTCGATGGTGTCGTTGATGTCGTCGTTCTGCGCCGCCGCGTCGGGCACGCCGAAGGTCATGCTGATTTCAAGCTGCTGCGTGTGCGCACGTTCGCGCGCATAGATGCCGACCGACGCCGTGACCTTCATGCCTTCTATGAATATGCAGTCCATGTCTCGCTTGCTGTCCGTGTCGAACTAGAATGGCCGGATTCTACGTCCGACCCGCCGCACACCGTGAATACCGCTTCCAGTACCGCCATCGTGATCGCCCTGGGCTACCTGCTGGGCTGCATCCCTTTCGCCGTCATCACCAGCCGGATGTTCGGGCTGGCCGATCCGCGCAGCTACGGCTCGGGCAACCCTGGCGCCACCAATGTGCTGCGTTCGGGCAACAAGGTGGCGGCGGTACTGACGCTGCTCGGCGATGCGCTCAAGGGCGTGGCGGCCGTGCTGCTGGCACGCTGGCTGGACATGGGTGACGGCACGGCCCTGTTTGCGGGCGTGGCGGCCTTCGTCGGCCACGTGTTTCCGGTGACGCTGGGATTTCGCGGCGGCAAGGGTGTTGCAACGGCCGCCGGCGTCATGCTGGCCGCCGTGCCCGCAGTCGGCCTGACCGCGCTGGGCGTATGGGTGCTGGTTGCGGTACTCACCCGCTACTCGTCGCTGGCGGCGCTGCTGGCCGCCTGCAGCGCCCCGGTCAGCGGGCTGCTGTACACCCACTCCGCGACCATCTGCGCTGCGCTGGCGGCGATGTCCGGTCTGCTGATCTGGCGTCATGCGGACAATATCCGGCGTCTGATGAACGGCACCGAAAGCCGCATCGGCGGCAAGAAGACCTCCACCAGCTGACGATGGGATGCGGCGGCTGGATGCGCCTCAGGCCGAGCCGGTGCCGATTTCGTCCAGCGGCCAGCGCGGCCTGACCGCGATCACGTGATCCTGCGCGGCCGTCGCCAGCCCTGCAGCCAGCCGTTGGGCGCCGGCAAACGCGATCATCGCGCCGTTGTCGGTGCACAAGGCCAGCTCGGGATAGAACACGCGACCGCGCCGCTGCGCCAGCTCGACATCGAGCCGGCTGCGCAGCCGGCGATTGGCGCCGACACCGCCGGCCACCACCAGCTGGTTCAGCCGTGTCTGGCGCAGCGCCGCGAGCGACTTGCCGACCAGCACATCGACCACCGCTTCCTGGAACTCGGCGGCCAGATCGGCGCGCCCCGTGTCGTCCAGCCCCTTGTTGGCCGCATTGAGCACTGCGGTCTTCAGGCCGGAAAAGCTGAAATCCAGATCACCGCTGCCGAGCATCGGCCGCGGCAGCCTGATGCGACCGGCCTGACCCTGCTCCGCCAGTGCCGCCAGCACCGGCCCGCCCGGATAGGGCAGCCCGAGCAGTTTGGCCGTCTTGTCGAAGGCTTCGCCGGCCGCGTCGTCCAGCGTCTCGCCCAGCAGTTCGTAGCAGCCCACCGCCGAAACGCGCATCAGCTGCGTGTGGCCGCCGGACACCAGCAGCGCCACGAAGGGATAGACCGGCGGATCCGCCGACAGCAGCGGCGACAGCAGATGGCCTTCGAGGTGGTGGATGGGGATGGCCGGGCGCCCCAGCGAAAACGCCAGCGCTTCGGCAAACGCAGCACCGACCAGCAGCGCACCCGCCAGCCCGGGACCGGCGGTGTAGGCCACTGCGTCGATCTCGCCGGCCGCGATGCCGGCTTCGGCGAGCACCTGGCGGTACAGCGGCACGACACGCCGCACATGGTCGCGCGACGCCAGCTCCGGCACTACGCCGCCATAAGCCTGGTGCAGGTCGATCTGCGAATGCACGGCGTGGGCGACCAGTCCGCGCTGGTCGTGATAGAGGGCGAGCCCTGTTTCGTCGCAAGACGATTCGATGCCTAGAATCCACATGGAACGCATTGTACTGGCGCAGGCGAAGATCGGGCTTGGCAGCCGGGCCGACCCCGGATATACTCGCCGGCTTTCCGTTATGCGTTCACTGCATTCGAGTCAGTGAACGCGCCATTGAGGGCTGTTGCATGCCGGGTATTCGCGTCAAGGAAAACGAGCCGTTTGAAGTTGCCATCCGCCGCTTCAAGCGCACCATCGAAAAAGCAGGCACGCTGACCGAACTTCGCTCGCGCGAGTTCTACGAAAAGCCCACCGCCGAGCGCAAGCGCAAGCTGGCTGCGGCCGTGAAGCGCCATCACAAGCGGCTGCGCAGCCAGACCCTGCCGCCGAAGCTGTACTGATCGCCGGTTTCCTGCGCCGGTAACGCTGCGCGCAGGCTACGGGAACGAAAAGCCGGAAACGCCAAGGCCACGGGCCGCAGGCGTATCCGGCTTTTTGTGTTGATTGCCCCTTCACACGCGAGCAAACGCCAATGGGCCTGAAGGAACAGATCAGCGAAGACATGAAGACCGCGATGCGTGCGAAGGACAGCGCGCGTCTGGGCACCATCCGCCTGCTGCTGGCCGCGATCAAGCAGAAGGAAGTCGACGAGCGCATCACGCTTGACGACACCCAGGTCACGGCCGTGATCGACAAGATGCTCAAGCAGCGTCGCGACTCGATCAGCCAGTTCGAGAGCGCCGGCCGCCAGGATCTGGTCGATGCCGAAAAGTTCGAGCTGGACGTGCTGACTGCCTACATGCCGCAGCAGATGGACGCTGCCGAAGTGGCTGCGGTCATCGCCGAGGTGATCGCCACAGTCGGCGCCACCGGCCCGGCCGACATGGGCAAGGTGATGGGACCGCTGAAGGCGAAACTGGCCGGCCGCACCGACATGGCGCAGGCATCGGCACTGGTGAAGGCCGCACTCAGCGGCGGCAACTGACCGGGTGCGGGCATGATCCCGCAGTCCTTCATCCAGGAACTGCTGAACCGCGTCGACATCGTCGACGTGGTCGAACGTCACGTCCCGCTGAAGAAGGCCGGCGCGAACTTCCAGGCCTGCTGCCCCTTCCACAGCGAAAAATCCCCGTCATTCACGGTCAGCCCGACCAAGCAGTTCTATCACTGCTTCGGCTGCGGCGCGCACGGCAGCGCCATCGGCTTCCTGATGGAATATTCCGGCCTGCCCTACCCCGAGGCGATCGAGGAACTGGCGCGTCAGGCCGGCATGACGGTGCCGCGCGAGGACTTCACACCGGAGATGGCGCAGCGCCGCCAGCAGGCGGCTTCGCTGACCGACGTGATGGGCCGCGCCGCCAGTCATTACAAGCAGCAGCTGAAGAAAAACCCGCGTGCCATCGAGTACCTGAAGGGGCGCGGACTGTCGGGAGAAATTGCGGCGCGCTTCGGCATCGGCTACGCGCCGGACGGCTGGCAGGGACTGCGCGACGCCTTCGACGACTACGAGGCGGAAGCTCTGAACGAGTGCGGCCTGGTGATCGATGCCGAGGCATCGGAAGGTCAGACGAAGGGCCGGCGCTACGACCGCTTCCGCGACCGCATCATGTTTCCGATACTCGACGCGCGCAACAACGTGATCGGTTTCGGCGGCCGCGTACTCGACAAGGGCGAGCCGAAGTATCTGAACTCGCCGGAAACACCGCTGTTCTCGAAGGGGCGCGAGCTGTATGGTCTGACGCAGGCGCGCGCCGCCATCCGCGACGACGGCTTCGTGCTGGTGGTCGAGGGCTATATGGATGTCGTGGCGCTGGCCCAGTTCGGGGTCTGCAACGCGGTCGCTACGCTCGGCACGGCCACCACCGCCGACCACATCCACAAGCTGTTCCGGCAGACCGACCGCATCGTATTCTGTTTCGATGGCGACCGCGCCGGTCGCAAGGCGGCGTGGCGTGCGCTCGAATCGGCGCTGTCGGAGTTGAGTGACGGCCGCAGCACGTCCTTCCTGTTCCTGCCGCCCGAACACGATCCCGACAGCTTCGTTCGCGAGCAGGGCGCCGAGCGCTTCCGGCAGATGGCGCTCGCGTCGCAGCCGCTGAGCGAATACCTGCTGCACGAGCTGGAAGCGCGTTGCGACACGCGCAGCGCCGAAGGCCGCGCCCGCTTTGTCAACGAAGCCAGGCCGCTGGTGACGCAGGTACCTGCGGGCGCACTGCGTACGCAGCTGCTGCATCTGCTGGCTCCGGCGGTCGGCCTTTCGGCACAAGAGCTGGCCGAGGCCTGCGGACTGCGCATACCGCGTGCCGGAGCGCGCATCGCGCATGCGCCGGCAGCCGCGCCGCGCACCGCACCGTCATCGCCGGCGCGCAAGCTGCTGTGCATCCTGATGCAGCGCCCGGCACTGAGCGCGCGCATCGGACATCTGGAAGATATCGACGACGACCCGTGGCTGCGGGCGGTTCAGGCGATTGCGGATTGCGTCGAACACGGCGACGTCGAAGGGGGTGGACCCGCTGCGCTGATCGAATTCTTCCGCGACAGCCCGCACGGCCCGCTGATGAAGGAAGCCGCCGCCAGCACGCTCGAGGACATGGCGGAGGAAAGCGCACTGCCTCACATGTTCGACGACACGCTGCTGCATCTGCGCCGGTCGGGAATTTCGAAGGCGATCAAGCGTCTTACTGCACTGAGCAGGCAATCGGGCCTGAGCGCGGCGCAGCAGGAAGAGCTGAATCGTCTGATCAAGGAAAAGGCGGGGACTTGAAAGAGCCGGACTCAAGCCCTAAAACACGTATAATGACGGGTTTTCCCTGTCAAGCGTCGTCGCTGCAAACCGGTTTTGCTGCGGCGCACGATGCGGACTATTGCGCAGGCGGACGGTGCCCCGATGTCGGATGCGCCGTTGGTAACACGCAGATCTGAGGATATACATGGTCGCCAAGGACAAGTCGAAGGATACACGCAAGCAGGCCGCTGACAACGAAAAGCCTGTAGCCACCCCCAAGCCTGCCGCGACGCGCGGCAAGGCAGCCAAGGACGCCAGCAAAGCCAAGGATCTGAAAGCCATCAAGGCGGCAGGTGAAGCGAATGCCCTGCCGATGGACGCCGACCAGCGTCGCCTTCGCCTGAAGACGCTGATCGCGCTCGGCAAGGAGCGCGGCTACCTCACGTACGCCGAGATCAACGACCACCTGCCGGACGACATCGTCGACGCCGAGCAGATCGAATCCATCATCTCCACGTTCAACGACATGGGGATACGCGTGTTCGACGAGGCTCCGGCTTCGGAAGACCTGCTGATGGGCGAGAACGCCCCGGCCGTCGTCGACGCGTCGGAAGTCGAGGAAGAAGCCGAACAGGCACTGTCGACGGTCGAATCCGAATTCGGCCGCACGACCGACCCGGTGCGCATGTACATGCGTGAAATGGGTACGGTCGAACTGCTGACGCGCGAAGGCGAAATCGAGATCGCCAAGCGCATCGAGGATGGCCTGCGCCACATGATCCAGGCCATCTCGGCCTGTCCGACCACGATCGCCGAAATCCTCGACATGGCCGACCGCGTCGCGCGCGAGGAAATGCGCATCGACGAACTGATCGACGGCCTGATCGACCCGAACGCGGTCGAGGAAGAAGCCGCCGCCGCGGCAGCCAGCACCGAAGCAGCCGAAGAAGAGGAAAGCGACGACGAAGAGGAAGACGAGGACGCGGAAAGCGGCGCGATGAGCGCATCGCTGATCCAGCTCAAGGCCGACGCGCTTGAGCGCTTCGAGAGCATCCGCGCTTTCTACACCAAGATGCAGTCGACGCTGGACAAGAAGGGGTCGCAGGACAAGACCTATCTGAAGCTGCAGAAGCAGCTGTCGGACGAGCTGATGAACATCCGCTTCACCGCGCGCATGATCGAGAAGCTGTGCGACTCGGTACGTGGCATGGTCGAATCGGCGCGCAAGCACGAGCGCAAGATCCTCGAACTGTGCGTGGACAAGGGCAACATGCCACGCGCGCACTTCATCAAGGTGTTCCCGGGCAACGAGGTGAACATCGACTGGCTCAAGGGCGAGATCACGCATGCCAAGGCCAACGGCGCCCAGCTGCTGCGCGCAGCCCCCGCCATCATCGAGGAACAGGGCAAGCTGATCGACATTCAGGACCGCATCGGCCTGCCGCTGAAGGAACTCAAGGACATCAACAAGCAGATGTCCACCGGCGAGGCCAAGATGCGCCGCGCCAAGCGCGAAATGACCGAAGCCAACCTGCGTCTGGTCATTTCGATCGCGAAGAAATACACCAACCGCGGCCTGCAGTTCCTCGACCTGATCCAGGAAGGCAACATCGGCCTGATGAAGGCGCAGGAAGTTCCGATACCGCCGCGGCTACAAGTTCTCGACCTATGCGACGTGGTGGATCCGCCAGGCGATCACCCGCTCGATCGCCGACCAGGCGCGGACCATCCGGATCCCGGTGCACATGATCGAGACGATCAACAAGATGAACCGCATCTCCCGCCAGATCCTGCAGGAAACCGGATCCGAGCCGGATCCGGCGACGCTGGCCAAGAAGATGGACATGCCGGAAGACAAGATCCGCAAGATCATGAAGATTTCCAAGGAGCCGATCTCCATGGAAACCCCGATCGGCGACGACGACGACTCGCATCTCGGCGACTTCATCGAAGACTCGGCGACCCTGGCCCCGGCCGACGCGGCGATGTACTCCAGCCTGCGCGGCGTAACCAAGGAAATTCTCGACACCCTGACGACCCGCGAAGCCAAGGTGCTGCGCATGCGTTTCGGCATCGAAATGAATACCGACCACACGCTGGAAGAGGTCGGCAAGCAGTTCGATGTCACGCGCGAGCGCATCCGTCAGATCGAAGCAAAGGCGCTGCGCAAGCTGCGCCACCCGTCGCGTTCGGAGAAGCTGCGCAGTTTCCTCGACACGGAGACCTAGGATCCGTGTGACACTGCACCTGACGTGACGGACGCCAACAGGGAGGACGTACTGTGAAGACCATCGCTCAGGTGATTGAAGGGAAGACGGCTCCGATCGCAACGGTCGAAGCCGGCAGCACCGTACTCGACGCGCTGAAGCAACTGGCGATACACAATATCGGTGCCGTGCTGGTAACCGAAGCCGGTTCCCTGGCCGGCATTTTCTCGGAGCGCGACTATGCGCGCCGGGTGGTGCTGCAGGGCCGGACATCGGCCTTCACGCCGGTACGCGACGTCATGACCGCAAAGCTGGTCCACGTGACGCCGCACTGCACCGTCGAAGAGGCGATGCAGCTGATGACGGACCGGCGCGTCCGGCACCTGCCCGTCCTCGACGATGCCGGCACACTGGTCGGCATCGTGTCGATCGGCGACATGGTGAAGGAAACCATCGCCTACCAGCAGTTCCTGATCGCCCAGCTCGAAGCCTATATCACGACCTGAAACGGTCGTCGGTCAGAGCTCGCAGCACACCAGCGGCACGCGCATCTCGTCGCTGCTGGTGCCGCCGTGCACGCCAATCAGACGATGCCGGCGCTCGTCGGGCATCGTGTCACGCAGCGTCCAGTCGGCCTTCATTTCCAGCGTGTAATCACCCAGCCGTTCGCGCAGATGCGGATGCACCGCTCCGGGACCGAAACGGCCGGCTGCCAAGAGTTCCGACGACGGCCACGCCACACAGGCATGTTCCAGTGCCTGCAAGCCGCGCTCGAAATTCCCTGCCCGACCGGGTTTCACATGACAGAACACGGCACGCCGCTCGCCCGACAGCGGCCCGTCCAGACAGTCCGCGAACTCGGGAAAGTCCTCGATCTCGATCAGACGCTGCGGCGGTGCATCGATGAAACCGTGATCCGCCGTCACCAGCAGCAGCGCCCCGCTGCCCGCCACGGACAGCGCCCACCGCCCGAGAGCCTCGTCCAGCGTGCGCAACAGTGCGCGAGCCTCGGCTGACGCTGTGCCGCGCTTGTGCGCGCAATGATCGAAGTCCGGCCAGTAGGCATAGACATACGAAGGCGGAGCAGGTGCGCGCAACGCCCGGTGCATCGCGTCCAGCATGCCGCCAACGCCGCTGTATCCGGTACGTCGGGCGCCGACGCTGTGCCGAAGATTGAAGGGTGAATCGACGATCTCGTCCGGCGATATCACCTGCGACGATCCCGGCAGCGACGCAAACAGCGGCGGCACGCGGCAGACCTGCGCCAGCACCTCGTCCTGCGTGCACGGCAGATCGCCACCATCACGCGCCGCGACCGGCAGGATGGCCAGCGTGCGCCCGTCGAGTCCCGCCTCGGAAAATCGCACGTGCCAGCCGGTCAGCCCGTGCGCGGCCGGAGCCTTTGCCGTCATGAAGGTCGTGATCGCTGCAGCCGTCGTCGATGGAAACACCGACGTCAGCGTCGCAGTCAGATGGCGGCGCAGGAAGCTGCCTTCCGGCAGCAGATCCAGCTGCGCCATGCCGACGCCGTCGAGCACCAGCAGGACGACGCTGCGCGCCGCATGCCAGCGGGACGTGTCGACATCGCGCAGCCCGGCCCCGCCGGCCGCTCCGCCACGCGACGAAACCACGCTGTCCATCAGATCGAGAATCGACCCGCCTTCAAAATCCGGCCACATCGCCCCTCCCTGTCAGCCAACCCTCCGCAGGAACCCGAATCCCCCCCCCGTTTGATATAGTACCGCTCCCTTCCGAGGCCACCGGCCGTCCGGATGAGTCAGCGGATTCAGCCCTCCCGGTCGCCGGAGAATTGCGCCGCACAGATACGAAAAAACCGACCGGCGCTGAAGCGCCGGTACGCAGCACACGCAAAGTTTGCCGGGCCTCTAGCTCATGCTTGGTTAGAGCAGCGGACTCATAATCCGTTGGTGCCGAGTTCGACTCTCGGGGGGCCCACCATCAAAGCAATGGGCCAACCCATTTGGGGTTGGCCCATTGTTCTTCTGTTTCATGTAGCCACGGTGTAGCCAGATTCCGTTGACAGCCACGAAGTTGTCGCATCGGCGACTCGACAGACGCACGGAAGGGGACAAATGAATCCCCCGGAATCTCAAGTACACGGCGGCCTTTTGGCTTCCTGCTGGAACGGGACGATCTCCGATGTTCCGAGGGCATCTTGTCGACGAAGCGCGAAAAGGCGCGATCACCAATACCGACAAACGAATTTGCCCTGTGGTGGTCCCCAAGGACAAAGCGCCCCGCCCATTCAGACAGAGGCTTTGCCCTTGATTCAGTCACAAGGGCCGTGATTCGGTCCGTGCGATTGCCACCGCACGATCACCGATGCGAAAACATCCTCCGGACGCGAAGACTGACTTCCAGCACCCTGCAGAGGCAGTACACCGCCACATTCCCGCGCGGTCATTCCGGGATCGTGTCACACACCACGGGTCTCTCGGGGCCGAAAATCACTCCTTGTCGAGAACGACAGTGACTTCTTCGGGGTAGCGATACATGGCACCGGTGATCATGTCGGTGATCCCTAAGTCCAGCAGCACTCCGGTCACCCCTGCGCCCGTGGCACCACTGACGACTCTGGATGTTTTCTGTACATAGCCCGGTGCCGCACAGACGACGATGATGTCGTCCTTGTCCTTTCCGACCTGGATCGTATTGGATGTCGTACTGATGCTTCCAAGCTTGCCATCCCCGACACGAGTGATGTCGCACTTCGATTCCTTGGGCTCAAGTTTGAACGCAATGATCTGTTGCGTTCCCTGCGTAACGGTCGCGCAGCCGGGCAGAAGTGAAGCCGCCGCAAGCACAAGGAAAGTACCGTGTAATTTCATTGCCAATCCTTTTTCCAATTGTCGGATCCGCGATTTTTCGGAGCACCGAGCCTGCCGCTTTGCAGACAGGTCGATGCATTCGGGCCTCCGGGTCGCGGCGGATGGTAGTCGATGAAATTTTCTGGCCCCTTCACGCAGCCATTGGGATTACGACCTTATGACTACGAACTCCTCCGCGAGCATCTTGCGACAGCCCACTCTCCATAGGCCAAGTGTTGCGACGCTTTGATCACCGTCAAGCCTTGGCCCGAGTGTGCCGTCAGACGTGACGCGTTGCGGCACACTTCATGAACGGACGATTCGGGCGGGATAAATCATGGCAGTCGAGCTCTACAACGATGGCAGGCATGTCTGCCTCGCCTTCTACGATCTGGTCGACGAGACCGCGGACCACGCGGTGCAGAGCAACCAGTTCCTCGTGGTCGATGACGGGCACGGCGCTCTGATCGATCCCGGTGGCAACATGACCTACACTGGGCTGATGATGGGCATGCAGCGTCACTTCCCGTCGAAGGACCTCGACCTGATCCTCGCCTCGCACGCAGACCCGGACATCATTGCGTCGATGAACAAGTGGATGGTCTCGACCTCGTGCAAGGTCATGATCTCCCAACTGTGGACGCGCTTTCTGCCGCACTTCACCAGCGGCCGCGACTACACGTCGCGCATCGTCGGCATTCCGGACGAAGGCATGCGCATTTCGCTCGGCGGCAGCGAAATGCTGGCGCTGCCCGCCCACTTCATGCATTCGGAAGGCAACTTCCAGTTCTACGATCCGGTATCGAAAATCCTGTTTTCCGGCGACATGGGCGCATCGATGATCGACCAGCGCGACGCATCGTTGCCGGTGGCCGACTTCGATGCACACGTACCACGGATGTTCGGCTTCCACCGGCGCTACATGGTGGCGAACAAGATCTGTCGCTACTGGGCGAACATGGTGCGCACGCTGGACATCGACATGATCGTGCCGCAGCACGGCGCCCGTTTCGAAGGGCGCGACATGGTCAATCGCTTCGTGGACTGGATCGAAAACCTGCCGTGCGGCGTCGACCTGATGACGCAGTCGCAGTACCGGGCGCCCTGACGGCGCATCGGCGTGATGTGACGTCAAGCCTGGTCACAAATCCAAAGTTCGCCGTATCACTGTCGGATCTATTGACACACCTGTTGGCAATCCCGTGCGGCAGCGGTCCAAGCCTTTGGTTTTATTTATCAAATCGGAAGCTTGGCATGGAAAATGCTCGCTGATTGCGGCGTGTATTTTCGTGATGCCCCTTCACAAGTCACTCGCAAAAACGGAGACAACAGCATGAATACCCGGAAAAGCGCAGCAGCGCATGGCCTGCACAACCGCGCGCTTGCGGAATGCGCCTTGCTGGCTCTCTTCACCACGTTAACGCTCGGGTCGAATACGGCCGTTGCCGCGACCTAAGCAAGCGTTCAGATAGATGGCATTGACGGCGGCCTGGTAAACAAGTCGAGCACGCTCGCCAACGACCCGGTCGCTCTGGGCGGGACCGGCACGGGCGTCCGTGGCGGCACGACATCCGCGTCCGCAGCCGCAAGCGCCACCGAGGGCCTGATCATCGTTGACACCTCGGCTGCCAGCACCGCGATCAGCCACATCAACAGCACGACGTCTGCCAACGCCTACGCGACCGCCAGATGGTCCGACGTGATCACCATCGACGCCGGAGCACTCAACGGAAATTTCGGCTATGTCAATGCATTGATCGACGTCAGCGGCGGCATCGGAGGCATGGCGAGTCCGGTCACCAACTACGGCGAGAGCAGCGACGCGAACATGCGGATTTCCGTTTACGGCCCAGGCTACAGTACCGGTCCCTATCCAACGGTCTTTTCGGCCACCGCGTCCGGCGCGCCCGGAAATTCCAGCACCAGCGCCATCGATCCGATCACCGATCTGATCGTAAGAATCCCGGTCGTCTTCGGATACGGCACCACCATCGGATTTCAGCTTGAGGCCTTCTCGAAGGCCACCACCAACACCTACTTTTCAAGCAGCGGTGACATCGATGCGAAGGCCGGCACGGTAGCGTCGCTGAGATGGGCAGGTATCACAGGGGTATTCCGGAACGATGATTCGGCACTCACGAATTTTGCGGTGAGGTCGGAATCCGGGCTTGACTACAGCGTGGCGGTTCCGGCTCTGGCCGTTCCCGAACCTTCCGTCATTACGATGCTTCTGGCGGGACTGGGGATTCTCGGAGTGGCTGCGCACCGTCGTCGCGAAGCGACGTGATTTCCGGAAGCCCGATGAATGCCGTGATTCGCGGCTCATCGGACGGGACAAGGCCGGGATCGGATTGAATGCAGGCTCTGTTGCAGTCAGTACTGATCCCGGCAGTAACCCGATCTTCACCAACCCGCCGCGCGCGGACGTCCAGACGGCACTTCAGCGCCCCTCTACTTCCAGCGCGTTGTCGACGTGACGTACGCCGGGCACTGCCATGGCGGTCTGCAGTGCGCGCGCCAACTGCGCTGCATCGAGCACGACGCCGGACAAGGTGACGTGGCCGTCGCGTGCCGCCACGGCCACATAGCTTCCCTGCATGCCGTCGTCGGCGCCCAGCGCGGCCTTGACCTCGTTCTGCAGCCCGCGGTCGCGATCTTCGGTCACCGGTTCCTGCTTGCTCGCGGCGGTGACACTCGCCAGGCCCGCGGCCTGCGCCGGGGTGCAGATGGAATAGGCGATCGCGGTCGTGGTCAGTACGGTGGCGATGGTGTGACGGGTAATCATGGCGGGTCTCCTCTGCCGTTGTCGGGTGCGCGGCGATGCCGGCGTGATGTGTTCAGCACATGCCGTGCCAAAGCACACATCCCTTGTTTTTCAATGACCTGCAACCACTCCAGCGACGCATCCGTCGTGCTCCAGCGACGCCCGGGCTGCGGCACGCCGTCAAAGCCTGCAATGCCGCCGGCCGACGCTGTCGTCAGGACGCGACGTCGGCCGCATCGCTGCGGAACAGGCCGGGACTGAGCCCGTAGCGCTGCAGCAGTCGATAGAACTCGGTGCGGTTGCGCCCGGCGATGCGGGCCGCGTCGGTGACGTTGCCGGCGGTGAGCTTGAGCAGCTGCACCAGGTAATTGCGTTCGAAGCGCTGCTTGGCGTCGGCGTAGGCGAGCGCCTCCATCGGTTTGACGCGCAGCGCGCGATCAACCAGCGCACGCGGCACCAGCGGTGTGGTGGCGAGCGCGCACGCCTGTTCCACCACGTTCTGCAGCTGGCGCACATTGCCGGCCCAGGCCGCGGTCGCCAGCGCCTCCAGCGCGTCGGGTGCGAAGCCACGCAAGTCCTTGCCGTATTTCTTCGCCAGCACGCGCAGGAAATGCTCGGCCAGCAGCGGAATGTCCTCGCGCCGCTCGGCCAGCGCCGGCAGCAGCAGTGTCACCACGTTGATGCGGTAGTACAGGTCCTCGCGGAACTGCCCCTGCGCCAGCGCGCTGTCCAGATCGCAATGGGTGGCGGACACGATGCGCACATCGATCGGCGCCGCCTGCGTGGCGCCGACCGGCCGCACCACACGTTCCTGCAGCACGCGCAGCAGCTTCACCTGCAGGGCCGGCGGCATGTCGCCGATCTCGTCGAGAAACAGCGTGCCGCCGTGCGCCGCACGGAACAGTCCGATCCGGCGCGAGCTGGCACCGGTGAAGGCGCCGCGTTCGTGGCCGAACAGTTCCGATTCGAGCAGCTGCTCCGGTATCGCGCCGCAGTTGATCGCGACGAAGGGGGCCGCCGCCCGCGTGCTGGCCCGGTGGATGGCGCGCGCCAGCAGTTCCTTACCGGTACCGCTGTCGCCGCGGATCAGCACGCTGGCATCGGACGCGGCGACCAACCGCGCCTCGTCGAGCAGCGCATTCATGCGCGTGCTGCGACTGACCAGATCGGCTCGCCAGCTGTCGTCCGCCGTCACGCCGCCACCGCCGGGCACGGCGCGCGACAGCGCCTGCGCAATGCCGGCCAGCAGCGCCTGGCTGTCGAACGGCTTGGTCAGATAGCCGGCCACGCCGCGCGAAGTCGCTTCGACCGCGTCGGGAATCGTGCCGTGCGCCGTCAGCAGGATGACTGGCAGCGCAGGGTGCTGACGCCGGATGTCCTCGAACAGCGACAGGCCGTCCCGATCCGGCAGGCGCACATCGCTGACCACCAGGCTGAAGCGTTCAACCGCCAGCCGCACCAGCGCCGCTTCGGCAGTTTCAGCCGTACTGACCCGGTAGCCGCTGGCCGTCAGGCGCATCGACAGCAGGCGCAGCAGGTCGGTGTCGTCGTCGACCAGCAGCAGCCGGGGTGACATTGCGGTTGCCGTCATCGCGGCACGGCACGTGTCGGCGCACGCGCCGGCAAGCGGCGCTCGATGTCGGCCAGTGCATCGACCTTGCGTTGCAGATCCTCGCCGCGTTGCTGGCTGTCCTTGAGCTGCTGGCCGGTGCGTTCGAGCTGCTGCGTCAGCCGCAGGTTGGCGGCGTCCAGCCGCTGGCGTTCGGTCACCTGATCCAGCAGCGCACGCGCATACGGATGCAGCGCACGCGACGCATCATCGCCGGCGGCCAGCAGTGCCTCGAGCAGCGTGCGTGCGCGCGCCGGATTGCCGGTGCGCGGATGCGCCGCCTGTATCGCCTGCTGCAGCTGACGTTCCGCCGCATCGCTGCGTGGCTCGACCGGCGCCGGCGGCGCAGGCGTCGGTGACGCCTTCGGGGGCGACGCACAGGCGCCGAGTCCCAGCGCAAGCGTGACGATCATCGATCGCAGCATCGGCGTACGGAAAAAATCAACTGGCATGGGGCAGCTCTATCCTGAAGTGGGCGCCGCGCTCGGATGGCATGACGATGGCACGGCCGCCATGGGCGGCGATGAATTCGCGCACGATGGCCAGACCGAGTCCGTTGCCCTTGTCCGGCCGCGGTGCGCGGCGACTGCCGCAGAAGAAGGGTTCGAATATGCGCTCGACGTCTTCCGGCGCCACGCCCGGCCCCTCGTCCAGGCAGTCGATGCAGGTGCCCTGTTCGTCGGAACTCAGTTCCAGGCGCACCGTGCCGCCATGCGGACTGAATGCGATGCCGTTGGTCACCAGATTGCTCAGCGCGATGCGCAGCTTGGCCGCATCGCCACGTACCGGCGGCGCGTAGCCGGACACGACCAGCTGCACGTCCTTGACCCGCGCCTGCAGCTTGAGGTCAGCGGTGACTTCGCGTACCAGCGCACGCAGCGCTGTCGGGCGCAGTTCTAGATGGCGCGCGTCGAATTGGGTGGCGTTGTAGCCGATCAGCTGTTCGATGCGCTCCTGCAGCGCGCGGGCATTGGTATCGAGAATGCCGCTGACTTCCAGCTGTTCGCCGTTGAGCCGGCCGAGCACACCGTCCTGCAGCAGCGCGATGCCTTCGCGCAGCGAGGCCAGCGGTGTCTTCAGTTCGTGCGACACATGGCGCAGCACGCGGTTGCGGTGCGCCTCGAGGTCGGCCAGGCGCTGGCGCAGCCATTCCAGCCGCTCGCCGAGCAGGCGCAGGTCGGCCGGACCACCGACCGACACCGGCGCGGCATAACTGCCCTCACCCAGCCGCGTGATGGCGCGCGCCACGGCCTTCAGCGGCCGCAGTATCCACCAGCCGGCCGCCAGCGCCAGCACGAGTGCCAGCAGTACCGCCGCCAGCACATGCCGGGCCAGCTGGTCGCGGCTGCGATCCAGCGTGTCGAGCAGTTCGGCGCTGTGCCGGTCGATGTGTTCGCGCACGCGCGCCGCGATCAGGTCGTTCAGCCCGGACAGCTCCGCCTCCGGCGGCGTGGCGGCATCGTCCGCAGCCAGCGGATCGAGCCCGCCACGCATCTGCCCGGCGAGTTCGCGCCAGCGCGCAATGACCGGCGTGGCCGGCAGCCCCCCCTCGATCACGCCCAGTGCCGCAAGCGCCTGGGTGTGCGCGTCGTCAAACCGTTCGCGCAGCGCCGGATCGCGCAGCACCGCGTACTGACGGGCACTGCGCGTCATGTCTATCGTGCGTTCGTCGATCTGCTGCACCGCCGCCGACAGCCTGAGCGCGACGGCGCCGCCGTCGCGGCTGGCCTGTGCGAAGTCCTGCAGCATCATCCAGCCGCTCGCCGCGGCCGCACCGAGCACACCGGCGATCAGCAGCACGGTCGCCAGCAACGTCGTGCGGAAGGAAAAGTGCGCCATGGGGAAGGTTCCGGTGTCGGGGTGACCGAGTCTAGGCAGCGCCGGCCGCCGCCGCGGTAAGGCTCGGTAAGCAAATGCAACAGAACGTTAAATCCATGTACCCGTCGTTACCCGGCGACACGCCGGAAACCCCGTGCGAGCAGTGTCCTGAAGCCGGCAACGCGCCGGTGCGTCGGGTACCGGCGACGGCTGGCCGCATGAATCGATGACCGGAAGGCGGGCCGGACGGCGCGTCCCACTCCAGATCATTGATTGCAAGCGACTTATCGAGACCGGCACGGCACTTGCGAAGTCGGTGTTCCCGGTGCACCAGTCGGCCCGGATACCTTCAAGGAGAAGACATGTTCAACAAGCCCGGCCTGTTCCCGAAAAACGCTGAATCCCCCGGCACGCGAACCATACGTCCGGCCGCCGGCATGCCGGCGCAGTCCGCTCACCTGCCGCCGCCAGCCGGCACAGCACCGGCAATGTCGCCGGCACGCGACGCGCCACCTGCCTCGCTCACGCCGTCGCCTTCGGCGCCGGCGATCACCGAGGCGGCACGACCGGCCGACATGCCCGAACATGGCAGCCGCCTGATCGTCGGCCCGGACGTGAAACTCAAGGGCGCGGAAATCCTGGACTGCGACACGCTGGTGGTCGAGGGACGGGTCGAGGCGACCATGGACAGCCGGGTCATCCGCATCGCCGAACACGGTGCGTATTCGGGCACCGTCGGCATCGATGTCGCGGAAATCCGCGGTCAGTTCGACGGCGAACTGACTGCGCGCAAGCAGCTGATCGTGCACGCGACCGGGCGCGTCAGCGGCAAGATCCGTTACGGCTCCATCCTGATCGAGGAAGGCGGCGAAATTTCAGGCGACGTGCAGTCGCTGTCCGGCGCCGGCAAGGTCGCTGCAAAACCGGCGGCACGGGAGGCCGACGAGGTGCGGCCGCTGACCGCGCTCGCCGGCTGAGCCCGGCACATCCCCGCCGGTTCAGGGCGGGGTCGGTTCGCTCCGTCCCTGCCCTGCAGACGGCTCACCCCAGCCGCCGCCGAGCGCGGCGTACAGATTCACCACTTCAGCCAGCTGCGCCTGACGCGTGCGCACCAGCGCCAGCGATGCTTCATTGGCGGTGCGCTGCGCATCCAGCACTTCCAGATAGCGTGAATAGCCGGCGTCGTAGCGCTTCTGCGCCAGCACCAGGCTGCGTGTCGCGGCATCCACCTGGGCCTGCAGCGCCGTGGCGCCCTGCGCATACTGCGCCGACGCGACCAGCGCATCGCGCACGTCGGTAAAGGCACTGCGTACCGCGGCGATATAGCCCGCCAGCGCCTGCTTCTGCTGCGCACTCGCCTGATCGACGCGCGCACTGCGCTTGCCGGCGTCGAACAGCGGCAGGTCGAGACCGATGCCCAGCGACCAGATGTTGGCCGGGCCGCTGAACAGGTCGGACAGTTCGCGGCTCTGCGAGCCATAGTTGCCGGTCAGCGAAATCGACGGATACAGCGCCGCCTTCGCCACGCCGATCTGCGCGTTGGCGGCGGCCAGTTCGGCTTCCGCCTGCCGGACGTCGGGACGCGCATCGAGCAGCGACGACGGCAATCCGGCCGGCGGCAGTGGTGGCAGAGGCAGGTTGCGCAGGTCGCCCGGCGCGATGGCCAGATCGAGCTGGCCGGTCAGCAGGCCGAGCTGGTTTTCGGCGATGCCGCGGCTGCGCGCCAGATCGGCGATCTGCGCCTCGATCGCGGCAACCGCGCCGCGCGCCTGTTCAACTTCCAGATCAGAGGCCAGGCCACGCTGCGCACGCGCGCGCAGGATGTCGACGTTGTCGCGACGGGTGGCCAGCGTATCGCGCGACAGCGCAAGCTGCGCGTCGAGCGCACGCAGGTTCAGATAGCTGCCGACCAGCTGGCTGACCAGCGTCAGTTCGACCGTGTCCTTCGCATAGCGCGTGCCGAGCGCCTGCGCGCGGGCGGCTTCGCTGGCGCGCCGCAGCTTGCCCCAGAAATCAAGTTCGAACGAGGTCGAGATCGAGGTCTGGAAATTCTTGCGATACAGCGGCGCCCCGGCCGGCACCGGCGCGCCGACACCGCTGATGCGCGACCGGCTGGCCGCAGCACCGAGACCGACGTCCGGAAACAGCGCCGCGCCAACTTCGCGCAGCACGCCGTCAGCCTGCTCGATGCGGGCGGCGGCACGCTGCACCGAAGTGTTTTCGACCAGCGCGCGGTCGACCAGCGCGTTGAGCTGCTCGTCGTTGAACTGCTTCCACCAGCCGCGCGCAACAGCGGCACCGGGCGCAGCGTCCTGAGCGGCAGCGTAGCGCTCAGGCAGCGCAACCGTCGGGCGCGCATAGTCCGGACCGGTCATGCAGCCGGACAGCAGCAGCGCGGCGGCCAGCGTTGCCAGCACGGGACGGAAGGGGCTTTGCAGCGGGATCATGTTCATTGCGCGACCTCCCCGGCATGGCGCACCGCAGCCTTGCGGCCGCTGAGCCAGCTGTAGAACAGCGGGATGAAGATGGTGGCGACGAAGGTGGCGGCCAGCATGCCGCCGAACACGCCGGTGCCCATCGAACGGCGCGCTGCCGCACCGGCGCCGGTGGCGATCACCAGCGGCACCACACCGAGAATGAAGGCCAGCGCCGTCATGCAGATCGGGCGGAAGCGCAGCCGTGCCGCCTCGAGCGACGCCTGCACCGCAGTCATGCCTTCCGCCTGCTTCTGCGCCGCGAATTCGACGATCAGGATGGCGTTCTTCGCTGCCAGTCCGACCAGCACGACCAGACCGATCTGGAAGTAGATGTCGTTCGGCATGCCGCGCATCCACACCGCCAGCAGCGCGCCGAGCACGGCAAACGGAATGGCGAGGATGACCGCCAGCGGCAACGACCAGCGCTCATACTGCGCGGCAAGGATGAGGAACACCATGATGATGCCGAATGCCATGGCGATCACCGAGGTCATGCCGGTGCGTTTCTCCTGGTAGGCCTGTCCGGTCCATTCGAGACTGTAGCCGGCCGGCAGCACCTCGCGCGCCACCTGTTCGACGACGTCGATCGCCTCGCCCGAACTGTGCCCCGGTGCCGAATTGCCGAGCACCTTGGCGGCGACGAAGCCGTTGAAGCGCTCGACCATTTCCGGTCCGACGAT
The DNA here is from genome assembly GCA_020621405.1 of Betaproteobacteria bacterium. Taxonomy (GTDB): domain Bacteria; phylum Pseudomonadota; class Gammaproteobacteria; order Burkholderiales; family Rhodocyclaceae; genus Methyloversatilis. Next base: position 579,277 of record JAHRYN010000002.1, read on the forward strand.
GGTCTTCACCGTGATCACCGCCGACAGCGGAATCATCGCGCCGGTACTGGCGCGCACATACGGCTTGCCGAGATCTTCCGGATTCATGCGGTAGGCCGCGTCGGCGCTCAGCTGCACCTTGTAGGTCTTGCCCGAGCGGTTGAAGTCATTGACGTACAGCGTACCCATGGTCGCCTGCAGCGTGGCGTACACCGCGTCGAGCGGAATGCCCAACGACAGCGCCTTCGGCTCGTCGACCTCGACCGCGAGCTGGGGTGCGGACACGCGGAAGAAGCTGTTGAGGCCGGTGAGTTCGGCGCGCGCGCGCAGCGCATCGAGCAGCTGACCGGTGATGGCGGCCAGCTTGCGGGCGTCGGCATCCTCGCGCGCCTGCACATAGACCTCGAAACCGCCGGCCGTGCCCAGCCCCTGGATGGGCGGCGGATTGAAGATCAGCCCCATGCCGTCGGTCAGCTTCATGCCTTCGGCGGCGATCTTCTTCTGCAGGTCGTCGGCATTGGTCGTGCGCTCGCGCCACGGCTTCATGACGACGAAGGTCATCGCCACGCTGGCGCGGTTGTTGCCGGTGATGAAGTCCATGCCGCGCACCATGAACACGTTCTCGACCGCCGGGTCGTCGTTGATCATGCGGCGCAGCTTTTCGAACGACTCTTCGGTGCGTGCCGCCGACGCGCCATCGGGCAGCGTGACGAAGCCGAACAGATAGCCCTGGTCCTCGGACGGCACGAAACCGCCGGGCACCAGACGGAACAGGTAGCCGGCGCCGGCGAACAGCAGGCCGACCACCAGCACGCCGATCAGGCCATGCCGCAGCGTCAGGCCGACGGTGCCGGTATAGAGCCGGGTCAGCCAGTCGAAGCCGCGGTTGAATGGCCGGAACAGTTTCGACTCGCCCTCGTGACCGTTGAGCATCAGCGCGCACAGCGCCGGCGTCAGCGTCAGTGCGACCACGCCGGAAATGGTGACCGACACCGCCACCGTCGCGGCGAACTGCTGGTAGAGCTTGCCGGCGATGCCGCCTAGAAAAGCCACCGGAATGAACACCGCGTCGAGCACCAGCACCATCGCAACCAGCGCACCGGATGTCTCGCGCATCGCCTCGAACGCGGCTTCCTTCGGCGTGCGGCCGAATTCGCGCATCTGGCGCTCGACGTTCTCGAGCACCACGATGGCGTCATCGACCACGATGCCGATCGACAGCACCATCGCGAACAGCGTCAGCGTATTGATCGAGAAGCCGAAGGCCCACAGGCCGGCGAAGGTGCCGATCAGCGACACCGGCACCGCGATCAGCGGAATCAGCGTCGCGCGCCAGCTCTGCAGGAACACGAACACCACCAGCACGACCAGTATCGTGGCTTCGGCCAGCGTATGCGTCACCTCGCGGATCGACTCGCTGATGAAGCGCGTGGTGTCGTTCGGGATGATGAATTCCAGGCCTTCCGGCATGCGCGTCGACAGCTCGGCCAGCTTGGCGCGCACCGCCTTCGCGGTTTCGAGCGCGTTGGCGCCCGACTGCAGGTAGAGGCCGATGCCGGTGACCGGCGTGCCATTGACCTTGGTCGTGCGGTCGTAGCTTTCGGCGCCGAGTTCGATGCGCGCGACATCCTTCAGCCGCACCACGCCGGAAGCGCCGTCGGCACGCAGGATGATGTTCTCGAATTCCGGGATGGTCAGCAGCCGGCCCTTGGCGCTGACCGTGTAGGTCAGCTGCTGGCCGTTGGCCACCGGCTCCTGCCCGATGCGGCCGGCCGCATTCTGCGCGTTCTGCACGCGGATCGCCGCCGCGACATCGGTGGTCGTGATGCCCAGGCGCGCCATCACGTCCGGCTTCAGCCAGACGCGCATCGCGTACGGTGAGTCGAAGGTGAGCGCATCGCCGACGCCGGGCAGCCGGCGCAGTTCGTCGAGCACGTTCACCGACACGTAATTGCTCAGGAACAGCGTGTCGTACTCGCTCTTGCTCGACTTCAGCGCGGCGATCATCAGCAGGTTGTTCGAACGCTTGCGCACCACCAGCCCGCTGCGCCGCACGTCTTCCGGCAGCCGCGACTCGGCCACCGAAATGCGGTTGTTCACGGCAATCAGCGCGGTGTCGGGGTTGGTGCCGACCTCGAAGGTGAGCGTGATGCTGACCGTGCCGTTCGAGGTCGACGTCGAATTGAAGTACAGCAGGCCCTCGATGCCCGACAACTGCTCCTCGATCGGCGCGGCCACGGTGCGCGCCAGCGTTTCGGCATTGGCGCCCGGATAGGTCGCGGTGACGATGACGGTCGGCGGCGAAATCTCCGGATACTGCGCGATCGGCAGCGTCAGCGACGCCACCAGGCCGGCGATGATGATGACGATGGAGATGACGCCCGAAAAGATCGGGCGGTTGATGAAGAAGCGGACCATGGCTGCGCTCCTTCAGGACTTTGACGGTGCAGCCGGAGAAGGCGCGGGGGCCGCCTCACCCGGGGCATGCGGCGCCACCGCGGCGCCGGGGCGCAGCTTGATCAGGTTGTCGACGATGACGCGGTCACCCGGCTTGAGTCCGTCGGTCACCACCCAGTCCTTGCCCTGCCACTGACCGAGCTTGACCGGTCGCGGCTGGACCTTGTCTTCCGCACTGGCCAGCATGACGACTGACCCGCCTTCGGTCTGCATCACGGCAGACTGCGGCACCAGGAACACATTGTCCTGCTCGCCGGCGATCACGCGCGCCCGTAGGAACTGGCCGGGCAGGATGCGTCCGTCGGCATTGGCGAATTCGGCCCGCATTTCCAGCGTGCCCAGCGTGAGGTCGATGCGGCTGGCGGAAAAATTGATGCGCCCGCGCTGCGGATGGAGCGTGCCGTCCGGCAGCTGCAGTTCGACTTCGCGCAGCTTGCGCACCGCGGCGCGGCCACCGGGCACTTTTGCCAGATCGCCATCGGACAGGCTGAAACGCACCCAGATCGGGTTGATCTGCACGATCGAGGTCAGCAGGCTGTCGCTGCCGGCATTGACCAGCGCACCCTCCGACCGGGCACGACCGGTCATGCCGGCCACCGGCGCCGTCACGCTGGTGTAGGACAGGTTCAGTTCGGCCTGCCGCACCGCCGCCTCGGCCGACTTGACCGCCGCCTTCGATACCGCGCTGGCCGAGCGCGTGTCGTCGAATTCCTTCTGGCTGATCGCGCGTTCGGCCACCAGCCCCTGCAGGCGCTGCAGTTCGCGCGTCGTCTGCTCGTCGACCGCCTGCGCTTCGCCCAGCTGGGCCCGCGCCTGGGCCAGCGCGATCTCGAACGGCGCGCGCTCGATCCGGAACAGCAGCTGACCGGCCTTGACTGGCTCGCCCTCCTCATACATGCGCTTCTCGAGGATGCCGCTTACCCGCGCCCTGACTTCGACTTCGCGCACACCCTCGGCCCGCGCGACGGCCTCGATCACCAGCGGTGCGCGTACCGGCTCGGCCTGGATCACCGTAACCGGCACGGCCGGCGGTGCTGCCGCCACAGCCTGCGAAGGCTTGTCGCCGGAACAGCCGGTACCACACAGCGTTGCCAGCAGCAGCGAAACCAGCGTTGCAAAAGAAAGGGATGATGCGTGGTGGCCAGCCATTGACGGGTTCTCCTTGACTCGGCCTGCAAGTATATACACGCACGAATGTTTGTAAATTTCGGGGCGCCGGATCAGTCCGGCTCGCACTCAGGTCAGGCGGACGTCCCCGCTTGCGGCGCCGGAGTCGACGGGTCGTCCAACCCGGCGGGCTCGACGAAGCCCTGCATGCGCCGTCGCACCATGTGGATGTGCGCGCGCAGCTGGTAGTAGTAGTCGGCGTGTGACAGCGGCACGGTGATCCGGCTGACCGCCAGCTCGATGCGGTCCAGATCGTCCAGCCACTCCGCTATCGGACGCCGGGAATCGTCCTGCAGCGCCTGGCGCTCAAGATCCTTGAGTTCGCCATACCAGCGATACAGCTTGCTGCGTACGCGCCAGACGTACAGCTGCGGCAGTATCTTGAACAGCGGTACCGCCAGGGCCAGCAGCGGCACCAGCAGCACGATCATGCGGTCGAGCAGGTTGGCGATCGAGAACGGCAGATAGCGCTGCAGGAAGGGCGGGCCAACCTCATGGAAACGGGCGGCGCGCGGATGCAGGGCGAAGTCGCCACCATCCGCCTTCGGAAATTCGCCGGGACGCTGGAACACCGTCGCTTCGGCGTGCGCCTGCTTCATCGCGCCCAGCATCAGGTCGATCAGCGCCGGATGCGTATCCTCGCGCGCCACGATGTAGGCCTGCGTGGCCACCAGCGAAATGTCGCGCGGCGGAATGTCGCGCACGAAGTCGATCGCGCCGCGCGGCAGCGTCAGCATGCTCAGGTGCGGAAAGCGGCGCGCGTAGGCGGGCGCCTGCGCCATGCTCATCAGCGAGATGCCTTCGGAGTAGAGCAGCGACCATACGGTGGCCGAATGCACTGCCCCGACCACCACCAGCGCGTCGATGCGGCGTGCCAGCAGTGCAGCCACGCCGGCCGTGCCCCCCAGCGGCTTGAGCAGCTTCATGTCGTCGGTCAGCGCATGGGCGGCCAGCAACTGCAGCGCCAGATAGCGCGTGCCGCTGCCTTCGACACCGATGCCGATGCGCATGCCCTTCAGCTGATCCAGCCGTTCCAGACCCGGGCGCCCGCGATAGAACACCCACACCGGCTCGTAATACACCGAACCCAGCGACAGCAAGCCCGGAGGTCGGCTGTCGACGCTGCCGCCCTGCACAAACGCGAAGTCGACCGGCTGCTCCGGATCGGCAAGGCGTTTGAGGTTTTCGATCGAGCCGGCGCTGGTCAGCAGGTTGACGCTGACGCCGAAGGGCTCGATCAGCGGCCGGTAGCGCGCGCAGAAGGTTTCGTAGGCCGACCCCTCCGCGCCGCAGGACACGGTGGTCTGATCCGGAGGGGCCGGCTTGATGTAGCGCGCCGCGAACCAGAAACCCGCTCCGACGATCAGCAGCACCGGCAGTGCCAGGGCGAACATGTCACGGAAGGACAACTGGCGCAGCCAGTTGCGCAACGTCGAGGCGCGCAGCGTGTAGGGCTCAGGTTTCATTTTGCAAACAAGCTCGTGCAGGACGCGCAATTCCCTAAAGTCTGAAGGATGCGCGTCCGTTACCCTTCAATGACGGTTCGGACGAAAAGGCTGTCTACCCCGCCTCGTCCAGAAAAAACAATCCCTGCACACGGAGTGCGCCTGAATGAATGTTGTAGTCGTTGACGATGCGCAGGTAAATCTCGTCCTGATGTCTGCCCTGCTGGGCAAGCTGCCGGACTGCACACCGTCGTGCTTCCTTTCGCCAGGCGAAGCACTCGAACACTGCCTGAACGAAGATCCCGATCTGGTCATCGTCGATTACATGATGCCTGACATGGACGGCATCGAGTTCATCCAGCGCTTCCGTGCCCATCCGGCCCGCACGCAGACGCCACTCCTGATGGTCACTGCCGACCACGAACGCGAGGTGCGCTATCGCGCGCTGGAATCGGGCGCCAACGATTTTCTGACCAAACCGCTCGACCGCATCGAATTCACGTCGCGCGTCAAGAACATGCTTTCGCTGCGCCGCAGCCAGGTCGCGCTGGCCAATCATGCACGCACGCTGGCCGACGAAGTCCGCCACGCCACCGCCGAAATCTTCGAGCGCGAGCGCGAAACCCTGAACAAGCTGGCGCGCGCCGCGGAATTTCGCGACCCGGAAACCGGCGCCCACATCATCCGGATGGCGCATTTTTCGTCGCTGATCGCGCGCGAGATGGGCCTGGACCGCGACCAGCAGGAGGCGCTGCTGATCGCCGCCCCGATGCACGATGTCGGCAAGCTCGGCACGCCCGACCACATCCTGCTCAAGCCGGGAAAGCTCGACTACGACGAATTCGAAATCATGAAGCAGCATGCCTCGATCGGCTACGAAATCCTCAAGGATTCCGCCTCGCCCTTCATGCAACTCGCCGCCACCATCGCACTCAGCCACCACGAGAAATTCGACGGCTCAGGCTACCCGAAGGGCCTCACCGGCGAGAACATTCCGGTGGTCGGGCGCATCGTCGCTGTAGCGGATGTGTTCGACGCACTGACCTCGCCGCGTCCTTACAAGACCGCTTGGGAAGTGGACCGGGCGAAGGCCTTCCTGCTGGACGGCCGCGGCCAGCATTTCGACCCGCTGTGCGTCGACGCACTGCTTGCCTGCTGGAGCGAAGTCCTGGACATCCGCGACCGCTTCCGGGACGGGGACTGATCGATGTCCAAACACATGCTCGGTCCGGACCGGCTGCTGCGCCACATTACCGGGCTGTTCACCCTGGTGTTCTGCATCAGCGTGATCGGCAATGGCCTCTACACCGCGCACGAACAGTCCGACATCATCCTGCTCCATCTGGAACACAACGCACTGGCGGAAACGCAGGTGATCGGTGCAAAGATGATGGCGGAGTCCATCCGGGACGGCAATTCACCGCTGGCCTTGCGCGGCCTCATCTCGGCCAATGACGAGAGCCTGCTCGCGGCCGCGCTGCTCGACCGCACGGGGCATGTCATCGCCTCGCTCGAACGCGCCTCGAAAACAACGTGGAAAACGGTGGCGGAACCGAGCATCGAAATTCCTCCGGCCGATTTCAAGCCGACCAGCCGCACCGTCACCACGCACAAGGGCGCAAACCTGGTCACCGGGCGCTCGCGCGTGATCTGCTGGGTGCCTGTCATGGAGAACGGAGAAGCGCGTTGGTTGCGCACCGAAACGGACACCGCAGAAGCGCGCGAAGTTTTCGAGCACATCCTCAGCGACAGCATGCTGCACGGCCTGATCGCCATCCTGCTGGGCATCACCGCGCTGTACGCCCTGCTGCGCCGCCCGCTGGCGGCAATGCGGCAATGCACGGAATTTGCCGAACGGCTCGACCAGGTGATGGGCGAGACCCTGCCGACCGATACCGGCGCCTATGAAACCGACCGGCTGGCCGAAGCGCTGAACTGGGCCTCGCTGAGCCTGTACGACAAGCGCAGCGCACTGGCCGAAAGCGAGGCGCACACCGGTGCGATCCTGGTGGCAGCGATCGACGCCGTCATCACCTTCGACAGCTTTGGCAACATCATCGAGTTCAATCCGGCCGCTGGACGCATGCTTGGCTGGAGCACCGACGAGGCCAGGCAGCATCCGGTGATCGATCTGCTGGTATCGAAAAATGAACGCGATGCAGGACAGCACGACCTTCTGCAGTGGCTGAGCCAGCGCTTCGATGCGGTGATCGGCCACCACATCGAACTGGAAATCAGCCGCCGCGACGGCCACCGCTTTCCGGCCGAACTGGCCATCACGGCAACCCACCTGAAGGGGCGCGCGCTGTTTACCGCCTTCATTTCGGACATCAGCGAACGCAAGGCGATACAGCAACAGATGATGAAGGCGCGCGATGCTGCAGAAGCGGCCAACCGCGCCAAGAGCGACTTCCTGGCCAATATGAGCCACGAAATCCGCACGCCGATGAATGCCATCATGGGCATGACCGAACTTGCCCTCGACACCGAACTGAACCCCGAGCAACGCGAATACCTCAGCCTGGTCAAGCAATCGTCCGATTCGCTGCTGACGCTGATTGACGACATCCTCGACTTTTCGAAGATCGAGGCGGGTCACCTGACCTTCGAAAGCATCCCGTTCAGTCTGAACGAAGTCGTAAACAGCACCCTACGCGCGCTGGCGCCGAAGCGCGGTAAAAAGGTTGCTCTGGACTGGCGGATCGACGAGTCGGTCGACGACGGACTGATCGGTGACCCGATGCGACTGCGTCAGGTACTGACCAACCTCATTTCGAATGCCCTGAAGTTCACCGCACAGGGCAGCGTGGACGTATCGGTGACGCTGGCCGAACGGACTCCGGACGCACAGGTGCTGCGCTTTGCGGTCCGCGACACCGGCATCGGCATTCCGCTGGACAAGCAATCCCTGATCTTCGAAGCCTTCTCGCAGGCCGACACATCGACCACGCGCAAATTCGGCGGCACCGGACTCGGGCTCGCGATCTGCACGCGGCTGGTCAAGGGCATGGGTGGTTCGATCGGCATCGACAGCCAGCCCGGCGCCGGATCAACCTTCCATTTCACCGCACACTTCCAGAGCGAAGCCGGCAAGGACATCCGGCCGGACGTCCTCGAAGGCACCGCAGTGCTGGTGATCGAACCTGACGCGTCGGCGCGTGACCGTCTGGCGACCGAGCTGGCGCAATGGCACGTTGCCCCTCACCTGTGCGACAGTCTGGACGAGGGCGTCAGCGCCATCGTGGCGGCCGAGGGCTGCGCGCAAGCCTTCCACGTCATGCTGGTGGACAGTGCGATCGCCAGCCAGGACAACTGGGCTCTGGTCCATACACTGGCGGGCGAGGGCGACTCGGCATTGCAGATGATCCTGCTGCACGACGGCGATCCGCCGGCACCCGACCGGCTCCCCGACGGCATCAGCGGCACCGTCAGCCGGTCGGCGCCGCCAGAAGCCCTGTTCGACGCATTGACTGTCGCCACCCGATCACGTGGCCGCCCGTCCGTAAACGCCATCCCCGACGCATCGCCGGAGCCAGGGCAGAGCGGCGGCCTGCACGTCCTGCTGGCCGAGGACAATCCGGTGAACCAGACACTCGCGATACGTCTGCTGGAGCGCCTGGGCCATCGGATCGATGTCGCTGCAAACGGACTGGAGGCGGTGGACAAGGCCGCGAAGTGCGACTACGACCTGATCCTGATGGACGTCCAGATGCCCGGGATGGGTGGCTTCGAGGCGACCCGCCATATCCGCGCCCAGGGTGGCTCCCGGCACACGCCCATCATCGCGATGACGGCGCACGCGATGACCGGCGACCGCGAAAAATGTCTGGAAGCCGGCATGGACGGCTATGTATCGAAGCCGATCAAGGTGCCGGCGCTGCTCAAGGCGCTCGACGAGGCCATGGGCGCACCGGTCGTCCACCGTGCACCGGTCCGCCGCACACCGGACATCACGCATTTCGACAAGGCCTTCATGCTCGGCAACCTGGGCGCCGACGAGGACTTGCTGCACGAGGTCATCCGGCTGTTCCTGCGCGACCACGGACCGACTGTCGATGCCCTGCAACAGGCCGTCACGCAGGGACCACTCGATGACGTGGCTACCCACGCACATACGATCAGGGGCATGGTTCGCAATTTCGGCGCCACGCAGGTGGCGAACATCGCTGCACGACTCGAAGATTCAGCGAATTCGGGCGACGCCTCCAGCGCCGAACTGGCGGCACTGTTCAGCGAACTGGCACGCGAAACCGAAGCACTGGCCATCGAACTGCAGGCGGAACTGCAGTCCGCCCGCGAATTCGCCTGATCACGCTGCCCCGGATTCAGACGCCGCTGCGTCGATACACCACACAGCCGAGAAAACCGATGCCGGACAGCATCAGTGCCCAGGCGCTGGGTTCGGGCACGGCACTGATCGACACGTTGTCGAGCGCAGTCGTCTCGACCACGCCCGAGATGTACTCGCCACGGATCCGCAGGTGGTCCACCGCACCCAGCACGCCCTGAAGCTGCTCCGCACTGGCCGCTGCACCCGACAGCGATCCGACGTGCCAGCCCGGTGCGGTCAGTGACACTGCGTAGTCGGTCCAGTCGGCACCGGGATTCGCCGCGTTCTGGAACACCAGCGTCAGACCGCCGCCGACCAGGACGACGTCCGGATCGTCACGCCACTCGGGCGTGGTCGGGGTCAGCCGCTGGCTGTAGCGCAGCGTGCCGCCGAAGTAGGACGACAGGTTGCCCAGGAAGGCGGAAGGCGCCTCGAAGAAGAAGCTCTGGCTCGACGGATCGGTGAACCGGATGTAGCCCGATTCATGCACCACCGAATAGGGCGTGCCGACCGAATCGTAGGGGGGATTCAGATCGACCACCGACCAGCCCTCGGCGCCATTGTCGAAAGTGCTCGACGGACCGGCGAGGGCCGCCAGCGGAACAAGGGACAGCACCAGCATCAACGATCGCATCATCGGCCTCCGGGCTTCGTGTTTTAGAAGCCTCGACCTTAGACCCGCCGCGATCGCCGGAAACGGAAATTCCGCACAGTGCAGTGCAGCTTGTCGCCCCCGGCAGCAGACTCAGTTCGCGCCGGAAGTACCGCGCTGGATGAATTCGATCTTGTAGCCGTCCGGATCTTCGACGAAGGCGATCACCGTGGTGCCGTGCTTCATCGGCCCGGCTTCGCGCACGACGCGTCCGCCGCGTGCCTTGACCTGCTCGCAGGTGGCGTAGGCGTCATCGACCTCAAGCGCGATGTGGCCGTAGGCGGTGCCCAGATCGTATTTTTCGGTATCCCAGTTGTGCGTCAGTTCCAGCACCGCAGCGTCGGCTTCGTCCTGGTAGCCGACGAAAGCCAGCGTGAACTTGCCGTCCGGATAGTCGTTACGGCGCAGTACGCGCATGCCGAGCACCTTGGTGTAGAACTCGATCGAGCGATCGAGGTTGCCCACGCGCAGCATGGTGTGCAGGATTCTCATGATGTGGCCTCGTGACAGTGTTCAGGGCGCGACGATGCGCCCGGGGTGGTGTGCGCGCAGTTCGCGGCGCGCCGATTCGAAGCCGGGCAGGATGTCCGCCACGATGTCCCAGAACGCACGCGAGTGGTTGAGTTCCTTCAGGTGCGCAAGTTCGTGTGCGATCACGTAATCGATCAGCGCCGGCGAGAAATGGATCAGCCGCCAGTTCAGGCGGATCACCCCTTGCGCCGTGCACGAGCCCCACAGCGTGTTGGCGGAACTCAGCACGATGCGTGACGGCAGCACGCCGATGCGCGCTCCCAGTTCGTTGGCACGCTGCGTGAAGCGGGCGAGCGCCTCCTGCTGCAGGAAGGCGCACACCGAATCGCGCACGCGGTCATGGTCGGCGTCGGCCGGCAGCGGCAGGCGCAGCGCACCGCTGTCGACCAGCGGGCGGGCACAGGTATCGCCCAGCCGCAGCGTCACGTTGCCGCCCAGCCAGGGCAGATGCCCGCCGTCGCGCCAGTCGGAACGCACCGGCGCGCGACGCGCGCGCACTTCACCGAGCTTGGTGAAGATCCAGCGCTGCTTCTCGCGCAGCGCCTCCTCGATCTGCGGCATGGTCACCCAGTGCGGCGCGGTCACCCGCAGCCCGGACTCGCCGATCGAAAAACCGATGGAGCGCCGGCGCGAACGACGCAGCGCGTACTCGACTATCTGCTGACCGAGAACGATGTGTCGGCCGCGCACCCGCGGCGCGACGTTGTCCGGCATGTCGAGCGCCAACTCAAGCTGCTGCGGGCAATGGCTTTGATTCATAGTGATGCGGGAAAAGTCTGCGCATTTCACCTTCGATCCAGGCCTGAGCCTGCCCGTTGATCTGTTCCGCCGTCAAGTCCTGCGTCGCGATCGCCGGGCCGATGCTGACGACGATCTCGCCGGGATACTTCAGGAAGGCATTGCGTCGCCAGAAGTCGCCAGCATTGTGGGCGATCGGCACGACCGGCGCACCGGTGGCATGCGCCAGCCGCGCACCGCCTATCTTGTAGCGATGCGTCTGGCCCGGCGCCATGCGCGTGCCTTCGGGAAACACGGTCACCCAGAAACCCTGATCGAGCAGCACGCGCCCCTGTTCCTCGACCTGCGCCAGCGCGTCACGACCGGCCGAGCGGTCGATCGCGATCGACGGCATGCAGGCCAGACCCCAGCCGAAGAACGGAATGCGCAGCAGTTCCTTCTTCAGCACGAAGGCGACCGGCGGCAGGATGAGCTGCAGGCTCATCGTTTCCCAGGCCGACTGATGCTTGCACAGCACGACCGCACTGCGCGCCGGCAGGTTCTCGGTGCCGATGACGCGGTAGTGCAGCCCGACGACGAAGCGCAGCGCCAGCATGGCCAGGCGCGTCCAGCCGCCGATGATGCGGTAGCGCAGGTGCGGCGGCAGCGGTCGCACCAGGATGGCGATCAGCGCGAACGGCGGCGTGATGATGATCAATACGACGAAATACAGGATGGAGCGCAGGAGGATCATCAGTCGGTCGCCACCGTGAGCGCGCGCACCAGCGCGGCAAGATTGTCATGGATTCGGGTGCCGGCCGGGAGATCAGGATCGGCTTCGGTCCTGGCGCCCTTGCCGGTACGCACGAGTACCGGCTGACCGCCCGCCGTCACTGCCGCCTGCAGGTCGCGCAGGCTGTCGCCGACGATGGGTACGTCGGCCAGATCGACGTTGAAGCGTTCGGCGATCTCCAGCAGCATGCCGGCCTTCGGCTTGCGGCAGGCACATTTCGAATCGGCCGCGTGCGGGCAAAAGAATATGGCGTCGATGCGCCCGCCGGCCTGGGCCAGCGTGCGGTGCATCTTTTCGTGGATGGCTGCCAGCGTGTCCATGTCGAACAGCCCACGCCCGACACCAGACTGGTTGGTCGCGACCACCACGCGCCAGCCCCACTGGTTCAGCAGCGCGATCGCCTCCATCGACCCTTCGATCGGACGCCACTCCGCCGGCGACTTGATGAAGTGCTCGGAGTCGTAGTTGATGACGCCGTCACGGTCGAGGATGATCAGTTTCACCGGATCAGTCCCTGATCTCGAGCTTCGAGATGTCGGCCACCGCGTTCATCGCGGCCGCCACCTGGGCAAGCAGTGCCAGCCGGTTGGCGCGTATGCGAACGTCGTCAGCATTGACCATCACGTCGTCGAAGAAGCGGTCGACCGGCACACGCAGCCCGGCCAGCGCGCGCAGCGCTTCGGCATAACGGCCGCCGTCCAGATCGGCGCGCAGCACCGGTGCAATGGCCGCAAGCGCGGCGTGCAGGTCGCGCTCCGCCGCTTCGACGAACAGCGATGCATCCACCTCGGGGCCGGCGCCCTCTTCCACTTTGCGCAGGATGTTGACGATGCGCTTGTTGGCGGCGGCCAGCGACTGCGCCTCCGGCAACGACGAGAACGCGACCACCGCGTCTAGCGTGGCCGGCACCAGATCGATGCGGGTCGGGCGCTGCGCCAGCACGGCGTCGATGACCCGGGCATCGTGTCCGGCATCCTTCAACAGGTTGCGCAGGCGTTCGTGCATGAAATCGAGCAGCTGCGCCGCGAAATTCGCGGCATCGCCAGCGCCGACCTGACCGGCACGGAAGCCGCCACCGGCGAAGGCGATCAGCTCGGCGAGGTCGAGCGGCAGCGACGCTTCCATCAGTATGCGCAACACGCCGAGCGCGGCGCGGCGCAGTGCGAACGGGTCCTTGTCGCCAGTCGGTATCTGGCCGATGCCGAAGAAGCCGGTCAGCGCATCGATCTTGTCGGCCAGCGACACGGCGCAGGCGATGGCGCCTTCCGGCAATGCATCACCGGCGAAGCGCGGGCGGTAGTGCTGCTCGATCGCAGCGGCCACGGCAGGTGCCTCGCCGTCGTGCTGCGCGTAGTAGCGGCCCATCACGCCCTGCAGTTCCGGGAACTCGCCGACCATGTCGGTCAGCAGGTCAGCCTTGGCCAACAGGCCGGCGCGTGCGGTCTGCACCAGATCGGCATTCAGCCGGCCGGCGATTTCGGTCGCCAGACGCTGAACGCGCATCACGCGGTCGAACTGGCTGCCCAGGCGGTTGTGATAGACCACCGACTCCATCTTCGGAATGCGCGCGGCCAGCGGCGTCTTCTTGTCCTGCTCGAAGAAGAAGCGCGCGTCCGACAGGCGGGCGCGCACCACGCGTTCGTTGCCGGACACGATGTTGTGCGCGTCGTCGACCTGCATGTTCGACACCACCAGGAATCGGTTCAGCAGCTTGCCGTTCGCATCGAGCAGCGGGAAATACTTCTGGTTGGCCTTCATCGTCAGGATCAGGCATTCCTGCGGCACGGCCAGGAATTCCGGTTCGAACTGCGCGACGTACACGACCGGGTATTCGACCAGCGCGGTGACCTCGTCGACCAGCGCCGCGTCATCGACGTGATGCACGCCGCTGCCCAGTTCGGCGCAGGCACGCGCGAGGCGCTCTACGATCAGCGCGCGCCGCGCGTCGAACGAGGCCATGACGGCGCCACGCTCGTACAGCGTGCGCGCATAGGCGTCGGCGCTGTCGATCGACACCTCGCCCTCGCCCATGAAGCGGTGGCCGCGCGTGCTGCGGCCCGACGCGTGGCCGAAGGCCTGTCCGGGAACGATGCGTTCGCCATGCAGCATGACTAGACCATGCACCGGACGAACGAACTGGAAGTCGCAGTCGGACCAGCGCATCAGCTTCGGGATCGGCAGCTTCTTCAGCGCGTCGAGCACGATGCCGGCCAGTACCTCATCGAGCTGCGCGCCCGGTACGGTCATGGCGTAGAACAGCGTCTCGCTCTTGCCGTCCATGCGCCGTGTGAACTGCGAGAGCGCGTCGGCCGGTATGCCCTTGGCCTGAAGCTTCTTCAGCAGCGCCGGCGTGGCGGCACCGCTGGCGTCGAGCGCGACGGCAACCGGCATCAGCTTTTCATCGACCACGGCGTCCGGCGCACTGGCCGCAACGCCCTGCACGGTCAGCGCCAGACGGCGCGGACTGGCAAAGCGGTCCATGCGCGCATCGGCGGCGACCAGCTTGCGCTCGACCAGCGCCTTGAACACCGCGTCGGCAAACACCTCGCCCAGACGCGACAGCGCCCTGGGCGGCAATTCTTCGGTCAGCAGTTCGACCAGCAATGTGGCTTGCATACTCGTTCCAGAACCCGCCGGCGCCCGCTGGACACCGGCCGGAAAACAGATGGATGTCAGGCGGTGCGCAGCGCTTCGATGCGGCTGCACTCTTCCTCGCCGAGCAGCGCACGCAGGCGCGGGCTCGTCAGGTCGGCCATCGGGAAACCGCGCGCCTCGCGCGAGGTGTAGTAGGCCTGCGCGACCAGCCGCGCCAGCGCACGCACGCGGCCGATGTAGGCCGCACGCTCGGTGACCGAAATGGCGCCACGCGCATCGAGCAGGTTGAAGCTGTGCGACGCCTTCATCACCATTTCATAACCGGGCAGCGGCAAGCCGATCTCGATCAGGCGCTTCGCCTCGGACTCGTAGTCGCTGAACTGGCGGAACAGCCATTCGACATTCGAGTGCTCGAAGTTGTAGGTCGACTGTTCGACTTCGTTCTGGTGATACACGTCGCCATAGCGGATGCCGGGCGCCCACACCAGGTCGTACACGTTCTCGACGCCCTGCAGATACATCGCCAGGCGCTCCGCGCCGTAGGTGATTTCGCCGAGTACCGGCTTGCAGGTAATCGAGCCGACTTCCTGGAAGTAGGTGAACTGCGTCACCTCCATGCCGTCGAGCCACACCTCCCAGCCCAGTCCCCAGGCGCCGAGCGTCGGCGACTCCCAGTCGTCCTCGACGAAGCGGATGTCATGCTGCGCCGGATCGAGTCCGAGCGCGCGCAGGCTGTCGATGTACAGCTCCTGGATGTTCGGCGGCGACGGCTTCAACGCGACCTGGAACTGGTAGTAGTGCTGCAGCCTGTTCGGGTTCTCGCCGTAGCGGCCGTCCTTCGGGCGGCGCGACGGCTGCACGTAGGCGGCACGCCACGGTTCGGGGCCGATGGCACGCAGGAAGGTGGCGGTGTGGAAGGTGCCGGCACCGACCTCGATGTCGTACGGTTGAAGCAGCGCGCAGCCCTGATCGCCCCAGAAGCGGGACAGACGCAGCAGCACTTCCTGGAATGTGGGTGCAGCGGACATGGAACCAGACCAAGTGGGAAAGGCGGGATTTTACCGGCTCGCCTTGCGACGCACCATCGCAATCGTTCCGCACAGCAGTGCGAGCAGCACGACCGGCACATTGCCCCAGCGCATGAAGGGCGTCAGGCCATGGTAGCCGGACAGTTCAACGCGCAATGCGGCGCGCTGGAACGGCGGCAGCGCTGCGATGACGCGACCGTCCGCACCGATGGCCGCGGTCATGCCGGTATTGGTCGCCCTGAGCATCGGCCGGCCGAGTTCCAGCGCACGGATGCGCGCGATCTGCAGATGCTGCGGCTGGGCCAGCGAGTCGCCGAACCAGGCGGTGTTCGACACATTGACCAGCAGCGTGGCGTCGCGCGCGGCGGCGATCAGTTCCTCGCCGAACACGTCTTCGTAGCAGATGTTGATCGCCACCTGCTCGCCGGCCAGCGCCAGCGGCGGCTGGACCGGCGCGCCGCGTCCGAAGTCGGACATCGGGATCGACAGCAGCTGGAGCGTCCACGCGAACAGCGGCGGCGTGAATTCGCCGAAGGCAACCAGATGCGACTTGCTGTAGCGGGCGTCCGGCTGGCCCAGCGCCACAGCGCTGTTGTAGTAGTGCGGAACGCCATCGGCATCACGGCCGACCGTGATCGCACCCATCAGCACATCGCGGCCGGTACGCCGGAGTTCGGCCAGCCAGCCCGGATCGATCCGGTCGAGTTCGAGCGGCACCGCAGTCTCCGGCAGCACGACCAGATCCGCCGGCCAGGCACGCGCCAGATCGAGGTAGGCATGCATCGAATCGGGCAGATGCTCCGGCACCCACTTCATGCTCTGTTCGACATTGCCCTGCAGCAGGCTCACGGTCAGCGTGCGGCCGACCGGTTCGGTCCAGCGTACCTGCCCCAGCAACGCACCACCGGCCAGCACACCGACGGCGGCCAGCAGCGCCGGACGCAGCGTCAGCCGGCGCACCACCACCGCGGCCAGCAGGCCAGCCAGCAGCGCGGCCATCCAGCCGGCGCCATGCACACCGAGTACCGGCACATAACCGGCCAGCGGGCTGGGCACCGTCTGCGCATAACCGCTGGCCAGCCACGGAAAGCCGGTCAGCAGCGTGCCGCGCAGCCATTCGGTCAGCACCCAGGCGCTGGCGAACAGTGGCGCGAACAGCCAGCCAGCCGGTCGCAGGCGGCGCTGGATCGCGCACGCAAATGCGGGAAACAGCGACAGGTAGGCACAGAACAGGAAGGTGGCGAGCAGCGAGATCGCGATCGGCATGCCGCCGAACTGGTGCAGGCTGACATGCACCCACGACACGCCGGCAAGGAACCAGCCGAGGCCGAACACGAAGCCGGTCAGCGCGGCGGCGCGCGCATTGCAGCGATCGATCAACCACAGCAGCACCGCCAGTGCGAGCACCGGCAGAACGAACAGTCCGAACGGTGCGAAACCGCCGACCGCAAGCACGCCGGCCGCAGCAGCTGCGGCCAGCCGCACGGCCGGTCTCATCCGGCAGCGGGCGCCGGGCTGGCGGGAACGATGCGATCGACCATCAGCGTATGCACGCGCCGGCTGTCGGCGCGCAGCACGGTGAAGCGCAGGTTTTCGACCTCCACCGTCTCGCCGCGCTTGGGCAGGCGACCGAGCTGATGAATGACCAGACCGCCTACCGTATCGAAGTCGTCGTCGTCGAATGTGGAGCCGAAGGCCGCGTTGAAATCCTCGATCTCGGTCGCGGCCTTGACGCGGTAGCGCCCGGCCTGGTCGATGCGGATGTTGTCGGCCGATTCGTCGAAGTCGTATTCGTCTTCGATGTCGCCGACGATCTGCTCCAGCACGTCCTCGATGGTGACCAGTCCGGCCACGCCGCCGTATTCGTCGACGACGATGGCCATGTGGTTACGACTGGCGCGGAATTCGCGCAGCAGCACGTTGAGCCGCTTCGATTCGGGGATGAACACCGCCGGGCGCAGCATCTCGCGCAGCGAATCGTCGTGCCCCGACAGCAGGCGCAGCAGATCCTTGGCCAGCAGGATGCCGATCACGTCGTCACGGTTGTCGCCGATGACCGGAAAGCGGGAGTGGGCGGTGCGCAACGCAGTCTGGACGATCTTGTCGAGCGGATCGTCGATGTCCACGCAATCCATCTGGGCACGCGGAATCATGACGTCGCGCACCGGCATGTCGGACACCTGCAGCGCGCCTTCGATGATGGAGAGGGCGTCGGCGTCCAGCAGATTGCGCTCGAAAGCGGAGTGGAGCAGCACCAGCAGTTGTTCCCGGTCCTCCGGCTCACGCATCAGCAGATGCGTCAGACGTTCGAGAAAACCGGGGCGCGGCAGCGATGAGGAACTACTGTCCATGCGGAACTGCGGAAACGAACACAGCGGCAGTGTAACCCGGCAAACGTTCCAGTTTCGCGTCACGCAGGCGTTTCAGCGACACGTCCGGCAAGGTGGCTACGGCAGCCGGGCGGTTTCAGTCGCCCGCGGAGTGGCTTCCAGCCTCGCCGACATAGGGATCGGCGACACCCTGAGTGGCGAGAATGATGCGCTCCTCGGCTTCCATTTCGTCGGCGTCGGCGTCGGACGTTTCATGGTCCCACCCCTGCAAATGCAGCGTGCCGTGCACGATCAGATGGGCCGCGTGGTCGGTGAATGGCTTGCCCTGCGCCTGCGCCTCGTCTGCCAGCACCGGCTGGCAGACCACCAGATCGCCCGCCAGATGCACGCCCTGCTCGTACGGAAAGGACAGTACGTTGGTGGCGTAGTCGCGGCCGCGGTATTCGAGGTTGAGCGCGCGCGCCTCGACGGCATCAACGAAGCGGACCGTGACGTCGGCGCGAACCACCACGTCCGGGTCAAGCGCCGCACGCACCCAGCGCTTCACGTCGTCGCGCGACGGACAGGCTTCGCGCGCGCAACCGTACTGCACCGACAGGTTCAGCCGCATCAGGTACGCGGCCCCCTGCGCAAGGCTTCCTCCGCATCACGCTCGGCTTCGAAACGCTCGTAGGCCGACACGATGCGGGCCACCAGCGGATGGCGCACCACGTCCTCGGCCAGGAAGTCGGTGATGGCGATGCCACGCACGTCGCGCAGGATCTTGCGCGCCTCGCCCAGACCGCTCTTGTGACCGCGCGGCAGGTCGACCTGGGTCAGGTCACCGGTGATCACCGCCTTCGAACCTATGCCCATGCGCGTCAGGAACATCTTCATCTGCTCCGGCGTGGTGTTCTGCGCCTCGTCCAGGATGATGAAAGCGTTGTTCAGCGTGCGGCCGCGCATGTAGGCCAGCGGCGCGATCTCGATCACCTGACGCTCGAAAGCGCGCGCCACGCGTTCGAAACCCATCAGGTCGTACAGCGCGTCGTACAGCGGTCGCAGATAGGGATCGACCTTCTGCGCCAGATCGCCCGGCAGGAAGCCCAGGCGCTCGCCGGCTTCGACCGCGGGGCGGGTCAGCACGATGCGCGCGACGGTTTCGCGCTCCAGCGCATCGACCGCACTGGCGACCGCCAGATAGGTCTTGCCAGTACCGGCCGGGCCGATGCCGAAGGTGATGTCGTGGTCCTGGATCTGCCGCAGGTAGGTGATCTGCCGCGGCGTGCGGCCGTGCAGATTGCTCTTGCGCGTCAGCAGCGCCGGCGCGCCCTGCTCCGGCTGGCTGCGGTTTGCCAGCTCGATCAGGCCGAGCTGGATCACATCCACGCTCAGATGGTCTTTTGCCACGCCGTAGAAGTGACGCAGTGCGGTCACCGCCCGCTGCGACTGCGCCGCTTCGCCGCTGATCCGGAAGCGGTCGCCACGGCGGGCGATCTCGACGTCGTACGCGGCTTCGAGCTGGCGCAGGTTCTCGTCAAGCACGCCGCACAGATTGGCCAGCCGCGTGTTGTCCAGCGGCTCGAGCACCAGTTCCAGCGGCCGCGCCTTCAAACGCTGGCCACCAGGGGAGCCGTGCCGGATGCTTCGCGCGTCACGGCTTCGCCGCGCAGACTGTGCGGTAGCGCAGCCTCGATGCGCACGTCGATGAAGTGTCCGATCAGACGCGCCGGCCCGGCAAAATTCACCACGCGATTGTTGTCGGTGCGGCCCGCAAGTTCGTTCGGATCCTTGCGCGCATGGCCTTCGACCAAGATGCGCTGCACCGAACCGACCATGGACTGGCTGATTGCCTGCGCCTGTTCCTCGATGCGTTTCTGCAGCCGCGCAAGCCGGGCCAGCTTGACGTCCTGCGGCGTGTCGTCGGCCATGTCAGCCGCCGGCGTTCCCGGGCGGGCGCTATAGACGAAGCTGAAACTGTTGTCGAAACCCACATCCTCGATCAGCTTCATCGTCCGTTCGAAATCCTCTTCAGTCTCGCCCGGGAAACCGATGATGAAGTCGGAACTGAGGGACAGGTCGGGTCGGGCCGCGCGCAGCCGGCGCACCACAGCCTTGTATTCGATCGCGGTATAGCCGCGCTTCATCGCTGCCAGCACCCGATCCGAGCCCGACTGGACAGGCAGGTGCAGCTGCGACACCAGCTTGGGCAGCCGCGCGTAGGCATCGATCACCCGCTGCGTCATTTCGCGGGGATGCGAGGTGGTATAGCGGATGCGTTCGATGCCTGGAATGTCATGCACGCACTCCAGCAGGAAGGCGAAATCGCCCATCTCGTCCGAATCCTGGCTGATCGGCGCGCGCCAGGCATTCACGTTCTGCCCGAGCAGCGTCACTTCCCTGACACCCTGAGTGGCGAGCGTCGCCACCTCGGTCAGCACGTCCTCGAGCGGGCGCGACACTTCCTCTCCGCGGGTATAGGGAACGACGCAGAAGGTGCAGTACTTGGAACAGCCTTCCATGATCGACACGAAGGCACTCGCGCCTTCGACCCGGGCCGGCGGCATGTGATCGAACTTCTCGATCTCCGGGAAACTGATGTCGACCTGCGGCCGGCCGCTGGCACGACGCTTCGCGATCAGGTCGGGCAGGCGGTGCAGCGTCTGCGGACCGAACACGATATCGACATACGGCGCACGCTCGACGATGGCCGCACCTTCTTGGCTGGCAACACAGCCGCCGACTCCGATCAGCAGGTCAGGGTTTTCGCGTTTCAGGTGCTTGACGCGGCCGAGGTCGTGGAACACCTTTTCCTGCGCCTTCTCGCGCACCGAGCAGGTATTGAACAGGATGACGTCGGCGTCCTCCGGGCGGTCGGTCTGGGTCAGGCCTTCGGAGGCACCCAGTACGTCGGCCATCTTGTCCGAGTCGTACTCGTTCATCTGGCAACCAAAGGTCTTGATGTAGATCTTGCGGCTCATCGAATGGAAGTGCTTCCTGCTTTCATGCTTACTGTTTGGGCGCCGGCAGGTCTTCTTCGTCCGACGACAGTACCCAGACGCGGAAGAGGTCGCCGTTGGCGTCGAGCTGATAGCGGACCGGCCGCTCGGCATTGATCATCACCGGCAGCACGATGCGGTTGTCGGCCGAACGTATCTGCGCGCCCGGCGCCAGCCTGAATTCGTACTTGCCGACCTTGGCCACGCCATTGTGCGGTGGCTGCATGGTCGCGCTGATCGCATCCTCCGGAATGGCACGCAACTGCGCAGACACGAGCGACGGGCAGGCGATCAGGACGAGGATGGAAAGGGCGATTGCACGCATCGACGGCGGATGTAAATCCCGGTTACGAATCCGTGGATTGTAGCCTGCGCCAACCCGAACCCCAAGCCGGGCCTGAATTCCGCGCCGGTCATTGCTCACTGGAGCACGGGGAACCCTTTCGATCGTTAGCACTCAGAGGCGAGGAGTGCTAATGTTGCACACAGGGAGGAATAGATCATGACCCACGCTCTGACAGTTCCGAATTTGCCGGCGCCCGGTGCGCTGGGCAATATCGATAGTTACATACAAGCTGCAAACCGCGTTCCGCTGCTTACCGAGGAGCAGGAACAGTCGCTCGCGCGCAGTTTCCGCGACGAGGAAGATCTGGATGCCGCACGCGCACTCGTCATGTCGCACCTGCGCCTGGTGATCGCGATCGCCCGCGGCTACCTCGGCTACGGCCTGCCGCACGCCGATCTGATCCAAGAAGGCAATATCGGCCTGATGAAGGCGGTCAAGCGCTTTGACCCGGATCGCGGCGTCCGGCTGGTGTCGTTTGCGATCCACTGGATCAAGGCTGAAATCCACGAGTACATCCTGCGCAACTGGCGCCTGGTCAAGGTCGCGACCACAAAGGCCCAGCGCAAGCTGTTCTTCAACCTGCGCAGCCTCAAGCAGAGCAGCAACACGCTGAATCCGGCCGAAGTGCGGGAAGTGGCAAAGACGCTGGGCGTGAAGCCGGAAGAAGTGGTCGAGATGGAAACCCGGCTGTCGGGTCAGGACGTGGCGCTGGAAGGCAGCAACGACGACGACGACCGCGAGGGCGCACGCATGGCCCCGATCAACTGGCTGACCGACAGCGCGGCCGAGCCGCTGGAAGTGATGGAAGCGGCGCAGAACATCCGACTGCGCGAGGAAGGTCTGCAGTCGGCCCTGGCCTCGCTGGACGACCGCAGCCGTACCATCGTGCAGCGCCGCTGGCTGGTTCAGGATGGCGATGCCGCCACGCTGCATGAACTGGCGGCCGAATACGGCGTGTCGGCCGAGCGCATCCGCCAGATCGAAGTCAAGGCGATGCAGAAAATGAAGGCTGCGATGCACCGGCAGATGGAGATTGCCGCCTGAAGCAGCGAACGCGCAGATGAAAAAGGCGACCCGCGGGTCGCCTTTTTCATGCACATCATCTTTCGTACGCGTCAATTGCCGGCAGGATTCAGCAGCGCCCTGAGGTCGTCGGCCATGTTCTTCGGCGTCTCGCCATGACGAATGAACAGCCGCAACCGGCCCTGCGTATCGTGTACATAGGTGCCGGCAGAGTGGTCCAGCGTGTACTGGCCTTCGCTCGTACCCGGCACCTTCTGATAGAACACCTTGTATTCCTTCGCGACTGCCGCCGTGGCGGCCGCATCGCCGCGCAGGCCGACGAAGGACGGATCGAACTTCGGCACATAGTTCGCCAGCAGTTCCGCCGTGTCGCGCTCCGGATCGACCGTGACGAACAGCACCTGGACCTTCGCTGCATCGGCACCGAGCAGGGTCAACGCCTGCTTCATGCTGGCCAGGCTGGTCGGGCAGACATCCGGACAGTGGGTGTAGCCGAAGAACAGCGTGACCAGCTTGCCCTTGTAGTCGGCCAGCGTGCGCGGCTGACCGGCATGGTCGGTCAGCGCGAAACCGTGACCATACTCTGCACCAGTGACGTCGATGCTGTGGAAGGTCGGCCCCGACTTGCTGCATCCGGCCAGCCCCGCAAGCAGCAGGGCGGCCAGGAAAGGTCGGCGGTTCATAACTGGACGTAGTGGTCGACCAGCAGTGCTGCGAACAGCAACGACAGGTGATAAAGCGAGAAGCGGAAGGTGCGCTTGGCCAGATCATCCGAGTAGGCACGCATCAGGCGCCAGGCGTAGGCCATGAACATGCCGCCCAGCACGACTGCCGCAGCCAGATAGATCCAGCCGCTCATGCGCGAGGCAAAGGGCAGCAGCGTGACTGCGAACAGGATGATGGTGTAGAGGAATACCTGCAGCCGCGTGTATTCGGCTCCATGAGTCACCGGCAGCATCGGCAGTCCGGCCTTCGCATATTCCTGCGTGCGGTAAAGCGCAAGCGCCCAGAAGTGCGGCGGCGTCCAGGCAAAAATGATCAGGAACAGCAGCAGCGCATCGGACGACACCTCGCCGGTGACCGCCGCCCATCCCAGCACCGGCGGCATCGCGCCGGAAGCACCGCCGATCACGATGTTCTGCGGCGTCGCCGGTTTCAGGAACACCGTGTAGATCACCGCATAGCCGATGAAGGTGCCAAGCGTCAGCCACATCGTGAGCGGATTGACCCACTGGTAGAGCGTGGTCAGCCCTGCCCCACCGACCACGCCAGAGAAGGCGAGCGTCTCGAGGGAATTCACTTCACCGCGCGGCAGCGGCCGAGCGCGCGTACGTGCCATCACCGCATCGATCTTCTGCTCGACCAGGCAATTCACCGCAGCCGCAGCACCCGCCACCAGTGCGATGCCCACGGTCGCCGCCAGCACCACGCCCATCGGCGGCAGTCCGTGCGGCACGGCCAGGAACATGCCGATGACCGCGCAGAACACGATCAGCGACACCACCCGCGGCTTGGTCAGCTGAAGGTAGTTGGCCAGCCTCAGCGAGAATGGCTGGATATCAAGCCGCAGGGCTTTCATGGATCACTCCGGAATGGCGTTACTGCGCAGACGCGCGGACGCGGTAGTTTATCAGTACCAGCAGGATCACCAGAGCCGCCGCACCGCCGTTGTGTGCCGCCGCCATCGGCAGCGGCAGGCTGAACCAGACATTGCCGATGCCGAGCAGGAACTGGCAGGCCAGCACGGCGAGCAGGGCACCGCCTAGAGCCGTGTAGCCGGACCGGCGCAATGCGAATCCGAGCGCACCGAGCACAAGTACCGCGATGACGGCACCGACACGGTGCATCCAGTGGATTGCCGTCAGCGCCTCTATGGTCAGCGTACCGCCCTCGGCATCCACACCGAGCTCACGCACGATGTGAAAACCGTTGCGGATGTCCATCTCGGGCACCATCTCGCCACGGCAGGTCGGCAGGTCGGAACAGGCCAGTGCGGCGTAATTGGTGCTGACCCAGCCGCCGAGCGATATCTGGGTGGCGAGCACGACGAAGGCCAGCGCAGCGAACAATCGCAGCGAGGATCCGGCGGATCGCCGGGATGGCGCCAGCGTGCGTGCATACAGGCTCACCAGCAGGCCGAGCACGGTCAGCCCGCCGATGAGGTGACCGGTAACGATGGCCGGTTTGAGCAGCATGGTCACTGTCCACTTGCCGAACATCGCCTGCAGCAACACGACACCGATCAGCAGCGTCGCCAGCAACGGCGATGCGGCGGGATCGCGCCGGTTGCGCCAGGCGAGAACGGCGATCGACACGATGCACAGGCCGACGATTCCTGCGAAATAGCGATGGACCATTTCCTTCCATGCCTTGGCAAAGGTGACCGGTCCGGACGGATTCGCTTCCTGCGCAGCGGAAATGTGCTCCGACGCATGGATCACGCTGACATGACCGTAACAGCCGGGCCAGTCCGGGCAGCCGAGACCGGCATCGGACAGGCGCACGTAGGCACCGAGCACGATCAGGCAGAAAGCCATCGCCACGGTGGCCAGCAAAAGAGTTCTGTAAGTCTTCATCAGCCCAGCCTCGAATACTTCATAAGACGTTGAAAATCCTTGATCATCTTTTTGGGATCGGGATCATCCGGGTAGCGCATCATGACCTGTCCCAGCGGATCGACAAGATGGATCGCGCGCGGATGTGCCGGATCATGCGTGAACGCAGCCAGCGTCGCCGTTCCCGCCGCTTTCACGACATACGTTCCCTCGATGGCGTCGATCAGCTTGGCCTGGGGCTGTGTCGCATCGCTGATCAGCCAGACGCGCTGGATGCGCTCCTGATCCTCGCCCTGCGCCTTGCGCACCTGACGCATGAAATACAGCGACTGTTCGCAGTGCGCGTCGCAGGCGCCGCCTTCGGCCAACACCAGCGTCCACCGTCCCTTGAGTTTCGCGAATTCGAACGGCTCGCCCTTCACCGTTGTCAGCGACTCCTTGGGCAGGTTCTGCGGAGACAGAAGCTGTCCGTAATTCACCGTACTGTCGGGGCGCCAGAAAAAATACAGCGCGTAGGACGCAACCAGCGGAAGCACGCATATGAGCCCCAGCAGAATCATTGTTTTTTTGCCGTTCAAGACTTCTCTCCCGTTTTCTTCATCGCTGCGACAACCCCTGACACAGCCGTCACCAGTGCAAAGAAGTACCACTGGACCATATAGATGATGTGCTTCTCGACACCGAATTCCGGCCTGACGTCATCGCGGCGGATGCCGTCATCCGCCTTGCTCGTCTGGTCGAGAATGAAGGGGGCAAGAGCGAGCCCGCTTGCCTTGGCCACGCGTTCGACCGTCACGTTCTGCCACACCCGGGCTTCGACGGATTCCGCAGACAATTCGACGAATCTGGGTTGCGCCGGCATCACGACGCCCTCGACATGCTGCCGCCCCGGCGGTGACACCACAGCCGGCAGATCACCCCGCACGGCGCCCTGCTTCACCCAGCCGCGATTGACCAGCACGCAGCGCGTCGCCGTCTGGCAGAGCGGCATGAAGATGCCGTACCCCGCCTGACCGTCCCGGACTTCGTTGTCGGCGTATATCAGCGTCTCGGTTCGCCACTGACCGTCGACTGCAGCCCTTGCGAACTCCGACGGAGGCGTCGCCCCCCACTCGGTAAGATCCACTGCCGGCTGCTTCTGCAGCTGCTCATAGGCGTCGACCAGGCCCTGCTTGTAGCGCGCGCGCGCAGTCTGCCACTGCGCCGCTGCGAGCGTCACGAGGATTACCGTCACGCAAACCAGAGCAGGCCAGAAGCGTACGACGAAGGTGCGGCGGGCGAAATCGAACTGGGTCATTGCACAAAGGCGTCCGGGGTACACTGGACACCTTGAAAAAGGAATCGTTTGATGCGCTATCTCGTAATCTTCATGCTGGTGACCGTGATCGCCAGTTTGGGCTCGGCCTTGTTCTTCCTGTTCCGCGACACCGGCAACTCCAGCCGCATGCTGCGCTCTCTTGCCATCCGCGTCGGCCTGTCGATCGCCCTGTTCATCTTCCTGATGGTGAGCTATCGATTCGGTCTGATCACCGGAAAGCTCTGACACCCGGCACCCTGCGGGGTGCCATGAAAGTGCTCTCACTCTCGGCACGCAGCAGTTATCGCGCGCATGAATCCGGATCTACCCACGAAAAAAAGCGCCGCACTATGTGCGGCGCCGAGTATTTATTTTTTAAGGGCTCTTGTTTGATACCGGCCCACTCTCCTCCTCGCTAATCCGGTTCCAATCAAATCCAGTACACAACCACGAACAGTAGCAGCCAGACGACGTCAACAAAGTGCCAGTACCAGGCTACTGCTTCAAATCCGAAATGGTTCTCCGGGGTGAAGTGTCCCGCGAAGACCCGGCACAGTATCACGATCAGCATCGTTGCACCAATAGTGACGTGAAAACCGTGGAAACCGGTCAGCATGTAGAACACCGAGCCGAAGATGCCGGTCGTCAGCTTGACGTTCAGCTCGCTGTACGCGTGCATGTATTCGAAGATCTGCAGACTCAGGAAGATCAGGCCGAGAGCGATCGTCAGCAGAAGACCCAGCTTGAGCTGACCACGCTTGTTGTGCAGCAGACCGTGGTGCGCCCAGGTCAGCGTTGCGCCTGAAGTAAGAAGCAGCAGCGTGTTGATCGCCGGAATGCCCCATGCACCCATCGGGGTGAACGGGTCACCGTCGTAGGCAGGGCCGGGATTGGGCCAGAGATTGGTGGCACCGGGCCAGAGCAGTGCCTGATGCTCAAGCGAGGCCAGGTCGGGAATCGCCAGCACGCGGGCATAGAACAGCGCGCCAAAGAAGGCCGAGAAGAACATGACTTCCGAGAAGATGAACCAGCCCATGGCCCAGCGGAACGACATGCCGACACGCTTGTTGTAGAGCCCGCCTTCCGACTCGTGCGCAACCTTGCCGAACCAGATGTACATCATGTAGAACAGTACGAGCAATCCGGCCCCGAGCACGTAAGGACCGGCGTTGAAGCTGTTCACGGTGAGGACGAAGCCGCTGGCGAAAAGCAGCAATGCGAGCGAACCCGTGATCGGGTAGGTCGATGGCGCAGGGACGAAGTAGTAAGGGGCCTGTTGTGGCGTATGCGAGCTCATTTATGGTTTTCCTTCCTGTTTATTCTCTCAAACGATACTTATCAGAATTCGAACACCCACGATCAACGTGATCACGAAAAGGGCTGCCGCCACAATGCCCGTGATGATAACTTGCAACGGCGTCAGCGACGCCGTCGCAGATTCATGATTCTTCTTGCCGCGAATTCCGGCAAAAGCCGACAGCACGGTCACCACGTTCTTGATGAAGTTGGCCACTGCTTCAACCCCCCCGGTACAACGTCAGCCGACTTGGCTGCTGCAGCCGAAGCTCCCGGCACTTCGAAGAACGTGTAAGACAGCGTGATCGTACTTATATCCTTCGGCAAGGACGGGGAAACCAGGAACGCGATTGGCATTCTTCGCGTTTCTCCGGCCGCCAGCGTTTGCTGCCTGAAACAGAAGCATTCCAGCTTCTGGAAATACTGCATCGCAGACGGCGGCGTATAGCTCGGAATGGCCTGCCCGGTTATCGCCTCACTGCGGGTATTCGAAACTTCGTACTCCACGGTCGCCACTTCACCCGGGTGAACGACTACCGAACCATTCACAGGTTTGAAATTCCACGGCAGCTTGTGCAGATTTGCATCGAATTCGACGGTCACGCTGCGTGAACTGTCGACCTGCGTATTCAGCGGAATCGTACCTTCATCCTTGTTCAGGTTATTGACGTCCAGCACTTGACACAGCTTGTCGTAGAACGGCACCAGCGCATAACCGAAGCCGAACATCAGCGCGGCGGAAATCATGAGCCGGATCAGCGTCGAACGATTCAGGCGATCGGTGCGTGACTCGCCCTGAAACGACTGGGTCATTGACCGGACATCCCGTAACGAAGCAGGAACATCACGAACACCGACACTGCTGCCGCCGCCAGCCACAACGCCGTACGGACGTTGCGGCGGCGAAGATCATCATCCATCACTGTCACGCGTGAGTTCATTTGATGACCGGCGGCGTTTCGAAGGTGTGATGCGGGGCCGGCGACGGCACCGTCCATTCCAGACCTTCGGCACCATCCCAGGGCTTGGCGGAAGCCTTCGCTCCGCCGCGGATGCACTTCAATGCGACCACGAGGAACACCAGCTGCGAAATACCGAAACCAAACGCACCGATCGACGAGATCTTGTTGAACTCTGCAAACTGCAGCGCGTAATCCGGAATACGGCGCGGCATGCCAGCCAGACCCAGGAAGTGCTGCACGAAGAAGGTCATGTTGAAGAAGACGATCGACAGCCAGAAGTGCAGCTTGCCGAGCTTTTCGTCGTACATGTGACCCGTCCACTTCGGCAGCCAGTAGTAGGCACCTGCGTAGGCAGAGAACAGCGCACCAGCCACCATCACGTAGTGGAAGTGGGCCACGACGTAGTAGGTGTCATGCAGTTGCACGTCAACCGCCGTCATCGACAGCACCAGACCGGAAAATCCGCCGAGCGTGAAGAGGAACAGGAAACCGATCGAGAACAGCATCGGGGTTTCGAATGTCAGCGAACCGCGCCACATCGTGGCCACCCAGTTGAACACCTTCACGCCGGTCGGAATCGCGATCAGCATGGTTGCGAACATGAAGTACAGCTGGCCTGCAACCGGCATGCCCACCGTATACATATGGTGTGCCCACACGATGAAGGACAGGATGGCGATCGAGGATGTCGCGTAGACCATCGACGCGTAACCGAAAAGCGGCTTGCGCGAGAAGGCCGGGATCACCTGAGAAACGACGCCGAAGGCCGGAATCGCGATGATGTACACCTCGGGGTGACCGAAGAACCAGAAGATGTGCTGGTACAGGACCGGATCACCGCCACCGGCCGCATTGAAGAAGCTGGTACCGAAATGACGATCGGTCAGGATCATCGTGACCGCACCGGCGAGAACCGGCATCACGGCAATGACCAGATACGCGGTGATCAGCCAGGTCCAGCAGAACAGCGGCATCTTCATCAGCGTCATGCCCGGCGCACGCATGTTCAGGATCGTGGTCACGATGTTGATCGAGCCCATGATCGACGAAATGCCGAGAATGTGCACCGCGAAGATCGCCATATCCATGCCCATGCCCATCTGGACGGTCAGCGGCGGATAGAGCGTCCAGCCCGATGCAGCAGCACCACCCGGCACGAGCAACGAGGTGCTCAGCAGGATGGCCGCCGGCGGCAGCAGCCAGAACGACCAGTTGTTCATGCGGGCAAATGCCATGTCCGACGCGCCGATCATCAGCGGAATCATCCAGTTCGCGAAGCCGACGAAGGCCGGCATGATTGCGCCGAACACCATGATGAGGCCGTGCAGCGTCGTCATCTGGTTGAAGCGGTCCGGATCGACCACCTGCAGGCCGGGCTCGAACAGCTCGGCACGGATCACCAGCGCCATGATGCCGCCGACGATGAACATTGCGAAACTGAACCACAGGTACATCGAGCCGATGTCCTTGTGATTGGTGGTTGTCACCCAACGCATGATGCCGCTGGGCTGGTCATGTGCGTGGTCGTGCGCGTGGTCGGCACCGCCCGGAATCGCAGCCATGTTGATCTCCTGAAAAATCTAGAAAGTTGACTGAACGTTCAGAGAGGGCCGCTTACTCGCGGGCCATCTTGATGTCCGACGGTTGGATGACTTCGCCGGTCGCATTGCTCCAGCTGTTGCGCGTGTAGGTGATTACCGCGGCAAGCTCCGTATCGCTGAGACGCCCCTTGAATGAGGCCATCGCAGTGCCCGGGCGGCCGTTCAGCAGCACCTTGATCTGCTCGTCCTGCGGACCCAGCACGACCTTCGAGCCATCAAGCGGCGGGAATGCCGGCGGCAGGCCCTTGCCATTGGCCTGGTGACAGGCGGCGCAGTTGGCGGCAAAAACCTTTTCACCACGCGGTGCGAGTTCCGGCAGGGCATAGACCTTGTTCGGATCATCCGCCGCGGCAGCCATTGCCTTTTTCTTGCCGTCGACCCATGCCGCGTAGTCCTCTTCGGAGACGACCTTGACAACAATCGGCATGTAGCCGTGTTCCTTGCCGCACAGCTCAGCGCACTGGCCACGGAAGGTACCGGTGCGCTCCGCACGGAACCACGTATCGCGAATGAATCCTGGGATCGCATCCTGCTTCACCGCCAGAGCGGGCACCCACCATGCGTGAATCACGTCACCGGCGGTCGTCAGTACGCGGATCTTCTTGCCGACCGGAACCACCAGCTCGTTATCGACTTCAAGGAGGTATTCGCCGCCCTTTGACGCCTCGTTCCGAATCTGCGGCTGCGGCGTCGATAGGTTGCTGACGAAGCTGATGCCCTCGCCGGCCCCCTTCAGATAGTCATAGCCCCATTTCCACTGGTAACCCGTGACCTTGATCGTGATGTCGGGGTTGCTCGTGTCGCGCATTGCAAGAATGGTCTTGGTCGCGGGCCACGCCATGCCGAGCAGGATGAACACCGGGACGATGGTCCACAGAATTTCAACCGTCGTGCTTTCGTGGAAGGTTGCAGCCTTGTGGCCGGCCGACTTGCGATGCACGAAGACCGACCAGAACATGACGCCGAACACGGCAACGAAGATCACGCCGCAGACGATGGTCATCATCAAGTGCAGGTCGTACACCTTGTGACCGAGCTCGGTGGCCGGCTCCTGCAGGTTGAATTTCATCTCGGCCCGGACCAGCCCGGACAGCAGAGACAAACCCATTGCCGCACACGCCCGACGGGCGATGAGCAAGCCACCTCTTGTTTGCGCCATAGTGCAACCCCAGATATATGTTGTGATTGATTCTGAAACAGCGATTCTAAAACCGTTTTTCCCGCAGCCTGACTGTCAGCTCCCGCGCCAAGGACGCCCTGCCATCCTCGTCGAGATAGCGCCCGACAACAATCTGGCGATCACGACAACGCACGACAACTTCGCAACCCGGCCCCGCCCTGCAGGTTTCCACATTGGCCCATGCAGGCACAAATTCGTACCTGCTCAGCTGCGCCCCTTCACACACTTCCACCAGCAGACATTCATCGTTCAGCTGAATGCGTTCGAAGTCACCGACACGCCGCCCATAAGCGATGAAGGCAATTGCGAGCGCTCCGATTTCCAGACCGGCAAACGGCACCACCCACAAAGCTCCCATCACCGCCCAAGCAGTAGCAATCAGAAGCGACAACGCCGCAGTGACCAGAAAAAAGGTCCAGAGCTGGCGCGGCGTCATGGAACAGTTACGACGCGCAACGATACTGAAGTCGCCGGAGCGGCTGGACACGTCGGACACTGGACCTGACTCGGAAGGTTGCTCCCCTGATACGGCTTCTGCTGGCCGCATAGCCGCCATAAGCTAGCACAGCGACGAGGGCTAATCAACAAGACTTGACGTGGATCAACCTCTGGCGCGCTCAATTCAGGCGGGCCAGCAGCGTCCGGTGAATCCCGCCAAAGCCTCCGTTGCTCATCACCAGAACATGATCTCCGGCGCGCAATTCGGCAACCAGCCCGTCCAGCAGTTCGGGCAGCGCCGAAGCGACGTGCGCGCGCGTGCCGAGGGGCTTCAGTGCCTCGGCCGCATCCCATCCGAGTGCCGCTCCGCCCAGACAGAAAGTTACATCGGCGCCATCCAGCGCGGCAGGCAGCCGCGCCTTCATGACACCGAGCTTCATCGTGTTCGACCGCGGCTCGATCACCGCAACGATGCGGGAAGACCCGACTTCCGAACGCAGGGCCCGGATGGTTTCCTCGATGGCCGTCGGATGATGGGCGAAATCGTCATAGACCGTCACACCCGCTGCTGCACCGACGCGTTCGAGACGGCGGCAGATGCCCTTGAAACGCTCGAGCGATGCCAGCGCCTGTTCCGGCCGGACTCCGGCATGCCGGGCCGCCAGCATCGCAGCCAGCGCATTGTTCGCGTTGTGGGTGCCGGGCATGGCAAGCCGGCCGCCCACATCCTCGCCTGCCGGACCTTGCACCCGCAGCGCCTGCCCGGCCCCGACCACATGCCAGCCATCAGCGTCGTTGAACCATTGCAGTTCGCTCCACAGCCCCCGCTCGATCACGCGGCGCAACGCTGGCTCGGCACCATTCGCTATCACTTGCCCAAGACGGGGCATGGTGCGTACCAGATGATGAAATTGCGTTTCGATCGCCGCCAGATCGGGGAAGATGTCAGCGTGATCGAATTCGAGATTGTTCAGGATCGCGGTGCGCGGACGGTAATGGACGAACTTCGACCGTTTGTCGCAGAAGGCGGTGTCGTACTCGTCCGCCTCGATCACGAAAAAGGGCGACTCGCCCAGCCGCGCCGACACACCGAAATTTTGCGCCACACCGCCGATCAGGAACCCCGGCTTCAGACCGGCATCCTCGAGCATCCAGGCAAGCATCGAGGTCGTCGTCGTCTTGCCGTGCGTGCCGGCCACCGCCAGCACCCAGCGTCCAGCCAGCACGTGTTCGGCCAGCCACTGCGGCCCGGACACGTAATTCAGGCCGCGGTCGAGAATTTCCTCGAGCAGCGGGTTGCCGCGCGACACCGCATTGCCCACGACGAAAATATCGGGAGCAAGTGCAATCTGGGCAGTGTCATACCCCTGCATCAGCTCGATGCCGAGCAGCTCGAGTTGCGTGCTCATCGGCGGGTAGACGTTCGCATCGCACCCGGTGACGCGATGCCCGGCCTCCCGCGCCAGTGCGGCAATGCCGCCCATGAAGGTGCCGCAGATGCCGAGGATGTGAATGTGCATGACTGAGCGATGTGACAGAATGGCCGGCGATTCTATCAACCCGGCCCCCCGCGCCCACCCTCTGCAGTCCCTGCCATGCGCCCGAGCAACCTGAGACGCCTGATCGCGAGTGCCGCTGCACGGCTGATCGCGGAAGAAGGCATTCGCGATTACGGACTCGCAAAGCGCAAGGCGGCACGACAGCTCGGCGCGGGCCCGAACGAGGAACTGCCGACCAACAGCGAGATCGACGATGCGGTCCGCGCCTACCAGGCGCTGTATCTGGCCGACGAACAGCCCGAACAGCTGCGCACACTGCGCAGTGCCACGCTCGAACTGATGGTCGAACTCGACCGGTTCCGGCCCTATGCCACCGGCGGAGTCGTCGACGGCACCGCCGGGCGCTTCACCGCCATCGAACTTCAGGTTTTTGCCGACAGCGCGAAGGAAGTCGAGCTCTTCCTGCTCAACAACGGTGTCGATTTCGATTCGCGCGACCCGCGCCGCCCCGACCGCAACAGCCCGGAAACCACCCTTCTGTTCGACTGGGACGACCTGCCGGTGGAACTCGCGGTCTTCCCGGCCGGTCTGGAACGGTCTCGCGGACGCGAGCGGTTGCGCGCGGAGTCGCTGCGCGCACTGCTGAACGAAGAGGAAGGTGGGGAATGAATATCTGGCTGCGACGCACACTCATGGCAGCCGTCCTGCTCGGCGCCGGCGCGGTCGGTGTCTGGAGCGGCATGGCACGACAGCCGAAACTTGACGCGGCACCGGCCATGACGGTCGATCGCCTGGGCGCACTCAGGCTGGGCGACTCGAACGGCACTGCGATGCCCTTTTCCACATGGCGCGGCAAGCTGCTGGTCGTCAATTTCTGGGCCACCTGGTGCGCACCCTGCCGCGAGGAAATGCCCGCCTTTTCGCGACTGGCCGGCCGGCTGCGCGAACGTGGCGTGCAATTTGTCGGCATCAGCATCGATAGCGCCGAAAACGTACGGTCATACCTGGCTGAAGTGCCGATCGACTACCCGCTGCTGGTCGGCGGAGCGGACGCGATCCAGGTCTCGAGCGACCTCGGCAATGCCTCGCAGGGCATGCCTTTCACCGTTATCTTCGCGCCCGACGGAACACTGATCTCCCGCAAGCTGGGCGCCTACAAGGAGGCGGAACTGGAAGCCATCCTGCTCGCAAAACTGCACTGAACGCCCCGGGCCGGATCAGTGCCGGCTGGACAAATTGCGGTGAATTCCGGCAAACTTGCCGGCATGCAGCCTACAACTCGCCGCAAGGCGTCCAAACCTGCCGTGCAACAGGAAGGGCTCGACACCGGCACTCCCGCGCGCCGCATCCTCGTCCTGCACGGACCCAACCTGAACATGCTCGGCACGCGTGAACCGGAAATCTACGGTCACCTGACACTTGCCGACATCGACGCGCGCCTGAAGGTACTGGTGCTCGGTCAGGGCTTTTCGATCGAATGCTTCCAGAGCAATCACGAAGGCGAACTGGTTGGCCGCATTCAGGCTGCCCGGACAGAAAAAACGGATTTCATCCTGATCAATCCGGCTGCCTACACGCATACCAGCGTCGCCATCCGCGATGCACTGGCGGGCGTCGGCATTCCGTTCGTCGAAATCCACCTGTCCAACGTGCATGCGCGGGAAAGCTTCCGGCATCACTCCTACCTGTCGGATCTGGCGGTCGGCGTCGTGTGCGGTCTGGGCGCCTACGGTTACGAAGCCGCGCTGGAGTTCGCACTCCGTCGGCTCGACACCAAACAATAAACAACACATGCCGGCCGCTGCGGTGGTCGGCTCATGCTGGGGAGTACACCATGGATTTGCGCAAACTCAAGAAGCTGATCGACCTCGTCCAGGAATCGGGCATTTCCGAACTTGAAGTGACCGAGGGCGAAGAAAAGGTGCGCATCGCCAAGCATCTGCCGGCGCCCGCTCAGCAGACGGCCTATTACGCTGCGCCAGCACCGCAGGCTGCTCCGGCTGCTGCGCCGACGCCGGCCGCACCGGCCGAAGCCGTGCAACCGGAAGGCCATGTCGTCAAGTCGCCGATGGTCGGCAGCTTCTACCGTTCGGCATCGCCGGGCGGCAAGGCCTTCGTCGATGTCGGACAGTCGGTCGCGGTCGGCGACACGCTGTGCATCATCGAAGCGATGAAACTGATGAACGAAATCGAATCCGATGCCGCCGGCGTGGTCAAGGCCGTACTGGTCGAGAACGGACAGCCGGTCGAATACGGCCAGCCGCTGTTCATCATCGGCTGAGCGCGGGTTCGACGCGATGTTTGAAAAACTGCTGATCGCCAACCGGGGCGAAATCGCCCTGCGCATCCTGCGTGCCTGCCGCGAATTGGGCATCCGCACCGTCGCCGTGCATTCGGAAGCGGACACCGAGGCGAAGTACGTCAAGCTGGCCGACGAGTCCGTATGCATCGGGCCGGCCCCCTCGAACCTGTCCTATCTGAACATTCCAGCCATCATTTCGGCGGCCGAAGTCACTGATTCCGAGGCCATACACCCAGGTTACGGCTTCCTGTCCGAGAACGCGGACTTCGCCGAACGCGTCGAGCGCAGCGGCTTCGTGTTCATCGGCCCGCGCCCGGAAACCATCTCACTGATGGGCGACAAGGTGTCGGCCAAGGACGCGATGAAAGAAGCCGGCGTGCCGGTGGTGCCGGGCTCCGAAGGCGCCCTGGGTGAAGACCCGAAGGAAATCATCCGCATCGCGCGCGACATCGGTTATCCGGTGATCATCAAGGCGGCCGGCGGCGGTGGCGGGCGCGGCATGCGCACCGTGCATAGCGAGGGCGCACTGCTCAACGCGGTGCAGATGACGCGCACCGAAGCCGGCGCTGCGTTCAACAACCCCGCGGTGTACATGGAGAAATTCCTCGAGAACCCGCGTCACATCGAAATCCAGGTATTGGCCGACGCGCACCGCAACGCGGTGTATCTCGGCGAACGCGACTGTTCGATGCAGCGCCGTCACCAGAAGATCATCGAGGAAGCGCCGGCGCCCGGCATTCCGGCCCGCGTGATCGCACGCATCGGCGAACGCTGCGCCGATGCCTGCCGCCGCATCAACTACCGCGGCGCCGGCACCTTCGAATTCCTGTTCGAGAACGGCGAGTTCTACTTCATCGAAATGAACACGCGCATCCAGGTCGAACATCCGGTGACCGAACTGATCACCGGCATCGACCTGGTGCAGGAGCAGATCCGCGTCGCCGCCGGCGAGAAACTGCGCTTCAAGCAGCGCGACATCAAGCTCACCGGCCACGCGCTCGAGTGCCGCATCAACGCGGAAGATCCGTACAAGTTCACGCCCAGTCCCGGCAAGATCACCGGCTACCATCCGCCGGGCGGCCCGGGCGTGCGCGTCGATTCGCACGTCTATCAGGGCTATACCGTACCGCCGCATTACGACTCGATGATAGGCAAGGTGATCACCTACGGCGACACGCGGGAACAGGCGATCCGCCGCATGAGCATCGCGCTGTCGGAAATGATCGTCAGCGGCATCAAGACCAACATCCCGCTGCATCAGGAACTGATGCACGACGGGCGTTTCCTCGATGGCGGCACCAGCATCCACTATCTGGAGCAGAAGCTGGCCGCCCAGACCGCGAACAAGCCCAAATGAGCGGCGACGTACAGCCCGACGAGCCGGCCGGCGGTGGCTGGGTTGCCGTCACGCTGCTCGCCGATTCGACCCACGCCGAAACGCTGTCGGACGCACTGCTCGACGCCGGCGCGCTGTCGGTCGATATCGAGGACGCGGACGCCGGCACGCCGGATGAAATACCGCAGTTCGGCGAGCCGGGTCTGCCGGTCGCGGTCGAACTGTGGCCGCACTCCCGGCTGCACGCGCTGTTCGAGCGCGATGCCGACCTCGCTTCGGCGATGGCGGAGGCCGCCGAAGCGGCCGGCCTGACCTCGCCACCGCCCTACACCACCTCGCAGCTGGACGAGCAGAACTGGGTGCGCATCACCCAGGCACAGTTCGAACCGATACGGGTGTCGTCACGCCTGTGGATCGTGCCGTCCTGGCACGCCCTGCCCGACCCGGCGGCAATCAACATCATCCTCGACCCGGGCATGGCCTTCGGCACCGGATCGCACCCGACCACGCGGCTCTGCCTCGAGTGGCTCGATGCCCAGGTATCCGGCGGCGAAACCGTCATCGACTACGGATGCGGCTCCGGTATATTGGCGCTGGCCGCTGCAAAGCTGGGGGCCGCCCGGGTGACCGGCACCGACATCGATCCGCACGCGCTCGACGCCGCCCGCTACAACGCGCAGCGCAACGACGCGACGCTGGATCTGCTGCATTCGCGCGACAACATCGATCATCAGGCCGATATCGTGGTTGCCAACATACTCGCCAATCCGCTGACCGTACTGGCGCCGCTGCTGTGCGGCCTGACGCGCGCCGGCGGACGCATCGCGCTGTCCGGCATACTCGCCGCGCAGACCGCCATGGTGCGCGAGGCCTACAGCCCAGCCTTCGATCTCGCGGTCTCGGGCGAACGGGACGGCTGGGTGCTGCTGACCGGGACCCGTGCCTGATGCTTTCGCGCTGCCCCGCCTGCGCAACGGTCTTCCGTGTCGATACGGTACAGATCAGGGCGCGCGAGGGGCGAGTCAGGTGTGGCCGCTGCCACGCGGTATTCGATGCACTCGACGCAATGGTGGACATCGCAGCCCCTCGGGCCGCAGCCACCGTCGATTCCACGGCCGATGACGACAGCATTGACGATGTCGTCACCGACCCGGCGGAAGCGCCTGAAGACAGTCATGCAACGCTGAGCCTGCTAGACGCGCCGGATATCGATGTCCGGTTCGAAGCCTCAGCCGTCACCACCGACGCCCCCCGACCCGACCAGGACGGCCCGCCTGCGCCGGAACCCGGCGGCAGCATGGACGTACTGGTCGAACGCACGACCGATTACTGGAGCGCGCGCGTCGCCCCGGCCGACCAGGCAGGCGAACTCCCCGCTGACGCCCCATTGTCGGCAAGCGGGGAACAGACCGTCGAACCGTCACCGGTCGAGCCAGAGCAGCCACTCGATCCCGACGTCACGCAGCCGCTGGACATTGCCAGCCTGGAACAGCCGGTCAAGCCGACGAGGCCATCACCGAACGAAGCAGTGGCCGGGCGCGACCCGCTGCTGGACCCACCGCCCGCACTCGAACCGGTGCGCGACCCCGCGATGCAGCGCATCCGGCGCGAGCTGTACGGCGATCAGGCCGTTGCGCCGCGCAGTGTACTGAAGACAGCCGTGTGTGCCTTCGGCTGCGCAGCGCTCGTCCTGACCGCCGCTGCCCAGCTCGTCTATCACTTCCGCACCGATATCGCGCAGGCCCAGCCCGGACTCAAACCGCTGCTCGAAAGCAGCTGCGCCAGGCTGGGCTGCACCATTCCGGCGCCTCGCCAGTCGGACCAGGTCAGCATCGAATCATCCGAACTGACGCCGGAAGCCGGGCATGATCCTCTGCTGCGTCTGTCGGCGCTGCTGCACAATCGGGCCGCCTTCCCGCAAGCCTGGCCGCACCTGGAACTGACGCTGACCGATACGGCGGATCGCGCGGTGGTCCGCCGCGTGCTGACGCCAGCGGAATTTCTGCCACCGGACGCGCGCGCCGGCGAATTCGGTGCTGAATCGGAACAGGCGGTCAGCGTGCTGATCGACCCGGCCGACAGCGGTGCCAGCGGCTACCGTCTTTACGCCTTCTATCCCTGAGCCGGCACGGCGATCCGCCCGACACGCAGTGCGCTCCCCTACCAAGGAACTCGAGATGACCCAGACCGTCACCCTGGCCGGCAACACCCTCCATCTGGCCGGCCACTTCCCCGTGCGCGGCAGCAAGGCGCCGTCCTTCACGCTGGTCGGCACCGACCTCGCCGACATCACGCTGGCCAGCCTGGGCGGCAGGCGCAAGGTGCTGAACATCGTGCCCAGTCTCGATACGCCGGTCTGCCAGACCTCGACGCGCAAATTCAACGAACAGGCCGGAAAAATGGCCAATACCGCCGTGCTGGTCATTTCGGCCGACCTGCCGTTCGCGATGAAGCGTTTCTGCGAGACCGAGGGGCTGGCCAACGTGCTGTCGCTGTCGACACTGCGCGGCCGCGAATTCATGGCCAACTACGGCGTCGAGATCCTCGACGGCCCGCTGGCCGGACTGACTGCGCGTGCCGTGGTCGTACTGGACGAGAACGACACGGTGGTGCACGCCGAGCTCGTTCCCGAAATCAGGCAGGAACCGGATTACGCCGCCGCACTGGCGGCATTGCGTTAAGTTTCTGCCGCAGGCACCAGCCGGTGCCTGCAAACACGCCGAGTACAACCCCGATGGAAGAAAGTCCGTTCAAGGGCAAGACCGGTCTGCGCCGGGTTATGAATGCTGCAGGGTATTCCGCCGACGGCCTCAGGGCTGCGTTCCGCCACGAGGACGCATTCCGCCAGGAACTGCTGTTGTCCTGCGTGCTGATTCCGCTCGGAATCTGGCTTGGCGACACCGGCATCGAACGCGCACTGATGACCTTCAGCGTGCTGCTCGTACTGATGTTCGAACTGGTCAACTCCGCGATCGAAGCGACGGTGGACCGGATTTCCCTGGAAAATCACCTGCTGGCCAAACGCGCCAAGGACATCGGTTCAGCCGCCGTGATGATTGCGCTGGCGAACGTGGCGCTGGTCTGGGCCCTGGTGCTGGCCGAGCGACTCTGAACGCGCGGCCAGTCCGCGGCTGGAATCGGTCGCGCTTGCGTTACACTTTGCCGCGGAAACGCACTGGATAACTGCACTGCGTACCCCCACCTTCGACTAGGGGTTTTTACTGCGCCCGGCCTCCGCGCAGACCAATCGAAGGACGATTGCGTCAAATGAACAAGGATTGCGGGGGCCCATGACCGCGCGGAAAACTCCATTCGCACACGCTGCACCGTCTGCCGAAGCAGGCCATATCGGCACCACGCCGTGCTGGAACACGCCTGCAATTGACTCTTTTGTCATAAACCCGACCGAAGCTTCCTGGCGCAGCCTGTTCGACGGCATTGCCGACGCACTGCTTCTGATGCGGCCGGACGGTACTCTGGTGGAGATCAACCAGGCCGCCACGGCGCTGCTCGGCTATGCGAACACGGACGTTGCCGGACACCATGTGTCCATGCTCTATCCGCCATCGGAAGAAGCACGCGTCGCCGCCTGCTTTGACGAGGTCGCCCGCGATGGTATCTCGCGCTATCTGGACGGTATCGCCGTCGCCTCGAACGGCGACCGGATCGCCGTTGACGTCGTCGGCTCCGTCATCACGACTGGCGGCCAGCCCACGGTCATCGCCGTGGTGCGTGACATACGTGCGCGCAAGCGGGCGGAAACCGATCTGCACGCTACGCAGCAGCACTTCTATCTGCTGGCGGAACACATCCGGGAAATTTTCTGGATCTGCGATCCGGCGAGCGGTACGGTGACCTATGTAAGCCCGGCATTCGCCGAACTGGCGCGCCTGTCCGGCTGTTCGACAGGCAGTGGCATCAGTTGCTGGGCACAATCCATCGTGCCTCCCGACCGGCCGTTGTTCGAAACCTTTCTCGCCGCACAGGCCCGCGGCGAGCCGGCCGAGGTCGAACTGCGCATCAGCGGCGCCGATGGCGGCGTGCGCTGGCTGCACGGACGCAGCTTTCCGTGGCGCGGCGACGATGGACAGACGCTGGCGGCCGGCGTCGCCGAAGACATCACCGAGCGCAAGCAGGCCGAGGCGGAACGGCTGGCACAGGCGCAGCGGCAGCGCGAAATGCTCGTGCGCGAAGTGCATCACCGCATGAAGAACAGCTTGCAGGGCGTGATCGGCCTGCTGCGTCGGTGCGCGGGGCAGCATCCGGCACTGGCATCGGCGCTGACCGGTGCCATAGGTCAGGTGCGCTCGATTGCAGTGATCCACGAGCTGCAGAGCAGCACCACCGGCGCACCGGTGCTGCTGCGCGACCTGCTGCCGATGATCGCCAGCGGCATCGAAGGCCTGTTCGACGCGAAGGTGGATCTGAAACTGTGCCACCAGCACGAATGTCCGGTCATGCTGACCGAATCCGAAACGGTGCCGCTGGCGATCGTGCTCAACGAGCTGCTGATGAATGCAGCGAAGCACCAGTGCAGCAATGGCGCCGCGGACTTCCGTCCGATCGAGCTTGCGTTTTCGGGCAATGCCGATCGCGCCTTGATCCAGGTCAGTAACCCCGGCGCTCTTCCGCATACATTTGATTTTGCAGCCCGCCGCGGGCTGGGGCAGGGACTGGAACTGCTGCCCGCGGAGCATGCAGAGCTTGAATTCAGTCAGCAGGACGGACGGGTTGTCACCCGTCTCGTGCTGCTGCCGCCGATCATCGAGGCTCACGGCACCTATGCAGGAAACCAAGGCAATGTCTGATTCAAGCAGTAACGGCTATCGGATTCTTCTGGTCGAGGACGACCGCCTGATCGCTGCCACGCTGGCCGCCGGTCTGCGGCAGAACGGCTACACGGTCGTCGTGGCCTGTTCGGGCGAGGACGCGCAGGCGCTGCTCGACGCACATGACTTCGATCTGGCCATTCTCGACGAACACCTGCCCGGAATGACCGGGCTGGAGCTGGCAGGGCTGCTGCACGAGCGTCACGTACTGCCCGCGATCTTCCTGACTGCATTCGGCGACCCGGGCCGGGTGCGCAGCGCAGTCGAAAAGGGAGCGCTTGCCTATCTGATCAAGCCGGTCGATATCGAACAGCTGCTGCCGGCGCTGCGCACCGCGCTCGCCCGCGCCGAAGACATCCGTCAGCTGCGCGACACCGAAACACATCTGCAGCGCGCACTCGACGAGCGGCGCGAGATCAGCATCGCCGTGGGCATCCTGATGGAACGCCTGCAACTGCAGCGCCAGCCGGCCTTCGAGGTGCTGCGCAAGACCGCACGCGCGCAGCGTCGTCGCATCGAGGACGTCGCACGGGATGTCATGCTGCCTGCTGCGGGCAACCCGCCACGCTCGGGCGCGGGTCAGTAACCGGCGCCCGCCGGGATAGTCGGATCTCCTGTCTCCCTGAAGGCCCAGGCATGGTCTTCCGACCACATGCTCCGCACCTCAGTCGAATACGACCGTCTTGTTGCCGTACACCAGAACGCGGTTGTCGATATGCCACTTCACGGCACGTGACAGCACCACCTTCTCCAGGTCGGCGCCCTTCTGCACCAGCGTATCGAGATCGTCGCGATGGGAAATGCGCGTGACGTCCTGATCGATGATGGGGCCGTCGTCCAGCACCTCGGTCACATAGTGCGAGGTCGCGCCGATCAACTTGACGCCGCGTTCGAACGCGCGGTGATACGGCTTGGCGCCGTGGAAGGCCGGCAGGAAGGAGTGGTGGATATTGATGATGCGCCCCGGATAGTGCGCGATCAGATCCTGCGACAGCACCTGCATGTAGCGCGCCAGCACGAAGAAATCGACGTGGTGCGCCTCCAGCAGCGCGCGCTGCTGCGCTTCGGCCTCGGCCTTGTTTTCCTTGGTGACGGTGATCTGCCGGAACGGAATGTTGTAGGTCTCCGCCAGCCAGTGGGTGTCCGGGTGGTTGCTGATGATCAGCGGGATGTCGCAGTACAGCTCGCCGGCATGGTGACGGTGCAGCAGGTCGGCCAGACAGTGGTCGAACTTCGACACGAAGATGGCCATGCGCGGCTTGACGCTGGACAGCGACAGCTTCCAGTTCATATCGTGTTCGGCAGCGATCGGCGCAAATGCCTCGTCGAACTTGTGCAGGCCGAGGTCGAAGCCGTCGAGCGACCATTCGACACGCATCAGGAACAGGCCGGCCGCGCTGTCCTGATGCTGGTCGGCATGCAGGATGTTGGCGTTGTGCCTGAGCAGGAAATTGGCGATGGCGGCGACCAGCCCCTTCTTGTCGGGGCAGGCGATCAGCAGGACGGCAGTATTGCGCATGATGGGAATCGGGGAGTGAAGTCGCAGCCGATTCTACCCAGAATCCACCGATATACCGTCGCCTGTCCGCCCACCCGTTCGGGCAGGCCGCGTGATCGCGGCGTCACGGCGCGATAATGGCGCTTTGTCACGCAAGCTCCGCACCATGCGCCCCGACGAGCGCTTCCCGCTGACCCGCGTGCCCGGCGTGATCGGGTACTTTCTCGATACCGACCGCCGCCGCTACCTGTTCTTCATCTGCGTGCTGGGCATCGTGCAGTTCTACCCGATGCTGCCGCCGTACCTGATCGGCCGCGTCGCCGACTTCCTGATCGCCTGGCGACCGGGGGCGGACCTGGCGCCGATGTACCTGACCATCGGCACGCTGGGCGTGGCGCATGCCTGCGTCGCGCTCGTGCGGCTGTCGACCAAGCGCGTGATCGGCCGCATGGCGATCGACGCACGGATGCGCGCCAAGGTGTGGGGCTTCGAGCGTCTGATCGGCTTCTCGCTCGGCTGGCACCAGAAGGAAAGTACCGGCAACAAGGCACAGCGCGTGCTCACCGGCGCCGATGCGGTACGCGACTGGACCGGCGAACTGGTCAATGCGCTGCTGACGGCGGCCGGCGCCTTCTTCGGCGCGCTGATCGCCTGCATGCTGCTGCATCCGGCCACGGTGTTCTTCTTCCTGTACTACTGCGGCGTGCTCGGTTTCATCGAGTGGTTCTTCTACCGGCGCATCGCGAAGCTGTCGGACCAGATCAACGCCTCGATGGAAAACGCCAGCGGCAGCTTCGTCGAAAGCGCGGCCAACATCCTGTCGGTGAAGGCGATGAATGCCGGCGCCGACATGACGGCCCGCGTCGCCGCGCGCGAACAGGCGG
Organism: Betaproteobacteria bacterium; assembly: GCA_020621405.1. Taxonomy (GTDB): domain Bacteria; phylum Pseudomonadota; class Gammaproteobacteria; order Burkholderiales; family Rhodocyclaceae; genus Methyloversatilis. The sequence continues at coordinate 623,325 of JAHRYN010000002.1, forward strand.
CCCGCGACTTCGCCTACCGGCGGCTGCGGCTGACCAATACCAAGTGGATGCTGTTCCAGCTGCACACCGCGCTGGCCTGGGCGCTGTACATCTACGGCGTGGCCCGCGGCGTGATGGAGGGCGGACTGTCGGTCGGCATGGTGCTCACCTACAGCGCCTACTTCAACACCCTGCGCGAAGCGTCGATGGACATGACCGACCGCGTGCAGACGATGATAGAACGCACCTCCAACCTCGGTCGCATGATGCCGCTGTTCGCCGCACAGACCGCGCAACCGGGCACGCAGGACTGGCCGGCCGACTGGCAGGCGCTGCAGGCCGAAGCGCTCACCTTCTCGCACGACGGCCGGCGCGTGCTCGGCCCGCTCGACTTCCGCATCGCGCGCGGCGAGCACATCGGCATCGCGGGCCGCTCCGGCTCCGGCAAGAGCACGCTGGTCAAGCTGCTGCTCGCACTCTATCCGCCGGAATCGGGACGGCTGTCGGTCGATGGCCTGCCGCTGTCCGACATCCGGCCCGACGCGCTGCTGCACCGGATCGCGGTGGTACCGCAGGAGACCGAACTGTTCAGCCTGTCGCTGCGCGACAACCTGACGCTGGGCCGGGAGGTCGGCATGGCGGACATCCTGCGCGCCTGCCGCATCGCCAAGCTGGATGACGTGATCGCGCAGCTGCCGGAGGGGCTCGACAGTCCGGTCGGCGAGAAGGGACACAGCCTGTCCGGCGGGCAGCGCCAGCGGGTCGGCATCGCACGTGCGGTACTGCGCGACGCACCGATCCTGCTGCTCGACGAGGCCACCTCGGCGCTCGACGCCGACACCGAGGCGCGCGTGATCGACGCGCTGATGAGCGAGCACGCGCCGGGTCGCACCGTCATCCTGATCGCCCACCGTCCGCGCGCCTTCGAGCGCATGCAGCGCGTGCTGACGCTGGATGCCGGACGCTTCGTCGACGGCAGCCATCGATCTGCGCACTGACATGCCTCAACACTCACGCCGTTTGCTCGTTCCGGCCAGTACGTGCCGAACAAGTGCTGAGGCAAAATCCCGCTTACGCTGAACGAAGGATGCTCATGAACGCAGCACCCGGCATTTCCGAACCAGCCACCGCAGCAGCCCTGCAGACAGCCGAGGCACTGGCGCTGGACTGCATCACCTTCGACGTCGCTCCCGGCATCGCACCGAGCGGCAAACCGCCGGTGCGCATCTTTCTCGGCAGCGAGGAAGCGCAGCAGCGCGCCGAGCGCATCTTCCTCTACACGGTACGCAAGTTTCGCGATCCGGCCCGGGTGTATCAGGTCTTCCTGATGAAGGATCTGCCCGGCTTCGACCGCCGGCTCTGGCGCACCGGCTTCACCCAGTACCGCTTCGCCATACCGGAACTGGCCGGTGGCAGCGGCCGCGCCATCTACAACGACGTCGCCCAGATCTATCTGACCGACCCCGCCGAGCTGTTCGACCTCGACATGGACGATCACGGCTACCTTGCCGTCGCCATGATCGACACCTCGGTGGCGCTGATGGACTGCGCGCGCATGCTGCCGCTGTGGAACATCGGCACCGCGCGCGGGCGCGGCAAGCGCGCACTGATACAGGCCCCGGCCGCCGAACCGGGGCAGTGGGGACCGCTCGCGGCCGGCTGGAATGCCCGTGATTTCGAATACGAGGCAGGCGTGTCGAAACTGCTGCATTACACGACGCTGCACCTGCAGCCGTGGCGGCCTACTCCCGAGGCCTACTCCTACCACCCGCATCCGCTGGGTGATCTCTGGTTCGAACTGGAACGGGAAGCCGACGCCGAGGACTATCAACCGTTCACCCGCGAGCGGCCCAGCGGCGCCTACCGCCGGCTGCTGTCCGATCGACGCGCGGCAGCACGCCCGATGCCGACAGACATTCCGGCCGAAGCGCGTGATTTCCTGAGTGCGCTCGGGATCGACGAACCGGCTCTGCGCTTCACGCTGGATGCGGCAGCGACCGAGTCGTCCGGCGGTTTCAACCCGGCTCTGAGCGCGCAGTGGCCGACCGGGCCGATCGCCGCCGTGTCGGTCAGCGGCGTGCTCGAGTGGCTGACAACCGACGACATTCCGTGGTTTCTCGAAGCCGTGTTCTCGCTGGCGCGCCACGCCGTGCATCTGCGGATAGACCTGCGCCAGGCCACAGCGCCCAGCGACCGCCCGGCGCCGGCTCGACTGCTGCGTCCGGCCGATTGGTGGCGCGAACGTCTGGCGGCCGCGGCGGGACAGCACCCCGGCGTGGCCTGGCAGCTTGATCTGGTCGAATCCGGAATCCCGCGCCGGCGCTTCCGCTATCAACCGGCCGACAGCCCACCCACGGTATGGGTGCTGCTGGGCCGGCACGAAGGCGACAACCAGCAATTGCTGACGCTGGCGGAAGCACTTGGCTGGCCGAGCGAAAGACGCAAACTTGTGTTCAAGGGCGGACGGACCGTACCGCCCTGGCTGCAGGGCGCATCCTTGCTGCAACTAGACCAGCGCCATTCGGATCCGCTCGCTGCGCCATGGCCCGATCTGGTGCTGGCGTCCGGCGGCCGCAGCGCGCCGGTCGCCCGCTGGATCCGCAAGCAGTCGGGCAATGCCGCGCGGCTGGTGCACCTCGGCCGCCCGCGCGCGCCGCTCGACGCCTTCGATCTCGTCGTCACCACGCCACAGTACCGGCTGCCGTCACGGGACAATGTCCTGCACAACATGCTGCCGCTCAACCGGCCGCAGCCGGGACAGGCGGAAGCTGCGCTGGCCCGCTGGCGTACGCGGGTGGAAGCGCTGCCGCGCCCCCGCATCGCGCTGCTGGCCGGCGGCAACAGTGCCACCAGCCTGCTCGGTGACGACACGGCCCGCCGCATACGCGAACAAGCGGAGGTATTGGCCCGCACATCTGGCGGTTCGCTGCTGATTTCCACCAGTCCTCGCACTCCGCGGACAGCGGCAGACATACTGGTCGGCGACTCGGAGATACCCGGCGTGCGACACCGCTGGCGCCGGGACGATCCGGACAACCCCTACGCGGCTTTTCTCGGACTTGCGGACGAGATCATCGTCACCGGCGACAGCGCCTCGATGCTCGCCGACGCCTGCATCACGGGACGCCCGGTACGCTACGTGGCGCTGCCGCACCCGAAGCCCGATCGCTTCGATCCGGGCGCTTTCCTGCTCAAGCTCATCGGACGTCCGCACGGCCGCTTGGGTGAGCGCGGCACGCCGCGCCAGCAGGACAATCTAGGCCGCAGGCTGGACGACGTGATCGCCAGCGGTGTGCTGCGACCGCCGCGCGATCTGGCGCTTCTGCACGAAGCGCTGCGCTGGCGCGGGCTGGCCCGGCCGCTGGACGACCCGAAGCCGGTGACGTCACCGCCCGCCATCCAGGATCTGGAGCGTACCGTGACGGCCGTCAGACGGCTGTTTCTGACCGGACGGGCAATGCCGCTGTAGCGATACCGGCCGTCGGATGTCTCATGCGACGACCGGCCAGCCTTTATCGCAGCGTGCGACCTTTTCAGCCGGCGGACGCTGCGCCTTCGACCAGCTGAGCCGAGGCCGGCTCGCCGCTGGCGACCAGAGGACGCATGCGATCGAAGGCCTCGACGATGCGGTCGATCTGCTCGAAGCTGTGCGCGGCGCTGACGCTCACCCGCACAAGTGCCTGCCCGCCCGGGCTGGCCGGCGGCAGCACCAGATTCACGTAGACGCCGTGTTCGATCAGCGCATTCCAGAACGCCACGCCTTCCTGTGGCGAACCCAGCGTGACGGCGACCACCGGGCCCAGTTGCGGCCCCAGCGAATAGCCGAGCGCTGCCAGACCGCTGTAGAGGCGGCCGGCGTTGTCCCACAGGCGCTGGCGCAGTTCCGGACGCGCCTGCATCACCTTCAGCGCGGCCCGCACCGAGGCGATCGACGACGGCGAGGATGAGGCAGTGAAAATGTAGGGGCGGCTGGCGTAGCGCAGCAGATCCAGTTCCGGATGCTGGCTCACGGCGAAGCCGCCGATGGCGCCCAGACTCTTGCTGAACGTGCCCACGATCATGTCCACGTCGGCCTCGACGCCCGCAGCTTCCGCCAGTCCGCGGCCATGCTCGCCGAGCACACCGACCGAGTGGGCTTCGTCCACCATCAGGAAGCCGCCAAGACGGCGCTTGACGTCGACGATGTCGGCCAGCGGTGCCTGGTCACCCAGCATGCTGTAGATGCCTTCGACCACGATCAGCGTGTCGCGCGCGCGGTCGCCCAACCTGCGCAGGCGCTTTTCCATGTCGGCCGCGTCGTTGTGGCGGAAGCGGATCACCTGGCTGCCGCCCATGCGGCAGGCGTCGTAGATGCTCGCATGGCAGTCGGCATCGAGCAGCACGATGTCTTCCGGACCGGCCAGGGTACCTATGGTGCCCAGATTGGCCAGGTAGCCGGTGGAGAACACCATGGCCGAACGGCGGCCGAAGAATTCGGCCAGTTCCGCCTCCAGCGCCCAGTGGCTGCCGTAGGTGCCGTTGGCCATGCGCGACCCGGTGGTACCGGTGCCCTCCTCCTCCAGCGCATGACGCGCGGCGGCGATGCAGTCCGGATCGAAGGTCAGGCCAAGGTAGTTGTTGGTGCCGGCCAGCACCACGCGGCGATCGCCGACGCGGCCTTCAGTCGGCGAATAGATCTGGTCGATGCGCGTTCCGAACGGACTCTTCTGCTTGTCCTGGATCAGCGCGGCCCTGTCCTGCGCCAGCTTGCTGAATTTGTCGAACAGCGTCATTCGCCCGCCTCCAGCAACCCGCAGATCGCCTGCGCCAGCTGCGCCGGGGTGCGCACCTCGGCCAGCACGTTGAGTGGAACGGAGATGTCGAACTCGTCCTCGATCTCCATCAGCATGTTCATCACCTCGATGGAGTCGAGGCCGAGTTCCTGGACCAGATCCACGTCCGGGTGGATCGCTGCCTTATCCCGCACCAGCCGGCCGAGATGGACGAAAAGCCGTTGCAGAACCTGTTCTTGCGATGTCATCGATGAGGGACTCTTGTGTTTTCGCCAGCCTGCTGCGCCCGGCTAGAACCGTCTCTCCTGCAGCGCTTGCGCCAGCTGGAGTCGCGGCGTCCAGTCCATGACGCGTTCGAGCGCGGAATTATTGCACGACCAGTCCGGATGCCGAAGCTCGCGCAGCTTGACCGGTGTCAGCATCGGCGCACCTCCGAACAGGCGGCTCAATGCCAGATTGATGTGGGCAACGGCCGTCAGCAGGCCCGGCGGAATCACGACCCGGCGTACCGGCCCGCGCCTGGCCTGCTCCGCAGCAGCCCCGATCGCCAGCCAGTCGTATCCGCCCGGCCGGCCGTCATGCAATTCGAACACACCGGACAGCGGCTCGGACGCCGCCAGCCAGCAGGTCACCGCGGCGGCAAGATCGTCGACATGGATGAAGCTGACCCGGCCCGACGCACTGCCGGGGATGAACAGCCAGCCGCGCAGCAGCCATTCGAACAGCGGACGCAGTTCGCGGTCGCCCGGCCCATAGACCGCGGTCGGGCGGAACACGGTCAGCGCCATGTCACCGGCGGCTTCGGCCACGACGCGCTCAGCCTCGCGCTTGGAAGCCGCATACCAGGACAGTTCGGGATGCCGCGCCGCCAGCGACGAAATCAGCAGAAAACGGCCGCACTGCCCGCCAGCGCGGGCGGCTTCGACCAGACGCCGGCTGCCATCGACATTGGTGCGGACGAAGGACTCGGCGCTGGCACCGCGTACCGCCCCGGCACAGTGGACGACAGCATCGGCGCCCGCCACCAGGGCAGCAAGCGCTGCATCGTCCTCAAGCGAACCGGGTATCCACTCGACGCCGTCAACCGGTTCGCGCGGACGCCGGCTGAGCGCACGCACACGGTAGCCTTGACCAAGCAGATGACGGAGGAAGACACCACCGATGAAGCCGGTGGCACCGGTCAGCGCGATCGTCCTCACCGGACGCACGACGGCATGAGATCTAGCGGGCCGCGGCGGCCAGTTTCATCGTATCGCCGGCAGCCTGCCACTTCAGGAAGCGCTGACAGGCCTCGGCGCGCGAGCGCTTGCCGGACGACGTGCGCGGCAACGAATGCAGCGGCACCAGCTGCACCCAGCAGCGGACGCCGACATCGCTGAAGATCAGCTTGGCCAGACGATCGGTCAGGCTTTCGCGCTGTTCCGGATCGGTCAGCCTGCACTCGACCTGCACCACCACCTGCGGATCGGGATCGCCAGGCACCAGGAAGGCGATCGCGTCGCCGGTGCGGACTTCCGGCTGGCGCTCGGCCAGATGTTCGAGATCCTCGGGCCAGATGTTGCGGCCGTGCACGATGATCAGGTCCTTGCGCCGTCCGGTGATGAACAGTTCGCCATTGCGCAGGTAGCCCAGATCGCCGGTATCGAGCCAGCCATTCTTGTCGAGCACTTCGCCGGTCGTGACCGGATCACCGAAATAGCCGGACATCACGCTCGGCCCGCGCACCTTGACGCGGCCGATCTCGCCTTCCGGCAGCTTCCGGTCATCATCGTCAAGAATGACGAGTTCATGCCCAGGCAGCACGTGACCACAGTTGACGAAGGTGCTCGCAGCCTCGTAGCTGTCACTGCACGGGACCGCGCGCCCGTGGCGCTCGAGTTCGAGGCGGTCGACCCGATCGATCTGCACGCCCGAACCCTGACGCGGAAAGCTGACCGCCAGTGCGGCTTCCGCCAGCCCGTAGGACGGCAGGAAGGCACGCCGGTCGAAACCGGCCGGTGCCATCAGGTCAGCGAACTGCTGCAGGATGCCCGGACGAACCGGCTCTGCGCCGACACCGGCAACGCGCCAGCAGGACAGGTCGAGCGACTCGACGTCATCGGAGCGCGCACGGCGCGCGCTCAGGTCATAGCCGAACGGCGGTGCGAACGAGATGGTGCCGCGGTTCTCGCTGATCAGGCGCAGCCATTGCCGCGGTCGCATCGCGAAATCGTGGGTTCCCAGGTAGTCCACCGACAGCTGCGACACCATGGGGCCGAGCACGAAACCGACAAGCCCCATGTCATGGTAGTAGGGCAGCCAGGAGACCGCGCGATCGCCGGGCCGGACCGCCAGTCCGGCCGGTCCGACAATGCCTTGCAGATTGGCCATGGCAGCCCGCTGGGTCACCATCACGCCACGCGGGAAACGGGTGCTGCCCGAGGTGTATTGCAGGTAAGCGAGTTCGTCCGGCTTCGACGGCTCGAGCACGACATCGGCTGCGGGACGCGCACGCAGTTCGTCGCACGAACCGAGGAAGGTGATCGGCAGCCCGCTCGCCGCGTCGGCAGCCAGCGGCAGCATCTCGGCCGGCGCCACGACGACGGCCGCACCACAGCTTTCAAGCAGTCCGCGCAGACGGGTGACGTAGATGTCGCGATTGCCGAGACCGGCCGGAACCGGCAGCGGAACCGGCACGAAACCGGCGTACTGGCAGCCATAGAAAATTTCCATGAATGCCGGCGAGGTGTTGGCGATCACCGCAACGCGGTCGCCACGCTTCAGGCCGAGCCCGTGCAGGCGCTTTGCCATCGCCAATGCCTGCAGCCGCAGTTCGGCGTACGGCACCGCCGCCGTCAGGCGATAGCGGCCGTCATAGAAATTGACGCCCGTCTGGCCCAGGGCTGCGTAATCGAGTGACTCGCTCAGGGTCGAAAAATCGGCCAGCCGCTGGGGCAGAGACTGGTTCGGGCTGGGCGTAACGATCATGTAGCACTCTGTAGTTATAAACGATTCAATTCCAAGCGTCCCGCGCGGGCATGACATCATTGTCGCATTGACGCACTTGCGACCGCTCGCATCAAGTAGGCCAAGATCGTATCAGTTCATCACGTAACAAAATGTTAACAGATTCGCCGGTGTCGTTGGCCTGATCAAGGCAGGGCGGGCCGGGCCACCCCGGATCGACGAATTCGCGGCCGGCAAAGGTACGCGCCGAACCGTAGCGCGGAATCACGTGGAAGTGAACGTCCGGGTCGACCATCATCAGCATCAGGTAATTGATCTTGTCATGATCGAACACCTGCTTCAGCACCCGTTCCACGTCGGTGGTGACCACCTTGAGTTCGGCGAAGGCCGCCGCGCTGAGCATCGGCCAGGCGGTCACCGCCTCCTTCGCGATCAGCACCAGCGAGCCGAGCGTGACCTGCTTGGGACGGAGCAGCACGGACCAGCTGGTGTAGTCACGGACGACGCTTCCAGGCGCGCCGAACTTGCGCATGGTGGCCGACAACGCATCCTCCGGAACAGCCTGCACTGACGAATCTTTCTAAACACTTTGCAAGACATTGATCATACAGCAATATTTGAGTTTTCCACAGAGGGATTGGTCGAAACGGGCATGACTGCCCGGGGAAACACCGCGACGGAACGCGGCAACGGCGCCGCACATTGCAGGGTGCAGGCCTGCGGTCGTTTCGGTGAAACGGCGGCAATCCGCCGGTATCCGTCGCCGGCCGGGCTTCGGAGGAGCCGACATCCGGTAACATGAGCGCTCCAAAAACAGTGCCGTCCCGCGGAAGTCCGAACGACCGCGAACAACCGTGCCGCCCGTGAATCCGCCACTTTCCGGCCCGCAGGGGCCCCTCGTCGTCAGACCGCTGCGCAACCGCGCCGACCTCGAAACATTCATACGCCTGCCTGGACGGCTGCACCGCGGCGATCCGCAGTGGATAGAACCGCTGCATCTGGAGCGCCGAATGCATCTTTCGAACAAGAATCCGGCGTTCGAACATGTGACCTGGCAGGGCTGGCTGGCGTGGTCCGGTACCGAACCGGTCGGCCGCATCAGCGCGCAGATCGACACCCTGCACCGCGAACGGCATGGCGCCGACACCGGGCATTTCGGCATGCTGGACGCGGTGGATGACCCCGCCGTGTTCGCCGCGCTGATGTCTGCGGCGGAGGAGTGGCTGCAGCAGCGCGGCACGCACCGCATCACCGGGCCATTCAGCCTGACCATCAACGAGGAAAGCGGCCTGCTGGTGGACGGCTTCGACACGCCGCCCATGATGATGATGGGACACGTCGCCCCATACTACGGCCCCCGGCTGGAGGCGCTCGGCTACCGCGGCGCCAAGGATCTGCTGGCCTACTGGATGCGGCCGCCCGACATCAGCTACACGCCTGCCATGCAGCGGATGATGGACCGCATGCGCGACCGGATACGGATACGGCAGCTTGACCAGAGCCGATTCGATGTCGAGCTGATGACGCTGCGCGACATCTTCAACGACGCGTGGGCGGAGAACTGGGGCTTCATTCCTTTCACCGAAGCGGAATTCCGCGAGCTCGGCAGCAATCTGAAGCTGCTGGTGCCGCCGGACATGATCATGATCGCCGAGGTCGACGGCGAACCGGCCGGTTTCATCGTCGGCATGCCCAATCTGAACGAGGCGGTCGCGCCGCTGCACGGCCGCCTGCTGCCTTTCGGCTGGCTGCGCCTGCTGTGGCGGCTCAAGGTGCGTCCGCCGCGCAGCGCCCGGGTACCGCTGATGGGCGTACGCCGGGGCAAGCATTTCAGCCGGCTGGGCACCGTCCTGGCGCTGCTGCTGACCGAGGCGATGAAGTTCGCGCTGCTCAGGAACAATATGGAATCGCTGGAGATGTCCTGGATACTCGAGGACAACTCGGGCATGCGCAACATCCTCGAGCACATCAGCGCCAAGCCTTACAAACGCTATCGGGTCTATGAAAAACATGTCTGAGCCGCTGCGCTGGGCCGCGGTGGTGCTGGCGGCAGACCGTCGCGCCGGCGATGCGGTGGCCGCAGCCGCCGGCACGCCGTGCAAGGCGCTGGCGCCGGTCGGCGGCGTGCCGATGGTGAAACGCGTGCTGCAGGCACTGGCTGACAGCGCCAGCGTCGACCGTATCACCCTGGTCGGCCCGCCGCGGGCATTGCTTCAGGGCGACCCCGACCTGAACGCCATGGTCAGCACCGGCGACATCGGCTGGGTCGAGCCCGACAGCTCACCGAGCGCCAGCGCGCTGCGCGGCCTGAACGCTCAGGCGGCAGAACAGCCCGTGCTGCTGACCACGGCCGATCACGCGCTGCTCAGCCCTGAGATCGTGGATCATTTCCTGCGCGAAGCCCGGGCCAGCGGCTGCGACTTCCTGGTCGGCATGGCCAGGCTGGAAACGGTGCAGGCCGGCTTTCCCGGCACGCGGCGCACGGCGACCCGCCTGCGCGGCGGCCCGTATTGCAGTTGCAATCTGTTTGCCTTCGCCACACCGGAAAGCCGCCGGTTGGCGCCGTTCTGGCGCCGCGTCGAGCAGCAGCGCAAGAAACCGTGGCGGGTGATCGCCGGCGCCTTCGGCTGGGTGGCCGTGCTGCGCTACCTGGCCGGTCGGCTGACGCTGGAGCAGGCGCTGGCGCGCCTGTCAGCGCGACTGGGCGTGCGCGTGGGTGCCGTGGTGCTGCCGTTTGCAGAAGCAGCGGTCGATGTCGACACCCCGGCCGACCATGCACTGGTTGAAGCGGCGCTGGCCGCAAGGGCGGCCGCGTCGTGCCGGCCTTGAGGTCAACCCTGGGGTCAGCGCTGAACCGCCCTGCTGTCCCATTCGCGCACCAGGACGCGCGCGACATCGAGGTCGGCCGGGAAGTCCAGCTCACCCCAGCCCAGGCCCTCGATCGACTGCACGAACACCTGTCCGGTGCTGCCGGCGATTTCGTTGATCATGCTGAGGTACCAGCGCTTCAGCGCCTCCGGCGTGCGCATGGCCCGTTCCAGCGCGACGCGGAACAGTTCGCCGCCTTCCGGGCGGAAGCACATCATGCCGATCGACTCGCCATCGACGCTGTCCAGCGGCAGCGTCTTGCCGACCTTGGTCAGCCGGTCACCCTCGACGCACACCTTCATGTCGTCGGCGTCGTAGAGGGCCTTGCAGTCGATGGCCAGCGTGATCGGCCGCGGTGGCGCCTCGAGCAGCCGCTGCAGCACCGGCAGGTCGAACAGCGTGTCACCGTTGAGAATGATGAAGGTGTCCACCATCGCCTGCCGCGCCATCCAGCAGCTGGCAAGGTTGTCCGCCACCTCGAAGAAGGGGTTGAACAGGGTGTGTATGGTGCCCGCACCGTAGCGGCGCTCCAGCACCTGCTCGACCTGGGCCGCGCCGTAACCGGTGACCACGGTGATGTGGTCGATGCCGCCGGCCCGCAGGTTGTCGATCTGCCGCTCGAGGACCGTACGGCCATCGAGTTCGATCAGACATTTGGGACGATCGGCCGTAAAGGGCAGCAGGCGGCGCCCCTGGCCCGCACTCAGAATCAGCGCTCGCGTCGGCTGAAGATTCACGCTCGAAGAACTCAACACACCTCTCCTAATGGTTTACGCGGTACGGGTCACATCCTGATGCAGTCGCAGACGTTGCCGTTCTGTGCGACTCGCGCCCGCCCGCGGCGGAGAAGTGTCGCACACATGACGCCACACACGGAGCGTGCCGTTTCGTGCATCTGATCGATCGCTACATCGTCAGGGAAGTGTGCCGGCCGCTGTTCGCGCTGCTGGGCGTACTGACCGTCATCTTCGCCAGCTATACCGCGGCCCGCTACCTGAACGAAGCGGCCAGCGGCGTCATCGGCCTCGGCACCGTGCTGAAGATCACCGGATACCGGGTGCTGATCGCGCTTGAGGTACTCGCTCCGGTCGGCCTCTACGTTTCGGTGGTGATAGGACTCGGGCGCATGCACCACGACCAGGAAATGGTGGTCATCGCGGCCGCGGGCATCAATCCGCTGCGCACCTACTACGCCGTCGGCCTGCTGGCGCTGCCGGTCGCGGTGGCGGTCGGACTGCTGTCGATGTACGGACGGCCCTGGGCCTACACCGAGTCCTACGCGCTGGAAGCGCAGAAGACGAACGATCTGGACCTGACCCGGCTGCAGGCCGAGCGCTTCAATACCAACGCCGACACCGGACGGATGATTCTGGCGAAGCGGGTCGATGCCGCCGACGGCAAGCTGCGCGACGTGCTGATCTACAGCGACGGCAAGAAGCGCAATCACCTGATCCGCGCCCGCGAAGCCTGGCTGTCCGACCCCGATCCGCTGCATCCGGTACTGCAGCTGCGCGACGGCATCAGCTATTCGCTGCACCAGAGCGGCACGCACGACCGAACGCTGCGCTTCCGCGAGCTGACGATAGAACTCAAGCCGGTGCAGTCCGCGGTCGAATACCGGCGCAAGGCGGCACCCACCACCGAGCTGGCCGTCTCGTCGGCGCTGCCGGACCGGGCGGAGCTGCAATGGAGGCTGTCGCGCGGACCGACTGCGCTGCTGCTGGCCCTGCTCGCCGTACCGCTGGCCCATACACCGCCGCGACGCGGCCGCTTCGCCAGGCTGCTGCCGGTGACCGCGGTATTCGCGGTGATCTACTACGCAGGCGGCATGTTCAAGAACCTGATCGAGAAGGGCAACCTGCCGATGTGGCCCGGCCTGTGGCTGATCCCGCTGGTGATGGCGGTGGCGCTTTTCATGCTGATGCGCCGGAGCGCGAAACCCTGATGCGCACGATAGACCGCTACATCGCCGCCACCGTCGGCATCGGTTTCCTCGCTGCGGCAGCGATGCTGCTGCCGCTGTTCGGCTTCCTCGACCTGATCGCCGAACTCGACGACGTCGGCGAGGGCAGCTACAAGCTGTCGCAGGCACTGCTGGTGACCATGATGCTGCTGCCGCGGCGGGCAGTGGAGCTGGGCCCCTTCATCGCACTGCTCGGCGGCATCGTCGGGATGGGCCAGCTGTCGGTAAACAGCGAACTGACCGCGATGCGGGCGGCCGGACTGACCGTCACCCGCATCGCCATGCCGGCGCTGGGTGCCGGACTGGCCCTGGCACTGGGGCTCGCGGCGGCCGACCAGTACGTCGTGTCCCCGATGCAGCAGAAGGCGCTGCAGCAGCGCAAGCAGGCCGTTTCGGGCATGCAGGACCAGCTGAGCGGAAACGTGCTGTGGGTGCGCACCGACCGGCAGATCCTGCGCGTCGGCGAACTGCGGGCGGGGCGGGTGCCGGTCGACGTCGAGGTATTCACCTTCGCCGAGGACGACAGCCTGCAGGAATACATCCACGCCGCCCGGGCCGACGTCAGCAAGAGCGGCGGCTGGCTGCTGTACGACGTGCAGATCAAGCACTGGACCGACAAGACGACGATCGCCGAGCACATGGACCAGATGAACTGGCAGTCCATCATCTCGGCCAAGCGCCTGGACGAACTGGTACTGCCGACGACCAGCCTGTCGCCGCGTCAGCTCTACCGCTACGTCAATGACCTGCACCGCATGGGTCAGCCGGCGGCGGCCTACGAGGTCGCGCTGTGGCAGAAGATCGGCGCCCCCATCCTGACCGCCGCGATGATCCTGCTGGCGGTGCCGTTCACGCTGAGCAGCGGACGCGACCTCGCGCTCGGCGGCCGGCTCATCCTCGGCGCGGCATCCGGCCTGGCGGTGTATCTGGCCAATCAGGTCGCTGGCGCCACGGCGGTGCTGTTCGAACTGAGCCCGCCGCTGGCCGGCGTGCTGCCGGCGACGGTCATGCTCGTGCTCACCCTGCTACTGCTGCGCCGCCCCGACCTCAGGCCCGGTTAGCACGACCGGCGCGTCGGCGGTCACCGATCCATCGGACCGGATCAGGCGCCGGTGCAGCGTGATTGACCAGCCGGCCGCGAGCCGTTCGATGCGGTACAGGTTGTAGGCAGCCACCGTGGTTTCGTCGCCGCGGGCGACCGAGGCCGACGGCACACCGATTACCGGCACGCGCCCGCCGGGTACCGGCAGCCAGTCCTCGCGCCGGCGGTGCACATGGCCATGCAGCACCAGCTCCACGCCCTGGCGCGCCAGCACCTGCCGCAGTTGCGGCGCGTCGGTCAGGCATTTGCGCCAGCTGGCGGCGCCCGGCTGCGGCGGATGGTGGATCAGCAGTACGCGGAAGGCGTCGCGGCTGGCGACCAGCAGCCGTTCCAGGCGGGTCTGCTGGGGCGCGCCCAGGCGGCCTGTGGCGAACGTAACGCCGGTCGGCACCGCCGTGCTGGTGCCGATCAGCGCCAGCGGACCGCGCCGGCGCAGGTAGGGGAAGCCGCCCTCATCGTCCACGCCTTCCATGTACTCGCGCCACAGCCCTATCGTGCCGGACCAATGCTCGGGCCGATACGTGTCGTGGTTGCCCGGCACCACGGACACCTGCTCCGGGCTGCCCAGTGCGCGCAGCCATGCCAGCGCCTGCCGGCATTCGTCGGAAGTGCCCAGCTGGGTGAGGTCGCCGGTGACGGCGATGTGGTCGGGTGCCTGGCTGTGAAGATCCTGCACCAGCAGCGCCAGCCGTTCGGGCAGATGCAGGTGGCGACGGCGCTTCTGCCAGGACAGGTATCCGGTCAGCCGCTTGTTCAGCAGCTGCTGCCAGCGGATGGTGTCCAGCCCGGTGAGATGGGGATCCGAGAGGTGCGCGAGGACAAAGGCAGACGGGGTGCGCTGTTCCGGTTGCTTCATGCGATGACTATACTACGCGGCCTTTCCGGCTGGCCCGATCACTTCGCAGGATCTTCAACATGACCATAAATGTCCATCTGGTGGGCGATTGCGCGCTGCGCCTGTGGGGACTGACGCCGCGCCAGCGGCTCGAACGCCTGCTGCGCGGTTTCCCGGAGGCAAGGCTGGTCGATCAGGAGCAGCCGCTGCCCGCATCAGGCGAAGTGCTGCTGCTGCGCGCCGACTACGCCTACGACGAACGCGTGATGCGCGGCCTGATGAAGGCGACCGAGGTCGCGCTGCAGGACACCCGCGACGGCACCGTGGTCGCCGCGCGCGGCGATGCCGGCCGCTGGCACGGCTCGGCGCGGCTGGACGGCCCGGCCATGGACGGTCTGGCGACGGTGTCGCCGGAAACGGTGGCCGAAGGGCTGCAGGCCAAGCTGCGCAAGTTCGACCGCCCCTGGGTTGCGCCGGTGCGCACGGACAATCTGCAGCGGCTGGAAAAGGCGCTGTTCAGCGGCGCCTACAAGGGCGTCACCGACATCATCACGCGCTGCGTATGGCCGACGCCGGCGCGCTGGGCAACCCACCTGTGCATCCGTCTGGGCCTGAGCCCGAACGCGGTCACCGCCGGCAGCTATGTGTTCGCCATTCTGGCCGGCCTGTGGTTCTGGCAGGGCAATTACGGTCCGGCGCTGCTGGCCGCATGGTTCATGACCTTCCTCGACACGGTCGATGGCAAGCTGGCGCGGGTCACGCTGACCTCAAGTCAGGTCGGCGACATCCTCGACCACGCGCTGGACCTGATACATCCGCCGTTCTGGTACATCGCATGGGGCATCGGGCTGGGCGCATCCTGGCAGTCGGGACTGGCGCTGTGGGACGTGCTGTGGGTGATCATCGGCGGCTACATCGCCGGCCGGCTGTGCGAAGGCGCCTTCAAGTTCGCCGCACCGTTCTCGATGTTCATCTGGCGGCCGTTCGACTCGGTCAACCGCCTGATCACGGCACGCCGTAACCCCAATCTGGTCATCCTCAGCCTGTCCTGGCTGGCTGGTCACGGCGACACCGGCCTGGTGCTGGTTGCCGCCTGGACCGCCATCTCCACGCTGGTGCTGCTGGTGCGTGCGCTGTGGGCCATCGCGCTGAGCAAGAGCGGGCACGAGATGCAGCCCTGGCTGAGCCGGGTCGACCCGCATGCGAAGGACAACCCGCCGCTGGTGCGCCTGTTCGCACCCGGCACCGGACCGGCCGATGTCTGACGCCCGGCGATGACGACTTCGCCGCCGACCGGCGCGCCTCCCGCGGTACTGGCCGAAATCGGGCTGGAATGCGGACAGCCGGTCGCGACCGAGCTGCATCTGCTGAGCGACCGGGTGCGCGCCCGCTTCGGCGGCGCAGTCGCGGCGGTGATGTTCTACGGTTCCTGCCTGCGCAGCGGCGATCCGGGCGAAGGACTGGTGGACCTGTACGTGCTGGTCGACCGTTACGCCGACGCCTATGACAGCTTCGTGCTGCGCTCCGCCAACGCCTGCCTGCCGCCCAATGTATTCATGCTGCAGCTGCGCACCGACACCGGCCGCACGCTGCAGGCCAAGTACGCCGTGCTGTCGCTGGCCGACTTCGAGGCCGGCACCGGCAGCTGGTTCCAGAGCTATGTCTGGGGACGCTTCGCCCAGCCGTCGCGGCTGGTCTACGCCCGTGACGACGGCGTGCGCAAACGTCTGCACGCGGCGCTCGCGCAGGCCGCACTGACGCTGCTGCGCGAAGCGCTGCCCTGCGTGGCGGACGACTTCGATGCGGAAACGATCTGGCGCACCGGCCTGGCGTTGAGCTACGGCACCGAAATGCGGCCGGAGGCGATCGACCGGCCGGCCCAGCTGGTGCAGCGGAACGCCGCCTACTTCAGCCGGCTGACCGCGGCGGCGGCCCCCGCCGTCCGCGGCATGCAGACACTTGCTGGCGGCAGTTACCGGAACACGCTGTCACCGGCGCAGCGCCAGCGCGGCCGGCATCGATGGACGCTGCGCCGGCTGCAGGGCCGGCCGCTGCAGGTGGCGCGGCTGATGAAGTCGGTGCTCACCTTCGAGAACGGCATCGACTACCTCGCCTGGAAGCTGGAGCGGCATACCGGCCACCCGGTCGAGGTGACGCCGCGGCTGCGGCGGTATCCGCTGATTTTCGGCTGGCCGCTGCTGTGGCGGCTGCTGCGCCAGAAACGCCTGCGTTGACCGGCGCGCGGCCGGTGGCGAGAATGCACGCGGATTTTCCCGTGCCATCGACCGGCGGCAAGCGACCGCCCACAAAAAATGTCCCGCAAACCCAAAAAGCACAGGCCCAGCGTCGCCATCGGCCTGTGGATCATCAAGCGCCTGGAGCGCCTGATCCGGCGCTACTCGACGGTCGAGAACACGCCCTTCCTCGACAGCCGCCAGTTTCCCTGGGCGGAGGACCTGGAGGCGAACTGGCCGGTGATCCGGAAGGAACTGGAGCAGGTGCTCAAGGTGAAGGACCGCCTGCCCAGCTTCCAGGAAATTTCGAAGGACCAGGTCACGCTGACCCAGGACGACCGCTGGAAGACCTACTTCATGTACGCCTACGGCTACCGGATGGAGGGCAACTGCCTGCGCTGTCCGGAAACCGAGCGGCTGGTGAAGGCGGTGCCGGGCATGTTCACCGCGTTCTTCTCGATCCTGGCGCCGGGCAAGCACATTCCGCTGCACCGCGGCCCGTACAACGGCCTGCTGCGGGCCCACCTCGGACTGATCGTGCCGGAACCGAACACCGCCTGCCGCATCGAGGTCGGTGGCGAGACCCGACACTGGGAAACCGGCAAGTGCATGGTGTTCGACGACACCTACAAGCATCAGGTGTGGAACGACACCGACGGCACCCGCGTCGTGCTCTTCCTCGACGTGCGCCGCCCGCTGCGCTGGCCGGGCTCGCTGCTCAACCGCATCGTGCTGAAGCTGATCAGCTGGTCGCCCTTCATCCAGGACGCGCGCCGCAACCACCGTGCATGGGAGCGCGGCTTCGAGCGCTGAACCGGCTCAGGGCTGCGGTTCCGCCGCAGCAGTTCCACCGGCCAGCGACAGCCGGCCTTCGTCGAGGCGGTAGATCCGGTCGGCGATATGGATCAGCGCCGGCCGGTGCGACACCGCCACCACGGTCAAGCCCGGTGTCAGCGCCCGCAGCGTCGCGCTGATGGCCGTTTCCGATTCCGGGTCGAGCGCGCTGGTCGCTTCATCGAGTATCAGCAGCTTCGGATCGTGCGCCAGCGCGCGCGCGATCACCATGCGCTGCCGCTGGCCGCCCGAGAAACGTCCGCCGCGCTCGCCCACCACCGTCTGCATCCCGTCCGGCAACGCTTCGATGAAGCCCCAGGCGCCGGCCTGGCGCAGTGCGCGCTCGGCATCGGCCGCGGTCAGGGCCGGGTCGCCGAGCGTGACGTTGGTGAGGATGGTGTCGTGCAGCAGCAACGTTTCCTGCGGCACATAGCCGATCAGGCGGCGCCACTGCCTGCGGTCCAGCGTGTCCAGCGGCACGCCATCCACCAGTATCCGCCCCGACCGTGGCGTCAGCAGCGCACACAGCAGATCGAGGATGGTGGTCTTGCCGGCGCCGGACGGGCCGATCAGGCTGGTGAAGGAGCCGGCCGGCAGGGTCAGCCCGACTTCGTTCAGCACCTGCCGGTCGCCGTAGCCGAAACTCACCTGCTCGAAACGGATGTCCTGCGTCAGGCTCGGCGCGATGTCGCCGCTGGCTGGTTCGGCCTCCGTCTGCGCCTGGTTGATCAGGCCGCGCAGCGCCCAGAACGCGCTTTCCTGCGCCGCCATGCGGTGATAGCGCTGCTGCGCCTTGTGCAGCAGGCCGAGCACCCGCAGCAGCAGGAAGGTCAGCACCATGACCGAGGCCAGCGGCAGCTTCCAGATCACCAGCGCGACGTACAGACCGCCGGCGGCAAGCATTGCCAGCGTCGGTTCCTGCATCGCGCGCAGCGCCTCGCGGCTGCGCACCTCGCGCTCCATCGCCCGGTTCAGCCGCTTGTTCTGGTTGCGCAGCAGTGCGTCGGCCACGCCTTCCCTGGCCATTGCCTTCAGCGGCTTGACCGACCCGAGCACGTCGGTCAGGTAGGCCAGCAGCTCGCGCATCAGCGTCGTCTGCTTCTTGCCGGCGCGGCGCGACGAGCGCACCAGATACGACAGCGCCGCCAGCAGCGCGCCGCCGAGCAGCAGCACCACCACGCTGGCCTGCCAGGACACCAGCAGCGCGATCACCGCATAGACGAAGGCCTGGATGGCCAGCGCCAGCACGTTCGCGGCGTGCTCGTAGCCGGTCGATGCGCGGAAGGATTCGCTGGCCACCGCATTGGCCAGCGCGCCGGTCGGCTGGCGCAGGTAATACTCCCAGCGGCTGCCCAGCAGCGCGCGGATCAGTTCCAGCCTGAGATCGGTCGCCATGTGCGCGACCGCATAGCCGACATGGCGGTTGGCCACCATGATCAGCACGCTGCTGAGCGTCATGCCGACCACAATCACGGCCAGCAGGGTGCCGACCTCGGGCTGCAGCCCGACCGCATTCAGGGCGTCGATCACATGCCTGGCCAGACCGGACTTGCTGTTTTCGCCGAGCGCCACCGATACCATCGGCAGCAGCGTGGTCAGGCCGACGCCCTCGGCAACGCCTGCCAGCAGCAGGCTGACCATCATCATCAGGGTGCGCGCCGGATAGGCGCGGCCAAAGGCGAGCAGAATTCGCATGTGCTTCGTTCGATACCGGCTTGTTTCGGAACTTCGGGTTGCAGACCTTGCCGGATGCGGCAGTCCGCGCGTCGCCTCGCGACGCATGGCCGAGCGCGCGCATCGTAGGGCTGGCGACACCTTTCCGCAAGGACGGGACGTTTGGCCCGCAGCGCCCTGCCTGCCCCTGCCGGGAGCGGCAGCGCGGCCGTTCACCACCCGGCTCCCACTACAATGCGGTCGGCGGCCGGCATGCGCCGCCAGCCCTCTTCCGGAGACCCTGCTTGCATCCGATGAACAGCGTCACGCCGCGGCAGCCCAGCCTGTTCCGGCAACTCGGCGGCGAGGCACCGCTGCGCCGGCTGGTCGACACCTTCTACGACATCGTCGACACCCATCCGGACGGCGCCGCGCTGCATCGCATGCACCTCGAGCAGGGGCTGGACGGCGCGCATCTGCGGCAGGTGCAGTTCGAATTCATGTGCGGCTTTCTCGGCGGTCCGCGTCACTACGCCGAACGCACCGGGCATGCGAACCTGCGGCGCATCCACGAACACCTCGCGATCGGGCCGGACGAGGTGCAGTCGTGGCTGCGCTGCATGGTGCATGCGATCGAGGCAACCGGGGTTCCGATGGACGTCGCACCGCGGCTGATGCAGACCTTCATGCGTGCAACCGAGGTCCTGCGCAACCGGGACTGACCGTTACACTTCCGGACTTGGCCACACTGCATCGCACCGCCGCCCGCATCCGATGACTCCGAATCCGTCCGACCCCAACCCCGCTCCGGCAGGCCGCGACGCACCCCGCTGCGTCAGCATCGTCGTGCCCGCGTTCAACGAGGCCGGCGCGCTGCGCGGCACGCTGGACATGATCGCCCGCCAGGTGTCGGCGCTGGCGCCGCACTACGAGATCGTGGTGGTCGACGACGGCAGCCGCGACGCCACCGCGCGCATCGCCCGCGACTGCGCAGACCGCCTGCCGGTGACGCTGGTGCGCTTCTCGCGCAACTTCGGCAAGGAAGCGGCGATTTCTGCCGGACTGCAGCACGCACGCGGCGATGTCGTGGTGTGCATGGACGCCGACGGCCAGCACTCGGCCGACCTGCTCGGCGCGATGCTGGCGCACTGGCGCGACGGCTATGACATGGTCTATGCGGTACGCGCCGACCGCGACCAGCAGGGCCTGTTCAACCGCGTCGGCTCCCGGCTGTTCTACCGCATGATGAATATGGGCGGCCGGCTCGACATTCCGCCCAATGCCGGCGACTTCCGGCTGATGGACCGCTGCGTGGTCGACGCACTGCTGGCGCTGCCCGAACGCCAGCGCTTCATGAAGGGCATGTACGCCTGGGTCGGCTTCCGGTCCATCGGCCTGCCCTACACGCCGCTGCCGCGCGCGGCCGGTGAAACGACCTTCAACCGGCTCAACCTGATGCGGCTGGCGTGGACCGGGCTGACCAGCTTTTCGGTACTGCCGCTGCGCATGGCCAGCCTGACCGGCCTGGCGCTGTCGACGCTGGCATTCGCCTACGGCCTGTACATCGTGATCGAGAAGATGCTGCTCGGCGTGGATGTTCCCGGCTGGCCGACCGTGGTGGTCAGCATCATGTTCTTCTCGGGCGTGCAACTGCTGTTCATCGGCATCCTCGGCGAATATCTGGCGCGGGTATACGAAGAGGTGAAGGGTCGTCCGCCCTATGTCGTGGCCGAGGTCGTCCGCGGCGACGGCGTGCGGCAGGGCGACTGAACATGCGCACCTCGGTCCTGCTGTTCCTGATCGTCGGCGGCTGCGCCGCTGCCACCCACTACTTCGTGACGCTGGGCGTGGATTTCGCCACCGGTATCGATCCGGCATGGTCCAATCTGATCGGTTTCCTGTGCGCATTTCCGGTCAGCTATGCCGGCCACCGCCGCTGGTCGTTTGCCGGGACGCGGGCCAGCCACCGCCAGGCGCTGCCGCGGCTGTTCGCCGTGTCCTGCACCGCCTTCGTCGGCAACCAGATCATGCTGGCCGCGCTGCTGCGCCTGACGCCGCTGCCGCTGTGGATCGCGCTCGGCATCGTGCTGGTGTTCGTCGCCATGAGCACCTTCATCCTCGGCCGCTACTGGGCATTCGCGCACCGGACGGCATGAAGGCGCTTTACCTGACCGCCGACGATTACGGATACAACCCTGCCGTCGATGACGCCGTACTCGACCTGATCGACGCCGGCCGTCTGTCCGGCGCCGGCTGCATGACGCGCGCACCGGGCTGGCGCGCTGCCGCAGCCCGCACCGGAGCGTTCGCATCGAGAGCCGGATTCGGCCTGCATCTGGACTTCACCGAGTTCTCCCCGCAGCGTCGCGGACTGTGGCCACTGATCGCCGCAAGCCTGGCCCGCCGGCTCGACGCGCGACAGCTGCGCGACGAAATCACCGGCCAGTGCGCGCTGTTCGAGGACGCCACCGGCCGCACGCCGGACTATGTCGATGGCCACCAGCATGTACATCAGCTGCCGCAGATCCGCGACGCGCTGATCGACGTACTGAACACGCGCTACGCCGGTCGCCTGCCATTGATCCGCGTCAGCGGTGCCCGCTCCGGCGATGGCGCCAAATCCCTGTTCATCGCGGGTCTCGGCGCCCGGCGGCTGGCCGAGATCGCTCAGGCCGCCGGATTCCGCATCACGCCTCGGCTGCTGGGCGTCTACGGTTTCGACGGCGACCGCGCGGCCTACCGGCAGCGGCTCGAAGGCTGGATCGCCGCCGCACGCAACGGCGATGCCCTCATGTGCCACCCGGCGACCTGCGCCCTGCCCGGCGACCCGATCGGCGCCGCACGCGTGCGCGAATACGCAGCGCTGGGCGCCGCCGATTTCGGCACCCTGCTGGCCACAGGCGATGCCATGCTGGCGCCGATGCGGCCATGAGCGCCGGAGCTGTACGCACCACCCTGTCAGCCGCCCGGACCCTCGCGCGTTATCCGCATGCTTCCATGAGACAAGACTTCCCGTGACCCCTCCCGCCCCCGTGCCCGCCCGCCCCGCTGCGGCCCGCATCCTCACCGTACTGCTGTTCGCGCTGATCGCGCTGTACATCGCACTCACCTTCGGCCAGCACGGCATCAGCAACGACGAGGAGGTGCAGCACGTCTACGGCCGGCTGCTGCTCGACTACTACGGTTCCGGGCTGACCGACCTGTCCGCCTTCCAGTACAAGAACCTGTATCTGTACGGCGGGTTGTTCGACCTGATCGCGGCAGCCGGCGAACGGCTGCTGCCGGCGATGAATGTCTGGGACATGCGCCACCTGCTGTCGGCGCTGTTCGGGCTGGCCGGCATGGTGGCGGTGCACCGGCTGGCGCGCCTGCTGCTCGACGAATGGGCCGCCTGCCTCGCGGTACTGCTGCTGATGCTGACCGGCGCCTGGAGCGGCGCGCTGTTCACGCATACCAAGGACATTCCGTTCGCCGCCAGCATGGCCTGGGCGACCTGGTACATCACGCTGGTCGCGCGGCAGCTGCCGGCACCGCCGCTGGCCACCGTGCTCAAGCTGGGCGCGGCCATCGGCTGCGCCTTCGGCCTGCGTGTCGGCGCGGTGTTCTCGGTGATGGTGCTCGGCCTGACCGTGCTGGCGATCAGCACCACGGCGACTGGCGACTGGCGCGCGAAGGCAGCCCACCTGCTGCGTTCGCTGCGTGCGCTGCTGCCGGCAGTGCCGGTCGCTCTGGCGCTGATGGCGCTGTTCTGGCCATGGTCGGTGCAGGCGCCGGGCAATCTGTTCAAGGCGCTGACCACCTTCTCGCATTTCACCTTCCAGCTGTACACCGTGCTCGATGGCGAAGTCATGAAGATCGGCGACGTGCCGCGCAGCTATCTGCCGGTCTATCTGGCGGTGCGCATGCCCGAACTGACGCTGGCCGGCCTGGCGCTCGCCCTGCCGGCCGCCATCGGGTCGCTGCGGCACCGATCGGACGCCTGGCGGCGCTGGCTGCCGGTCGCGCTGGCCGCCGCACTGCCCGTTCTGCTGGCGCTGGCAACCCGGCCCTCGCTGTACAACGGCATCCGTCACTTCACCTTCCTGCTGCCGCCGCTGGCGGTGATCGCGGCCGGCGGCCTGCACGCCGGCTGGCAGGTGGTGCGCCAGCGGCGCATCCGGGCGCTCTGCTTCGCCGCCCTGTGCCTGCTCGGCGCCGTGGCGCCCCTGGCTGCGATGGCACGGCTGGCGCCCTATCACTATCTGAACTACAACCTGCTCGGCGGCGGCTTCGCCGGTGCGGCGGCCGGTCGCTGGGAAACCGACTACTGGTCGGACGCCGTACGCGAAGCGACCGGCCAGCTGAACGCCTACATCGCACCCGAAGCGCATCCGGCCGAACCCTGGCAGGTCGCGGTCTGCGCCGAATCGGTGCAGGCCGGTGCCTGGCTCGGCCCCGACTTCGTCGTCACCCGCGACTGGGTGCGCGCCGATTTCTTCATATCGACCACGCACATGGGCTGCGACGAGGTGCTGCGCGGCAAGGTCATCGGACAGGTGACACGCGCCGGCAGCGCGCTGGCCATCGTAAAGGACCGGCGCGCGGTACCGCCGGAACAGCGCAGACCCTTGCGCTAGACTCGACCACCTTCCCGGATGCTGCCCACATGAGCGCCACCGCTCCGCCGATTGCCCGCCATTTCCGCCAGATACTGATCTGGCCGCTGCGCCTGATGCCGCTGCGCAGCGGCGACCAGATCCAGCGCCATCCGGAAGCGCTGGCTGCGATCAGGGAAAACAATCCGTGGCGCGAGCAGCGCGACGAATTCACCGGCTCGCCGGCCGACTTCCACGAACGCCACTACCGCGAATTCGTCACCTTCCTGCCGCACGTGCAGCGCTTTCTTTACGGACAGGGCCGTTCAAGTTCGAGCCAGCGCGGCTATGGCGAGTCGCCGATCCGCGTGTTCCGGCGGCACGACATCGCCCGCGTCCGCCTGGGCTGTGAGGACGGCACGGTGCTGGACCTGCAGGTGCAGCACATCGACCTGTACTTCTTCTATGACGTCGACGTGGTCATCCTGGCGATGGAGGTGCATGCCGACGACCTGCCGCTGCCGCGCGTGCAGGAACTGATGTTCCGCTTCGGCCGCGCCTTCCCGGCCAAGTGGCGCGAGGACGGCCGCGCGGCGCAGTGCATGGCCAGCGTGCAGTGGATAGGCCATGACGGCTCGGTACTGGCCGAATCGGACTATGCCGACCGCGACGCCTACCTGCGTCACGCCTGGGAGCACCGGGCGTCGCGCATCGGACGGCACTGGGAATACCTGCTGCATCCCATGGTGCCGCACCATTCGGAGGCGGTCGGCAGCATCCGCTACCGCCAGCTCGAGTACCACCGGTTGCCGAAGATGACCTTCCTGTCCTTCGACGACCCGTTCGCGCTGTCGCGCGAGGACTTCATCCGGCTCGGCCAGGCGACACAACCGGACAACGGCCAGCCCTTGCCCTATTCGGACGAGGTGATGGCCGAGTTCGAGCGTGCCTCCTGCTATGACCGCTTCTGGGGCCCGTCCCGGCGCAGCGACAACGCCAGCACCCGCGTCGTGTGCACCGGTCCGTCGATGGTGATGGTGGGCCGGCACGGGCTCAGCGGTTATTCCGACCTGCAGAACGGCCTGCTGGCGGAATTCCGCCACCAATACTTCCTGATCGGCCTGATCGCGCACTTCCACCGCGCATCGCTGCTGATGATGATGGACCGGCTGGTGGTGGCGGTCAGCCTGCTCGACGCCGACGACGTCGATTCGCGCCGCCGCTTCAAGCGCGGCATCCGCCAGACGATGGAAATCTTCCTGCGCTTCAACCACCGCTACTGGTTCGGTGAAGTGTCGAAGCAGTCGATGGCCAAGGACCTGTTCGACATGTGGAGCCGCAATCTCGGCAACGAGACGCTGTACAACGAACTGCGCGCCGAAGTGCTGGACATGGACAACTACCTCGAAGCCGACGACAGCCGGCGCCAGAACGAAACGCTGCTGCGACTGACCGTGGTGACCATCTTCGGCCTGATCGGCACCATCGTCACCGGCTTCCTCGGCATGAACATCTTCGACGGCCCGCCGGCCACGCTGGCTGGCAAGATCGGCTCGGTGCTGGCAGTCGCCGCGCCAACCCTGCTGGTCACCTTCTACACGCTGAAGAAATCGAGTGCCCTGTCCGAATTCTTCGACGCGGTATCGGACGACACGCTGACCCGGCGCCAGAAGCTCAAGGCCTTCGCCCGCATCTGGCGCCGCCGGCCCGGCGGCCTGCGCCGGCGGGACGATACCCATGGCAACCTGCGCAGCCGTGGCTGACGCAGTGATGTCGGAAAAACTTACATAAGCACCGTGCCGGACTTCAGCCCCTGCAGGCAAACCGCGGCTGCACGCCATGAAGAAAAAATGGCACTTTTATTGCTAGATTGTTGCGCCAGCACAATTTATCGAGGTATGACATGAAAACGCTCCTTCTTGCAGCAGCCAGCGCCTTCGGCCTGATGACCCTGCCAGCCGCCGCCGCGGTCGAAACAGTCAAT
Source organism: Betaproteobacteria bacterium (assembly GCA_020621405.1). GTDB lineage: Bacteria > Pseudomonadota > Gammaproteobacteria > Burkholderiales > Rhodocyclaceae > Methyloversatilis. The sequence continues at coordinate 649,069 of JAHRYN010000002.1, forward strand.
TTCACCGAGTACTCGCTGAGCTACGAAAACTCGAGCGCACTGGGCGGACTTGCATTCAACTCCGGTGGCAGCGGCGGTTCGCTCGGATTCGGCTGGAACATCCCGGACACGGTCGAGGCATCGGATGCCACGCTCACCTTCACGCTGCCTTCGTTCACCCTCACGGCCGCGCCGGGCTACCTGCTGGGCGGCTCGCTCAGCGGATTCTTCGGCAACCTGTCGTTCGCCGAAGGCTTCGGCGGCACAAGCAGCGCCTCGATCGCTGGCAGCGTGTCCATTGATGGTGGCGCCGCCATGGCGGTCGGCGGTGCGCTCAACCGCACGCTGATCACCAACAAGCCGGCCATCCGGACCGGTTACTACGGTCTGAGCGGCAGCCTGCCCTACGGCACCTTCTCGACCCTGTCGGTCAGCGGCCTGACACTGACGCTGAGTGCCAACGAGGCCGCTTCGGTCTACAGCGCGAACCAGGGCAAGCTCGAAGTCGGTTTCTTCGCGATTCCGGTGCCGGAACCCGAAAGCTACGCGATGCTGCTGGCCGGTCTCGGCGTGGTGTCGATGATCGCGCGCCGTCGCCTGTCGCGCTGACGGAGCAGATTTGCACAATCGCAGCGCGGAAACATGGTCCCTATCAACAATTTCAGTCCGCCCCTAGAAAGCATGCGCATGACATTGCGTTACGTTACTGCCGCACTCGCACTCGGCCTCGTAGGCTTGTCTGGGACGGCATCCGCAGCCACGGTTTTTTCGGACAATTTTGAAGACGGGGATGTTTCGGACTGGAGCGTTTCCAGAAGTGTCAACATTTCGCTACCGGTACTCGCGATTCGGACCGATTCGGTGCATGCGGGAACGTCTGCACTGTGGACATACTTCGACGCCCCGAATGGCGGGACCGGAGCAGGCTACGTACGCGCATCGCACGATTTCACGGCAATAGCGGGCGCTACCAACTTCATGTTGGAACTGTGGGCCCGCAGCTCACCCTGCCAAGGCTGCACCATGTATTTTGACGTGCTGGTCGACGGTCAGCAGCTCGCCCATGACGGAAGTGCTCAATCCAATTTCACCGAACGGACGTTTTCACTGGGTACTCTGGCTACTGGTACGCACACATTGACTCTGGGCATGTACACCGATGCGGCGAGCAGTGGCCGGTTCAACGCAACGTTTGACGATGTCGTCATTTCCGCGAACATCGCCGCAGTGCCGGAACCCGAAAGCTACGCGATGCTGCTGGCCGGTCTCGGTCTGGTGTCGATGATCGCGCGCCGCCGTCTGTCGCGCTGAACACCCACGTCCGCCTGACGCGGACAGGCTTCTGAAAGGACCGGCATGACCGGTCCTTTTTCTTTTCGGCGCCGTTTTCAGTGACGTCACCCGCTGCCGGACCACGCATCCGGCGCGCTTGCGGCTGTCATGAAAACTTCATCTTTTCCCCGCTCAGACCACTTCGATCGCTGCCGATATGGGCGTATCGAAATACCGGAACACGAGCGTGGCCACTCCTCCCTCACTTTTCATAGCGGGCGCGTCCTCGCGCGAGGGCATCACGGTGATCGGCAGCGTCGCCGGCGAGATCGCGAGCATTTCGGAAGCGGTGGAACAGGCGGGAACAAGCATGGACCGGCTCGTGTCGGCTGCGCGCGACATCGACCGCATCGTCGTGGTGATCGGCGAGGTCGCAGACCAGACCAACCTGCTGGCGCTGAATGCGGCCATCTAGGCGGCCCGCGCCGGCGAGCACGGTCGCGGCTTCGCGGTCGTCGCCGACGAAGTGCGCAGGCTGGCCGAGCGTACGACCGCGTCCACCCGCCAGATCACCGAACTGGTGGCCCGCATCCGGTCGCTAGGCGAAGATGCCACTGATGCGATGTCGGCAACGACCGAACGCACGAGGCGCGGCGTCGGTTTCAGCCGCGGCGCGGCTGACGTGATGACCCGCATCGAAGGTTCCGCGCAGGAATCCCTGCTGGCCATGCAGGTCATCAATACCGAACTGGTGCAGCAGGGCAGCAGTGCCAGCCACGTCGTCGAGCGCATCCAGGCCATGTCCAGCCTGGCCCGTTCGAACGCCGACACCGTCACCACCCTGACCCGCGAGGCGTCCGCGCTGTCGTGCCTGGCGGACGAACTGCAGGCGACTGCCACGCAGTTCCGGGTCTAGGAATGTTGACATCAAATTGCGGGCCTGCGATTCAATGTCACCAGACTCCAGGTCTGGTGACATTGGTCTTTCAGTCCGCCTCGCCACTCTCCGGCGGCGCCACCGGCATCTCGGGCAGCGGTGCCTCGGCCGCCGGCGGTGCATCGGGCGGCAGTTCGGCCTCGGCGATCTCTTCGTCCAGTTCCTCGTCCGACACCGCGGCAGCGCCGGTCAGCGCCGCCAGATCGCCGACATAACGGGCACGGGCGTCGTTGTCGAGCAGGCTGATGTGTTCGATCTCGACCTCGACGCGGGTGCGCGGATCGTGCGGCGTCAGGCTGGGGCAGCGCAGCACCAACGGAATGTTCTCCAGTCGCACCAGCGACTCGCGCAGCACGATGGCGGGCCACACCGTGTTGCCGTCCTGCGCCTGCTGACGCAACCAGCGCAGGCACCAGTAGCGCTCCATGCCGCGCTGGAAGTCGGCGTAGGCCGCGTACACCAGCTCGAAGTCGCGCAGCGCCGACAGCAGTGCCTCGGACTTGGGCGGGAACACCGGTGGCTCGCTGCGCAGCAGCGAAATCATCTGCCACTGGTTCACCAGATCGACGTAGCGGCGCAGCGGCGAGGTCGACCACGCATAGCAGTCGACGCCCAGCCCCTCGTGCGGCGCGGCCACCGTGGTCATGCGCACCTTGCCGGCGCCCTGCGCACGGTACAGCGCAGGTATGCCGGCGTCGCGCAGATCGCTGCCCCAGGTGTTGTTGGCGACGATCATCAACTCGGCCACCAGCTTGTCGAGCGGACTGCCACGCGCGCGGCGCTGAATGTCCACTCGCCCTTCGCCGTCTTCGGTCGTGGCCGCCCAGTCGACGTAGAAGTTGAAGTCCATCTGCCCGGAATTGGCCGACGGCTTGCCCCGCCCCGCTTCCAGCACTTCGGCCAGACGCCACAGCAGCAGCAGTTCGTCGCGCCACTCGAATGCCGGCAGATCTCCGCTGGCGATCGTGTCCTCGTTGAACAGCGGTTCGATCTCGTGGTGCCGGAGGTTGGCGGCGACCGCCACGCGTTCGATGCGGCTCTCCTTCGCGGTGACGCGCAGGTCGGTCTCGACATCGAGATAGAGCGATAGCGCAGGACATTCGCGCCCGGCCAGCAGCGTGTAGGTCTCGACCGCCTCGTCCGGCAGCATCGTGATCTTGCGACCGGGGAAGTAGACCGTCGACAGCCGGCTGCGCGCGATGTCGCCCAGTGCGGTGCCCGGCTGTATGCCGAGCGAGGGCGCGGCGATGTGGATGCCGATGCGCCAGCCTCCGCCGTCCTTCGGCTGTACCGAGAAGGCGTCGTCGATTTCGGTCGTGGTGGCGTCGTCGATCGAGAAGGCACGCACGCCGGCATCCGCAAGTTCGCCGGCCGGCGGCACCTCGTGCGTCGGAAAGTCGGTGCCACGCGGGAAGTATTCGAACAGGAAGCGGCCGAGGTGATAGTCGTGGCTGGAAGCGAAGGCACCGGCCCGCGCCATCAGCGCCACCACCGACAGGCCGGACGCACTGGCCGCGGCTTCGACCGCCTTGGTTTCCAGCCGGTTGCGGTCCGGCTTGTACAGTATCTGGGCACAGCAGGCCGCGATTTCCGGCGGCGTGCGCCCGTCCTGCAGTTCGGCCACCCAGGCATCGACCTGCTGCTGCTGCAGGCGTTTTTTCTCCTGCCCGGCCAGCGCCGCCTTCAGGATGTCCGGCGGCGCCTTGCGGAAACGACCCCGGCCCTTGCGGTGGAAATACACCGGCGCCGCGTGCAGGCACAGCAGGATGGCCGTCGCCTGCACCGCGTCGGGTACGGCGCCGTGATACTCGCGCGCCAGCTCCTCGAAGGCGAATTCGTCGTCGCCGCAGACTTCCCACAAGAAGGGTGCATCGAGTTCGGCCGCCTGCGTCTCGGCGCCGGCGATCAGCGCCGAGGCATCCGGACTGGCGAAGCGCAGCAACACATTGGCCGCCTTCACCTTGGAACGCTTGCCGCTGGGCAGTTCGACCTGCAGTGACGCGACACTGTCGGCGAGCACGGAGCCGGCGCGAAAGTGGCCGTCCTCCTCGAAAAGAACGTTCATGAAGCGGGTACGGGGAAACTTGGCCTGCGATTATCGCGGATAAGCGCCCCCGTCGTGTCGCATTGCGGCAAAAAGCAGTCGGACCGACACAAGGGACGGCTACAATCGCCTGCCAGCCCGCCGACCGGCGAGCCATCCATCCAGTCAAACCCGTGGCCGACGCAGACGAAATCCTGCCCCAGAACGCGATGCAGCGTCGCCTGCAAGAGGTGAGGACGCTGCTCGACCGTCAGAAGCGCGTCGAAAGCCTGGTGCACCGCCAGGAAATGCCGCGCCACGACCTGGTGGAAACGCTGGTCGCGAAGCAGCACCACAGCGAGCTGACCAAGAAGCTCGACGCGATGCACCCGGCGGACATCGCCTATGTGCTGGAAGCGCTGCCACCAGACGACCGCCTGCTGGTATGGGATCTGGTGCGCGCCGATCGCGACGGCGAAATCCTGCTCGAGGTTTCCGACGCGGTCCGCGAATCGCTGATCGACTCGATGGAGCCGAAGGAGCTGGTGGCCGCGGTCGAACAGCTCGATGCGGACGAACTGGCCGACCTCGCGCCCGACCTCCCGAGCGAGGTCATGCAGGATGTGTTCAGCGCGCTGGACAACGAAGAACGCGAACAGCTGCGCGCCGCGATGTCCTACCCGGAAGACGCGGTCGGTGCGCTGATGGATTTCGACATGGTCACGGTACGCGAGGACGTGACGCTCGAAGTCGTGCTGCGCTACCTGCGGCTGTTCGACGAGCTGCCGGACCACACCGACCAGATCTTCGTGGTCGACCGCGAACAGAAGCTGCGCGGCGTGCTGTCGCTGAATACCCTGCTGCTCAACGACGTCGACGTCGAGGTGGCCAGCGTGATGCGCGAACATCCGCTGGTGCTGCGCGCGTCCGACAGCGCCGAATCGGCGGCCCAGGCCTTCGAACGCTACGACCTGGTGTCGGCGCCGGTGATCGATCACCACGATCAGATGATCGGCCGGCTGACGGTTAACGTCGTGATGGACTTCATCCGCGAGCAGTCGGAAGAAGACCTGCTGGCCCAGGCCGGTCTGCGCGAGGAGGAAGACATCTTCGCCCCGATCATTGACTCGGTGAAGAACCGCTGGTCCTGGCTGGCGATCAATCTGGTGACCGCATTCTTCGCATCGCGCGTGATCGGCGCCTTCGAGGGCTCGATCGAGAAACTGGTGGCGCTGGCCGCGCTGATGCCCATCGTCGCCGGCATCGGCGGCAATTCCGGCAACCAGACGATCACGATGATCGTGCGCGCGATCGCGCTCGGACAGTTGCAGCCCGACGCGGCGCGCCTGCTCTACCGCAAGGAAATGGGCGTGGCGCTGATCAACGGCGTGGTCTGGGGCGGCTTGCTCGGCCTGCTCGCCTGGTGGCTGTACAAGTCCTGGGCGCTGGGCGCGGTGATGACCGGCGCGATGACGCTGAACCTGCTGCTGGCGGCCTTCGTCGGCGTGTCGGTGCCGATACTGATGGCGCGTTTCGGCCGCGATCCGGCGGTCGGCAGTTCGGTGCTGATCACGGCAGTCACCGATTCCGGCGGCTTCTTCATCTTCCTGGGTCTGGCCACCCTTTTCCTGCTCTGAAGACACCTCCGTGCGCATCTTCCGGAGAGCGCTCGCCTTCGCCCTGATGATCGCTGCAAGTGGTGCAGACGCACAGGACAGGCTGCTGACCGTGACCTGTGCCTAAGCCGGTGCGCTGGAGCTGGCGGTATCGGCGGGCTGGTCGGCGCAGGAAAGCCGGCACGATCTGCGCATGCCGGCAACGCTGACGCTGTCGGCACCCGACGGGCAGTCGCAGTGGGTGGTGACGGCGGTATGGAGGGCTGCAGAGCGCAAGCCGCCGTCCACGCTCGATGAGATCCGCACGCGCGTGCTGCGCACAGCCGAAACCGTCGGGGTAGTCCGGGCAACGCTGAGACCGCTGCCGGCCACCGCACCGACCGGCTACTACTTCGATGCCGGACCGGGCATCACGCCCGAGCCCTACAGCGCTCTGCGGCAAGGCATGCTGAAGGCAGGCGATCTGACAGTGAGTTTCACCGCGATGAACACGGCCAGTCGTGCAGCCGATCTGGACGGTGCAGTCGAACACCCTGGTCGGGCCCGGCATCTGCCCTGACCCGCCCGACTCGCATCAGCCGAGCCACAGCTTCCACAGCATGCGCGCCGCCAACCCGATCAGCAGTAACGAAAACAGCCTCTTGAGCATCGGCACCGGCAACCGGTGCGCCGCGCGCGCGCCCATCGGGGTCGTGAAAAGGCTGGCGGCGACGACCGCGACCAGCGCCGGCAGGTGCACGTAGCCGAGCGTCTGCGGGGGCAGGTTCGCGACATCCCAGCCGTTGATGATGTAGCCGGCCGTACCACCCAGCGCGATCGGCAGACCGAGTGCCGCCGACGTGCCGATGGCGTGGCGCAGGTCCCGGTTGCACCAGGTCAGGAAGGGCACGGTCAGCGCACCGCCTCCGATGGCGACCAGCGCCGACACCAGGCCGATGCCGCCACCCACGCCAACCAGACCGGCCGGCCCTGGCAACTGTCGCGCCGGCTTCGGCTTGATGCCGATCAGCATGTTCAGCGCCACGTAGCCGATGAATACTGCAAAGAACAAGGACAGCGTCTGCGTCGAAACCTGGCGCGCGATGAAGGTACCGACCGCGGTACCGGCCAGCACACCTGGCGTCATCACGCGAACCACCGACCAGTCCACTGCACCGTGCGCATGATGGGTTCGCAGGCTGATCGCCGCCGACATGACGATGGCGGCCATCGAGGTGCCGAGCGCCAGGTGCAGGATGTGATCGGGCGTCACGTGCTGCTGCTCGAACAGGCTGACCAGTATCGGCACCAGCAGCGCACCGCCGCCTATGCCCAGCATGCCGGCGAAAAAGCCGACCACGGTGCCGAGGACAAGGCAGGCGAGCACGAATTCGGTATCGGGGAAAAACATCTTGTTGCGCCGCAAAAACCGGTATCAGAACACAGTGCGGGACGACCCGGCAAAAGTGGACGTTGCGCAAACGCAAACGCCGGTTTTCAGCCGGCGACGAACTGTCCGCTGCCTCGTCCCGACAAGTCCAATGACAGCGTGAAACGCACACATTGTCGCGATGGCGGCTCTTGCGCGATCGGCAGGAGCAGCTCTTACTGCATGGCAGGACCCTGAACGCGTCACGGAAACAGGGGCAGTCGCAGGGAGAACGACCTTCGTACTGCCTGGCTTCGGGGGTACCCGAATCGGGCGGCTGCAGGAACTGCTGAACTCGGTGGGACCCCCGCGCATGTCGCTAGGCCGGCATCCTGAACCGAGGGTTCAGAGCGGCCGCGTTCCTGCCACATCAGGCACACCCGCAAGGGGTGCGCACAACAGCGGCGTCGATGGTTCGCGACCTCATGCCAATGAGACATTGGTTCAAGGAATCTATGACCTTCGCAAACACCGCAGGGGATTGAGGCACAAGGCCGTTGGCCTTGCAGCAACCGGCAGCTAGAAGAGCTTTTCCTGAGCGGAGAGCGCTTCGTCGATGCGCGACTGCATGGAATTTATTCTACGCCGCAGGGGCACCAAATCAACACCGCCGGTCGCCTGCATCTGAAAAATTTCGTGCGCCAGATTGAGCGCACACATCACGGCCAGACGCTCGCCCGAGGCGCGAGTGGTTTCGGCGAGATCGCGCATGCGCCGCTCCACCAGCTCGACCGATGCATTGAGCGCATCGCGCTCGCCTTCCCGGCACTGGACGCGATACTCGCGGCCGAGAATGGTGATTTCAGTGTATTCGGATTCGCGGCTCATTCCTGGGGCAACCTCTCGAGCAGACCGCGTACCTTGTCGCGGGCGGCAGTCACCTTGTCGCCCAGCACCTTGTTCTCGCCTTCGAGCGCCGCAACGCGATTGCGCAGCACGATGTTTTCGTCATGCAGCGCGCGAAAACGTCCGAGCAGGATGTCTAGCCTGTCGTTGAGTTGGTTGATGTCGTGATCCATCGCCGAACTATAGGTGCCCGCCCGGCGCGCGGTCAACATGACCACTCCGCACCGGGACGTACAATCCGGAGCCCACAGTAGCGATGGACAGCCGAATGCGCGAACTGATCATCGGCGGCGCCCGCAGCGGCAAGAGCGCGCATGCGGAAGCGCTCGCCGCCAGCAGCGGACTGGAAGTGCTCATGGTCGTGACAGCTCACGCCGGCGACGACGAGATGGCTGCGCGCATTGCGCGCCACCGCGCGACACGGCCGGCACACTGGGCAGTGGTCGAAGCACCGCTGGATCTCGCGGGCGCACTGCGCGCGCATGCGGCGCCCGGACGCTTCATCGTGGTCGACTGCCTGACGCTGTGGCTGTCCAACCTGCTGCTTGCACTCGACGAATCTGCGGTCGATACGCTGCCGGACGCCTTCATACGCGGACGCTCCGATCTGCTCGCCACCCTGCCCGAACTGCCCGGGCAGATCGCACTGGTGTCGAACGAGGTCGGCTGGGGCATCGTGCCGATGGGCCGTCTGTCGCGGGTATTCGTCGACGAGGCCGGGCGCCTGAACCAGGCCGTCGCACGCGTCTGCGAGCGGGTCACGCTGGTCGCCGCCGGCTTGCCGCTGCCGCTCAAACGCGATGCCTGAACGCGTGCTGTGCCTGATCCGGCACCCGCCGGTCGCCGTTCCACCTGGCGTCTGCTACGGCGCCAGCGACCTTCCGCTGGCTGTCGATCCACAGCCGGTCGCTGCCGCGCTGCGGCACCGGCTGCCGACGGACTTCAGACTGGTCAGCAGCCCGGCGTCGCGCTGCCTCGATCTCGCGCGCACGCTTGCACCGGCACCGCTGATCGACGCCCGGCTGACCGAAATCGACTTCGGCGACTGGGAACTGCGTCGTTTCGACGATCTGCCCCGTGCCGAAATCGACCGCTGGGCAGCGGATATCTGGGGCTTCCGCCCGCCGCGCGGCGAATCCGCCAATGCCATGGCGCGGCGTGTCTGGGCGGCCTGGCTTGATTTTGGCGCGGACAGCACCGACAACTGGATCATCGTGTCGCACGGCGGACCGTTGCGCGTGATCGCCGGCACGCTGCTCGATCTGCCACACGAGGACTGGCTGAGCATCGACTGCCCGCAGGGCGGGCTGCTGCGCCTGACCCTGCCGTGCGACGGCACCAGGGCCAGACTCGATGGAACGTACACATGAAAATGCCACCCTTGCAGGTGGCTTTTCCGGATGCTGCGGTGGAACGGTTGTTCAGCGGGCGGCTTCGGCCCTCTCGACCGTCTTCGTCGCCGATGTCTCGGCAACACGGCCGGATTCGACCTTGCGTACGAACACCCAGCGGGTCGGGGTTTTCACGAACGCGTAGCCAGTCGGCGCGTCAATGAACACCTTGTAGTCTTCCGGCTGGCCGGCGTTGCGATCGGTCGCTGCCGAGGCCCCGAACGCGGCCAGCGAAAGACTGGTCGCAAGTGCAATGCGCAGTGCTGTGGTTTTCATGGTGAAGCTCCTTGCAAGTTGAAAAGCTGTTGTTGAATTGAATGTAGTGCACTGCAACAATGCTTTCAACCCCGCATCGGGACTGGATTGTGACCAAATACTTTATTGATTTTTGCGGCGCAGCACTGTGGATCGCATGCTCAACACAGTGCTGCGCGAGTGCAACGACAACACCGGTCGCGAACAGAACCGGTCATTGCAGCGATGACACACCATGAACGAAATGCTCCGTCTGAGTGATCCACTGGATCTGTATCTTGTGCGTCACCCGAAGCCCGCGGTGGATCCGGCGCTCTGCTACGGCGTCACCGACCTGCCGGTCGCCGAAGATCCGGCTGCGTGCGCGGCACGCATCACACCGCTGCTGCCGGCGCAGGCGCACATCGTGAGCAGTCCGCTGCTGCGCGCCCGGCTGCTGGCCGAGGCGCTATCTCCGTCGGTACAGCAGGACGCCAGGCTGGCCGAACTGGACTTCGGCGAATGGGAACTCAAACCCTTCGCAGACATACCGGCCAGCGGCTTCGACGTCTGGGGCAGCACGCTGATCGACTTCCGCGCGCCGGGCGGCGAACTGTATGCCGACATGGCCGCCCGCGTGCGCGCCGCCTTCGACGACCACCGGCAGGGCACGACCGCGCTGGTGATCGTGGCGCACAACGGCCCGATGCGCACGCTGACCGGCAGCCTGCTCGGCCTGCCGCCAGCACGCTGGCTGAATCTGGAATTCGAGTTCGGCCGCGTCACGCATCTGGCGATCGGGCCGCTCGGGCCGAAACTGCGCGGATTCAACCGCTGAACCTATAATCGGCGCTTCACAGCCTTCCGCCCGCCATGACCCGACCCCCGGTTTCCAGCCGCGCGCTGTACATGCGCCTGCTCGGCTACGTGCGTCCGTACTGGATCGCGTTCGCCATCTCCATCGTGTGCATGGCGTTCATCGCGGCCGCCGAGCCGGTATTCCCGGCCATCATGAAGGAACTGCTCGATGGCGGCTTCGGCGGAGAGGACAAGCGGGCGGTCTGGATGTACCCGGTGCTCATCGTCGCGCTGTACACGGTGCGCGGCATTCTCGGTTTCATCGCCGACTACGCCTTCGCCTGGGCCGCCAACAACGTGGTGCTGGACCTGCGCCGCGCAATGTTCGGGCGGCTGCTGGCGCTGCCTACGGAGTTCTTCGACAACAACAGTTCCGGCGCGCTGATTTCCAAGGTCGCCTACGACGTGCAGGGCGTGACCCAGGCCGCCACGAACGTCATCACCGTATTCGTGCGCGACACGCTGACCGTGGCCGGCCTGCTGGCCTGGCTGCTGTGGCTGGACTGGAAGCTGACGCTGATCGTGCTGGGCATGCTGCCGCTGATCGCGCTGGTGGTCCGGCTCAGCTCGCGCCGCATCCGCGAATCGGCGCGCGGCGCGCAATCGGCGATGGGCAGCATCGCCCACACGCTGGAAGAAACCATCGAGGCGCACAAGGTGGTCAAGATTTTCGGCGGCCAGGACTACGAAATGAGCCGCTTCGATGCGGCCTGCCGCAAGCAGCGCCGGCAGAACATGCGCAACATCATCGCGGCATCGACGGTGTCGCCGATGGTGCAGGTGCTGACCGCCGTGGCGCTGGGCATCGTGATCGCCGTGGCGCTGCACGACTCGGCCAGCAACCGGACGACTGTCGGTGCCTTCATGGGCTTCGTCACCGCCATGCTGATGCTGCTCGCACCGCTCAAGCGCATCACCGACGTCAATGCGCCACTGCAGCGCGGGCTGGCCGCCGCGGAAAGCGTGTTCCAGCTGATCGACCAGCAGGCCGAACGCGACGACGGCACGGTCGAGCTGACCCGGGCACGCGGACGCATCGACTTCGACCAGCTCGGCTTCGGCTATCCGGGCCGCGAAACGCGCGTGCTGCAGCACGTCGACCTGTCGGTCGCGCCGGGCGAGACGGTCGCGCTGGTCGGCGCATCCGGTTCCGGCAAGACCACGCTGGCCCACCTGCTGGCGCGCTTCTACACACCGAGCAGCGGACGCATCCTGCTCGACGGCCACGACATCCAGAACATCCGGCTGGCCAGCCTGCGCGCCAATATGGCGCTGGTCAGCCAGGACGTCGTGCTGTTCAACGACACCGTCGCCGCCAACATCGCCTACGGCGCATTGCGCAGCACCGAGCGCGGCGAGGTCGAAGCGGCCGCGCGGGCCGCGCACGCACTGGATTTCATCCAGGCGATGCCGGAAGGTTTCGACACGCTGATCGGCGAAAACGGCGTCAAGCTGTCGGGTGGCCAGCGCCAGCGGCTGGCCATCGCGCGCGCGCTGCTGAAGGATGCACCGGTGCTGATCCTGGATGAAGCCACCTCCGCACTCGACACCGAATCCGAACGCCAGGTTCAGGCCGCGCTCGAGGTGCTGATGAAGAACCGAACGACGCTGGTGATCGCGCACCGGCTGTCGACAATCGAGCGCGCCGACCGCATCGTCGTGATGGACCGCGGCCGCATTGCGGAGATCGGCCGCCACGCCGACCTGCTCGCGGCCGGAGGCCTGTACGCCAACCTCTACAACTCGCAACTCAGCAGCGACACGTCAGTCTGATCCGGGCGCTGACATCCCGCCGGAGCGGGTTCTGACCGAAGCCGGCTCGCGGTGAAACGGTATTGCGTCAGGCCAGCAACGCCTCGAGTTCGCTCGCGATGCGTTGCGCCGTCGCCCCCGGCGTCACGCCGGCATGCCGTTGCGCCAGAGCCCGCGCGGCGGCGGCATGTGCCGGCCGGTTCAGCAGCGCGTCGAGCAGCGCCGAGTAGTCGCTGCCCTTGCTGCCCGGCGGCACGGCCAGTCCGACGCCGGCATCGACAATCCGACGCGCGACCATGTACTGCTCCATGTGGTTGGGCAGTACCAGCTGCGGACACCCGGCCAGCGCAGCCGCGCTCACGGTACCGATGCTCGCGTGCGAAATGACGAGATCGGCACCGGCAACCGCCGGGTCCATCTGCACCGGCGAAGGCTCGAAACGCAGCGCCGGACCGGACAGCCTTCGGACCGCCTCGGCCGACAGGCCCTTGGCATGCACCAGTGCGACGATGCCGGGGCTGCGCAGCGCCGTCATCAGGGCGTCGAAGTCGGCATGTTCGGGCGACAGGTAGACAAAAACACGCCGCCCTTCGCCCGCCGGCCAGTTCGGCACCACACCGCTGTCGCCGACATAGCTCGGACCGACCATGGTGATGCGCTCGTCGTAGTCCGGATAGTGTGCAAACTCGGGCAGCGTTGCGGCGAGACAGCGCACGCCCTCGAACAGCGCAGTCAGCCTGGGCAGCGGCGCATCGCCGGTCAGTTCGAGCGCCTGATTCACCGGCGCCAGCACCAGCGCGTCGCTGCGCTCGCAGGCGGCGCGGTCGACCACGTCCCAGTAGTTCATGACCGGAAAGAAATCGCGGTGCGGCGGCAGTTCGAAGCAGTTGCCGATCGCGGCCACCGGCACGCGACGTCCGCGCATCGCCAGCAGCGCCGTGGGTGCGTGGTCGCACACCAGCAGATCGGGCCGGACCAGGTCGAACAGATTGCGCCAGGCGCACAGCAACCCCGCCAGACCGGCGCCATCCAGCCATCCGCCGGCCGCGAGTACCGAGGAGAAATTGACCAGACGCGGCGGATTCGCCATGCGCGGCAGCCAGATCGGCGACTGCAGCACAGGGAATCCGTCGCGCACGACACGTCCGTGCGCCCGCGCCAGGTCCTTCAGCGCGAACGTCACGTCGTGGCCAAGATCGCGCATGGCCCGCGCCGTGATCAGCATGCGGTCGATGTGGCCCATATTGGCGCCCAGCTCCCACGCCATCAGGATGCGACTCACAACGGCTCCTCCCGCAGGTTCAAGGTCAGGGGCCAAGTCTGCACGATCCGGTCCCGTCTTTCACGGCACGGCACGCCTTGAAAGACGCGATAGCGGGAGGCCGAAACGGAAAAGGCACCTTGCGGTGCCTTTTCTGCCGGAGTGCGGACAACTCAGCGTTCGACGAAAGCGCGCTCGATCACGTAGTCGCCCGGCTCACCGACCCCTGGGGAGATCACGAATCCGCGCTCGTCGAGCAGTGCGGCGGTGTCCTTGTTCATGCTCGGGCTGCCGCAGATCATCGCGCGGTCGGTTTCCGGATTGAGCGGCGGCAGGCCCAGATCGTTGGTCATCTTGTTGCTGATGATCAGATCGGTCAGGCGACCCTGGTTGCGGTAGGGCTCACGCGTGACGCTCGGGTAGTACAGAAGCTTGTCACGCAACATCTCGCCGAGGAACTCGTCGTTCGGCAGTTCGCGTTCGATGTAGTCCTGATAGGCCAGCTCGTTCACGTTGCGCACGCCGTGGAACAGGATGACCTTGTCGAAGCGTTCATACGCTTCCGGGTCGCGGATCAGGCTCAGGAACGGCGCCAGACCGGTGCCGGTGCCGAACAGGTAGAGATGCTTGCCCGGCTTCAGGTCGTCCAGCACCAAGGTACCGGTCGGCTTGCGCCCGACCAGGATTTCGTCGCCTTCCCTCAGGTGCTGCAGGCGCGAGGTCAGCGGACCGTCCTGCACCTTGATGCTGAAGAATTCCAGATGCTCCTCGTAATTGGCGCTGGCGATGCTGTAGGCACGCAGCAGCGGTTTGCCGCCGGTTTCCAGCCCGATCATGACGAAATGGCCGTTGCGGAAACGCAGGCTCGGATCACGGGTGGTCTTGAAGCTGAACAGCGTATCGTTCCAGTGATGAACGCTCAGGACTTTTTCAGGTGCGACGGCGGCCATTGCAGTACGTGGATTCGTTGGACAGATTGCTTTATAGCGCCAGACTCAGCCATAACTCAATAAAGCAGCATTCAATACATCAATAACCACAGGTTATTGATGCACTACAGCAATTATAGCGTCGCCACGTCCGGCGAGACGCTGACACAGGTCAAGTTCCGGCATCTGGCCGAACCACCGGCAACCCTCAGGGACACCGGATATCCCCAACTGGCCAATATCGCAGCCCAGCCCACGAGGCCTTTCTGCAGTCGCTTGGCGGAGCCCCCTCGCGCCGCACCGCATCAATGTGCAGGTGCGGAACCTCTGCATACTCAGTCCGGACTGCGTGATCAACGTCAGTGCCGAAAAGATCGAACTGCCGGGCTGGCTGCAGCCGCTGGAGGAGCGGTTCGCCCGGGAACACAAGAAACCTCGGGCAACGGACACGGACCGACCGGGGCGTCCTCTGACAGGCCGTACCAGCCAGTCAGAGGCGCGACTTACCCCGCGAGCGCGCTCGCAATTTCGGCAAAGGTGGCGGCGACCTCGACCGAATGCAGCGGCACGCCGAGCTGGCGTTCGATCTGCGCCGCCGAGAAGATGCCGCGAATGCGCGGCGGCGCACCGCGCGTTGCCGCTTCGACTGCCAGCAGATAGGGGTGCCCGAAATGGCGCAGCGTCGCCACCACGCTGCCCACCGTCGCACGCTGCACCGCCTCGAACGGTACGGCATCGATTGACGTCAGCGGCTGCATGACATGCTTGACGGTCAGTTCGGCGCGCGTCAGGCCACGCTGCTGGATCAGCTGGATCGGCCGGCTGCCGTGGATGTCGGACAGCGTGACGATACCTTCCACGCCCGGCATCTCGCTGACCACGAACAGCATGCGCACGCCGGCGTCACGCATGCGCTGCTCGGCGAAGTCGAGCGTGGCATCCCGGCCGATGCAGGCGGCGCGGGTCTGCACCAGATCGGTCATCACCTGCAGCGCGGAACTGTCGAGCGACACCCGGGGCACTTCCGGTGGCGTCGCCTGGGCAATGCAGGCACCTTCGGCAAATCTGTACGTCTGCAACACGGCATGGGTCATCGCACTCTCCCGGCGGCTCTCGTTGTATTCGTGGCGGCGACGCAGCCACGCCCTTCTCCGATCTCCAGTTCTTCACGATAGACCACCGGCGCCCATCCCACCTCGCGCGCCGCCCTCGCGACACATTTGTTGCTGATCGCCGTGATGGCCCGGCGGCCTCCGGCGCTTGCCGCCCCGTCAGCTGCGCACAGCCGGACGGTCGCAAAGCCATTCGATCAGCAGCCCGAAACAGGCCTGGCCCGACAAGGTGTCGAGCGTCCATTGCCGGGCCTGACGGGCGATGCGCGCGCGCAGTGCGTCGTCCTCGAGCAATTGCAGACAGGCACCGGCGAAGCCGGGGCCGTCGTCCGCCATCAGGAAACACTCGCCGGCCAGCGCTTCCAACCCGCGCGCACCTTCGCGCGTGGTGACCAGAGGCAGGCCGGCCGCCAGCGCCTCGACCGACTTGATCTTCAGGCCCGAGCCCCAGCGTACCGGATTGATCGCCACATCCATGCCGGTCCACAGCCGCTCCAGCTGCGGCACGAAGCCGCGCGCCCGCATGCCGGCTGGCAGCGGCTGCGGCAGAAGCTCGGCAATGTGGCCGGCCACATCGAGCTGCACACCGGACGACGCGAGATGCGGCCAGACCTGGTCGAGAAACCACTGGAATCCGTGGCGGTTGGCGATCCACTGGCTGGCCGCATAGCCGATCACGCGCGAACCCGGCCGCACCGGCTGCGCCGGCAGCACCACCGGATGCGGCACGCACAGCGCGCGTTCGCCCAGCACCGCGGCCACGCGCCGGTGATCGTCGGGCTGGATCAGCAGCACGCGGTCGTAGTTCTGCAGATAGGTCATCTCCTGCCCGAAATCGAGCACCTCCTGCACCGCCACCCCTTCGCGCTGCCTGGACGCCGCGTTGTCGCTGACCAGATCGTGCGTATCCATGACCAGACGCACCCCGGCCGGCACCGCACGGCGCAGAAAGTCGAGCTGCAGGCGTGACAGCAGGACGACGTCGGGCTGCAGCTGGCGGCACAGGCCGGCCATCGCGACCAGCACGCCGTCGCGCGCAGGGCGTTCGGTGTTGCCCACCGCCAGCCGGTAGCGGTGCGGGCTGGCATCGACCACCGCACGCGCCGCCGCATCCGCCAGATCGGGGAAGAACACGGTCAGCTCGCACGCCGCCGCCAGCGCCTCAATCAGCGCCCGCGTGCGCGCCGCTTCGCCATTGCCCGTGTGCCAGTATCGGCTGCGGGTCACGAACAGCATGCGCGGTCGGTTCATCGGTCAGTTTCAGTCAGTCGGGGCCAAACAGCCGCAGCCGGATAGAATCCCGCTTTTACCCGATTTTGCAGGAGCCGCCATGCCCGCCTACCGTTCCAAAACATCCACCCACGGCCGCAACATGGCCGGAGCACGCGCACTGTGGCGCGCCACCGGCATGAAGGACGGCGACTTCGGCAAGCCCATCATCGCCATCGCCAACAGCTTCACGCAGTTCGTGCCCGGCCACGTGCACCTGAAGGATCTGGGCCAGATGGTGGCGCGCGAGATCGAGAAGGCCGGCGGCGTGGCCAAGGAATTCAACACCATCGCGGTTGATGACGGCATCGCGATGGGCCACGGCGGCATGCTGTATTCGTTGCCGTCACGCGAACTGATCGCCGACAGCGTCGAGTACATGGCGAACGCGCACTGCGCCGACGCACTGGTGTGCATCTCGAACTGCGACAAGATCACCCCGGGCATGCTGATGGCCGCACTGCGCCTGAACATCCCGACCGTGTTCGTGTCCGGCGGTCCGATGGAGGCCGGCAAGGTCGTGTTACCCAACAGCGGTGGCCAGAAGATCATCCCGGTTGATCTGGTCGACGCGATGGTCAAGGGCGCCGATTCGAACTGTTCGGACGAGGAATCCGACGCCTACGAGCGCAGCGCCTGCCCGACCTGCGGCTCGTGCTCCGGCATGTTCACCGCCAATTCGATGAACTGCCTGACCGAAGCGCTGGGCCTGTCGCTGCCGGGCAACGGCTCGACGCTGGCGACGCACGCCGACCGCAAGGCGCTGTTCCTACGCGCCGGCCAACTGGCGGTCGAAATGTGCCGCAAGTACTACGAGAACGACGACACGTCGGTGCTGCCGCGTTCGATCGCCAGCTTCGAGGCGTTCGAGAACGCAATGACGCTGGACGTGTCGATGGGCGGTTCGACCAACACCGTACTGCACCTGCTGGCCGCCGCCCGGGAAGCGGGCGTGCACTTCACGATGGCCGACATCGACCGCATCTCGCGCCGCGTGCCCTGCCTGTCCAAGGTTGCACCGGCGAAATCGGACGTGCATATGGAAGACGTGCACCGCGCCGGCGGCATCATGGCCATTCTCGGCGAGCTGGACCGCGCCGGCCTGCTGCACCGCGACCTGCCGACCGTGCACAGCGCCACGCTGGGCGAGGCGCTCGACAAGTACGACATCGTGCGCACCACGGATGAAGCCGTGCGCACCTTCTACCGCGCAGCACCCGGCGGCATCCCAACCCAGGTGGCGTTCTCGCAGGACCGCCGCTATCCCGAGCTCGACCTCGACCGCGAGCACGGCGTCATCCGCAACAAGGCACACGCCTTCAGTCAGGACGGCGGTCTGGCCGTGCTGTACGGCAACATCGCAGAGCGCGGCTGCATCGTAAAGACGGCCGGCGTCGATGACTCGATCCTGAAGTTTTCCGGCGTGGCCAAGGTGTTCGAGAGCCAGGACGATGCCGTGGCCGGCATCCTCGGCGACGAGGTGAAGCCGGGCGATGTGGTGGTGATCCGCTACGAAGGCCCGAAGGGCGGCCCCGGCATGCAGGAAATGCTGTATCCGACGACCTATCTGAAGTCGAAGGGTCTGGGCAAGGCGTGCGCGCTGCTGACCGACGGCCGCTTCTCCGGCGGCACCTCCGGCCTGTCGATCGGCCACGCATCGCCGGAAGCGGCGCAGGGCGGCCTGATCGCGCTGGTCAAGGACGGCGACCGCATCGACATCGACATCCCGAACCGCACCATCCATCTCGCGATCGATGACGCGGAACTGGCACACCGCCACGCAGCGGAAGAAGACCGCGGTGCCGACGCCTGGACACCGAAGAAGCGCGAACGCGTGGTATCGCAGGCGCTGCAGGCCTACGCACTGATGACCACCAGCGCCGACACCGGCGCGGTACGCGACCTGACGCAGCTCCGCCGCCCCTGACAGTCGGTTTCACGGCCAGTACGTACCTGCGATCATTGAGCCGATCGCGGCTGCCCGATCAGCGCTGCGTCGCCCCGGCCACCGCGGCGACCCGCGCAAGCTGAACCTCGCGCGCGATCGCCGGGCCTCCGGCCTTGCCTGACTCGGCCAAACGGCGCGCGACGGCACCGGCGTCGACGGCACGGAAGGCATCGGCCGCCGCACTCACAATGCCTGCCTGCGGATAGCCGGCGGCGTCGAAGCCCGGCCGGCTGCGATGGTCGGCTTCGCAGGCGAGCAGGATGTCGGCCAGCCGCTCCGGCTTGCGCATCACGTCCAGGCGTTCGAGCAGCTTCACCATCGTGTCCGGGCGCAGTTCGCGCGCGCGATGCACGTTCGTATGTTCCTGCGCGACCAGACGGCCGATATCGGCGACATCCACCGGCACGCGCAGCCGTTCGGCCACCTCGCGCGCCATTCTTGCGCTGCGCGCCTCGTGCGCGATGTGGCGCGGCCACTCCTCACGCGGCGTCGTGCCCTTGCCGAGGTCGTGCGCCAGCAGCGCCCAGCGCGCCGCCAGCGAAGCACCATGCGCGGCCGCCCAGTCCAGGCACTGCATGAGGTGGAGGCCGGTGTCGATTTCCGGGTGGTACTGCGCCGGCTGCGGCACGCCGAACAGCGCGTCGACCTCCGGCAGCACCACCGCCAGCGCGCCACAGTCGCGCAGCACCTCGATCATGCGCGACGGCCGTGCCTCCATCAGTCCGCGCGACAGTTCCTGCCAGACCCGCTCGGCGACCAGTGCGTCCGCTTCGCCGGCGCGCACCATGCCACGCATCAGGTCCACGGTTTCCGGTGCGACGCTGAAGTCGCTGAAACGGGCGGCGAAGCGCGCCAGACGCAGGATGCGCACCGGATCCTCGGCGAATGCGTCACTCACGTGGCGCAGCACGCGCGCCGCGATGTCGGCCTGGCCGCCGCAGGGGTCGATCAGGGCGCCGTCACCGGCCCGTGCGATCGCGTTGACCGTCAGGTCGCGTCGCCGCAGATCCTCTTCCAGAGTGACTGATGCATCGGCGTGGAACACGAAGCCGCGATAGCCGGGCGCCGTCTTGCGTTCGGTGCGCGCCAGCGCGTATTCCTCGTGCGTGACGGGGTGCAGGAAAACCGGGAAATCGCGGCCGACCGGCGTATAGCCGGCAGCCACCATGGCGTCCGGCGTAGCGCCGACGACCACCCAGTCGCGGTCACCGGCCGGCAGCCCCATCAGCTCGTCGCGTACCGAGCCGCCGACACGGTAGATGTCCATGCTATCTGTGGGCTTTGGAGCGCGCGCGTTCGAAGCGGTCGGTCGGCGTGAAATCGACCAGACAGTCGGCGATCGCGCTTTCCAGCGTCGTGGGCGAAAAACCGAAAGGCAGCGTGCAGCCGGCATCGCATACGTTGTCGACACTCATCGACCGCAGGTTGTCGCGCGACATCAGCGTCGGGCCCGGCGCCAGTTCGAGCGCCAGCGCCTGCAGCGACGCCAGCGGACCGGGCAGCCCGACGACGCAGGGCTCGCGGCCGATCGTGCGGCCGGTCAGCTTGACCAGTTCGCGCATCGTGTAGACCGTGGGGCCGCACAGCGGATAGACCTGTCCCGCAGCCTCCGGCTCACCGAGCGCGTGCACGATGCAGCGCGCGACATCGCGCACGTCCACCGGCTGGTAACGCGTGTCGGCGCCGGCCAGCGGCATCACTGGAAACAGCTTGAGCAGGCGGGCGAACAGGCGCAGGAAGCATTCGCCGTCACCGAACACCAGCGACGGGCGGACTATTGTCCAGTCGACACCGCCGGCGCGCACGGCTGCCTCGCCGGCTGCCTTCGAGCGCAGGTATTGCGACGGCGCGTCATCCGCGGCACCCAGTGCGCTGACCTGGACCAGCCGCGTCACGCCGGCAGCCTTGCAGGCAGCGGCGACCGCCTTGGGAAGCGCCACGTGTGCACGATCGAAATCAGCGCCCCAGGGCGTGCCGGAACGCGAATGCAGGACGCCGACCAGGTTGACCACGGCATCGACGCCGGTGGTCAGTCCGGCCAGCACGGCCGGATCGTTCACGTCGGCTTCGACCACGTCGACCGAGGGCAGCAGGATCAGGTGCTTCGCGCGGTCACGGCGACGCGTCGGCACGATGACGCGCACATTGCGCTCGGCCAGCTGGCTTGCAACATGGCTGCCGATGAAACCGGCGCCACCGATCAGCAGAACTGTGGAAGGAAACATCGCGCTCACTCTTGGCTGGTGTGGGGAAAGGTCAATGGCGGCGCCAATCCTACCAGCGCCGTCGTTCGCACTGACATGATGCAGCTCAAGCTGCGCGAAGGACCCGCCGGCATCAGATCGGGTCGTCCGGCGAGGCGCCCGGTCCCGGCTGTATGGTGCCCAGGCGCTGCTTCAGGCCCGGCTCCTTGGTGCCGAACACCAGGCCGTACATCACCGCGTTGGTCATCACCTTCTTCACGTAGTCGCGCGTTTCGCTGAACGGGATCGTTTCGGCATAGACCGCACCCTCGATAGGCTTGGCGGCGCGCCACTTCTTCGCTCGCCCCGGCCCGGCGTTGTAGCCGGCGCTGGCCAGCACCGGATGATCGTCGAGGCTGTCGAGCACCAGACGCATATAGCTGGTGCCGAGCAGCACGTTGGTATCGGTTTCGGCGATCTGCGACGGCCGGAATCCGTTCAGCCCGATCTTCTTCGCCACCCACTGCGCAGTGGCCGGCATCACCTGCATCAGCCCCTGCGCACCCGCGGACGAGCGCGCCCGGACGACGAAGCGGCTTTCCTGGCGCATCAGGCCATATACCCAGGCCAGATCGAGCGAACGCGCATGCACCTGCGGCTCGACCGCAGCGCGCATCGGCGCGAGGTAGCGCAACGCGTAGTCGTGTTCGGCGACCGTGCGGTCCGCCGTATTGATCGCGCGGTCCCACAGTTCGTAGCGCATCGCGACATTGGCCACCGCCAGCAGCGTCCGGTCGTCCGCTTCGCGGATCGCCCAGTTCCATTCGCGCACGGCTTCCGTGCGCAGATCGAGTTCGAACAGCTTGAGCGCACGCACGATGGACGGCGATTGCTCGGCACGCCTCATCTCGTCGGCGGTCGGTGGCGCGGCCTGCGGCGGCAGCCGGTGCGGCTGACCCAGTTCCTCGCTGGCCAGCAGCCCGTAGAAGCTGGGCTCGTCGGCAATGCGCCGGTACTGCGCGTGCGCCTGATCCACGTGACCGGTGGCACTGCGCGCGCGACCGCCCCAGTAGATCCACTCGGATCGGGCTGCCAGCGCCTCCGGCATGCGTTCGACGAGGTCGCGCAGGAAGCGCCAGTTGCCGGCCCGCAGCGCGGACCGGGCACACCACGCAAACGCTTCGTCGCCGGCCAGCGCGTCATCGGCCGAGCGGCACCACTGGACGGCACGCGCATCGAGCTGCTGCCCGCCCTGCCAGCCGAGCTGCGAGAACGCGTAGCCGCGCTCTTCCGGACTGAAGCGGTGGGCGATCACCTCCAGGCTACGCTCGGCGGTGCGCGCATCGGCGCGTGCGCGCTGCGCGATCGCCATCAGCGCCAGTTCGCGACCGCGCCGGGTGATCGAAAAGTTGGCCGGCTGCCGGTCGAGCCAGCGCGTCGGGTTGGTGACGATATCCTCGAGCGCATTGCCGGGCGGCTGGGCCGAAGCCGGCAGCAGCGCCAGCGTGGTGCGCGCTTGGCCTGGGCGCCGAAGTTCCATCTGCCGGCGTGCTCGCGCCCAGATGTCGTCATCGCTGAGACGGCCGGCATCGAACAGTGCGGTGAACAACGGCGTACAGGCGCCCGGTGCGTCGTCGAGCGTGCTCCACAGCTGCTTCGCCTCATCCAGCGCGGCGGCATCCGCCGCATCCAGCCGCGCACGCAGCGCAAAGCAGCGCAGATCGGCCTCCGGTGCCGGCGAGGTCTGCGGCAGGCGGGCGTATTCGGCGCGGTAGTCGGCCCACTGTTCGTTCTTCGCCAGCAGACGCAGCCAGTCGGTGCGCAACCGCTGCGCGACCACGGTATCGGCGTTGCGCTCGAGGAAGATCGCGACCGCGTCGGGTGACGCGCGCTCGAGGTCGAGCCGCAGCCGGTAGTAGTCGATGTACGGCGCCAGCACATGCGACTGCAGCCCGGCCGCGCTGCGCTCGAAGGCCTGCCGGTTGCCGGCGGCGAACGCATCGCGCGCGGCGAGAAAGGACGCATCGGAACTGCTGCCGGCCAGCACCGTCTGGGAAAGCAGGAGACAGGCGCCGGCTAACGCGGCGCTGAGACGGAATTGCATGGGCATCTGCTATCGTTTTTGCACGTTGAAACCAATGATACCGCCCGGCCATGAATGTTCCCGACGATCACGCACGCCGCCGTGCCATCCGACTGTCGTTGCTGCAGCGGCGCGAAACCATGGATGGCGCAGCGCTCGCCGGCCTGCACCGGGCCATCGCCGGCCACCTCGCAGGACTGCTGACACGCCTTGCGCCACGTTCGATCGGTTTCACCTGGCCCTACCGCGCCGAATTCGACGCTCTGCCGACAGTCCGCGACTGGCTGGCCGCCAGTGAAGGGCGCAGGGCCGCTCTGCCTGTGGTCGGAGAAAAAGGCGCGCCGATGACGTTTCGCGAATGGACGCCGGACAGCGCGATGGCACTCGACCGCTACGGCATCCCGCACCCGGCCGCAGGCGACACCGTCACACCCGACATCCTGCTGATCCCGTGCAACGGCTTCGATGCGCGCGGCTATCGGCTGGGCTACGGCGCCGGCCACTACGACCGCACGCTGGCGGCCATGCAGCCTACGCCCTGCACCCTGGGCATCGCCATCGAGGACGGCCGCATCGACGATCTCGGCCCTCAGCCGCACGACATTCCGATGGACTGGATCGTCACCGAAGCGGGCGCGTTCAAGACCGGACGCTGAACCGGCGTCATCGCATGTCGCCGCAGACCCTGGACCACAGCAGGAGAAAAAAAACCGGGCCATCGCTGGCCCGGTTCCGGTCGGATGCGGATCCGTCCTACTTTTCCATGATCGCCTTCAGGTTCTCGAGCCCGCTCTTGTAAACGCCGGTGACGGCGCCGAGCGCGGCTTCGTCGTCCTCGCCCTTCGGAGGATCGTTGTTCATGTACTTGCGGTAGAACGCACCGCGCCATTCGACCAGCGTGGTACCGCCATCGGCCGGCTTCACGGTCAGCGTCGAACTGTAGTTGGTCACCGGCAGCGCACCGCCGTCCTTCGCGCGGTATGAAAACTTCTTCGCCGCGTCGTCGATGGCTTCGAGCGACTCAACCAACTCGCCGCCGCCCTTGATCTTCAGCGTGCGCACCGAACCGACTTCGCTGCCATTGGTCGCCGTGCAGCTCTCCACTGCCGGATGCCAGCTCTGCAGCTGAGCAAAGTCTCGCACTTTCGCCCAGACCGCATCGGGGCTGGCCTTGATGGTGATGGTTTCGAACGCCTTCTGGCGTGTCGGGCCGTGGGCAAAAGCCGTTGATGCGACGAGCGATGCGGCCAGCATCATGATGAACGCCGAAACTGCGCGCATGTTCCCTCCTGGGTTGTCGAAAGCGGGTAAGCAGAAGCACGCGACGATAGCGGCAAGCACGCCGGCGATCAATGCGCCGCTGCGGAACGGTGGATGAAGCGGCCGAAACCGCGCGGATTCCGGCCAAGTGCGACGGTGCCCTGCTGCCTGCCGGTACGCGCGTCGAACACGCCGACCAGATCATCCATCCAGCTCACCACCAGCAGGCGCTCGCCGGACACCGCCACACCTTCGGGATAAACGACCGACGGCCAGGTCGCGATGACCTGACGTTGCGCGGTATCGATCACGGACACGCTGTCAGACTGCTGATTGGTCACATAGGCGTGCGCACCATCCTCGGAAAACGCGATGCCGTACGGCGCCTTGCCCACCGGCAGCGTGGCAACAGTGCGCGCCTGCCCGGTGTCGACCACCGACACGTCGTTGCTGTAAACGTTGAGCGCCCACAGCGTCCGGCCGTCGGCCGACAGTTCGAGCGCGAACGGATGGTTGCCGACCGCGATGGTCGAGGTCTGCTTCAGTCCGGCGATGTCGAGCACGCCGACTGCGTTGTCGTCGCGGTTGGCCACATAGGCGGTACGGCTGTCCGGCGCGGCCACCAGACCGGCCGGCGCACTGCCGACCGCGATTTCGCCGAGTTGCGCCTGCGTCGCCGTGTCGAACACCAGTACACGATGCAGGAACCAGTCGGCCACCAGCAGGCGGCGCCCGTCCGGCGTCACCGTGATGCCGACCGGGCTGCGGCCGGCACGGATGTCGCCGACCGGCATGCGCGTCGCCAGATCGATGACGGTGATGCTGGCGCTGTCCGGACTGCTGACGAATGCCCGGCCGGCGGCTTCGCTGACCCAGACGCCGGCAGGCGAGCGCCCGGCCGGCAGTGTTGCGATCACGCGTCCGGCGTCCACATCGAGCACGCTGACGTCGTGCGAGCCCTGATTGGTGATGTAGGCCAGCGGTCCGGCCAGCACGCAGCCGCTCAGCGCAACCAGCACTGCGCCGGCGCACAGGCGGCAGCGCAGCCGTCGCTTCATCCGAGGAACAGCTTGTAGGCCGGGTTGTTCGTCTCTTCCCGGTAGTCGTAGCCCAGCGTGTCGAGGAAATCCTGCAGCGCCGCGGTATCGCCCGGCGGCACCTGCATGCCAACCAGCACACGACCGTAGTCGGCGCCGTGGTTGCGGTAGTGGAACAGGCTGATGTTCCAGTCGCGGCTCATCGAATCGAGGAATTTCATCAGCGCGCCCGGGCGTTCCGGAAACTCGAAGCGATACACCTGCTCGTGGCCCGCCTCCGGGCTGCGGCCGCCGACCATGTAGCGCACATGCAGCTTGGCCAGCTCGTCGTCGCTCAGGTTCAGCGCCGGATAGCCGTGGTCGCCCAGGTGCTTCACCAGGGCCTCCGCCTCATCGCGGCCCGACACCTGCACGCCGACGAAGGCATGGGCTTCCTTCGCGTCCTTGTAGCGGTAGTTCAGTTCGGTGATGTTGCGCCGGCCGAACAGCGACACCAGCTCGCGATAGGCGCCCGGGCGCTCCGGCAGCGTCACCGCCAGCACCGCCTCGCGCGCTTCGCCGATCTCGGCCCGTTCGGCGACGAAACGCAGGCGGTCGAAATTCATGTTGGCGCCCGAGGCAACGGCCACCAGCGTGGCGCCGCGCACATTGTTCTTCGCCGCCCAGGCCTTGGCACCGGCCACCGCCAGCGCACCGGCCGGCTCGAGGATGGAGCGGGTGTCCTCGAACACGTCCTTGATCGCGGCGCAGATCGCGTCGGTATCGACCAGCACCATTTCGTCGACGTACTGCTGCGCCAGGCGGAAGGTTTCCTCGCCGACCAGCTTGACCGCGGCCCCGTCGGCGAACAGACCGACGCTGTCGAGCTGAATGCGCTTGCCGGCGGCCAGCGAGCGCGCCATCGCGTCGGCGTCGGACGCCTCTACGCCGATGATGCGGGTGTTGGGCCGCAGCCGCTTGATGTAGGCCGCCACGCCGGCGATCAGGCCGCCGCCGCCGACACAGCAGAACACCGCGTCGATCGGCTTCGGATGCTGACGCAGGATTTCCACGCCTATCGTGCCCTGGCCGGCGATCACGTCAGGATCGTCGAACGGATGCACGAAGGTCAGCCCCTGCTCCGCCTCAAGCTTGCGCGCATGGGTATAGGCTTCGTCGTACGATTCGCCGGCCAGCACCACTTCGCCGCCGCGCGCCGCGACCGCGTCGACCTTGATGCGCGGCGTCGTCGTCGGCATCACGATGACGGCGCGGCAGCCGACCTTGGCAGCCGACAGCGCGACACCCTGCGCGTGATTGCCGGCCGACGCGCAGATCACGCCACGCGCGCGCGCCTCGTCCGACAGCTGCGCGATCTTGTTGTAGGCGCCGCGCAGCTTGAACGAGAACACCGGCTGCATGTCCTCGCGCTTGAACAGGACGGTGTTGCCGATGCGGCGCGACAGGTTGGGCGCGAGGTCGAGCGGCGTTTCGATCGCCACGTCGTACACTTGGGCGTTCAGGATCTTTTCGAGGTAGTCGATTTGCATGATGGAGCCACGGCATTGCGCGCACCGTCCCGGGAGTGGCCGGCGCAAGAGCATGCAAGCCTAGCAGTGCGCACGCACCGGCGGCAAATGCCGTCCCGGGCCTGAAGCGATGCTGATGGATTTCATGCCCGACGCACCGACCAGTCTGCTCGGACTGCTGGTCGCCAGCTTCCTGTCGGCCACGCTGCTGCCCGGCGGGTCGGAAGCGCTGTTGCTGGCAGTACTCGCCGCCCACCCGGAGCGGCGCGACGCGGCCGTGCTGCTGGCCACGCTGGGCAATACCGCGGGCGGCATGGTCAGTTACTGGACCGGTCGCTTCATCCCGCCGCACGCGCTGCCCGCACGCCTGGAGCTGGTTCGACGCCACGGCACGCCGGCCCTGCTGCTGTCCTGGGTGCCTCTGATCGGCGACGCGCTGTGCGTGGCCGCCGGCTGGCTGCGCCTGCCCCCCTGGCGCAGCGGTCTGATGATGGCGCTCGGCAAAGGCGCCCGCTACATCGCACTGGCCGGGCTGCTGGCATGACGCGCGTCCGCCGTTCGCCGCACACCACCTACCTGGCGCGCCATCTGGCGCTCGTGTGGGCATTGCTGATCGCCTACGCCAGCCTGCATCCGCTGACCGGCTTCCGCGATGCCGGCGACGACCTGCTGTCCTTCCTGACCGCGCCGTGGCCACGCTACTGGACGCGCTTCGACGTGATTGCCAACGCCATCGGCTACCTGCCGCTGGGCTTCCTGCTGGTGCCGGCGGCCGCACCGTGGATGCGCCGTTCGCTCGCGCTGCCGCTGGCGATCCTGCTGGCAACCGGGCTGTCGGTGGGTCTGGAGGTGCTGCAGCACTATCTGCCGACGCGCGTGCCGTCCAATCTGGACGTGGTGTCCAACGCCGCGGGCGCCGCAGTCGGAGCCCTGCTGGGCTGGCGCTGGGGCGCCGTGCTGGGCGACGGCGGTGCGCTGGCGCGCTGGCGCACGCGCCGCGTCGTGCGCGGACATACCGGGGAATTCGCGCTGGTGCTGCTGGTGCTGTGGTGGCTGGCGCAGATCGATCCCGACACCCCGCTGTTCGGTCTGGGCGATCTGCGCGAGCTGCTCGGCTTCGCTCCGCCGCTGGATTTCACCGAGCGGCGCTACCGCGCGGTCGAGATCGGCGCCTGCGTGTGTGCGGTGGTCAGCGTCGGCGTGATCGGCTGGCACAGCATGCGCGCGCGCAGCCTGTGGCTGCTGACCAGCGCCTTCGCGGTCGCGCTGGCCATAAAGACCGGATCGGGCGCGGTACTGGTGCCCGAGGGCGGCGCACTGCTGTGGGCCACGCCCGGCGCGCTGGTCGGTCTGGCCACCGGTGCCGTGGCGCTGCGCATTGCACTGTGGCTGCCGGCGCCGCTGCGCTTCGGCATCGCCGCACTCGGATTGCTGGCCGGCGTCGCGCTGGTCAATCTCGCACCGGACAATCCCTACCCGTCGGCAGTGTCCGACGCGTGGCGTGCCGGGCACTTTTTCAATTTCAGCGGTCTGACGCGACTGGCGTCGGCACTCTGGCCCTATTTCGCGCTGCCTTATCTGATGGCGCTGCAGGCGCGCGAAGGTCGCAGCAGTCATGCGGCCCACGATCACCGATAATTGCGGGCTTTTCCCCGGGAGGCAGGCCGATGAGCCACTTCAAGCATCACGTCTTTTTCTGCTGCAACCAGCGCGCCGCGGGCGAACAGTGCTGTGCCGCGCTCGGCGCCTCGGAACTGCGCGACTATGCCAAGCAGCGCGTCAAGGCACTGGGTCTGTCGGGCGAGGGCAAGACACGCATCAACATGGCCGGCTGCCTGGACCGCTGCGGAGAAGGGCCGGTCATGGTCATCTATCCGGAAGCCGTCTGGTACACCTATGTCGATCGCGAGGACGTCGACGAAATCATTGCCGAACACCTGACGCATGGCCGCGTCGTCGAACGGCTGAAAGTCTGATGAACACGCGCATCCAGTCCGAACGCGAGGTGATCGCCGGGCCGGTCGGCGGCATCGAGGTGCTGACCGAACTGCCCGACGGTACGCCGCGCGCGATCGCGCTGATCGGCCATCCGCACCCGCTGTTCGGCGGCACGATGAACAACAAGGTGGTGCTGACGGTGGCGCGCGCGCTGCGCGAACTGGGCTGCGTGGCGGTCCGCTCGCAGTTCCGCGGCGTCGGCGCCAGCCAAGGCACGCACGACGAGGGGCGCGGTGAAACCGACGACCAGCTGGCCGTGATCGAGCACGCGATCGCCCGTCACGGCGACCTGCCCATCATCGTCGCCGGCTTCTCCTTCGGCGCCTTCGTCGCCACCCGTGTGGCCGACGCGCTGGCGGCGCAGGGGCGACCGGTCACCGGCATGGTGCTGGTCGGGCTGGCGACCGGTTCGATCGAAGGCATCCGCCACTACGAGCCGGGTCCGGTGCGCGACGACGCGCTGGTGATCCACGGCCAGCACGACGAGGTCGTGCCGCTGGCCAGCGTGCTGGCCTGGGCGTCGCCGCAGCACCTCGCCGTATCGGTGATCGGCGACACCGGCCACTTCTTCCACGGCAAGCTGCACATGCTGCGCGTCCTGGTCGAGCGCTGGTGGCGCGCGACCACGCCGGCCGGAGCCTGACGCAGCCATGCTGCTGGTACTGACCACGCTGCCGGACGAGGACGCGGCGCGCCGCATCGCACGTGACATGGTGGAACGAGGGCTGGCCGCCTGTGTCAGCATCGGCGCGCCGGTCAGGTCCATCTACCGTTGGCGGGGCGAGATCGAGGAAGCGTTCGAGATTCCGCTGACCATCAAGACCGCCGATGCCTGCTACGACGCGCTGGAGCAGGCGCTGCGTGCCGCCCACCCCTACGAACTGCCCGAAATCGTTGCGCTGCCGGTCGACCGCGGACTGGATGCCTACCTGCACTGGGTCGACGAGACGACTGGAACCCGATGATCCGAAAAGTGTTTTACTGGCTGTTGCTGAGCGCGCTGCTGGCCGGCGCGCCGGCCCACGCCGAGCCTGAGCTTCTGCCACTCGAACAGGCCTTCCGTCTGTCGGCACAGGTGATCGACCGCGCTTCGGTCGAGGTGAGCTTCGACATCGCCGACGGCTACTACCTGTACCGCGACAAGCTGGCCTTCCGTGCCGAGCAGGCGGTACTGGGCGCGGCCGACCTGCCGCCGGGCAAGATGAAGAAGGACGAAATCTTCGGCGACGTCGAAACCTATCGTGGCCGGCTTTCGGTCCGGCTGCCGCTGACGGCGACGCAAGGCACGCCGGTCGCCTTGACGGTGACGTCTCAGGGCTGCGCCGACGCCGGCATCTGCTACCCGCCGTCCGAACAGACGGTCACGCTGGACCCGGGCCAGCCGGGCGTGCGCGTATTCGCCGCTGGCTTCGATGGCGCGGCCCAGGGCAGCGGTCTGCTTGACCGCCTGCGCGCGCGCATCCAGCCCCCGGCCGAATCGACGCCTGCGCCTGCCGCTGCCCCGGCGACATCGCCGGCCGATGAGTCTTCACTGGTCGCCGGCCTGCTGCACAGCGGCAACCTGTGGCTGATCGCGGTCAGTTTCTTCGGCTTCGGCCTGCTGCTGAGCTTCACGCCCTGCATGCTGCCGATGGTGCCCATCCTGTCCGGCATCATCGTCGGCCACGGCGCCCACATTTCGCGTGGCCGCGCGCTGCTTCTGTCGCTCGCCTACGTGCTGGGCATGGCGGTCACCTACGCGGCCGCCGGCATTGCCGCCGGCCTGTCCGGCACGCTGCTGTCGGCCGCACTGCAGAACGCCTGGGTGCTCGGCGGCTTCGCGCTGGTGTTCGTCCTGCTGGCGCTGTCGATGTTCGGCTTCTACGAACTGCAGTTGCCGGCGTCGCTGCAGTCGCGCCTGTCGGACACGGCGAACCACCGGCGCGGCTCGCCCTGGGGCATCGTGCTGATGGGCGCGCTGTCGGCGCTGATCGTCGGTCCGTGCGTCGCCGCGCCGCTGGCCGGCGCGCTGCTCTACATCGCGCAGAGCGGCGACGCGGCGCTCGGCGGGCTCGCCCTGTTCGCGATGGCGCTGGGCATGGGTGCGCCGCTGGTCGCGGTGGGTGTGGCATCGCGCTCGCTGCTGCCGCACACCGGTCCGTGGATGGAGGGCGTCAAGCGCTTCTTCGGCGTGCTGCTGCTGGGCACCGCGATCTGGATCGCACAGCCGGTGCTGCCCGGCCTGCTCGCCATGCTGGCCTGGTCCGCACTGCTGATCGCCTCCAGCATCTATCTGCATGCGCTCGACCCGCTGCCGGCGCACGCGACCGGCTGGCACAAGCTGTGGAAGGGCGTCGGCGTGATCGCGTTGCTGGCCGGGGCCAGCCTGCTGCTCGGTGCCGCCGCCGGCTCGCGCGACGTGCTGCAGCCGCTGGGCGTACTGCGCGGCAGCATGGCGGCCGTGCCTGCCGCACCGGCATTCACCCCGATCGCCGGCACGGCCGAACTGGACCGTCAGCTGTCGCAGGCAACGCGCCCGGTGATGCTGGATTTCTATGCCGACTGGTGCGTGAGCTGCAAGGAAATGGAACGTTTCACCTTCAGCGATCCTGCGGTGCAGGCGCGGCTGGCCGGCATGACGCTGCTGAAGGCGGACGTGACCGCCAATACGGCCGAACATCAGGTCCTGCTCAAACGTTTCGGCCTGTTCGGCCCGCCCGGCATCGTGTTCTTCGACCGCAGCGGGCGCGAGGTCGATGGCAGCCGCATCGTCGGCTTCACGCCAGCCGAACCGTTCGCCGGTGTTCTGGCACGCGTAATCGCCGCCAGCACGCCGCCGTGATCGCGTAAAATCAGTCATCTTTCGCAGCGCACCATTCCCCATGTTTTCCGGCATCGTGGCCTCCGTTGGCCGCATCACCCGCATTGATCCGCTCGAACAGGGCGTCCGTCTGACCGTGGATACGGCCGGACTCGGCCTGGACGACGTGGCGCTCGGCGACTCCATCGCCAACAACGGCGTCTGCCTGACCGTGGTCGGCATCGACGGCAGGTCGGCGCAGTTCGACGTGTCGCGCGAAACGCTGAACTGCACCGCCGGGCTGGACGTGCCGGGCGACGTGAATCTGGAAAAGGCGCTGCGCCTGTCCGACCGGCTCGGCGGCCATCTGGTCAGCGGCCATGTGGACGGCGTGGGCACGGTGCGCAGCTTCACGCCGATCGGCGAGTCGCACGAACTGGTCATCGTCGCCCCGCGCGCGCTGGCGCCCTACATCGCGCGCAAGGGCTCGATCACGGTGCACGGCGTCAGCCTGACGGTGAACCGGGTCAGCGATGTCGACGATGGCTGCGAATTCTCGATCAACCTGATCCCGCACACGGTCGAGGTCACGACGCTGCGCAGCCTTGCGGCCGGCAGCCGGGTCAATCTGGAAATCGATCTGATCGCCCGCTACGCGGAGCGGATGATGATTGCAGGAGAACGCACATGAGCGCACTGGCGCCGGTAAAGGACATCATCGCCGACATCGCGGCCGGCCGCATGGTCGTGCTGGTCGACGAGGAAGACCGCGAGAACGAGGGTGACCTCGTGATGGCGGCCGAACACGTGACGCCCGAGGCGATCAATTTCATGGCGCGCTACGGCCGCGGCCTGATCTGCCTGACGCTGAGTGCCGACCGGGCAAAGCAGCTCGGTCTGGAACTGATGGTGCGCGACAACCGCAGCCCTCACGGCACGGCGTTCACGGTGTCGATCGAGGCTGCCGAAGGGGTCACCACCGGCATTTCGGCACACGACCGTGCGCGCACCGTGCAGGCAGCGGTCGCGCGCCACGCCAGGCCGGCCGACATCGTGCAGCCGGGCCACATCTTCCCGCTGATCGCGCAGAACGGCGGCGTGCTGATGCGCGCCGGACACACCGAAGCGGCCAGCGATCTGGCGTCGCTGGCCGGGCTGGAACCGGCCGGCGTCATCTGCGAAATCCTGAAGGACGACGGCACCATGGCACGCCTGCCGGACCTGATCGGTTTCGCGCAGGAACACGGGCTGAAGATCGGCGCCATCCGCGACCTGATCGCCTACCGTGCGGCCACCGAGGCACTGGTGCGCGAGGTGTCGCGGCGCGAGGTCAATTGCGCCTACGGCCACTTCACGCTGCACGGCTTCGAAGACACGACCAGCGGCGAGATCCACCTGGCCATGGTCCGCGGCGTGATCGATCCGGACGCCGAGACGCTGGTACGCGTGCACGAGCCGATCTCCGTGCTCGACTTTCTCGACGCCGACAACCCGCGACACAGCTTCAGCATCGACCGCGCGATGAAGGTGATCAACGACGCCGGCAGCGGCGTCATCGTCATGCTGCGCCGCGCGGAGAGCAATGCCGATTTCCTGCGTACGCTGTCCGATCCGGCGTCGCACACGCCTGCCGCACGCTGGGACGCGCGCACTTTTGGCATCGGTGCGCAGATCCTGCGCGCGCTGAACGTGCGCAAGATGCGTCTGCTCGCCAGCCCGCGCAAGATTCCCAGCATGGCCGGTTTCGACCTGGAACTGACCGGCTATCTGAACGACTGAGTGCTCGACTAGGACGCCCATGCCCCGCTTCAACGACATACCCGAAATCGAGGAAAACCTCGACGGCAAAGGCCTGCGCATCGCCATCGCGCTGTCGCGCTTCAACCCGGACGTCGGCAACGGCCTGCTGTCGGCCTGCTGCGAGGAACTGCGCCGCCTCGGCGTCGCAGCCGGCGACACGCTGATCGTGACCGTGCCCGGTGCGCTCGAACTGCCGCTGACGCTGCAGCGGCTCGCGCTGTCCGGCAAGTACGACGCGCTGGTGGCGCTCGGCGCCGTGATCCGCGGCGAGACCTATCACTTCGAGATCGTTTCGAACGAAATGGCACGCGGCGTTGCCGACGTGCAGCTGAAGACCGGCGTGCCGATCGCCAATGGCGTGCTGACCACCGAAAACGACGACCAGGCCATCGCCCGCATGCACGAAAAAGGCGCCGACTGCGCCCGTGCCGCCGTGGAAATGGCCCGCCTGCTCGCCAGGCTCACGGACTGAGACATGAACGACACGACAGAAGAAGCTCCGCGCAAGTCCGGCCGCCGCCTTGCCCGCGAATTCGCGGTACAGGGCGTCTATCAGTGGCTGCTGTCCGGCAATGACGTACCGGCCATCGACGCGCACCTGAGCGAGGACGAAGCGTTCTCCAAGGTGGACCGCAAGCTGTTCCGCTCGCTGCTCAATGGCGTGCTCGACAATGCCGAGTCGCTGCGCGGGCATTTCGCCGGCCATCTGGACCGCCCGGTAGGCGAGCTGTCGCCGGTCGAACACGCCATCCTGCTGGTGGCCAGCTTCGAACTGGCGCATCAGATCGACACGCCCTACCGCGTCGTGATCAACGAGGCGATCGAACTGGCGAAGGCCTTCGGCGGCGCCGACGGCCACAAGTTCATCAATGGCGTGCTCGACAAGCTGGCGCCGCAGCTGCGCGCGGTCGAGGTCGAGGCGGCGCGCCAGCGCCCCCGCCGCTGAACCGGCGGAACCCGTCAGGGTTTCCCCGCGCGCTGCACGCCGTACCGGTCTCGTGACCGCCATGACTCCGGAATTCGACCTGATACGCCGGCATTTCACCCGCCCGACGTCGCAAGCGGTACTCGGGCCGGGGGACGACTGCGCGCTGATCCGGCCATCGGCCGGCTGCGAACTGGCGGTCACCAGCGACATGCTGGTCGAAGGCACGCATTTCCTGCCGGCGACCGATCCCCGGCGGCTCGGCTGGAAGACGCTGGCCGTCAATCTGTCCGATCTGGCCGCCATGGGCGCCACGCCGCGCTGGGTCACGCTCGCGCTCTCGCTGCCGCAGGTCGATGACCGCTGGCTGTCCGCCTTTGCCGACGGCTTCTTCGACTGCGCCCGCAGCTTCGGCGTCGACCTGATAGGCGGAGACACGACACGCGGGCCGCTGACGCTGTGCGTCACCGCCTTCGGCGAACTCGCCTCCGGCACGGCGATCCGTCGCAGCGGCGCCCGGTCCGGCGACGACATCTGGGTATCCGGCCAGCCGGGTCGCGCCGCGCTCGGTCTGGCCAGCCTGCTCGGCCAGATCGTCACGGGCGACAGCGGGCGTGCGGACTTCATCGCCGCGCTCGAAAAACCGGAACCCAGGGTCGCACTGGGCATCGCACTGCATGGTCTGGCCAGCGCAATGCTCGACATCTCCGACGGCCTGCTGGCCGACCTGGGCCATATCGCGACCGCCAGCGGACTGTCCGCCGCAGTCGAGGACGCAGCGCTGCCATGGGCAGCGCTGGCAGCGGGCTGCAACGACAGTGCGGCGGTGCGGGACGCCATGCTGGCGGGCGGCGATGATTACGAATTGCTGTTCTGCGCACCGGCGCAGGCGCACGATGCGCTGCGCGCGCTGTCCACTCGCCTGTCCCTGCCCCTGACCCGCATCGGGCGCATGAGCACCGGCACCCCGGGTCAGGTGCGTCTGATCGACGGACAAGGCTACGAACTGCCGGTGACGCGGCGCGGCTACGACCATTTTTCCTGAGCGAATGATCAAGACTTCCACCTCGCCCGGCATCCGTTTCCTTGCCCATCCGGCGCACATGCTGGCCTGCGGCTTCGGCAGCGGGCTGGCGCCGGTCGCCTCGGGCACCTTCGGCACGCTGGCCGCCTGGCCGCTCTACCTGCTGATCAAGCCGTCGTTTTCCGACGCTGCCTTCGCGGTGTTCCTGCTGCTGGCCTTCGCCATCGGCGTGGCCGCCTGTCAGCGTACCGGACGCGATCTGGGCGTGCCGGACCACGGCGCCATCGTGTGGGACGAAATCGTCGCCTTCTGGCTGGTGCTGTGGGTCACGCCGCCCGGCTGGATGTGGCAGCTGGCCGCGTTCTTCGCCTTCCGCCTGTTCGACATCGTCAAGCCGCCACCGGCACGCTGGGTCGACCTCAACATGAAGCACGGTTTCGGTGTCATGCTCGACGACGTGATCGCGGCGCTGTTTGCGATGGTGTCGCTGGCGCTGGGCGTCCTGCTGCTGGAGCGCTTCGCCTGATGGACGAGGAACTGCGCGCACTGTCGGCCGAAGTCGGCGCGGCATTGTCGGCAGCTGGCGCCGTTCTGGCCACGGCCGAGTCATGCACCGGCGGCTGGGTGGCCGAGGTCATCACCGCCACGGCCGGCAGTTCGGCCTGGTTCGACTGCGGCTTCGTCACCTATTCCAATGCCGCCAAGCAGCGTCTGCTCGGCGTGCCTGCCCAGACGCTGGCGGCGCATGGTGCGGTCAGTGAAGCGGTGGCACTGGCCATGGCGCGCGGTGCACTGGCCAATTCGACGGCCACGGTCGCGCTGTCGGTCACCGGCATCGCCGGACCGGGTGGAGCCGTGCCGGGCAAGCCGGTCGGCACGGTGTGCTTTGGCTGGGCACTTGCCGGCGGTGTGGAACGAACCGAAACCGGTCGTTTCGACGGCGACCGGGAGACAGTGCGCAGAAAATCCTTACGTCATACACTGGCCGTGCTTCTGGCTTTGCTGGAAGTTCCGCCCGAAAATTCTGTGGCAAGAACTGTGCCATAATCGAACGCAAGTAAACGAAAGGATTACGCATGGACGACAGCAAGGCCAAGGCGCTCGCAGCAGCGCTGGCGCAAATCGAGAAGCAGTTCGGCAAGGGTTCGATCATGCGCATGAGCGACGGCCAGCTCGAAAACGACATCCAGGCGGTGTCGACCGGCTCGCTCGGGCTGGACATCGCGCTGGGCATAGGCGGCCTGCCGCGCGGCCGCGTGGTCGAGATTTACGGTCCGGAATCGTCGGGCAAGACCACGCTGACACTGCAGGTCATCGCCGAAGTCCAGAAGCTCGGGGGCGTTGCTGCCTTCATCGACGCGGAACACGCGCTCGACGTGCAGTACGCCGGCAAGCTGGGCGTCAACGTCAGCGACCTGCTGATTTCGCAGCCCGATACCGGTGAACAGGCGCTGGAGATCGTGGACATGCTGGTACGTTCCGGCGGCGTGGACATCGTGGTCGTCGACTCGGTTGCCGCACTGACACCGAAGGCGGAAATCGAAGGCGAAATGGGTGATTCGCTGCCCGGCCTGCAGGCACGCCTGATGAGCCAGGCGCTGCGCAAGCTGACCGCCAACATCAAGCGCACCAACACGATGGTCATCTTCATCAACCAGATCCGGATGAAGATCGGCGTCATGTTCGGCAACCCCGAAACCACGACCGGCGGCAACGCGCTGAAGTTCTACGCCTCGGTACGCCTGGACATCCGCCGCACCGGCGCGATCAAGAAGGCCGAGGAAGTGGTCGGTTCGGAAACCCGGGTCAAGGTGGTCAAGAACAAGGTGGCACCGCCGTTCAAGCAGGCCGAATTCGACATCCTGTACGGCGAGGGCATCTCGCGCGAAGGCGAGATCATCGAACTGGGCGTGCTGCACAAGTTCATCGACAAGTCGGGAGCCTGGTATTCGTACGGCAGCGAGCGCATCGGCCAGGGCAAGGACAACGTGCGCGACTTCCTGCGAGCCAATCCGGCAATGGCGCGCGAGATCGAGAACAAGGTGCGCACGGCGTGCGGCATGCCTGAACTTGGCGCCATTGCCGCCGGACGCGAAGAGGCTGCATGAACGCCGGCCTGCGCGAGAAGGCATTGCGCCTGCTCGCGCGGCGCGATCACAGTCGCGCCGAACTGGTGCGCAAGCTGGGCGAGGACGGCAACGAGGATGAACTGGCCTCACTGCTGACGCGTTTCGAGGAGTGCGGGCTGCTTTCGGACACGCGCTTCGCCGAGCAGTTCGTGTCGGCACGCTCCCAGCGCTTCGGCACGCGACGCCTGCAGCACGAACTGAAGCTGCGCGGCGTGCCGGAAGACGCAAGCAGTGCCGCGCTGGCTTCAGTGGAACAGGATGAAGTGACGCGTGCCCGTGCGGTATGGGCGCGCAAGTTCGACGCCGTACCGCATGATGCGAAGTCATGGGCACGGCAGGCACGGTTTCTTCAGTCACGCGGCTTTTCGGCCGATAGCATTCACAAGGTACTGCGCGAACGCCCCGAACAAGATGAATGAAAACAGTACAGCAAGCCGGCTGAAGGTTGAGCGGCTGCGCAAGAAATACAAGTCGCGCGTGGTGGTGAAGGACGTGTCCTTCGAGGTCGGCAGTGGCGAAGTGATCGGATTGCTCGGTCCGAACGGTGCCGGCAAGACCACCTGCTTCTACATGATCGTCGGTCTGGTCAGCGCCGACGGCGGCGACATCCATCTGAACGGCGAGCGACTCACGCACCTGCCGATCCACCGGCGCGCGCATCAGGGACTGTCCTACCTGCCGCAGGAAAACTCGGTGTTCCGCAAGCTGGACGTGGAGCAGAACATCATGGCCATCCTCGAACTCAACGAACGCGATCCGCAGGTGCGCGAAAGACGCCTTGACGAATTGCTGGAGGAGCTCGGGATTACTCACTTGCGCAAGAGCGCAGCCGTGTCGCTATCGGGTGGCGAACGCCGCCGGGTCGAGATCGCCCGCGCGCTGGCCACATCACCGCGCTTCATCCTGCTGGACGAACCATTCGCCGGCGTCGACCCGATCGCCGTGATCGACATCCAGAAGACGATCCGTTTCCTCAAGGAACGTGGCATCGGTGTGCTGATTACCGACCACAACGTCAGGGAAACGCTGGGCATCTGTGACAGGGCTTACATCATCAACGAAGGCGAGGTGCTGGCCAGCGGACGCCCGGATGAAATCGTGTATAACGAGAGCGTCAGGAAAGTCTATCTGGGCGAGCATTTCCGTCTGTAGCACCCCGAATTCCGCACACCATGAAGCAGTCGCTGCAACTCAAACTTTCCCAGCATCTGGCACTCACGCCGCAGCTGCAACAGTCGATCCGGCTGCTGCAGTTGTCGACGATCGAGTTCAATCAGGAGATCGAGCGTTTCCTGGATGAAAACCCGATGCTGGAGCGCGACGAGAGCGAGGCCGCTGCAAGCTTCCAGCCGCAGCAGGAGGGGGTGACAGAGGTCCGCGAAGCACCTCCGGAAAACGTCCAGGCCAGTGCCGACGAACTTGCACCGGAAGGCACCGGCAGTTCCGACATGGACGAATGGGCCGGAGAAGGCGGCAACTACGGCACCCGCAGCGGTGGTGACGACGACGACGGCGACTATCAGGACGTCCAGGCCGCGGGCACCTCGCTGCGCGACCATCTGTGCGGACAGCTCGCGCTGTCGCAGATGAGCGAACGAGACCGCTACCTGATCCGCCTGCTGATCGAAGCGCTGGATGACGACGGCTACCTGAACCAGGAGCTGACCGAACTGGTCGATCTGCTGCCGGAAGAGGCTGACATAGATCTCGACGACCTGTCGATCGCACTGCGCCAGCTGCAGAACTTCGATCCGCCGGGCGTGGGAGCACGCGATCCGCGCGAATGCCTGCTGATCCAGCTCAACGCGCTGCCGACCGATGAAGTGTCCGCCCTGGCGCGCGTCATCATCGACCAGCACATCGATCTGCTGGCGGCGCGCGACTTCGCGAAGATCCGGCGTGCGGTGGGCTGCGATGAGGAACTGCTGCGCGCGGCGCAGACGCTTATCCGCTCGCTGAATCCGCGGCCTGGATCGCAGTTCGCGCCGATCGACGCGCGTTACATCGTGCCGGACGTCGTGGTGCGCAAGGTGCGCGGCCAATGGACTGCATTGCTCAATCCGGACGCCATGCCGCGCCTGCGCATCAACCGGCTGTACGCCGAAATCCTGCAGGGACAACGCGGCAGCGGCCTGTCGGGCCAGCTGCAGGAAGCGAAGTGGCTGATCAAGAACGTGCAGCAGCGTTTCGACACCATCCTGCGCGTGTCGCAGGCCATCGTCGAGCGCCAGAGACAGTTCTTCGAGTTCGGCGAGGTCGCGATGCGTCCGCTGACGCTGCGCGAAATCGCCGAAACGCTGGAACTGCATGAATCGACCATTTCCCGCGTGACGTCGCAGAAATACATGGCGACGACGCGCGGTCTGTTCGAACTCAAATATTTCTTCGGCAGCCATGTGGCTACCGAGAGCGGCGGGGCCTGCTCGGCTACCGCAATCCGCGCACTCATCCGCCAGTTGGTGGGTGCCGAGGATGCAAAACGTCCGCTGTCGGACTCGCGCATCGCGGAAATACTGGGCCAGCAGGGCATCGTGGTTGCGCGGCGCACCATCGCCAAGTACCGCGAATCACTCAACATCCCGCCGGTCAGCGTGCGCAAGGCGATCTGATGGGTTCGACGACGAACACCCGTGATCGCCTCGCATTTTTCGTCCCGTAACGAAAGGAGGCAGCATGAACCTGACCATCACCGGCCATCATCTTGAAGTCACCCCGGCCATTCGCGATTACATCGAATCAAAACTCGATCGGGTGATTCGTCATTTCGACCACGTGACGAGCGTTTCCGTGATCCTCTCTGTGGAAAAACTGCGACAGAAGGCGGAAGTCACGCTGCACGTCCGCGGGCGCGACATCTTCGTCGAGGCCGAGAGTGAGGACATGTACGCAACACTCGACAACCTGATCGACAAGCTTGATCGCCAGGTCCTGAAACACAAGGAAAAAACGGGGGAACACACACGGGAAGCCGTGAAGCACCAGGCGGCAGAATGACACGATTGCCCACTGCGGCGGGCGTATAATCCGACGTCTTGTTGCAGTGCAATCAACTTTACGGCGCGGCCACCGTTAATCCGGTATCCGCGCCTGCCGCGTGTTCGGAGTAGGCCCTGACATGACGCTCATAGCGAAGCTGTTGCCCGTTTCAAACATTTGCCTGGGTCTGGACGCCAGTAGCAAGAAGCGTGTTTTCGAACAGGCTGGGCTGCTGTTTGAAAACAATCAGGGCATCGCCCGCAGTCAGGTATTCGACAGTCTTTTCGCCCGTGAGAAGCTTGGCTCCACCGGGCTCGGGCAGGGCGTAGCCATTCCCCACGGCCGGATCAAGGGGCTGCGTGAAGCCGTCGGCGGATTCGTGCGCCTGGAAAGCCCGGTCGCCTTCGATGCGCCGGACGGACGCCCGGTCAATCTGCTGTTCGTGCTGCTGGTGCCGGAACAGGCGACCGAGCTGCATCTGCAGATACTGTCGGAACTGGCCCAGATGTTCGCCGACAAGGTGTTCCGCGAACAGCTGTCTCTGGCCGAAAGCACCCAGGCCATCCATACCCTTTTCACCTCGTGGCAACCCGCGCATGCGGAAACTCAGCGTCGCGCGACTGTTTGAGGACAATCGTGACCGCCTGCGGCTGCAGTGGCAGTGCGGCAATGGCGACACACTGATTGTCGCGGACCAGATAGGACTGTCGCCAGCCGATCTGGTCGGTCACCTGAACACCATCCACACGCGCCGCATCCAGGTCGTCGGCGTACCCGAAATACTGTGGGTCGAGAGCGTCAGTCCCCGCAAGGTCGAGGACATCGTCGGCGCCCTGCTCGAAGCCCACCCCCCGGCCTTCATCGTCGCCGACGGCGCTCAGCCACCGGCCGCGATTCGCGCCGGCTGTGCCGCGAACGGCATCCCGCTGATGATGACGCAACGCAGTGCGGCATCCGTCATCGACCAGCTGCGCGCCTATCTGGCCCGCGAGCTGGCCGACCAGACGACGCTGCACGGCGTGTCGATGGACGTACTGGGCATGGGCGTGCTGATCACCGGTGATTCGGGTGTCGGCAAGAGCGAACTGGCACTCGAACTGATTTCGCGCGGTCATGGTCTGGTGGCCGACGACTGCGTGGAAATTTCCCGGATCGCACCCACCGTGCTCGAAGGCCGTTGCCCCGAACTGCTCAAGGATTTCCTCGAGGTTCGCGGACTGGGCGTGCTGAACATTCGCACCGTTTTCGGCGAGACGGCCTGCCGCCGGAAGATGAAGCTGCAGCTGGTGGTGCACCTGCAGAAGCAGGTGACCGGATTGCCGGAAGCCACACGCATGCCGCTGGACAACGAAATGATGGACATCCTCGGCGTGAGGATACGCAAGGTGGTCATACCGGTGGCCGCAGGGCGCAATCTTGCGGTGCTGGTCGAAGCCGCCGTGCGCACCACCATTCTTCATTTCCGCGGCATAGATTCCACGCTGGAATTCGTGGAACGGCAACGGCGCGCCCTTGGCGGCGAGGAGGGCTGACCGGGACTTCCAAACTCAATGACATGTGAATATGATGGCAAACGGCTACCCATCCGGGCAGCCGTTCCGTTTGTCATTTCACGATGCATTCAGCCAGGAGCCCAGTCATGCCGAATATCCATCGCGCAGTCACGCTGTCCCTCGGTACCACCCTTCTTTCCTGCATTCTCGTCACCCCCGCCCATGCCGGCGCACAGCAGGACAAGATGCGCGCATGCAACAAGGAAGCCCGGGAAAAGGGGCTCAAGAAGGATGAACGCAAGGCCTTCATGAGCTCCTGTCTGTCATCCGCAGCGCCGTCGGCACAACCGACTTCGGCCGAGGACAGCAAATCCGCCTCGTTGCAGGAACGCAGGAAACAGTGCCGGGCCGACGCAAAGGAGAAGGCGCTCAAAGGCGATGAGCGCAAGGCCTTCGTGGCCGAATGCGCCAAGGCCTGACACCGGCCCCGCGAACGGTACCGCGGACAAGTCCGCGGTACCGAACCTGTCCGCTCCCGCATGTCGAACCGTCGTCCGTGCGCTGTGCAACAGCAGCATCATCATCCCGATGCTGCTGGTACGGACCGGAGATTCCATTTTGGTATAGTCCGACGGTCTTCGACCATCGGAGTACCCGATGTCGCGCCATCGTGATTTACGGATCGGACTGCTCTGTGGCCTCGCGCTGTGCGTCCCGGCCGCAACGTCGCACGCTTTCAGCTTTGCTGAAGAGGCGGAGCGGGACGCACGGGCAGAAGAACAGCAGAAGGCGACCGCCGGAACTGCGCTGGCACTGCCCGCGGCGTGTCTGGACGATCTGCGGCGCAAGAAAATCATGATCGTCATGGGCGAGCGCTCGGGAGAAGGCGTATCGGCCGATCAGGCGCGATTCAGCCCGCATTTCAACTCGATCAACAAGCGCCTGCTCAAGCAGGGCATCCGCACCTACACCCAGCACGAGATCCGCGCTCAGATCGCGCAGGCGGAAGTCGACGCCTATTTCCGCAATGACCCGGATGCCGCGTTGGCGGCCTCCCGAAAAGTCGGAGCACAACTTGTCATGCGTGGCACGATGGCTGCACGTTCGACGATCAACCCGGTTGCGCGCATCCCCGAAGTTCAGGTTTCGATTGCCTTTGCACTCCTGACGCCGGGCGGGAAACTGCTGTCGGATGCCAGCGCATCGGCGGAATCCTATTCGGGCGGCGACACGCTGGGCATGGCCGGCATCCTGATCGAGGAGCAGGCCGACGCCGTTGTGAACAATCTGCTCTCGGGCTACTGCGCTGCCGGCACTGCGGCAACCGGCAGGAAACGGAAGTAGATGAGACATGCCGGCACACGCATCCATAACCGGCCGCCGCATGTTTGCGGGTGGCACGACATCGACGACGGTCTTCACGAGAAAGGGATTTCAATGAACACGACGACGCCCCGGCGGTCATCCGGAATGAAATGCATGCTTGTCGGCGCACTCGCCTGCGCCATGTCCGCTGCGTTTGCCCAGCCCACCTTCGAGAGCGCTTCGCCCACGGCCGGCAGCAGCACGTCGCAGAAAGCCAACGAAGGCGCCGACAAGGCGATGTACAAGGCGGTCGAATACAGCAACAGGAACAAGAAGGGACCGACCGTCATCGTCGTACCCGGCGAGATCAAGAGCAACAACGCCAGCTTCACGCAGAAATTCGGCTCCAACAACATCGCCGACTTCGGCGAACTGGAACTGTCGCAGGCCAATTTCAAGGTACTCGAACGTTCCGACCTCGGTCCGCTGCTCGGCGAATTCCAGCTGGCCTACTCGATGGGTGATCCTCAGGCTGCGCACAAGATGCTGCAGAAGGGCAAGCTGAAGACGACCAAATACGTGGTCAAGTTCGACATCCTGAAGGCGGAACAGGTCGCTGCCGCGAAGGAAGGCGTCAGCGGACGCGCAATCGGCAACATCATCGGCATTCTCGGCGGCAGCCGCGGCAGTTATGCCGCCGGCGAGGCCGTCGGATCGGTCGAGACAGGC
The DNA here is from genome assembly GCA_020621405.1 of Betaproteobacteria bacterium. Lineage (GTDB taxonomy): Bacteria > Pseudomonadota > Gammaproteobacteria > Burkholderiales > Rhodocyclaceae > Methyloversatilis. The sequence goes on from JAHRYN010000002.1 coordinate 693,133, forward strand.
GCAGCGACCGGCGTGTGGATCATCGGCATGCGCTACAAGATCATCGACGCCAACACGACCGAACAGCTGGCCCAGGGCTATACCGAAGAGAAGATGGAAGTCGGCGCCAAGGGCAGTTCCATCCTGGGCGTATCGAGCAATCAGGAGGGCGGCATCACGCTCGACGGCATGGTGCAGCGCCTGGTCCAGAAGTCGGTCTGGGAAATCGACGCCAAGTACAAGTAAGCCGCCACACACGCCGGAGTACCGTTCGTGAGCATTCCCGCCAGGCTGGGCAAATACGAAATCCTGCGCGAGCTCGGTCAGGGCGCGATGGGCATTGTCTATGAAGGGCGCGACCCGGTCATCGACCGCCGGGTCGCCATCAAGACGCTGAAGCGGGAACAGCTCGAACGCAGTGAAGCCGACGAGGTCATCGCACGGTTCAAGCGCGAGGCACAGGCCGCCGGACGCCTGAACCATCCTAATGTCGTGGCGATCTACGAGTACGGCGAAGAAACCGACGGCACTGCATTCATCGCGATGGAGTTCGTGCACGGACGCGAACTCAAGGATCTGTTCGAAGCGGACGAGCGGATAGAGCTGCCGATGGTCGGCCGGATCATGGGGCAGTTGCTGTCGGCGCTCGAACACGCGCACCGCAATGGCGTGACGCATCGCGACATCAAGCCCGCCAACATCATCCTGCTCGCCGACAACACGGTGAAGGTGGCGGATTTCGGCGTGGCGCGGATCGATTCGTCGAACCTGACGCAGACCGGCACCGTCATTGGCACGCCGTCCTACATGTCGCCCGAGCAGTTCATGGGACAGACGGTGGATGGGCGCAGCGACCTGTTTTCGGCGGGTGTGGTGCTCTATCAGCTGCTGACCGGCGAGAAGCCCTTCACCGGTGCCCTGACCACCATCATGCACAAGGTGCTCAAGGAAGATCCGACCTGGCCTTCGGTGCTCAATGTCCACGTGTCGCCCCGGCTTGACGCAGTCGTCCGCACGGCGCTTGCCAAACGTCCCGACGAGCGCTTCCAGGACGCGACACTGTTCCGCGCCGCACTGGAGGCGGCGCTGTCGGCACCCTCTGCCGACGATGCAACGATGATCAATCTGGCCGCCGACGACACCGCACTGACCAGCCCCGGCAGCGATGCCACGGTCGTCACGTCGTACACCGCACCGCCCGAGCCGCCTGTCGTGTCGCTGAATGCACCGCCAACCGCCGGTGCGGCAGCCCCGGCGACGCCGGTCACGCAGGAGGCCGCCGCGAAACGCACCGGTCCGCTGCCTCTGGCTCTGGCAGCGGCTGTCGTCATCGCAGTCGGCGCAGCGGGCTGGGCATACACCCGATCAGGCAGCGGAACGCCTGCGCCGGCAGCCGACAGCGCACCGGTCGCGGTACCGGCTGTCACGGTTGCCGCGGCACCGGCCGAGCCGGTGCTGGACAACGGCGTCACGGTCATCAGCGCGATCGGTCTCGCCGATCCGAGCGATCCGCGCTTCGCCAACGATCAGGGCGCGCTGACCGACGCACTGCGCGACGACGCGCGGCGCCAGATACTCGAGAAGGCGGTCGCGCTGTTCGTCGACGCAAAATCGGTAAACAGCCATTACGCCCTGCTTCAGGACAGGCTGCTGGGGCGCAGCGGAGACTTCATACAGGCCGTGCTCGAGGAAGCGCCGCCAGCACTGGGCAAGGACGGGCTGATGTCCGGAGCGGTACGCGCCGCCGTACGCGTGCGCCAGGTCCAGAAATCCCTGAACCAGATGTCGCAGGATGAACGCATCGACTTCATCCGCAACAACGGCGACCCGAAGATTTCGGTCGCCGTCGCGTCGCGCTGGGCGGACACCGATCCCACCGCACCGGCCCAGCGTTCGCCGCTGGCGGAAAACATGCTCAAGCAGCACGTCCAGAATTTCGGTTTCCGGACCTGGAACGACGAGCGGAGTGCGGCGCAGGAAGCCGACTTCACGATAGACGGCGAGGTCCGTCTCAAGCGCCTGAGCACCACGCTGGCGGCGTCGGGCCTGACGATAGAAAAGGTCGTGCTGACCTCATGGACGGTACGCTGCACCGACCGGAAGACCGGCGAGGAAGTCTATCTGAACACCGAGATGCCGCAGGGCATGAGCTGGGGGTCGGAGGAAAAGGCGCTGGCCGACATCGGCAAGCAGGTGGGCGAGCAATTCAGCCGCGACTTCTTCCTGAGCCACTTCCACTTCACGGCGCGCAAGGTCACGCTGAACCTGACCGGACTTCCGGACGATGACTCGGTACAGGCACTGCTGCGCGAGGTGGCATCCATGCGTTCGGTACTGGGCGCCCGACCGGTGCGTCTTGGCGCCGACAGTGCGACGATGGAGCTCGACATGTCGGGCGGCCTGGCAGACACCACACAGAACGTGCAGGCAGGCATCCTGATGCCGCTGTCGCGCAAGCTGGGACGCAACTGTCTCAATGTGGTGTCGAGCAGCCCGGATCAGATCACACTGGCCTTCGACAACGCCTGCCGCGACGCCTCCGTGCTGGCACGGCTGGAAACCCTGCCGCCGGCCGCGCTGATGGAAGCCGCACCGGCCCGTCGGGCAGCGGTCGTCAGGAATCCGGAAATGCTGAAGCGGATCAGTATCTGATCAGCCGAGAACCTCGAAGGACATCAGGTCTATGCCCTGCTCCAGCGCGCTGTGGCCGAAACCTATGGTTCCATGCCCGCGCAGGATCATTTCCTCGCGCTTGAGTACAACCTCGTTCTCGCCCTCAATGCGCAGGAAGGTGCCGTTGGTGCTCTGGTCGACCAGCACGAACTTGTCGCGCCGGCGCTCGATGCGCGCGTGATTTCGCGAGGCGCGCTGGTCCTTAATCACGATTTCGTTGCCCATGTCGCGGCCGAGCGTCAGCGGCCCGTGCGCCGAATCCAGCGTCAGCTCGGTGTCCCGGTATTTGACGAACAGCCGCGCGATCACAAAAACCGGCGCAATGCCCGCCGCCTTCATCGTCAGGTCAGCGCCTTCCTGCCAGAGAACCTCGCACACCCGCACGTCTTCCGCCTTGCCCTTTACCGTGAGGGCGTCGATCTCGCGTATCTCCGGTACCACCGCCAAGGTCAGCGACGTCAGCGCCTCGGCGGTCGTGATGACCTGGCCCGCCTTTGCCAGTCCCGCCATGCGCGATGCGGTATTGACCGTGTCACCGAATACGTCGTCGTTTTCCTCGATCGCCGGACCGAAGTGGAATCCCACGCGTATCGCCAGTTTCACGCCGGACACCGGCGGCAGGTCGGTGACGCGATGCTGCATCTCGCAGGCGGCCTGAATGCCCGCATCCACGGTCGGAAAAGTGGTCATCACCTCATCGCCGATGGTCTTGATGACCCGGCCGCCATGCCCGTCGATGACGCGGCGGATGCGGTTCAGGCAACGCTCTACCGCACGCAGGGCCTCGGCATCTCCGAGCTTTTCGTATAGCCGGGTACTGCCGGAGACATCGGCGAACAGCACGCACAGCGATGTTTGTTGGGAGCTCATGGGTGGCAATACGCCGTTGGACTTTGATTCCATTTTACAAATGCAGACGCTATCTGTCCGATTATTAGACATCAATCCGCCACCGGTCTGACGGATGCGTCACAAATGGGCGCTGCGACCGCCATCGACCGCGATGATCTGACCGGTTATATAGGGCGCATCCTCGATCAGGAAACGTACCGTGCGCGCAATGTCCTGCGGATGCCCTTCCCTGCGCAACAGGGTGTGCTCGACGATGCGCGCCCGTTCGGCGGCGTCGAACAGATCGTTTTCCGGCCACTGTATCGGTCCGGGGGCAACGCCGTTCACGCGCACCCGGGGCGCAAGCTCGATCGCAAGAGCGCGCGTCAGCGTCGCCAGCGCGCCCTTCGACGCGCTGTACAGCGCATAGCCCGCGAGCGGCCGCTCGGCATGGATGTCGGCGATATTGACGACGCAGCCGTCGCGCGCCATCAGTTCCGGCGCCAGCGCCTGGGTCAGGAAGAGCGGTGCCTTGAAATTGCTGCCGACGAGGCTGTCCCAGTCCTGCCCGGTGATCGCGCCGACCGGCGTCGGATGAAAGCTGGATGCGTTGTTGACCAGCGCGTCGAGTCTTCCCCAGAAGCCGCAGGCGACATCGGCCAGCGCCGGCAGCCCCTCAATGTCGAGCAGGTCGCCGCGCAGCCCTGCAGCGCTGCCGGGCCGGATGGCATTCAGTTCGTCAGCCAGTGCGCGAGCCGCCGCCACCGAGTGATGATGGTGAATCACCACCCGCCAGCCCGCGCGATGCAGCTCGCGCGCGGTCTGCGCCCCGACCCGCCGCGCCGCGCCGGTGACCAGCACTACCCCTTTTTCGTCCATCATCATTGCTGCCCTGTTGCCTGTATTGTTGATCCGCACCGGGTCGGATTTTGCAGCCAGCCGCCATTTGCCGCATCATTCGCAGCCTGCAAGAATCCTCTGCCCCATGTCACTGCCCGTTCCCGATGCCGATGCGCTTGCCCACAGCGCAAACCTGGTGGCGCTGATCCGGTCCGAAATCGCGGCCTGCGGATGGATGCCGTACAGCCGCTACATGGCGCTCGCACTGTACGCGCCCGGACTCGGCTACTACAGCGGCGCCCTGCAGAAGTTCGGTCGTGACGGCGATTTCGTCACCGCACCCGAACTGTCGCCACTGTTCGGTCGATGCGTCGCACGTCAGCTTGCCCAGCTGACCGCGCTCAGCGCACCTCACATCATCGAGGCCGGCGCCGGCAGCGGCCGGCTGGCCGTCGATCTTCTGTCCGAACTGGACCGGCTGGGCAGCGCCCCCGAAACTTACCGCATCCTCGAGCTGTCGGCCGATCTGCGGGCACGCCAGCGGGCGCTTGTCGAGCGCGAACTGCCCGCGCTGGCGAATCGCGTCGAGTGGCTGGACACCCTGCCGGAACGCTTCAGCGGCGTCGTCATCGGCAACGAACTGCTCGATGCCCTGCCGGTCGAGCGCATCCGCGGCACCGGTCATGGCATCGAGGAAGCCGGGCTTGAACTCGATGCGGCCGGTCAGCCCGTGCTGAGCTGGCGCACGGCGCCACCTGCGTTGTCGGACGCAGCGGTGGCACTCCGCCTCGCGACCGGCTACGAAACAGAAATCGGGCTGGCCGGGCGACTGTGGGTTGCCGAATGGGCTCAGCGCATCGACTGCGGTGCGCTGCTGCTGATCGACTATGGCTTTCCGCAGGCCGAGTACTACCACCGTGACCGCAGTACCGGCACGCTGATGTGCCACTACCGGCACCATGCGCATGCCGACACCCTGTGGATGCCCGGCCTGTGCGACATCACGGCGCATGTCGACTTCACCGCCATCGCGCAGTCGGCGTTCGACGCCGGCATGTCGCTGGCGGGCTACACCTCGCAGGCGAATTTCCTGCTCAACTGCGGTGTGCTCGACCTGCTGACACCGGATGCCGATCCGCTGGTGCGTGCGAAACAGAATGCCCAGCTGAACCAGCTCACGTCACCCGCCGAAATGGGTGAACTGTTCAAGGTGATCTGCATGACGCGCGGCATCGCCGATCCTCTGATCGGCTTCGCACGCGGCGACCGCAGCCACACGCTCTAGGGTGTCTTGACCTCCATAACCGCCGGCGTTCAGAACCCGATCTTCTTCTGCCGGGTCGCCCGCCCGACATCCAGGTCGGCGGGCAGCAGATGGTCGCGCCGCTCCAGCTTGGCGTTGCCGAAGGCCGCCATCAGCACCTTGCGCATGTCGCGTGGCGGTATCCCGGCCAGCCCGCCGACGACGTCTTCCGGCGCATCCGGCCCGAAACCCCAGTCGTGCGCGGCGACGATTTCCTCGTACAGCGTGCGGGCGATCGTGCAGGCCTGATCGTAGTCAGGGCGCGGCACCGTATAGACATTCATGCGGCTGAGTATGGGTTCCGGAATCGAGCGCTCGTCATTGGCAGTCGACACCCACATGATGTGGCTGGCGTCGATATCCACCTCGACGAACTCGTCCTTGAACTGGCGGGCGGTGTCCTGCTCGAGCAGGCCGTACAACGCACCCATCGGGTCATAGCGCGGGTCGCCACCCGCCTTGTCCACCTCGTCCAGCACCAGCAGCGGATTTGCGTAGTCACCGCACACCAGTGCCTGAGCCACCTTGCCGGGGCGCGAGTGCGACCATTGCGACGACGCACCGCCGAGTATCCAGCCTGCCGTCAGCGCGGACATCGACAGGAATTCGAACCCGGTGCCCAGCACATTCGCAAGCTGGCGGGCGAAATGCGTCTTGCCGATGCCGGGTTCGCCGAGCAGCAGAACGGGCGTGAAACTCATCGGCTCGTTGCCAGCCACCGCCAGCGCGAGATAGCGCTTCAGATCGTCGAGTACCGGAGAGAAATTCGGACAGCGCTCATACAGCGGATCCAGTCCGTCGAAGGACGACGGTTTGACGACATAGCGCACGCCGCCGAGCAGCTTCATCTTTTCATAGAATGCGGCGAGCGATTCGTTGCGCGCTGTCGCGCCCGATTCCATCGCCCGGTTGACGTCGCTGACGCTGTAGATCTCCCGGCATTCCGCCAGCGGAATCCTGATCCCGGCATCGGTCATGATCGCCTCCTGAAGTCGTTGTCACACGTCTGACGTCGCACCCTGCCCGAAGTCGGGCAGCGAGCAAGGCGCTGTATCGATGAACGAGCAGCATTCATGCCACGGTGTGCAGCTACTGCGGCATCGGCACGATCAGGCGGGCCAACGTCGGGAAGCGGCTGGGCTGGCCGAGCATCAGCCGCGCCAGTTCGTCCAGCCATTCGGTGCCGTTGTCCACGGTCGGCGGCTGGTAATCGACCAGACCGAAGCGCTCGACGTTCTGCAAGGTCAGCCGCAACGTCATGGTCCGGTAGTCCGCATTCAGTTCGACCCGGCCACGCACCTCCGGCGCGACGTCGAACACCTGGGCACGCAAACGGTTGAATTCATCGCGCGCAGGCTGTTCCTCGAAGCGCAGGCCGTGCTCACGCAGCGCGATGCGGAGCGATTCCGCCGCCTGCGGATCGCGTTCGCAGCGCATCAGCGCCTGCCCGCGCAGCAGGTAGGACAGCGATACGCGAACCAGCTGGTCGGGTGCTTCGGCACCCCGGTTGCGCGTGTTCACATCGGACGCCTGCCAGGCCAGTCCGCGCAGCACGCCGAGGCCCAGCAGCGGATAGTCACGCACCACCTGGGGCTTGATCACGTTCAGCTGTCCGGCGAGCTGGGTGAAGTAGTCGCGCACCAGCAGCATGCGGCCAGCCAGCGCCTGTTCCGCTTCGGTGCGTGCAGCACGCTCGCCACGCTGCATCTGGGCGTTGTGGACGCGGATGCGCTGCGCCTCGCCGGCCAGGTCGGCCAGCAGCGACGAGGTCGCCGCATTCGGCACCGGTACAGGCGACGGTGCGCCCGGCATCGCCGGCTGGGCACGCGTCGCCAGTGGCGCCGGCGCGGCATCGTGCAGCGTCGGGAAAGCGGGGGCCGGCGCCCCCTGCTCGCGCAGCGGACGTGGCGCAGCCGCCGACGCAGGCTTGCCGATGGATGGTTCGGGCGCACCGCGTGCGGCGAACGCATCGATGTCGGCCGCAAGTTCCGCCAGCACGTCGTCGACCGGCGCAGCCGGATGCTGCGACTTGCCGCGGCGCTGGATCGTCGTGTCGTCCGACGGGGGCATTTCACGTACCGGCTTTTCCGGTACGGGTACCGCCGAGGACGGCTGGAGCCTGACCCGGCGCAGGGCGTTCGCCAGCTCGGCCGCGTTGCGGAAGCGGTCCACCGGCGACTTGGCCAACGCCCTCATCACGACCAGATCGAGATCCGACGGCACGTCCGGGTCGATGGCACTGGGCGTGGGCGTCGGCGCATAGGCGATGTTTTCCAGCACGCTCGACAGCGAGCCGGTCAGCGGCGACCCGAAGGGCGGACGCCCGGCCAGCATTTCAAACAGGATGGCGCCGAGCGAGAACACGTCGGAACGCTGATCGGGTGCAAGGCCCTGCACCTGCTCGGGTGACAGGTACTGCGGCATGGCCGGCAGCGCGTCGGGCGAGGGGGCCGGCAGTTCGAAGTCGGTCACCGTGACATGCCCGGCGCCGTCAATCAGCAGATTGGATGCCTTCAGACCGCCGTGCACGACACCCGCAGCGTGCGCGCAGGCCAGCGCATCGGCCGCCTGCAGACCGATGCTGCACACCCATTCGAAGGACATCCGGGGCAGCGCGTCGAGCAACTGCCGCAGCGAGCGCGCATCCAGGCGCTCCATCGCCACCCAGGGCGTACCGTCGTCGGCATTCACGCCCTGTTCGATGATGCGGACGATGCCCGGGTGCTGCAACTGCGAAACATGCAGCACGCGCTCACCGAGCTTGCGGACATAGTCACGCGCATCCTCGGCCATGTCGGTGCGGAAGGTCTTGATCGCGACCATGCCGCCACCAGTTCCGGCCGCCTCGAACACGGCACCACGTTCACCGCGGCCGATTTCGCGACCCAGTACGTAGCGGCCTAGTCTGCGTGGCGTTTCGGTCATCGACTCGGCCCGGCAAAAAATCGACTGGACCGTACGGCAGGCCGGGGGAGGGGCAGGAATTCGTTATCGCGACACATAGTGCGCGATCTTACCCAAGCTGCCGGCGTACAACACGTTGCCGGCCCGCGCGGGCGGACGGGACAATCAATTATTCCTGCGAACGGTAGATATCTCGCAGAAAGGCATCCGGATCGGCAATCGCGCTGCGCGGATGCGAGGGCTGTACGCGGTGAGCAGCCAGCATGGCTTCCGGCTGTGGCAGCCAGCTTGCATTGAGCACCTCGTCGCCATAGTCCTGATGACGGCCGAGCGACTTTCCGGTCATGAAATCGAACAGATCCATTTTCTTTTTCCTGAACATGTCTTCATATACCTTCCGTCGGCACCTTCCCGGCCCAAGACTTCGATGCACCGTCGGCCACATCCCGTTGCGGCTTCTGCCAGCCGTCTGATCGACGTTTGCCGGGCAGGCCTGACCTCCTCCCCGCAGCGATGTTCGCGGTACCCAAGCGGCCACGGCGGCGATGGACTGCCAATGCAAGCCGTTGTTCAGTACCGCCACGCCCGAGTCCGGGGATGTTTCGATCCGGACAGTCCGCCGACATCGTCGGCTGCATGTTGCTCCGCATGCCTGAACCGCCAGCCGTGGGGCACTGATGGATCACATCATGGGAGGACTTGCGCCGCCGGACGAGGAAGAAGTACACACGCCGGCCGGCTGCTTGCGACGTAATGCACAGTCTTGCATCGATGTCCTGCAAGCCCTGGAGAAATCGGGACCGGCGGCCGGACGCCGGAAGTCATACGACCAGATCAAGGTCCTGCGTCTGCCCGTTCGCCTGGTGACAGACCTGCGGCAGCCAGTCGAGCAGACGCTGGGCGACCGAACGCCAGTCCGCTTCCAGCATCATGCCGTGCCCCATTCCGGGAATCACTTCCGCCTCGACACCCAGCGCGCGGGCGGTCATTTCGGTCAGCGACGGCGGGATGATGGGATCCAGTTCGGCACCGAGCACCAGCATCGGCGCGCGGTGCATGCGCGAAGGCTGCGGCAGGTTGAACAGCGTCATGTCCCAGATTACGCGGGCGGATTCAGGCTGCACGCGCAGCGCCATCTGCTGCAGGCGCTCCATCGAAACCGGCTGGGCGAACAGCGCCTCGCGCAGGGCTTCGAGCGATGTCGAACCGCCGGACAGCAGGCTGTTGAGTTCCGACATGAGATCGGGCTTGCGCATCGCCAGACCGACCGCCGATGCCCACAACCCCTGCGGCGGCACCGATGCCATCAGGACTGCGGCGGGCACCTGTCTCGTCTCAAGACACTTCTGTACCACCATGCCACCCATGGAATGTCCGATCAGCACCGGCGGCGTGTCAAAACGGTCCATCACCTCGAGCACGTCGCGCACGTAGTCATCGAGGCTAAGCAGATCGAGGTATTCACGTCCGGGACTTCCACCATGTCCGGACAGGGACAGCGCGGTCGCCTCGTAGCCGGCGTCGGCGAAGTGCGGCAGGAAGTGCTCGTCCCAGCACCAGGCGGCCGTGTAGGCACCATGGACAAACAGCAGCGGCGTACGCCTGCGTATCCCGACCGGCCGTCGCGTGACTATTTCCAGCGGGCCCTGACGCGTGATCATTTTCTGTTGCTCCGGATTGCATTTGATACTGAAACATGAAGCATGTAACGGGCCCGAACTGCCGCTTTGCCGCCCGTAAGGCGATGCCGGCGCAAACCGGCTCGCCAGCACCCGCGCCGACAGTCGCACCCTGCTCTGCCGGAAATTACCGAATCCCGCGCCGATTTGGACTCTTGGAACCATTTTTCACGCATGTCGGCCGGAATCGGTGTGCGGATCACATGGCCGGTAGCAGGATCGCGGCCGGGTTCGCGCGGGCGATCGGGCTTCGCCTGCGTCTCGACACTGCAGGTCATCGACTTCCGGTCCGTGTTGCGGGTGAGTTCGATTGTCGAACGTACGATTGTTTTGTCGTTCGGATTTTCGACCAGATTCATCAAGGAACAGCGGCCCGTCTTCGTCCCGCCGACCGGCTTCTGCCCAGACAGGAGAGCGACGAACAGTTGGTGCCGCAATCGTCGATCGACGGCGTGCCGCCTCCGGGCGTGTGGCAGCAGTGCACCAGCCGGTGATCCGCCATTGAAGACGGTGCAGGCGCACGGACTCACGGTTTGAGGACCACCGTCCGCGCTTCGGTCAGGTCGGTGCCGCCAATGATGCGGCGCAACTGCAGGTCCGGCAGGCCAGCCACCCCCGCCTGCCGGTGACGGCGGGCGCGGGTGGTGTCCGGTACCACGCTCAGTAGCCGCCGCCTGCGCCCGGAATCCAGTTGGTGCCGGCAAGCGGTATGTGGGCCATCGCCGCCGCTTCCAGCGTCAGCGCGACCAGGTCCTCGCGCTCCAGGTGATGCACGTTCTGCTTGCCGCAGGCACGCGCGATCGTCGTCAGCTCCATGTTCAGCGTCTTCAGGTAGTTCCTGACACGACGGGCGCCGACCTCCGGCTGCAGCCGCTGTTCGAGGATGGCATCCTGCGTGGTCACGCCAACCGGGCATCTGCCGGTGTGGCAGTGATGGCAGAAGCCGGGCGCGGTGCCCAGCGCGTCGTAGCCTTCCAGCGCCGACAGGTGCTGGCTGTCCTGGATGAAGGTTTCCGAATTGCAGCCGAGCGCGTACAGGATGCCCTGGCCGATGGCGACCGCGTCGGCGCCCATGGCCAGCGCCTTGGCGACGTCGGCGCCGCTGCGGATGCCGCCGGACACGATGAGCTGCACCTGCCCCTTCATGTTCAGGTCTTCCAGCGCGTCGACCGCCTGACGCACCGCAGCAAGCGTCGGAATGCCGATGTGTTCGATGTAGCAGGTCTGCGTCGCGGCGGTGCCGCCCTGCATGCCGTCGACCACCACCACATCGGCACCGGCGTGCACCGCCAGCTTCACGTCGTTGAAGGTGCGGGTCGCGCCGACCTTCACGTAGATCGGCTTTTCCCAGTCGGTCAGCTCACGCAGTTCGTGGATCTTGATCGCCAGGTCGTCCGGGCCGGTCCAGTCGGGATGACGGCAGGCGGAGCGCTGGTCGACGCCTTCCGGCAGCGTGCGCATCTTCGCCACGCGCGGATTCACCTTCTGGCCGAGCAGCATGCCGCCACCGCCCGGCTTGGCGCCCTGGCCAATCACCACTTCGATAGCGTCGGCGCGGCGCACGTCGTCCGGATTGAAGCCGTAGCGCGACGGCAGGCACTGGTAGACCAACGTCTTGGACGACCCACGCTCTTCCTGCGTCATGCCGCCGTCGCCGGTCGTCGTCGTCGTGCCCATTTCGGTCGCGGCGCGGCCGAGCGATTCCTTCACATTGGCCGACAGCGCACCGAAACTCATGCCGGCGATGGTGATCGGGATGTCCAGTTCGAGCGGCTTCTTCGCGAAGCGCGTGCCGAGCACGGTCTTGGTGACGCACTTCTCGCGATAGCCTTCGAGCGGATAGCGCGACAGCGAGCCGGCCAGGAACACCAGATCGTCGAAGTGCGGCAGCTTGCGCTTGGCGCCCATGCCGCGGATTTCGTACAGGCCGTGCGCGGCGGCGTTCTGGATGTAGTCGATGACGCTGCGGTCGAAGCTCGCCGACTCCTCACGGGAGGTGCGCTTGAACGTTACGGGTTTCGTGTCCATGGTGTGTCCTGTCTGTGGTGCGGGCGTCCGGCTGCGCATCGGGGCGCGCCGGATGCTCGCGTCAATATTCCTGATTCGCGTCGGCGTTCCAGTGGTAAAGCGAGCGGGCGGACGCGATCCGCTTGAACGATTTCGGGTCGTGGTCGAGCCCGGCCTGCGCCAGCAGTCCGGCCAGCGCGCTGTAGTCGTCGTCGCTCATGTCCTCGAAGCGCGCGTCGGCGCCGAGCGATCTGGCCTCGCCGCGCAGGTAGATGACGGCCTCGTACAGCGAATCGCCGAGCGCATCGCCGGCGTTGCCGCAGATGACCATGCGGCCGGCCTGCGCCATGAAGCCGGAAAAGCTGCCGACGCTGCCACCGACGACGATGTCGCCGCCCTTGAGCGAAATGCCGCAGCGCAGGCCGGCGTCGCCGTCGATAACCAGCAGGCCGCCGTGCGCGGTGGCGCCGGCGCCATTCGACGCAAAGCCCTTCACATGCACAGTGCCGCTCATCATGTTCTCGGCGACGCCGGTGCCGGCGCTGCCGTGGATCACCACGGTGGCGTGCTTGTTCATGCCGGCCGCGTAGTAGCCGGCGTGCCCCTGCACCTCGACCGTGACCGGATGGTTCAGGCCGACCGCGATGTTGTGCGCACCGTCAGGGTTCAGCACCGTCACGTGACGGCGGTCATCGTCGGCCAGTTCGCGGTGCAGGAAGCGGTTCATGTCGCTCAGCGACGAACTGGCGAGATCGAAGGTCAGGCGTTCCATACATACATCTCCTCGGGCGCGGGTTCGAACACATGGGCATTCCGGATGCCGGGCAGGTGCGCCAGCGAACGGAATTCGGAGGCGATCGCGACGTAGTCGTCGGTCTCGGCGACCACCGCCGGCTTGCAGGCGAACGGGTCGCGGATCAGCGCCAGCTTGTCCGGCGTGCCCATCAGGAAGGTGTAGAAGCCGTCCAGCTCGTCGAAACCGCGCTGCAGCGCGACTTCGAGGTCGTCGCCCTCGCGCAGCCGCCATTCGAGAAAGCGGCAGGCCGCCTCGGTGTCGTTGTCGGTGTCGAAGTGGATGCCGTGCGGCTGCAGCTTGCGCCGGATGTCGTTCGGGTTGGACAGCGAGCCGTTGTGCACCAGGCAGAAGTCCTCCCCTGCGGTGAAGGGGTGGGCACGGTCCGGCGTCACCGCCGATTCGGTCGCCATGCGCGTGTGACCCACCAGATGCGAACCCTTGAGCGACTTGAAGTCGTAGCGCTCGGCGACCTGCGCCGGCGTGCCGATGTCCTTGTACAGGTCTATCGTGCGGCCGGTGCTCAGGATGTGCAGCTTCGGGTGGTGCTCGTGCAGCCAGCGCTTGACCATGTCCGGCGCCACCGCGAACGACAGCACCGCGTGGTTGTGCTTGACGTCGATGTGCGACTCGACATCCAGATGCTCTTTCAGCGCATGCGTCAGGCCATGCCAGTTGAAGTCGGCACCCTCGTCGGTCAGGCCGGAATACAGGCTCAGCTTGCGCCCGTCTCCGGCCAGCGGGTCGGCGAACACGGCCAGTCCGGCCGAGTCGGGGCCGCGTTCGGTCATGCCGATCAGCATGGGCACCATCAGTTCGCCCAGACGTTCCTTCAATGCCGGTGTCTTCACCAGCAACCCCACGATTCCACACATATAAAGATCTCCGGCGATGTTCAGAAGAATTCGAGGTAGCTGTTCACTTCCCAGTCGGACACGTGACGCATGTACTCGACCCATTCCATATGCTTGAGCCGCAGGAACTCGTCGACGACCGGACCCAGCGCGGCGCGGATCAGATCGTCCTGCTCGAGCGCCAGCAGCGCTTCGTGCAGGTTCTGCGGCAATACACGGATGCCGGCCGCATCGAGCTGGGCGGGCGTGTAGTCGTACAGGTTGTCGCGGTTCGGCGCGCCGGGATCGAGCTGGTTGTTGACGCCATCCATGCCGGCGGCGATGACCGCGGCGGTCGCGAGATAGGCGTTGCAGGAGGCATCGGGCAGGCGCAGTTCGATGCGGCCGCCAGGGCTGCGGATCATGCCGGAGCGGTTGTTGTCGCCGTAGCAGATGTAGGCCGGTGCCCAGGTGGCGCCGGTCAGCGAACGGCCGACCACCAGACGCTTGTATGAATTGACCGTCGGACAGCACAGCGCGGCCAGCGCCGGCGCATGCTTGAGCAGGCCGGCGGTGAAGTGATACGCCAGCTTGGACAGTGCCAGGCCGTTCGGATCGGACTTGTCCTCGAACAGGTTCTTCGTGCCGTCGCCGATGCTCATGTGCATGTGCAGGCCGTTGCCCGGGCGGTTCGAGAAGGGCTTGGGCATGAAGGAACAGATCAGGCCGAGGTCGGCGGCGATCTCCGCCGCACCCATCTTGAAGAAGGTGTAGTGGTCGCAGGTGGTCAGCGCATCGGTGTAGGTGTAGTTGATCTCGAACTGCCCGTTCGCATCCTCGTGGTCGATCTGATAGACGTCGATGCCGACCGCACGCAGCGATTCCGACAGCCGCTCGAGAAAGACGCGCGCACGGGACAGCCCCTTGTAGTCGTAGCAGGGCTTGGCCAGCGTGTCGCCGGCATCGGCCGGCAGCAGCTTTCCCTCCACCTTGCGCAGCAGCGAAAACTCGGGTTCCATGCCGGTGTAGAAGGTCCAGCCCCGGGCCGCGAACTGTTCGAGCTGCTTCTTCAGCACGACGCGCGCGTCGTACTCGTGCGGCTTGCCGTGGGTGTGACCGTCGCAGGCGATGCGCGCATAGCCCGGCTGCCAGGGCACCAGTGACAGGGTGGACGAATCGCCGACCGCCATGTAGTCAGCATCCACATTGGGCTGCATGCCCATGCCCCAGATCGCGAAACCGGCAAAGCCGGCACCGTCGCTCACCACGGTGTCGTAGTGCTCGACCGGCACCGACTTGGTCTTCGCCGAGCCGTGGATGTCGACGAACTGCGCCAGGATGTACCTGACCTTGCTGTCCTGCAGGAACTGCTTCGCTTCACCCGGTTTCATCGCCCCATCTCCCTCAGTTCATGCCGATCGAATCAGTTGTTCGCGTGCCGCCAGGGCGACGCATCGTTGTGTTGTCCGGCCAGGCTGCCCAGCGCGTCCAGGCCGACTGCGCCGCCACCGAGATCGCCGGCGACCTCGACCAGCGTGGCCCACAGATAGCCGCCCCAGGTGCCGTCGCACCACAGCCGGAAATGCGGGCCTGCCGGTCCGTCCAGCGCAAGTACCGTGATGCCGACGCCGGCCATCGAGGTCATCGCCAGCGCCTGCCCGTCCGGCAGCAGCCGGTCGAAGTCAAAGGCGCAGGTCTGGCGCAGAAGTTCGGGCGCACGGGTGCCGGCGATCAGCAGCGCGGCGTCGAAACGCGGCACCGGATAGATGCGCTCACCCGGCGTCGCCGCACTGATCCGGTCGGCATGTGTTCCGCCCGGCGCATCCTCGATCAGGTATTCGGTCGTGCCCAGGCGCGCCACCAGCGTGCCGTCGTCCATGTGCAGGAAGCTGTTGTGCCGGGGCGGTGTCGCGATGCCCAGCGCATTCAGCCAGTTGGCCGCCCCGGCGCCCTTGACCCCTGCACGACGGCGGAAGCTGAGATCACCGATGCCCGCGAGCACGAGCTTCGCGGCATCGTCGGCGCCGAAGGACGCCGGCGTCTGCATGCCTTCGGCCTGCGTCCAGCGTGCCGCGTGTGAAACCTGTACGTCATGGAGCGGACTGATCCGCAGCGGCGCGTTCATGAGGACTCCTTCTGGCGCAGGTCGTCGGGATCGAAGAAGGGTGTCGTGCAGACTTCGGCCTGCACCATCGCCCCATCGGTGACGCGTATCGAGATCTGCGTGCCGGGCTCGGCCATCGACGGCAGCACGAAGGCGAGGCCGATGTGGCGACCGACGTTAGGACTCCATGCAATGCTGGTCACCCGACCGGCGATGTCGCCGTCGGCGATGATCAGATGGCATTCCAGCGGCACCTGACCGGTATGGTTCTCCGGCAGGTGGAAGCCGACCAGGCGCCGCTTCAGCGGCATCTTCCGGATGATCTGCAGCGAACGCTTGCCGGTGAAGAAGGGCTTGTCCAGCCTGACCGCCCAGTCCATGCCGACCTCGAACGGATTGCTGAGGCCGTCGGTATCCTGGCTGACGATCAGATGGCCTTTTTCCAGCCGCAGCAGGCGCTGCGCCTCGACGCCGAAAGGCGCGATGCCTGAGGCCTCGCCAGCCGTCATCAGCGCATCCCACAGCGTCGGAGCGTATTCGGCCGGCACGTGGATTTCGTAGCCCCACTCGCCGACGAAACCGACACGCATCAGACGCGCCGCGATGCCGGCGACCGTGCCCGTCCGAACCCCCAGATAGGGGAAGGCCTGCGACGACAGATCCTGGTCGGTGAGCTGCGCCAGCACCGCGCGCGAAGCCGGGCCGGCGAGGTTCATCGCCGCATAGGCGCCGGTCAGGTTCACCAGTCCGCAGTCCAGCTTCCACTCGACATTCAGGCGCGACAGCTCGCGATACACCGTGGCCGCACCCGAAGTCGTGGTGGTGAAGTAGAAGACGTCGTCGGCGACGCGGGCAACCACGCCCTCGTCCACCATCACGCCGGATTCGTCGCACATGAGGGCATAGCGCGTGGCGCCGACCGGCATCGTGTCGTAGCGGCCGGCATAGACCCGGTTCAGGAATTCGGCCGCCTGCGGACCGCGCACTTCGAGCTTGCCCAGCGTGCCGACATCGATCAGACCGACCGCGCTGCGCACCCGGCCCGCTTCGGCGCGGATGCAGTCGATGCGCGACCGACCTGCGACCGCGTAGTACTCCGGACGCTCCCACGCGCCGGCCTGCATGAACACGGCGCCGAGCGCGGCGTGGCGGCCGTGCAGCGGCGAGTGGCGCTGCGGGCTGAAGCCGCGCCCGGCCAGGTGCGACAGCGGCACCGGATGGAAGAACGGACGCGCCGTCGTGGTGCCGACCTGCTGCGGCGACTTGCCGGTCAGGCGCGCGAGGATGCGCAGCGCCGTCATGTTCGAGTGCTTGCCCTGGCTCGGCCCCATGCCGACGGTCGAGAACCGCTTCAGAAGCTCGATGTTGTCGTAGCCCTCCTGCACCGCATTCTCGAAGTCCTTCACCTGAAGGTCTTCATCGAAGTCGACGAAGTTCTTGCCGTCCGGATGGGCAACGACCGGCCATGCCAGCGACGGCGATTCGGACTCCGCGTCGACCGTGATGTCGACCGCCGTGCCGCAACCGGCATGCGCCGCCGCAGCAGCACCCGCACGCCGGCCATCGGCCATACGTGCGTCGAGCTGATAGACGCCGTTGACCCGTCCGCAGGCAAAGACGCCTTCCGGCAATCGGCTCGGGACAAATTGCTGCAGCAGGTCGTCGAAACGCATCTTCGTTCCGGCCTGGTACAGCAGGTTGGCCGACGGCGCCCAGCCCGTGCTCATGGCCAGACCGTCGCAGTCGACGCGCCGCAGGGACCCGGGCACGACTGCGCCCGCGGCATCGATGCGGCACAGCGTCGCGCCGGCCAGTTCGCCGTCGAGACCCGCATGCGCTTCGTACACCGCGTGGCCGGCCAGCAGTTCGACGCCCTTGCGGCTCAACTCGTCAAGCTGCGCAGACGAGGGCACCACCGCGCGCATGTCGACGACCGCAGCGACCACGGCACCGGCGGCGATCAGATCGAGCGCGACACGGTAGCCGTCGGCGTTGGCGGTAAGCACCACCGCGCGATTCGCCGGTCGCACCGCGTAACGGTAGATCAGGCGCTGCATCGCCGAACCCAGCATGACGCCCGGCAGGTCGTTGTTGCGGAACACCGCCGGCTGCTCGAACGCACCGCCGGCGACGACGACCGCCTGAGCGCGCATCTTGGTCATCCGTTCGGCATCGATCAGCGGCAGCCAGTGGTCCGCGTAGCAGGCCGCGGCACAGGTGGCTTCCAGCAGGCGGATGCGCGGATGCGTGCGCACCTTGTCGAGCAGCGTGCGCGTCTGCAGCCGGCGTGCCTCGTCGCCGCCGAGCTGGAACAGTCCGCTGCCACCGGCACGCGCGTTCTCGTCGACCACGACCACGCTGGCACCGGCTCCGGCAGCCGACAGCGCGGCGGCCAGACCCGACGGTCCAGCGCCGATCACCAGTACGTCACAGAAGTCGTAGCACTTTGGCGTGCGGATGTGCGGTGTATCGAAGTCGAGCACGCCCAGCCCGGTAATGCGGCGGAACAGGCGCTCCCACTTCGGGAACAGGCGCTTCGAGTGGAAGGCTTTGTAGTAGAAGCCGACCGGCAGGAAGCGGGCGAACAGGCCGAGCACGCGGGCGCGGTCCTGCGCCAGTCCGCCGAAGGTGTTCACCGCCGTCAGGTCCATGCCCTCGCGCAACGCGACCACGTCGCCGCGCGTATTCAGACGCGGGCCGTCCTGAAGCATGACATTCACGTCATGATTGGCGGCCGACAGGATGCCGCGCACCCGGTGGTACTTGAAGCTGCGGCCCTGCGTGCGCTGGCCGGCCGCCCACAGCGCACTGGCGATGCTGTCGCCGGCCAGCCCCTCGAACGCATGTCCCTCGAAGCGGAAACGGACCACGCGGCAGCGGTCGACCCACTCGTCCGGCATGACAGGAATGCGGGTCACTTGTCGTCTCCGTGCAGCCAGGTGCGCAGCACCTTGTCTTTTTCGGTGTCGCGTTCGGCGATGAACCAGGTGTTCGAAGGCGTGTGGCACCACCACTCCTTCTTCACGCCGGGCGCGCCGTTGCGGTTGAACACGTAATCGGCCCACTGCGCGTCGCTGCAGGTGTCCGCATCCGGCACCGGACGGATTTCGCCCCAGTACGCGAATTCGGAGATCGGGCGCGTGCCGTTGATCGGACAGGTCATCAGCTTCATGTCATCGCTTCCTTCTCAGTGACCAACGCTCGCCGCACCCTTCTCGCCGGTCAGCGAGTAGTTGCGGAAGCGGTCGAGCGAGAATCCGGTGATCAGTTCATGCGGGCAGTCGTTGGCGACGGTCCAGGCCATCGTCTTGCCGCACACCGGAGTCGCCTTGAAACCCCAGGTGCCCCAGCCGGCATCGAGGTAGAAGCCGTCGATTGCGGTCTTGCCCATGATCGGTGCGAAGTCGGGTGTCATGTCGGCCATGCCGGCCCACTGGCGTACCACCTTGACGTGCGACAGGAAGGGGAACATGTCGAGCAGATGCGCCGACAGGCCTTCCGGGAAATCGAGCGTCGAGCGCGTGGACTGCACTTCGTACGGGTCGAGCGAAGCGCCCATCACCAGTTCGCCGCGCGCGCTCTGGCTGACGTAGATGTGCAGGCTGCCGGACACCAGGATGGAATCGAGCCAGGGCTTCATCGGCTCGCTCACCATGGCCTGCAGCGGATGCACGTAGATCGGCGTCCTGATGCCTACCATGTCCGTGATGCGCGGCGTGAAACCGGCAACCGCACAGATCACCTTGTTGGTCGCGATGAAGCCGCGCGTCGTATGCACGCCAACCACCTTGCCGGCCCTGAGCTCGATGCCGGTAACGGCGGTCTGCTGATGGATTTCCACGCCGCGCATGTCGGCGCCGCGACCATAACCCCAGGCCACCGCGTCATGCCGCGCCACGGCGCCCGGTGCGTGATACAGCGCACCCATGATGGGGGCGTGGCCACCGCATGACAGATCCATCTGCGGCGTCGCGCGCTTCACCTCTTCCGGACCGACCACTTCCGAGGCGATGCCGTAGTGCTTGTTCACCTCGGCGCGCCAGCGCATCGTGCGCAGCGCCGAATCGGTGTGCGCCAGCGTGAAGTGACCACGCGTGGAATAGAACAGGTTGAGATCGAACTCTTCCGACAGGTCCTGCCACAACTGCACCGACCTGTCGTAGAACTTCACGCCCTCGGGCGTCAGGTAGTTCGAACGGATGATCGTCGTGTTGCGGCCGGTGTTGCCGCCGCCGATATAGCCCTTCTCCAGCACCGCCACATTGGTGATGCCGTGGTCGCGCGCCAGGTAGTAGGCACTGGCCAGACCGTGACCACCACCGCCGATGATCACCACGTCGTACGAAGGCTTGAGCTTGTCGTGCGTCGTGAACATCCGCGGTTCCGGATGTGACTTCGACAGACCGAATCGCAATAGACGCCAGGGCATGGGTGTTTCCGCAAGTTCGAACAGAAGGGAGGCGCTGCATGACCCGGCCGTGCTTTCGCGACAGGATTCTCACAGAGCAACTTTAGTTCGAATCATGAACCTTTTTAATCATTAGTCAACAAAATTTCTCTCCATGAAACTCGCTGTGTAGAATCCGGCCGAACAGGGGTCAAGGCCGACCCCTCTCCGGAGCAGGCAAGCCAATGAGCGGACAAGATGGCGTGATGGAAGGCGAGCTCGAGCGTTACCTCGGAAACACCATCCGGGAGCTGCGCCGGGCGCATGGACTGACGATTGCGGATATTTCGGAACGCGCGGACATCAGCCGCGGCATGCTGTCGCGCATCGAGAACGGACAGACCGCGACCAGCCTCGACGCGCTGTCGCGCATTGCGCGCGCACTTGGCGTGTCACTGTCGGCGCTGTTCAAGAACTACGAGGCGGAGGGTGGTGGTGCGCAGCTGATCAAGGCCGGCGAAAGCATGGAGGTGGCGCGACGCGGTACGCGCAGCGGTCACACCTACCACCTGCTGTCCTACCAGCAGGGGCCGTCCAAGCAGTTCGAGCCCTTCCTGATCACGATCGAGCACGAATCGGCGACCTTTCCGGTGTTCGAGCACCCGGGCACCGAATTCATCTACATGCTGGAAGGCCGCATCGAGTACCGGCACGGCAAGACGGTGTACGACCTCGAACCGGGCGATTCGCTGACGTTCGACGGCAATGTGCCGCACGGACCGGACAAGCTGACCCAGGTGCCGATCCGCTTCCTGTCCATCATCATCTATCCGGAACAGCCGGCCGAATGAGGCGTTGCGCGGACAGCTCGTGTCCGCGGCAACCGGGCCGGCGGGACCGGCCCGGGTCACATCGGGATGTGGATCAGGCGGTCACTTCCTTCGACGTGATCCGGTAGACAAAGCCGGCCGCATCGAGGCTGTCCAGGCGGCCAGACGCTGTTTCCGCCTGCGGATACATCAGGAAGGGCACGGCCGCACCCTTCGACTCGGGCAGCACGACGTCGTGCGCCGTGTTGTAGGCGAGCCAGTTCATCTCCCAGGCACCGAACAGCGTCTTGCGCGCTGCGCGCACCACGTCGTCCTGCAGGGTCAGACCCGGGCGTTCCTCCAGCACCACCTTGCGCACGTCGGCCGGATCGACCGGTACCCAGCCGAAGCCGGCCAGCCATACCTCGGCACGGCAGTGCTGTGCCTTGGTGATGTCGCCGCTCTTGCCCAGGCTCTTGTAGCCGAACTTCGAATCGGCCACACGGATGCCATACACATCGCGTGCCGGCAGGCCGGAGGCGCGCGCCAGGCCGACATAAAGCGCATTCAGGTCGGCGCACTTGCCGGTCAGGTTGCCGCTTTCCAGCATGCTGCGGATGTCGCCCAGGCCGCAGCCGCGGGTTTTCGGATTGCGTTCGGTGTTGTCGCAAATCCACTCGTACAGCGCGCGCGCGCGGTCGATGTCGCTGTTCGCACCCTTGGTGATCTTCAACGCGGTATCGCGCACGATGCCGTCGACCGGCAGCAGTGCGGTCGGCCCGGTGAACAGCTTGTGCGAAGCGGCATCCAGCGGCGCCACGGCACCCGGCTGCGACAGGTCGATCGCGCGGTCGCGCGTGGTGAAACGGCTGACCACCTCGATCTCCGGCGCCTCCTGACCGGCGCGCCACTGCGCCATCAGCATCTTCACGCCGCGCCCGGCATCTTCGACGATCCCGGCGCGCGCGGCATTGCCCTGCCACTCGTTGCCCATCGGCTTGATCCAGTCCGAACTTTCGATCGACGGCAGCGGAATCCAGGCCGTGACCTCCTGCCCGGCCGCAGCCGGCGTCACATGGGTGGTCACTTCGAACACGCGCCAGCCATTGGCCGGCGAAGGATCGAAACCACCCTGCGCGGCACGCGCGGAAAACGGCAACGCAGTCGACATGCCCGCCAGTGCGGAAGCCTTGATGAAACGACGACGATCCATGAATCGATACTCCAATGAACTGAAAATCACTCGAACAGACGCTGCAGTTGCCTGGCAACCGCCTCGTCGTCCCACTCGATCACGCCCTGCGCCCGCGCAACCACGCGATGCCGGCTGTCGAGCACGACGGTATAGGGCAGCATGCGCGCGCCCCAGGCCCGGCTGGTACGCTGGTCACGGTCGTGCAGCACCGGCAGCGTCAGCTTCGCATCGCGCATGAATTTCGTCGCATCCGCCTCGCGGTCCGCCACCGCCACCGTCAGCACCACGACGCCGTACGCCGCCAGCCGTGCCCCCGCGCGCGCCAGCGCCGGCATCTCCTCGCGGCAGGGCTCGCACCAGGACGCCCAGAAATTGATGATCAGCGGCCGTCCCGCGTACGTCTCGATCAGCCGCCCCAGCTGCGGATCATCGCTGCGCGGCGCCGCGGACGGTGCCTCGATCACCAGCTCCGACGCCTGAACCGTTGCACCGGTCAGGCACATCAGCGCAGTAAGGCACAGACGCTGCCATGTATTTGCTGCCGGATGCACGACGGTCCTTCGGCGCCAAAGGCGCGGAGTCTACCTGTCGCGGGCGTCCATGGACACCCGGCACGGCGGTAACGACGTCAGTGCGGACAGCCGGAGTCGCACAGCAGCGCCTCGCCGGCGCGGATCCTCTGACCGCAAGCCGTCGACGGATGCAGCGAGAAACCGCGCGGCGCCAGCACCACGATGGTCGAGCCGTGCTGGAACCAGCCCATTTCCTCGCCCTTGTGCAGCACCGTGTCGCAGGCCAGTTCGTGCGGCCCGCGATAGCCGGCATGCAGCAGCAGGTCGAGGAAGTGCAGGCGCAGGCTGGCCACCAGTATGGCCGCTACCGGCACCAGCGTGATGCGCGCGCCGCTGCCGGCCAGCGTGGCGGTGATCGCGGCGCGTTCGTTGCGGCAGAACAGCCGGTCCACGCGCGCCAGTGCCGGCGGATTGACGTTCCAGGTATCGCCCGGAAAGTAGGTCACATGCTCGATGCGGCAGTCGTGCGGCGCATGGAAGCGGTGATACATCGACGCGGTGATGCGCAGCGTCACGTAGCAGCCGTCGCGGTAGTGCGCCGCCAGCGCGCCGTCGCCGATCAGTTCCGGCAGCGTGTAGCGCATGCTCTTGGCCTGCAGCAGCGTGTCGCCGTCGATCCGGCCGCAGGCACCGACGATGGCGTCGCACGGGCTGACCAGCACGCCGGGCGTCATGTCGACCGGCCGCGCACCGTCCTTCAGTTCGCGGATGAAACAGTCATGCAGGCTGCGGAAGCGCGTCTTCTTCGCTTCTGCAAGGTCGATCGTGCTGAACATGCGCCACAGCGCGATCGACAGATCGCGTACCAGCGGCTGTTCGATCTGGCTGAACCAGCCGGCGAAGCGGGTCAGCGCCGCGCGCGGAATGCGGTTGGTCAGCACGAAACTCAGCGCATCGCGCGACAGGCAGGACTTCAGGCGGGCGACCATGTTCATGGCGTCGTAACCTCCGGTTGATACATCGGTAAGCCATGGACGAAACCCTGCCCCTCTACGCCGCCGGTGCCATCGCGCTGGCCGCGCTGCTGCCGTGCATCAAGCGCCGGCTCGAACTGTCCCGCGCCAAGCACCGCTCGCTGGCCGGCCACGCAAAGATGTCGCGCAAGGTGGCGAAGCTGCTGCCCTTCTACGAATTCGACGAGGCCGGCTTCTACGCCGCGGACGACGCGCCGCCGACCGTGGTCGAACTGCGTCGCAACGGCTTCGAACGGCTGGCCGCGCTGTACCGCGAGCGCTACCCGCGCACGCGTGCGCTGACCGGGGAAGTCGAGCCGCAGGTGTCCGACCTGCAGTTCACCGGCGCCTACCGCGTTCCCTTCCAGTTCAGCCGCCACGTGCGGGAGAACCTGAAGGCCGGCTCCTTCGTCGAATCGTCGTCCGGCGTCACCGTGACCGATCTCGACGGCAACACCTGCTACGACCTGACCGGCTCGTACGGCGTCAACGTGTTCGGCTACGACTTCTACAAGGGCTGCATGGCACGCGGCAACGCACGGGTCGAAACGCTCGGCCCGGTGCTCGGTGCCTATCATCCGCTGCTGGCCGACAACGTCCGGCGGCTGTGCGCGATCTCGGGCCTCGACGAAGTGTCCTTCCACATGTCGGGTACCGAAGCCGTCATGCAGGCGGTGCGGCTGGCGCGCTACCACACGCGGCGCACGCACCTCGTGCGCTTCTGCGGCGCCTATCACGGCTGGTGGGGCGAGGTGCAGCCCGGCGTCGGCAATCCGGTCGCGGCCGACCGGACCTATACGCTGAAGGACATGCACGCCGACACGCTGCATGTGCTGCGCACCCGGCGAGACATCGCCTGCGTGCTGGTGAACCCGCTGCAGGCGCTGCATCCGAACACCGGTGCACCGGGCGACTCGTCGCTGGTGGATGGCGGCCGGCGTGCGCATTTCGACCGCACGGCCTACACCGGATGGCTGCAGCAGGTACGCGAGGTCTGCACCGAACGCGGCATCGTGCTGATCTTCGACGAAGTGTTCGTCGGCTTCCGGCTGGCGCCGGGCGGCGCACAGGAATACTTCGGCGTGCGCGCCGACATGGTGACCTGGGGCAAGACGCTGGGCGGCGGCTATCCGGTCGGTGTGGTGTGCGGCAAGCGCGCGCTGATGCGCCGCTACCGCGACGACCGGCCGGCCGACATCTGTTTCGCGCGCGGCACCTTCAATTCGCACCCTCACGTGATGGCGGCGATGAACGAATTCCTGCACGCACTCGACACGCCGGAAATCGCCGGGCTGTACGCCGGCCTCGACGACCTCTGGAACGCGCGCGCAGTGCATCTGAACACGCGGCTGCACGAAGCCGGCCTGCCGGTGCGCGTGGCCAACCTGTCGTCGATCTGGACCGTGACCTACAACGCGCCGTCGCGCTACAACTGGATGCTGCAGTACTACCTGCGTGCGGAAGGCTTGGCACTGAGCTGGGTCGGCACCGGACGACTGATCTTCAGCCTGAACTACGGCGAAGCCGATTTCGGCGCGGTGTGCGAGCGCTTCGTCGCGGCTGCCCGCCGGATGGAGGCCGACGGCTGGTTCTGGGCACCACCCGATGCCAGCAACAAGGGCATCAAGCGGCGCATCCTGCGCGAGATGCTGCATCGGCGACTGTTTCATCGGAAGTAAAGGATTTCGCGGGCCGGCAGGCCCGCGTGGTGATGGGCCGAGCCGGCCCGATGCTCAGGCGTGATGCCGCGCGTGCATCGGATCGATCAGCTCGCCGCGCAGCAGATACAGCGGTGCGCGCCAGTACAGCTTCACGTCGTGGAAGGGGTCGGTCAGTATCTTGGTCAGCCAGACCAGGCCGGTCTGCACATCCTGCAGGAAGAACAGATGCACCGTGCGGAACAGCAGTCCGCCCACGCCGATGCCTATCCAAGTCAGCGAAAGGTTGTGCACGAAGCCGTTGGCGTCCGTGTGCGGCTCGAACAGTCCGAACAGCGTCGGATCCAGATGCAGCGCCAGCGGCGACGCCGCCCAGATCACCATCAGCACCACCTTGCGCCGCAGGTTGTAGCCGACCTTGATTTCTTCCTTGTGCGCGTGCGTCGCCTGATTGACGTGGTCATAGCCCTTTGGCTCGAAGAAGAAGTGACCCGACTGGCGCGTCAGCATCGACACGCCCCAGCCCAGCAGCGCCGTGATCACCGGGTCGATGAACAGCATGACGTAGGCAACCAGGAAACTCAGCGCGCTGACCAGATGCAGCGACTGGTTGATGCGGCTGTGATGGTAGTAGCGGTGATCGTCCCAGCGCTGGATCTGCAGCACTTCCCGAAATGAACTCATCGAATCCTCCATTGAATTTCCGGAGGCTAGGAAGCATTGGTTACAGACGGAATTCATTTCGTCTAAGAATTGGTGACAACCGGCGTTTGCCGGACCTGCACCCCGGTTGCCGACGCATGTAACCAGGGCGTCACCGGCTCGTCACGATCGTGCATTACGCGGCCGGGACACTGCCGGCATGCCTCGCGCCAACTTCAACCTCGACGCCAGCCCCGACATCGCATTCACGGTGGAACGCCTGCGTGCGGCCGACGAGCCGCTGCGCATCGCGGTGGTCACCGAAACCTGGCCGCCGGAAATCAACGGCGTGGCCATGAGCCTCAAGCGCATGGTCGACGGGCTGCTGGCACGCGGCCACCGTGTCCAGCTCATCCGGCCGCGCCAGCACACGGGCGACACGCCGCGCCGGGACGGCCCGTTGCGCGAAGTGCTGTCACTGGGAATACCGATTCCGAAGTACGGCAGCCTGCGTGTCGGCCTGCCGGCAAAACAGAAACTGGCGCGGCTATGGACGCTGGAGCGTCCGGACCTCGTGCATCTGGTCACCGAAGGCCCGCTCGGCTGGTCGGCCATGGCCGCGGCACGCAAGCTGAAGCTGCCGGCAACCAGCGACTTCCGCACCAACTTCGACGCCTACAGCGCCCACTACGGCATCGGCTGGCTCAAGCGGCCGATCACGGCCTATCTGCGACGCTTTCACAATCTCGGCCAGGAAACCTATGTACCGACGCGCGCACTGCAGCTTCAGCTGACCGCGTGCGGCTACCGCAACGTCGAAGTGGTGGCGCGTGGCGTGGACACCCGGCTGTTTTCGCCGGTCCGGCGCAGCATTGCCCTGCGCGAGGCTTGGGGCGTTGGAGAAAACGGGCTGGTGGTCTGCTTCGTGAGCCGGCTCGCGCCGGAGAAGAATCTGGATCTGGTGGCGCGTGCGTTCGAGGCGCTGCGCGCCCGGCGTCCCGACGCCCGCATGCTGTGGGTCGGCGACGGACCGTCGCGCGACGCGCTGGCGCGCAGCTACCCGCATCACCTGTTCGCCGGCATGCGCACCGGCGAAGACCTGGCGACCCACTACGCCAGCGCCGACCTGTTCCTGTTCGGCAGCCTGACCGAAACCTACGGCAACGTGCTGTCCGAGGCGCTGGCCAGCGGATTGCCGGTGGTCAGCTATGCGCAGGCGGCGGCGGGCGATCTGGTCGAACCCGAGCGCAACGGCCTGCTGGCGTCACCGGGCGACGAAGCGGGCTTCATCGCACAGACGCTGCACGCCGGGCTCGACGACGCGCTGCGCGAGCGCATGGCCGCCGGCGCCCGCGCCAGTGCCGAACTGCTGCACTGGGACCACGTGGTCGATACCTTCAGCAACCGGCTCCGGCAGGCGATACGGAGCGCCGAAACGCTGCGCGAGGCAAGAACACCCCTCTGAAGCGAAGCCGGAAGCCCGTATACTCGCGCTTTTCGCCACCGGCCCGTTTTCATGTCCGTCCTCATCTGCGGCTCCATCGCCTACGACACGATCATGGTCTTCCAGGATCGCTTCAAGCAGCACATCCTGCCCGACCAGATCCACATCCTGAACGTGTCCTTCCTGGTGCCGGACATGCGGCGCGAATTCGGCGGCTGTGCCGGCAACATCGCGTACAACCTGAAGCTGCTGGGCGGCGAGCCGCTGATCATGGCCACGGTCGGCCACGACTCGGGCCCCTACATGGAACGGCTGGATCGGCTCGGCATTGCGGCCACCCACGTGCGCCGCATCGACGACGCCTTCACCGCGCAGGCCTTCATCACCACCGACCTTGACGACAACCAGATCACCGCCTTCCATCCGGGCGCGATGAATGCGTCGCACGAAAACCGCGTGACCGACGCCAGCGGCGTGCGGCTGGGCATCGTTTCGCCGGACGGCCGCGACGGCATGCTCACGCACGCACAGCAGTTCGCCGATGCCGGCATTCCCTTCGTGTTCGATCCGGGCCAGGGCCTGCCGATGTTCGGCGGCGACGATCTGCTGCGCTTCCTGGATCTCGCGCGCTGGTGCACGGTCAATGACTATGAAGCCCGCCTGCTGTGCGAACGCACCGGATTGTCCGAGGCGCAGGTTGCCGACCGGGTCGAGGCGCTGATCGTGACGCGCGGCGCGGAAGGATCGCGCATCTACACCGGTGGCGAAGTGATCGACGTGGCCTGCGTGCCGGCCGACGCACTGGCCGATCCGACCGGCTGCGGCGATGCCTACCGCGGCGGTCTGCTGTACGGACTGGCGCGCGGCGCCGACATCGTCGCGTCGGCACGGCTCGCTTCGGTGATGGGTTCGATCAAGATCGCCAGCCGCGGCGGCCAGAACCATGCGCCGTCGCGCGACGAGATCGCCCGGCGCCATCAGGCAGCGTTCGGCACTGCGCCGGCGTTCTGAACACGTTTCAGGGCCGGAAACAAACGCTCACCATTGCCTTGCTGACGGACATGCCGCGGCACGGTAAAACCCCGCGAGCCCCGCACATTGCCGGGGACGTTCAACGAAGCATCCGGAGAAAAATCATGAATCGCATCGCGATCCCCGCACTTCTGCTGGTCAGCATGGTAGTGGCGGGTTGCGCATCCAGTCTGTCGGGTGACACCTACACGCGCGATCAGGCGCGGCGCGAAATGTCGATACGCTTCGGCACCGTCCAGAGCGTGCGCGAAGTGAAGATCGAGGGCACCAAGTCGCACATCGGCACGGCGGCCGGTGCAGCCATCGGCGGCCTGGCCGGCGGCCAGGGTTCGACGGCCGGCGCCATCGCCGGTGCAGTCGCCGGCGGCCTGGCTGGCGCCATGATCGAGGAAGGCGTGACGCGTGACACCGGTACCGAACTGACGATCAAGCTCGACACCGGCAACACGATCTCCATCGTGCAGAGCGGTGACGAGAAATTCCAGGTTGGCCAGCGCGTACGCCTGGTCGGCAGCAGCGGCAACACGCGGGTCACGCGCGAGTAATGACGCCCTGCGCATGCGGCAGCGGCCAGCCCTTGGCCGACTGCTGCGCGCCGCTCCATGCCGGAACGCCGGCAGAAACGCCCGAAGCCCTGATGCGCTCGCGCTACAGCGCCTACGTACTCGACCTGCGGGACTATCTGCTGACCACCTGGCACCCGAGTACCCGCCCCGCGTCGCTGCCGGCGGCGGAACCCGGCCTCAGATGGCTGGGACTGGAGGTGCGGCGCAGCACGATGACGGATGCCGATCACGGCACGGTGGAATTCGTCGCCCGCAGCAAGCTGGGCGGGCGGGCCAACCGGATGCACGAAACAAGCCGCTTCGTGCGGGAGGACGGACGCTGGTTCTATCTGGACGGAGAGTTCAACCAGTAGTCGCAGCCCTCAGACGCAGCATGCCGCCGGCTGCAGCGGCCGGCGATCACCGCGCTCAGTAGTCGTCCGCGTCGGCACTTTCTTCCTCTTCGTCCTCATCCTCATAGTCGTCGCCGCCTTCATCGGCCACGCGCGCCTCGAGGAAGGTCTTGAAGTCGTCGGGATCGCAGAACTCGTCGATAAAGTCGGCGAGCACGCTGACCACCATGTCGGGGTCCCAGTCGCACTGGTCTGCTGCATCGTGAATCAGCTTTTCCGCACTCATTGCTTTCTCCCGAAGGAACACGAACATGCCCATGGAGCACTGGTTCTGAGCCTAGCACACGCCGGTCAAGGCTTCATTGCCCGGCAACGGCCCCGGCGTTCCGGACGGACAGCCCCCTTCAATCCACGATTGACCGCCACACGACCGGAACAGCGGCGGATGCCCGGCCGCCCACCACGTACAATGCGCGCTTGATCGCATTCCCCTCCCGGTTGCCCCCATGCTCCGCCACGCCATCATTCCGGTCACTCCGTTCGCCCAGAACTGCACCCTGCTGTGGTGCGATGAAACGATGAAGGGTGCCGTGGTCGACCCCGGTGGCGATCTGGACCGCGTGCTGGCCGAAGCCGCGCGCCACGGCGTGACACTGGAAAAGATACTGGTCACGCACGGCCACCTCGACCATGCCGGCGCAACCCGTGATCTGGCGGAAAAGCTGAATCTGCCGATCGAAGGGCCGCACCGCGACGACAGCTTCTGGATCGACGGTTTCGAGCAGCAGTCGCGCATGTTCGGTTTCCCGCCATGCCGGCCCTTCGTGCCGACGCGCTGGCTGGTCGATGGCGACACGGTCACCGTCGGCAACGTGACGCTCGACGTCGCCCACTGCCCCGGCCACACGCCGGGTCATGTGGTGTTCGTCGACCGCGCCGGCCGGCTGGCCCAGGTCGGCGACGTGCTGTTCGCCGGCTCGATCGGCCGCACCGACTTCCCGCGCGGCAACCACGCCGACCTGATCCGTTCGATCCGCGAAAAACTGTTCCCGTTCGGTGACGACATCCGCTTCATCCCGGGCCATGGCCCGATGTCGACCTTCGGCGAGGAACGCCAGTACAACCCCTACGTCGGACCACGCTGAAATGCAGCTCGAACGCATCCTGCAGAGCCAGGGCTTTGGCACGAGGCGCGAATGCCGCGCGCTCGTGCGGCTCGAAAGAGTCACCGTGCGCGGTGAAATGATCGACGACCCCTTCGTCGACGTGGACACCGCCGACCTCGATTTCACCGTCAACGGCGAAGCGTGGCGCTATCACGAAAAATCCTATGTGATGCTGCACAAGCCGGCCGGCTACGAGTGCTCGCAGAAACCCAAGCACCACCCGGCGGTGTTCGCGCTGCTGCCGTCGCCGCTGGTGGTGCGCGAAGTGCAGTGCGTCGGCCGTCTCGACGAGGACACAACCGGGCTTCTGCTGCTGACCGACGACGGCCAGTTCATCCACCGGCTGACTTCGCCCAAGCACGGCGTGCTCAAGCGTTACGTCGCCACCGTCAAGCATGCGGTCGACGACGCGCTGCTGAAGGCGCTGCGCGGCGGCGTGGCGCTGAATGACGCACCGGACGTGTCGGTCGCCGCGCATGCGGTCGAACAGCTGGACGAGCAGCGGCTGGCGATCACCATCGGCGAGGGCAAGTACCACCAGGTCAAGCGCATGGTGGCGGCAGCCGGCAACCGGGTGGAGGCGCTGCACCGGGTGGCGGTCGGCCGGCTCGAACTGCCGGACGATCTGGCGCCGGGTGAATGGCGCTGGATCGATCCGTCGCAGGTCTGACCGGCACCGGCACACGGGAGTGACGACATGATCCATACCGATCCGCTGCAGGAAGCCGCCGCACGGCTGGTGTCGGCCGCCCCGGCCAGCGTGCAGGAGGACGCGCTGGAGCGCGCGCTGCGCCCGAAGCGGCTGGACGAATACATCGGCCAGAAGAAGATACGCGAACAGCTCGACATCTTCGTCGCCGCCGCGCGCGGTCGGCGCGAGCCGCTCGATCACGTGCTGCTGTTCGGCCCGCCGGGTCTGGGCAAGACCACGCTGGCGCACATCGTCGCCGCCGAAATGGGCGTCAATCTGCGTCAGACCTCGGGGCCGGTGCTGGAGCGCGCCGGCGATCTGGCCGCGATACTGAGCAACCTCGAACCGAACGACGTGCTGTTCATCGACGAAATCCACCGCCTGAGCCCGGTGGTGGAGGAAATCCTCTACCCGGCGCTGGAGGATTTCCAGATCGACATCATGATCGGCGAAGGTCCGGCCGCACGCTCGATCAAGCTTGATCTGCCGCCCTTCACGCTGGTCGGCGCCACCACGCGCGCCGGCATGCTGACCAATCCGCTGCGCGACCGCTTCGGCATCGTCGCCCGGCTCGAGTTCTACACCGCCGACGAAC
This sequence comes from Betaproteobacteria bacterium, assembly GCA_020621405.1. Lineage (GTDB taxonomy): Bacteria > Pseudomonadota > Gammaproteobacteria > Burkholderiales > Rhodocyclaceae > Methyloversatilis. Next base: position 725,121 of record JAHRYN010000002.1, read on the forward strand.
TGGCGCAGATCGTGCGCCGCTCGGCGCGCCTGCTCGACTGTGCGATGGACGACGCCGGCAGCGTCGAGATCGCGCGCCGCTCGCGCGGCACGCCGCGTATCGCCAACCGTCTGCTGCGCCGCTGCCGCGACTACGCGCAGGTGAAGGCGGATGGCGCGATCACCCGCGAAGTGGCGGACGCCGCGCTGACCATGCTCGACGTCGACGGCCTCGGACTGGACCTGATGGACCGCAAGCTGCTCGGCTCGGTCATCGAGAAGTTCGATGGCGGACCGGTCGGTGTGGACAATCTGGCCGCCGCGATCGGCGAATCGCGCGACACCATCGAGGACGTGATCGAGCCCTATCTGATCCAGCAGGGCTATCTGCAGCGCACGCCGCGCGGACGCATCGTGACCGCTGCGGTCTATCGGCACTTCGGTTTCACCGCACCGGGCGCCACGGTCAGTTCGCTGTGGGACGAAAACAATCCGGTTGCCTGAAGCGGAACAACACCGGCCGCAGCCATTTTTTGTTACATCCCCTTGCAGAGCCTTTTTGCCGCCATGCAGCAGGAGCGGCCGGCGGCTCGGGTAAAATCCCGGCATGAATCCATCCGCGCAGCACGTCGCCGGCTTTTCCTGGCCGGTACGCGTCTATTACGAAGACACGGACAGCTACGGCGTGGTCTATTACGCCAACTACTTCAGGTTCCTGGAACGCGCGCGCACCGAGTGGCTGCGCGCACTCGGCTTCGATCAGGTCGACATGGCGGCCGGCGGCCACGGTTTCGTGGTGCGTTCGGTACAGGGTGAATACCTCAGGCCGGCGCGCTTCAACGACGCGCTCGAGGTACGCAGCACCATCACCGCGGTCACCCGCGTGGCGGTCGATTTCGCGCAGAAGCTGTACCGCGGCGACGAACTGCTGTTCGATGCCATGGTCCGTGTCGTGTGCATCAACCCGGCACATGGCCGTCCGGTATCGATTCCGGCCGACATGCGCGCCCGCCTCGCTCCCCAACCCATGCCTGCCGACCACACCGAATCATGAATTTTTCAGAAGACCTCTCGATCATTTCGCTCATCCTGAACGCCAGCCTGCTGGTCAAGCTGGTGATGGGGCTGCTGATCGGCATCTCCTTCATGAGCTGGTACTGGATCTTCCGCAAGTTCTTCGCCATCCGTGACGCGCGCAGCCGCACCGACAAGTTCGAGCTGGAGTTCTGGTCCGGCGGCGACCTCAACGCGCTGTTCCAGAGCGCCGCCAACGACCGCCACAACGCCGGCGGCATGGAACGCATCTTCGAAGCCGGCTACCGCGAATTCACCAAGCTGCGGGCGCGCCAGAACATGGACACCGCAACCGTCGTGGACGGTGCCCGGCGGGCGATGCGCGCCACCTACCAGCGCGAGCTCGACGGCCTGGAATCGCATCTGGCCTTCCTCGCCTCGACCGGCTCGGTCAGCCCCTACATCGGCCTGTTCGGCACCGTGTGGGGCATCATGAATGCGTTCCGCGGGCTGTCCAACGTCGGCCAGGCCACGCTGGCCCAGGTCGCGCCGGGCATCGCCGAGGCGCTGGTCGCCACCGCCATCGGCCTGTTCGCGGCGATTCCCGCCGTGGTCGCCTACAACCGCTTCGCGCACGACATCGACCGCATCTCGATCCGCTGGGAAAGCTTCATGGAGGAGTTTTCCAACATCCTGCAGCGCCAGGCCCGGTAAGCGGAGATGAGAAGACAGCGCCGCCTGATGAACCAGATCAACGTCGTGCCCTACATCGACGTGATGCTGGTGCTGCTCGTCATCTTCATGGTGGCACCGCAGGCCACGCCGACCGGCAGCATAGAACTGCCCAGCGTCGCGCAGGCTTCGCAGACGCCGGCCCAGCCGATTGAAGTGATCGTGAGGAAGGACGGCAAGCTGGCCGTGCTCGATCACGACAAGGGCGGCAAGGAAGAGGCCGTCACGCTGGACGCGCTGGTGACGCGCATACGCGACCTGCAGGCGGGCGGTGCCAGCCGGCCGCTGGTGGTGGCCGGTGACAAGGCGGTGCGCTACGAGGAAATCACCAAGGTGGTCGGCGCACTGCAGAACAACGGTTTCACCCGCATCGGTCTGCTGTTGGAGCAGGCGGGACAGGCGGCGAAACCGCAACGCTGATGCGCGCTCCTATGCACGACCTCGCATTCGACCGGCCCGAGCCGGGCAAGTGGCAGTCGGCCGCGCTGGCCGCCGGCATGCACCTGCTGCTCGGGCTCTTTCTGTTCTACAGCGTACGCTGGCAGACCAGCAAGCCGGCCGCGGTGCAGGTCGAACTGGTCAGCCGACAACCCGCGGTGGAAGCACCGGCGCGCCCGGCACCGCCACCGGAACCGGTCGTCGAGAAACCGCCCGCACCGGTGGTGGAACCGCCGCCTCCGCCGCCACAGCCGAAGCCGGACATCGCGCTGAAGGAACCGCCGAAACCGAAACCGGTCCCCAAGGTCGAACCGAAACCCGCGCCGAAGCCGGTGGAAAAGAAGCCCGAACCCAAGGTCGAGAAAAAGCCCGACCCGAAGCCGGCACCGCCCGACACGCGACGCGAACAGGAATCGGCGGACAAGATGCTGAAGGAAGCGCTGGCGCGCGAGAGTGCCGAATCGACAGTCCGCCAGGCGACACAGGAAGCCGACTTGCGAGCCAAGGTGGCCGCCGAGGGTGCGCGCCTGAAGGCGACCCAGAGCTGGGCCGACCGCATCAGCGCCAAGGTCAAGGGCAATATCGCGCTGCCGCCAGGCGTCAGCGGCAAGCCGGAGGCGCTGGTATCGATCGCGCTGCTGCCCGACGGCTCGGTGGTCGGCGAGCCGAAAATGAAGCGTTCGACCGGCAACGCGGCGCTCGATGCCGCCATACTGCGCGCCATCGTCAGATCGTCGCCGCTGCCGAAGCCGGACGATGCGTCGGTGTTCGAGCGCAATCTGGACCTCAAATTCCGACCGCTGGACGAATGACCGGCGGCCCGAACCCTCTTTCCGGAAAGGACGTGATGTTCAAGGTATTCAGACTTCTGGCCGCCGCAACGCTGCTGGTCACACAGTTCGCCCACGCCCAGCTGACGATCGAAATCACCGGTGCCGGCGCCAACCGCATTCCGGTCGCCATCGCCAACTTCGCCGGCGACGGCCTGCTGCCGCAGACGCTGAACGGCGTCGTGCGCGCCGACCTCGAGCGCAGCGGGCTGTTCAAGCTGGTCGATCCGGGTCCGACCGCGGTGCAGGAAAACGCCGCCGTCGACCTGAACCAGTGGAAGGAACGCGGCGCCGACGCACTGGCGCTGGCCAGCATCCTGCCGGCGCCGGGCAACCGCTACGAAGTGCGCATGCGCCTGTACGACATCGCGCGCCAGAATAAGCCGGACGGCATGATCTTCGTGTTCGCGCCGACCACGATGCGCGAAACCGGCCACCGCATCGCGGATTTCATCCACGAGAAGCTGACCGGCGAGAAAGGCATCTACTCGACCCGCATCGCCTACGTGGTCAAGACCGGCAGCCGCTTCGAGCTCAAGGTCGACGACGCCGACGGCCAGAACCCGCGCACCGCGCTGCGTTCGACCGAGCCCATCATCTCGCCGGCCTGGTCGCCCGACGGCAGTCGCCTGGCCTATGTGTCCTTCCAGGCCAAGAAACCCATCATCTACGTGCATTCGCTGGCCACCGGCGCACAGACCGTGGTGGCCAACTTCAAGGGCTCCAATTCGGCGCCGGCCTGGTCGCCGGACGGCAAGAAGCTGGCAGTCGTGCTGACCAAGGACGGCAGCTCGCAGATCTACACTGTCAATGTCGACGGCAGCGGCCTGACCCGCGTCACCAGTTCCAGCACCATCGACACCGAGCCGCAGTTCTCGCCTGACGGCCAGTACATCTACTTCACGTCGGACCGCGGTGGCAGCCCGCAGATCTACCGCGCACCGACCGCTGGCGGCAACGCCGAACGCGTGACCTTCGACGGCAGCTACAACGTGACGCCGAGACTGTCGCCGGACGGCAAGACCATGGCCTACGTGTCGCGCAACGGCGGCCGCTTCCAGATCACCGTAATGGACCTGGCGAGCCGCCAGGTTCAGATACTGACCGATTCGGCCCGCGACGAATCGCCGTCCTTCGCGCCCAACGGCCGCACCATCATCTACGCGTCGGAAATCGGCGGACGCGGCGTACTGTCGGCGGTGTCGTCCGACGGGCGCGTCAAGCAGAAACTGTCCGGGCAAGCTGGCGGCGACGTCCGCGAACCTGCCTGGGGACCGTTCAACCAACCCTGAAACCCCAACCCAGCCACACCCCAAGAAAGGCCACCACCATGCATCCGACCACCGTCAAGATTTCGATTGCTGCACTCACGCTGGCGCTGCTGGCAGGTTGTTCGTCCACCGGCCCGGAGCAGCCCGCCGCTCCGGTCGAGAACAAGACGCCGTCGGCACCGGCCGGCAACGCCAGCGGCGCCGCGGTCGCACCGACCAACGTCGCCGGACGTCAGATGACGGCGGAAGAAGCGCTGCTCGCGCAACTGAAGGACCCGAGCAATCCGCTGTCGAAGCGCCTGGTCTATTTCGACTACGACAGCTACGTGATCAAGGACAGCTACGCCAGCCTGATTTCGGCACACGCCAAGTTCCTGACGGCCAATCCGAAGTTCAAGCTGCTGATCCAGGGCAACACCGACGAGCGCGGTTCGCGCGAGTACAACCTGGCACTCGGCCAGCGTCGCGCCGAAGCGGTCAAGCGCGCGCTGATGGTGCTCGGCGTGCAGGAAGCGCAGATCGAGGCGGTCAGCCTGGGCGAGGAAAAGCCGCGCATGACCGGCACCGACGAAGCGTCGTACGCCGAGAACCGCCGCTCGGAACTACTCTATTCGGGTGAGTACTGATGCAGGCCCGTCGCGGCGTCGCGGCGGTGCTGGCCGCGTGCTCGATCGCAGCAGCCCCGGCGCACGCCGGGCTGTTCGACGATGCCGAGGCGCGCCAGCGCATCGAGAAGATGCAGTCGGACAGCAACACGCGCTTCAGCCGGCTGGAAGGCCAGCTTGAACAGTCGCAACGCGTGCAGCTCGATCAGAACAACCAGATCGAGGCGCTGCGCGGTGAAATCGCGAAGCTGCGCGGCCAGATCGAGGTGCTGACCTACGAGCTGGAAGCGTCCACACGGCGGCAGAAGGACTTCTACCTCGACCTCGACACCCGCCTGCGCAAGCTGGAGACGAAGCCCGAAGCCGCGCCTGTAGCCAAGGCCCCCGAGGCGGATCCGGCCGCCGAGTCGCGTGACTACGAAGCGGCGCTGAACCTGCTGAAGGGCGGCAAGTTCGGCGAGGCACAGGGCGCGTTCGAAGGCTTCATCAAGACCTGGCCGCAGAGCAGCTTCCAGCCTGCCGCACATTACTGGGCCGCCAGCGCGAGCTTCCAGGCAAAGAACTACGCACGTGCCGCCGAGTTGTACCAGTCGGTGCAGGCGCAGTGGCCGGGCGACGTGCGTGCGCCGGAAGCGCTGATCGGTCTGGCCAATACGCAGCAGATACAGGGCGATGCCAAGGGTGCGAAGAAGTCGCTGGAAACGGTGGTCGCGCAATACCCCGGCACGCCGGCAGCCGACGTCGCCCGCCAGCGGCTGAAGCAGCAGGCTGCGCCGAAGAAGTAAATGACGGACCAGACCTCGCCACGACGCGCCGTCGTACTGCTGTCCGGCGGACTGGATTCGGCCACGGTGCTGGCGCTGGCGCGCGCTCAAGGGTACGAGTGCCACTGCCTGTCGCTCGACTACGGTCAGCGGCACCGGGCCGAACTGGACGCCGCGGCGCGCGTGGCGCAGGCGCTGGGAGCGGCCAGCCACCGCACCGTGGTGCTTGACCTGCGCGCGTTCGGCGGCTCCGCGCTGACCGATACCGCGATCGATGTGCCGGTCGCCGGCGTCGCGCCCGGCATCCCGGTCACCTACGTGCCGGCGCGCAACACCATCATGCTGTCGCTGTCGCTCGCGTGGGCCGAGGTACTCGGCGCGCAGGATATCCACTGTGGCGTCAACGCGGTCGACTACTCCGGCTACCCGGACTGCCGGCCGGAGTACATCGCGGCCTTCGAGGCCATGGCCAATCTGGCGACCAAGGCGGCGGTCGAAGGCGCCCGCCTGACCGTGCACGCGCCGCTGATCGCGCTGAGCAAGGCGGACATCATTCGCGACGGCTCCCGGCTGGGCGTCGATTACGCGCTCACGGTGTCCTGCTATCAGGCGGATGACGGCGGCCGCGCCTGCGGCGTCTGCGACTCCTGCCGGCTGCGGCGCGAAGGCTTCGCCGAGGCCGGCGTGGCCGACCCCACGCGCTATCGCTGACACGCGCCGGCACCTCATGGCTGCACTCGCATGATGGATCTGAACATCCATGTCGAAACGCTGGCGGCGGTCTTTGCGCTGTCGGTGGCACTGGGCGCGCTCAACGCGCGCACCGGTTTCTGCACCATGGGCGCGGTATCCGACTGGATTTCGCTGGGCGACCTCGGTCGCATGCGCGCCTGGGTGCTGGCGATGGCCGTCGCCATGGCCGGGCTGACGGCACTCGAGTCGGTCGCCATCGTCGATCTCTCGACCACCTTTCCGCCCTATCGCTCCGCCCAGTTCGCCTGGCTGCGCCATCTGGCCGGCGGCTTCCTGTTCGGCATCGGCATGACGCTGGCCAGCGGCTGCGGTAACCGGACGCTGGTGCGCATCGGCGGCGGCAACCTGAAGTCGGTCTTCGTGCTCGCAGTCTGCGCGCTGTTCGCCTACCTGATGAACTACACCGGATTCAACGCGCGGCTGTTCGGCTGGATGAACGACTACGCCTTGGCGCTCGATCGTCACGGCATCGCTGACCAGTCGCTCGGTGCACTCGCGACCGGCCTGTTCGGAGGCGATGCGAAAGTCGTCAATTTCTGGCTGGGCATGGGCATCGCCAGCCTGCTGGCGCTGTGGGCGCTCGCCTCCTCGGCGTTCCGCCACGACATCGACCAGTTCGCCAGCGGCATCGGCGTCGGCCTGGCCGTCGTTGCCGGCTGGTGGCTGACGGCCGGGCCGCGCGCCGCCGCATGGAAGGAGTGGGCGGATTTTTCGGAGCGGATACCGAGCCGGGTCGAAGCGCAGTCCTTCACCTTCATCGCGCCGATGGGCGACGGCATCCGTTACCTTGCCGATCCGCTCGACAGCTCGCTGATCAACTTCGGCCTGATGGCGCTGGCCGGTGTCATCACCGGTTCCTTCGTGTGGAACATGGCCAGCGGCCGCTTCCGCATCGAGGTGTTCGCCGGCAAGGCCGACCTGATCCGTCACGCCATCGGCGCCGGCTTCATGGCGGTCGGCGGCGTGCTGGCACTGGGCTGCAGCGTCGGCCAGGGCATCACCGGCCTGTCCACGCTGGCGCTGGGCAGCTTCCTCACGCTGGTCGCGATCATTGCCGGTTCAGCGCTGACAATGAAGTCGGCGATGTGGTGGTTGATGCGGGATTGAACAGATTGAACAAAGACGCTTGACGCGAAAAAATAGGCTTTCTATAATCGCGCCTCTTTGCGAGGGTCGGTAGCTCAGTCGGTAGAGCAGCGGACTTTTAATCCGTTGGTCGCGAGTTCGAGTCTCGCCCGACCCACCATCAAGGTGGGCTGGAACAAGTTTCAGGCAGCACAAGTTTTCGGGTTGTTAGCTCAGTTGGTAGAGCAGCGGACTCTTAATCCGTAGGTCGAGTGTTCGAGCCACTCACAACCCACCAATACCCAGACGGCCCGCGGCGATGCGGGCCGTTTGCTTTTCCGGAGCCGGTTCCGGAAGTGTGGCGGGTATCCTCTGATCCTCCTGTTCGCGAAAGGCGCCCGTGTCCACCGCAGCAATCTTGTTATGGATCATCAACGTGGTGCTGGATACGGTCGGCCACATCGCCTTCAAGACTGCGGCCATCTCCGAACACGAGACCGAATGGGGACGCTGGAAGCTGATGTTGTCGTCGCCGGTGATGTGGATCGGCCTGACCTCCTTCGTGCTCGAATTCGTCGCCTGGCTGGCGCTGCTGTCGCTGATTCCGCTGTCGCTGGCCATGCTGATCGGTTCGATCAACGTGGTCGTGGTCATGCTGGCCGGCAAGGTGCTGTTCGGCGAGCGGCTCGACCGCATGCGTGTCGCGGGGATGACCTTCATCACGCTGGGCGTGGCGCTGGCCGGAGGATTCACGCCATGAGCACGCGTCGCTTCTACATTCTCGGTTTCGGTGCGCTGATGCTGTTCGACACGCTGACCCAGGTGTCCTTCAAGCTCGCCACCACGCACGCCGGCGAATTCGCGATGACCCTCGACTGGCTGCTGGGCATCTTCCACAACTACTGGATCTTCGGCGCCGTCGTCGGCTACGTTGGCTCCTTCATCACCTGGATGACGCTGCTCAAGCACGCTCCGGTCGGCCCGGCCTTCGCCGCGTCGCATCTCGAGGTGGTCACCGTGCTGATCATTTCGGTGCTGGCCTTCGACGAGAAGCTGACGCTGATGCAGATCGTGGGCGGCCTGAGCATCGTGCTTGGCATCATCTGCCTGTCGCTCAGCGAGAAGGAAGAAGCGCATTGAGGGAAATACCGCCGACCGCCGGACTGCCGCTCGAATGGCGTGACCTGTGGTCGTCGTCCGGCACCTCGCTCGAGACCGGTCTGGCGGACTTTCTGCAGGTATCCGACGTGCAGATCACCTGCTCGGGCACCGCGGCGCAGATCGTCACGCTGACCGCGCTGCGGCGGCAGAGCGCACGGCGCAAGGTCATCCTGCCCGGCTTCACCTGTCCGCTGGTCGCACTGGCCGTACTGCACTGCGGACTGCAGCCGGTACTGTGCGACCTGCTGCCCGGCCATTTCGACCTCGATCCGGATCACCTGGCCCGGCTGTGCGACGAGGACACGCTGGCCATCGTCGCGACCCATCTCGGCGGGCGCGTCGCCAATCTGGCACCGCTGCTCGCCATCGCGCGCCGCACGGGCGCCAGCGTCATCGAGGATGCCGCCCAGTCGCTGGGGGCGCGCTGGCAGGGCGTGCCGGTCGGTCTGGCAGGCGACGCCGGTTTCCACAGTCTGGCGGTCGGCAAAGGTCTGACGACCTTCGAAGGCGGCGTGCTGCTGACGCGCGACGCGCCGCTGCGCCAGCGGCTGCTCGATACCGCGGCCGACATCGCCCCCTTCAGCTGGCGCTGGGAACTGCAGCGCAGCGCCGAACTGCTGGGTTACGCCGCGCTGTACCGCCCCTGCGGGCTGTCACTCGCCTACGGCTGGCCACTGCGCCGGGCAATCCGGCGCGGCCGGCTGATTGAGGCGGTCGGCGACGACTTCAGCGACGACATCCCGCTGCATCGGCCCGGCCGCTGGCGCAAGTCGGTTGGCGCCCGTGCGCTGCAGCGTCTGCCGGCCTTTCTCGGCCTGCTCAAGCGGCAAGCGGAAACACGATTGCAACGGCTGGCCGCCATGCCTGGCATCACGGTCATGCGCGATGCGGCAGGTGACGAAGGCACCTGGCCCTTCCTGATGGTGCTGATGCCGGACCGGGCGGCGCGCGACGCGGCGCTGGACCGGCTGTGGCAGCGCGGCCTGGGCGTGAGCCGCCTGTACATCCATGCGCTGTCGGACTATCCCTATCTGGCCGGACGCCTGAGCTCCGAACAGACGCCGAACGCACGCGACTTCGCCAGCCGCCTGCTGACCCTCTCGAACAGCCCCTGGCTCGACGACGACGCCTTCGACACCGTCTGCGCCGCTTTGTAAGCGTTCATTGCGCGAGCGCGTGCAGGATGGCGAGGTTGACCGAACGGTGTTCGGCCTGCCAGCGCTGCAGATCGGCCTCGGCAATGTCGGGCTGACCGTCCAGACCGCTCAGCATCCGCTTGAACCGGCTGTCGTAACGATAGACCGACACTTCGCCGGTCACGTCGGCACCGACCACACGCTGGCGCAGCGCTCCGATGACGGACTGCATTTCGCTCAGACGCATCACGCCCTGATCCCAGTTGGTGTGGGCGTCATCGGCCGACAGTACGTCCTTGTCGACTGACAGATAGACCGGCTCGGTGCGTGCCGCCGATGCGCTGCCAAAGGCGTCGGCCAGTTCGCCGACCGAGGCGAAGGAACGGCTGTGCGTAATGCCCAACCAGCGCATCCAGCCCAGGTCGCGACCGACACACCAGTAGCGCACCCTGCCTGACTTAAGGTTGCGCAGGTGGTTCTCCCAGCCGTGAGCACGCTCGACATCGGTGGACGTGATGCCCAGGACGTCGATCTGCGCCACGAAGGGCAGGCGGCTCGCATGCCACACCCAGGAGCCGCAGTGGATGCCCCACGGATAGCGCATGTTGTCAGGGTGGTTGTCGAACACCACGACATGCAGCGGCCGGCCCAGCGCGCGGTAGCGCTCCAGCAGCAGGCAGGTGACATGGTGATAGTCGCCGCTGCCCATGAACACCACGCCGGGCTGCCGGACCAGCGCCGGCGCCAGCGAATCGCCCAGCGCACGCAGCTGGCCGAGCGGACAGCCGAAGCGGATCGCTTCCTGCCAGCGACCCAGTTCGATCGACTCGCTACCCGGCAGCGGCAGCACCGAGCGGTCGAAATCGAGGATCAGCGGGTTTGCTGTCGGTGCCATGAGGCGTCGGCTTCGAACAGGCGCTTGAACGGCTTCAGCAAGGTGCGGAGCACCGGATTGCGCACATGCACGGCGTGCTGCGTCAGCGTGAACGAGGCGCCGAGCGCGCGCTTGATCTCCGGATCGGTCCAGCCCGCCACGTAGTGCGTCAGGCCGTTGTCGAGCGCGTACTGCAGGTTCTGGAACCAGCTCACCATGTACAGGTTGTGTTCCCTCGCCTGTGGGTAACGGAAGCCGACGTACTTGTCGAGCAGCATGCCGTTGTGCACGAAGCACAGGTTGTAGCCGATCAGCTCGCCCTGCGCGCGATAGCTGAACACCACGCCGCCGAGCGTGCCGTCCTGCAGCACGGCGCGGAAGAATTCCGGCGTCAGCAGATCGAAGTGGATTTCGCTCTGCCGGTACACCTCGAGATACATCTCGTAGTGCAGCAGCAGCGTGGCTTCGTCGAAGAAACGGGCGTCACCGGTATGGACAATGTCGATGACGAGGTCTTCGCGCGACTTCAGCTTGCGCCGCAGATCCTTGCGCCGCGACTTGGACAGCCGTTCGAAATACGCGTCGATGCTGGCGAAATCAAGCGCCACATACGCCAGCGCCTGCCCTTCGACCAGGATGAAGCCGTGCCGGCCGCACGCTTCCCGTACGGCCTGACTGCTGGCGAAGGCGGCGTCGCCGACCAGCGTCGCTTCGGTCGGAATGTCCTTGACGATGACGAAGCTGTGCTCCGGCAGCGTACGGCGCAGCAGATCCTCCAGAAAGGCATCCGCCGACCCGTCGGGCAGCGGCGCGTACTCGGTGCAGGTGGCGCCGACAAAGCAGGTGTAGGGCACGCACCAGCGCCGCCAGACGCGCGACAACGGCAGCGCTTCGAGCTTGCGCCGGTCGGGTGGATCAACCGTGGTCAACAGGTCGAACGGCGCCGAAAACGCGGGCACACCGCGGTCGAGTTCGCGGGTGCTGAATCCCTGCGGCGGGTAGTCGAGAAAGTGCCGGATCAGGCCGGGCGGCTCGATCAGATTGTGCAGAGACGCGCGCATCAGGGCTTGCGCGCGATGAGAACCCCGCAGGTACCGCCGAACGCGAAGGAATTCGACATAACCGTATTCACCCGGACGTTCTCCCGGCCGATGTTGGGTATGTAGTCCAGATCGCATTCCGGGTCGGGCTGCACCAGATGCGCAGTAGGCGGCAGCGCCTGCTTTTCCAGCGCCATCAGGCAGGCGACGAATTCCACGGCGCCCGCCGCGCCCATCAGGTGACCATGCATGGATTTGGTAGAGCTCACCGGAATGGCCGAACCGCAGACCTGCTTGATGGCCGCCGTTTCGGTGACGTCATTGAGCTTGGTGCCGGTGCCATGGGCGTTGATGTAGTCCAGCTGATCGGCCGTAATGCCGGCATCGGCGAGCGCACGGCGCATCGCGCGGGCCTGGCCTTCGACCGACGGCTGGGTGATGTGCGACGAGTCGTTGCTGCTGCCATAGCCGATTATTTCGGCGTAGATGCGGGCACCGCGGGCAAGCGCGCTCTCCATGTCCTCGAGCACCACCATGGCCGCCCCCTCACCCAGCACCAGACCGCTGCGATCCGCGGAAAACGGCTTGCACGAGGCGGACGGATTGTCCGCATCTTCGTTGGCCAGCGTACGCAGCGCTTCCCAGGCCTTGATCGTGCCGTAGGTCAGCAAGGCTTCCGAACCGCCCGCCAGCATCACGTCGGCGTAGCCATGACGGATCTGGCGCGCCGCTTCGCCAATGGCGACCGCGGACGACGAACAGGCCGTGCAGAAAGTCAGGTCCGGGCCGGTGAGGCCGAATTCGAGGGCCACCTGGGAACCGGCGGCATTGTTCATGGCCATCAGCACGGTGAAGGGCTTCAGGCGGCTCGCATTATCGCGATACAGGCGCACATAGCCTTCCTCGATCGAGCTCGAACCACCCATGCCGGTGCCGAGATAGACGCCCACACGTTCGCGGTCCATCATCTCCAGATCGAGACCGGCGTCGGCAATGGCCTGCTGGCTGGCCACGACGGCAAACTGCGTGACGCGATCCATCGCGCCCGCCTTGCTCCTGGACATGTGGGCCAGCGGATCGAAATCGGGGATCCAGGCCGCAATCCTGGTGTCGAGCGCATCGACGAACGCCGATTCCAGCCGCCGGATGCCCGACTGCCCTGCCATCAGGGTCGAGAAGAAGGTTTCACGATCATTGCCTACCGGCGACAGTATCCCCGCGCCGGTGACGACGACACGCCTGGCCGGCATTACTTGCCCTGCTCGGCACGCAGTCGGTCGATCAGCGAGACGACATCCTGCACCGTCTTGATCGCGACTTCGTCATTCGACACCACGATGCCGAATTTTTCTTCCGCTTCGAAAATGATGTCGAAAGTGTCTAGCGAATCGATTTCCAGCGACTCCAGCGCGGATTCGAGAGTGATGTCTTCCGCCTTCTTCTCGAATTTCCTGACGATGATTTCACGCAGCGTCTCGAAGGTATCCAACATGGCCCCCTATACCGCAGCAACCGCAACCGCTTCGTGCGCGGAACATTCACTGAAAAAATCAGCCAGGCGATACGCCACGTCTTCCTTTCGCTTGTCGAGAGTCAATACGTGATAGGTATCGTCGACGAAGAACATTTCAACCTTGCGCGATGATATGCGCTGCGCCACGAAATGGGCATTCCTGACGCTCGCCATGTCATCCTCGGTCGAATGCACGATGAGGGCCGGCGAACGCACGTTTGGCAGTGCCTTGCGCGCCGCCTCGATCAGCCTCAGGCTTTCCCGGATCGTCACCGCCGGTGTGCGGAAGATGCCGACCTTTTCAGCCGCCTTTGCATCGCGATTGGTCAGCACGGCGTGCACGAGCGCGCGTGTGCGCTCGCACTTGATGCCATAGGGCGGCGTTTCTTCCCACGACATGAAGTGCTTGAGTGGCGTGTGCAGCACGACGGGCAGCAGGAACTTGCGCCTCAGCTGCGGCATGTTCCAGCCGTCGTAGAAGAAGGTTGTCGACAGAAGGCCAAGCCCGCTCACGCGTTCGCCCTTCTGTTCCGCGAGTTTCAGCGCGATCAGCGCGCCCATGGACAGGCCGGACACGAAGACACGTTCATGCTGTGCCTTCAGCGCCTCGAAAGTACGTTCGACCGAGCCGTACCATTCCTGCCATGTGGATCGCTTGAGGTCACCTTCACTGGCACAGTGTCCGGCAAGCTGGGGGCAGGCCACGCTGCAACCGCGCCGCATCAGGCTTTTTCCCACATGCCTCATCTCGGCCGGGGTACCGGTCAGACCATGGACCAGCAAAACTACGTCATCCCCTCGTCTGTCGTAAAAACCGGACGGGCCGAGGCAATCCTGTAATGTCTGAGTCATATGTAGGATGTTTTGTTGCAGTCTTCAGCGCTCATGAAATACGCAGGTTGCAGGCCGGATGGCAAAAACTTCAAGGACTCCATGCAACCTTGCCCGACATCGGGAAAAGTCCTGGCGTTTATCCCGTCGACACCAGCCGGCCAACTGCGCCAGCCACCCGACGAAACAACTTTCCATGGCACATTGTCACACCAGCAGGCTGTCATTTACCTTTCATCTGGCGGTGGAGCGTTTCCGCCGGATCTGGATCCCAGTAACGCATCTCATCGACTGCAGGCTGACACCAGAACTGCCTACTCTGCGCCGCAACGACGCAGCAGCATCTCGAACAGGTGGATGCCGAGGTCAATTTCCTCTTCCGTGATCAGCAACGACGGTGCCAGCGTGATGACGTTCTTCTGGTAGCCCCCGATATCGAGCACCAGACCGTACTTCTTGTCACCGACAACCAGATCGCCCTTGAGACCCTCATTGAACATCCGGTCGGCAAGCGCGCGGCTCGCAGTGTACCCATCCTTCTCGCAGAGTTCTATCCGCAGCGCGAGTCCGAGGCCGCTGACGTCGCCAACCACCTTCCAACGGGACTTCAGTTCCTGGATGCGCTTCAGGAAGTAGGCGCCACGATTGCGGACGTGCGGTTCGAAGTCCGCTTCCTGGGTCATCTTCAGCACTTCGAGCGCCACCGAGGTTCCGAGCGGATTCGACGCAAAGGTGGAGTGCGTCGAGCCGGGCGGGAATTTCTGCGGGCTGATCAGTTCCTCGCGCGCCCAGATGCCGGACAGCGGATTGAGGCCGTTCGTGATCGCCTTGCCGAACACGAACACATCGGGAACGATGTCGAAGTTCTCCCAGGACCACAGCTTGCCGGTGCGATAGACCCCCATCTGGATCTCGTCGGCCACCAGCAGCACGTTGCGCTTCTTCAGCGATTCCTGGAGCTTGCGCATGTAGCCGGCCGGCGGAACGATGTAGCCGCCCGTGCCCTGCATCGGCTCGATGTAGAACGCACCGAATTCGCACTGGCCCGACTTCTCGTCCCAGAAAGACTGGTATTCAGTCTCGAACAGCTTCTCGAATTCCTTGTGGCAGTAGGTGTCACAGGTTTCGACCTTCATGTCGTACGGGCAGCGGAAGCAGTACGGGTAGGGCACGAAGTGCGCGCGATCGGAGAAATTGCCGAAACGGCGGCGATAGCGATAGCTGGAAGTGATCGCCGAAGCGCCCAGCGTCCGTCCGTGATAGCCACCCATGAAGGCGAACTGGTGCGTCTTGCCGGTGTGGTTGCGCACCAGCTTCAGCGAATCCTCGACCGCCTGCGCACCGCCGACATTGAAATGCACACGACCCTTGACGCCGTACTTGTCCTCGACGTACTTGCAGATCAGCTCCGCCAGATCGACCTTTTCCTTATGCAGATACTGGCTGGCCAGCTGCGGCAGCGTGTCGATCTGTTTTTTCAGTACGTCGGCAATCCGCTTGTTCTTGTAGCCGAAATTGACCGCCGAGTACCACATCTGCCAGTCAAGGTAGGACGTACCGTTCTCGTCGAACAGAAAGCTGCCGTCGCAACCTTCGAAAACCTTGGGCGGATCAGCGTAGTTGACCGTGTCGCCATGCGAGCAGTACTGATCGTTCTTGGCCAGAATTTCGATTATTTTTTGATTCATGTTCAGTTGAATTCGATTCGGAATTGCTGCAGGACCTTCAGGCGCTCAATCCAGCACGACGCGGCGGCACCTTGTACGGCCACGCTCTGACCTTGGACAGCACGTCCGCAAAGGTCTGGAATTTGAAATGGGGGATGTCGTTCTTTTCACAGAACTTGATCAGCGATCCCTTGGCGAAGACGATGTCGGCCTGCCGCGCAAGGCATTCGTCGGACTTGCCGTCACCGACGAGAATCACCCGCTTGTCGCTGCCGGACAGGTCGCGCGCGACCGCACACTTGCACACACCGTTGCCACCGACACAGGCCGCGTTCTTGTGCGGCCATGAGATGTCGATGCCGTCAGGCACGAAGTGGAGCTTGTTGGCGTAAACCGGCACTTCCGGCAGTTCTGCATTCTTTATTGCCACCTTGATCGCGTGGTCCAGACCATCGCTGACGATGGCGACCGACGCAAACTGGCTGACATGCTTGTAGAACGGCAGGAAGCTGGCATCCAGCTGGATGCCCCTGAAGAAGTTCTCTATCGTCACATGGTCGGATTTGACCATCCGGAGCTGCTTCTGCATGCACTCCACCGCAGTGATGTGGCCGTCCAGCCACTCCTGCTCAACCTCTTCCCACTCCGGCCCTGCAAAACGTTCCAGCATCGCGTCGACCGTATCGTGGACCGACAGCGTTCCATCAAAATCAATTAAGAAGAGCATATGTTGGCCATTCAAGCCCAAAAAGTTCAGCGCGATCATCAGGTTGAAACACTCGCCTGATTTAGTCCGCATCCTCGACCCGTCGTTCCACCCACCTGCCGCTCACATGTAACAGGGCGTTCCGAGCCGTCGTTTTCCCCCTCGCGGCCGCGCCAATTGGTACATCCAGACACGGAATCACGCGCACTGCGGCACGACAGGCTCGCCGCCGCCGGAGGTTAAAGTGCGAGATGCTACTCCATTGCGGGGTGATTCACATTGTCGCCACAAGGCGACACAAAAGTGTTTTCCCCGAAAGCCTTCTTTGTGCTAGGTCAACGTCACCCATCTCCAGCAAGATCCGACGCTGCATGCGGAGCCGCCCGAAAAGGGAAAGCCGCCCGTAAGGCGGCTTTCCCCAACTGCAGAACTGCGCGGAATCAGTGCTTGGCGTCTGACTCGGTGTGGGTTGCTTCGCTGCCGTGCTTCTCACCCGACATATCGATGTCCCCGCCCTTGGAGAGTATGAACAACGCCAGGGCCGCGAACACGATGAAGCCAATCGCTATCTTCCACATGCTGGTCAATCCTTTGCAAAAATATCGACATCCTTGGTTTCCGGCAGGAATATCAGGCCGATGACGAAGGTCATCAGCGCGATACCGATCGGGTACCACAGGCCGTTGTACATATTGCCCGTCTGGGCGACGATGGCGAACGCAGTCGTCGGCAGCAGGCCGCCGAACCAGCCGTTGCCGATGTGATACGGCAGGCTCATCGACGTATAGCGGATGCGCGTCGGGAACAGTTCGACCAGTGCCGCTGCGATCGGACCGTACACCATGGTCACGTAGATCACCAGGATGGTCAGGATGCCGACGATGAGCGGCTTGTTCACCTTGGCCGGATCTGCCTTGGCGGGATAACCGGCTGCCTTCAGCGCTTCGGCGACCGACTTCTTGAACGCCGCTTCCTTCGCCTTGGCGTCGTCCGCCGACAGGCCTGCGGCGCTGTAGCCTTCGATCACCGTTTCACCGACCGCAATCTTCGCGGTGCCGGTCGCTTCCACGTTGTCATAGCTCACCGAACTGGCGGCCAGTACCTGCTTCGCGATATCGCAGGAACTGGTGAACTTCTTCGTGCCGGTCGGATTGAACTGGAACGAGCACTCCGCCGGGTCAGACGTGATCACCACCTTGGCATTCGCCTGGGCATGCGCCAGATCCGGATTCGCCGCCTTGGTCAGGGCGTTGAACAGCGGGAAGTAGGTTGCAGCGGCCAGCAGGCAGCCGAGCAGGATGATGGGCTTGCGGCCGATCTTGTCGGACAGCGAGCCAAACACGATGAAGAACGGCGTACCGATGATCAGCGACATCGCGATCAGCACGTTGGCCGTCGGGCCATCGACCTTGAGCGCCTGCGTCAGGAAGAACAGGGCGTAGAACTGGCCCGTGTACCAGACGACAGCCTGACCGGCGGTGAGGCCGACCAGCGCGATGATGACGATCTTCAGGTTGGCCCACTTGCCGAAGGACTCGGTCAGCGGCGCCTTCGAGGTCTTGCCCTCTTCCTTCATCTTCTTGAAGGCCGGGGACTCGTTCATCGACAGACGGATCCACACCGAAACGGCCAGCAGCAGGATGGACACCAGGAACGGAACGCGCCAGCCCCAGTCGGCGAACGCATCCTCACCGATGATGGTACGGGTACCCAGAATCACCATCAGCGACAGGAACAGGCCGAGGGTCGCAGTCGTCTGGATCCACGCCGTATAGGCACCGCGCTTGCCGTGCGGCGCATGTTCCGCCACGTAAGTGGCTGCACCGCCGTACTCGCCGCCGAGCGCCAGGCCCTGCAGCAGCCGCAGCACGATCAGGATGATCGGAGCCGCCGCGCCGATCGCCGCATAACTAGGCAGCAGACCGACGCCGAAGGTCGACGCACCCATGATCAGGATGGTCACCAGGAAGGTGTACTTGCGACCGATCATGTCGCCGAGGCGTCCGAACACCAGCGCACCGAACGGGCGCACGATGAAGCCGGCCGCGAACGCGAGCAGCGCAAAGATGAATGCCGATGTGGGATCCAGGCCAGAGAAGAACTGCTTGGCGATGATGGCCGCCAGCGATCCGTACAGATAGAAGTCGTACCACTCGAAGACCGTGCCGAGGGAAGAAGCGAAAATGACCTTCTTCTCCTCCGCGCTCATGGGGCGCGCCTTCGCGGCTGCACCGGATGCAATGTTTGCTGTGGTCACTGTCGCCACCTCCTCTGTTTATATGATCGGTTTATGAATAGGGTCCGCAGACACTATGCGGGGCGGAGCATGACCGGAGAACCTTACTTGTCGCTTACTCGACCCGCTCCGCTCAAACCGGCGCCAGACGCCGCTTCCGGCTCGATCCGGCACCCACAGACCGATGTCGCACCGCACCATTCAATGCGATTTTTGTGCTCGTCTTCCTCACAGGGAAAATGGTCGCGGCAACTTCCGCACCGCACCAACCAACCGTATCCGCGGCAGCTCGAGGGACATTTGGGAGAACAGGAGACTTGCACCTGGATCTGACGGCGATCATCGCCCGTCAGCAGAATCCGGCACCTGGTTGCTGGCGCCGGCGTGCCGGATCGACAGCCCCCCCCGACCTGCATCGCACAGGAAATGTCGGTGGAGCAAAACCTCGCCAGTGGGGTCTACGAAACCCCGGCCCGGCGTTTCAGTAGCCGGACCGGGACGGTGTATCGAGAAAGAGGCCGGATGCCCGCGACCCGCCGGCACAGCGGGAAGACGTCATTGACCGGAGGAACCGGCCTTCACCACGGCGGCAGCACCGACGCCGCGCACGTCATGGACCGAACCCGAACCGGGATCGACGGACCCCGATAACCTGCGCCGGCGCAGGTGACGCCCCGAGGGCGGACTCAGGCAAGCGCGGGGGTCAGCAGGAATTCGATCAGCGCACGCACGCTGCGTATCTGATTGCCGAAGGGCAGCGCGCCCCGGCCGCGGAAAAACAGGCCGCTCTTCAGATCACCGCGCAACGCGGCCGCCAGCTGATGGTCGATGCAGAACTGGCCCCAGCCGACCAGACCATCGCGCAAGCCGCACTGCGCCAGGCAGTCGAAACTCTTGGCGCAGCGCTTCTTGGCATGCGCGGAGGCCTGCGTCTTGTCCAGCACCGCCAGGTATTTCTGGATCCAGGGCGTACGCACCGCACGCGCCGGCAATCCGGCCACGCTGGTGAATTCGACCAGATCGTCGTCGCTGGCGTCCGCCAGCACGTGCTTGAACGCTTCTGCCGCGTCACATTCCTCGGTCACGGCAAACGCGGTGCCGAACTGCACCGCCGCCGCGCCGAGCGACTGCATGCGGCGGATGTCGTCATGCGTGCGCAGTCCGCCAGCGGCGATCACCGGCACCTGGCCTTCCAGCCCGGCGCTGCGCAGATAGGCCAGCGTTTCCGGAATGACGCGTTCGAAGTCGAAGCGGCTGTCGCCCGTATCGGCGACCTTGGCCGCACCGAGGTGGCCACCGGCCCAACCGGGATTCTCCAGCACGATGGCGTCCGGCACGCGCTGCTTGCGCTCCCACTTGCGCACGACCAGCTGCACGCCGCGGGCATCCGACAGGATGGGGATCAGCGCCGCCTTCGGGTGCTCGCGCGCCAGATCAGGCAGGTCGAGTGGCAGACCGGCGCCGACCACCACCGCGTCGATGCCGCTCTCGAGCGCCGTACGCACATGCTCGGCGTAACTGCTGACCGCGCGCATGACATTCACGGCAAGCAGGCCGCACCCGGCCGATATCCGCTTCGCCGCCGATATCTCGCGCTGCAGCGCTTCGAGGTTGGCAGCGTCGATGACCGCCTTCGCCGCATCGCCGTGCAGGCCGCGCGTGCGGTCCATCAGGTCCGGGTGGCAGCGACGCAGATCGACCGATGAAATCGTGCCCACCGCCCCGCAGGCTGCCACGCTGCCCGCCAGCCGGTGCGCCGACACGCCGACCCCCATGCCGCCCTGTACGATCGGCAGCAGCGTCTTGCCGGCCAGCACCAGCGGCTTCAGGCCGCTGCGGGCAAGGGGTGCGGAAAACAATTCGGGAACTGCATCGGGAAGCGCAAACTGGGCAAGCATCATGACTGACCGGACGGGTGACTCGCGCACCATAGTCGTCCGCTCGCTCGCCGGGCTTGAGCGAGGTCAAGCCCTGGCGAGCATTCGCACCGACCGTCTTACTTCGCGGCGCGACGACGCGCCGCCAGGCCGATCATGCCGATCATGCCGATGCCGGCCAGCATCAGCGCCCAGCTTTCCGGCTCGGGAACCGGGGCCAGCTGGAACACCGAGGTGGTATTCGAGACTTCGTTGGAATAGGCGAGGTAGTGCATGCCGTCCAGCGCATAGCCCTTCAGTCCTTCCGGCGCCATGTCGCCGTCGGTCTTGAGCATGCGCACGAAGCTGCTGTTGGCCGGATCCGTGATGTCGAACACGGCGATCGCGGCAACCCGCTTGCTCACGGTCGAATCGTCGTTGCTGTAGGCCGTGCGCTCGAGACCGACAAAGGCGAAGCTTTTGCCGCCGATGGAAATGACTTCGACGCTTTCCGGTTCGACGCCCTTGTCGCGGCTGCGCGCATCGTTGTAGATGCCCAGCGTCATGGCTTCACGGTCGAGAATCTCACCGCTGTCGTAGATGATCGTGCCGTCTTCGGCGCGAATCGAGAACGAGCGACCGCCCGCGGCGTACAGATCGCCAGCGGACGAATCGGTGTTGGAAACGCGCAGATTGGCCAGCGTGCCGGTGGCGCCGAGCGTACTGGCAGCCGAACGGTCACCGTCGTCCTCGCGGAAATCACCCTCGTTGGCCATCAGGATGTAGGTCTGGCCACCCTTTTCATAGGTTGCCATTCCATCGGGCATGTACAGCCCCTTGACGTTGGGCGAAATCAGGTCGTAGCCGCTCGTTCCCGTCTTGTTGCCATTGTTCAGCGGATCGATGCGGTTGCCCGGCTGGCTGAAGTCCTTGGCGCCGAGACCGACCACCTTCTCGAACTGGCCGCTCTGCAGGTTCAGCACACCCATGGCGTTGGCTTCCTGCAGCGACACGTAGGCCTTGGTGCCGGCAGCATTGACGGCAATGTACTCGGGCTCGAAATCCATGCCGGTGTTGGTGCGGATGTGGCTACCGCTCTGCGCGACGCCCGCCAGCGTGGCGGTCGAGGTGACGCTGCGGGTGTTCATGTCGATGATGCTCACGCTGCCGACCGGATCGTTCGGCGAAGCGCCGTTGATGCGAGGCACCGTGGTGCCGATGCGGCTGCCGTAGACGGTCGGCGTGGCTTCGTTGGCGACCAGCAGCTTGCTGCCGTCCCTGGTGAAGGTGAGCATGTCGGGCAGCGCGCCGACGGAGATCGTGTTCGTGCCGCTGGCGAGCGTGCGGGTCGCGGTGTCGAACAGCTTCACGACACCCGGCTGCGTGCGGTCGACCGTGTTCTCGATGGCGAAGGCGGCGATGCCGTTGCTGATCGACACGCTGTTGATGGAACCAAAGGACGTGACGTCGATGCGCTGCAGAAAGCTGCCGTTCGCAGCATCGAGCACGTCCACGCCAGTGACACCCGCCACCCACAGCGTCCGGGTCGCGCTGTCGAAAGTGACGATTTCGGAGAGGAAGCCACCGTCGGCGTGCGAATAGGTCCACGCCTTCGTGGCGCCGTCGATCAGGCTGGCCGCAGCGGCCGGGGTCGTGGCCAGCGTCAGCGCGAAGGCGGACGCAAGCGCGGCAGAAAGAATCTTTTTATTCATTGTGGAAATCCATCCGGTTCGGTGAATGAGCGGCCACGCCAGAAGCGTGGCCGGCATGTCCGCATGAGAGCCGGATGAGATTTCCCGGGCGTTACAGGAAGATTGCGACACATAAATTTGCAATCTTTCCGTAACGCCGGCTTACCGCTGCGCTTCGTACTCCGACAGTGGCGGACAGGTGCACACCAGATGGCGGTCGCCGGCGACGTTGTCGACACGGGCCACCGGCGGCCAGTACTTGTCGCGGTCGACCGACGGCGCCGGGAAGAAGGCCTGGCGCCGGCCGTAGGGCCGTGTCCATTCGTCGGCGATCAGCAGTTCGTGCGTGTGCGGCGCGTGCTTGAGCAGATTGTTCTCGCGATCGGCCCGGCCCATTTCGACTTCGGCGATTTCGGCGCGGATGCGGATCATCGCGTCGCAGAAGCGGTCGATCTCGGCGCGGTTCTCGCTCTCGGTCGGCTCTACCATCATCGTGCCCGGCACCGGGAAGGAGATGGTCGGTGCGTGGAAGCCGTAGTCCATCAGCCGCTTGGCGACGTCCTCGACCGAAATACCGCAGGCGTCCTTGATCGGCCGCAGGTCGATGATGCACTCGTGCGCCACCCGGCCGTGCTTGCCGCTGTACAGCACCGGATAGTGCGGATCGAGCCGCTGCGCGATGTAGTTGGCGTTCAGGATCGCCACCTGGGTCGCCCGCTTGAGTCCGGCCGCGCCCATCAATGCAATGTAGGCCCACACGATGGGCAGGATGCTGGCCGAACCCCAGGGTGCAGCCGACACCGCACCGATGGTGCCGTCCGGTCCGGCGACCGGATTGACACCCTGCACCACCGGGTGGTCGGGCAGGAAGGGCGCGAGGTGCGGCGCCACGCCGATCGGACCCATGCCCGGCCCGCCGCCGCCATGCGGAATGCAGAAGGTCTTGTGCAGGTTCAGATGGCACACGTCGAAACCGATGTCGCCCGGACGCACCAGACCGACCATCGCGTTCATGTTGGCGCCGTCCATGTAGACCTGGCCGCCGTGGCTGTGGATCAGCGCGCAGATTTCGCGCACGCCTTCCTCGAACACGCCGTGCGTGGACGGGTAGGTCATCATCAGCGCGGCCAGCCGGTCGGCGTGCTGCGCCACCTTGGCCTTCAGGTCGGCCGCATCGACATTGCCCAGTGCGTCGCAGGCCACGACCACGACCTCCATGCCTGCCAGCACCGCACTGGCCGGATTGGTGCCGTGCGCCGAGGCCGGAATCAGGCACACCGTGCGGTGCGCATCGCCACGCGTCTGATGGTACTTGCGGATCACCAGCAGACCGGCGTATTCGCCCTGCGAACCGGCGTTCGGCTGGAAGGACATCGCGGCAAAGCCGGTGATCTCGCACAGCCGCTCCTCGAGTTCCTCGAACAGCTGCTGGTAGCCCTGTGCCTGCTCCAGCGGCACGAAGGGGTGGAGTGCGGCGAACAGGCGATAGGTGACCGGCACCATTTCGGTGGTCGCGTTCAGCTTCATCGTGCATGAGCCGAGCGGAATCATCGCGCGGTCGAGCGCAATGTCACGCGACGCCAGCCGGCGCAGGTAACGCATCATTTCCGTTTCGGAGTGATAGCGGTTGAACACCGGGTGCATCAGGACGGCGCTGTCGCGCTGCAGTGCGCGCGGGATGCATTCCGGCACCGCGGCATCTATCCGCTCGATGTCGAGCAGCGTGTCGGCGCGCGTCGCGAACACGGCGAGCAGCTGCTTCAGTTCGCTGCGGCGTGACGTTTCGTCGAAGGCAGCCGACAGGTGGTCGGCGTCGACCACGTGCAGGTTGAAGCCGGCGGCGCGGGCGCGCGCCGCAATGCGCCGCGCGATGCCCGGTACTCGCACCTGCACGGTGTCGAAGAAGCAGTCGTGCACGATGTCGAAGCCGAGCTCGCGCAGACCCTGCGCGAAGATGGTCGCCATGCGGTGCACGCGGTCGGCGATGGTGCGCAGGCCCTTCGGGCCGTGATAGACCGCGTAGAAGGATGCGATCACCGCCAGCAGCACCTGCGCGGTGCAGATGTTGCTGTTCGCCTTCTCACGGCGGATGTGCTGTTCGCGCGTCTGCAGCGCCATGCGCAGCGCCGGCTTGCCCTGCGCGTCGGTGGACACGCCGATGATGCGACCCGGCATCTGCCGCTTGTGTTCGTCGCGACAGGCGAAGAAGGCAGCGTGCGGGCCGCCGTAGCCCATCGGCACGCCGAAGCGCTGCGCGCTGCCGAACACGATGTCGGCGCCGAGGCCGTCCGGCCCCATCGCGCCGGGCTCCTTCAGCAGCACCAGACCGAGCGGATCGGCCGCCACCGTGGACAGCGCGCCGGCAGCGCGCGCGGCGGCAATGACCGGCGCCGGGTCGCGCAAGCGGCCGCTCGACCCCGGATAGCTGACCAGCACGCCGAAATACTCGCCCTCGATGCCGGCCCACGGATCGCAGGCGACGACTTCGATGCCCAGCGGCTCGGCGCGCGTGCGCACCACGGCGCGCGTCTGCGGATGGGTGTCGGCATCAACGATGAAGCGCGGCGACTTCACCTTCGAGATGCGGTGCGCCATGGTCATCGCCTCGGCCGCGGCAGTGGCTTCGTCGAGCAGCGAAGCGTTGGCCACCGGCAGGCCGGTCAGGTCGATCACCATCTGTTGGAAGTTCAGCAGCGCCTCCAGACGTCCCTGCGAAATCTCGGCCTGATACGGCGTGTAGGCGGTGTACCAGCCGGGGTTCTCGAGCACGTTGCGCTTGATGACATTGGGCGTGATCGTGTCGTGATAGCCCATGCCGATCAGGCTGGTGTGCAGTTCGTTGCGCGCGAACATGCGGCGCAACGCGTCATCGACCACGCGTTCCGAGCGCGGTGCCGGCAAGTTCAGCGGCCCGGCGGCAAGGATGTCGGCCGGGATGGTCTGGGCGACCAGCTCGTCCAGACTGGATACATCGAGCGCAGCCAGCATGACCGCGAGGTCGCGGTCATCCGGGCCGATGTGACGGCCGATGAAATCGCCGCGGTCTTCGAGTGCTTCGAGGGAGGGACGCTTGTCCATGGTTCAACAGTCCTTGCTCGGCCGCTTGTGGCGGCCCGTGTTTGAAGGTACCGGTCCGGCCCCGTTTGGGGGGCTTTGTCCGGAGTCGAGGTCCGGCGCGTCAGCGCCGGTAACGTGTGGGCACGAAGGGCATGGTCGCGATGGCGACCGGCACCTTCTGCCCGCGTGATTCGATGTGCAGTGCTTCGCCCGACAGCTTCACCGAGCGTTCGACATAGCCCATCGCGACCGGCTTGCCGAGCGAGGGGCTGTGGTTGCCGCTGGTGATGACGCCGACTTCGCGGCCGTCGGCAGCAAGGATTTTCGTGCCGGCGCGCTGCGGTGCGCGGCCTTCCGGCAGCAGGCCGACGCGCACACGTGCCGGCGGCGCCGAAAATTCACCCAGTATCACGGCCGCGCCCGGAAATCCGCCAGCGCGGGCGCCACCGGCGCGACGGGCGGCGCCGATCGCCCAGCCGATCGAGGCCGAAACAGGCGTCGTCGTCTCGTCGATGTCGTTGCCGTACAGACACATGCCGGCTTCCAGACGCAGCGTGTCGCGCGCACCGAGGCCGGTCCAGCGCACATCGGAATGCGCCAGCAGTCGGTCGGCGAAAGCCGCCGCCGAGGCCACCGGCAGCGAAATCTCGAAACCGTCCTCGCCGGTGTAGCCGCTGCGGCTGATGCGCAGCGGCAGGCCGCCTGCGTCCAGACTGCGCACATCGAGGAAGCGCATGCCGGCGACGTCGGCCAGCGGCTGCAGCACGGTCTCGGCCAGCGGTCCCTGCAGCGCGAGCAGCGCCAGATCCTCGCGCAGCGCATACGTGCAGTCGCCGGTCGGCGCGTGCGCCGCCAGCTGCGCCATCACGTCGGCCAGACGCGAAGCGTTGCAGACCACGTGGAAGTCGTCGCCGAGGCGCTGGATCATCAGGTCGTCGATGATGCCACCTGCGCTGTTCGGCAGCAGCGCGTAGGTCTGCCGACCGCTCGCCAGACCGGCCAGGTCGGCGGTGGTCAGCGATTCCAGCCAGGCACAGGCCGCCGGGCCGCGAACGTCGATCTGACCCATGTGAGACACATCGAACAGCCCGGCATGGCTGCGCGTGTGCAGGTGTTCCTGAATGATGCCCGCGGGGTACTGGATGGGCATCGAATAGCCGGCAAACGGCACCATCTTGGCGCCTGCAGCAAGGTGTTGCGGGTGAAACGGAGTGCGGCGCAGCACCGCCTGATCTGGGGTTTCCATCGTCAGTTCCTTGTGAATCGTGACGCCGGTGGGCGTTCGAGCGGCGGGATGATGCCATGCAACACGCCGATCGCCGCCAACTTCGTCGATACACGATGCGCCGCAGCAGCGCCGGCCAGCACGACGGAAAGTGCCCGGCGGATCCCACGGACTGCCCCATGCGTGCCACCAGGCTGTCTGACGCACTGCGGCACGCTACAATTGCGGCTTCTCTCGAGGGACGGACACATGGATATCGAACAGGCTCGCTTCAACATGGTGGAACAGCAGATCAGGCCGTGGGACGTGCTTGATCAGGACATACTGGATCTGCTCTTCGTCGTCAGGCGAGAAATCTTCGTGCCGGCGCCGCTGCGCGAGCTGGCCTTCGTCGACGCGGCGATACCGCTGAGCGACAGTGCCGCCATGCTGGAACCGAAGATCGAGGCGCGCGTGCTGCAGGAGCTGCATGTGCGCAGCACCGACACCGTACTCGAGATCGGGACAGGGTCCGGCTACATGGCCGCCCTGCTGGGCGCCCGCGCAAGCCAGGTCACGACGGTCGAGATCGATCCCGCGCTGGCCGAGCGCGCCCGCGAAAACCTGGTCGCTGCCGGCGCGCTGAACGTGCGCGTCGAGGTCGGTGACGCCGCCCAGGGCTGGCCGGCGCATGCGCCGTACGACGCCATCGTGGTGTCGGGCGGTCTGCCGGTACTGCCGCCGGAACTGCTGGCACAGTTGCGTCCGGGCGGCCGCATCATCGCCTTCATCGGCGAGGCGCCGATGATGAATGCGACCCTGTTCAAGCTGAACGCCGACGGCAGCCAGTCGCAGGAAATCCTGTTCGAAACGCTGGTGCCGACGCTGCGTAATGCACGCGGCGCACAGCGCTTCGTGTTCTGAGATTTCGCCGATGCAGCAGCTCCCGGTCACCGATCTTGCCGCCTGGCTCGCTGACGACAGCCGTCCAAAGCCCCAGGTGCTCGACGTGAGGGAAGAGCGCGAATGGGAGGTGTGCCATCTGGCGGGCAGCCTGCACATGCCGATGAACACCGTGCCGGCGCGGCTCGGGGAACTCGACCCCGGGCGTCCGCTGGTCTGCGTGTGCCACCACGGCGGTCGTTCGATGCAGGTCGCGATCTTCCTCGAGCGCAACGGCTTCGACGACGTCTATAACCTGGCCGGCGGCGTGGATGCCTGGGCGCTGCAGGTCGATGGCACGATGGCCCGGTACTGACCCATGACCCTGCGGCGCCGTGTGCTGACGAAGGCGCTCCTGTCGGCCGGTCTCGTCCTGTCGATGACCGGACTGCATGCTGCGGACGACCTGCTGTCGATCGCGCGTGACGCGATCGGCAACGATGCACAGTTCCAGTCGGCGCGTGCGCAGCGGCTGGCCACTGGCGAGAAGCTGCCGCAGGCCCGGGCCGGCCTGCTGCCCAGCCTGTCGCTGAGCGGCACCACGCAGTGGAACGACGTACAGGTCAGGAAGCCGACCGACCGCGACGCGCAGTACAACTCGCACAATTTCAATTTCCAGCTGACCCAGCCGCTGTTCCGCTGGGGCAACTGGGTGCAGTTCGAGCAGGGGCAACTGCAGGTCGCCGCGGCCGAGACGCAGCTGGCGCTGGCTCGGCAGGACGTGCTGCTGCGCGCTGCCCAGGCCTATTTCGACCTGCTGTACGCCACCGACGTACTGACCTCGATCGAGGCGCAGAAGGGTGCCGCCGCGGAACAGCGCGAACTGGCACGGCGAAGCTTCGAGGTCGGCACGGTGACCATCACCGACGTGCATGAGGCACAGGCGCGCCTGGACCTCGCCACCGCCCAGGAAATCGCCGCCCGCAGTGACATCGAGTTCAAGCGTCACGCGCTGGCGCTGATCACCGGGCGCGTGCCGGACGCACTGCGCGGGCTGCGTACCGACGTCCGCTTCTCGCTGCCGGAACCCGCCCGCATGGAAGACTGGGTCGAGCGCGCGCAGACCGATGGACTGGGTGTGCTGATCCAGCTGAGCAATCGGGAAATCGCCAGCCGCGAGATCGAGCGGCAGCGCGCCGGCCACTATCCGAACGTCGATCTGGTTGCGACCTATGGCCAGAACAAGACGGTCATCACCTTCGCCGGCAATCCGCTGGCGAACGAAACCACCAGCGGCACCGTGGGCGTGCAGGTGACCGTACCGCTGTTCCAGGGTCTGGGTCAGGAATCACGCGTGCACGAGTCGGCCTACCTGCTCGACCGCGCGCACGCCGAACTCGACCTGGCGCGGCGCAATGCCAGCCTGCAGGCGCGTCAGGCATGGCTCGGCGTGGTCAACGGCATCGCGCAGTCGGCCGCACTACGTGCCGCGCAACTGTCTTCGCAATCGTCACTGGATGCCAACAAGCTCGGCTACGAGGTCGGCGTGCGGATCAACATCGACGTGCTCAACGCACAGCAGCAGCTGTACGTGACGCGGCGCGACCTGGCGCGCTCCAACTACGACACGCTGATGTCGCAGCTCAGGCTCAAGGCCGCCGCCGGCCAGCTCGGCGACGACGAGATCGCTGCCGTCAACGCGCTGCTGGAGTAGGCGCGACCCGGCGGAGAGCCGGATCCGCGCCCGTCAGGAAGAATTACTTCTTGCGCGTGGCCTTGAACGGGAAGTCGAGGCCGGACACCCACATCGCGCCGTTGATCTCCTCGTCGGCCTGGACGGCGTCGAACTTGACCAGCATGCCGGAGAAGGTGAACTCGCCGAGCATCTTCTTGGTGTCTTCGTCATAGACGAACTTGTCCATCGCCAGCTCGCTGCCATTGGACTGCATCACCGCGGCAAACGACTTGCCGTCCTTCGGCGCAATGGTCATCACGCCCTTGACGTCACCTTCCGGCGTCCCCTCGACCGAATAGTCCCACACGCCTGCGGGCGTCGGCTTCGTGGCACAGGCCGCCATCAGTAACGTACAGAGAATCAGGCTCAGCAGTGTCTTCATGGTGGGTGGTCTCCGTTGATCTTGGTTTCACGCAGGGCCGGCCGTTACGGGCCCGCCGACGGTGTGCCCGCTGTCGGGGATGCTGATATTGCCGCAGCAGCCAAGCGTCGGCAAGCACACGCTACAAACCGTTTCAACACACGCCCCGGTCAGCCCAGCGCGACGATCACTTCCGGCGGCGCCTGCACCAGTTCTATCAGCACCCCTTCGCCACACAGCGGGAACTGTTCGTTGCCCTTCGGATGTACGAAAACGATGTCGTAGCCGGCGGCGCCACGCCGGATGCCGCCCGGAGCGAAGCGCATGCCCTGGGCGGTCAGCCACTCGACCGCCACCGCAAGATTGTCGACCCACAGGCCGATGTGGTTCAGCGGCGGCTCGTCCACACGCGGCTTCTTGGCCGGATCGAGCGGCTGCATCAGATCGACCTCGACCCGGTGCGGGCCGGAACCGAGCACGGCGATGTCTTCGACCACGTTCTCGCGCTCGGACGTGAAATCGCCGTCCAGACCGAGACCCAGCAGATCCACCCAGAGACGGCGCAGTTTCATGCGGTCGGGACCGCCGATGGCGATCTGTTGCAGGCCGAGGATGCGGAAGGGGCGGGTCATGCGGGTTCTCCATGGGTTGAGGGTTGGCGGCGGTAGGCCAGAATCATCATCACGATGCCGGCCAGGACCATGGGCAGGCTGAGCCACTGGCCCATCGACAGGCCTCCGGCCAGCAAGCCGAGAAAATCATCCGGTTCGCGGCCGAATTCCGCGATGAAGCGGAAACTGCCATAGCCGATCAGGAACAGCGCGCTGACCGCCGAAGACGGCCGCGGCTTGCGCGAGAACCACCACAGCAGCGCGAACAGGCCGAGCCCTTCGAGCGAGAACTGGTACAGCTGCGACGGATGGCGCGGCTGCATGTCCACGGTCGGAAAGATCATTGCCCAAGGCACGTCGGTCACGCGTCCGACCAGTTCGGCATTGATGAAATTGCCCATGCGCCCGGCCGCCAGCCCGAGCGGCACCAGCGGTGCGATGAAGTCGGTCAGCTGGAAGAAGCGCCAGTCCATGCGCCGCGCAAACAGCGCCGCCGCGATCAGCACGCCGAGAAAGCCGCCATGGAAGCTCATGCCGCCCGACCAGATCGCCGGAATCTCCTGCCAGTGCTCGAGGTAGTACATCGGCTTGTAGAAAAGAACGTAGCCGAGCCGCCCGCCCAGCACCACGCCGAGCACGCCGTAGAACAGCAGGTCGTCGACCTGCTTCACGTCCGGCACTGCCGCACCGGCCGCCGCCAGCCGGCGCGCATGCACGCGCCCGAGCAGCATGAACGCGACGAAGGCCAGCAAATACATCAGGCCATACCAGCGCACCGCCAGCGGACCGATGCCGAAGTAGGGACCGATCTGGATCGCGATCGGGGAAATCGTGGGGTGTATGAACACGGTGGGGACGGTTTGCTGCAGACCGGGCGCAGTTTAGCCGACCTGCAGGGCGACCGCGATGCGTAGCGTTACGCTGGCGCTGCCCATGACCGCGGACAGCAGGCAGTGTTCGTCATCCTCGCGCCCCGAACAACGCCGTGCCGACACGGACGATGGTTGCACCCTCGGCGATCGCCGCTTCCAGATCCTGCGACATGCCCATCGAAAGCGTGTCGAGATTGTGTCCACGCGCGTTCAGATCGTCGCGCAGCTGCCGTAAATGGGCAAAACGTGTCCGCTGGAGGGCGACATCATCGGTCGGTTCGGGAATGGCCATCAGGCCGCGCAGGCGAAGCCGTGGCAGGCGGGCAAGCGCATCGGCCAGTGCCTCCAGTTCTCCGGGGGCAATGCCGCTCTTCGAGGCCTCGCCGCTGACGTTGACCTGTATACATATGTTCAGCGGCGGTTTTGCGATGTCGCGCTGTTCGGACAAGCGCTGCGCAATTTTTTCCCGGTCGATCGAATGCACCCAGTCGAACCATGTCGCGACCTGCCGTGTCTTGTTGCTCTGCAGCGGACCGATGAAGTGCCAGTCGAGCCGGTAGCCGGCGGCGGCGAGACGTTGCGCCTTGTCGCATCCTTCCTGGACATAGTTTTCGCCGAAGGCGAGCTGGCCGGCTGCAACGGCCGCGATGATGGAATCATCGGGCTTGGTCTTGCTGACCGCCAGCAGCGTGATGCCCGCCGGATCGCGCCCGCAAGCGTGCGCAACGTCCGCAATGCGGTGCCGAACTGCTTGCAGGTTGTCTGAAATGCTCATCATAATGCCCTGAATTTCATCGAATTATATTTGGCCGGAAACACGTCAGGCGCCTGCTCCGGCACGCCACACCACCGCTCCGAGGTCACGCATGGACATCACCGAACTGCTCGCGTTTTCCGTCAAGAACAAGGCTTCCGACCTTCACCTGTCGTCCGGCCTGCCACCGATGATCCGGGTGCACGGCGACGTGCGCCGCATCAACCTGCCGCCGATGGAGCACAAGGACGTGCACGGCATGATCTACGACATCATGAACGACACCCAGCGCAAGGTGTATGAAGAGCACCTCGAGTGCGACTTCTCGTTCGCGGTGCCCAATCTGGCGCGCTTCCGGGTCAATGCCTTCGTGCAGAACCGTGGTGCCGGCGCGGTGTTCCGTACCATTCCGAGCAAGGTGCTGACACTGGAAGAACTGAAGGCACCGAAGATCTTCCAGGAAATCTCGAACACGCCGCGCGGCATCGTGCTGGTGACCGGTCCGACCGGCTCCGGCAAGTCGACCACGCTGGCCGCCATGGTCGATTACATCAATGAAAACGACTACGGCCACATCCTGACGGTCGAGGATCCGATCGAATTCGTGCATGAATCCAAGCGCTGCCTGATCAACCAGCGCGAGGTCGGACCGCACACGCTGAGCTTTTCCAACGCGCTGCGCTCGGCGCTGCGCGAGGATCCGGACGTGATCCTGGTCGGCGAAATGCGCGACCTGGAAACCATCCGCCTGGCCCTGACCGCCGCCGAAACCGGTCACCTGGTATTCGGCACGCTGCACACCTCGAGCGCCGCCAAGACCATCGACCGTATCGTGGACGTGTTCCCGGCGGAGGAAAAGGAGATGGTGCGAGCGATGCTGTCCGAATCGCTGCGCGCGGTCATCTCGCAGACGCTGCTGAAGACCAAGGACGGCAACGGCCGCGTGGCGGCACACGAAATCATGGTGGGCACGCCGGCCATCCGGAACCTGATCCGCGAGAACAAGATCGCCCAGATGTATTCGGCGATCCAGACCGGCCAGAACGTGGGCATGCAGACGCTGGATCAGAATCTGACCGAACTGGTGCGCCGCAACGTCATCTCGAACGCCGAAGCCCGTACCCGCGCCCAGAACAAGGACGCGTTCATAGGCTGACGGAACACGGCCGGCCTGCTGGCCGGCTACACTGAAAATCGCTGGCGACGCAGCAGTGCCGGTGCATTGCCGCCGGAAGCCAGTCATGCAGATCGCCGCGGAGAGCGCAGATGGAACGAGATCAGGCCCTGAAATTCATGTACGACCTGCTGCGCCTGATGGCGACCAAGCGCGGGTCGGACCTTTTCGTGACTGCCGGCTTCCCGCCGGCGATCAAGGTCGACGGCCGCATCGTGCCGCAGTCCAACCAGTCGCTGACCCCGCAGCACACGGCGGAACTGGCGCGCGCCATCATGAACGACCGCCAGGCGGCGGAGTTCGAATCGACCAAGGAATGCAACTTCGCGATTTCGCCGGCCGGCATCGGCCGCTTCCGCGTCAATGCCTTCGTGCAGCAGGGCAAGATCGGCTGCGTGCTGCGCACCATCAACGCCAAGATTCCGACGCTCGACGATCTGGGTCTGCCGACGGTGCTCAAGGACGTGGCGATGAGCAAGCGCGGCCTGACCATCTTCGTCGGCGGCACCGGCACCGGCAAGACGACCTCGCTGGCCGCGCTGGTCGACTGGCGCAATACCAACAGCTACGGCCACATCATCACGATCGAGGATCCGATCGAGTATGTGCACGAACACAAGAACTGCGTCGTGACGCAGCGCGAGGTCGGGCTGGACACCGCCGACTGGGAAATCGCGCTGAAGAACACGCTGCGACAGGCACCCGACGTCATCCTGATGGGTGAAATCCGTGACCGCGAAACGATGGAACACGCAATCCAGTTCGCCGAGACCGGTCACCTGTGCCTGGCCACGCTGCACGCCAACAGCTCGAACCAGGCGATCGACCGCATCATCAACTTCTTCCCGGAAAACAAGCGCGAGCAGTTGCTGATGGACCTTTCGCTGAACCTGCGCGCGATGATTTCGCAGCGTCTGGTGCCGCTGAAGGAGGGCAAGGGCCGCGCCGCGGCGATCGAGGTCATGCTCAATTCACCGCTGATCGCCGACCACATCTTCAAGGGCAATATCGGCGAGATCAAGGACGTGATGAAGCGCTCGCGCGAACTGGGCATGCAGACCTTCGACCAGGCGCTGTTCGACCTGTACGAAGCGGGTCGCATCAACTACGAGGACGCGCTGCGCAACGCCGATTCGGTCAACGACCTGCGCCTGCAGATCAAGCTCAACAGCAAGGAAGCGCAGGACCGCAACCTGAACGTGACCTCGGGCCTGGATCTGGTCTGACCCTTCGCCGGCACGCGTGCCGGTTCAGAAGCAGCTGGATTCCGCCATGCCCAGCCGGCAGCTCCACTGGAACTGTTCGCGCTGGTGCTTGGCGGAACGCTGGAACATCACGGTGGGTTCGTTCAGGACGGCGTCCGGCAGCGGAAAGTCGAGCTTCGCACCCGTGCTGTTGGTGAAGAAGCGCACGAAGCAGGACGCCACCTTGTCGGCACACACCTCGTCGATGATGCGCCGGTAGTAGTCACCTTCGCGTGCGAACGCCTCCGGCACGACCACGAACTGCAGCAGCCCGAGCCGCCCGGCCAGCGCCCAGTTGTCCGGGCCGTCGGCACGTGTCGCTGCCGGCAGCAGACACGCTGCCAGCAGCGCACAGCACACCGTCCTTACCGCCCGCATCTTCACTGACGTCTCCTCACTCCTCGGACGACACTCCGGCACGCGGCGCGCGCAAGCTGCCTTCCACCATGCGGTATTCATAGAGCCGGCATTCCAGCGCGCCGTTGTACAGCGGCGTGCGGCGGCTGGCCTTCAGCTTGATCAGCTTGGGGAAATCGGTATCCGCCGTGATGAACAGACAGCGCCAGCCGCTGTAGCGCTGCTTCAGCAGGTCGCCCAGCTTCGGATAGAAGGCGGCCAGTTCCTGCTTCTCGCCGATCCGCTCGCCATAGGGCGGATTGGTCACCATCACGCCACCGTCGGCCGGCGGATCGCGCTCCAGCATGTCTGCGCCTTCGACCCGCACCACCCAGGGCAGTTTCGCCGCCTGCAGGTTTTCCTTGCAGCGCGCGACTTCGCGGCCGGCGATGTCCGAACCGTAGATCGGCAGTTCGCGTGGCGGCTGCGCGCGCGCGGCAGCGGCGTCGCGCACCGACGCCCACACGGTCGGACTGAAGGTATCGAGCTTTTCGAAGCCGAAGCTGCGGCCCAGCCCGGGCGCGATGTCCAGCGCCATCTGTGCCGCCTCGATCAGGAAGGTGCCGCTGCCGCACATCGGATCGAAGAAAGGTTCGACCTTGTCCCAGCCGGACAGCATGATGATGCCGGCGGCGAGGTTCTCCTTCAGCGGCGCCTCGACATGAGCGACCTTGAAGCCGCGCTTGTACAGCGGATCGCCCGAGGTATCGAGATAGAGCGTGACGTCGCGGTCAGTCAGGAACACGTGCGCACGCACGTCCGGGTTGGCGGTGTCGATGCTCGGACGCGAGCGTGTCTGTTCGCGCATGCGGTCGCAGATCGCGTCCTTGACGCGCAAGGTGACGAAATCGACGCTCTTAAGCGGCGAGCGCACCGCCGTGGTGTAGACGCGCAAGGTGCGGCGCGGCGAAAACCAGCGCTCCCACGGCAGGCCGTAGGCCAGCTTGAAGATGTCGTCTTCCTTGCGGTAGGGGCCGTGCCCGACCCGCCACAGCACGCGGGTGGCGATGCGGCTTTCCAGATTGACCGCATAGACCAGCTTCCAGTCGCCCTGGAAGGCGACGCCGCCGGGCACCACCTTGACGTCCTGCGCGCCGAGGCGGGTCAGCTCGTCGGCCAGCACGGCTTCGAGGCCGCGCGGACAGGGCGAGAAGAATTGCTGGCCGGACAGCGGCAGCGCCTGTGGCTCCTGTCCGTTGCGCGCAACGCGGCGGACCGCGCGCACGCCGGGCCTGGGAGAGGGGGAATTCGGATTCGTCATGGCGTCAGAAAGGTTTGAGCACGACCAGCAGCACGACGGCAAACAGCACCATGACCGGCGCCTCGTTGAACCAGCGGTACCAGACGTGGCTGCGTGCGTTGCGGCCGGCTTCGAAGTCGCGCAGCAGGCGCGCGCAGTAATGGTGATAACCCACCAGCAGCAACACCAGCGTCAGCTTGGCGTGCAGCCAGCCACCGGAAATGTGTTCACCCAGCCACAGCCACGTGCCGAAGCCGATCGCCAGCCCGGCGAGCGGTCCCATGAAGCGCAGCAGCTTGCGCGACATCAGCAGCAGGCGGTCGCGCACCGCCGTCTCGTCCGGGCCGAGCATCGCCAGATTGACGAAGATGCGAGGCAGATAGAACAGGCCGGCGAACCAGCTGGTGACAAAAACGATGTGCAGGGCCTTGGCCCACAGATAGGAGCTTTGCATGACGGGACGGAGGGTCAGGAAGGGTGGAGGTGACGGGCCAGCGCAAGCACGGCATCGACGTCGGGACAGCGCAGCGGCAGGCGCAGTTCGCGCTTCATGCGGCGATTGTCGAGCACACGCGATTCGCCCATGAAGGAAAGCGTCATCGGACTCAGGCGTGACCGCGCCTCGGCGCGCGTGACGCGCGGTGGCCGCGGCAGCGCGAAGGCGTCGGCGACCCGGTCGAAATAGTCGCCCATCTTCAGCCGCGTATCGTCGCAGGCATTGAAGGTACGGCCGCCGCGCGCACGATGCAGCGCCGCCCAGGCAAGCCGGGCGAGATCGACCGCATCGATGTGGTTGGTGTGCACGTCCTCGTCCGCACGCAGTACCGGATCACCACGGCCGAGCCGCTCCAGCGGCAGGCGATCGGCACCGTAGATGCCCGGCGCACGCAGGATCGACACCGCGACGCCACGGCGGGCGAGCGCACGGACCGCGCGTTCCGCATCGACGCGGCGTGCGGCGCGTGCGCTGGCGGCGCGCAGCGGGCGCGTCTCGGGCACCAGCGCGCCGGCGCAGTCACCATAGACGCCGCTGGTGCTGATGTAGCACAGCCGGCGAACGCGCCGCGTGCGCCGCAGCGCCTGCACCAGACGGCGGCTGCGCATGTCGCGCCCGTCGCCGCTGGCCGGTGGTGGCGCGAAATGCCAGACCCAGGGCGCGAGCGCAGCAACCCGGCGCAGGCTGGCTGCGTCATCGAGATCGGCACGCACGCAGCGCACGCCGAATGCGCGCAGTTCGGCCGCCGCCTGCGCGCTGCGCGCCACTGCCCACACGCTCACGCGGCGCGCGAGCCATGGCAATGCGCGCCGCGCGACGTCGCCACAGCCTACAATCACGAGCCTTGACCGTCTGCCGCACCACCCAGTCGGGGCCGTGCGGCGTGGTCGCTTTACCTTGTTCATTACCGGATTGTCTCACGCTGCCATGTCCTACCAGGTCACCCTGCAACCCAGCCAGCACAGCTTCACCACCGACGCCGAAACCCGCCTGCTCGATGCAGCGCTGTCAGCCGGCTTCACCCTGCCCTACGGTTGCCGCAACGGCGCCTGCGGATCCTGCAAGGGCCGGATCCTGTCCGGCACCGTCGACTACGGAAAATACCAGGCAGCCAAGCTGACCGACGAGGAGAAGGCGCAGGGATTCGCACTGTTCTGCTGCGCCACCGCGCGCTCCGATCTGGCCATCGAATGTCGCGAAGTCGGCGGCCTGAAGGACATCGCCGTGCGCACGCTGCCGACCCGCGTGCAGAAGCTGGAACGGGTGGCCCCCGACGTGATGGTGCTCAGCCTCAAGCTGCCGGCCAACGAGCGCCTGCAGTACCTGGCCGGGCAGTACATCGATTTCCTGCTGCGCGACGGCAAGCGGCGCAGCTTCTCGATCGCGAATGCGCCGCACGACGACGAGTTCATCACGCTGCACATCCGCGAAGTACCGGGCGGCCAGTTCACCGGCCACGTGTTCGGCGCGATGAAGGAACGCGACATCCTGCGCTTCGAAGGGCCTCTGGGCAGCTTCTTCCTGCGCGAGGACGTAGAACGTCCGGTCGTGCTGCTGGCCGGCGGCACCGGCTTCGCGCCGATCAAGGCCATCGTCGAGCACATGATGGAAACCGGCTACCGGCAGCCGGTCACCCTGTACTGGGGTGCCCGCACGAAGCAGGATCTGTACATGCACGATCTGGCAAGCAGCTGGGTGGAGCGGCTGCCGGGCCTGCGCTATGTCCCGGTACTGTCGGAGCCGGCAGCGGACGACGCGTGGACCGGCCGCACCGGTTTCGTGCATCAGGCGGTGATGGCCGACCTGCCCGACCTGTCCGGGCATCAGGTGTATGCCTGTGGCGGTCCGGCGATGATTGACGCCGCAAAGGCCGACTTCACCCAGCGCTGCAATCTGCCGATAGAACATTTTCACGCCGATTCATTTACCTATTCCCCGCAATGAGCCAGGACGTCTTTTTCACCCGCGAACCGGTCATCAACAAGCAGCGCGCCATCACGGCGACGCGGCTGCGCGTGCATGCGCCGTCGTGCGCCGACGCGGTCGCCGCGCTGGACGCCATCGGCGAGGACTGGCCTCCGGCCCGCCCGGTATTCGTCGGCCTGGAAGGCTGCGCGCCCGACAGCAGCCTGGCCGACTGGATCGCGCCGGAAGGCGCGATGATGGAAATCGCCGCCAGGCAGCTTGCCGACCAGAACTGCGCCGATGCGTCGCTGCAGCTGGCGCAGGCCGGCACGCCGCTGGTGCTGGCCGACTACAAGGTCGGCACCGAAATACCGGCCGGCCTGAGTTTCCGATTCGTGATGGCCGACGCGCGCGTGCAGCCGGTCACCATCCGCGTGCCGGGTATCCTGCTGGCCACCGGCGTCGCCGATCCGGTCGCATTCGATGTCGCGGTCAAGGCCGGCTATGGCGGCGCGACCGGCTGGTTCTTCAAGGCCAACCAGACCACGGCCAAGAAGCTGGCACCGGCGCACGCGCAGATCGTGCGCGTGCTCAACCTGGTGCGCCGCAACGCCGACCCGAAGCAGATCGAGGACGCACTCAAGCAGGACGTGGCGCTGTCCTTCAAGCTGCTGCGCTACATCAATTCGGCCGGCTTCGGCCTGATGTGCCAGGTACAGTCCTTCCGCCACGCGGTGGTGATACTGGGCTACGAGAAACTGAACAAGTGGCTGTCGCTGCTGCTG
The DNA here is from genome assembly GCA_020621405.1 of Betaproteobacteria bacterium. Classification (GTDB taxonomy): domain Bacteria; phylum Pseudomonadota; class Gammaproteobacteria; order Burkholderiales; family Rhodocyclaceae; genus Methyloversatilis. Next base: position 763,998 of record JAHRYN010000002.1, read on the forward strand.
GTGACTGCCGGCAAGGATCCGTCTGCGCCGGCGCTGATGCAGGCGGCGATCGCCCGCGGACGGTTGATGGAAGTGCTGGGACAGGAGTTCTTCCCGCGCGAGGAGCACGACAACCTGTTCATCACCGGCGCCTTCTCGCTGCTCGACAAGCTGCTCGGCGCACCGATGGACAAGGTACTCGAGGAAATGACGCTGCCAGACACGATCAGCGATGCGCTGCTCGGCCAGGACGGCGCCTACACGCCCTTCCTGAAGTTGGCCTGCGCCTGTGAGGAAGCCACCGCGGCTTCGCTGGCAGCCCTGACCCATTCGCTCGGCCTGACCGCCGATGCGGTCAACCGCGCGCAGATGTCGGCGCTTAAGTTCGCCGACACGCTGGAATTCTGAACATTGCGCCGCCGGCCTGGCCGGCGTGCGCCGCCCCGTTTTTTGCAGAAGCGAGCACGGCCAGCGCAAGGCCGCCACTTCCTCGCAATCAGGCCTTCGACAGCGCCTTCAGCGCCTGGCGGATGCCGTCGGACACGCCAACGCCGTCCGGCAGCGTGCGCAGCGCGGCCTGCGCCTCGCGGTCGCTGTAGCCGAGTGCCATCAGCGCGTTCAGGATGTCGGCGCCGGCATCCGGCGCCACCGTGCTGGCCAGCGAAACGGTCGGCAGCAGCTTGTCGCGCAGTTCCAGCAGCAGCCGTTCCGCGGTCTTCTTGCCGATGCCCGGTATCTTGGTCAGCCGTCCGGCTTCCTGGGTCGCGACCACGCGCGCCAGCTCGTCGACCGACATGCCGGACAGCACGGCCAGCGCCATGCGCGGGCCGATGCCGCTGATCTTCACCAGCTGGCGGAAAGCCGCCAGCTCGGCCTGGGCGCCGAAACCGAACAGGAAGTGGCCGTCTTCGCGCACGACGAAGTGCGTGTGCAGCGTCACCCGCTCGCCGAGCGCCGGCAGGTTGTAGAAGGTGCTCATCGGCACATCGACTTCATAGCCCACGCCCTGCACGTCGAGCAGGATGCGCGGCGGATTCTTTTCCAGCAGCGTGCCGGTGAGGCGACCGATCATGGGGACTCCGGGAGGGAAACGCGGACAGGACGACCGGACACGGCAGCGCGTCAGGCCGGGCGACGCGCGATGATACGCCCGCCGCGGCGCCGGCTGCCGGGGCCGGCCAGCGCGCCGATGCCGCGCGCGCCGTGTGCGTGGCAGATGGCGCAGGCCAGCGCATCGGCCGCATCGGTGCCGGGCGCGACCGCCAGCGCCAGCAGGCGCGCGACCATGAACTGCACCTGCTCCTTGTTCGCCTTGCCGTTGCCGACCACCGCCTGCTTGACCTGCAGCGCCGTGTATTCGGCCACCGGCAGGCCGCCCGCGGTCAGCGCCGACAGCGCGGCACCGCGCGCCTGACCGAGCAGCAGCGTCGATTGCGGATTGACATTCACGAACACGATTTCGACCGCCGAGTGCGTCGGTTGCCAGGTGTCGACCACTTCGCGTATGCCCTCGAACAGGCTGGCGATGCGCGCCGGCAGCGGATCGCGCTCATTGGACGTGATGCGCCCGCTGGCCACGTAGCGCAGCTTCGAGCCATCGGCTTCGAGCACGCCGAAACCGGTCACGCGCAGCCCGGGATCGATGCCGAGTATGCGCATCGGTCCGCTCACGTCCGTCCTTCGATGGTCATTGCAGCGTCGAGCTGCCGAGGTTGATGCGCTCGAGCTGTTCGCGGATGCGCATCGGGTCGTCCGAGCGCAGCAGCTTGAGCACGCGCGGCGCGATGTCGCCGCAGTCGCAGCGCAGCACCTCGCGCTTGACCTCCAGCAACTGGGACGGATGCATCGAGAACTGGCGCAGCCCCATGCCGAGCAGCAGGCGCGCGAACTGCGGCTCGCCGGCCATCTCGCCGCACACCGCGACCGGCAGTCCGGCGCGCTTGGCCTGGGCGATCACCTGCTGCACCAGCCGCAGCACGGCCGGATGCAGCGGATCGTAGAGGTGGGCGACCGCCTCGTCGGCGCGGTCGATCGCCAGCGTGTACTGGATCAGGTCGTTGGTGCCGATCGACAGGAAGTTGAAGTGGTTCATCAGCGTGCCGAGCGCCAGCGCCGCCGCCGGAATCTCGACCATGGCGCCGATCTCGACGCGTTCGTCGAACTTGCGGCCGGCATCGCGCAGCTGCTGGCGTGCCAGCGCGATCATGGCCAGCGCCGACTCGATCTCGTGCTGGAATGCCACCATGGGCAGCAGTATCCGTACGCGGCCGTAATGCGACGCGCGCAGGATGGCGCGCAGCTGCGTGACGAACATGCGCGGCTCGGCCAGGCAGTAGCGGATCGCGCGCAGGCCGAGCGCCGGGTTGGCTTCGCTGCGCTGGGCACCGCGCAGCGCCTTGTCGGCCCCGATGTCCAGCGTGCGCAGCGTCACCGGCTTGCCCTTCATCGCCTGCACCACGCTGCGATAGGCCTCGAACTGTTCGTCCTCGTCCGGCAGGTTGTCGCGGTTCAGGAACAGGAATTCGGTGCGGAACAGGCCGATGCCGTCGGCTTCGACCTCCTTGACCTGCTCGACGTCCTGCGGCAATTCGATGTTGGCGTACAGCTGCACCACCTCGCCATCCAGCGTGGTGGCGACACCGCCGGCCAGACGCTTGAGCTTGGAGCGCTCGATCTCGATCTCTCTCGCGCGCAGCCGGTATTCGTCGAGGATGCGCTCGTCCGGATTGATGATCAGCACGCCGCGCAGGCCATCGACGATGAGCATGTCCTCGTCCTGGATCAGCGTGCGCGCGTGATGCATGCCGACCAGCGCCGGAATGGCCAGACTGCGGGCGACGATCGCGGTATGCGAGGTGGCACCGCCGAGATCGGTGACGAAGGCGGCGATGCGCTGTGCCTTGAACTGTATCGTGTCGGCCGGCGACAGGTCATGCGCAACCACGATGCTGTCGGTGTCGCGCCGGCGCGTGCTCATGCGGTTGCGCTTGCCGACCAGCGCCTTGACCACACGCTCGACCACCTGCACCACGTCGGCACTGCGGCTGCGCAGATAGGCGTCGTCGATCTGGTCGAACTGTTCGACCAGACGGTCCATCTGGCGCTTGATCGCCCATTCGGCATTGCAGCGGCGGGTACGGATGAATTCACCGGCCTCGTCGAGCAGCATCGGATCGTCGAGAATCATGCTGTGCAGATCGACGAAAGCCAGCAACTCGCTGCGCGCCTCGGTACTTTCGGTCAGCACGCTGCCGCGCAGTTCCACCAGTTCGGCGCGCACCGTGTCGAACGCGCGCCCGAGCCGGGTCACCTCGTCCTCGACCCGGCGACGCTGTATGCCGTAATGGGCGACCTCCAGCGTGGCGTGCGACACCAGATAGGCGTGGCCGATCGCGATGCCGCCCGATACGGCCAGGCCGTGCAGCGTGAAGGTCACGTCATTCGCCCTCGCCGAACTTGTCCTCGATCAGCGCGACCAGCTCGCTCATGGCGGCATCCGCGTCGGCACCTTCGGTCTCTATCGTGATCGTGCTGCCCTTGGCCGCCGCCAGCATCATCACGCCCATGATGCTCTTGGCGTTGATGCGCCGGCCGTTGCGCTCCAGCCAGACCTCGCAGCCATGGCGGCTGGCGATCTGGGTCAGCTTGGCGGACGCCCGGGCATGCAGACCGAGCTTGTTGGTGATTTCTATGTCACGTCTTGGCATCGCGCCCCACCTTTATGGCCATCACTCCGTCCCGTCCGCCGCTGACCGCCCTGTTGACCAGACCGGGCAGGGTTTCGCGCTCGCGGTAGGTCAGGGTACGCAACAGCATCGGAAGATTCACGCCGGCAACCGCCTCGACCTTGCCCGGCTCGCACAGCTTGAGCGCGAGGTTGGACGGGGTGGCACCGAATATGTCGGTCAGCAGCAGCACGCCTTCGCCGCTGTCGACCACCGAAAGCCAGCGCCGGGCCAGCGGCAGCAGGTCGAGCGGATCGTCCTGGCCGGACACGCCGAGCTGCGCCATCTGCACCGGCCGCGAGTTGAGCACGTGGCAGGCGCACTGGATCAGCGATTCACCGTAGCTGCTGTGTGTGATCAGAAACAATCCGATCATTCTTTGTCCCCTTGTAGAGACCGCATTCTATGCGGAGCAGACACGCTGCGCGCCGGCTCGCGGCATTCAGTCGCGTGCGCAACGCTCGCACGGCACCTGGAACACGGCGCGATCCTCCAGCCGCACGGCGGTCAGTTCGCCGCCCCACAGGCAGCCGGAGTCGAGCGAGATCAGCCCGTTACCGGCGCGATAGCCCAGCGCCGACCAGTGTCCGCACACCACGGTATGGGTGCGCCAGCGCGCACCGGCGACGTCGAACCACGGCATGTAGCCCTCGGGCGGCTCCTCGGGCGCACCCTTGCTGCGGAATTCCATATGTCCATCCGCCGTGCAGAAGCGCATGCGGGTCAACGCGTTGACCACGACGCGCAGGCGGTCCCAGCCATGCAGCCCGTCCTGCCACGACGACGGCTCGCTGCCCCACATCCGGCGCATGAATTCGTCGTGCTCCGGCCCGCGCAGCGCAGCCTCGACTTCCCGCGCCAGCGCCAGCGCCTGCGGCACCTGCCACTGCGGCAGCAGCCCGGCATGCACCATGGCGTATCCGCCCTCGACATGCATCATCGGCCGCTCGCGCAGCCAGTCGATCAGTTCCGCACCGTCGGGCGCATCGAGCACATGGTGGAAGGTGTCCAGCCGGTGCAGCTTGCCGTGGCCGGCGGCGATCATCAGCAGCGACAGGTCATGGTTGCCGAGCACGACCACCGCCGCATCGCCGAGGTCGCGCACGAAGCGCAGTGTCTCCAGCGACTTCGGGCCGCGATTGACCAGATCGCCGACAAACCACAGCCGGTCGCGCGTACGGTCGAAGGCACAGCGTTCGAGCAGCTCCTCGAGCGGATCGAAGCAACCCTGCAGGTCGCCGATGGCGTAGGTACTCATGCGTGATCGTTCCTGCGTCCGTCCGCCTGCGACTCGGCCGACACGGGCGGCGGCCCGTCATTCTGCGGCTTGTATTCGGGCACCCATTGCGCCAGTTCGCTGCGCAGCGCCGCGGCCTCCGCCGGCAGCTGCCCGGACAGCCAGCGCTCCAGCCGTGCCAGCCACAGCGCATCGTCAAGCACGCGCGCCCGCGCAATGCGCACCTTCGGGTGGTGCGTCGGGCGGGTCGTCTCGTCGCTGGCCAGCAGCTCCTCGTACAGCTTCTCGCCCGGACGCAGGCCGGTGAACTCGACCTTCACCTCGGTCTCCGACGCGCCGGACAGCCGGATCATGTCGCGCGCCAGATCGGCGATGCGCACCGGCTCGCCCATGTCGAGCACGAATATCTCGCCGCCCTCGCCCATCAGGGCCGCCTGCAGCACCAGCTGCGCCGCCTCGGGAATCGACATGAAGTAGCGGATGATGTCCGGATGGGTGACCGTGACCGGCCCGCCGCGTGCAATCTGTTCCTGGAACTTCGGGATGACGCTGCCGGCGCTGCCCAGCACGTTGCCGAAGCGCACCGTACTGAACGCCGTGCCGCCGCCACGTGCCGCCAGCGCCTGACAGGCCATTTCGGCCAGCCGCTTGGTCGCCCCCATCACATTGACCGGATTGACCGCCTTGTCGGTGGACACCAGCACGAAGCGCGGCACGCCGCAGGCCTGCGCGGCGCGCGCCGCCGCCAGCGTGCCGCCGACGTTGTTGCGCACCGCTTCCATCGCATTGGCGTCTTCCATCAGGGGCACATGCTTGTAGGCTGCGGCATGGAACACCACGACCGGCCGGAAGCGCTGCATCACAGCGGTCAGCCGCGCCTCGTCGCGCACGTCACCGATCACCGGTTCGACGCGCACCTGCGGAAACACCTCGGAAAACTCCTCGACCAGCGTGTACAGGAAGAACTCGCCGCGCTCGAAAGCCACGATGGCGGACGGCGCGAAGCGCGCGATCTGCCGGCACAGCTCCGAACCGATGGAACCGCCGGCGCCGGTCACCATCACCACCTGACCTTCGATCAGCTGGCGCAGCCGCGGCGCATCGATCTTCACCGCGTCACGCCCGAGCAGATCCTCGACCTGCACCTCACGCACCGCCGCCACCGCAACCTTGCCGCTGATCAGGTCGTCGAACGACGGCACCGTCATCGGCTTCACGCCGGCGCGCACGCAGGCATTTGCGGCATCGCGCCGTGCTTCGTGCGAAGCCGACGGCATCGCGATGATGGCGTACGACACCTTGAGCTCGCGCGCGACCCGCTCCAGATCGCGCACCGCACCGAGCACGCGCAGGCCGTACAGCGTGCGGTCGTGCTTGCGCACGTTGTCGTCGAGCAGCCCCACCACGCGCCACTGTCCAGAGTGGCCGATCTCGCGCAGCAGCCGTGCCGCCGTCTCGCCGGCGCCGAGCACCAGCACCGGCTTGCCCTTGGCCATCAGCGAACCGAATTCGCGATGTTCCCGCCAGGCGCGGTAGGTGAAGCGCACGCCGCCCATCAGCATGATCAGCAGTATCGGATCGAGCACATAGACCGAACGCGGCACGACCACCGGCATCAGCAACAGGATCAGCAGCGGCGCGCACAGCGCGGCCACCGCAACCGAGCGCACCAGCTGCTGCAGGTCAGGCAGGCTGGCAAAGCGCCAGATGCCCTGGTACAGGCCGAGCAGCCGGAACACCACGGCCTGCGCCGCGATCACCCAGGGCAGCGTGACGAACAGCGAATGCGTGAATTCCGGCGGAATGGAAAAGTTGAAGCGCAGAAGGAAGGACAGGTACCAGGCCATGCCGGCCAGCACGATGTCGCACAGAAACACGATGGTGGAACGCGACAGCAGCTTCATTGCGACTCCTTCTCCGGGCCGGCTGCAAAGGCCTGCCAGCGCCGATCCACGCGTCTTCCCAGCATGACGAACAGCACGCACCATGCGAGCAGCAGCACGGCACCGAGCTGCGGTGCGAGCAGCTGCACCAGGGCGGCCGACGCCGAACAGCCGGCCATCGCGGCAAAGTACAGGCGCGCGGTTCCGGCGTGGCCGAGCCCCATGCGCACCAGCCGCTGATAGTAATGCGTGCGGTGCGCCTGCCAGACCCTTTCGCCGCGCCGCAGGCGGCGCAGCAGGGTCACCGACGCATCGGCAATGAACACCAGGAACATCATGACCGGCACCCACGCCCCCCACAGCCCACGCTCGATGCCGATCAGGCCGATCGCCGCCGCCAGGAAACCGAGCGGAATGGAGCCGGTGTCACCCATGAATACGCTGGCCGGATGCAGGTTGCGCAGCAGGAAGGCGATCGCCGCGCCGCACACGGCAAGACAGACGACGGCCAGCTGCGCGTCGCCCGCCTGCAGCGCCAGTAAGGCATAGCCGCCGAAGCCGGCCAGCGCCATCGAACCGGCCAGGCCGTCGGAACCATCCATGAAGTTGTACAGATTGGTCATCCAGACCATCGCGAACACCACCGGCAGCAGCAGCCAGGAGACACCGAGCAGCCCCGCCGCGAACACGCCGGCCACCGCGATCTGCAGCGCGAAACGCGGCACGGCCGGCAGCGTGACGAAGTCGTCGATCAGCGAGACGGCCGCCAGCAGCGGCACCGGCCACAGCCAGCGCGCCACCGGCGGCCCGGCCAGCAACAGCGCCAGCGCGCCGCCGGCGAGTATCGCCAGACCGCCGAAACGGGGCACCGGGCGGGTATGCAGCGAGCGCTCGTTCGGGTGATCGACCGGCAGGAAACGGTTGCCCCACATCAGCAGCTGCAGCAGCACGGCGGTCAGGCCGAACGCCAGCAGTGCGGGAACGACGGATTCGAAGGACATGGAATGCGGCTGGGCACGCGGATCGCGTCTGGCCGGCATTTTATCAAGCGCCGTGCGGCCGGCTCCGGATTAAATGTCAGCAGATTTGCCGGCCGCCTGTGCACAGCGCAGCAATCCCTGATCCAGGGTCAGCGGCGGATGCCATTCCAGTTGCTCACAGGTCGGCCCGATATCGACCGTCAGCGTGCTGCACAGACGCTGGACCATTGCACTCTTTCCGGCCAGCGCCGCGCCCATACGCAGCACGCCGACCGGCAGCGGCCACAGGCGCGCCGGCACGCCGAGCGCCACTGCGAGGCGGCGCAACAGGCCGGCGGTGGACACATCCTCGCCATCGCTGGCCATCCACACCCGCCCGGCCGCGGCCGGATGCGTCAGACACAGCACGATCAGGCTGACCAGATTGTCCACGCCGACCAGCGAGCGCCGGTTGCCGGTGAGCGTAGCCAGCGGCAGCGGCACGCCGCACCGCAGCCAGCGCATCAGTGCCAGAAAGTTGCCGCCGACGCCGGGGCCGTACACCAGCGGCGGACGGATGATCACGATCTCCATGGCACTGCCGGCGGCGAGCGCGAGCAGACCCGCCTCGGCAGCCGCCTTCGACCGGCCGTAGGCATCGACCGGCGCGGGTGGATCATCGGCGCGATAGGGCGAAGTCCGTCCTTCGCCATTGACCTTCACGCTGCTCAGGAAGACAAAGCGCCGCACGCCGCGCGCGGCTGCCCGCTGCGCCAGCGCCATCGTGCCTTCGGTATTGGCGATGCGATGCCGCGTCTCCGCCTGCGACGGATCCTCGTTCATCTGGTGCACGCGCGCCGCCAGGTGCACGATCACGTCCGGGCAGGCGATGCCGTCGAACCAGGCGCAGTCCGGCCCGAGTTCGCCGGTGACTACGGCGCCCGGCCCCTGCGCATGCCGTCCGCCGCGCATCACCTGATGACCGGCGGACTGCAGCGCCGCGCAGAGCGCGCGGCCGACCAGACCCGAGGCACCGGTGACGAGGACGCGCACGGTCAGGACACCGCGCCGTACAGCGCCAGCGTCTCGCCGACGATGCGTCCGGTGGAAAACTCGGCCAGCGCCCGTTCGCGGCCGCGCGCACCCATGCGCGCGCGCAGCGCCGGGTCGGTGATCAGCCGCTCGAGCGCATCCGCCAGCGCCACCGGATCGCGGGCCGGCACCAGCAGACCATTGTCGCCGTCGCGCACGACCTCGCGGCAGCCCTGCACATCGCAGGTCACGATCGGACGTCCGCAGGCGGCGGCTTCGGTCAGCGCGGTCGGCAGCCCTTCGCGATAGGACGGCAGGCAGACGATGTGAGCGGCGCGCAGGACGGCAGCCATGTCGCCCTGCCAACCGAGGAATTCGACGACGCCCTCGCCGGACCAGGCCTCGACCTGCTGCTCCGGCACCGAACCCGGATTCTGCGGATCGCGGTCGCCGGCAATCGCGAACCGGGCCGCTACGCCGCGTTCGCGCAGCAGCCGCGCCGCCGCGACGAATTCGGCAACGCCCTTGTCGCGCAGCAGGCGCGCCGGCAGCAGCGCAAGCGGCACGCCCGAAGGTTCGGGCACCGGCGAGAAGCGCGCTGTATCGACGCCGACGCCGCGGATCACGTGCGCGCGCCTTCTGTCCACACCGGCATGGCTGACGAAGAATTCGAGGTCATCGCCATTCTGTACCACCAGATGATGACGCCGGGGCGCGAGCGCCACGCGGTAGCCGAAGGCGACGAACGGCCGCAGCAGGCGCGCGAGCAGCTCCGACGACGAGAACACGTAGCCCAGTCCGGCCACGGTGTTCACCACCGCCGGCACACCGGCCAGCCGCGCGGCGACCGAACCGTACAGCACCGGTTTCACCGCGATGTGCTGCACCACGTCCGGCCGCAGCCGCCGGTACAGACGCGTCAGGCGGACCATGGTGGCGAGATCGCGCAGCGGGTTGGTGCCGCTGCGGCCCAGATCGATCGGGACCAGATCCAGTCCGGCTTCGCGTATCCGCTCGCCGTGCGCCGACACCCGCGTGAGCACGGTCACATGATGACCGGCAGCACGCGCGGCCACCGCGATATGCATCCAGTGCAGGCAGAAGTACCAGTCTTCGGTCACCAGCACGAGCAGCCGCCGGGCGCGCGGCGACCCCGACGCCTGACTTGCGGCGCGGCCTGCCACCTCAACGCCCGCCATGCCAGTGCTCCAGCCAGGACTGGAAGATCAGCGCATTCCAGATCGAATACTCCCAGTTGCGCCGGCCCGACAGGTGTTCCTCCCAGCGCGTGCGCACCAGATCCGCGTCCAGATGGCCGTCGGCCTTCAGCCGCACCGGGTCGAGCAGCGCGTCGGCCCAGTCGCGCAGCGGGCCGCGCAGCCAGTCGCCGACCGGAATGCCGAAACCCATCTTCGGCCGGTCGGTCAGCGCGGTCGGCACGTGGCGCGCCAGCACTTCGCGCAGCACGCGCTTGCCGACGCCGCCGGACGCCCGCGCCGTGGCCGGCAGTCGCCACGCGAATTCGACGATGCGGTGGTCGAGCATGGGCACGCGCGACTCGAGGCTGACCGCCATCGACGCACGATCCACCTTGACCAGGATGTCGTCGGGCAGATAGCTCACCGTGTCGCAGAACATCATCGCGTCGCCGAAATCGTCGAAATGCGCCCAGCCTGCGTCGTCCGCCATCGCGGCTGGCGCAGCGACGCCGGGGCAGATGTCCCATTCCCAGAAGCGCACCAGGCGGTCGTACAGCGCGCGCGGCTCGGCCAGCGCCAGTACCTCGGCCAGCTTGTGCAGCTTGTCGCCCGGATTGGCGTAACGGTGCTGCGCCGGCAGCAGCGGCACGAAGGGCTTCAGCAGCAGCGACCAGGTGGCCGGACGCAGCGCACGGATCATGCGGGCCGCCTGCACGCGCAATGGCGCCGGCAGGCGGGACAGCCGGCGCCACAGCGCCTGCGCGATGAAGTAGCGGGTATAGCCGCCGAACAGCTCGTCGCCGCCGTCGCCCGACAGGCTCACGGTCACGTGCCGGCGCGCAAGTTTCGACACCAGATAAGTGGGAATCTGCGACGAGTCGCCGAACGGTTCGTCGTACATCTGCGGCAGCAGCGGAATGACGGCACGCGCCTCGTCGGCGCTGACATACAGCTCGGTGTGCTGCGTGCCCAGATGACGCGCCACCGCAGCCGCGTGCCGCGCCTCGTCGTAGCCTTCCTCGTTGAAGCCGATGCTGAAGGTGCGCACCGGCGCGCCGCCCAGCTTCTGCATCAGCGCCACCACCGTGGACGAGTCGATGCCGCCCGACAGGAAGGCGCCGAGCGGCACATCGGCCATGCTCTGCAGGCGGATGGCGTCGCCGAGCAGTGTCTCGAGCGCGTCGGCGGCATCGGCGAGCGAACCGGAAAACGGGTTTTCGCGTGCTGCGCGGATCGCGCCCAGCGCGTCCCAGTAACGCCCGGCGACCGGCTCGCCGCCGGCACAGTCGAAGCGCACCGTGGCGCCTGGCTCGAGCTTGCGGATGCCGCGATAGATCGACCACGGCGCCGGCACATAGGCGTAGCGCATGAACAGCGACACCGCCTGGCGATCGATCGCGGGCGACCAGCCGGGCAGCGCCGCGAATGCCTTCAGTTCCGACGCGAACACCAGATCGCCGCCGACATGGCCGTAGTACAGCGGCTTCTCGCCCAGCCGGTCACGTGCCAGCGTCAGCGCACGCGCCTGCCGGTCCCACAATGCCAGCGCGAACATGCCGACGCAGCGGCGCAGCGTGGCATCGACGCCCCAGTGCGCGAATGCCTCAAGCAGGGTTTCGGTGTCGGAATGGCCGCGCCACGGCGTGACCGCACCGCGCTGTCCGTCCAGTTCCGCGCGCAGCGCGCCGTGGTTGTAGATCTCGCCGTTGAACACCAGTGCGTAGCGGTCGCAACGCGACAGCATGGGCTGGTGGCCGGCCGGCGACAGGTCGACGATGGCCAGACGCCGGTGCGCCAGCCCGAGGCCGGTGCCGGCATCGACCCAGCTGCCTCCATCGTCCGGCCCGCGGTGAACCATGGCCAGCGCCATGGCGTTCAGCAGGGGTTCGCCCGGATCGGCGGTCGGCGACCACAGCCCCGCGATTGCGCACATGGCTCCGCTCAGCTCCCTGCCGCGTCGAGCTGCGCCGACAGCCGCGACCACTGTTCGCGCAAGGCCTCGGGCAAGGCATCGCCGCGGCGCCGGATGACGCTGCGGTCGCGGCCGCTCGCCATCGCCAGCAGGTCGCGCAAGGCGGCGGCAGCGTGCACTGCGGTCGCCGCGCAGGCGTGCAGCAGCGGACCGTGCGACCACACTGCGCGCAGGAAGTGATAGCGCCCCTGCAACGTCTTGCGTACCGACAGCCGCGCATAGCGGTAGGCCAGCAGCGGTTCTTCGATTGCTGCGAAGCGGCTGTCGCGCCAGGTGCGGTAGAGCAGATGCTGGTCCTGCGCCTTGATCGCGTGCTCGTCGTACGGATGGGCGCGGAACCATTCCGCCCGCCCCATCCAGGTCGGGTGCGGCATCGGAAAGCGCAGCGCGGCGCGCCGCACCAGCTGCTCGTGCGTCGGCGGGCTGCGCGTCAAGCCGATCGGCTGACCGGCGTCGTCGATCATCAGTACCGAACTGGCCAGCAGGTCGACGTCGGGATGGGCGTCGAGATAGTCGGCCTGCACGCGCAGGCGCTGCGGAAAGGCAATGTCGTCGGCGTCCATGCGCGCAATGTACCGCCCGCGGGCCGCGCGCACACCTTCATTGAGTCGCACCGCCAGTCCGGCACTGTCGGCGTGACGGATCAGGTGGATGCGCGGATCGGCGAGCAGACGCGGCAGTTCGGCCGAACCGTCGCGCGAACCGTCGTCAATCGCGATCAGTTCCCAGTCTTCCTCGGTCTGCCACTGCAGCGACGCGAGCGCTTTATCGAGATGCTTGCTCGCATTCCAGAAAGACATGATGACACTGACCCGGGGTGTTTTCCCGTGACGAACGCGTTCATTAAAAAAATCCATCTACTCGAATACGTCGGTTGACGAAGAACGAAAAGGTGTCGCAGACAGGGTGTCGCAGACAGGTGCGAACTTCGATGAACGCGCCAGCTCGCTGCTGCAACCGAACTCCGCCGCAGCATACACCTGCCTGCATGCAGGCTTTTACCGGGGGCTATCCATTCATCTGCCTCGCCTGTTGCGACGCCAGGAGCACGCCCGCACGGACAGATCGCATATCGACGCCAGGCCAAGGCAGACAAGGAGCATCCAGAACGGATACCGGTATCGGTACAGCGCGCCCATGAACGGCGTGCTCATTCCATAGACGGTCATTGCCAGAACAGCGGCAAACACGGGAATCAGCACGAGCCAGTTGCCGGTCAGCCACAACCAGATCAGCAGGGCGCACATGCCAGCGTAAAGCAACAGCGCCTCGGCAGGCACGACCCCATAGAAAAACGATCTCTGTTCCGAGAGAACCGTCATCCACTCCCCTGGTGACGGCAAAAAGACACCCAGCTGCAGTGCCCGCGGAATATACGCAATCGCTTCGGCTGTGCCTCCGGGCAATACGTCGGCATCGACAATCGCTCGCAGCGTAGTCGGGTTTGAATCGGAGTAAAGGATCGTGAAGACGAAACAGCGCTGGCCCATCATCGCTTTCAATTTTTCATTTACATAGTCCGGGAGGCGTTCTTCGCGCAGCCACACGGCGTCGCCCAGTTTGTGGATGCATGCGTCAGCCGCCGTACCCGCAGGAATGACGTCCTTGTAATCCGCGGCACTGAATCCGGAAAACCTGGTGAGGGTCTCATCCGACGCCGCTCCCACGCCAAGAGCCGACATCGCCAGCAGCAGGACGGACACCGCCACCGGAAAGAACAGACGCGGCGCCCGCCACTGAAACGACGCCCTCGTCCATCGGCACGCAGCAAAGACCAGAGCCGAAATCAGCGCTGCCGGCAGCAGAACCTGATTCAGGTAGGGCCGTACGATCCAGACAAGAAGCACGCCGCCGATCGCAAGCATGAAATGACCTACGGCATATTTTCCCTTCGATTCCGCGAGGGTCATGCCCGAGAAACCGGAGATGAACATCAGGACACCGGCCGTGGCGAAGCTATCCTTGTTCAGCTGCGAGAACCAGACAATCATGTAGGGCGAAAGGACAAAAGGAAGGATGGAAAAGACGGCCGTGCGGCGCGAAAACCACTGCCGCAGACATGCCAGCAGACAGCACGCGGCGCCCGCGTGGAGTGCTGCATTGAGCAACAACACCACAAAGGGGCTTTGCCATAGCAGGTAAAGCAGACTCGCCACCCCTGCAGGTCCCTGGCCTTGCGGCCTGAGTTCGAAACGCGTCAGGCCGTACGCCTTCATCTCTGCCGTTTTGGCGAGTGCAATGCTCTGGTAGTAGAGGGGATCTCCATGGATGATTCCGTCGGTCGACGAGAGAAATTCCGGGATCAGCACCGCACGGGCGACCAGCATGGCCAGCAGCGCGTAGATGAATACGGCCGCATATACGCCCACAGGGAACCGGACCCGTCCTGCCCACGCAACCATGACGTCAGACCCTCCACTCACGGACGCTTCCGAGACACACTGAAATCATCAATCAAGGCAACCATCACAGCTGGTTCGCCCACCGTCCGATGCCTGCACCCGCAGCAGCCAGCGGAAACCGATGCCTCCGGCACACAGACCCAATCATTCGCTCCGCGCCCAGTCCGTGCCGCACGCATCGTCGGGGCAACGATCGGCCCCGTCCTTGCCCGTCACCTCCCACGGGGCACCGCACTCGAACACGTGCCCGGTCACTGACGCCCGGCTAGCTTTCCCGGTAGAACAGCCGTCCCGGTAGTCCAGATGCCTTGTAGGTCGCACGACCGCAGAGACGCCAGCTCAATTCGAAAAGCAGTCGCCGCGCAGCACGAGCACCACGACGCTCGCCCCAGATCTGCTGCATGGGCCACACCATGACCTCGCGCAGGAACCGCAGGCCCGCATCGGTCCGGTGAGCCGCCAGCGCACTCATGAACAGGTCCCGGTCGAGCATGCGACAAGGCGCCGCGTCGGCATTCCGCACCTCGGGCTCACTCAGCAGGGCACCAAAGCGGCCCTCATACAGGTGTTCGCGAATGGTTCGGCGGTAGCCCGCCCAGGCCATCGCATCGCGTCGCTCCGGCTCTGCAATCAGCGCGCGCGCGCGGTCGATCAGAGCGTCTTCGTCCGCGAAGGTATCCACCTCGACGCCGCACTCATAGTAGTCGCTCAGGCGATCGGCCTGCTCGGTCAGCAGGCAGCCTCCGGCGGCCGGAACTTCGAATACGCGCGCCTTGATCTGGCGACTG
Source organism: Betaproteobacteria bacterium (assembly GCA_020621405.1). GTDB lineage: Bacteria > Pseudomonadota > Gammaproteobacteria > Burkholderiales > Rhodocyclaceae > Methyloversatilis. The sequence goes on from JAHRYN010000002.1 coordinate 779,174, forward strand.
CGATAGGGCACCAGACCGCGCCACTGCAGGCCGGAATCCCCGAAATTCAGACTGACGCGCGAACAGCGATAGATCTCGGGAATGCGTGCCGCATCCACTGGCCCGTTCGGCCACCCCTGGCCGAAGCACTCGACATGCAGACCACGCGCCTTGAGCCGCGCGATCCATCGACCCCGGTTTCCGTAGGCAGACCCGATAAAACTGACGTCATGCCTGCACTGTTCCGATGTCAACGGTTCCGCCGTCCGGGACCCACTGGCCGCCCACTGGCTGAGGCGCACATTCTGCAGACCGTCGGCCCGGGCCCGTTCGAGCGCAAGGTGCGAGGTGGTCGCCCAAAGATCGACCTCAGGAGCGACGTGGCGTGAGAACTGCGGATACTTCCAGGAATCGTCCGTACCCCAGTTCAGAACCCGCACGCCGCCCTGGCGCAACGTACGCAAGGTTTCGGTCCATATCTCGTAACCCATCAACACGCAGAACACGAGATCCGGACGCAGGGCATCGACCCTGTCGAGCAAGGCAAGGTTAAGCGCGGCGAAATCGGCGTGGGCATTGCGATCCCAGGACTCGAAATGATGAACCTCGTGCCCGAGCGCCCGAAGCGCTGGCAGGAAATTGCTGTACTCGTAGCCCTCGCCGCGCGCCGGGTCGCCGTAATTGTGTCGTCCGAATACGCAGAGCAGCTTCATACATCAGCCACGACGACGCACAGCCGTTACGTGGTAACCGACGGTAAAGCGCTGTTCGTGGTCGTGACGATCGAGAAGCGATGCAGCAACAGGAATCAGGCCGCCGAGAATTGGCACGAGAAGCAGCCAGAACGGTGTCCAGAACAGGCTCGACCAGATAGGCAGACCGCGGAACGGCATCGTCGTGACAAGAAACCGGATCGATTCTTGCGAAAAGAAGCGATAGGAGCCGGCATTGGCCTCCACATGGATGTCGTCGAATCCGCAGTCAGCCAGAAACCGCCGGTACCACCAGGGCGTGAAGCCGCCGTAGTAATGATGCGGTTCCTGATGCACGCCCGATCCGAGCGGTGCGGTCAGCAGCAATCTGCCACCGGGCTTGAGCAAACGCGCGAACTCCCGCACCACCTGTTCGGGTTGCGGAACATGCTCAATGACCTCGGTGCACAGCAGCGCGTCGAAACTTGCGTCCGGCGCCGGAATCGCAGTCGCATCGCACACATAATCGATCTGTCCGTAGCCGCCATGACGCAATTGCCGGCCCTGCAGGCCCGTGAAATCCTGCGTGCGGTACTCGCAGTGTGCGAACAGTCGCCGATAGGGACAGGACCCGGCCCCCACATCGAGAACACGACTACCCTCCGGCAACGACGCGGCCTGACGCGCCACCCAGCGGTCGCGGAACACAAGATTAAATGCAAACAGCGGGCTCTTTTTCAGAAGCGATAGCATGGGAAGAACCAGAGGTTTCGGAAATTCATCGCCGCACGGAACGGCAATCGCTATTTTTTCGCACCAGACCATCAACCTTATTGGCCAGCAGATAACAAACGGAATCTCCGGTCCCCTGCTGCCAGTGCGTTTTCTGCAGTTCGAACCCGCAGGATTCGACCAGAAGTACCAGTTCAGCATGAGTCGGATGCCAGACATGGTAATCCCTGAATCGTTTGAATCCGGCGAAATACAGTACCTCGCGAGCCACCTCTTTCAGCGTGGAGGCAATGCCTGCACGTCCGGACCGCCCCCCTTCGACCGAAAGACCTATGATCAATGCCCCACCCGGCCGAAGCACGCGATATGCCTCGTTCAACGCAAGTTCAGGCGACAGGAAATGGTCGATCACCGAACGCATGTGTACGGTATCGAAAACACCCGAAACAAAGGGAAGAAACTCTGCCTGACAACATACGAAATTTACCGGCCCAGCAAGGAACGGGTAGACCTGGAGCAGGTTCTTCTGCGTGGAAAGGCCATCGAAAACACTCAGGAACGGATCGCATGTAATGTAGGGCTGGTCTGTCTCCAAGAATTTTCTCAATCTGCCTTGATGTCCTCCGACATCAAGACACCGGCCCTTGACCGCAATTTCCTTGTAAACCTCCCTTACGCTTTCCACCTCATCGACATATCGCTGCAGTGAATCGTTTCCAGAAAGACTGGCGCTCCATTTCTCGTATGCACGCTGTCCTTCCGACCAGACACGCTGATCCTTGGTGCAGTCGTTGTTCAACAAACGGAGATCCGGAACACCGTTCCTGATCGGATATTTCCGGCCATAGCCAGACAGCACAAAGCCGGCGTCACCGTCCAGCGAGACCGGCTCTTTGCTCAACGGATCCGCAAGCAGACTTGTCGCCCACGCATCCAGAGAAATATTTTCTTTCATCATTTCCGGCCAAACCCCTGACAGCAATAAATTTCAATTCCGACACATCGTCATCGTCGCCTTGCCAACGGAATCGGCAACAAATCAGCCGGGTTCAGAACCTGCCCGGAGCAATGACATGACAACCAGCGGCATCAACTCCTCGCAAACACGAACATACCGCACCCATATTCAAATCCGTTGCAAGAATCAATGTCACAGGCGTCAAGGTATTCGCCATGATCATCCACTGCCGACATTTTCAGCAGACTGAGTTCCGGCAAGGCATCCAAAATCGTTCTTGGCGAAAAAACGCGATGGGCATTGAAACATACGCGCTCGCGACCTATCGGCACCGAAATGTAGAGTCGCCCGCCCGGAGCCAGCACGCGCTGCAGTTCCGACAAGGCCCGCACACTGCCATCGATGTCCAGCGGATCTCCGTAACGACCGAGACCCACGTGCTCGATCACATGCAGACAGGACAAGGATTCTAGCGATCCGCTGGCGAACTCCAGTGCGGTCAGATTGCCCGCGATGCACTGAAGCCCGTCAAGGCGCGTCTGCAGCGGCCGGAAGTCGACGAACGAAACATCAACAAAGGCAGACAGCACTCCGATCATGCGCACATCGGATCCTACGTCGGTATGGCGTCCCGGCTTGGCATGTGCGATTTGCCGGGCCAACCACGCCGACTGATAAAAATAGTGAGGATCGAAGGGTGTCGACTGCACCCAATCCGCAAGACAGGGATAGCTGTCCCGCACGCTGAAATCGGAAGGTTTCAGCGATTTGAGGCGCCGCCACTGAATCAAGTAGCGCGGCAGGCCTGCCAAGCCCGCCAGGGGGATGGGGGTCAGAAATGCGCTCACCCACCTCAGGAATGTTTTCACGATTACCGCCTCGACAAGCCACCGGCATGGGTTTGCCAGCGGGGTGTTGAATCACATTTTGCGGGATGAAGACAGTCGGAAACCCGCTTCAACCCGGCCCCGCTCTCGAATCAGATTCTCAGCCAGTTCAAGCACCCGACGACAAACCATCTGATGCGTGATTTCCGAACGATCTTTCCCTCAGAAGGCAGCAGATCTTCAATTCTTTCGGCTCTGACGATGGACAAGGGGCGGGCAAACTCGAACCCTTCAAAAAAAAGCTCCTTGTTGGTTGATGTCAAATCATCCCAGCCCTTCTCCAAAGTCTTGTGGAACAGGGCGCTCACCGGTGAAAAAACGCTAAGCGGCGTATCGCACTTGCGAATGAATTTCAACACCTGATCCTTTTCGTCGAATTTGACGAGATTCAGATGCACATCGAAGTTATAGAGGTATTCGCATGTCACCAACGGGTATTCCAGATACCCCTGTCCGCCCGATACCCGATTCAATTCATTCACGAACAGCTCAGGATCCGACACATGCTCGATTACATGGGAGCAGATGACATAGTCGAACTGTCCGTCTTCGAACGGAAACACCCCTCCGTCGTAATAATGAACCGGTTTGGCACCAAAATTCGGCTCCCCGGCAGTGCCACCGCGTTGTGCAAGGCGCTGATCTTCAGCCACAAAGGACAGTTCAAGAAATTCATCGCTCCGGGAATGGGGGCTTGATCCGGGGCCAATCTCAAGCACCCGGTATTCCGGCTTTATTGATTTGATCCTGCTGGCAAAGAACATCTGTTTTTCTCTTACCCGTCCGGAACACAAGATTCATCAAAACAAACAACACGGAAAACCATCGGCAAATCAACCCGGCCAGCTTCTTTTTGCCCATTCAAGACTAAGAAGAAGACCAATCAGATTTATGCACAGCCACCCTGCTGCCGCACCCGTTGCACCGTACGAGAGGATGAACAATGGGATCAGCGTCACCGCCAAACACAGAGAAAGGGCATTTACAAGCAGGATTTTCCGCGTCTCCCCGCTGCAGATCCAGTTCATGTAGCCAACATTGTAGAAAGCATTCAGCGCAGTCCCGGCCAACAGGATCGAAAGAATCGGGTGAACGATGCGAACGGCCTCATCATTCTTCAGCCAGAGACGTAAGGCCGCCTCACCGGCCAGGACAAAAAAAACGGCGCACAAGCCCACCGTCAGCGCAACGAGCCCCACCAGACGGAGATTCATTTTCCGCAGCGCCAGCGCATTCTCCCTGATCTGGATGGCCCGCGGCAGAAACGTCTGGATCAACGGGCTGATCAGCTGCGCCGATCCCACAGCAACCGTCGCCGCGATCGAGTAATAGCCAAACTGTTCGATCGCGATCATCCGGCTGAGCAGGATGCGGTCCATCTGCACCGTCAAGGCCCCCAACAGCGTTGCGCCGGACATCGTCGCAAACAGGCGCCACACGGATCCGAATTCCTGCGCATCCCACCTCAGGCTGGCACGCCGGATTCCGAGGTTGCCCCACGCGTATTTCGCACGGAGCACCGTTTCACAAAGCGCTGTCGCCGCATGCCAGCCAAGATAGGCCGGCAGCGTCGGCCAGAGCGCCACAACCACCACCCCCCCGAGGTGCCGAACAAGCATGCATGACGAAAGAATCGAATTGAGGACTACTTGCTCTTGGGCGCCGGTCAACAGGCTGCGATAGACAGAACCGGGAAACTGGACGGCAAAGATGACGGCCGCGCCAAGCACCGCGACGGTACCCCACGACTCCGGCAGTCCGTCGAGATTCAGCCAGTATCTGGTCACGGGACCGGACACCAGGATGGTCAGAACGCCCGCGGACAGGGCAAACAGCCAATAAATGCGTTCAAATCCGAAAAGCAGCCTGGCCGCCCTGTGACGGCCGGGCTCGCCACCAGCGAGGCGAACTGCAAACTCGCGCACCAGCGCCTGACCAAGGCCCGCGTCCAAGAGCCCGAGTATCGTCTGCAGAAGCGCAACAAAGCCAACGAGACCGAACTGCCTGGCCCCAAGCGCCGACAGATACCATGGCAGGGCAAGAATCGGCGTCAGGATGACAACGCCCGTGCCAAGGTAGTTGGCGATGATGTTTTTCTTCACCTGCACTGGATCCGTCTGGGGTCTGGGAGCCATATGTATTCAGAGGCTCCAGACCAATTGCAGGACACACCGGAACGCCGGAATCACCCGGAAGGTGTGCAGGCGGAGCATATTCGGTTTGACGACCGGAGTTCCATACAGCCCGCTTGGCAGCAGCCATGCATTCACGCCGAACAGACATGTCGAGCGTCCCCGCGAAGGGCTCCGCATTGTCTCACGCGGGTACGGCGTGCCACTGGACCGACAGTCTGTTGTTATCCTTGGCTGACAGCGGACTTTGTCAGTTCTTTTTTCGGCATCCTTGATCAGCGCTCGATTGGCCCGGACTCTATACACACTTCTCTGGCTTCTTGCACTCCCCTTCGTGCTGCTGCGGCTGCTCTGGCGGGCACGTGCGGAGCCTGCCTATGCAGAACAGGTCGATCAACGACTGGGGCTTTTTCCCGTCGTTGCCGCTGCACCGACCATCTGGCTTCATGCCGTTTCCGTAGGCGAGACGCGCGCAGCAGAGCCACTGGTCAGGGCATTGAAGGCCCGATGGCCGCACGCCCGCATCCTGTTGACCCAGACAACTGCCACCGGGCGCGCCACGGCGCGCGCGCTGTTCGACAAACACGTCGTCCTCGCCTGGCTGCCCTGGGACTTGCCGTGGACACAACGTGCCTTTTTCAAGCGTTGGAAGCCGGCCATCGGCATTCTGATGGAAACCGAACTGTGGCCCAATCTCGTCGCCGAGGGCGCGCGCGCGCATGTACCGATTTCGCTGATCAACGCGCGGCTGTCGCCCCGCTCGGCTCGAGGCTATGCGCGGTTGTCGGCATTGGTTCATCCGATGCTCGACAATCTTTCGGTCATCGCCGCACAGACACAGGCCGATGCACACCGACTGAAGGCGCTCGGTGCCCGAAATGTTGCAGTCACCGGCAACCTGAAGTTCGATGTGGCTTTTCCGGATGGACAATTGGCGCAGAGCACCCGCTGGAGGACATCCATCGGTTCGCGACGCGTCGTGCTTCTGGCGAGCACCCGTGAGGGCGAGGAAGCGATTCTTCTGCCGGCACTTCTGGCCCGGCTGCCACCGGACGTACTCATTGCACTGGTGCCGCGCCACCCCCAGCGCTTTGACGAGGTTGCCCGCCTTGCCGACAGACATGGAATCAGGTTTGCCCGGCGAAGCTCCGCCCCCCCTCCCGACGCCGCAATCCAGCTCTGGCTCGGAGATTCAATGGGCGAAATGTTCGCCTGGTATGCGCTTGCGGACGTCGCGGTGATCGGCGGCAGCTGGCTGCCGCTGGGCGGGCAGAACCTGATAGAGGCCTGCGCGGTCGGCTGCCCCGTCGTCGTCGGACCGCATACCTTCAATTTCGCCCAGGCGACCGACGATGCCGTGGCGGCAGGCGCCGCATTGCGCGCGACCGACGCACAGGACATGGCGTCTGCGGTGGCGGCCCTGCTCGACGACGACAAGAAGCGGCAGGCAATGTCCGAGGCCGGACTGGCGTTTGCCGAAGCACACCGCGGTGCGACTGCCCGCTGCATGGCACTGATCGAGCCGCTGCTGCGCGGCCGGATTGAAGGAGCGGCGGGCAACCATCAGTGATAATGCGGGCACCTCGACAGTCCAGCCCGAAATCATGACCAAGATCGCACTCATCACCGGCGTCACCGGCCAGGACGGCGCCTATCTGGCGGAGTTTCTGCTGAAGAAGGGCTACGAGGTGCACGGCATCAAGCGCCGCTCGTCGCTGTTCAACACCGACCGCATCGACCACCTGTACGAAGATCCGCACGTCGACAACCGCAAGTTCATCCTGCACTACGGTGACCTGACCGACTCGACCAGCCTGGTGCGCATCATCCAGGCGGTGCAGCCCGACGAGATCTACAACCTGGCCGCTCAGTCGCACGTGGCCGTGAGCTTCGAGGAACCGGAATACACCGCCAACGCCGACGGCATCGGCGCGCTGCGCATCCTCGAAGCGATCCGCATCCTGAAGCTGGAGAAGAAGACGCGTTTCTACCAGGCCTCGACCTCCGAACTCTACGGTCTGGCGCAGGAGATTCCGCAGAAGGAAACCACGCCCTTCTATCCGCGCAGCCCCTACGCGGTGGCCAAGCTCTACGCCTACTGGATCACCGTCAATTACCGCGAGGCCTACGGCATCTACGCCTGCAACGGCATCCTGTTCAACCACGAGTCGCCGGTGCGCGGCGAAACCTTCGTCACGCGCAAGATCACGCGCGCCATCGCACGCATCGCGCTCGGGCTGCAGGACTGCCTGTACCTGGGCAACATGAGCGCGCTGCGCGACTGGGGCCATGCGCGCGACTACATCGAGATGCAGTGGCTGATGCTGCAGCAGCAGCAGGCCGAGGATTTCGTGATCGCCACCGGCGTGCAGTACAGCGTGCGTCAGTTCGTCGAATTCGCCGCCGCCGAGCTGGGCATCACGGTGCGCTTCGAAGGCGAGGGCGAGGCCGAGGTCGGCATCGTCGCCGCCGTGACCGGCAAGGACGTGAAGGCCAAGGTGGGCGACGTGATCGTCAAGGTCGATCCGCGCTACTACCGGCCGACCGAGGTCGAGACACTGCTGGGCGACCCGACCCGGGCGCGTGAGAAGCTGGGCTGGACGCCGAAGACCACGCTGCGCGAACTGGTCAAGGAAATGGTCCAGGCCGACTACACCAGCGCCAAGCGCGACGCACTGGTCAAGATGGCCGGCTTCAAGGCCTACGACCATTTCGAGTAGGCGTTGTAGGAGCGAGCCATGCTCGCGAACGGCGCTGTGATTGACGCAGGGCATCGCGACCACGGGTCGCTCCTGCGAAGGCAGCACGACGTTTGAGCCGAAACGGCATTTGCCGGTACGCAGAATTGGACGAACCCTTGTTTTCACCCCTGCCATGAAGCCTGATTCACGCATCTACATCGCCGGCCACCGCGGGCTGGTCGGCTCGGCCATCGTCCGCAACCTGCGGGCGAAGGGCTACACGAATCTGCTGCTGCGCACGCACGCCGAGCTGGACCTGACCGACGCCGCGGCGACCGAAGCCTTCTTTGCCGAACACAAGCCGGAATACGTGTTCCTGGCCGCGGCCAGGGTGGGCGGCATCGTCGCCAACAACAGCTACCCGGCCGAATTCATCCGCGACAATCTGGTGATCCAGAACAACGTGATCCACAGCGCGTGGCGCCACGGGGTGAAGCGGCTGATGTTTCTCGGTTCGAGCTGCATCTACCCGAAGATGGCGCCGCAGCCGATGCGCGAGGACTGTCTGCTGACCGGGCCGCTGGAGCCGACCAACCGGCCGTACGCGCTGGCCAAGATCGCCGGCATCGAAATGTGCTGGAGCTACAACCGCCAGTACGGCACGAAGTACCTGGCGGTGATGCCGACGAATCTGTACGGGCCGGGCGACAACTACCACCCGGAGAACAGCCACGTGATCCCGGCGCTGCTGCGCAAGTTCCACGAAGCGAAGCAGCGCGGCGACAGGACGGTGACGATCTGGGGAACGGGAACACCCCGGCGCGAATTCCTGTACAGCGACGACATGGCCGACGCCTGCGTGTTCCTGATCAACCTGCCGGACGACAAATACGAAAGCCTGCTCGGCAGCGACGAATCCAAGACCGGCCGGTTCGAGCCGCCGCTGGTCAACGTCGGCGTGGGCGAGGACGTGACCATCCGCGAACTGGCGGAGCTGGTGGGCAAGGTCGTGGGCTTCGACGGCGATCTGGTGTTCGACACGACCAAGCCGGATGGCACACCGAGAAAGCTGATGGATGTGTCGCGGATCAACGCCATCGGCTGGCGGGCGACGACGTCGCTCGAAGACGGACTGGCCAGCGCCTATCGCGATTTCCAGGCCGTGCGCACTACCTGACCCGCACCACCGGCGCGTTGAGTCCGGGCAGCAGCTGGCGGGTATGGCCGGGCGGCAGCGTCAGCGCACGTACCGGACGGAACGGCCCGACCACGCCGGGGGCCGCCTCGATCACGATCTGCCTCCCCATCGCCGTACTGGCTTCCAGCCACAGCCCCTTGTCATCGCGCACGACACGGGTGCCGTAAGGACGCGCCAGAGGCTCGCCGACAAACACCCCCTCCCCGGGCCACGCCACACTCTTCCAGTAGGCTTCGATCAGCGTGTCGCCATCGGCATAGTGGCCGAGCAGCACGCCGGGAAACGGGAACTTGCCGAGGTGGTTGCATGGCTCGACCACCGTCCCGTAGCTGGCGGTGGCACCGGCAGACAGCCAGGCCAGCACGCTCATCTGCGGACTGTCGATAAGCTGGCCGCCGAACGAGGTCAGGTGATCGGCCGGCGCACCGGGCAGGAACTTCAGCGACGACAGCTGCGGCACATGGGACGAGCCGGTGAAATAGCCGATCACATCCTGCTTGCCTGACGCGTCGATGGTGCTTGGCGTTTCGATCTTCAGACCCTTGAGGTTGGCCACCGTGTGCTCGAAATTGCGCGCACGCACGTTGCGCGCGGCATCCTCGGTACGCACCAGATAGGCGGTGCCGGCCGGATAGGAAAAGTCGGCGGCGACACCGCGGTCGATCAGCGCCCTGACCTGCGCGATCGATTCGCCGGCCAGCATCATCGCCGGCATGCCGGTCACCGCGTCATCGGCCACGCCGACACCGCCATTGAACAGGCGGCTGGCGCGCGTCGGCCCACAGCTCGCCGAGCAGAAGGATTCGTCGTAGCCGAAGGCAAACGCCGACGTGATGCTCATGCACCCGGCACGCCAGGGACGCGTCCACGCCAGCGCCAGCGCCCGGACGTGCGCCGGCAACCTGCGCACGACGTCCTCGCGCACGCGCTCGAACTCTTCGCGCGACAGCGCACCGCGATCATGTGGAAAGCTGACCTCGATGAGGTTGCCGTCCGGTATGCCTCGCCGGAGCTTGTAGTAACTCGCCGTCTCGACGCTGGCCGGATCGGCCGTGTTGACGATCACGGCAAGCTCGTTTGCGTTCAGCGCCATCGCCGGTGCAGCCCGCAGCAACAAGGCGAAAACGAACAGCAGTAGGTAACTGGATTTCATCGATGGGAGGGTCCGGGTGGCTCGATCACCGCGTGCAGCTTGCAGCAGCAAGGCGTCCGTATTCTAATGTTTGCGCCCCGGATCACCGCCTTCCGCGGTCCGTCCTGCGCGCAGCGTCAGCCCTGACAGAATGAGACAGGTGTACGCGCCACATCGTGGCACCATTGGCGATCGCACGGCGCATGGCGCCATTCGACAACAACAACCACGGAGTCCCTGCAATGCGTTACCAAGCCTTTAGCGAGCGCAACAACATTGACAGCCTGTCGCTGATCGAGTGCGACGTTCCCCGCCCCGGACCGGGTCAGGTACTGGTGCGCATGAAGGCAGCGTCGCTGAATTACCGCGATCTGCTGATCGTCACCGGCCGTTACCCCGGCATGGAATCACAAGGCCTGATCCCGATGTCCGACGGCTCCGGCGAAGTGGTCGAGGTCGGATCGGGCGTCAGCCGCTTTGCCGCCGGCGCCCGCGTGATCGGCTGCTTCTTCGAAACCTGGCTCGGCGGACCGATGAATCCGGGCCACTATGCCGCATCGCTGGGCGGCACCGCGCCCGGCGTACTGACCGAATACCGCCTGTTCCCGGAAGAAGCGCTGGTCGACATGCCGGCCCACCTGAGCTTCGAGGAAGCCTCCACGCTGCCCTGCGCGGCCCTGACCGCATGGAACGCGATGTTCGAAGGCCCGGTGACGGTACGTCCCGGTCAGACGGTGCTGACGCTGGGCACCGGCGGCGTATCGATGTTCGCCATCCAGTTCGCCCGGGCAGCCGGCGCCGAGGTGATCGCCACCTCATCCAGCGACACCAAACTGGAGAAGGTGCGTGGTTTCGGCGCAAACAAGCTGATCAACTACCGCAACCATCCGGAGTGGGACGTGAAGGTGCGCGAACTGACCGGTGGCGTGGGTGTCGATCACGTGGTCGAGGTCGGCGGTCCGGGCACGCTGCAGCGTTCCATCGCGGCAGCGCGTCACGGCGGCTCGGTACATCTGATCGGCGTGCTCAGCGGCGGCGACATCAACCCGCTGCCCATCCTGTTCAACACCACGAATGTGCGCGGCGTGTTCGTCGGCTCGCGCGACATGTTCGAGTCCATGAACCGGCTCATCACATTGCACGGCATCAAGCCGGTCATCGACCGTGTGTTCGACTTCGCGGATGCACGCGCAGCACTGCATCACCTCGAAGGCGCCACCCACTTCGGCAAGGTGGTCGTCCGCATCGGTTGAGGACGACGTTGGAGGCAGCGCGGCGGAATCCGCGCTGCTACGCCAGACATCACGGGCATGACCTGCTCCCGCAGATCTTCAGCGGGAGCAGGCCATGCCCGCTGCACTTGATTCATGCCGAACCCGCGTCCAGCCAAGGTGTGGAGCCGGTACTGGGGTCACTGCGCCTAGAGTGCCCTGGCCCCGAACGTGTCGCAGGACTTCAGTTCGCCACTTTCAAGCCCGCGCGAGAACCAGCGCATGCGCTGTTCGGCGCTGCCATGGGTGAAGCTTTCCGGCACCACATAGCCCTGCGCCTGCTTCTGCAGCGTGTCGTCGCCGATGGCCGATGCCGCACGCAGCGCCTCCTCGACGTCGCCCTGTTCGAGGATGGCTCGCGACCGGTTGGCGTGGTTTGCCCAGATGCCGGCGAAGCAATCCGCCTGCAGTTCCATGCGTACCTGCAGCTGATTGGCCCCGCGTTCGCCGGTGCGCGCCTTCGCGCGCTGCACCTTGTCGGCGATGCCCAGCTGGTTCTGCACATGATGGCCCACCTCGTGCGCGATCACGTAGGCCTGCGCGAAATCGCCCGGCGCATGAAAGCGTGCCTGCAGTGCGCGATAGAAGTCGAGATCCAGATACACGCGCTCGTCGCCCGGGCAGTAGAACGGTCCCATCGCCGCCTGACCGGCACCGCAGGCGGTCGGCGTGCCGCCGGTGTAGAGCACCAGGCGCGGCTGGCGATATTCCTTGCCGCCGGCGCGGAACAGTTCGCCCCAGGTGTCCTCGGTATCGGCCAGCACGCGTGACGTGAAATGCGCCAGCGCATCGTCGCCGCTGCGGCCGCTGTGCTGCACGCCGGTCGCAACCGACGCCTGCTGCTGCACATCCGGCCCGCCGGCACCCATATTGAGCACCACCGACGGATCGACGCCGAAATACATCGCAACCAGCGCCAGCACGATGGTACCTATGCCGATGCTGCGTCCGCCACCCGGTATGCCGCCGCCACCGCGCCTGTCTTCGATGTTCTCGCTTTCCCGCCCGTCATCCAGCCGCATGCCTCACTCCTGCCTGTTCTGAGCCGGGAATGCTAGAGACTGTCGACGTTCAAGTCGAGCGCGGATCAGGTGGTCGCGGTGTCCATCACCGGCAGCCACAGCGTGACCGTCGTGCCTCGGCCCGACGCGCTGTCGACCTCGACCTCGCCGCCATGCATTTCCATGATTTCCTTGACCAGCGACATGCCCAGGCCGGTCCCCTGGATATTTCCGGACGGATCTGCACGGTAGAAGCGTTCGAAGATGCGCGCCTGCTGTTCCGGCGTCATGCCGATGCCGTGGTCGGTGACGCGGATACCGGCCATCAGCCGGGACTTGCGCGATGCTTCGCATACGGTCAGCACGACCTCGCCGCCGTCGGGCGAGTACTTGAAGGCATTGGTGATGACGTTGGACAACGCACGCACCATCTTCTCGTGATCCACCCGGATGCGCGGCACGGCTGCCGGCATCTCCAGCGTCACCTGGCGCACCGGCTGGCCGGACTCATCCGGCATCGCGAGGCCTTCCAGCGTCGCCGTGACGATGCTTTTCACCGACAGGTCCTCGAGCCGGAACGCCTGTCCGGCACGCGCTTCGATGCGCGCAAGATCGAGCAGATCGTTGATCAGATTGACCAGCACCCGCGACTGACGGTGAATGATGGTGTGCATGCGCCGACGCGCTGCCTCGTCGTACTCGCGATTGATCAGCAGTTCGGCAAAGCCGAAGATGGACGCCAGCGGCGTGCGCAGTTCATGTGCGGCGGTACTGAGGAATTCGCTCTTCATGCGATCGACCTCGAACTGCTGCGTGATGTCGCGGAAGTACAGCACCGTCTCCGAACGCCCCTCGGGCGCCACACGCGCGCTGCGCTCGATGACCCGCACGTCGGGATGCAGCAGCCACAGACGCTGGGGTTCATCGGTCGACCTGTCGAGCACCAGCTCGGGCCAGGGTTTCGCGGGGTCGGCCAGACGCGAGATCATGCCGTCGAACTGCTCGGCCTTCAGCCCCAGCAGTTCGCGCTGCGACAGATGCGTCATGCGCGCGAAGGCCGGATTGACGTTGGTCAGCGTACCGCTCTCGTCGAAGGTGACAAAGCCGTCGGGCGACAGCGAGAACACGGTATGCAGGCGGTTGGTGCGACGGATCAGCTTCTGCTCGAATTCGATGCGCTGCGTGACGTCGCCGAACACGTCGACATAGTGGGTGACACGACCATCGTTGTCGCGCACCGGAGACGACGACAGCGCGACCCACATCCGCCGGCCGTCGGCACTGCACACATCCACCGTCGTGCTGTACGGCTTTTCATGCACGATGGCCCAGCGCATCTCTTCGACGACGTGAACCGGGTTCAGCTCGTCCGATACCAGCGTGAACGGACGACCGACCACGTCGGTGGCACTGTGGCCGGTCAGGCGTTCGAACGCGCTGTTCACGTAGACGACCGGATAACTGCTGCTCTGCACGTCGCGGATGACGACCGCCTCGCTCGACGACGCGAGCGCGCGGTCATGCAGCCGCATGCGCGTCTGTGCCTCGATCTGCCCGGTAATGTCGCGCAGCAGCAGTACGTAGACCAGCCGGTCATGCAGGCTGAAGCGACTGGCGGAAACGGTGACCGGAAAGGTCCGCCTGCCCGCGAGTCCCTGCACGTCGCGCGACAGGCGCCAGCGTTCGACCGGTCCGGAATCCACGACCTGGCCGGCGAACCACTCGCCATCAAACGCCGGCAGCAGGCGCGCAAGCGGCAGACCGATGATGGAGTCGCCATCGATTTCGAAGATTTCGGCAGCCGACCGGTTGATGGTCAGCACCATGCCGGCCTGATCCGTGGTCACGATACCGTCAGGTGCCGTATCGAGCACCGCGCTCAGGCGCTTTTCGCCCAGCGCGAGCGCGTGGGCTGCAGCGCGCGTGCTGCTGTTCGCCCGCGCGGTCGATGCCAGCAGGCGCAGCAGGTAGAACAGCAGCGTGCTCAGTCCGCAGCCCATCACCGGCAGCAGCCACAGAACCAGATGGTCGGTGCCAAGTCCGGCAGGCGCACGGGTCCGCAGGGTCCACACATGACCGGCAATGCGGAGGGTACGCACATCCTCACGCACCGACACCGGACGACCGTGGCCATTGCTGTACAGCAGGGTCGCCGGGTCCGTACTCTCGCCGTCGTGGATATCAAGGACGACGTTGTCGGCATAACCGCGCAACGCGCTGCCGAAAAGGTCGTGCGCCCGATAGGGGCTGTACGTATAGCCGACAAGCGCCTGCCGGCGCTGCTCCGGCGTAGCCCGCGCCATGCCCTGCCGGTACAAAGGGAAATACAGCAGGAATCCGGGCTGAACCGGGCCGGTACCCTCCTGCACCAGGGTCACCCTGCCGGACAACGCGGCTTCGCCTGTATCGCGCGCCCGGCTCATCGCCGCCGAGCGCGTCGGTTCGGAGTTCATGTCATAGCCGATCGCCCTGAGATTGCGATCGTTCAGCGGCTCGAGATAGAGGATGCTGTGGTATTCGTCGCGCGGATCCGGCGGACGGATGGCGTAAGCCGGCATGCCGCCGAGCCTGACTTGCCGTTCGTGTGCCTCGCGTTGCGGCGCCGGTATGCGCAACGACAGACCGACCCCCAGAATGCCCGGATAGTTGCGGTCAAGGCCGAGCTCGCTGACGTATCGATGCCAGGCCTCTCGCGTAACGTCGGGGGCGGCCTGAATCAGTCCGGCCGCTCCACGCAGTATCTGTTCGTGAGCCATCATGCGGCGCGTCAGCTGGGTGACCACCTTGTCGACCTCGCCCTCGAAGCGCTGTTCCGCGCTGGCTGACAGCCGCTGCCACAGCACGAAGGTCACCACGACCGTCAGCAGCAGGCCGCACGCCAGCGCGGGCCAGGCCAGCAATTCGGGATCGACCGGCCAGAGCCCGGTCCGTCCGGCACGTCCGTTGCGCTGCACATCCGGGCGTTCGGGCGTATGTTCGACGCTCGCTACCGGATCGACATTCATTGAGCGCGCGGCTCCTTCAGCAGCCCGGATATGCGTTCGAGCAGCTCCATCGGGCTGAAGGGTTTGGTCAGATAGGCATCCGCACCCGCTTCCATACCGGCATCGATGTCGCTCTGCTGACTGCGCGCAGTCAGCAGCACGACCGGTACGGAATGGAACTCTGGATGCTGCCGCAGCTTGCGGCACAGCGCGAGACCGTCCATCGATCCCGGCATCATCACGTCGAGCAGTACCAGATCGGGCAGCTGTTTCTGGATCAGCGACCAGCCGGCATCGGCGTCAATCGCCTCACCGAGTTCGAAATCACCGAACTCCAGGGTCATCCGGATCAGCTGACGGATTTCGGGCTGATCCTCGACCAGTACAACGCGTGCACGCATGTCAGGCCACCCCGCCGGCAAGGTGGGCAGGAGCGCATGCGCGCGTCGTGACAACGAAGTATGGGCGGGTGGTCATCAATGGTGGTGTCGTCAGGCCTGTAGGCAGCAAGCTTAACGGTGCCAGCCAAAGAAAACTTGAGTTCTGCCCCCTGAGCGGAGCCCTGCACCGCTCAGGGGGTGTCACATCACTCCGCGGCAAACACCAGGATGATCTGGTCGACCGCCAGGCTTTCGCCCTGCTCCGCCGACACCTTCTCGACCACACCGTCGCGCTCGGCGCGCAGGATGTTCTCCATCTTCATCGCCTCGATGACCGCCAGGCGCTCGCCCGCCTTGACCGACTGCCCTGGCTTCACCGACACCTCGCGCAGCAGGCCGGGCATCGGCGACAGCAGGAATCGAGACAGATCGGGCGCAGCCTTCACCGGCATGCGCGCCAGCAGTTCGGCCGCACGCGGGCTCATCACCTCGGCATCGACGCGAATGCCGCGATGCTGCAAGCGGTAGCGCAAGCCGATGCGCTCGACCTGCAGGGTGAACGGACGGCCGTCCATTTCGCCTCGATAGACCGGATCGGACACGCGCCACTCGCTCACCATGCGATGGCGTGTGCCGTCGATGACCACCGCGTGATGGTCACCGTCGTTCTCGATCGCGACGCGATGCGCAACACCGCGCAGGCGCACCACCGCATCCGGGCTGACCTTGTATTCATGGCCCGGCAGCTGGCCGATGATGCGCGACGCACGCTCGATGTAGCGCTGATGCACGGTGGCAGCGACCGCAACCAGCAGCGCTTCGTCCTCGTACGCTGCGGCAGCCGGATCGTAGCCCTGCGGATATTCCTCGGCGATGAAGGCTGTCGTGAAGTTGCCGGCGGCAAAGCGCGGGTGACCGAGCACCGACGACACGAAGGCGATGTTGTGGTTCGGACCGCGGATGCAGAATGCGTCGAGCGCATCACGCAGTCGCGCGATCGCTTCGGCGCGGTTGGCGCCGTAGCAGATCAGCTTGGCGATCATCGAATCGTAGTGCATCGACACTTCGCCGCCTTCGAACACGCCGGTATCGACGCGCACATTGTCGCCCAGCACCGGCGGACGGTAGCGCACCAGCCGACCGACCGACGGCAGGAAGCCGCGCGCCGGATCTTCGGCGCAGATGCGCGCTTCCATCGCCCAGCCGTCCAGCTTCACCTCGGCCTGCGTGAAGGCGAGCTTCTCGCCGGCCGCGACGCGGATCATCTGCTCGACCAGATCGAGACCGGTGATCATTTCCGTCACCGGGTGCTCGACCTGCAGCCGGGTGTTCATTTCAAGGAAGTAGAAGGACTTGTCGCGTCCGACCACGAATTCGACCGTACCGGCCGACTGATACTGCACTGCCTTGGCCAGCCGCACCGCCTGCTCGCCCATCGCGCGCCGGGTGTCGGCGTCGATGAAGGGCGACGGCGCCTCCTCGATCACCTTCTGGTGACGGCGCTGGATCGAGCATTCACGCTCGTTCAGATACACCACGTTGCCATGACCGTCACCGAGCACCTGAATCTCGATGTGGCGCGGCTCCTCGACGAACTTCTCGATGAACACGCGATCGTCGTTGAAGGCGTTCTTCGCTTCGTTGACGCAGGACGCGAAGCCCTCGTGCGCCTCGGCATCGTTGAATGCCACGCGCAGACCCTTGCCACCGCCGCCGGCGCTGGCCTTGATCATCACCGGATAGCCGATGTCGCGCGCGATCTCGACAGCGCGTTCCGGACTTTCGATCGGATCGTTCCAGCCCGGAATCGTATTGACGCCGGCTTCCTTGGCCAGCTTCTTCGACGCGATCTTGTCGCCCATGGCACCGATGGCATGCGGCTTCGGACCGATGAACACGATGCCCTCGCGCTCGAGCGCGGCACAGAATTCCTCGTTCTCGGACAGGAAGCCATAGCCCGGATGCACCGCCTGGGCGCCAGTTGCCTTGCACGCGGCAATGATCTTGTCGACCACCAGATAGGACTCGCGCGCCGGCGCCGGGCCGATGCACACGGCCTCGTCGGCCAGTTCCACATGCAGCGCGCTGCGGTCGGCTTCGGAATAGACGGCAACCGTCGCGATACCCATGCGACGTGCGGTACGGATGACGCGGCAAGCGATCTCGCCGCGGTTTGCGATCAGTATCTTTGTAAACATTCAGTGCTCCGCGACGAGGTCGCCGTCACACGCTGCGCGTGCGACACGAGTTGAAAGGATCGCTGCGCGACCGCGCATCGAGTCGCCGCGGTTTGCAATCAGCATCTTTGTAAACATGTATGTGTGTCCTTCGCCCGATTACAGGGGAATGTTCCCGTGCTTGCGCCACGGGTTTTCCAGCTGCTTGTCGCGCAGCATCGCCAGCGAACGGCAGATGCGCTTGCGCGTTTCGCTCGGCATGATGACGTCGTCGATGAAGCCACGCTTGCCTGCGATGAAGGGGTTGGCGAACTTCTCGCGGTACTCGGCTTCGCGCGCGGTGATCTTCGCCGGATCATTCTTTTCGTCGCGGAAGATGATTTCCACTGCGCCCTTCGGGCCCATCACCGCGATTTCGGCACTCGGCCACGCGAAGTTCACATCACCACGCAGATGCTTCGAACTCATCACGTCATAGGCACCGCCGTAGGCCTTGCGCGTGATCACCGTGACCTTGGGTACAGTGGCCTCGGCGTAGGCATACAGCAGCTTGGCGCCGTGCTTGATGATGCCGCCGTACTCCTGCGCGGTACCGGGCATGAAGCCCGGCACGTCGACCAGCGTGATCACCGGAATGCTGAAGGCATCGCAGAAACGCACGAAGCGCGCCGCCTTGATCGAACTCTTGATGTCGAGACAGCCGGCCAGCACCAGCGGCTGGTTGGCGACGATGCCGACCGTGCTGCCTTCCATGCGGGCGAAGCCGACGATGATGTTCTTCGCGTTGTCCGGCTGGATCTCGAAGAAGTCGCCGTCATCGACCACCTTCAGGATCAGCTCCTTCATGTCGTACGGCTGGTTCGCGTTGGCCGGCACCAGCGTGTTCAGGCTGACGTCGAGCCGGTCGGCCGGATCGGAACTCGGGCGTGCCGGCGCCTTCTCGCGGTTCGACAGCGGCAGATAGTTGAACAGCCGGCGCGTGTACATCAGCGCATCGACATCGTTCTCGAACGACAGGTCGGCCACGCCGGACTTGGTCGTATGGGTCGAGGCGCCGCCGAGATCCTCGGCCGAGACTTCCTCGTGCGTCACCGTCTTCACCACTTCCGGGCCGGTCACGAACATGTAGGACGAATCGCGCACCATGAAGATGAAGTCGGTCATCGCCGGGCTGTATACGGCGCCGCCGGCACACGGCCCCATGATCAGCGAAATCTGCGGAATGACGCCCGAAGCGACCACGTTGCGCTGGAACACCTCGGCGTAGCCGCCGAGCGACGCGACACCTTCCTGGATGCGAGCACCGCCCGAGTCGTTCAGGCCGATCACCGGCGCACCGACCTTCATCGCCTGGTCCATCACCTTGCAGATCTTCTCGGCATGAGATTCCGACAGCGAACCGCCGAACACCGTGAAGTCCTGCGAGAACACGAACACCAGACGGCCGTTGATGGTGCCGTAGCCAGTCACCACGCCGTCGCCCGGAACCGATTCGTCGGCCATGCCGAAGTCGGTGCAGCGGTGTTCCTTGAACATGTCCCACTCTTCGAAACTGCCTTCGTCGAGCAGCAGTTCGAGCCGTTCGCGCGCTGTCAGCTTGCCGCGCTTGTGCTGCGCATCGATGCGCTTCTGACCGCCGCCCAGCCTGGCCTGTTCGCGCTTTTCGTCGAGCTTCCGAATGATGTCCTGCATCGTGTATGCCTCCGTGAAATCAGTCCATGGCCTGCAGCAGGCGCAATGCGGCCGCCGATGCAGGCAGGGTACCCGCCGCCACCGCGGCGCGGATGTCAGGCAGTGCGGCGCGCACTGCCTTGTGGTGTTCGAAACGGCTGCGCAGCCCCTGATCGACCAGGGTCCACATCCAGTCCAGCGCCTGCCGGCTGCGCCGCGCCGCCCACGCACCGCTCGCCTGCATGGTGTCGCGGTAGCGCAGGATATCCGCCCAGAAGGCCTCCAGGCCGGCATGCTGCAAAGCCGACACCTTGAGTACCGGCACCGCCCAGCCGCTGGACGCGGCGCGCAGCAGGTGCAGCGCACCGCGCATCTGCTGCATCGCGCGCTCCGCCGCCGCTTCGTCGATGTCGCACTTGTTGTAGACGACGATGTCGGCCAGCTCGACGATGCCCTTCTTGATCGCCTGCAGGTCGTCGCCGGCGTTCGGCAGCTGCAGCAGCACGAACACGTCGGTCATACCGGCGACCGCGGTTTCCGACTGCCCGACGCCGACCGTCTCGACGATGATCACGTCGAAGCCGGCCGCCTCGCACACCAGCATCGCCTCGCGCGTGCGCGCGGCCACGCCGCCCAGACTGCCGGACGACGGCGATGGCCGTATGAAGGCATCCGTGCTCAGCGACAGCTGTTCCATGCGCGTCTTGTCGCCCAGTATCGAACCACCGGTCAGGCTGGACGACGGATCGATCGCCAGCACGGCAACCTTGTGTCCCCTGGCGATCAGCGCGACGCCGAGCGCCTCGATGAAGGTCGACTTGCCGACACCCGGCACGCCGGAAATGCCGACCCGCACCGAACGACCGGTGTGCGGCAGCAGCGCGCGCAGCACCTCGCCGGCGCGCGCCTGATGGTCCTCGCGCGTCGATTCGATCAGCGTGATGGTCTTGGCCAGCGCGCGGCGGTTGCCGGCGCGCACGCCATCGATCAGCGATTGATCGGGCAGGGACGTCACACGCGATCCGCCGCAACAGCGGGAGCAACGCTCCCGCATGATTCCCGCAGCAGGCTCACGCCAGCTTTGCCTTGATCGCGTCCAGCGTGTCCTTCGCCGCCTTCGGGATCGGCGTGCCGGGACCGAACACGCAGGCCACGCCGTGGCCGAACAGTTCGGCATAGTCCTGCGCCGGAATGACGCCACCGACCACGACCACGATGTCGTCGGCACCTTCGGCGCGCAGCGCCTCGATCAGCTCCGGCACCAGCGTCTTGTGGCCGGCTGCCAGCGTCGATACGCCGACTGCGTGCACGTCGTTCTCGATCGCCTGGCGCGCGGCTTCCGCCGGCGTCTGGAACAGCGGCGCAATGTCCACGTCGAAGCCGAGGTCGGCGAACGCGGTCGCGATCACCTTGGCGCCGCGGTCATGTCCGTCCTGGCCCAGCTTGGCGATCAGGATGCGCGGGCGGCGGCCCTGCTGTTCAGCGAACTGGCTGACTTCGTCCTTCATCGCACCCCATCCTTCGTCGTCGGCGACGATCGCCTGATAGACGCCGCTGACCGCCTGCGTGCTGGCACGGTGACGGCCCCAGACCTTTTCCAGCGCGTCGGACACTTCGCCGACCGTGGCGCGCGCGCGCATCGCGTTGACCGACAGTTCGAGCAGATTGCCCTTGCCGGACGCAGCCGCCCCGGTCAGCGCAGCCAGCGCCGCATCGACCGCCGCACCGTCGCGGCCGGCGCGGATGCGCTGGAGCTGCGCCACCTGCAGTTCGCGCACCGCGACATTGTCGATCACGCGCACGTCGAGCGGGTCTTCGTCCTTCAGGCGGTACTTGTTCACGCCGACGATGACGTCACGGCCGGAGTCGATGCGCGCCTGCTTTTCGGTGGCGCACTTCTCGACCTGGAGCTTGGCCCAGCCGCTCTCGACCGCCTTGGTCATGCCGCCCATCTGCTCGACTTCCTCGATGATGGCCCAGGCGTGGTCGGCCATGTCCTGCGTCAGCTTTTCCATCATGTAGCTGCCGGCCCAGGGGTCGATCACATTGGTGATGTGGGTCTCTTCCTGGATGATCAGCTGGGTGTTGCGTGCAATGCGGGCCGAGAATTCGGTCGGCAGCGCGATCGCCTCGTCGAAGGAGTTGGTGTGCAGCGACTGCGTGCCGCCGAACACCGCCGCCATCGCCTCGACCGCGGTGCGCACCACGTTGTTGTACGGATCCTGTTCAGTCAGCGACCAGCCCGAAGTCTGGCAGTGCGTGCGCAGCATCTTCGACTTCGCGCTCTTGGCGCCGAAGCCGTCCATGATGCGGCACCACAGCAGGCGCGCCGCGCGCAGCTTGGCCACCTCGAGATAGAAGTTCATGCCGATGGCGAAGAAGAAGCTCAGCCGGCCGGCGAAATCGTCGACGTCCATGCCGCGCGCCATCGCGGTGCGCACGTACTCCATGCCGTCGGCCAGCGTCAGCGCCAGTTCCAGGCCCTGGGTCGCGCCCGCTTCCTGCATGTGATAGCCGGAAATCGAGATCGAATTGAAGCGCGGCATGTTGCGCGCGGTGTATTCGATGATGTCCGCCACGATGCGCATCGACGGCTGCGGCGGATAGATGTAGGTGTTGCGCACCATGAACTCTTTCAGGATGTCGTTCTGGATCGTTCCTGAAAGCTGGGCCTGCGGCACGCCCTGTTCCTCGCCGGCGACGATGAAGCCGGCCAGCACCGGCAGCACCGCACCGTTCATGGTCATCGACACGCTGATCTTGTCGAGCGGAATGCCGTCGAACAGGCGCTTCATGTCCTCGACGCTGTCGATCGCCACGCCGGCCTTGCCGACGTCACCGGCCACGCGCGGATTGTCCGAGTCATAGCCGCGGTGGGTGGCCAGGTCGAACGCTACCGACACGCCCTGACCGCCGGCGGCCAGCGCCTTGCGGTAGAACGCATTCGATTCCTCGGCGGTCGAGAACCCGGCGTACTGGCGGATGGTCCACGGGCGGGCGGCGTACATCGTGGCCTGCGGGCCGCGCACATAGGGTGCGAATCCGGGCAGCGTATCGGTGTTCGGCAGCCCCTCGATGTCGGCACGGGTGTACAGCGACTTGACGGTCAGCCCTTCGGGCGTGTTCCAGTCGAGCTTCGCGGCATCGCCGCCAGGTGCGGACTTGGCAGCCGCCTTGAGCCAGGCAGCGTATTCAGGGTGGGCACTGCCCGTCGTGTCGGCCATCTTCGTTTCCTTCCGGATTGCTGGACGGCGCTCTGTTCAGCTTGACAGCAGCGCTCTGCCCGGAGAATACTTTATCCATAATTATGAATGCAAGCGGATGTTGCGGTGCGTGATCGCACCCCGGCCGATTGCATTTCCCGCCGCGAACACGCGCGGACAAGTCTGATGAATACAGGGGAATGGTGGCTCCGGGCATGCCGGATCACCATTCCCCCGTCTTTTGCGCGTCGTACGCGGTCAAACATCGATGAACAGCGAAACCCTCAACCGGACTGCCGAAAGCATCGCACCGCGCGCCTTGTACATAGAGGTCGCCGACCGGTTGCGCCGGCTGATACAGAGCCACGCAATGGCGCCCGGCGAGTGGATAGACGAACAGGCACTCGCCACGCAGTACGGCATATCGCGCACACCGCTGCGCGAAGCACTCAAGGTGCTGGCGACCGAGGGCATGGTGGTGCTCAAGCCGCGCCGCGGCTGCTATGTCGCGCAGATCAGCGGCGGCGACCTGGAAGAGATCTATCCCATCATGGCGTTGCTCGAGGGCGAATGCGCCGCGAACGCTGCACGGCGTGCCAGCGACGCCGATCTCGCGGATCTGGCCGCGCTGCACCAGCGGCTCGAGGACTCGGCGGCAGCGCGCGACGTCGAAGGTTTCTTCGACGCGAATCAGCGCTTCCATCTGCTGATCCATCACATCGCCGGCAACCGGCGCCTGGCTCAGATGATCGATGAACTGCGCGCAGTGCTGAAGCTGCAGCGCCACGACTCGCTCTATCTGGAAGGCCGTCTGGTGGCATCGCTGGAAGAACACCGCACGCTGCTCGCCGCACTGAGCGCACACGATGCGGAGACGGCCCGTTCGACCATGCAGCGGCATATCGAAAGCAGCCGGCGCGCATTCGGCGGCTGAGGACATGCCGCATCGGCATGTCCTCAGGGCAGGCGCAACGCCACCCTGAGCAGGCAGTTGCAGGAGCGAGCCATGCTCGCGAATGCACGCTTGCCGAGCGACGGTGCGTATTCAATAGACGATTCGCGAGCATGGCTCGCTCCTGCAGACGTGCATCGCACGGCCACCCGTCGCGGAACATGACGTGCGCCGGCACCGACCGGCTGGACAAGCGCCGGCTGCGCAGCCGACAATCGCCTCATGTCCACGCTCCGTCCGCTTCCGTGCCGCTGACCGCCACAAAACGCTGGGTCGCCGTACGCCACTCGGGCCGGGGACGGCACTCTCCGCATTGCGCATGACATTCCTTTCAATGCGGAGACACCATGAGCATTCCGTTCAGACCCAAGCTGCTTGACACCCTGCGCGACTACAGTCGCGGACAGTTGGCTGGCGACCTGTCCGCCGGCATCACGGTCGGCGTGCTGGCGCTGCCGCTGGCCATGGCTTTCGCGATCGCCAGCGGCATGTCGCCGACCGCTGGCATCTGGACCGCCATCGTCGCCGGTTTCCTGATTTCCGCGCTCGGAGGCTCGCGCGTGCAGATCGGCGGTCCGACCGGTGCCTTCATCCCCATCATCTACGCCATCGTCGTCGATTACGGCGTGCAGAACCTGCTGATCGCCACCATGATGGCCGGCGTCATGTTGCTGGCGATGGGCGCCTTCCGGCTCGGCAGCATGATCCGCTTCATCCCGCTGTCGGTGGTGATCGGCTTCACCAACGGCATAGCGGTCGTCATCTTCATTTCGCAGATCAAGGATTTCCTCGGTCTGCGCATCGAGCACATGCCCGGCGAATTCTTCGGCAAGATGCGCGCGCTGGCCGATGCGCTGCCGACGCTGGATCTGCCGACGCTGGCTGTCGCGGTGGCATCGCTCGCCGTGCTGCTGGGCTGGAACCGCATCGCCGCCAGCGTCGCGTGGATGCGCCGCCTGCCCGGGCCGCTCGCCGTTCTGCTGATCGGCACCGCCGCCAACTTCGTGCTGGAACTGCCGGTCGACACCATAGGCAGCCGCTTCGGCGGCATTCCGCGCGAGCTGCCGCACGTCGGCCTGCCGACGCTGTCCTTCAGCCTGCTCGGCAAGCTGATCGCACCGGCACTGACCATTGCGCTGCTCGGCGCGATCGAGTCACTGCTGTCGGCGCGCGTGGCCGACAGCCAGATCGACGACCGCCACGACCCGAACCAGGAACTGATTGCACAGGGCGTCGCCAACCTGGTCGCGCCGCTGTTCGGCGGCTTCGCGGCGACCGGCGCCATCGCGCGCACCGCCACCAACATCCGCACCGGCGGACGCACGCCGGTGGCCGGCATGCTGCACGCCTCGGTGCTGCTGCTCATCGTGCTGGCGGCGGCACCGCTGGCCAGCCACATTCCGCTGGCCACGCTGTCGGCCATCGTCGTCGTCGTGTCGATCAACATGGGCGAATGGCATGCCTTCACGCCCGGCGTGCTGATGCGCTATTCGCCGAACTATCGCACCATCCTGCTGGCCACCTTCTTCGTCACCGTCGTGTTCGACCTGACGCTGGCGGTCGAACTGGGCATGGTGCTGGCCAGCCTGTTCTTCATCTACCGCATGTCCGACCTCACCCACATCGAACGCGTGCCGCTGGAGGACCACTACGGTGTCGAGGCGCTGAGCCGACCCGACGGGACACCGCGGATACAGGCCTACCGCATCTTCGGCTCGCTGTTCTTCGGTGCCGCCAACAAGCTCGAGAACCTGCTGCTGACGCAGGACGGTCATCCGGACGTGGTCATCCTCGATCTGGAAAAGGTGATCAACATCGACACCACCGGGCTGGACATCCTGCAGACCCTGCACCGCAACCTCGCCCGGCGCGGCGCCACGCTGATCCTGTGCGACCTGAACGAACAGCCGGGTTCGCTGATCCGCCGCTCGGGCTTCGCCGAGCGCATGGGCGAACACAACATCGCCGCCAACATCACCGACGCGTTGCTGCGCGCGCAGGGCGTACAGGCCGGCGCACCCTCCATCGCCTACGCCTAGCGCGCGGTTCCCCGAGGCCGTCTGTCTATGGGTGAGCGGCCGGCGGCGCGAACTTCAGGTGGCCTGTCCCGGAGACTGATCGAGCCTGTCCTCCGGCCGGGCGAGCATCAACATGAAGAAGGCGCAGGCCAGGATCACGCCACCAATGACCGCAGTGGTGCCCAGCACCATTGAAAAACCGCCCTGACCATGCAACAGCGCGATCAGCGGCAGCGCAAATCCGCTGACTGTGAAGCCCAGGAAGTAGCGGATGGCGAATGCCCGCGTGCGATAGACGGGCGGAACGTAGCGCGCCACCATGGCATCCGTGATGACCACCTGGCCGTAGATCGACACCATGGCCAGCGTGAGCCCAAGCAACAGCACGGAGCCGGCACCGTTGCTGGCAATGCCAAGCCCCAGCGGCGCCAGCGCCACGATGCCGATGAAGATCACGGGCAGGCTGATGCGGTCAACGAGGCGCCCGACCACCAGTTGCGTCAGGGCACCGAACACGAACACCACGGTCGCGAGCGATCCGGTCAGCAGTAGCGGTAATGCCAGACCAAGCCGCTCATCGATGATCTTGGGCAGCGCGATCGTCGTCACATTGAAAGTGATGCCACCGGCCAGGATGGCCAGCCCGAACATGATCATCAACAGGCCGGGCTTGCTTACCGGCAGGACCGGCGCGTCGTTCCTGCTGCGGCTGCCCGGCACGCCGTCACCGCGCACCATCCACAGGAACGCCACGCCAACCATGGCGCACACCAGCGCGGGCAGCAGGAAGGCGAGGCGCCAGCCCAACGTGACCGCAATCAGCGCCGTCACGCCCGATGCGGCAGCGGCCCCCAGATTGCCCCACACCCCGTTCCAGCCCAGATCGCGTCCAAGACGGCTCGCGTGGGTAACGAGCATGGCCGATCCGATCGGATGGTAGATGGCGGAGAAGATGCCCAGCAGAAGCAGCCAACCGGCCAGGGCAGCGGGCGACGCCGCGGTTGAAAGGCCTGCGCACGCAGCAGCGCAACCCAGGTAATAGACACCCAGCATGTTGCGGCGGCCAAGTCGCTCGGCCAGCCAGCCCGATGGCAGCGCAAACAGGCCGAAGGCGACGAACGCACCGGTGGCCAGCGATATGAGCGTGGCGTAGTCGAGGCCGAGTTCGGTCGCGATGGCCAGCACTGCGGTCGGATAGATCAGCAGCACGAAGTGGTCGAGTGCATGCGCGACATTGACGAAAATGACGGTACGGCGGGACAGCGCGGCAGGATTCATGGTGTGCAGACTCCGTTCGACGAGGGCGAATTTCCAGCCTACATTGACCCGTACGATCTTCCGGGTCGAAAATAAACGCAATCGGGCCAACACCGGAGAGGTCACGCTCATGCGTTCCATCGACCCCGCAGACTTCCAGCATGTGCCGCATGCCGTTGCCGTGATGGCACGCAGCTATCCGTCGCTGTCGCACACCGGGCAGCACAGTCATGAGCGTGCACAACTGCTGTTCGCCATCAGCGGACTGATGATTGCAAGAACGTCCCGCGGCACCTGGGTGATTCCGCCGGGACATGCATTGATGATCGCCCAAGGTGTGATGCACGACATCGAGATGCACGGCGACGTGGAGATGCGTACCGCCTATCTGGTACCCGACGACAACGTGCGTGTCGTGGCCGAACAATGCCGCGTCATACTCGTGTCACCGCTGCTGGACGCGGCATTGCAGGCGCTGGCGGACGAACCGGTGCTGTATGACCCCGACGGGCGGGGCCCGCATCTGGCCGCGCTGATCATGTCGGAAATCGCCCGCGCGCCCGCGACGCCATTCGCGCTGCCGCTGCCGGACGATGCGCGCTTGCGCAAGCTGTGCGAAGCACTTTTGAACAACCCGGCGATCGACTTCGACATCGATACCTGGGGGCTGCAGGTTGGCGTGAGCCGGCGCACGCTCACGCGCCGGTTCCGGACGGAAACAGGTCTCAGCTTCGGTGAATGGCGTCGCCGTCTGCGGCTGCTGCATACGCTGATGAAGCAGGCAGAAGGCAGCACACCCAAGGATGTCGCCCGCCGGGTCGGCTACCGCAGCACGCAGGCTCTGCAGGCGATGATGCGGCGCTTGCTCAAGAGCGGTTCCGAGGCACCGGACGCACGCTGATCGGATCACCGGACGGGTTGGCATCGCCCGGACTCAGGGAGACCGCACTGCGCCCTGAAACACCACAGCACAGGAGGCAATCCCGAGCCGCCCCAGGGCATCGACGCACCGATGACCGCCAGGGTATCCGACATGCCGATACGTCAATCGACGTATTTTCCGCGCCCGCTGCATTCGCAGAATGGAAGGCCACTTTCCACTCGCAGCGGGGGCCACTCATGCATCACGGGGACATTTCGAGCAGCAAGGACACGGTCGGCGTCGCCGTCGTCAATTACAAGATGCCGCGCCTGCACACGAAGGCCGAAGTGCTGGACAACGCACGCCGGATCGGCGACATGATCGTCGGCATGAAGGCCGGCCTGCCCGGCCTCGATCTGGTCATCTTCCCGGAATACAGCACGCACGGGATCATGTATGACGCGAAGGAAATGTACGACACCGCGTCTACCGTGCCCGGCGACGAAACCGCGATCTTCGCCGCCGCCTGCCGCAAGGCCAAGGTGTGGGGCGTGTTTTCGCTGACCGGCGAACAGCACGAGGAGCACCCGGACAAGGCGCCGTACAACACGCTGATCCTGATGAACGACCAGGGCGAGGTGGTGCAGAAGTACCGCAAGATCATGCCCTGGGTGCCGATCGAGGGCTGGTACCCGGGCGACTGCACCTATGTGTCGGACGGCCCGAAGGGCATGAAGGTCAGCCTGATCATCTGCGACGACGGCAACTACCCGGAAATCTGGCGCGACTGCGCGATGAAGGGTGCCGAACTGATCGTCCGCTGCCAGGGCTACATGTACCCGGCGAAGGAACAGCAGATCACCATCTCGAAGGCCATGGCCTTCGCCAACAACGTCTACGTCGCGGTCGCCAACGCGGCCGGTTTCGACGGTGTCTATACCTACTTCGGCCATTCGGCCATCGTCGGCTTCGACGGCCGCACGCTGGGCGAATGCGGCGAGGAGGAAATGGGCATCCAGTATGCCGCGCTGTCGAAGAGCCTGATCCGCGACTTCCGCAAGAACGGCCAGTCGGAGAACCACCTGTTCAAGCTGCTGCACCGCGGCTATACCGGCCTGATCAACTCGCGCGAGGGCGACAAGGGCGTGGCCGCCTGCCCGTACGACTTCTACTCGAAGTGGATCAACGACCCGGAAGGCACGCGCAAGGCGGTCGAAGCGTTCACGCGCGACACCGTGGGCACCGAGGAATGCCCGATCGAAGGGCTGCCCAACCCGGCCACGATCGGACACAAGTGACGGCCGACCTGCGGCTGGCGGAGGCCGCAGCGGAACGCGATCCGCTGGCCGGCTGGCGCGTCGCCGACGAGCCCTACTACGCCGCCAGCGGCGACGAGGTCGCGGCCTTCGAGGCAGCGCATGCGCGGCATCTTCCGGTCATGCTCAAGGGGCCGACCGGCTGCGGCAAGACGCGCTTCGTCGAATACATGGCGTGGAAGCTCGGCCTGCCGCTGATCACGGTCGCCTGCCACGAGGACCTGACCGCCGGCGACCTGATCGGACGCTTCCTGCTCGATGCCGACGGCACTCGCTGGCAGGACGGGCCGCTGACGCGCGCGGTACGCTACGGCGCGATCTGCTATCTGGACGAGGTGGTCGAGGCGCGCGCCGACACCACGGTGCTGATCCATCCGCTGACCGACGCCCGGCGGCAACTGCCACTGGCCGCCACCGGCGAGCTGTTGCACGCCCACCCGGACTTCCGTCTGGTCGTGTCCTGGAACCCGGGTTACCAGGGCCTGCACAAGACGCTCAAGCCGTCCACCCGGCAGCGCTTCACCGCGCTCGAATTCGGCTACCCCGACGTGGCGCACGAATGCGCCATCGTCATGCACGAAAGCGGCGTCGACGACGCCACGGCACGCCAGCTGGTCGCGCTGGCCGAACGCACGCGCCGGCTGGCCGGTGACGGTCTGGACGAGGGCGCCAGCACGCGCATGCTGATCCATGCCGGACTGCTGATCGCGCACGGGCTGTCACCACGTTCGGCCTGCCGGCAGGCGGTGGCCGGCCCGCTGACCGACGACGGCGAGGTCACGGCGGCGCTGATCGCCGCCATCGATGCCGGCTTCGCCTGAATCCGCCGGGCAGCGCACGCTGTCGCTCTACCTGCGCGCGCTGTGGGACCTCGCGCCCCGCCTGGCCACGCTGCCGGCCGGCACTCCGGCCCGCCCGATACTCGGCATCGAAGGCGGCCGGCCGGTGCTGCATCTGCCCCCGACCGGCGACCACGCCCTGCGGCTGGCCCGCGCGGCGCACGCCGCCGCGCATCTGAGCTTCGGCGGCATGCCGTTCGAACGCGCCCGGCTCAAGCCGGTACAGCGCGCACTGCTCGAAATACTGGAGGACGCACGCGTCGAGTGGCTGGCCATGCAGGCCCTGCCCGGACTGCGCCGGCTGTGGGCGCCCCTGCACGTAGCCGATGCCGGCTGGGGCAACGGTGCCGAAGCGCTGCTGGCGCGGCTCACGCACTGCCTGTTCGATCCAGCGCATGCCGACGGCCACGCCTGGATGGCGCGGGTGCGCGGCCTGTTCTTCACGCCACGAGGCGGGCTGGCGCTGACAACGCCGGCGCAGTTGCGCGATGCCGCATCGCGGCTTGGCAACGATCTCGGCCAGATGCGCCTGAACCTCAACCCGGGCGGCTGGCAGATCGAACCGGCCTACCGCGACGACAACAGCCATCTCTGGACACGCGACGAAAAGTTGCCACCCTCCACGCCGCTGGAACAGGAGCGACCGGACACCGGCGGCGCCGGCGACGACGAAACTGACACGACGTACGAGCGACCGCCACCGCAGGCCACCCCCGGCGGCGACGCCGGCGAGGCGTCCGGCAGCGTGCTGCAGATCGAATCGGCACTGCGTACCGTCACGTATCCGGAATGGGATCGCCTGATCGGCCGTGCCCGCCCCGACTGGTGCACCGTGATCGAAACACCGGCACCCCGGGCGGATCCCGCCCCGCTGCGCGCCGGACTGGGCCTTCATGTCGCCCGCACAGTGCACCGGCTGCAGGCCGCCGCAGTGTCGGACCGCCGTCCGACCCGGAGCCGCAGCAAGGATGGCGACCTGCTGCACACCGGCGCGCTGATCGACGCCGGCATCGCGCTGCGCGCCGGACGCGACCCGGAACGGCGTCTGTACCGCGACAGCGCCACCCGCATCGAGGCACTGGACGTGCTGCTGCTGATCGACAGTTCGGCCTCGGCCGCACTCGCGCTGCCGTCCGGCCGCAGCGTGCTCGACGCGCTGCGCGAGGCAGCGCTGATCGCCGCCGCCGCGCTGGAAGCGACCGGCCACCGCTGCACGATCCAGGGCTTCGCCTCCGATACCCGACAGCGTGTGCGCGTGCAGCGGGTCAAGGAGTTCCACGAGCCGGCACTCGACGACAGTGTGCTGGCACGCGCGTGCGGCCTGCGCAGTGCGGGCTCGACGCGCATGGGCGCGGCGATCCGCCATGCCACCGCACAGCTGACCATCCGGCGCAGCCTGATCATGCTGCTGACCGACGGCGAACCGCACGACGTCGACATCCACGATCCGCGCTACCTGCCGGACGATCTGGCGCACGCGCTGGCCGGAGCCGGGCGCGCCGGCGTTGCCACCGCCTGCCTGCACGCATCGCCGGACGGTACATCGCCGGCCTTGCGCCGCGTGTTTGCGGCCGGGCTCTACCTGCCGCTGCGCCGGCCCGACCGGCTGGCCGAGGTGCTGTGCACCTGCATCGCAGCCATCGGCAGACGGTGACCGGGCGACACGACAACACCGCGGAAATCGGCAATCTTGGCCTTGGCCTTGGCCTTGGCCTTGGCCTTGGCCTTGGCTTTGGCTTTGGCTTTGGCCTTTGTAGGAGCGAGCCATGCTCGCGAACCGGACGTCAAACCGCGACTGCGCTGATCAAACGGCCAATCGGCCTCTGCGGAATCAGCCGGCGCCGGCGTCACACCCCTTCGTTGGCCGCCTGGAAGTGGTCGATGAACACGCGCAGCCGTGCCGGCATCTGCGCCCGGCTCGGGAAATACAGATGCATGGCCGACAGCGGCATCGCGCAGTCGGCCAGCACCTGCACCAGCCGCCCGGAGGCCAGATCGCCCTCGACCAGCGACTGCAGCGTCTGCACCAGTCCGAAGCCGCGCCGGGCGAGATCGATCTCGGCCTCGGCATCATTGACGATGAAGCGGCCGCCGACATCGACCTCCAGCGTGCGGCCGTCGCGCCGGAACGTCCAGCGTGCGGTGCGGCCGCTCGACAGATAGCGATAGCGCACGCATTCATGTGCCGCGAGGTCCTCCGGCACGGCCGGCGGCGGTCGGCGCACCAGATAGTCGGGTGCGCCGACCGTGATCATCCGCTGCTCGCCGCCGATGCGCACCGCCACCATGTCGGCCTCTATGCTTTCACCGAGGCGCATGCCGGCGTCGAAGCGGTCAGCCACGATGTCAGCCAGACCGTCGTCGAGCGCGAATTCGAGCCCGACATCGGGATGACGAACCGCGAAAGCAGCCAGATGCGGTGCAATCAGCAACTGGTAGGCGACGCGCGGCATGTTGATGCGCACCGTGCCGCTGACATGCTCGCGCGACTGCGCAAGCGATTCGAGCGCACGACCCAGTTCATCGAGCCCGACGCGCACACCGTCGTAGAAGCGTTCGCCCTCGTCGGTCATCGCCACGCGGCGCGTGGTACGCGTCAGCAGGCGCACGCCCAGGCGCTGTTCCAGTCCGCGCAACGACTGCGACAGCGCCGAGGCCGACACGCCCAGTTCGGCAGCGGCGCGCGAAAAGCTCGAATGCCGAGCGACACACTCGAAAGCAGTCAGCGCCGGCAGCATGGCAGAATCTATTTTGAAGTCTGTCTTCATAGGTCATACAAGATTAACCAGTCGATCTAATAAAACAAAGCGTTTACCGTGCAGCACCTTGCACGCAGGACTTTTGCCGCCCGCGCGAGCGACATTTCCGGAGAATTCCCATGGCGAACATCAATCTGAACGGCCGCGACGTCGCGGTCGACGTACCCGACGACACACCGCTGCTGTGGGCGCTGCGCGACGGCCTCAACCTGACCGGCACCAAGTTCGGCTGCGGCATCGCGATGTGCGGCGCGTGCACCGTGCATGTCGACGGCCAGCCGACGCGTTCCTGCGTGACGCCGATCTCGGCGGTCGCAGGCAAGAAGGTCACCACCATCGAATCGGTCGGCAGCGCCAAGGTCGGCGCTGCGGTGCAGGCGGCATGGCAGAAGCTCGACGTCGTGCAGTGCGGCTACTGCCAGTCGGGCCAGATCATGTCGGCCACCGCGCTGCTGGCGACCAACCCGAAACCGAGCGACGCGGACATCGATGCCGCGATGAGCGGCAACGTGTGCCGCTGCGCCACCTACGTGCGCATCCGCGCGGCCATCCACGAAGCCGCGAAGTCGCTGGCCTGAGGAGAATCGACATGAACTTCAGGATAGAAAACGCATTCCAGACCACCCGCCGCGGCTTCCTCAAGGGCGGCGCCGGCCTGGCACTCGCCGTGGTCGCGCCCGGCATGGCTTCGGCCGCAACGGCCGCCGGCCCCGGCAGCACCCCGGCCGACGCTGCGATGGTCGACGGCGCATTCGCGCCGAACGCCTTCCTGCGCATCGGCACCGACGGCGCGGTCACCATCGTGTCCAAGCATCTCGAGATGGGGCAGGGCGTCTATACCGGCCTGGCCACGCTGGTGGCGGAAGAACTCGACGCCGACTGGAAGACGGTCAAGGTCGAAGGCGCGCCGGCCGACGCCAAACGCTACAACAACCTGCTGTGGGGTCCGGCCCAGGGTACCGGCGGCAGCACCGCGATCGCCAATTCCTTCGAACAGATGCGCCGCGCCGGCGCGACCGCGCGCGCCATGCTGGTTGCCGCCGCCGCCGAACAGTGGAAGGTGCCGGCCAGCCAGATCACAGTCAAACACGGCGTGGTGTCACACGCCGCCAGCGGCAGGAAGAGTGGCTTCGGCGAGCTGAGCGAAGCGGCGTCGAAGCTGCCGGTGCCGGCCGAGGTGAAGCTGAAGGATCCGAAGGACTTCACGCTGATCGGACGCAGCGCACCGCGCGTCGACAGCGTCGCCAAGACCACCGGCCGCGCCGTATTCACGCAGGACATCAAGCTGCCCGGCATGCTGACCGCCGTGGTCGCCCACGCGCCGCGTTTCGGCGGCCGCGTGAAGTCGGTCGAGGACAAGGCGGCGCGCGCGATACCCGGCGTGGCCGACGTGGTCGCCATCCCGAACGGCGTCGCCGTGCTGGCGAAGGATTTCTGGAGCGCCAAGAAGGGACGCGACGCGCTGAAGATCGAATGGGACGAGTCGCAGGCCTACCGTGGCAGCAGCGACGCCATCCTGTCCGACTACCGCGAACTGGCGAAGACGCCGGGTCTGGCGGCGCGCAAGGACGGCGATGCCGAAGCCGAGCTGGGCAAGGCGAACAAGGTGTTCGAAGCGGAATTCGCCTTCCCCTTCCTCGCGCACGCGTCTATGGAGCCGCTGAACTGCGTGATGAAGTTCGATGACAAGGGCTGCGAGGTGTGGAACGGCGAGCAGCTGCACACCGGTGACCAGTTCGCGCTGGCGAAGACCTTCGGCATCAAGCTCGAACAGGTGAAGCTGAACATGGTGTACGCCGGCGGCAGCTTCGGCCGGCGCGCCAACCCGCAGTCCGACTACCTGCTGGAGACGGCGCAGATCGTGAAGGCGATCAACGGCCGCGCGCCGGTCAAGCTGGTATGGACGCGCGAGGACGATATGCGCGGCGGCTTCTACCGCCCGCTCTACCTGCACCGCGTGCGTGCCGCACTCGACGCGAAGGGCATGCCGATCGCCTGGCAGCAGCGCATCGTCGGCCAGTCCATCATCGCCGGCTCGCCCTTTGAAGGCTTCCTGATCAAGGACGGCATCGACGTGACCTCGGTCGAAGGTGCGGCCACACTGCCCTACACGGTGCCCAATCTGCATGTCGACCTGCACACCACCAACGCACAGGTGAAGGTGCCGGTGCAGTGGTGGCGCTCGGTCGGCTCGACGCACACCGCATTCTCGACCGAGGTGTTCCTCGACGAACTGGCCGGCGCGGCGGGCAAGGATCCGGTCGCCTACCGTCTGGCGCTGCTGGAAAAGCATCCGCGCCACGCCGGCGTGCTGAAGCTGGCCGCCGAAAAGGCCGGCTGGGACAAGCCGCTGGCCGCTTCGAAGAGCGGCAAGCGCGGTCGCGGCGTCGCGGTGCATGAGTCGTTCAACTCCTTCGTCGCCCAGGTGGTCGAAGTGACGGTGCAGAAGGACGGCACGTTCAAGGTCGACCGCGTGGTGTGCGCAGTCGATTGCGGCATCGCGGTCAATCCGGACGTGATCAAGGCGCAGATGGAAGGCGGCATCGGCTACGCGCTGTCCGCCGCACTGACCGGCGCCATCACGCTGAAGGACGGCGTGGTCGAACAGTCGAACTTCAACGACTATCCGGTGCTGCGCATCAGCGACATGCCGAAGATCGAGGTGCACATCGTCAAGTCGGCGCAGAAGCCGACCGGCGTCGGCGAACCCGGCGTGCCGCCGCTGGCACCGGCGCTGGCGAACGCGCTGCACGCGGCGACCGGCAAGCGCATCCGCACGCTGCCGGTCGGCGATCAGCTGAAGGCCTGAGCCTGTAATGACAGGCGCGGCGGCAATGGCCTGCGTGCCAGCGCCGCCGCTGTTCGCATTTGACGGGAGTTCCGCATGGACAGCCTCGACCTCGAAGTACTGACCCGCGCACGCGACTGGCTGCACGCCGGACATCGCGTGCTGCTGGCCACGGTGGTGCGCACCTGGGGTTCGTCGCCACGCCCGCCCGGCGCACTGCTGGCGCTGCGCGACGATGGCCGGGCGGTCGGTTCGGTATCGGGCGGTTGCATCGAGGATGACCTCATCCACCGGCTGCGGCGCGACGGTCTGCCGCCGCAGGCACAGTCGGTGAGCTACGGCGTCAGCGCAGAAGAGGCACGCCGCTTCGGCCTGCCCTGCGGCGGCACGCTGCAGCTGGTGCTCGAACCGCTGGCCGGTGCGGCGGCGCTCGACCCGCTGCTGGAACGTCTGGCACGCAACGAACTGGTGACGCGCCGGCTCGACCTGGCCAGCGGCCACGCGACGCTGGGCGCCGGCAGCGCCGATCAGGCGCTGCATTTCGACGGCAGCACACTGATCAGCGTGTTCGGCCCGCGCTACCGTCTGCTGCTGATCGGCGCCGGCCAGCTGTCGGCCAGCCTGGCGCGCATCGCCGGCGCGCTCGATTTCGCGGTCACGGTGTGCGATCCGCGCGAGGAATACAGCGACGAATGGACCGTGCCCGGCACCACGCTGACGCGGGACATGCCGGACGACGTGGTGATCGCGATGCGGCCGGATGCGCGCACCGCGGTGATCGCGCTGACGCACGACCCCAAGCTGGACGACCTGGCGCTGATGGAGGCGCTGAAGTCGCCGGCCTTCTATGTCGCCGCACTCGGTTCGCGCCGCAACAACGACGTGCGGCGCGAACGCTTGCGCGAATTCGATCTGAACGACGCACAGATCGCCCGACTGCACGGCCCGGCCGGGCTGTACATCGGCAGCCGCACGCCGGCGGAGATCGCGGTGTCGATCGCCGCCGAGCTGGTGGCGGTGAAGAACGGTGCCGCCGCCGACAGCCTGCTCAACGTCCGCGACGCCAAGCAGGCGCTGGATATCGCCGCCGACACGCTGTCGTCCTGCGCAGCGGGCCACGACTGATCCGGTCGCCCGACCGATGATCCAGGGCATCCTGCTGGCCGCCGGCTACGGCCGGCGCTTCGATCCGGACGGGCACCGCAGCAAACTGCTGGCCACACTCGACGACGGACGCAGCGTCGCCTGGCACGCCGCACACGCCCTGTGCAGCGCGCTG
Source organism: Betaproteobacteria bacterium (assembly GCA_020621405.1). Taxonomy (GTDB): domain Bacteria; phylum Pseudomonadota; class Gammaproteobacteria; order Burkholderiales; family Rhodocyclaceae; genus Methyloversatilis. The sequence goes on from JAHRYN010000002.1 coordinate 816,322, forward strand.
CCGGGCAGCCTGGCAGTCATCCGCCCCGGCTGCGACGAACTTGCCACAGAGCTGCGCGACGCCGGCTGCCGCATCCTCGAAAGCCGCGACGCCGAAGCCGGCATGGGCAGCGCACTGGCACACGCGGTGCGCGAAACGGCATCGGCCTCGGGCTGGCTGATCGCACTGGCCGACATGCCGTGGCTGCCGGCCAGCGCCATCCGCGCCGTGGCGGACGCCATCGACACCCCGCAGCGCATCGCCGCCGCCGCCTTCGCCGGGCAGCGCGGCCACCCGGTCGGCTTCGGCGCGCACTGGGCGGCGCAGCTGTCGACCCTGCATGGCGACACCGGCGCCCGCGACCTGCTGCGCAACGCGGAGCTGCGCCTGATCGACGCCGGCACGCCGGACGTGCTGCGCGACGTCGATCTTCCGGGCGACCTGCCTGCGCGGGTATCCTGATGTCCTGACCGGGCCACACCCTCGCGGCCCCGGCTCAAGATAACGGTCCGGCGTACGTTAATGCGTGCACGCCGTTCAACGTCGTCCTCGCCCAGATCCCGCCATGACGAAACCCGTTTCATTCGAAGCACTCGACCCCGAGGCTGGCACATCGCTGACCGACCAGATGCGCTGGCTGCACGATCAGGTGCGCCAGCATTACCCCCTGGTCAATCGGGTCGCCATCGCGCTGTACGACAGCCGGCTGGAGATGCTGAAGACCTATGTGAACAGCAGCGACGTGACCGATCCGCTGTCGCTGTACGAACGCCCGCTGTCCAGCGTGCCCTCGCTCGAGGAGCTGGCGCGCGATCACGCCGCACGGGTGATCAGCGACATGGCGCTGCTGCCGCTGCCGCATGCCGAACACACGCAATGGCTGCTGTCGCACGGCTACCGCAGCAGCTACACCGTGCCGCTGTTCCAGTCGGGCACGCTGCTCGGCTTCCTGTTCTTCGATTCCCGCCAGCCGGGCGCCTTCGACGGCGGGGTGGCGGACGCGCTGCAGATCTATGTACAGCTGTGCCGGCTGTCGGTGCTCAACGTGGTCAACCTGTCGCACGCGGTCGAAGGCATGGTCAAGGTTGCCCGCGGGCTGGCCCACCTGCGCGACATCGAGACGGGGCATCACCTGGATCGCATGTCGAGCTACAGCCGGGTAGTCGCCAAGGGCATCGCACGGCAGTTCGGCTGCAGCGACGAATTCATCGAACACGTCTATCTGTTCTCGCCGCTGCACGACATCGGCAAGATCGGCATCGCCGACAGCATTCTGCTCAAACCCGGCCGTCTGAGCGACGACGAGCGGCTGACCATGCAGAGCCACGTCGAACTCGGCTGCCGCCTGATCGACGAGGTGATGGAAGAATCCGGTCTGGTCAGCAGCCCCTATCTGTCGGTACTGCACAACCTGGTGCTGTGCCACCACGAATTCCTCGACGGCAGCGGCTACCCGCGCGGCCTGAGCGGCGACGCCGTGCCGCTGGAAGCGCGCATCGTCACCATCGCCGACATTTTCGACGCGCTCACGTCCGAACGCCCGTACAAGAAACCGTGGAGCAACCAGGACGCACTGACCGAGCTGCGGCGCATGGCCGACGCCGGCAAGCTGGACCGGCGCTGTGTCGAAGCACTCGCGGCCGCCGACGACGAGGTGCGGGCCATCCAGGGACGGTTCGGCCTGGCCGCGTGACCGCCGATGCGCACCGTCCGCCTTCCCTGCCGGCCACCCCGGCGCGTATGCTGAAGTCCGGGCCAGCGGGCGCCTTCGATACGCCGGCCCGGGATCACGCAACGGAACACGTGATGCGTGCATTGTTCCCGATGTCGTCCACGCCGAGCACCCGCCATGACGGAAGCCGCTTCATCACCGGTATCTGACCCCGCAGCGGATCACGACGCTGTCGCATCCCTGACCGACCGGATCTGCTGGGTGCATGCGCGGGTGCGGCACCAGCATCCGCAGGTGCACCGGATCGCGATTGCGCTGTACGACGGCCGCAGCGACTTGCTGAGAACCTATGTCGACAGCAGTGACGTCAAGCAGCCGCTGGCTTTCTACGAATGCACGCTGGCCCGCGTTCCGTCGCTGCTTGAGCTGGCACACAACCATGCCTTCCGCATCGTTGACGATCTGACCGGGTTGCCGGCGCCGCATGGCGAACACACGCACTGGCTGATTGCGCAGGGTTACCGCAGCAGCTACACCGTGCCGCTGTACCGGCCGGGCGGCCTGCTCGGCTTCCTGTTCTTCAATTCGCGCGAACCGGGGCAGTTCCATGGCCGGCTGCTGCAGGATCTGCCCATCCACGTGCAGCTGTGCCGGCAGGCCGTACTCGACGTCGTCGATCTGTCGCAGGCAGTCGGCGACAGGGCCAGGACGGCGCGCGGGACGGCCCACCGGCGCCACACCGAAACCGTGCGTCACCTCGACCGCCTGTCGAGTTACAGCCGTGTCATCGCGAAGGGCGTTGCACGACAGTACGGCCGCAGCGACGAATTCGTCGAGCAGGTGTACCAGTTCGCACCGCTGCACGACATCGGCGAGATCGGCGTCGCCGACACCATCCTGCTCAAGCCGGAGCGCCTGACCGACGAGGAGCGGCAGACCATGCAGCGCCACGTCGAGCTCGGCGCACAACTGGTCGAGGACGTGATGCACTCATCCAGTCAGGCCGGCAAGCCCGGCCTGAAGGTGCTGCACAACCTGGTGCTGTGCCATCACGAATTCCTCGACGGCAGCGGCTACCCGCGGGGTCTGAGCGGCGATGCGATATCGCTGGAAGCGCGCATCGTCACCATCGCCGACATTTTCGATGCACTCACATCCGAGCGTCCTTACAGGTGCGCCTGCAGCAACGACGAGGCGCTGGCCGAGCTGCAGCAGATGGCCGACGCCGGCAAGCTCGACCCGGTCTGCGTCACTGCGCTGGGCGACGCCGGCGACGAGGTGAGGGCGATCCAGCAGCGATTCGGGCTGTCCGCCTGAGCCAGTCACCCCTCCGGAACGACAACCTTCACCCGTGCTGCCGCAGTGCCGGTTTACCATCGGCGCATGAACATGAACGAACACCTTCCCGACCCGCATGTCTGGCAGGCTCGGATCGCGCTGGGCTACGGCGCGGCGTCCGGCCGCACGGTGCTGGTGCGGCGCGAGCACCACGGACCGCTGCGCGTGCAGAAGGCGCTCTATCCGGAAGGCGACGCGGTCTGCCACACCCTGCTGCTGCATCCGCCCGGCGGCATCGCCGGCGGCGACGCGCTGCATGTGGACATCGCCGCCGACGCCGGCGCGCATGCGCTGATCACCACACCGGGCGCGACCAAGTGGTACCGCAGCGCCGGACCGCTCGCCCGCTCCGAACTCGCGCTGCACATCGCCAGCGGTGCCACGGTCGAGTGGCTGCCGCAGGAAAGCATCGTGTTCGACGGCGCGCGTGCGCACGTCGCCAGCCACATCGCACTGCAGGCCGACGCACGCTACATCGGCATGGACCTGTACTGCCTGGGCCGCACCGCCAGCGGCGAACGCCTCACGCACGGCGAACTGCAGCTGGACACGCGCATCACGCTGGACGGACGCACGCTGTGGCTGGAACAGGCACGGCTCGACGGCGACTCGGCGCTGCTGCGGTCAGCGGCCGGGCTGGCCGGCGCGCCGGTGTTCGGCACCCTGGCCTGCGCCGGCTTCGATGCCGACGATGCGCTGCTCAAGGCCTGCCGCGCGCTGCCCTGCACCGCGGGCGAAACCGGCATCACCCGCCTGCCCGGCCTGCTGCTGGCGCGCTACCGCGGTGACTGCACGCAGTCGGCACGGGCATGGTTCGTGCATCTGTGGTCGCTGGTCCGCCCGACAATGCTCGGGCGGGTTGCGCAGCCACCCCGTATCTGGAACACCTGACAGCGAACGAAAAGAACAACGATGGAACTGACACCTCGCGAGAAGGACAAGCTGCTCATCTTCACCGCCGCGCTGCTGGCGGAACGCCGGCGCGCCCGCGGCCTGAAGCTGAACTACCCGGAGGCGGTCGCCTTCATCACCGCCGCCATCATGGAAGGCGCACGCGACGGGCGCAGCGTGGCCGAGCTGATGAGCTACGGCACCACCCTGCTGGGCCGCGACGACGTCATGGAAGGCGTACCGGAAATGATTCCGGACATACAGGTGGAAGCGACTTTCCCGGACGGCACCAAGCTGGTCACCGTCCATCACCCGATTCCGTAGGACCGCCGGTGAGCGATGAGCAGATGAACTGGCGCGCTGCAGGCTCGGCGTACGGGCACGTTGGCCGGAGACCGCACCAAGGCCGGGCGCAATGACCGTTTTGGTGCGCGTGCGGGACGAGATGAGTGGACCCATGGCATGTCGGGGTGAGCCACAGGCGATGCCCAACACCGATGGTCCGGCCGGAACCTGACGAAGCGATGTACGGAGAACCCATGATTCCCGGAGAAATGCAGGTCGCCGACGGCGACATCGAACTGAACGCCGGCCGTGCCACGGTCACGCTCGACGTGCGCAACACCGGCGACCGGCCGGTGCAGGTCGGCTCGCACTACCACTTCGCCGAAACCAACGACGCGCTCGACTTCGACCGCGCGGCCGCGCGCGGCCACCGGCTGGACATCGCGGCCGGTACCGCGGTGCGCTTCGAACCGGGCCAGATGCGCACGGTCACGCTGGTCGCGCTGGCCGGCGACCGCAGGGTTTACGGATTCCAGGGCCGCGTGCAGGGCCCGCTCGACAAGAACGGAGATGCAAGATGATCAAGATACTGATGGCCTTCGTGCTGGCCTGCAGCGGCTACGCCTGGGCGCACCCGGGCGAACATCACGACACCTTTTTCGCCACGCTGGTCCATCTGCTGACCGAACCCGACCATCTGGCGATGGCGGCGGGCGCAATCATCGTCGGCGCGCTCGGCGCCGGCGTGCTGCGCCGCCGGGCAGCGGCGAAGCGCCGCATGTTCGGCCGCCGCTGACCGGCCATGAGCACACGCATCAGCCGGCAGGCCTATGCCGAAATGTTCGGTCCCACCACCGGTGACCGGGTGCGTCTGGCCGACACCGAGCTGTGGATCGAGGTCGAGCGCGACTACACGGTCTACGGCGAGGAGGTGAAGTTCGGCGGCGGCAAGGTGATCCGCGACGGCATGGGCCAGAGCCAGCGCATGAGCGCCGACGTGATGGACACCGTGATCACCAACGCGCTCATCGTCGACCACTGGGGCATCGTCAAGGCCGACATCGGCCTGAAGAACGGCTTCATCGCGGCCATCGGCAAGGCCGGCAATCCGGACATCCAGCCCGGGGTGACCATCGTCATCGGCCCCGGCACCGAAATCATCGCCGGCGAGGGCATGATCGTCACCGCCGGCGGCATCGACAGCCACATCCACTTCATCTGTCCGCAGCAGATCGAGGAGGCGCTGATGTCCGGCGTCACCACGATGATAGGCGGCGGCACCGGGCCGGCCACCGGCACCTTCGCCACCACCTGCACGCCTGGCCCCTGGCACATGCACGCCATGCTGTCGGCGGCCGACGCCTTTCCGATGAACCTCGGCTTTCTCGGCAAGGGCAACGCCTCGCAGCGCGGCCCGCTGCGCGAACAGGTCGAAGCCGGCGCCATCGGGCTCAAGCTGCACGAGGACTGGGGCACCACGCCGGCCGCCATCGACACCTGTCTGTCGGTGGCCGACGAGATGGACGTGCAGGTCGCCATCCACACCGACACGCTGAACGAATCCGGCTTCGTCGAAACGACGCTCGACGCGTTCAAGGGCCGCACCATCCACACCTTCCACACCGAAGGGGCGGGTGGCGGACACGCACCCGACATCCTGCGCGCGGCCAGCCTGCCCAACGTGCTGCCATCGTCGACCAACCCGACCATGCCGTACACGGTCAACACCATCGACGAGCACCTGGACATGCTGATGGTGTGCCACCACCTGGACGCCGCGATCGCCGAAGACGTGGCATTCGCCGAAAGCCGCATCCGGCGCGAAACGATCGCCGCCGAGGACATCCTGCACGACCTCGGCGCCTTCAGCATGATGTCGTCCGACTCGCAGGCCATGGGCCGGGTCGGCGAAGTGATCATCCGCACCTGGCAGGCCGCGCACAAGATGAAGGTGCAGCGCGGCGTGCTGGCCGACCCGTCGCGCCGGGCGGTACCGGCCGACAACTTCCGCGTGCGCCGCTACATCGCCAAATACACGATCAACCCGGCGATCACGCACGGCATCGCGCACGTCGTCGGTTCGATCGAGCCGGGCAAGCTGGCCGACCTGGTGCTGTGGCGGCCGGCCTTCTTCGGCGTCAAGCCCAGCCTGATCCTGAAGGGCGGCATGATCGCTGCCGCCGCGATGGGCGACCCGAATGCCTCGATCCCGACGCCGCAGCCGGTGCATTACCGGCCGATGTTCGGCAGCTACGGCGGCGGCCTGAAGACCTCGCTCACCTTCGTGTCGCAGGCCGCACTGGACAACCCCAAGGTCGCTGCGCTGGGCCTGCACAAGCGGCTGGAACCGGTGCGCAATACGCGCGCCCTGCGCAAGTCCGACATGGTGCTCAACGGCTGGCAGCCGCACATCGACGTCGACCCGGAAACCTACGCGGTACGCGCCGACGGCGAGCTGCTGGTATGCGAACCGGCCGCCGTGCTGCCGATGGCGCAGCGCTATTTCCTGTTCTGAATGCTGTCGGCAAGTCCTTCGGCTACCATCCCGGCCGGGATTCAGGATAGCGCGGGGGCTTCATGACGCCAGAGGGCAAGGCGCGGCAGCGGATAGATGACAAGCTGGAACAGGCGGGCTGGGTCGTTCAGGACTTCCGGCTGCTCGATCTGGGCGTTGCCCGTGGCGTCGCCATACGCGAATACCCGACCGACACGGGCTCGGCCGATTACGTACTGTTCGTCGACCGCGAGCCGGTCGGCGTCATCGAAGCCAAGGCCGATGCATCGATCCTGACCTTCGTCGAGGAGCAGACCGCCCGCTATGCCGGCAGCGCATTGAAGTGGCGCGTGAAGGCCGAGCCACTCCCCTTCCTGTTCGAAAGCACCGGCCAGATCACCCGCTTCACCGATGGCCGTGATCCGTCGCCCCGGTCACGCGAAATCTTCCATTTCTTCACGCCCGGCCAGCTGGCCGAATGGCTGCGTCAGCCCGACTCCCTGCGCCACCGCCTGACGACCCGGATGCCCGCGCTGCCGACGCGCAATCTGCGCGACTGCCAGATCGCCGCCGTCACTGGACTCGAAAAGTCTCTGGCGCAGAACAAGCCGCGCGCCTTGATACACATGGCGACCGGCGCCGGCAAGACCTTCACCGCCATCACCGCCGTGTATCGCCTGCTCAAGTTCGGCGGCGCGAAACGCGTGCTCTTTCTGGTCGACACGCGCAACCTCGGCAAGCAGGCGCACCAGGAATTCATGGCCTACACGCCGCCGGACGACGGCCGCACCTTCACCGAGCTGTACAACGTGCAGCGCCTGGCCGGCCCGCGCATCGACCCGCATGCGCAGGTGGTGATCTCGACCATACAGCGCATGTACTCGGTGCTGTCCGGCGAAGCCATCGACGACAGCGCCGACGACATTTCGCTGCATGAATTGCAGCCCGGCAGGCAGCCCCGGCTGGTGCGCTACAACGGCGCCATTCCGGTCGAAACCTTCGATTTCGTCATCATCGACGAGTGCCACCGCTCGATCTACAACCTGTGGAAGCAGGTGCTCGACTACTTCGACGCTTTCCTGATCGGCCTGACCGCCACGCCGGACAAGCGCACCTTCGGCTTCTTCAACGAGAACATCGTCGCCGAATACACCTATGAACAGTCGGTGGCCGACGGCGTGAACGTCGGCTACGACGTGTACGAGATCGAAACCGAAGTCACGAAGAAGGGTGCCGAGCTGAAGGCGCGCGAATTCATCGACCACCGCGACCGGCTCACGCGCCGGAAGCGCTGGGCGCAGACCGAAGAGGACGAGGCCTACACCGGCCGCGACCTCGACCGTTCGGTGGTGAACCCGAGCCAGATCCGCCGCGTGATCGAAACGATGAAGCACGCAGTCGAAACGCAGATTTTCCCGACCCGCCGCGAAACGCCGAAAACACTGATCTTCGCCAAGACCGACAGCCACGCCGACGACATCATCCAGATCGTGCGCGAGGTGTACGGGCAGGGCAACGCCTTCTGCAAGAAGGTCACCTACCGCACCGACGAAGACCCGGACAGCCTGCTCGCCAGCTTCCGCAACGACTACCACCCGCGCATCGCGGTCACCGTCGACATGATCGCCACCGGTACCGACGTGAAGCCGCTCGAAGTGCTGCTGTTCATGCGCGACGTGCGTTCGCGCGGCTATTACGAACAGATGAAGGGGCGCGGCGTGCGCAGCCTCGGTTTCGACGACCTCCGGCGGGTCAGCAACAGCGCCGACAGCGCCAAGACCCGCTTCGTGCTGATCGACGCGGTCGGCGTCGAAAAGTCGCTGAAGACCGACAGCCGGCCGCTGGAAAAGAGGCCAGGCGTGGCGCTGAAGGACCTGCTGCAGGGCATCGCCATTGGCCAGCGCGACGACGACACCGTGCTGTCGCTCGCCAACCGTCTGGTGCGGCTGGCAAAGCAGCTCGACGACAAGGCGCAGGCGCGCATCGAAAAAGTGTCCGGCGGCGTGCCGGTCGGCGAACTGGGCCGCGCACTGATCAACGCATTGAACCCGGACGGCATCGTCGACACCGCGCTCGCCACCGCCTGCGCCCAGGACATCGCACGCAACGAGGACTCGCTGACCGATGCCGAACTGGCCGCCGCCCGTGCACTGCGCCTGGCCGCCGCCTGCGCGCCCTTCGACAGACCCGAGCTGCGCGAACAGATAGAATCCGCCCGCCGCGAGCGCGAACAGCTGATCGACCATCTCAACCTCGACACCGTCACCTTCGCCGGTTACAGCGCGCAGGCCGAGAACGAGGCGAACAAGGTCATCGCCACCTTCGCCGACTACATCGCCGCACACCGCGACGACATAGATGCGCTCAACTTCTTCTACCAGCAGCCCTACCAGCGCCGTGCGCTCACCTTCGACATGATCGAAGACCTGCATGAAACCCTAGCCCGCCCGCCGCTGCTGCTCACCAACGAACGGCTGTGGGCCGCCTACGCCCGCGTGCAGGGCACCCGGGTCAGCGGCGGCGACACCCGCCGCCAGCTCACCGACCTGATCGCACTGGTGCGCTTCGCCCTCGGGCTGGACAACGAACTGAAACCTTTCGCCGAACAGGTTGACCGCCGCTTCCAGGAGTGGATCTTCCGCCACAACGCGCAGCGCGCCACCGCCTTCACGCCGGAACAGACCGAATGGCTGCGCCTGATCAAGGACCACATCGCCAGCAGCTGCCGCATCGAACGTGACGACTTCGACTACGCCGCCTTCGCGGCACGCGGCGGTCTGCAGAAGGCATGGTCGCTGTTCGGCGAACAACTGGATGAAGTGATGAAGGAAATGAATGAGGAGTTGGTGGCTTGAGCGCAACTCCGCCGCTTCCGGCCTCTTGGAGCTATGCCCCGATCGAAGCTGTCGCCGATATCAATCCGCGTTCATTCAGCCCGGTGCCCGGAGCAGATCCGCTCACTGTTCATTTCGTGCCGATGACGGCGGTAACCGAAGAATTCGGCGGTATCGACGTCTCACGACAACGCCCTCTCGGCGAAGTCCGGAAGGGCTACACGTCGTTCACTGCGAATGATGTGCTCTTCGCGAAAATCACCCCATGCATGGAGAACGGCAAGGTCGCGTTGGTACCGACACTTTCGAATCACATCGCTTACGGTTCAACCGAATTCCATGTCCTTCGAGCGGGCGATGCCGTTGAGCCAAAGTGGCTTGCGTACTTCCTATCGCGAACGACTTTCCGGGAGTTAGCCCGTCAGAACATGACCGGTAGCGCCGGACAGATGCGCGTGCCGACCAATTGGCTCTGCGCCACCCAATTGCCGGTTGCACCGCGCGCGGAACAAACCCGCATCATCGAAAAACTCGAAGAACTGCTGTCCGACCTCGACGCCGGCGTGGCCGAACTGAAGGCGGCGCAGAAGAAGCTGACGCTGTACCGGCAGTCGCTGCTGAAAGCCGCTGTCGAAGGCGTCCTCACCGCCGGCTGGCGCGCCCGACGCGCCGCGCGCGGCACCCCCCAGGAGACCGGTGCTGACCTGCTGGCCCGCATCCTCTCCGAACGCCGCGCCCGCTGGGAAGCGCGACAACTGGCGAAGTTCAAGGAACAGGGCAAGACGCCGCAGAAGGGGTGGCAGGCGAAATATCCAGAACCGGTGCGACCCGACACTGAGAAATTGCCGATGTTGCCCGAGGGCTGGGCCTGGGCAAGCGTGGCGCAGTTGGGTGAAGTCACGACAGGTTCTACACCATCGACTAATGATGCGGAGAACTTTGGCGACGCTATTCCCTTCTTTAAGCCTGGCGACCTCGATGCGGGCTACTACGTTGAACAATCTCGCGAGAGGCTCTCAGAAGCCGGCGCAGCAATGGGGCGAGTGCTTCCCGAGAACTCGGTTCTGGTGACATGTATTGGCGCAACCATCGGCAAGACCGGATTCGCCCGTGTTTCCTGCGCGACGAATCAGCAGATCAATGCGCTGTCGGTTTCGGAAGGTGGAGTCATTCCTGAGTTTGTTTATTGGCTGATGGTCAGCGGCGCTGGACAGCGACAGATAATTGAGAATGCGTCTGCAACCACTCTCCCGATTTTGAACAAATCGAAGTTCGAGAAGCTTGTACTGCCAATAGCGCCATTGCCCGAGCAGACAGAGATAGTTTCTGTGCTTGAGACAGAATCAGAGCGCATATCAACCCAAGAGACGGCGATCAAACAAGCTCTCCGACAAGCCACCGCCCAGCGCAAGAATCTCCTCAAAGCCGCCTTCGCCGGCCAGCTCGTTCCACAGAACCCGAACGACGAACCGGCCAGCACACTGCTCGCGCGCATCCGCGCCGAGCGCGAGGTGCACAACCATGGCCGCCCGACCCGACGCACGAGGAAAACCTCTCATGCATGAAACCCTCTCGCCGGAAGTGAGCCATGCAGTAATCAAGCTCATGCTGCAGGCGCCCGAAACCCAGCGATTCGAATGCAAGCGCGTGTCCGGCAAGATGGTGGGCAAGGCGCTTGAAACGATCTGCGCGATGGCAAATACCGAGGGCGGCTCGCTCCTGCTGGGTATCGAAGATCCCGGCAAGGAACGAGGCATTGCTCGCCTGTATGGCATCGGCGAAAACCCGGAAGCCGTCGATGAGTTGCTGCGCAAGTTGGCAACGCATTTACAGCCTTCAGTGGGCGATCTCGAACTGCAGCGCCTGCCCTGCACTTTGCGCGACGGTTCGCAAGGCGCCTTGTTGCGTATCCGGGTGCCTCGCAGCGACAAGGTGCACTCGATCCTCGATGGCGGCACCTGGATGCGCGGCGAGGCAAGCAACCGGGTGATGAATGCAGCCGAGATCACCGAGCTGTCGTATCGGCGCGGCGTACGCAGTGCCGAATCCGAGCCCGTGGAGGTCGATTTCGACTTGCTCGATACCGATGCCTGGCGACTGTTCCGGCAGGCGCGCGGGCTGTCGGGCAGCGAACTGCCAGAGCAGTTGTCCCGCATCGGGCTGGCGCAGAAGGTCGGCACCGAACTGAAACCACTGCGCGCCGCCGTGCTGCTGTTCGCCGACGAGCCCGGCGCGCTGCTGGCGGCGTCAGGCACGCGGGCGGACATACGGGTGTTCCATTACCGCGGCAACAAGATCGAACAGGGCGAAGTTCCGAACCTGAAAAAGACGCCGAAAACGATATCCGGCCCGCTGTACCAGCAGATCACCCGCGCACACGCCTATCTGATGGATGAACTAGCCGAGGGGCTGACGCTGGCGGCATCCGGCTTCCGGACCGTGCACCGCTACCCGGAGCGGGTGATCAAGGAAGCCATCACCAACGCGGTGATCCACCGCGACTACCACCTGAACCGCGACATCCGGATCCGCATCTTCGACAACCGCATCGAGATTGAAAGCCCCGGCCTGTTCGCCGGCAAGATCAGCGCAGCCAATATCCAGCGCGCCGGCTCGTTCTCGCGCAACCTCTTGCTGGCGCGCAACCTGCGCGAGTTTCCCGACCCGCCCAATGTCGATGCCGGCGAAGGCGTTCGCATGATGTTCAGCGTGATGCAGGCCAGCAAGCTGTTCCCGCCGTTCTATTCGGAGCTGAAGGAACAGGCGCAGGAAGCCATCATGGTCATGCTGCTGAACGAGGAGCGCCCGCCGGTCTGGGAGCAGGTGAGCGACTGGATGGATCGCAACGGCGCAATCGGCAACGCCGATCTGTGCAGGATCGCCAGCCTCGACACGCTGAAGGCATCGAAGCTGCTGAAGCGCTGGGTCGATCAGGGTGTGCTGGTGGCCGACCCGACCCGGGCCAAGCGCAACATGGTCTATTACAAGCCACTGCAGAACGACATCGGGCAGGAGGAGTTGTTGCCCGGCAGGCTGGAGGATGGCAACGAACCCGGTTAATCCGGATTAACCGGGGATGAGCAGTTTGTTATCCAGTCCGTCGGATAACAACGGCGACCGCCTGATAATTTTGTTTAAAAACAACCGGCTGCAGATTGCTTGTTATCCTCGAATCTGCAGGCGCCAGATGGTGGATACGCACGCAATCCTGCGTCGGAGCAGGCCGGTTGTTATCCAGATGCCTGGATAACAACCAGAATGGAACAAAAAAAATATTAAAAACATGAGCTTGTTTTTTTCTCATTATCCCTGTTGCGGTAATCAGCTTTGCTGATCCCGTGCCGCACTGTGCATGCGTCGGATCAACGACGCCCGCGCAGAATCGACGTTGCAGCAGGCTGATGATTCCGGGCAGGGGGTAAGCAGACAGGCAGCATGATCGCTGCGATGACGAGCGACATCGGCAGGTGTCTTGCCACAGGAGCTCTGGCCTTTAGCACAGGAGCTCAGCCTGCTACCACAGGAGCTCGCAAACCCGGTCAGGCAAACACCGGGAAGAACCGTTTGTTATCCATGCGGCCGGATAACAAACCCCGATCGACATGGTTTTGTTTATAAAACAATGGCTTGCGAAACCACTTATTATCCCGGACGCTCGCCACAACCTCTTTACACCCCCATGAATGCTTCAACCCTCGTCCAGAAGGTCTGGAATTTCTGCCACACGCTGCGCGACGATGGCGTGGGCTACGGTGACTACCTTGAACAGCTCACCTATCTGCTGTTCCTGAAGCTGGCGCACGAGTATTCCGAGCCGCCGTACGAGCGCAACACGCACATCCCGAAAAGCTGCGACTGGACGACCCTGCGCAACCGCACCGGCGAGCCGCTGGAGGCACACTACTTGAGTGTGCTGCACAAGCTGGGGCAGGAGCCGGGCATGTTGGGCGCGATCTTTTTCAAGGCGCAGAACAAGATACAGGACCCGGCCAAGCTGGCGCGGCTGGTGCAGATGATCGACGCCGAGCGCTGGATCAGCCTCGATACCGACACCAAGGGCGACCTGTACGAGGGCCTGCTGCAGAAGAATGCGGAAGACACGAAGAGCGGAGCCGGCCAGTACTTCACGCCGCGCGCGCTGATCGAGGCCATGGTGGCCTGCGTGCAGCCGGCGCCGATGAAAACCATCGCCGATCCGGCCTGCGGCACCGGCGGTTTCTTTCTCGGCGCCTACAACTGGCTGAACCGCCCGGACGCCAACCTGAACAAGCGGCAGAAGGAATTCCTGCGCGACCGGACCTTCCACGGCAACGAAATCGTGCCCGGCACGCGCCGCATGTGCCTGATGAACCTGTTCCTTCACAACATCGGTGAACTGGATGGCGAACCGCTGGTGGAACGCACCGATGCGCTGATTTCAGACCCCGGCAAACGCTTCGACTATGTGCTGGCCAATCCGCCCTTCGGCAAGAAGAGCAGCATGACCATCACCAATGAGGATGGGGAAGAGGACCGCGATGCGCTGACCTACCAGCGGCAGGACTTCTGGGAAACCACGTCGAACAAGCAGCTCAACTTCCTGCAGCACATCGTCACCATATTGAAGGACAACGGTCAGGCCGCCGTGGTGCTGCCCGACAACGTGCTGTTCGAGGGCGGTGCGGGCGAGAAGATACGTCGCAAGCTGCTGGAAACCTGCGACGTGCACACGCTGCTGCGCCTGCCGACCGGCATCTTCTACGCACAGGGCGTGAAGGCGAACGTACTGTTCTTCGACGCACGCCCGAAGGACGGCAAGGTGCACACAAAAGGAGTGTGGATCTACGACCTGCGCACCAACATGCACTTCACGCTGAAGACCCGGCAGCTGAAGCTTGCAGACCTGCAGGACTTCATCGAGTGTTACCGACCCGACAACCGGCATGAACGAACGGAGAACGAACGCTTCCGTTACTTCACGCACGAAGCGCTGGTGGCGCGCGACAAGGCCAGTCTGGACATCTTCTGGCTGAAGGACGACAGCCTGGGCAAGCTGGACGACCTGCCGCCGCCGGACGTGCTGCAGCAGGAAATCATCGAGCACCTTGAGGCCGCCCTTCAATCATTCCGCGACGTGGCGGCAGGACTGGCGCGATAACTGCTTTCCTACCGGTAACCCGTTGCCCCCTTCCACCATGCTCCTGATAGAAACCTTCGCCCCGGCCGACGCCGTACCGACCGAAACGCTGACCATGAGCTTCGAACTGCGCGGCAAGTGCCGGCTGCGCACGCGGCTCGATTCGGGCGAGGAGGTCGGACTGTTCCTGGCGCGCGGCACGATACTGCGCGGCGGCGACCTGCTGGCCGGCAACGACGGCCGCGTGGTGCGCGTCGCATCGGCGCCCGAGCGCGTGATCGAGGCGCGCAGCGATGACCCGCTGCTGATCGCGCGCGCCGCCTACCACCTGGGCAACCGCCACGTCGCGGTCGAAGTGCAGCGCGACCTGCTGCGCCTGGCCGCCGACCACGTGCTGGCGCAGATGCTGGCCGGCCTGGGGCTGGCGGTCAGCGAGACCGACGCACCCTTCGAGCCGGAAGCCGGCGCCTACGGCGGGCACGCGGCACACCACACGCATGCCCACGCCGAAGAAACCGGCGCGAAACTGCACCTGTTCTCGGGCGGAGCCTGAGCGCGATGGGGCAGTCGCTTCCGGCACGGACCGGACCCGCAGCGGGATTGCCGTCGTCCGGCAAGCGCGCATGTCGATGACCCCGCTCGCGCTGGTCCGCCTGCTGCATCTGGCCAGCCCGACGCTACCGGTCGGCGCGTTCAGCTATTCGCAGGGGCTGGAGTGGCAGGTCGATTGCGGTGCCATCCGCAACGAGCAGGATGCCGGCGAGTGGATAGTCGCGGTGCTCGACGCCGGCATCGCGCAGTTCGAGCTGCCGTTGCTGGCCGCGCTGATGCACGCATGGTCCGAAACGGACACAACGGCGCTGCATGCGCTCAACGACGACTATCTGGCCAGCCGCGAAGGCGCCGAACTGCGCGCCGAAACCGTGCAGATGGGCTACTCGTGCGTGCAGCTGCTGAAGGCGCTGGATGCCTGCAGCGCGGTGGCCGACGTGCTGGCCGGACTGACCGAACCCGCCTTCCCGACCGCGTGGTCCGGCGCGGCGGTCGCGCTGGACGTGCCGGTCGAGCCGGCACTGACCGCCTGGACCTGGGCCTGGGCGGAAAACCAGGTGATGGCGGCGCTCAAGGCGGTACCGCTGGGCCAGACCGCCGGCCAGCGGCTGCTGATGACGCTGGGCGAGGCCATCCCGGCGCGCGTTGCAACGGCCATCACACTGCCGCGCGCGCGCTGGAGCAGTTTCTCGCTGGGTCTGGCGCTGGCCAGCTGCCGCCATGAAACCCAGTATTCGCGGCTGTTCCGTTCATGAACCCGGAACGCCACTGTAGGAGCGAGCCATGCTCGCGATTCCCGACGCCAAATCCGCGCCTGCCGTTGATCAGCGCCCGCGTCGCGACTATGGGTCGCTCCTACAAAAACACGCCGACCGTCCCTCGCAGGAGCGAACCATGATCGCGAACACGCCGAACCATCACTTGAACCCTCCGTGAAAGGACCCCGATGAACACCACCACCCAGCCCCGCCCGCCGCTGCGCGTGGGCATAGGCGGCCCGGTCGGCTCCGGCAAGACGGCGCTGACGCTGGCGCTGTGCCGCGCGCTGCGCACGCGCTACAACATTGCCGCCGTCACCAATGACATCTACACCGAGGAGGATGCGCAGTTTCTGGTGCGCAACGAGGCCTTGCCGCCGGAGCGCATCATCGGCGTGGAGACCGGCGGCTGCCCGCACACCGCGATCCGCGAGGACGCCTCGATCAACCTCGAGGCGGTTGCCCGGCTGAACGCCCGCTTTTCCGGGCTGGAAGTGATCCTGATCGAATCCGGCGGCGACAACCTCGCCGCCACCTTCAGCCCCGAGCTGTCCGACCTGACGCTGTACGTGATCGACGTGGCCGCCGGCGACAAGATTCCGCGCAAGGGCGGGCCGGGCATCTGCAAGTCCGACCTTCTGATCATCAACAAGATCGATCTGGCACCGATGGTCGGCGCCTCGCTCGAAGTCATGGCGCGCGACGCGAAGAAGATGCGCGGCGAACGGCCCTTCGTGTTCTCGAACATGAAGACCGGCCAGAGCCTGGACGCCATCATCGACTTCATCGAACGCGAGGGGATGCTGGGCAAGGTCTGACGCAGATCAACGCGGCGGAACCGCCTTCCCGGGGGCCAGGGTGCCGGCGATCGGCTATCCTTGCCGGCTCATCCGAGGAACCATCATGTCCGCACCCCGCAACGACACCTTCCTGCGCGCACTGCTGCGCCAGCCCACCGATTACACGCCGATCTGGCTGATGCGCCAGGCCGGCCGCTACCTGCCGGAATACTGCGCCACGCGCCGGCGTGCCGGCAGTTTCCTGCAGCTGTGCAAGTCGCCGGCCATGGCCTGCGAAGTCACGCTGCAGCCGCTGGAGCGCTTTCCGCTGGACGCCGCCATCCTGTTCTCCGACATCCTGACGGTGCCGGACGCGATGGGCCTGGGCCTGTATTTCGCCGAGGGCGAGGGGCCGAAGTTCGAGCGCCCGCTGCGCACGGAAGCCGCCATCCGAGCGCTGCAGGCACCGGACCCAATGGACGGACTGCGCTACGTGATCGACGCAGTCGGCGAAATCCGCCGCGCGCTCGACAACTCGGTGCCGCTGATCGGCTTTTCCGGCAGCCCGTGGACGCTGGCCTGCTACATGGTCGAGGGTGGCGCGTCGGACGACTACCGCCACCTGAAGACGCTGATGCTGGACCGCCCGGACCTGCTGCACCACATGCTGGGCATCACTGCCGACGCGGTCACCGCCTACCTGAACGCCCAGATCGAAGCCGGCGCGCAGGCGGTGATGATTTTCGACTCCTGGGGCGGCGCGCTGTCGGCACACGGCTACCGCGAGTTCTCGCTCGCCTATATGCAGCGCATCATCGCCGGCCTCAGGCGCGAGCACGACGGCGAGCGCGTGCCGGTCATCATGTTCACCAAGGGCGGCGGCCAGTGGCTGGAGGCGCAGGTCGAGGCCGGCGCCGACGCGCTCGGACTGGACTGGACCACCGACATCGGCGAAGCGCGCCGGCGCGTCGGGCACAAGGTCGCCCTGCAGGGCAACTTCGATCCGACCGCGCTGTTCGCGCACCCGGCAGCCATCGCCCGGGAAGCCGAACGCATCCTGGACAACTTCGGTCCGCACCCGGGCCATGTGTTCAACCTCGGACACGGCATCTCCCAACACACGCCTCCGGAGCACGTTTCAGCTCTGGTCGAGGCCGTGCACCGCCACAGCCGGGCGATTCGTGCCGGCACCCGCGGCTGATCGGCGCCCTGTGCAGCTTTGCGCAGGGCATGCAAAAAGTTGATCAGGGGTTGACTTATGCACAGTCGGCCGCTCAGGGCGCCGGTAAGCCATTGATGGCAGCGTGGTTTTACCCTTCAAAGTCAAGATTATGATTTTGAAGGAAAATTTTTTTTCTTGACGCCTGTTCAAAAATTTGATGGAACTTGCCTGCCGTCAAGTCACTGATCGGCACGAAGTTTCCCACAAAGTTATCCACAGCCTTTTCATGCTCCAAACCCCTGCCGGATGAGTGCGTTGCGGACAACAGCGACCAGTCTTCTCGAACGATATGCCGCAAGTCACTGAATCCATTGACAGCCCGCGACAGGGCTCGAAAAGCAGTGCAGCAATCGCACCCGGAACGCTGTTGCAGGTGGCTCTGGCCAGACCGATTCCGACACTTTTCGACTATGACGCGTCGGACTTTCCGGATGCCGAACCCGGCCGCCGGGTCCGCGTGCCGTTCGGACGCAGCGAGCTGTGGGGCATCGCCTGGGGCTGGGCACCGGCGGGCGACATGGACGCCAGCCGCGT
Organism: Betaproteobacteria bacterium; assembly: GCA_020621405.1. GTDB lineage: Bacteria > Pseudomonadota > Gammaproteobacteria > Burkholderiales > Rhodocyclaceae > Methyloversatilis. The sequence goes on from JAHRYN010000002.1 coordinate 834,776, forward strand.
CAAGCCGTTGCTGGCCGTGGATACCTCCAGTCCGCCGCTGCCCGCAGGCTGGCGGGCGCTGGTGGAATTCGTCGCCGCTTATTACCAGCAGCCGATAGGTGAAGTGGCCGCGATGGCCGCACCGCCGGCCATCAGCGCCACCCGTGCGCAGCGCGCCAGCCGCCGCCTGCGCGCCACCGACGCCGGCCGTGCCGCGCTCGACACGCTGCCGGCACGCGACGTCGGCCGCAAGCTGATCGCCGCACTGATCGAGGCCGGCACGCTGAACGAAGGCGAGCTGCGCGCACTGTCGGCCCGCGCGGGCGTGGTGATGGAGCGTCTGATCGACGCCGGCCACATCGAAACCGCGCTGTCCAGCTCGGCGGCCGAAGCGGCCCACGTGCTGGGCGCCGATCAGGCTGCTGCACTGGCCGCGCTGCAGGCAGACCCCGGTTACGCGGTCAGCCTGCTGCACGGCGTAACCGGCAGCGGCAAGACCGAGGTCTATCTGCGACTGATCGAGGCGCAGATCGCCGCCGGCCGGCAGAGCCTGCTGCTGGTGCCGGAAATCGCGCTGACACCGCAGCTGCAGAGCCGTGTTGCCGCCCGCTTCCCGCGCGCCTGCCTGCACGTGATGCACAGCGAAATGAGCGACGGCGCCCGGGCCATGGCCTGGGCGGCCGCGCAGTCGGGCGAGGCGGACATCCTGCTCGGCACACGGCTGGCGGTATTTGCGCCGCTGCCGCGGCTGGGCTGCATCGTGCTCGACGAGGAGCACGACGCCTCGTTCCGCCAGACCGAAGGCGTGCGCTACTCGGCGCGCGACGTCGCGATCTGGCGCGCACGCAACGAAAACGTGCCCATCGTGCTGGGCAGCGCCACGCCGTCGCTGGAATCGCTGCGCCACGCGATCGACGGCCGCTACCGCTGGCTGCGGCTGACCACGCGCGCCGGTGCGGCCAGCCTGCCCGAGGTGCACCTGATCGACACCCGGGTGTTTCGCGCCGACGACGGGCTGAGCGCGCCGCTGGTCCGGGCCGTGCAGTCGCGCCTCGAACGCGGCGAACAGAGCCTGCTGTTCATCAACCGGCGCGGTTACGCGCCAGTGCTGTCCTGCCCGGCCTGCGGCTGGGCGGCCGGCTGCACACAATGCACCGCCCACCTGGTGCTGCACGCCGCCGACCGGCGGCTGCGCTGCCACCACTGCGGCGCCGAGGGTCCGGTACCGCACGCCTGCCCGAAATGCGGCAACCAGGACATCCAGGGCTATGGCCGCGGCACGCAGCGGCTGGAGGAAACGCTGGCCGGCCGCTTCCCCAACGCACGGCTGCTGCGCATCGACCGCGACAACGTGCGCGGGCGCGAGCACTGGCAGCAGCAGCTCGACCTGATCCGTTCCGGCCAGGTCGACCTCGTGGTCGGCACGCAGCTGCTGGCCAAGGGCCACGATTTTCCCGGCATCACGCTGGTCGGCGTGGTGGGCGCCGACGCCTCGCTGCACGCCGCCGACTTCCGCGCGCAGGAGCGGCTGTTCGCCCAGCTGATGCAGGTCGGCGGACGCGCCGGACGCGCCGGCACCGCCGGCGAGGTACTGATCCAGACCGCGCAGCCGGAGCATCCGCTGTTCGCCGCGCTGCGCGCGCACGACTTCGACGGCTTCGCGCGCAGCCAGCTCGAGGAACGCGCGCTGCTCGGCCTGCCGCCGCACGGCTTCCAGATCATGCTGAGCGCCGACGCGCCGGAACTGCCGCCGGCACTCGACTTCCTGGCGGCGGCGCGGCGCGCGGCGCTGGCGCTGGAGGTGGATGGCGTGCAGGTCTACGACGCGGTGCCGATGCGCATGGTGCGCCGGGCCGGTCGCGAACGCGCCCAGCTGGTGATCGAGTCGCGCAGCCGGCCGCAGCTGCGCGCACTGCTGCTGCCCCTGATGGCCAATCTGTACCGCCTGCGCATCGCCCGCGGCCTGCGCTGGCATGTCGACGTCGATCCGCTCGAGGTGTGAGCCCGGTCATCCGCCCCCGCTGACGGACGCGTGATTTTTTTGCGGTCGACACACTTTTTTGGATTCTGGAAAGCGGCTTGCCGCCCAGCGCGACCCAATGAGTCCGGCACGCTGCTACGCTCGCATGACCAAACAATAACGATCGAGGTTTTATCCATGTCAGCCATCCTGCGCCTGCTGTCCACCGCAGCCCTCGCCGCCGCACCGGCGCTCTCCTTCGCCGCCCCGCTGGCCAACGGCAGTCTCGAATCCAGCGCCGCCGGTTACATAGAGACCGTATCCGCGAACACGACCGCCAACGGCTGGACCGTGTCCGGAGCCAACATCGAATACGTCAAGGCCGGCTACAGCGGTGCCGGCGACACGGTGGGCGCGGCCATGGAGGGGCTGTGGTTCGTCGACCTCAACGGCACCCAGGGACCGGGCACGATCAGCCAGACCTTCGACACGATCGCCGGCCAGTGGTACCGCGTCGACTACTGGATGTCCGGCAACGCCGGCCCCAATGGCAGCACGTCAGCCGACGGCGCCAAGAGCCTCGTGGCGCTGTGGAATGGCGCGACCGCGGACGCGGCGACCTATCTGCACCAGAGCGGCGACCGTTGGAGCAATCTGCGCTGGGAAGGTCATTCCTTCCTCGTGCAGGCCTCGGCCACCAGCAGCACGCTGGGCTTCCGCAGCACATCGACCGTCTACGCCGCGGCCGGCCCCTTCATCGACGCGATTTCCGTCACCGCCGTCCCGGAACCCGCGGAAGCCGCGATGTGGCTGGCCGGCATCGGCATGCTGGCGGCAGTCAGCCGCCGGCGCCGTGCGCCGGGTGACCGCCCCGCCGCCTGATCCGGCGCGCCTGCCTCCGGGCAGGCACACAGGCAGCGCTTGCGGCGGCGGCCGTTCTCGGGTTTCATCGGCGGCCGTTCCGACCGCCACCGCCATGAGAGCAGACCAGACCCTCGTTGCCCGCCAGCTTGCCCGCTCGCGCACCGTCGCGCAGGCGCTGATCGCCGCCGGTCGGGTGTCCGCCGCGAGCGGCGCCGGCTGGAGTACGGTGACCAAGCCGTCGCAGGACATCCCCGACGGCATCGAACTGAAGGTCGAGACCAGCGACGACGACCGCTACGTATCGCGCGGCGGTCTGAAGCTGGCCGGCGCACTGGCGCACACCGGACTGGACGTCACCGGACTGGACTGCCTGGACGTCGGCCAGTCGACCGGCGGCTTTTCCGACTGCCTGCTGCAAGCCGGCGCCGCCCGCGTGGTCGGTGTCGATGTCGGCCATGGCCAGCTCGACGCACGGCTGCGCGGCGACGCCCGCATCGTCTGTATCGAACACCTGAACGCACGCACGCTGGACGCCGACGCGCTGGGCCGGCACATGCCGGCCGGCGGCTTCGACCTTGTGGTGTGCGACGCCAGCTTCATCTCGCTGACCCTGCTGCTGCCGCGCTGGCCGGCACTGCTGGCGCCGCACGGCAGCGTGCTGACGCTGGTCAAGCCGCAGTTCGAACTGGGCCCGGAAGCGCTGGGCAAGGGCGGCATCGTGCGCGATACGGCACAATACGCGGCCCTGGAGGTGCGCATGCGCACGTTCGCCGACGCGAACGGTCTCATCGCACTGGACTATTTCGACAGCCCGATCACGGGCGGCGACGGCAACCGCGAATTTTTCCTGCATGCCGCGAAGCACCCCGGAACACATCACGATGAACGACTCGAACAAGCGCATCTGCAGCGTTGAATTCTTCCCGCCCGCGACCGACGAAGGCGCGGAAAAGCTGCGCGCCACGCGCCGCCAGCTGCGCCAGCTCAATCCGGCCTTCTTTTCGGTGACCTACGGCGCCGGCGGCACCACGCGCGATCGCACGCTGGAAACCGTGCTGGAGATGAAGGCGGAAGGCCTGAACGCGGCGCCGCACCTGTCGTGCATCGGTTCGACCCGCGACAACCTGCGGCAGACGCTGGCGCGCTACAAGGCCGAAGGCATCCACCACATGGTGGCGCTGCGCGGCGACCTGCCGTCCGGCGTGGTCGATCCGGGCGACCTGCGCTACGCCAACGAGCTGGTCGAGTTCGTGCGCCAGGAAACCGGCGACTGGTTCCACATCGAGGTGGCCGCCTATCCCGAGGTGCATCCGCAGGCGCAGAGCGCCGAGAAGGACCTGCAGGCCTTCGTGCGCAAGATGAAAGCGGGCGCCGATTCGGCGATCACGCAGTATTTCTACAATACCGACGCCTACTTCGCCTTCGTCGACGACGCGCGCGCGCTGGGCGTCGAGGCGCCGATCTTCCCCGGCATCATGCCGATCGCCAACTTCACCAAGATTTCGCGCTTCTCGGAAGCCTGCGGCGCGGAAATCCCGCGCTGGATGCGCCGCAAGTTCGAAGGTTTCGGCGACGACGCGGCATCGGTTAAGGCCTATGGCCTGGACGTGGTGACCACGCTGTGCGAGCGCCTGCTGGCCGGCGGCGCACCCGGCCTGCACTTCTACACGCTGAACCAGGCCGGACTGACCTCCACCATCTGGCAGCGGCTCGGCCTCTGATTCCGCACACCGGAGCTCCACCATGCGCATCCTGTCCATCCTCGCCCTGATCCTCGCCCTGTTCGGCGGCTACACCTGGGTCGTGCTGAACTGGAGCTATTCCAGCGGCGAGCGTGCCGGCTACGTGCAGAAGTTTTCGCACAAGGGCTGGCTGTGCAAGACCTGGGAAGGCGAGCTGGCGATGGTGACCATGCCCGGCACGCTGACCGAGAAGTTCGAATTCAGCGTGCGCGATGCCGCCGTGGCGCAGAAGCTGAACGACAGCATGGGCCAGCGCGTGTCGCTGCACTACGAGCAGCACCTCGGCGTGCCGACCAGCTGCTTCGGCGAAACCCAGTATTTCGTCAGCGACATCCGCGTGGTCGACGTGCCGGACGGGGAGAAGCGCGTCGTGCCCGCCATGCCAGCGCCCGCACCGGCACCGGCGAAGTGAACACGGCACCGCGCGGCCTGGCCCTGATGCTGGCGGGGCTGTCCGCCATCGGCCCGTTCGCGATCGACACCTATCTGCCGGCCTTCCCGGCGATCGCCGCCGACCTCGGCGCGAGCAAGGTCGAGGTCCAGCAGTCGCTGACCATCTATCTGGCCGCCTTCGCGCTGATGATCCTGTGGCACGGCGCGCTGGCCGACGCACTCGGCCGGCGCCGCGTGGTGCTGTTCTCGCTCGCGCTGTTCTGCGCCACCTCGATCGGCTGCGCGCTGGCCACCCGCATCGAACACCTGTGGCTGGCACGCGCGCTGGCCGGCATGTGCTCCGGCGCCGGCATGGTGGTCGGCCGCGCCATCGTGCGCGACCTGTTCGACGGTCCGCAGGCGCAGCGCCTGATGAGCACCATACAGATGCTGTTCGCGCTGGCGCCTGCCGCCGCGCCCATCATCGGCGGCTGGGTGTTCGGCGCCTTCGGCTGGCGCGCCATATTCTGGTTCCTCGCCGGCTATTCGGCGCTGCTGTGGCTGGTCTGCCTGATGCGCCTGCCGGAAACACTGGATCCGGCACACCGGCGCAGCCTGCATCCAGTCAAACTGGCGCGCGACTACGCGCACATGTACGCCCATCCGGCACTACTGGCGCTGGTGATCGCAGTGTCGATGAATTTCGCCGGTTTCTTCCTGTACGTGCTGTCGGCGCCGGTGTTCCTGATGGAGCACCTCGGCGTGTCGCCGCAGGGCTTTGCCTGGCTGTTCGGCCCGACGGTAGCCGGCATGATGGCCGGCTCGTGGATTTCCCGCCGGCTGGCCGGGCGCATGGCGCCGATGCCGCAGCTGAAGCTGGCCTACACCCTCATGCTGGTCGCCGCGGCCGGCAACGTCGTGCTCAATCTTCTGGTGCCGGCCAGCCTGCCCTGGGCGGTGCTGCCGGTCGCGCTGTACAACATCGGCCAGGCCATCGCGATGCCCACGCTGTCGCTGCTGGCGCTCGACCTGTTTCCGCGCGCACGCGGCATGGTGTCGTCCTGCCAGGGCTTCGCGCAGTCGCTGACCAATGCGCTGGCGGCCGGACTGGTGGTGCCGCTGCTGTGGGGCGAGCCACTGCATCTGGCGGCCGGCATGGCCGGTTTCGTGCTGACCGGCTGGATCGCCTGGCTGCGCTACCGGCGGCTGCAGCCATGAACCGGCGCTATCAGGTGCGCAGCCGCGTCGAAGCCGCCGGCTGGGTACACGAGGTGTTCGACAGCACGACCGGTGCCGCCGTACTCGACGCCCACCCCGACCTGTCGTGGTGCTTCGACGGCGCTGCCATGCTCGAATCCGGCCTAGGCATCGATGAAACCCTCGAACTGCTGGCAGTACGCCCGATTGGCAGGAAATGTGGCTGCTGACCGGCGCCAGGCCACGAAACCGCGTATTGTTATTGCGCCGCAACATCGGCTTGACGTGGGTCAATCCAGTCATCCGGGCGCTGGCTTAGCGTACTAACATTGCGACACGCAGGCGCCTGGGAACCACGGCGCGCGCTGTCCGGTCATTCATACATCAAGGAGCAACAACCATGATTTCCCTCCGTTCCGCACTCACCGCCGGCCTGCTGATGCTGGGCGCCGGCAGCCAGCTGGCCATGGCCGATGCAGCGAAGGACACCGAAATGCTCAAGCTCGCGAGCACCAGCGGCTGCCTGACCTGTCACCACATCGAACCGGGCAAGCTGCCGGACGGCCGTGCTCCGGTCGGCCCGGCCTGGCGCGACGTGGCGGCCAAGTACAAGGACAACAAGGATGCGCAGAACCAGCTCACGCAGATCGTGATGCAGGGCTCCAACCCCTACTCCAGCCACTGGAAGGGCAAGGTGACCGGTCTGGCGATGCCGCCCAACGCCGTCGCGATCACCGAAGCCGACGCTTCGAAGCTGGTCGGCTGGATCCTCTCGCTGAACACGAAGTAAGCCTGCCGGGGCGGGCGCGGACCGGCACTTCGCCGCCGCGCCCGTCTTGACTTGAACCGCGCACACTCTTAATGTGCGCGTTCGCGCCGATTTGAGCTTTCAGCTTGCGGGCGCGTTATAAATGCAGCTAAAGCGCGTTACGACCCGTCGGTACGCTCCCTGCGTTCGGCGGGTTTTTTGCTTTTGCGGCCACCGCCGCATGCTGTCCTTCGCCGTACCACGGAGACTTCGATGATCCGCCCCGACTGTACCGACCTGCTGAAATCCCTGATGGCCCGCCGCATCCTGCTGCTGGATGGCGCAATGGGCACCATGGTGCAGCGGCACAAGCTGGTCGAGGCCGACTATCGCGGCAGCCGCTTCGCCGACCATCCGAAGGATCTCAAGGGCAACAACGACCTGCTGCTGCTGACCCGACCTGACGTGATCCGCGGCATCCACGCCGCCTATCTCGAAGCCGGCGCGGACATCATCGAAACCAACACCTTCAACGCGACGGTGATTTCGCAGGCCGAGTACGGCCTGGAAGCGGTGGTGCATGAACTCAACGTGGCCGGTGCCCGGCTGGCGCGCGAGGTGTGCGACGCATACACGGCGAAGAATCCGGACAAGCCGCGCTTCGTCGCCGGCGTGCTCGGCCCGACCTCGCGCACCTGTTCGCTGTCGCCCGACGTCAACGACCCGGGCTACCGCAACGTCAGTTTCGACCAGCTGGTCGACGACTACGTCGCCGCGGCGCATGGCCTAACCGAGGGCGGCGCCGATCTGCTGTTGGTCGAAACCATCTTCGACACGCTGAACGCCAAGGCCGCGCTGTTCGCGCTCGAAAAGTTCTTCGACCAGACCGGGCGGCGCTGGCCGATCATGATTTCCGGCACCATCACCGACGCCTCCGGCCGCACGCTGTCCGGCCAGACGGCGGAAGCGTTCTGGAATTCGCTGCGCCACTCGAACCCGATTTCCTTCGGCTTCAACTGCGCGCTCGGCCCGAAGGACATGCGCCAGCACGTCGAGGAGCTGTCGCACCTGGCCGACACCCATGTGTCGGCCCACCCGAACGCCGGCCTGCCGAACGCCTTTGGCGAATACGACGAGACGCCGGCCGACATGGTGGCGCACATCCGCGAATGGGCGCAGTCCGGCTTCCTGAACATCGTCGGCGGCTGCTGCGGCACCACGCCCGACCACATCGCCGCCTTCGCGCAGGCGGTGGCGGACATCGCGCCGCGTCGCGTGCCGGAGATCGAACGCAAGCTGCGCCTGTCCGGTCTCGAGGCGTTCAACGTCGGCGCCGACGCGCTGTTCGTCAATGTCGGCGAGCGCACCAACGTGACCGGCTCCAAGGCGTTCGCGCGCATGATCCTCGAGGGCCGCTTCGACGACGCACTCGCGGTCGCCCGCCAGCAGGTCGAGAACGGCGCGCAGATCATCGACATCAACATGGATGAGGCGATGCTCGATTCGGTCGCCGCGATGGAGCGCTTCCTCAAACTGATCGCCTCCGAGCCGGACATTTCGCGCGTGCCGGTGATGCTCGACTCGTCCAAGTGGAGCGTCATCGAAGCCGGCCTGAAGTGCATACAGGGCAAGGGCGTCATCAATTCGATCTCGATGAAGGAAGGCGAGGCCGAATTCCTGCGTCAGGCGAAGCTGGCGCGCCGCTACGGCGCAGCGGTCATCGTGATGGCCTTCGACGAGCAGGGCCAGGCCGACACGTACGCGCGCAAGACCGAAATCTGCGCCCGCGCCTACCGGCTGCTGACCGAAAGCGTGGGCTTCCCGCCGGAAGACATCATCTTCGACCCGAACATCTTCGCCATCGCGACCGGCATCGCCGAACACGACAACTACGCGGTCGACTACATCGAGGCGGTCGGCTGGATCCACAACAACCTGCCGTACGCCAAGACCTCGGGCGGCGTGTCCAACGTGAGCTTCTCGTTCCGCGGCAACGACCCGGTGCGCGAAGCCATCCACACGGTGTTCCTGTACCACGCGATCCGCAACGGCCTGTCGATGGGCATCGTCAACGCCGGCCAGCTCGGCGTGTACGAGGACATCCCGCAGCCGCTGCGCGACAAGGTCGAGGACGTGGTGCTGAACCGCCACCCCGGCGCCGGCGAGGCGCTGGTCGAATTCGCCATCACGGTGAAGGGGTCGGCGCGCGAGAACGAGAAGGATCTGGCGTGGCGCGCGTGGCCGGTGGACAAGCGGCTGGAGCACGCGCTGGTCAAGGGCATCACCGAATTCGTGGTCGAGGACACCGAGGAGGTGCGCGCGCGGCTGGCCGCCGAGGGCAAGCCGCCGCTGGCCGTGATCGAAGGTCCGCTGATGGCCGGCATGAACCATGTCGGCGACCTGTTCGGCGCCGGCAAGATGTTCCTGCCGCAGGTGGTGAAGTCGGCGCGCGTGATGAAGCAGGCGGTCGCCCATCTGCAGCCCTACATCGAGGCATCGAAGAAGGTCGGCGAAACCAAGGGCCGCGTCGTCATGGCGACGGTGAAGGGCGACGTGCACGACATCGGCAAGAACATCGTCGGCGTGGTGCTCGGCTGCAACGGCTACGACGTGATCGACCTGGGCGTCATGGTGTCGTGCGAGAAGATCCTGAACGCGGCGCGCGAGCATAAGGCCGACGTGATCGGCCTGTCCGGCCTGATCACGCCATCGCTCGAGGAAATGAGCCACGTCGCTTCGGAAATGAAGCGCGAGGGCTTCGACATTCCGCTGCTGATCGGCGGCGCGACGACCTCGCGCGCGCATACCGCGATCAAGATCGCGCCCAACTACGACCAGCCGGTGGTCTATGTGCCGGACGCCTCGCGTGCGGTCGGCGTCACCACCAGCCTGCTGTCGGTCGACCACCGCGCCGCCTTCGCCGCCGAAGTCGCGGCCGACTACGTGAAGATCCGCGAACAGCACGCGGCGAAGAAGGGCCAGAAGCTGGTGTCGCTGAACGACGCGCGCGACAACGCCTACTGCTGTGGCTGGGGCACCGAAATCATCCCCGACCGCCCGGTCAATCCGGGCCGCCACGTCATCCTCGACCAGGATCTGGCGTCGCTGGTCGACTACATCGACTGGGGTCCGTTCTTCCAGACCTGGGAGCTGTCCGGTCCGTATCCGGCCATCCTCGACGACGAAGTGGTCGGCGAGGAAGCGCGCCGGCTGCTGGCCGATGCGCAGGCCATGCTGAAGCAGGTGATCGACGGGAAGTGGCTGACCGCACGCGCGGTCTACGGCATCTGGCCGGCCAACAGCCGCGGCGACGACATCGAGTTCTATACCGACGAGACGCGACTGAACACCGCGCTGGTGTGGCACAACCTGCGCCAGCAGCACGAGCGCCCGGCCGGCAAGCCGCACTACTGCCTGGCCGACTTCGTCGCGCCGCGTGCCAGCGGCGTGGCCGACTGGGCCGGCGCCTTCGTGGTCACCGCCGGCATCGGCATCGAGGCCAAGCTGGCCGAGTTCCACAAGACGCACGACGACTACAGCAGCATCATGCTGAAATCGCTGGCCGACCGGCTGGCCGAAGCCTTCGCCGAATGGCTGCACGCGCGGGTGCGCCGCGAGGACTGGGGCTACGCCTCAGCCGAAACGCTGGACAACGCGGCGCTGATCGCCGAAAAGTACCGCGGCATCCGCCCGGCGCCGGGCTATCCGGCCTGTCCGGACCACACCGAGAAGCGCGCGCTGTTCGACCTGCTCGATGCCGAAGCCGCGATCGGCGTGTCGCTGACCGAAAGCTACGCCATGCTGCCGACCGCCGCGGTCAGCGGCTTCTACCTCGCGCACCCGGACGCGCAGTACTTCGCCATCACCAAGGTCGGTCCCGACCAGGTGGCCGACCTGGCGACGCGCAAGGGCCTGCCGGAACCGGTGATGAAGCGCTGGCTGGCGCCGGTGCTCTGAGCGCCGGCGGCGCTCAGCCGCCGGCCGGCAGCTCGTCCGGCGGCGGGTCGAGTGTCTGGAACACCCTGAGCGCCGCCCAGGCGTCGTTCGCCGCATAGAGCAGCTGCGCGACGTTCAGCACCGGCTGCGACCAGTTCGAGGTGGTCACCGACTTCGACTTGCGGAAGTTCTGGCCCAGCACCAGACCGACCGCCGCTCGCACGCCGATCGAATTGTTGTAACCGCGCTTGCGGAACACGCGGTCCAGATCGACCAACCCGCGCAGCGGCACGCCGAACCTCGCATGCACCTGTGTGCGATCCGAACTCAGCCCGAAACCGATCTTCAGCACGTCTTCGGCGTGCAGCAGATCGGCCAGCACCGGGCGGCAGTCGCGATGGTGAACCTGGAAGATGAAGGCCTTGTCCGGCAGCGCGAACTGCACCACGTGCGGTCCGCTGCTGATTTCGCCGGTCTTGAAGGTGGGCTTGGATTCGGTGTCGAAACCGACCTGCCGCGCCGCCCGGATTTCCTCGGCCGCGGCCGCGAAGTCGGCCGGCGTGCCGGGCACGAATATGCGCTCCGGTGTCAGGCCGGCGAACGGTGGCAGCAGGTCTGTTTCCGCCTTTGACGGGCCGGTCTGTCTCATTTCGCTTGCATCCTCATGCCTTCCGGCATCGGGCCGGCAGATCGGAATTTCCGGCGCCACGATAGCAGACAGCAGTGTGCCGGTGCCGAGCAGTTCAGCGTCCGCCCGGCACCGCACCTGTCAGCCCTTCAGCGCCGCGTAGCTGGTCATCAGGTTGCGGTAGTCGGGGATGTGATTCGACAGCAGCGTCGCCAGACCCTCGACATCGTTGCGCCAGTCGCGGTGCAGTTCGCAGGCGACGCCGAACCAGTTGATCAGCTGGGCACCGGCCTGCGACATGCGGTCCCAGGCGGAGTGGCGGGCGATGTCGTTGAAAGTGCCGGAAGCGTCAGTCACGACGAACACGTCGAAACCTTCCTCGATCGCCGACAGCGCCGGGAAGGCCACGCACACTTCGGTCACCACGCCGGCGATGATGAGCTGCCTGCGGCCGGTGGCCTTGATCGCCTTCACGAAGTCCTCGTTGTCCCACGCATTGATCTGGCCGGGACGGGCGATGTAGGGGGCATCCGGGAACAGGCTCTTCAGCTCCGGCATCAGCGGGCCGTTCGGGCCCTGCTCGAAGCTGGTGGTCAGGATGGTCGGCAGCTTGAAGTACTTCGCCAGATCGGCGGTGGCCAGCACGTTGTTGCGGAACCTGTCCGGATCGATGTCGCGCACCAGCGACAGCAGGCCGGCCTGGTGGTCCACCAGCAGCATCACGGCATCATCCTTGTTCAGCTTCCTGTAGGTCTTGGTCATGGCAGTTCTCCTTGCAGTTTATGTGCCGTCTGCCTTTGTGGCGTCGGCCTGATGAACCCCGCACGCCCGGTGCGTGCAGGGCGGGTAAAACAGGTCAGGCGGTCGCGGATTCGAAACGCCCGCTGTTGAAATCATCAATGGCCTGGCGGATTTCGTCCTGCGTGTTCATCACGAAGGGGCCGTAGCCGACGACCGGTTCGTCTATCGGCTCGCCACCCAGCAGCAGCACGACCGCGTCGCCATCGGCCTCGATCCGGAGTTCACCGCCTTCGCGGTGGAACAGCGCCATCTGTGCCTCGCGCACCGTCTGGTCCTTGCCGGTGCGCACGCTGCCGTGCAGCACGACCAGCGCCAGCGTGTGTCCTTCCGGCACGGTCAGCGCGACGGGACGCTGCGCCCGCAGCCGCAGGTCCCACACATCGACCGGCGTGAAAGTGCGTGCCGGGCCGCGATGGCCGTTGTACTCGCCTGCGATGACGCGCAGATGTCCGGCGCCGTCCGGCAGGCCGACCACCGGAATGTCATGCTTCGACAGGTGCTGATAACCGGGTGCGGCCATCTTGTCGCGCGCCGGCAGGTTCACCCACAGCTGCACCATTTCCAGCGGGCCACCGCGGCGGGTGAAGTCGGGCGAGTGGAATTCCTCGTGGATGATGCCGGCGCCAGCGGTCATCCACTGCACATCGCCCGGACCGATCGTGCCGCCACCGCCGGCCGAATCCCGATGCGCCACTTCGCCGTCATAGACGATGGTGACCGTCTCGAAACCGCGATGCGGATGACGGCCGACGCCGCGCGGCGTGTCCGACGGCTCGAACTGCGCCGGACCGGCGTAATCGAGCAGCAGGAAGGGGCTGACATGACGCCCCAGCGAGTCGTACGAAAACAGCGAGCGCACCGGAAAGCCGTCGCCGACCCAGTGGCTGCGCGGTGCGCTGTAAATCCCGGAAACCTTCTTCATGGCCGTTCTCCTGTTCGGGGCGCCAGCGGAACCCGACGTCATGGATCAATCATATGAACAGGACGGGCAATGCGGTAGATGGCAATATTCGACATCAGAGTTCCATGAATGGAACGATGGGGGTCAGACATGCAGGACCTGAACGATCTTTTCTACTTCGCGCGGGTGGTCGAGCACGGCGGCTTCGCGCCGGCGGCGCGCGCGCTCGACATGCACAAGTCGAAGCTGAGCCGGCGCGTGGCGCTGCTCGAAGAGCGGCTGGGCGTGCGGCTGATCCAGCGCTCGACCCGGCGTTTCGCGGTGACCGACGTCGGGCAGGACTACTACGCGCACTGCGTGGCCATGCTGGTCGAAGCCGACGCGGCACAGGAGGCGGTCGAGCGCTCGCGCGCCGAACCGCAGGGCATCGTCCGGCTGGCCTGTCCGACCGCGCTGCTCGACTATCAGGTGGCGGACATGCTGGCCCGCTTCATGGTCGAGTGCCCGCGCGTGCAGATCCATCTCGAAAGTACCAATCGCCGGGTGGACGTGATCCGCGAAGGCTTCGACCTGGCAATCCGGGTGCGCTTTCCACCGCTCAAGGACACCGATCTGGTGATGAAGGTACTTGGCACCAGCCGCCAGTGCCTGGTCGCGCATCCGCAGCTGCTGGCGCGCGCCGGTGGCACGCCGGTGCCGGCCGATCTGGCGCTGCTGCCCAGCGTCGCCTGGGGACCGGCGCAGCGCGAACACGAATGGCAGCTCGAAGGGCCGGACGGTGCGACGGCGCGCGTGCTGCACACGCCCCGTCTGGTCACCGACGGGCTGGAAGCGCTGCGCAGCGCGGCCCTGCACGGTGTCGGCGTGGCCCAGCTGCCGGCCATGATGGTGCAGCAGGATCTGACGGACGGGCGGCTGGTCGAGATACTGCCGCGCTGGGCACCGCGCAGCGGCATCGCGCACCTGGTGTTCCCGTCGCGCCGCGGCCTGCTGCCGGCGGTGCGCGGGCTGGTGGATCACCTGGCACGCGAATTCGCACAGCTGCCGTCCGACCTGCCGGTGGCGGGCCGTCCGTCCGCCAGCCGCTTCAGCGTGTGACGTCGATCCGCGTCCTTCCGCACCGTGTCAGGCGGATGCCGGCCGGTTCCTGTCCCGCATGAAGTCGATGAAGGTGCGCAGCTTGCCTGGCATCTGCACCCGGTGCGGGTAGTACAGACAGAAGGCTTCTGCCGGCGCGCAGCAGGTTTCCAGCAGCGGCACGAGCTGGCCGCTGCGCAGGTATTCGTCGGCGAACTGGCGGTAGACGAAGGCCAGGCCGAGCCCCTGTCGCGCGGCGTCGAGCACGCAGCGCATTTCGGTATGCACCAGACGGGTCGGCGGCTCGATCACGACACGCTGGCCGTCCTGCTCGAAACGCCATTCGAAATAGCGCCCCTGCGCACCGAAACGCTGCCGTATGCAGTCGTGTTCGAGCACGTCCTCAGGCGCCGCGGGAGCGCCGTGCCCTGCTAGGTAGCCCGGCGCGGCCACCACCACCGTCCGTTGCGCCGCGCCCAGCGGCACCGCCACCATGTCGCGCTGTACCGCGTGCCCGAGTCGTATGCCGGCGTCGAAACCGCCGGCCACGATGTCCACCATCTGGTTGTCGATGACCACTTCCAGCGCGATTTCCGGGAACTGCCGCAGGAAGTCGGCCTGGTGCGGCTGGATCAGCGACACGAAAGCCAGGTGCGAGGTGTTGATGCGCAGCAGCCCTCTCGGGCTGGCGGCAGTTTCGCCGACCTGCTGCACCGAGCGCCGGATCTGCTCCAGCGCGGGTGCCAGCGAGCCCAGCAGCTGCGCGCCGTGCTCGGTCAGCCCGACGCTGCGCGTGGTGCGGTTGAACAGCCGCACGCCCAGTTGCGCTTCCAGCGTCCTCACGATCTTGGACATCGCGGTCGGCGTGACATCGAGCTCCGCCGCGGCACGCGCGAAATTCAGGTGGCGCGCGACGCTGTCGAAAGCGAGCAGGGCGCTCAGGCTGGCGGGTGACTTGGTGCCTTTCGTGGCCGACAGATGCGAAGTGCGATCGTGGCTCATATTGAGAACCAGAAGTTCATTATGAATCCGATTTTATAGAGATTCTCGGACAGAGTCCGGCCGCCTATCGTTGCTGCAACTGTCCGGCCGCTGCTTCGGGAATGCCGGTGGTCGGGCAGGGTTGCGTACCCCTCGTCATTTCAAAGGATCTCTGCCATGAAAACCTATCTCGCCATCGGTGCCGGCCCCGGCATCGCCCTCGCGACCGCCGAGCGCTTCGCCCGTGACGGCTTCCGCATCGTGCTTGCCGCGCGCAGCGGCCGCAGCATTGCCTCGGGTGTCGAGGCCTTGCGTGCGGCCGGCGCCACCGTCGAGGTCGAAACGATCGACGCGGCCGATCCGCTGGCCGTGGCCGCGCTGGTACGCCGCCACGCACAGGATCTGGCGGTGCTGCACTACAACGCCGGCGTGCTGCATTACGACGCGGCCGGCGCGCTGCAGCCGCGCACGCTGGCGCAGGAAACCATAGGCAGCCTGGACAGCGACCTGCGCACCAATCTGACCAGCGCGCTGGCTGCGGTGCAGGCCGCGCAGGCGGTGATGGACGGGCGCAGCGAGGGCAGCATCCTGCTGACCGGCGGCGGTTTCGGCGTCGAGCCAACGCCGGCCTTCATCAACATCAGCGTCGCCAAGGCCGGCCTGCGTGCCGCCGCCCGCGCGCTGTTCGAACCGGCGCGCAACCAGGGCATCCATGTGGCAACGGTCACCGTCAGTACCCTGGTCGCTCCGGGCTCCGACAAGGCGAAGGAGGTGGCGGAAGCCTTCTGGGCATTGCACGCCCAGCCGCGCGGCGAATGGACCTGGGAGACGGTGGTCGCCTGAACCGACCGGTCGGGGAACATCCGCCGCCAGGCGCTACTCTTGAAGGCCGTGCGCCCCGCACTGCCTTCAAGGATTCCGATGTTCCGCACCCTGAAAGAACTGTTCGACAGCTTCGCCGCACCGGCGACCGGTCGGGCCGCCACCGAACACCAGCTGCAGCTGGCCACTGCGGTACTGCTGGTCGAGGTGATGCGCGCCGACGCCGGTATCGACGACGCCGAACGGGTCACGGCGATGGCGGCGCTGCGCGAGCGATTTGCGCTGGCCGACGACGAGATTGCGCGCCTGCTCGAGCTGGCGACGCATACGGCGCGCGAGTCCTACGACTACCAGCGCTTCACCGCGCAGCTGAACCGGACGCTGGATCTGCACCAGAAGGTGCAGATCGTCGAATACCTGTGGCAGGTCGCCTACGCCGACGGTCGGCTGCAGGCACACGAAGAGCATGTCATGCGCAAGATCGCCGACCTGCTCTACCTGCCGCATGCCGACTACATCACCGCCAAGCTGCGTGCACGCGACGCCGCCGGCGTGCGCTGAACACGATCCGGAAAGCGTTCAGGCGGCCCGGCTCACGCCCGGCCAGCGCCGGCACGACAGCCGTGCACCCGCCCCCTCGACCACCACCGCCGCGGCATAGCCGTCCGGCACCGGCACGCTGCGCACATGCCAGACGGTTGATGCACCGGCATCGCGGACCGGCGACTCCTCGTTTCCGTCACCCACCACGCTGAAAGACTGCAGTGGCTGCACCAGCCCCGCACCCAGCGCCTTCACATAGGCTTCCTTGCGCGTCCAGATTTGATGGAAGCGCATGCTGTGCGCCTCTGCCGTGCAGCGGTCGAGTGCCGCGCACTCATCCGGCGCGAAGAAATGTGTGGCGACGCGCGGCAGGTCTTCACGCGCAATCGCGGCTTCGATGTCCACGCCGATTTCGCGCCCGGACGCGATACCGCACAGCACGGCATCGCCGGAATGCGATAGGTTGAAGCGCAGACCGGATCCGTGCTGCGTGGCCAGCCGCGGCTTGCCCCGCTCGTCCGCATCCAGCCCGACATCGGACGGTGCAATCCCCAGATAGCGGCCGAGCACGTCGCGCAGCACGACATGCGCGAACACGAAGCGCGCGCGATCGGACTCATGCAGGAAGCGCTGCGCACGAGTCGCCTCGGCTGGCGACAGCAGGGCGCTGCCGTCATCC
The DNA here is from genome assembly GCA_020621405.1 of Betaproteobacteria bacterium. GTDB lineage: Bacteria > Pseudomonadota > Gammaproteobacteria > Burkholderiales > Rhodocyclaceae > Methyloversatilis. The sequence goes on from JAHRYN010000002.1 coordinate 852,006, forward strand.
CCACCCGGCGTCCCGGATCGGACGGCCAGCCACAGATGAACCTCGTCATCCGCGATCGGCATGGCACATGGCGGCGCGTTGCCGCTCATCGCCCAGCCTTTGACCGGACCGGGTCGTCAGCTTCTTCATCAAGCTCTTCATCCAGCCGCCGCTGCAGCAGCCGGGCCAGTTCATCGACCACTGGCGGCTTGACCATCAGGCCGTGGGTACCGGGCACCGGATGCATCTCGAAACCGCCGGACACCCGGGCCGACCAGCCCAGACAGGACTTGCTCGCCTCGATGCGCGATTCCTCGGCGATGTACAGATCGACGCGCCCGGCATAGGTCTGCGGCCGGTAACCCCAGTGTGCCCACCAGTGAGCCGAAGCCGCATCCGGGAAACCCTGGCGCGGCGTGCGGCCGAACAGGTTCAGAACCGCGTGCTCCAGCCGTTCGCGCTTCAGATAGGGACGCACCGCGCCGGCCAGCCGGGCAATCAGGCCACCGCCGGCCGGACGCAGATACACCCCCGGTGCGTAGGTGTCGATCAGCGCGAGAACGGCGACCTCGTCACCGGCCGCGCGCAACTGCTGCGCCATTTCGAACGCCACCGTGCCGCCGCTGGAAAAGCCGGCCAGCCGGTAGGGGCCACGTGGCTGCGCCTCGCGCATCGCGACGATGCAGTCCGCGGCGATGTCCCGGACGCTGGAGCGCGGCGCCGCCTGGCCATCGACCCCGAGCGCGTTCAGGCCGAGCACCGGCTGTCGTGGCGACAATGCACGCGCCAGATCGAAGTAGTGAAACAGATTGCCGCCTATCGTATGCACGCAGAACAGCGGCGGCAGGTCGCCCGCGGGTTTGATCGGCACCAGCAGCGGCCAGCGTCCGCGACCCGACTGCTCGCGCAGCAGTCCGGCGATGTCGCGGATCGTGTTGCCACGGAACCAGAAGGTGTCCAGCGGCAGCCGCGTGCCGAAGGTGCGGGCGATCGCCTCGACCAGCCGGAGCGCCAGCAGGGAGTGACCGCCCATCGCGAAGAAGTCCTGATCGACGCCGATGCCGCCGCGTTCGAACAGCGACTCCCAAATGCCGAGCAGGTGCCGCTCGAAAATGTCCCGAGGCTGGCTGGCCGCGCCCCCCTGAGTGCCTGGCAGCGCTTCGGGCGCCGGCAGTGCGGCGCGGTCGAGCTTGCCGTTGGCCGTGATCGGCAGCGCCTCGAGCAGCACGAACGCCGACGGCAGCATGTGCGCCGGCAGGCTCTGCCCGAGCTGCGTGCGCAGCGCACCCGCCTCCAGACCCGCGCCCGCCACGTACGCCACCAGCCGGCGCTCGCCCGGCCTGTCCTCACGCACCACCACCGCCGCCTGCTTCACCCCGGCCTGCGCCATCAGCGCCGCTTCGATCTCGCCCGGCTCGATCCGGAAACCACGCAGCTTCACCTGATCGTCGAAGCGGCCCAGGAATTCGATCGTCCCGTCCGCCAGCCAGCGCACACGGTCCCCGGTCCGGTACAGCCGCGCGCCCGGCGCATCGCTGAACGGGTGCGCGACGAACTTCTCCGCCGTCAGTTCCGGGCGACCCAGATAGCCGCGCGCAAGCCCCGCCCCGCCGATGTACAGCTCGCCTTCGACGCCCACCGCCACCGGCTGGCACTGCGCATCCAGGATCAGCACTTCGGTGTTGCCGATCGGCCGGCCGATCGGAATCGACGTGCACGAGGCCGGCAGCTGCGACGGTATCCGGTGGCAGCAGGTGAAGGTCGTGCTCTCGGTCGGACCGTAGCCATTGATCAGCTGCACCCCGGGCAGCGCCGCGAGCGCACGGCGAACGTGTGCCACCGACAGCGCTTCGCCTCCGGTCAGCAGCTGGCGCAGCCCGCGCAGCGCCTCCGGCCGTTCGTCGATCAGCACGTTGAACAGTGCTGCCGTCAGCCACAGCGTGCTCACTCCGTGGCGCTCTATCAGCGTCTGCAGCCCTGCAGCCGTCGGCACATCGAGCGGATGGATCACGCAGCGCGAGCCGTGCAGCAGCGCGCCCCACAGTTCGAAGGTCGAGGCGTCGAACGCCATCGGGGCGAGCAGCAGGAAGGTTTCTTCCGGGCCGAAGCGGGCGTAGTCGGTACCGAACACCAGCCGCGCCACGCTGTGCTGTTCGACCATGACGCCCTTTGGCTGTCCGGTCGAGCCCGAGGTGTAGATCACGTACGCCAGGCTGGCCGCGCCACCCACCGCCTCCGGGTTGTCCCCGGACTGCGACCCGATCAGCGCCGCGTCATCCACGCACACCGTCCGCCCCGCGTGCGCCGGCAGCTTCCCCACCAACCCGCTGTGCGTGAGCACCACCGGCGCCGCCGTGTCCTCCACCATGTACGCGATCCGCGCCGCCGGGTATGACGGGTCCAGCGGCACGTACGCACCCCCCACCTTCAGGATCCCCAGCACTCCGGCCACCAGATCCACCGAGCGCTCCAGGTACAGGCCCACCCTCACCTCCGGACCCACTCCCAACCCTCGCAGCGCGTGCGCGATCCGGTTCGCTCGCGCGTTGAGCTCGCCGTAACTCAGCTTGTCGTCACCGCACTCCAGCGCGACCGACCCCGGGCTGCGCTCGACCTGCGCCTCGAACAGCGACGCCAGCGTCCCGCCCTCCGGGTACGCGGCCGCCGTGTCGTTCCACTCCACCAGCAGCTGCTGACGCTCCTGGTCCGTCAGCAGCGGCAGCCGACACACTGCCATCCGCGGCTGACTCACTATCCCTTCGAGCAGCCTGCGGTAGTGGCCCACCAGCCGCTCCACCGTCCCCGCATCGAACAGGTCCGTCGCGTACTCGAACACCCCGCTCAGCCCCTGGCCTCCGTCTGTCTCCGTCTCCGTCAGCTCCAGCGTCAGGTCGAACTTCGCGATCTCTCGTTCCAGACCCTGCCGCTGCACCTCGGCCCCCGACAGCTCCAGTTCCTCGTGCGGTGCGTTCTGCAGCGCGAACATCACCTGGAACAGCGGGTTGCGGCTCGGGTCGCGCACCGGCCTCAACTCTTCGACCAGCTTCTCGAACGGCATCTGCGCGTGATCGAACGCGCCCAGCGCCGTCTCCTTCACCCGGCCCAGCACGCCCATGAAGTCTTCGTCCGCCTCCACCTGCGTGCGCAGCACCAGCGTATTGACGAAGAAACCGATCAGCCCTTCCAGCTCGACCTGACCACGGCCCGCGACCGGCGTGCCCACCGCAATGTCCGACTGCCCGCTGTGCCGGCTCAGCAGCACCTTGAACGCCGCCAGCAGCACCATGTACAGCGTCCCGCCCGCTTCCCGCGCGAGCCCTCTGAGCCGGCCCGTCAATGCCGCATCGAGTCCGAACCTCACCACCGCTCCGCGGTAGCTCGGCTGCGCCGGCCGCGCACGGTCCGTCGGCAGCCCCAGCACCGCGAGCCCCGACAGCTTCTCCTTCCAGTAACCCAGCGCGCCTTGCAGCCCGGCGCCCGACAGCGTCTCCCTCTGCCACAGCGCGTAGTCCGCGTACTGCACCGGCAACGCATCCAGCTGCGCTTGCACACCCCGGCAACGCGCTGCGTACAGTGCGCCAAGCTCCCGGTTCAGCACCCCCTGCGACCAGCCGTCCGACGTGATGTGGTGGATCACCAGCTGCAGCACCCACTCCCCATCGCCCAGCCGCCACAGCCCCGCCCGCAGCAGCGGCGCTTCGCCAAGATCGAACGCCTCCACTGCGTGCGTCTGCAGCTGTGCACGCAGCGTCGCTTCCCGCTCACCAGGAGCGATGGCCCTCAGGTCCGCCTCCGTCAGCGCAACCCGTGCCGACGAAACAATCCTCTGCAGCGGCTCTCCGCCTTCCTCTACAAATCCCGTCCTCAGCGCTTCGTGCCTGGCCACCAGATCGTCCAGCGCTCCTTGCAGCGCGCACGCATCCACCCCGCCAACGAGCCGGTACGCGCTCACAATGTGGTACAGCCCGCTTCCACCCTCCCACTGCTCCAGAAACCACAGCCTCGATTGCGCGTACGAGCACGGAAGATGTTCGGAGGTGTGGCGGACCTGTATCCCGGCGACGTCTTCGCCAACCACGGGAGCGGGCGACTCCGCCTGCATCAGCACCGCCATGCCGGCTACGGACGGGGCTTCAAACACGTCGCGCAGCGACACTTCGCGTCCGGCCATGCCGCGCAGGCGGCTGACCAGCTGGACCGCCAGCAGCGAATGCCCACCCAGTTCGAAGAAGCTGTCGTGCACGCCCACCTGCGGCACGCCCAGCACCTCCGACCACAGCGCAGCCAGCGCGGCTTCCTGCTCCGTGCGCGGCGCGACGTAGTCATCGCGGACTGCATTGAATTCCGGTGCCGGCAGCGCAGCACGGTCGAGCTTGCCGTGTGCGGTGATCGGCAGCGCATCGAGCCGCACGATGGCCGACGGCACCATGTGCTCCGGCAGGCTCTTGCCGAGCACCGCACGCAGACGCGCAATGTCCGGGTCGCCGCCTTCGCGCCCGACCACGTAGGCCACCAGCCGCTGGTCGCCCGGCCTGTCCTCGCGCAGGACGACCACGGTCTGGCTCACCGCGGCATCGCCCAGCAGCGCCGCCTCGATCTCTCCCGGTTCGATCCGGAAGCCGCGCATCTTGATCTGGTGATCGATCCGGCCCAGGAACTCGATCGTCCCGTCCGCCCGCCAGCGTGCCCTGTCCCCGGTCCGGTACAGCCGCGCGCCCGGTTCGTCGCTGAACGGATGTGCGACAAACTTCTCCGCCGTCAGCTCCGGTCGGCCCAGATAGCCGCGCGCCAGCCCCACACCCCCGAGATAGAGTTCGCCGATCACGCCGACCGGAAGCGGTTGCCGTGCCTCGTCGAGCACCCAGGCCTGCATGTTCGTGATCGGACGGCCGATCGGAATCGACCCCGTCCAGCCTTTTTCACAGGTCCACCAGGTGGCATCGATCGCCGCTTCCGTCGGACCGTACAGGTTGTGCAGACGGGCCCCGCTGCGCGAGAAGAAGGTGGTGGCCAGCGGGGCATCCAGTGTCTCGCCGCCGCAGAACACCTGACGCAGGCTGCGACAGTCGGCAAAACCGGGCTCGGCGACCAGCGCCTTGAGCAAGGACGGCACGACCTGCAGCACGGTGATGCCGAAAGTCCGTATCTGTCGCAGCAAGGCCGCCGGATCGCGCTGGCTGCCCTCCGCCGCCAGAACCAGACGACCGCCGCCGAGCAGCGGCGCCATGAACTCCCAAACCGACGCGTCGGCGGAAATGCTGGTCTTCTGCAGAATGCGGTCCGCTTCGGTGAAGCCGAACGTACCGAGCATCCAGTGCATGTGGTTGCAGATGGCGGCGTGGCTGACCATGACGCCCTTGGGCCGTCCGGTCGAGCCCGAGGTGTAGATGACGTAGGCAAGATCGGCCGGACGCGGCGCAGGCAGCAGTGCGTCGGCGGATGCAATGGCAGGCAGATCGTCGTCCAGGTCGAGGCACAGGACCCGTCCGGCATAGTCCGGCAGACGGCCCCGCAATGCCGCCAGCGTCAGCACCACCGGTGCGCCCGAGTCCTCCGCCATGTAGGCGATCCGCGCCGGCGGCAACGACACATCGATCGGTACATAGGCGCCGCCCGCCTTGATGACGCCCAGCAGCCCCACCACCAGCTCGACCGAACGCGGCATGAACAGCACCACCGGCACGTCGGGGCCAACCCCCAGCGCGCACAGTACGCGCGCGATCCGGTTCGCACGCGTGTTGAGCTCGCCGTAGCTCAGCCTGTCGTCACCGCACTCCAGCGCGACCGACCCCGGACTGCGCTCGACCTGCGCCTCGAACAGCGACGCCAGCGTCGAATCCTGCGGGAACGTTGCCTGCGCAAGGACATCCCGGACCGGGGCCGTGCGCGGCCGGAGTGCAGGCATGGTGAGCGCCGACGACACGTCCGGCGTGTCTGCATCGCTCTGCTGCAGCGCATGCGCCATGCGCCCGACCGTCGGTGCGTCGAATACATCGCGCAACGACACCCTGCGCGCAACCCTGCCGTGCAGGCGACTGGCCAGCCGGGCCGCCAGCAGCGAATGTCCGCCCAGCTCGAAGAAGTTGTCGTGCACACCCACCCGCGACACGCCCAGCACCTCCGCCCACAACGCTGCCAGTGCCGCTTCCTGCTCCGTGCGCGGCGCGACGTAGTCGTCGCGGACCGCATTCAAGTCCGGCGCCGGCAACGCGGCACGGTCGAGCTTGCCGTTGGCCGTGATCGGCAGCGCCTCGAGCAGCACGAGCGCCGACGGCAGCATGTGCGCCGGCAGGCTCTGCCCGAGCTGCGTGCGCAGCGCACCCGCCTCCAGACCCGCGCCCGCCACGTACGCCACCAGCCGGCGCTCGCCCGGCCTGTCCTCACGCACCACCACCGCCGCCTGCTTCACCCCGGCCTGCGCCATCAGCGCCGCTTCGATCTCGCCCGGCTCGATCCGGAAACCACGCAGCTTCACCTGATCGTCGAAGCGGCCCAGGAATTCGATCGTCCCGTCCGCCAGCCAGCGCACACGGTCCCCGGTCCGGTACAGCCGCGCGCCCGGCGCATCGCTGAACGGGTGCGCGACGAACTTCTCCGCCGTCAGTTCCGGCTGGCCCAGATAGCCCCGCGCCAGTCCGACACCACCCAGATACAGCTCGCCGGCCACGCCCACCGCCACCGGCTGGCGCGTATCGTCGAGTACCCAGGCCTGCATGTTCGAGATCGGCCGGCCGATCGGAATGGCGCCCTGCCAGCCTTCCTCACAGGTCCACCAGGTGGCGTCGATGGCCGTTTCAGTCGGCCCGTAAACATTGTGCAATCCGGCCTGCATACGGCTGTGGAACACGCCCGCCAGCGCCGGATCAAGCGCCTCGCCGCCGCAGAAGACGTGGCGCAATGTCCGGCAGTCCGCAATGCCGGGCTCGTCCAGCATCGGCCGCAACATCGACGGCGTCAGATCCCAGATCGAAACGGCATGTGCCTGCGTCAGCGCCACCAGCGCCGCGCTGTCGGTGCGTTCGTCCTCCCGCGCAAGCACACAGCGCCCGCCGGTGAGCAGGCAGGCGAACAGTTGTCCGATCGACACATCGAAATTGATCGATGCCTGGACCAGCATCGCGTCGGCGGCGGTGATGCCGAAGGTGCCGATCAGCCAGTGCATGCGGTTGCACACCGCCGCATGGCTGACCATGACACCCTTTGGCTGTCCGGTCGAGCCCGAGGTGTAGATCACGTACGCCAGGCTGGCCGCGCCACCCACCGCCTCCGGGTTGTCCCCGGACTGCGACCCGATCAGCGCCGCGTCATCCACGCACACCGTCCGCCCCGCGTGCGCCGGCAGCTTCCCCACCAACCCGCTGTGCGTGAGCACCACCGGCGCCGCCGTGTCCTCCACCATGTACGCGATCCGCGCCGCCGGGTATGACGGGTCCAGCGGCACGTACGCACCCCCCACCTTCAGGATCCCCAGCACTCCGGCCACCAGATCCACCGAGCGCTCCAGGTACAGGCCCACCCTCACCTCCGGACCCACTCCCAACCCTCGCAGCGCGTGCGCGATCCGGTTCGCTCGCGCGTTGAGCTCGCCGTAACTCAGCTTGTCGTCACCGCACTCCAGCGCGACCGACCCCGGGCTGCGCTCGACCTGCGCCTCGAACAGCGACGCCAGCGTCCCGCCCTCCGGGTACGCGGCCGCCGTGTCGTTCCACTCCACCAGCAGCTGCTGACGCTCCTGGTCCGTCAGCAGCGGCAGCCGACACACTGCCATCCGCGGCTGACTCACTATCCCTTCGAGCAGCCTGCGGTAGTGGCCCACCAGCCGCTCCACCGTCCCCGCATCGAACAGGTCCGTCGCGTACTCGAACACCCCGCTCAGCCCCTGGCCTCCGTCTGTCTCCGTCTCCGTCAGCTCCAGCGTCAGGTCGAACTTCGCGATCTCTCGTTCCAGACCCTGCCGCTGCACCTCGGCCCCCGACAGCTCCAGTTCCTCGTGCGGTGCGTTCTGCAGCGCGAACATCACCTGGAACAGCGGGTTGCGGCTCGGGTCGCGCACCGGCCTCAACTCTTCGACCAGCTTCTCGAACGGCATCTGCGCGTGATCGAACGCGCCCAGCGCCGTCTCCTTCACCCGGCCCAGCACGCCCATGAAGTCTTCGTCCGCCTCCACCTGCGTGCGCAGCACCAGCGTATTGACGAAGAAACCGATCAGCCCTTCCAGCTCGACCTGACCACGGCCCGCGACCGGCGTGCCCACCGCAATGTCCGACTGCCCGCTGTGCCGGCTCAGCAGCACCTTGAACGCCGCCAGCAGCACCATGTACAGCGTCCCGCCCGCTTCCCGCGCGAGCCCTCTGAGCCGGCCCGTCAATGCCGCATCGAGTCCGAACCTCACCACCGCTCCGCGGTAGCTCGGCTGCGCCGGCCGCGCACGGTCCGTCGGCAGCCCCAGCACCGCGAGCCCCGACAGCTTCTCCTTCCAGTAACCCAGCGCGCCTTGCAGCCCGGCGCCCGACAGCGTCTCCCTCTGCCACAGCGCGTAGTCCGCGTACTGCACCGGCAACGCATCCAGCTGCGCTTGCACACCCCGGCAACGCGCTGCGTACAGTGCGCCAAGCTCCCGGTTCAGCACCCCCTGCGACCAGCCGTCCGACGTGATGTGGTGGATCACCAGCTGCAGCACCCACTCCCCATCGCCCAGCCGCCACAGCCCCGCCCGCAGCAGCGGCGCTTCGCCAAGATCGAACGCCTCCACTGCGTGCGTCTGCAGCTGTGCACGCAGCGTCGCTTCCCGCTCACCAGGAGCGATGGCCCTCAGGTCCGCCTCCGTCAGCGCAACCCGTGCCGACGAAACAATCCTCTGCAGCGGCTCTCCGCCTTCCTCTACAAATCCCGTCCTCAGCGCTTCGTGCCTGGCCACCAGATCGTCCAGCGCTCCTTGCAGCGCGCACGCATCCACCCCGCCAACGAGCCGGTACGCGCTCACAATGTGGTACAGCCCGCTTCCACCCTCCCACTGCTCCAGAAACCACAGCCTCGATTGCGCGTACGAGCACGGAAGTCGCAGCGCAAGCCGTCCGTCGTCCAGCGCCACCCAACCCGACCGCGGACGCGCAGACACGCCGATGCGGGCTGCGGCAGCACGAGTGCGCAGTGCCTTCAGTTGCCCTGCGCTCAGGCGGGCGAAGCGGGAAGCGGGACCATTCATGCCGCATGGACTCCCGGCGTCTGCCACGCTGCAAGGCCTGCTGACGATTGCCGCGCGAACGACGGATGGCTAGCTTTCAAGTTGATCGACCTGTATCCGTATGAATGCCGGCTTACCGTCAGCGCCGCCTCGAGCAGCACACGGTGCACCGGATCGAGTCGGGCCAGCCGAGCAATCACGCCATCGACCCGTCGGCCGGCGCCGCAGCGTGGCCGGGTGCCACCTCGTCGAGCAGGCGTTCCAGTTCGGCGATGACATCCGGCCCGAGCATCTGACGCACCCGCCCGGCCAGTCCGGCCACGGTGGGATGACGGAAAATGTCGGTGGCGGGCAGTTCGATCGGCAGCATGCCCTCGATTCTCGCGACCGCGCGCGTGGCCTTCAGCGAATCGCAGCCGAGGGCGAAGAAGTTGTCATCGACCCCGATCACATCGAGTTCCAGCACCTCGGCCCAGGCCTGCGCGAGGATGGCCTCGACAGCATCGCGCGGCGCAACGAAGGCATGCTGCCGGAACGCGTTCAGGCGTTCGGCCATGCCGATGCGCTGCACCTTGCCGGTCGGACCTTTCGGAATCTGCGACAGCACGATCACCTCGCTCGGCACCTTGAAGTCGGCCAGCCGTTCGAACAGGAATTCGCGCAATGCCTCTGCGCTGACCGTGCGGCCTTCATGCGGCACCACGGCCGCCGCGACATCCTCGCCCAGCGTCGGATGCGGCAGTGCGAACGCCACCGCCTGCGCCACGTCCGGGTGGGCGAGCAGCGCTTCATCGATCTCGCGCGGCGTGATCTTCTCGCCACCGCGGTTGATCATTTCCTTGAGCCGCCCGGTGATGAACAGATAGCCGTCGGCATCGAAACAGCCTTCATCACCGGTGCGGAACCAGCCGTTCGTGAAGGCCGAACGGTTGGCTTCGGGATTGCCGTGATAGGCGCGCATCACGTTGTCGCCACGGATCGCGATCTCGCCGCGCGTGCCGACCGGCAGCGGGTTGCCGTCGGCATCGATGACGGCCATCTGCGGGCCCGCCGGCAGACCGACCGATCCCGGCTTGCGTTCGCGCGGCGGCAGCGGATTGCTGGACATCTGGTGCGCCGCCTCGGTCATGCCGTAGGCCTCGATCACCGGACAGCCGAAGCATGCCTCGAGCTGTGCCAGCGTGGCCGGCGCCAGCGCGGACGACGACGAGCGGATGAAGCGCAGCCGCGGCACACCGTTCGACGGTGCCGCGGCGACGATGGACTGGTGCATGGTCGGCACCGCCGAATACCAGGTTGCGCCGAACCGTTCCAGCCAGTCGAAGAAGACCGGCAGCTGCAGCGCCGGCGGACACACCACGCTGGCACCGCTGGCCAGCGGCGCCAGCAGGCCGGCGAGCAGGCCGTGAATGTGGAACAGCGGCATCACGTTGAGCGCACGGTCTTCCGGGGTCAGCTGCAACGTGGCAGCGATGTTCGCCATCGATGCGGCGAGATTCGCGTGGCTCAGCGGCACCTGCTTCGGCCGCGATGTCGTGCCGGACGTGTGCAGCACCAGCGCGACGTCCTCGCCCCCGGCTGGCGGCACCTCGACACCCTCCACCGCATCGGCATCGGCCGTCGCCGCACCGACCTCGATCACCGGAATGCCCAGCCGGGCCGCGATGTCGCGCGCCAGCGGCGGACTGCCGGCGGTGACGACCAGCGCCCGCACCTCCAGATCGGCAAAGAAGTATTCGATTTCGGTCTGCGTGTAGAGCGGATTCAGCGGCGCGCAGGCCGCACAGCGCATCACGCCGAGCAGCGCGACCGCCATGTCGACGCCGTTCGGCGCGACAACGGACACCCGGTCCGTGCGCACGATGCCCAGACTCGCCAGGCGGGCGGCAAGCTGCCGCGTGCGCTGCGCCAGCTCGGCGCGCGACAGGCTGCGACCGTCAACCGACAGCAATGCCGCGCGATCGCCCTCGGCCGCGGCCTGTTCATCGAGAAGCTGGCCGATCAACGTCGGCCCCGACAATGGACGTGCGCTGTGCATGCAAACCTTTCCGGAATTCGCGCTCGGACCGCGCGCTCAGACCCATATCGACGGCAAATCCGTGCCTGCCTTGAGGCAGACCGGTCCGCGCCGGACATCGGACTGCGGCCCGCATCTTAGGCAGGACGTCCGAACCCGCTCGTGACTATTTGCGGCGAAAGGTCACCGCGGAGCCGTGGCATCGCGGTGGATGTGCGGAATTTCGCGGATTCCAGCCAGCCGGGCCCGCCGCGCAGCAACGGCTGCAACGGTGCTGCCGCAGCGAGCCACGCTCGCGATTCCTCGCGTCAAACCCTCGCCTGTCACCGATCCACGCTCGCATCGCGACCATGGGTCGCTCCTACAGAAACACGACGACCGATCTCCGGATCGCGCCTGCAAAAGCCGTGACACCCTTGTAGGAGCGAGCCACGCTCGCGATTCCTCGCGTCAAACCCTCGCCTGCCGCCGATCCACACCCGCATCGCGACCATGGGTCGCTCCTGCGGAAACACGACGATCGATCTCCGGATCGCGCCTGCTCAAGCGGTGGCGCCCCCTGTAGGAGCGAGCCATGCTCGCGATTCCCCGCGTCAAACCCCGCGCCTGCCGCCAATCCACACCCGCATCGCGACCATGGGTCGCTCCTGCGGAAACACGACGGCCGATCTCCGGATCGCGCCTGCTCAAGCGGTGGCGCCCCCTGTAGGAGCGAGCCATGCTCGCGATTCCCCGCGTCAAACCCCGCGCCTGCCGCCAATCCACACCCGCATCGCGACCATGGGTCGCTCCTGCGGAAACACGACGGCCGATCTCCGGATCGCGCCTGCTCAAGCGGTGGCGCCCCCTGTAGGAGCGAGCCATGCTCGCGATTCCCGACGTCAAACCCGTGCATACCGGCCGAATCGGAGAAACCGCCCGGTCCGGGCGTCATGCATCCGGACGGCCGAGCAGTCGGTTGAACCGGCGTACCGGCGCGCCTTCGCTGCCGGATACCGGCAGGAAACCCTGTTTTCGCAGGAAATCCTGCATGCGCACATTCGTCGCCAGCACTTCGCAATGCATGGCGCTCAGCCCGCGCTGGACGGCATCGGCGATCAGCGCCCGCAGCAGCCGCGAACCGAGCCCGCGTCCTTGCCAGGCGTCGGCCACCACCAGCGCGAATTCGCAGCCGGTGCCGTCGTCCTGCACGAAGTAACGTGCCGAGGCGGCCATCGTCGTGCCGTTCGCCACGACGATCAGATGCGATCGCGTGTCCGGATCGGGCGTGCATACCTGCGCAAGTTCCTCGCCGCTGAAGCGGGTGTCGCCCTTGCCGAAGCGGAAATAGCGTGTGCCGTACGACAGCGCATCGATGAAGCGGCCGGCCATGTCGATGTCCGCCGGCGCAATGGGCCGCAACACCAGTGAAGCGCCGTCGGCTGCCGTCCACCGGTTGTCCGGACCGGGCGGGGCGCCGTCCTGCGGGTCGTTGGTCATGTCGGATGCGGTTCCGTCTGAAGGTTGGCCTGACTGCGGCATCGAAGCGACGCGAACGATAGGCGAGCGGGGCGGCGACCGCAACCGTCCGCCCCGACGCCTTCTCCAAGCAGCGGATTCACGGCCCGCCCGACTATCGGTTACGCTGCGCTTGAGCCGTCATCTGCGGCCACCACCACCCCATGACCGCACCCTCGCCCGCTCGCCTGCCCGCCGACTTCACCCGTCCGCGCGTGCTGTCCGTCATCCCGCCGATGACGCAGCTGAACACGCCCTATCCGTCCACCGCCTACCTGACCGGCTTCCTGCGCCGGCACGAGGTCGATGCCCGGCAGGAGGACCTCGCGCTGGCGCTGGTGCTCGATCTGCTGTCACCGGACGGGCTGACGGCGCTGCGCGACGCGGTCGAAGCCATGCCGGAGCACCGGCGCCCGGCCTGCGTCGCCAGCTTCGCGGCGCAGTTTGAGCGTTACGCGGCGACGATGGCGCCGACGCTCGCCTTCCTGCAGGGACGCGACCCGACACTGGCGCACCGCATCGCCAGCCGCGGCTTCCTGCCCGAGGGGCCGCGCTTCGAATCGCTCGACGTCTATATCGACCCGGATGGCGGCGACCCGCTGGCCTGGGCCTTCGGCGCGCTGGGCGTGCAGGATCGCGCCCGCCATTTCGCCACGCTGTACCTGAACGACGTGGCCGACGCGCTGCGCGAGGCGGCCGATGCGCGCTTCGAATTCGTGCGCTATGCCGAAGCGCTGGCGCAGAGCCAACCCACCTTCGACCCGCTGGCCGACGCGCTGGCCGCCCCGCCGACGCTGGTCGACCGCGCGCTGCACCGGCTGACGCTGGACGCGCTCGCCCGCCACGCACCGCAGGTCGTGCTGCTGTCGGTGCCGTTTCCGGGCGCGGTGTACGCCGCCCTGCGCATCGCGCAGACCATCAGGGCGCACGACCCGCAGATCGTCACCGTGCTAGGCGGCGGCTTCGTCAATACCGAGCTGCGCGAGCTGAGCGATGCGCGCGTGTTCGACCATATCGACTACGTGACGCTGGACGCCGGCGAACGCCCACTGCTGGCGCTGCTCGACCACCTCGCCGGCCGGCGCTCGCAGCAGCGCCTGGTGCGCACCTTCCTGCGCGACGACGCCGGCGTCGTGCAGTACGTGAACTTCGCCGAACCGGACATTCCGTTCGAGGAGGTCGGCACACCGACCTGGGACGGCCTGCCGCTGGACCGCTACCTGTCGCTGCTCGACATGCTCAACCCGATGCACCGCCTGTGGTCGGACGGGCGCTGGAACAAGCTCACCGTCGCGCACGGCTGCTACTGGAAGAAGTGCAGCTTCTGCGACGTCAGCCTGGACTACATCTCGCGCTACGACGCCGCGAGTGCCACCACGCTGGTCGACCGCGTCCAAGCCATCGTCGCCGAAACCGGCCAGACCGGCTTCCACCTGGTCGACGAGGCGGCACCGCCGAAATCGCTGCGCGCCTTCGCCGCCGAACTGAAGCGGCGCAATGTCAGCATTTCGTGGTGGGGCAACATCCGCTTCGAAAAATCGTTCTCGCCCGAGCTGTGCCTGGAACTGGCCGACAGCGGCTGCATCGCCATTTCCGGTGGGCTCGAGGTCGCCAGCGACCGCCTGCTCAAGCTGATGAAGAAGGGCGTGTCGGTCGAGCAGGTCGCGCGCGTGACCAGGGGATTCACCGATGCCGGCATCCTGGTGCACGCCTACCTGATGTACGGCTTCCCGACCCAGACCGTGCAGGACACCGTGGACGCGCTCGAATACGTGCGCCAGCTGTTCGCCGCCGGCTGCATACAGTCAGGCTTCTTCCACCGCTTCGTGTGCACGGTGCATTCGCCGGTCGGCCTCAACCCGGAGGAATACGGCGTGCAGCTCGTCCCGCTGCCGCCGGTCACCTTCGCCAAGAACGACGTCGGCTTCATCGACCCGGTCGGCACCGACCACGACGCCATGGGCGTCGCGCTGAACAAGGCGCTGTACAACTACATGCACGGCATAGGGCTGGACGAGGACGTGCGCAGCTGGTTCAACGACCGCGTGCCGAAGGCTCGGGTGCCACGACATTTCATCGAGCGGGCGCTCGGACAGGTGTGATCGTGCCACCCACACGGCTCAATCAATGTAAGGAATCCGCGATGGATCTCGAAGAGCGCTATCTCGAAATGCTCCAGAAGCTGAATGTCGGGATCGTCATCCATGCCCCTGACGCACGCGTCGTTTTCAGCAATCGCCGGGCGTCGGAATTGCTGGGCTTTACGGAAGACGAGCTGAAGGGACGAATTTCGCCGGAGCCGGAGCGCCATTTCGTCGATGAGGACGGCAAAACACTCTCCCCACCCGAATATCCGGCCAGCCGCGTCATTGCCACCGGACTGCCGGTGATGGATCAGGTCATGGGCATCGGCCAACCGGGTGAGCCGTCGATCGTCTGGGTCTGGGTCAATGCCTTTCCGGAGTTCGACGACGCTGGCGAACTGCAGCAGGTCGTCGTGAACTTCCATGACATTTCCCGACGCAAGAGAGCGGAACAGACGCTGCAGGAAAAAGCCACGCAGCTGGAGTTCGTTCTGGAGGGAGCGGATCTGGGCTTCTGGGACTGGAACATCGAGACCGGCGAAGTTATCCGCAACGAACGATGGGCGACGATGCTCGGTTACAGCCAGGACGAAATCCAGCGAACGACGATGCAATGGTCGGATTTCGTGCATCCGGACGACCGGGAACGGGCATGGGATTCGATCTACGCCGTGCTCGAGGGACGCTCGCCCGCCCACAAGCTCGAATACCGGATGCTGCACAAGGATGGCGGCATCCGGTGGATACTCGATCAGGCCAACGTGATGACACGTGATGCCGAGGGTTTGGCGACACGCATGTGCGGCATTCATGCCGACATCACCGACCGGAAGCTGCTTGAGGAAGCACTCACGCTGCAGGCGCAGATCGATTACCTGACCGGCGTATTCAATCGCAGGCACTTCATGGAACGGGCCGAGATCGAACTGAGCCGCGCCACCCGCTACGGTGGAGACCTCGCGATCCTGATGATGGACATCGACTTCTTCAAGCAGATCAACGATCGTTACGGTCACAAGGTGGGTGACAACGTGCTGAAGAAGCTGGCCGAAGTCTGCTTCGTCACCTTGCGCACGGTCGACATCTTCGGTCGTCTGGGCGGCGAGGAATTCGCCATCCTGCTGCCGCAAACCGACCGCGCCGCCGCCGCCCAGGTCGCCGAGCGGCTGCGGGAATCCATCGCGCAGGCGAAAGTGCCGCTGGAAGGCGGCCTGCCGGTGCAATTCACGGTGTCGATCGGCGTCACATCGATATCGTCCAAGGACGACAACATCGACGTCCTGCTCAACATCGCTGACGCGGCCCTCTACGACGCCAAGAACTCGGGTCGCAACAAGGTGTGCATTGCTGCCGGCTAGCGAAGGTCACCGGCAGGCCTGCCGGTTTGCCCCGTGACCTCACGTGGGCATCTCTCGTGCCGCACTCCATGACTGCGAACATGGATTTGGCCCGCAGAGAATGCGAAAGCGCCGCCGGGGCAGTTACGGCAGCCTCCTGTCCATGACCACCGCCGGCCTTGCATCCAGTTGCGGGTCCGGGCGATCGGTGGCAGCGGGGCGCGATTCCGGACCCCAAAACCCCTGTTGGCTGATGGCGCCGGACAGACCTCAGGTCACCGTGCCGAGGCGACGGCGTGCCAGGGCGAGCAGACCCAGGCCGGCCATCATCATCGCGTACGTTTCCGGCTCGGGAACCGGTGCCGTACCCACGACAGCGCTGCCACCGACAGCCGTTCCGAAATAGAAGCTCGCCGAGCTGTAGTTCCTGCTGGTGATCGACACCTGACCGGATGACGCGATGTAGTCGTCGACCGTGCCGACGTAGTGGATGCCGGAAAAGGTGATCGGACTGGGCAAGGCGCCATTGAAGGCGCCGAAGTTCGTGAAAAAGGAGTCTCCGATGTTCAGGCTTCCGTATCGGGACACCTTCTGATCGCCGAGAAAGGTCTGGCCAGCCGCGTTCAGGAACGAAAACGACGAACTCCCCGAAACGTCATTGCCCTGACCGGCATTCAGCAGCGCCCACACCCACTTCAGACCGGTCACCGTCAGCGTCTGGTCACCGAGAAAATCGATGGTGAGGTCCAGGGTGTCCCCTTCCGCAACATCGACGTTGATGCCGCCACTGAACGCCGGTGTGCCTGACCACCCCTGAAACCCTGCAGCGGTCGCCGACTTCGCCGCGGTCAGATCAAGCGTCTGGTTCACGGTAATCACCGCTGCATGGGACGGTGCGGCCATGACGGCGCCGACGAGCACCGCACATGCTGCCATTCCGGATAACGATTTCATTCGCGAAAACTCCTCCACTGGAAACGAATGGCGGACAGTCCGTGCGAGACGGCCCGAAGCGGCGGTCACTCAACCCGTGACCGCCCACGCTGGCACCAGATCAATGACAGCCTCCAGCCACGCAAATCGTGTGCCGCCACGTCAAACAAGTTGCAATCCAATGAATTCAAAAGATAAAAAACACCTTCTTCTTTCAGCCTGACGGTTAGCGGCAGGCCGAATGTAAATAATCCTGACAGTTTGTAGGGTTATCGGCATCAATACGCATCCCCGGTCCGCGCCTGCGCCGACGCGTACCGGCGTCGGATCGAGCGCAATGCCAGAGGGCAGTCACGGCGTCGCAGAACCGAAACCCCGCCAGACCGGGCGCAACACATGGCTTGGGTCGTGACGCTGCGGCGGAAGCCGGTCCGCCAAGCAGCCCGTCGCCGGATAAACTGGGCGCATCCGCCGTTCGCCTGACCTGTCCGGAGTGCTGCCGCACATCGTACGAACTGCCGGCCTCCCTGCCGCCGAGCCGAGGAAACCGTACCGAATGACACCGAACAAAACACCCGTCCCGCCGCCCGCCACGCCGCCGAAGCCGCCGCTCGAATGGAAGCCGGCCAACCTGTGGCTGCTGCTGTTCGCGCTGGTGGCGCTGTTCTGGCTGCGCGACCTGTGGGTCGCGTCGACCCAGGTGCAGCCGATTCCGTACAGCGAGTTCCTGCAGCACCTGAAGACCGGCCAGCTGGAATCGGTCACCGTCGGCAGCCAGTTCATCGAAGGCAAGCTGAAGACCGCGCAGGCCGACGGCCGCACGCGGGTGGTCACCACGCGCGTGGCGCCGGAACTGGCGCGCGAACTGGCCGGCTACGACGTGCGCTTCGAGGGTGTGGTCGAGAACACGCTGCTGCGCGATCTGCTGTCCTGGGTGGTGCCGGCGCTGCTGCTGCTCGCGGTGTGGAGTTTCATGGCGCGGCGCATGGCGGCCCAGGGCGGACTGGGCGGCATGCTGTCGGTCGGCAAGAGCCGCGCCCGGCTGCATTCGGAAACCGACATCAAGGTGAGCTTCGACGACGTGGCCGGCGTCGATGAAGCCAAGGCCGAACTGCGCGAGTCGGTCGATTTCCTGAAGAACCCTAAGTCCTACGGCCGGCTGGGCGCGCACATGCCCAAGGGCATCCTGCTGGTCGGCCCGCCGGGTACCGGCAAGACGCTGCTGGCGCGCGCGATGGCGGGCGAGGCGGGCGTGCCCTTCTTCAGCATCACCGGCTCGGAATTCGTCGAAATGTTCGTCGGCGTCGGCGCCGCGCGCGTGCGCGACCTGTTCGAACAGGCGCGCGCATCGGCGCCCTGCATCATCTTCATCGACGAGCTGGATGCGCTGGGGCGCGCGCGCGGCGCCGGCCCGATGACCGGCGGCCATGACGAGAAGGAACAGACGCTGAACCAGCTGCTGGCCGAGATGGACGGCTTCGACGCCTCGACCGGCGTGGTCATCCTGGCCGCCACCAACCGGCCCGAGATACTCGACCCGGCGCTGCTGCGCGCCGGCCGCTTCGACCGCCAGGTGCTGGTGGACCGGCCCGACCGCAAGGGCCGGGCCGACGTGCTGCGCGTGCATCTGAAGAAGGTGACGCTGGGCACCGACATCGATCCGGACGCGGTGGCCGCGCTGACGCCCGGCTTTGCCGGCGCCGACCTGGCCAATCTGGTCAACGAGGCCGCGCTGCTGGCCACGCGGCGCGGCGCCGACGCAGTGGCGATGGCGGACTTCACCGCCGCGGTCGAGCGCATCGTTGCCGGGCTGGAGCACCACCAGCGTGTTCTGGGCGAGCACGAGCGGCGCACGGTCGCGGTGCACGAGATCGGCCACGCGCTGGTGGCGATGACGCTGCCCGGCACCGACCCGGTGCACAAGATTTCCATCATTCCGCGCGGCGTGGGCGCACTCGGCTACACGCTGCAGCGGCCGAGCGAGGACCGCTATCTGGCCCGCCGCAGCGAGCTGCGCAACCGGCTGGCGGTGCTGCTCGGCGGGCGCGCGGCCGAACTGCTGGTGATCGGCGAAGTGTCCACCGGCGCGGCCGACGATCTGGTCAAGGCGAGCGACATCGCGCACGACATGGTGACGCGCTACGGCATGTCGCCCGAGGTCGGTCAGGTGGTGTACGAGCGCCAGCAGCCGCGCTTTCTCGATCTGCCCGATGCGATGACGCTGGAACGCGGCCTGTCGGACGACACCGCGCAACGCATCGACGCCGCGATCCGCGCGCTGGTGGACGAGGCGTTCGACCGCGCCACTGCGATACTGGGCGAACGCCGCGCCCTGCTCGACGAGTACGCGCAGAAACTGCTGGCGCAGGAATCGCTGAGCGAAGCCGATCTGCAGCCGATGGCCGACCTCGCACGCAAGGGTCCGGTGCCCGATTGACACGACCGGCCGCACGCCCGACCACGACCGACGACTTGCCCGCACCCCGGATCTGGATGCCCCGTTTGCCTCGTTTCCCCTTCCTGCTGGTCCCGCAATGCCGCTGAAGCACTGGCTCGTCCTGCTCGTACTCTGTGGCCTGACACTTGCCGGCCACGCGCAGCCGCCAACCGACAGCCTGTCGTGGTTCGCCGCCGGCCGGCCGCTGGCCGATGCCTGGCAGGCGGTCGACCTGCTCGCTGCAGCCGACGCCGACGGACTGGTGGCGGACGACTATCAGGCGGCCACACTGCGCCGTGCGCTGACGCTGACCACGGTCGGACCGGTCACGTCGGCCACGGAGCTGGCGGATGTCGACCGCCGGCTGACCGCCGCCATGCTGCGCTACCTGACCGAGCTGCATTCCGGCCGCGTCGATCCGCAGCAGATCCACGAGAACTTCGACCGGCCAGCCAGCCAGTTCGACCCGGCTACCGCGCTGCAGTCGGCGCGGGCCACACACCGCCTGCCCGATCTGGCGCAGCAGGCCGCACCCTCGATTCCGCTGTACGCCAGCCTGCGCGGCGCACTGGCGCGCTACCGCGCGCTCGCCGACCATCCGGCCTGGAGCACGCCGCTGCCGCCACCCGCGAAGCGCAAGCTGGAACCCGGCCAGCCCTGGCCGGGCCTGGGCACGCTGATGGCGAGGCTGGGCGCACTGGGCGATTTGAGCGATGTGGACAACCGGGCGCCCGGACTGCCGGTACCGGAACGCTACGAGGGCGCACTGGTGGATGCGGTCAGGCGCTTCCAGGAACGCCACGGCCTGACGGCGGACGGCGTGATCGGCCGGGACACGCTGGCCAACCTCGACGTCGCGCCCGAAGCGCGCGCGCGCCAGATCGAGGTGACGATGGAACGCCTGCGCTGGACGCCGCTGCTGCTCGAACCGCGCATGGTCGTCATCAACATTCCGGAATTCGTGCTGCGCGCCTACAACGTGCGCGATGGCCGGCCCGACATCGCGACCACGATGAAGGTGATCGTCGGCAAGGCGCTGGACACGCGCACACCGATCTTCGACGAGGACATGCGCTACATCGAATTCAGTCCGTACTGGAACGTGCCGCCATCGATCGCCCGCGCCGAGACGGTGCCCAAGCTGCGGCGCGACGCACGCTACTTCGGCCAGCAGGGCTTCGAATTCGTCGCCGGCGACGGCCGCGTGATCACGGCGCTGTCGCCGGCCAGCCTCGACGCCGTGTTGCGCGGCGCGCTGCGCATCCGCCAGCGCCCGGGACCGCAGAACGCGCTGGGCGACATCAAGTTCGTGTTCCCGAACAACGACAACATCTACCTGCACCACACGCCGACGCCGCGCCTGTTCAGCCGCGACCGGCGCGACTTCAGCCACGGCTGCATCCGTGTCGAGGCGCCGGTGGAGCTGGCCAAGTTCGTGCTGCGCAACGATCCGGACTGGCCCGAGGAACGGATTGTCGAGGCGATGGCCAAAGGCGAGTCATCGACGCTGCGCCTGCGCGAACCGGTGCGCGTGCTGATCGCCTACAGCACGGTCATCGCCCGGGGCGACGGCCGCCTGTTCTTCTTCGCCGACCTGTACGGCCACGACCGGCTGCTCGACGACGCACTGCGCCAGCGGTCGGGCGCGCTTTCCGGCACGCCGGCCAGCGGCGCACAATGAAACCCATACTGAGGCATCCGCCCCGATTTCCCGCCGACCATGCCGAAACACGCCCATGACACCCGCCGCGGCTTCCTGCGCCACGCCAGCCGGCTGATGCTGGCCGGCGCCTCGCTGCCACTGGGCCGCAATGCGCTGGCCGCGCTGCCCGACGCGCGCACGCTGGCGTTCGACCACACGCATACCGGCGAACGCATTGCACTGATCTATGCAGTCGACGGCCGCTATGTGCCGGACGCGCTGGACGCCTTCAACCATCTGCTGCGCGATCACTATTCGGGCGAAGTCGGCATGATCGATCCGCAGCTGTTCGACCTGCTGTTCCGGCTGCAGCGGCAGCTCGGCTGCACCGACGCCTTCCAGGTCATTTCCGGCTATCGCTGCCCGGCCACCAACGCCATGCTGCAAGCGACCCGCAGCGGCGGCGTGGCCCGGCGCAGCCTGCACATGGACGGCCGGGCCATCGACATCCGTATGGCCGGCGTGCCCTTGACAGGGCTGCGCGACGCCGCGCTGTCGCTCGGCCTCGGCGGCGTCGGTTTCTACCCGCGCGAACAGTTCGTGCACGTCGATACCGGCCGCGTGCGCAGCTGGTGAACCTGGCGCTCCGGCCGCGGTCGATCGACGGTGGCTGACCGCTTCGGCGCTGCACCTCACCAGGAACCGCTCCTTGCCCGCAACACAAGCACCGTCCCGTCCGGTCGCCGCCATGGCCGGCATCTCCGTCGTCATGGTGCTGATCGCCCTCGACCAGACGGTGGTGGGCACGGCGCTGCCGCGCATGGTGGCCGAGCTGCAGGGCTTCGGTCTCTATCCCTGGGTCGCCGCCGCCTACCTGCTGTGCAACGCCATTCTGATTCCGGTGACCGGCCGGCTGGGTGATCTGCACGGTCGCAAGCCCTTCCTGCTGGCCGCCATCACGCTGTTCACACTGGCCTCGGCACTGTGCGGCATGGCCGGCAGCATGCCGCAGCTGGTACTGGCGCGCGGACTGCAGGGCATCGGCGGCGGCATGCTGGTCGGCTCGGCCTTCGCCTCGGTCAGCGACCTGTTCCCGGACACACTGGAGCGGGTGCGCTGGCAGGTGATGCTGTCGGCCGCCTTCGGCGTCGCCTCGGCGCTCGGACCGGTGCTCGGCGGCTGGATGACCGAGCATGTCGGCTGGCGCAGCGTGTTCTACATCAACCTGCCGGTCGGTCTGATCGCGCTGCCGGTCGTCTGGCGCTGGCTGCCGCACGTGGTGCATGCGGAAAGGAGCGACGGCAGATCGCTCGACTGGCTGGGCGTGCTGCTGCTGACGCTGGCCATCGGCTCGCTGCTGATCACCACCGAATTCGGCGAGCGCCTCGGTTTCACCAGCACCGCCTTCGCCGGTCTGGTGGCGGCATCGCTGCTGCTCGGCTGGCTGTTCGTGCGGCACCAGCGGCACACCGCGGCGCCCATCATCCCGCCGCAGCTGTTCGCCGACCCGACGATGCGCCGCCTGGGCCTGCTGGCCGCACTCACCGGCATGATGATGTTCGTGCTGCTGTTCTACGCACCGCTGCTGCTGCAGGGCGGCTTCTCGCTGTCGCCGAAGGAGGCCGGTCTGCTGGTGACGCCCATCCTGGTCAGCATCACTGTCGGCAGCGTGATCAACGGACGGCTGATTTCCCGCGTGGCACGGCCCGAGCGGCTGTTCTCGCGCGGCGTGCTGCTGCTGATCGCCGGTCTGGCCCTGCTGTGCAGCGTGTCCGCCGGTACGCCGCGGCCGCTGCTGCTGGCGATCTTCACGCTGTGCGGCCTGAGCTTCGGCTTCCAGCTGCCCAACCTGACGCTGCAGACGCAGTCGGCCGTCGGCAAGGGCGACCAGGGCGCGGCGTCGGCGCTGATCCAGACACTGCGCACGCTGGGCAGCATGTTCGGCGCCAGCCTGGCCGGCGTGGTGGTCAGTCTGGGCTTCGGCCGCAGCACCGGCCGTACGCTGGACGCTGCGGGCATACGCGACGCCCGCGTGTGGCAGCTTTTCGACAGCCCCCAGGTGCTGCTGCGCAGCGCCGACCAGGACACGCTGGCCGGGCTCGGCCACAGCCTCGGCTTCGATGCCGCCAGTCTGCTGACGCAGGCCCGGCTCGGCCTGATCGGCGGCATACGCGAGGCGCTGGCGGGCTGCCTGCTGCTGGCGGTGATCAGCTATCTTGTCAGCCGCCGCCTGCCACCCTTCATCCATCGCCGGACCCATCCATGACCCTGACGCTGCTGACCGACCCGACACGCCACCTGTTCTTCACCGGCAAGGGCGGGGTCGGCAAGACCTCGCTGTCGTCGGCCACCGCCATCGCCCTGGCCGACGCCGGCAAGCGCGTGCTGCTGGTCAGCACCGATGCGGCGTCCAACCTAGACGAAATGCTGGGCGTGCCGCTGCGCAACGACGCGGTGCCGGTACCCGGCGTGCCCGGGCTGTCGGTGCTGAACATCGATCCGGACAGCGCGGCGGAGTCCTACCGGCTGCGCGTGCTCGACAAGATGCCGGACGCCGACGACGCCGAGCGCGCCACCGTGCGCGAGCAGCTGTCCGGTGCCTGCACCACGGAAATCGCATCCTTCGACGAATTCTCGGCACTGCTGGCCGGCGACACCGCCGCGTGGGATCACATCGTGTTCGACACGGCGCCGACCGGGCACACGCTGCGCCTGCTCAGCCTGCCCAGCGCCTGGAGCGGCTTCCTGCACGGCAACGACCGCGGCGCGTCCTGCCTCGGTCCGCACTCCGGCCTGAAGATGCAGGAGACGCGGTTCAATGCCGCGCTGGCCGCACTGAGCGACCCGTTGCTGACCACGGTGGTGCTGGTCGCGCGACCCGACCCCGGCGCGCTCGGCGAGGCGGCGCGCACCTCGGACGAACTGCGCACGCTGGGGCTGAGCAATCAGCGGCTGGTGATCAACGGCCTGTTCCGCGCCGGCGATCCGGGCGACGCGGTGGCTGCCGCCATCGAGGCGCTGGGGCAGCAGGCACTGGCCGACATGCCGGACAGCCTGCGCGCACTGGCGCGCGACACGGTGCCGCTGCGCACTTTCGACACGGTCGGCCTGCCGGCGCTGCGCGCGCTGCTGACGGATGCGTCCGTACCGGCCGCAGCAACCGCCGGCGCCGGCCCGGTGCTGCCGGCCGACAGCCTGGACGCGCTGGTCGATGCACTCGCCGCCGGCGAACACGGGCTGATCATGGTCATGGGCAAGGGCGGCGTCGGCAAGACCACGATCGCCGCGGCGCTGGCGCTCGGTCTGGTCCGGCGCGGCAAGTCGGTGCATCTGAGCACGACCGATCCGGCGGCGCATCTGGCGGTGACGCTGGGCGGCGCCGTGCCGGGACTGCAGGTCGACCGCATCGACCCGAAGGCCGAAACGCAGCGCTACGTCGACAAGATCATGGCCGCCCGTGCACCGCGCCTCGACGCGCAGGAACAGGCACTTCTGCGTGAGGACCTGCGTTCGCCGTGCACCGAGGAGGTGGCGGTGTTCCACGCCTTCTCGCGTACCGTGGGCGAGGCGCGCAGCGCCTTCGTCGTGCTCGACACCGCGCCGACCGGCCATTCGCTGCTGCTGATGGATGCCACCGGCGCCTACCACCGGCAGACCCTGCGCGAGTTCGAGGGCCGCACCGGCGCACATTTCGTGACGCCGCTGATGCGGCTGCAGGATCCGGACTACACGAAGATCATCCTGGTCACCCTGCCCGAGGTGACGCCGGTGTCGCAGGCCGCCGCGCTGCAGGACGACCTGCGCCGCGCGCACGTCGAACCGTACGCCTGGGTGATCAACAAGTCGCTGGTCGCCGCCGGCACGCGGGACCCGATGCTGGCGGCCCGGCTCGACGGCGAGCGCCGGCAGATGGCGCGCATCGCCGACGGCCTGGCCGCGCACACCTATGTGGTGCCGTGGACCACCACCGCGCCGGTCGGGGTCGATGCGCTGACCCGCCTGCTCGGCGCCGGCCGGCCGACGGCGGAAACGGCGTGACCGGGATGCACGCACCCGACGCCGGCGAGGAAGTCCGCGCACAGTACGCCGCGGTGCGCAGCCAACTCGCGGGCAACGCACCGGTCACCGTCCTGCACATCGGCGCCGCGCAGACCGCCGTCGCAAGCGGCGACGGCCCGCAGCCAGGCGCCGTGCTGCTGCTCGACATCGGATGGCAGCGGACCTCGACACGCCATTTCGGGCGCATGCCGCCGACGGCAATCGGGCTGGAGGACGCAATCGCCACGGTCGAGGACGAAGTGATGCGCGCCCGCGGCTTCGGCGCATCCGACGCCCGGCTATGTACGACCGATGCCGGCGTGCGCGAAGTCGCGCGCGCCGCCGGCATCGGCGATGGCACGGCGGTGACGCTGCCGCTCGACGCAGTGGAACGGACCTTCGGCCGGCTCGCCGCGCTGGCGCAGGGCATGCCGGCCTCGCACGCGGGCCTGCCGGCGGACGCCGGTTTGGCGGCCACACTGCTGATCCTGCGCGAATTCATGCATCACCTGCACTTTCAGGCCATCACCGTGCTGGCCTGAATCCGGTCCGGCCATGGCGGCCGGACGAATGGTCTTGGCAAGACCGCCGCCGGTCAGCAGAATACGCGCCTCGTTGCCTGCCCTCGCGCACCTGCTGCGCCGTGACGGAACCCGGAAGGCGCCGGCGTGCATCCGGACCGGCTGATGCAACGTATTCGGATTGAAGCTGTCCGTGTGCCGGACGCCGCACCGCCATCACCGTGGCTGTGCGGTGGCGACGGACGCTGCCGGCGGGCGCCGGAAATACATATCGGAGGAAGTGTCGTGCTGCAAAGATCCATATTCGCAATCGCCCTGGCGTTTGCCGTGAATGCCCAGGGTGCCGACGCACCCACTCCGAACACCAAGAAGGACGAGGCGCTGAAGGCCGGCCTGATCGGCACCTGGATCAGCCCGACCGACAGCCCGGACTACGAGGGCATCTCGATCAGCGAAACCTACAACCCGGACGGCACCTACATCTACCGCGAGTACGAGGGCACCGGCTGCAAGATCATCGCGGCCACGCAGTACTCGCGCTGGCATGTCTGGGAAGGCGTGATCATCACCGAGTACGCCAACGAGAAGACGCTGAACGAGGAGATCGTCAGCATGGACGCCGGCCGCATGGTGCTGCGTTCGCTCGACGACGGCCTGACCTTCACCCGCACCAAGTCCACGTCGTGCGCGCCGGCCACGGCAAAGAAGTAAGCGCATCAAGGCCCGGGCATTGATGCGCCGGGCACCGCCGCCGCGACCCGCTCACACCCAGAGGAAGAAGGCGATGGCGGCGGCGATCAGCGCAAGCTTGATCAGGTAATAGACCGGCCGGCTCCATTTCTTCAGCCGGCGGCGGTAGGCGCCGGCGTGCCAGAAGAAGCGGAACACGCGGTTGATGCCGCCGGTCTCGTCGCCGGTTTCGTTCGGCGAACTGGCGGCGCTGACTATCGTGTAGCCGAGGAAGCGGTTCACCGCCTGCGCCCAGCGGTAGCGCAGCGGGCGTTCGACGTCGCAGAACAGGATGACGCGGTCGCTGTCGCTGAAATTCTCGGCGCGGTGGATGAAGGTTTCGTCGAACATGACACCCTCGCCGTCACGCCAGCTGTAGCGCTCGCCATTGACCTCGATGAAGCAGCGGTCATCGTTCGGCGTCATCAGACCCAGGTGGTAGCGCAGCGATCCGGCGAACGGATCACGATGCTTCCTCAGCACGCCGCCGGGCGGCAGCTCGGCGAACATCGCCGCCTTGACGCTGGGCAGCGTGCGCAGCAGGCCGACCGTATACGGGCACAGTTCGGCCGCGGACGGATGCTGCGCGTCGTACCACTTCAGATAGAAGCGCTTCCAGCCGGCCTTGAAGAAGGAATTGAAACCGGCGTCGTCGTTCTTGTCCGCAGCCTTGATCTTCTGCAGATCGAGCAAGTGCAGGGCTTCCTTGCGGATTTCCTGCCAGTTCTGCTGCAGCACCGCGAGTTCGGGGAAGTCGGACACCTTCAGGTAGGCGCTGTCGGTCGGCACCTTCGAGAAGGCGTACATGAACACATTCATCGGCGCGACCAGCGACGAGTGGTCGAACAGCTGACGGAACACCGGCAGGCGGATGCGCCCGCGGAAATGGACGTAGACGATGGAAAAAAGGTAAATCGAAACAACCGCCCACTTCATCTGAATCCCCTGTCAGGCCTGGCGCCCGCGTGCACGGGCCTGAAACCAGGCAAAAGATTGTACTGACTCGCCGTACCCCCCGCCACGACGGGACCTGCCGGCTGCCGGACGGCATCGCCACCGGCGCCCAATGTTCTGCCAAGATGCGCGGCCGGCACTGACCTGCATCAACCCCGCCGCCCGACGCATGCGCAAACCCGAACAATCGACCGATTCCCGTGGCTGGCACCCGACCCGGCTGCTGCTGATCCTCGCCGTCTGGCTGATCAGCGCCGGCAATCTGCCGCTGTGGCAGGCACTCTGGCGCCTGCCCGAAACAACCGGCGCGCGTGGCTGGATCGGCGCACTGGCCTACGGCCTGCTGGCGCTGGCGCTGCTGGTGCCGCTGCTGTGCCTGACCGTCTGGCCGCGCTGGCTCAAGCCGGCCGGCCTGCTGCTGATGACCGTCGCCACCGCGAGCAGCTACTTCATGC
This sequence comes from Betaproteobacteria bacterium, assembly GCA_020621405.1. Lineage (GTDB taxonomy): Bacteria > Pseudomonadota > Gammaproteobacteria > Burkholderiales > Rhodocyclaceae > Methyloversatilis. Next base: position 879,813 of record JAHRYN010000002.1, read on the forward strand.
TCAGCTATGGCGTGGTGATCGACCCGACGATGATCGCCAATGTGTTCAACACCGACGCCCGCGAGGTGCGCGACCTGCTGTCCTGGCACATGCCGGGCGCACTGATCGCCGGCGTGATCCTGCCGGGCATCTGGTGGTGGCGGCAGCCGGTCCGGCGGGTCGGCATGCGCGCGCTGCTGGCGCACCAGCTCGGCGTTGCGGCGCTGGCCTGCGTGCTGGGCGCCGGCACGGTCTGGCTCGCCTTCCAGGATATTGCGTCGATCATGCGCAACCACAAGGAGCTGCGCTACATGACCAACCCGCTGAACAGCCTGTACGCGGTGGCCCGGGTCGCGCTTGGCAGCACCCAGCGTGCGGCGGCGGCAGCGCAGAGTGTCGGCGCGGATGCGCACGTGGCGCGCGCGAACCGGCCCGACCCGGCGGCGGCACCGCTGATCGTGCTGGTGATCGGCGAAACCGCCCGCGCCGCCAACTTCTCGCTCGGCGGCTACGCCCGCGAAACCAACCCGGAACTGGCGGCGCTGCAGGCTGCCGGCGCTCTGGTCTATTTCGGCAACGTGCGCTCGTGCGGCACCAACACCCATGCCTCGCTGCCCTGCATGTTTTCGCACCTGGGCAAGACGGCGTTCGAAGCCAGCCGGGCGCGCCACGAAAACCTGCTCGACGTGCTGCAGCACGCCGGACTGGCGGTGCTCTGGGTGGACAACCAGTCCGGCTGCAAGGGTCTGTGCGACAGCGTGCCGAATGCCTTCACGCGCACGCTGGACGTGCCCGGCCTGTGCCCGGACGGCGAGTGCTACGACGAGGTGATGCTGCATGGCCTGGACGAACGCCTGGCCGCGCTCGATCCGGCACGGCGCGCGCGCGGCGTGGTGGTGGTGATGCACCAGATGGGCAGCCACGGGCCGGCCTACTACCGGCGCAGCCCGCCGACGTTCAAGCACTTCCTGCCGGAGTGCACCAGCAGCGCGCTGCAGGAATGCCCGCGCGACCAGCTGATCAACGCCTACGACAACACGCTGCGCTACACCGACCATTTCCTGGCCGAAACCGTGAAATGGCTGCAGGCGAAGCCGCAGCCGGCGGCGATGATCTATGTGTCGGACCACGGCGAGTCGCTCGGTGAAAGCGGGCTCTACCTGCACGGCATGCCGTATGCGATGGCGCCGGACGAACAGACCCGCGTACCCATGTTGGTTTGGCTGTCCGCGCAGATGCAGCGCGCCGGCGGCGTGACGCCGGACTGCCTGCGCGGCGAGGCGGCAAAACCGTGGTCGCACGACAACCTGTTCCACTCGGTACTCGGCATCGCCGGTGTGCAGACCGAAAGCTACCGGCGTCCGCTCGACCTGTTCGCTGCCTGCCTTCCGGCACCGCACTGACCGGCGGGCACGGACTCAGGCCCACGGCGCGACGAAAGCCTCGAACGCCTCCGGCGCCAGCGGCCTGGCGAAGTAGTAGCCCTGCGCGTAATCGCAGCCGGCATTGATCAGCAGGTCGCGCTGCTCCACGGTCTCGACGCCCTCGGCAATCACCTTGATGCCGAGCTTGTGCGCCATGACGATCATCGCCTCGCACAGCGCCTGTTCGCTTGACAGCGGCGCCAGGCCCTGCACGAACGAGCGGTCGATCTTCAGATAGTCGATGTCGAACTTGTTCAGGTAGGACAGCGAGGAATAGCCGGTGCCGAAATCGTCCAGCGACACGCGCACGCCGGCCTCGCGCATGCGGGCCAGCTTGTCCAGCACCTGATCGTCGGCTTCGAGCAGCGTACCTTCGGTGATTTCCACCGTCATCAAGTCACCCGGCAAGCCCTCGGCTTCGAGCAGTTCGACCACGGTCGGATACTCGGGCTTCTTGTTGCGGAACTGCACCGGCGAGTGGTTCACGCTGATCTGGAAGGTTTGGCCGAACTTCTGCCGCAGATGCCGGGCGAAGGACAGCGATGCGCGCGTCACCCAGTCGCCCATCGGCAGGATGAGGCCGGTTTCCTCGGCGATCGGGATGAAATCGGCCGGCGAGATCACACCCTTGTCCGGGTGGTTCCAGCGTATCAGCGCCTCGGCCTTGAGCGTGCGCCCGGTCGCCAGCTCGACGATGGGCTGGAACACGAGGCAGAACTGGTTCTTCTCGATGGCGACGTGCATGTCGCTGACCAGCCGCATCCGCTTTTCCGCGCGCGCCTGCATCGACGGCGTGAAGTAGCTCAGCCGGTTGCGGCCGAGGTGCTTGGCGTCGTACATGGCCTGATCGGCCTGCTTGAGCAGATCCTCGATGCAGTCGGCGTCATCCGGGTAGAAGGTGATGCCGACCGATGCGGTCACGTACACCTGCTCCTCTTCCAGCATGAAGGGCTGCTGCAGCGCCTCCAGGATGTTCTGCGCCACGCGTTCCGCGCCGTCGCGGTTGTCGAGGCCGGCGATCACCACGGTGAATTCGTCGCCGCCGAGGCGGGCCACCAGATCGATATCGCGCAGGCAGGACAGCAGGCGCTGCGCCGCCTGCTGCAGCAGCTGGTCGCCCAGATGGTGGCCGAGGGTGTCGTTGATTTCCTTGAAACGATCCAGATCGATGAACAGCACCGCCATCGGCTGGCCGGTGCGCCGTGATTTCCTGATTTCCAGCGCCAGCCGGTCGAGCAGCATGTGACGGTTGGGCAACTGGGTCAGCGCATCGTAGTTGGCCTGGCGCCAGATGATCTCCTCGTTCTTCTTGTCGCCGATGTTGCGGACGATGCCCAGCACCGCCGGCGCCCCCCGGAAGACAAAGGTCGAGGCGATCAGCTCGATCCAGATCGCTTCCCCACCGCCCTTGCACAGGAAGCGCACTTCGTACTGGCGCTCGAGCTGCATGTCGCTGCCGGCGATGCGCTGGCGGAAACGCGCCTCCCAGAGATCGATGAAATCCGGATGGACCACCCGATCGAAGCCCAGACCGACGAATTCTTCCAGCGAATAGCCAAGCATCTGTGGCAGCGCCGGATTGGCGAACACAAAGCGGAAGTCCTGCGCCACGAACACGCCGTCCACCATCGCATTGAGCAATGCCCGATGACCGAACTCAGCCCGTTCCAGGTCCACCAGCACACGCCGCTGCTCGGTCACGTCGGTGTGCGTGCCGACCATGCGCGCCGGCTTGCCCAGTTCGTCGAAGCCGATCACCTTGCCGCGCGCCAGTATCCACCGGTACTCGCCGTCCTTGGCGCGGAAGCGGAACTCGCTGATGTAGAGGGGCGCGGCACCCGACAGGTGGGCGTTAACATCGGCAGTCACGCGCGCGAAGTCGTCCGGATGCACGCGGGACGACCATTCCGACAGGCCGGTGCCGATCTCGTCCTCGCCGTGGCCTATCGTTTCCTTCCAGCGGCGGCTGAAGAACACACTCCCGCGCTGTATGTTCCAGTCCCACAGGCCGTCGCCGGAACCCTCGATCGCGAATTTCCAGCGCACCTCGCTGTCGAGCAGTTTCCGTTCAGCCTGCTTCTGGTACGTCAGATCGCGCCAGGTCGTGATCAACACCTGGCGGCCGTCCAGATCGAATGACGTGAGCAGCACCTCGACCGGGAACTCGTCACGATGGCGACTGCAGACGTTCCACTCGAAGCGGTGGCTGCCGTTGCGCAAGGCAATCGCGATCATCGCTGCCGCCTTCTCGGCGGAAGTGCGGCCGTCGGGCTGCCGGAGCGGGGAAATGTCCGCTGGCACCAGCAGGGCGACCTCGCTCCGGTCCGGAAAACGCAGCATGCGGACGGCGGCCTGATTCCATTCGATGAACACGCCGGACGTCGGATCGAACAGCAGCATCGGATCGGCGAAGTTCTCGAACAGCAGACGAAAACGCCTGTCGTCTCCGGATGCGGCCTGCGCATTCGGGACAGGCTGACATTGCGGCGCCAGCAGCCGCAGCCCGTCCTCACCGCTCGACATGTCTTCCTGATTCATCCTGAACTCGTTTCATCTACGTCACGATCCAACGCATCAAACCAACCGGCATGACAGCACCCAGCAGACCGCCGATGGCCGCGCCGTTCTGCCGCACATCCGGCGGAATCGTTGCGAAGCCTGCCGAAAACACCTTTTACCCTGATCGGACTGCCGGGTGCATGATGCGGCGACCATTTTCCGGGCAGCCTGCCGGCCGATTTTGTAGCTTTTCGTCACAGACCCTCAAGCCGCTGCGAGCCATTCCGTTAGCACTACCTGCCATGTGACGCGATGGGCCGTGCAGGGCCTGTATCGGCACACCGCTGCACTCCGGCCTGACATCAATAATCAAGAGCGCCCCGGCGCCAGTACGCATTAATCCATGTCAAGGCCAGGCTCCGATTCAAAAGCTTCAGGCAGTGCCTCCACGCCATGCCGCTGAAACCAGAATGATCACTCCGACCGCTTTTCTGCTGTCCGGCGTCAGTGCCTACGCCTGCCTGTCGCACATCCAGGTCGGAATCTGGAAGCCGGACAACCGGAAGCACATTCTCTTTGCCGCGATGTGCCTGTGTTCGGCGATCGTCGCACCCTTTCACGCCCTGTCGCTGACGTCCACGTCCATCCCCGAATTCGCCTTCAACTCCCACTGGAGCTATTCGGTCAATTTCGTTTTCACCATCTGCATGCTGTGGTTTGTCGCCGCCTACACCGGAAAACGGCCGATCTGGCTGCTGGCCGGCTTCAGCGCGATCTTCGCCCTGATGATGGTCGTCTCGATCCAGCGGCCTTACGGCCTGCAGTTCAATTCGATCACCCACCTCCGGGTGATGGAACTGCCCTGGGGCGACACCTTCGTCATCCCGGAAGGCGAAGTCAGCACCCTGTTCAAGTTCGCGGTGGTGTTTTACCTGACAGCACTCGGCTACATGCTCTACGCCATGCGCAGTCTGGTACGCCGCAGCCCGACACGCAACAACATCGGCATGATGATCGCCCTGAGCCTGTTCGCTGCGAGCTATGTCGAAGCCATTCTGGTCAGAACCGGCCTCATCAACGTCCTTCCGCTGGGCCTGTTTGGCGGTCTGGGCCTGGTCATCGTAATGAGCATGGTGCTCAATCAGGAGCACAGCGACGAGCGCAAGGCGGCGGCACTGGCCATCGAACGCGAACACACACGCCTGGCTACCATCCTGAAGACGGCGAGCGACGGCATCTACATCATCGACCGGAACGGCCTGCTGATCGATGCCAACGACGCCTTCCTCGATCTGGTCGGCTTCGACCGGGATGCGATCGGGAAACGCCTGATCAGCGAATGGAACGCGCAATTCGACAACGCCGCCTTGCGCAAGCTGATACAGGGCATGCTGGGCCGTGACGATCCATCGGTTTTTGAAACCCGTATCCGGCGACGGAACGGCACCGTTCTGGATGTGGAAACCACGACCAAGTCCGTTGATCTGGACGGGACACGATACCTGTGCTGCGCGTCGCGTGACATCACGGAGCGCAAGTCCCGGCAGCTCGAACTGGAGCGGTGCGTACTGGCCCGCACGGAAGAACTGGCCACGGCCAGAGCGGAAGCCGAATGCGCCAATGCGGTGAAAACACGCTTCATGGCCAACGTCAGTCACGAAATGCGCACGCCGATGAACTGCATCCTGGGGCTCGCCGACATCGGCAGGCGCAAGGTGGGCAAGGAATCCGATGACGCGATCCGCGGCTACTTCGACAAGGTGCTCGACTCCGGAAACCGGCTGAACAAGCTCATGGAGTCCCTGCTGAACCTGGCGTTCGATGCCTGGAAGGAGCAATCGGGCATTGCGGAAAAAGATCTGCGGATGGTGTCGCCGGAAGCACTGATCATTCAGGCCATCAGCCTGATGACGAGCACTGCCGCAAGGCGGCAGCAGAAGATCGTGCTCGAGCGGGCGTCGGCCATCCCGAGCGTGCAAGGAGATGAGTCGCGTCTGCGTCAGGTGCTGGAATGCCTGCTGGGCAACGCGCTGCGATACTCGCCCGAGCACGCGACCGTCACGATCAGGATCCGGGAAAGACCGAGCAGCCGTGCGGGCGCGTCGAATACTGTCTGCATCCAGATCATCGACGAGGGATGCGGCGTGCCGGAAAAGGAAATGGACGCGATCTTCGAGCCCTTCTACGAGAGCTCGCGGACCGCCACCGGCGCCGGTGGCACCGGGCTGGGGCTGGCGCTGTGCAAGAGCATCGTGCAGCGCCACAAGGGACGCATCACGGTTTCGAACCGACCCGAGGGCGGCGCGATATTCGAGGTCACCCTGCCCGTCATGCACGCGCTCGGCATCGAGTGAGTGCCCCTGGCGCGGCGGCCGGCTAAAAACTGCGTGTGCCCGTTGTGCGGCGACTGCATCCGGAATCGGCAAAGAAAAACCCGCCCCTGGCAGGCGGGCGGGTTCGTTTCCTCTGGCCGGTAACGCCCGGCGCCGGTCTCAGTGCAGCAGGCTGTCGATCTTGAACAGCGTGAGCAGGCCCATGAACGCGAAGATGGCCGCCGCGATCGAGTGAACCAGCTTCATCGGGATGCGCGAGCCGAACTTGTCGCCGACGAACACGGCCGGCACGTCCGCGATCAGCATGCCCAGCGTCGTGCCCATGACGACCAGCACCGGATTGGCGTAGTGGGCCGCCATGGCGATGGTCGCGATCTGCGTCTTGTCACCCATTTCGGCGAGGAAGAAAGTGATCAGCGTGGCGCCGAACACGCCGACGTGCTTGGCCACCTGGGTCTCCTCCTCCTCGATCTTGTCCGGAATCAGCGTCCACACCGCCATGCCGATGAAGGACAGGCCGAGTACCCAGCGCAGCACTTCGGGGCTGAGCACCGAAGTGATCCAGGCACCCAGGGCACCGGCCAGGCCATGATTGACCACGGTGGCGCACAGGATGCCGGCGATGATGGGCAGCGGCTTCTTGAAGCGCGCCGCGAGGATGAAGGCGAGCAGCTGGGTCTTGTCGCCGATTTCGGCGAGGGCGACCACGCCGGTCGAAATGAGGAGAGCTTCCATGATCAGTACCTGGGCCGGTCGGAATGCGTGGCCGGACCCCGCAGCCGATCGGTCCGGAAGCGGCGGGATCCAGTATCCGGCCGGGGCGGAAGCACGGCCGGGCCGCGGCCATTCGCACATGCCGGCACCCGTCCGGAAACAACTCCGCCCCGACGGCGGCCGGAGGGTAGCACGAAGCCGGACATCAACCGGCTGCCGGACTGCGGGCGATGACCGTCGGCCGTTGCACAAGTCGTCGCATTGAACGATTCCCATGCCGCTGCGTCAGAACGCCTTCCCCGCCAGCACGCCGGATTCGAGGACGACTTCGATGGTAGCGACGCAACACAGGAGCCCCGCACCGCCGACCGCAGCGCCAGCCGGTGATGGCCCTGACGCGGCAATCGAGGTTCTGTACGACGGCAGCTGTCCGCTGTGCCGGCGTGAAATCGCCCTGTACCGCGGACTCGAGCCGCTGCGCCCGGTGCGCTGGCTCGACGTCAGCGATCCGCTGCTGACGCCGCTGCCGGACCGGCAGCGCGCCGCCTTTCTTTCCCGCTTCCACATCAGACGGCAGGACGGCCAGCTGCTGAACGGCGCGCGCGCCTTCATCGCGCTTTGGGCCGCACTGCCCGGCTGGCGCTGGCTGGCCCGGCTGGCGGTGCTGCCGGGCGTCCCGTCGCTGCTCGAACTGGCGTATCGGGGCTTCCTGCTCGTGCGTCCGGGGCTGCAGCGCATCGCGCGCCGGTCGGGCACACCGGATCGGACCTGGCCAGCGCCGTGATGATGACCGTACCCGCCAGCCGCGCGCACCCTGGCCAACGTGGTACCCGCCTGGGCTACTCGCCGGAAACGATGCGGTGAGGCCGGCTGTTCGGCTTCCATGTCGCCCGGCTCTATCGGGTCGGCACCAACCATCAGCACCTGCCGGTCAATGAACTCCGCCGCCTCAGCCGCAACCAGCAGCGCGACGGCCAGATGGTCATCCACAACAGCGGGGCCGCTGAGTCAGGTCAGCGATGAGATCCGGCAGCGCCAGCTCGGCCATTTCGACAAGGCCGACCCGGCCTGCGGCGCGGGCGTGCGGGCCGCACTGAAGGCACGCGGCGTGGCGGCATGACGCACCGGAGCGGCCGGCCGGAGCGGAAGCTTCAGCCGGCCGTTGCCGCGTCAGGCAGCAGCCGGGCCACCTCGGCGCACACCGCGGCGAGTTCCGCGCTGACCCGGTCGATGTCCTCGTTCAGCTGATCGGCGGCAACGCCATCATGCAGGCTGAGTTCCAGCGCGGTCACCAGCCGGCGCAGCGCTTCCGCACCCAGCATGGCCGACGTGCTCTTCAGCGTATGGGCGATGCGCTCGGCGGTCGCCCGGTCACCGGCGTCGAGCGCCTGCCGCAGCAGGGTGGTGTCGCCGCCATGCAGCGGACCGAACTGCCCCAGCGCGCGCTGATAGAGCGCCTGCCGGCCGCCGAAGTATTTCATGCCCAGGGTCTGGTCGATCCGCGGCGCGGCGATCTCGTCCATCGCTGCAACACTGCCTGACGCAAGTGGCGCAACCACGGCCGCACCGTCGGTGCGGTGCTCGGGAATCCAGTGCGCGATGGCGCCGAACAGCTTGTCCGGATCCACCGGCTTGACCAGATGTCCGTTCATGCCGGCATCGATGCAGCGCTTGCGGTCTTCCGAGAAGGCGTTGGCGGTCATCGCGAGTATCGGCAGCTTGCTGCCAGCCTCGAGCGACCTGATCCGGCGCGTCGCCTCCAGCCCGTCCATCACCGGCATCTGCATGTCCATCAGCACGAGATCGTAGCGCCCGGCCTGTACCAACCGGACCGCCTCGGCACCGTCGCCAGCCACATCGACCAGCAGGCCGGCGCTTTCCAGCAGTGCCCGTGCCATCTCCTGATTGATCAGATTGTCCTCGGCCAGCAGGATGCGGGCGCCACGCCGCAGCTCGCATCTTTCCACCGGCACCTCAAGCTGGAGCGGCGCGGCCGCCCGCTTCAGGCGCGCGGTGAACCAGAAGGTGCTGCCCTGGCCGCGCGTGCTGTGCACGCCGGCATCTCCGCCCATCATGCGCGCCAGACGGCGGCTGATCACCAGCCCCAGCCCGGTGCCGCCGTACTTGCGCGTGGTCGACACCTCGGCCTGCTCGAAAGGCTCGAACAGATGGGTCTGCTGTTCCTCGCTGATGCCGATGCCCGTGTCCTGAACCTCGAAGCGCAGCACGACCTCGTCCGCCGTTTGCTCGAGCAGCCGCGCGCGCAGCGTGATGCTGCCGTGGTCGGTGAACTTGGCCGCATTGCTGAGATAGTTGATCAGCACCTGACCCACGCGCAGCGGATCGCCGAGCAGCGCCAGCGTCGACAGGCGCGGGTCGATGTCCTCGATCAGCGCCAGCTGCCTGGACTCGATGCGGTCGTGCATCATGCTGCGCACGTGATCGAGCGTCGCCACGACATTCAGATTCGTTTCCTCGAGCTGCAGCCGGTCGGCTTCGATCTTGGACAGGTCGAGGATGTCGTCGATGATGCCCAGCAGGTGCCGCGCCGAGACGGAAATCTTTTCCAGCTTGGCCATCTGCGAAGGCTGGGTCAGCTCCAGATTCAGCAGATGCGTGAAGCCGAGGATGGCATTCATCGGCGTGCGGATTTCGTGGCTCATATTGGCCAGGAATGTGCTCTTGGCACGGTTCGCCGCTTCGGCATCCAGCCGTGCCTGCTGCAGTTCCGCCGTGCGCGACTGCACCAGCTCCTCGAGGTGGTGGCGGTGCTTCTCCAGTTCGGCTGCCGCCAGCTTCTTGTCGGTGATGTCACGCATCACCGCATGCAGCAGCTTGCGCTCGCCGTGCTGGATCGACGTCAGCGTGATTTCGACGACGAAGCGCTCGCCGCCCGCTCGAACATGCTCCCACTCGAACTGGTTGGCACCCTGTTCGAATGCCTGTCTGATTTCTTCCGCTGCCTTGGTCGCGGACAGTTGGCCGTCCGGCTGGCGCTCGGGTGAAAAGTCCAGCGGCGTCCGGCCCTTCAGCTGGTCGATGCCATCCACACCCAGCATGGCCAGCGCTGCGCGGTTGGCATCGGCGAAGCCGCCGTCGATCATCAGCAGCACCGCATCACGCGTATCCTCGAACAGCTTGCGGAAGCGCTCCTCGCTGTCGCGCAGACTCTGTTCCGCCACGCGCCGCTCGGTGATGTCGACATGGGTGCCGCTGATGATCAGCGGCCGGCCATTCTCGTCGCGCTGCGTGACCCGGCCGTGGTCGACCACCCACACCCAGTGTCCGTCGCGATGCCGCATGCGCACATCGCATATGTAGTAGTCGGTCTCGCCGGCAAGGTGACGGCGCAGTGCCTCGTTGGCGCGCTTCAGATCGTCCGGATGCACGAAGCGCTCCCAGCTGTCGACCGTGAAAGGCTGGAGTTCGGACAGCTGATAGCCAAAGATTTCCGCCCAGCGATCATTGAACACGGCTTCGCCGGTCTGCAGGTTCCATTCCCAGGTGCCGGCATGGGTCGCGTCGATGATGTCCTGCAGGCGCCGGCGCTTGTTTTCCAGCCGCGCCTGCATCTGCACGCGCTCGGTGATGTCGGTCCAGATGATGGACAGATAGTCGTGGCCCTGCAGGCGGATCACCTGCAGGCTGACATGAGCATGGCGCAGGGTGCCGTCCTTGCGCCGGCGCTGCGTATCGAACTGCGCCGAACCGGCCGCCATGAAACGGGCGATGCGCTGTACGACCGTTGCGGCATCGACATCGCCCTGGATGTCGGTCAGCCTCAGATTCGCGAATTCCTCGCGGCTGTAGCCGAGACTGGCGCATGCGGCATCGTTGAATTCGACGAAGCGCAGCGTTTCCGCGTCGACCAGGGTGATGGAATCAGCCGCCTGGGACACGATGGCGCGGAATATATCCTCCCGCCGACGTGCATTCTCATCATCGTTGCGATGGCGAACCGTGCTGGCCAGCCGATCGGCAACCGCGTGCAGCAGCACGCGCTCCTCCTTCGCGTACAGACGCGGCTCATGCGCCGGCAGGCCCTCCGGATAGGCCACGATCAAGCGCCCACACTCGAGCCCGGTGTCGTCGATGCGGATGGGCGCCGCCTGCATGTCGTCGCAGTCGCGGAATCCCGGCGTGCAGTAACGCTGGCCATCCAGTTCGATGCATGCCGTCGCACATTCCGGCGACTGCCAGCCCGCGGGCAGCAGCGCGGCTACCGTCTGCAGCACTTCATCCAGCGGCCGCTGCAGGTCTTCGGTTGCGCGGAACACCGCGTGCAGGCAGTTCTGTTCATCCGCCCGCTTGGCCAGCGCAAGCTTTGCCTCGCGCATCCGCGTGATATCGCGTGCCACACCGAGTACGCCGATCAGCTTGCCGGCCGCGTCGCGCACCGGCGTCTTGGTGGTCTGATACAGCCCACGATAGCCGTCCGCCCGATGCGTCAGCCACTCCTCGTTGTTGGTCGGGCTTCCCGCTTCCGCGGCCATGCGGTCGTGCTGGCGGAAGAACTCCGCAAGGTCATGGTCAACGAAGTCGTCATCGTCGTGCCCGACGATGAGCCGCTCCGGCGTCCCGTAGAGACGTTCGAATGCCGGATTGCAGAACAGGTAACGCCCCTGCGGATTCTTCAGCCACACCATGTCCGGTATGGCGTTCAGGAGGGTGCGCAGTTCGTTGTGTTCCTCGGCCAGCAGTACGGAATGGCGCTCCGCGTTCCGGCGCGCATGGCGCAGGCGCACCACGTAGAGCAGCAGCAGCAGCAGCAGGCACAACGCGGCTGCCGACGCCGCGATCAACGCGACCATGACCGGCTTGTGATCGCGCCAGATTTCCGCAAAGGTGACCGGTAGATCGCTGACCTCGGCCGCGTACGCCGCGGCCACATCTCCGGCAGGCCACACGGCGTCCGTCACGGCCGGCGCTGCCGGCTCGGCACGGATCGCCACGGCTCCCGCAGCCAGCACGAGCAGCAGCAACAGGCGAACCAGTACTCTCACGAAAAAAACCCCGGCGTGCGTCGCCAAGCCGTGAATACGCTGCAAAACGCTTCTGTCACCTTGCCACCTATCTTTTGCGCGCACGATGACAGCGGCCTGAAGTCGCTGCGACAGGCCGGTCCGGACGCACTAAATGATTGAATATTTGCGGGAATTTTTACCAGTGTACGCTACCGGTTTTTGCCGATTTGTGAAAAAACGATACGCGCAAAGCCCCGTCCCGACTTGATCCTGCGCACGGAAACCGCTGCCGGAGGTAGTGCGCGCGAAATCCCCTACGGTCCCCGAAAACGCTGCCGGCGGAGTGTCACGCAGTCCTGCCGGAACCATCGCTTTTTATCACTGAAGCCGGCGTGGCGAACCGTCCGGTCATCAATACCCGATCCTGTGGATGGCGGGGCGGCCCGTCGCCCGTCGATAATCCGGTCGATCAGCCGCAGTCGCGACTGATCGAGCAGCGACACGGGCGCGATCGAGAGGATGGCGCTCCGACGGCGCCGGCTGAAGCGGGCATGCGGCAACTGCCCCGATGGCCTGCGTCGTGTTGTCGGAGCGCGGCTTGCCGCACCGGCACGACTCGTCGGATCATGCCGGCTCCATCCGGAGAGCAAGAACATGAAAGCCGTACTGACCGGTCACAGCCGCGGGCTCGGAGCCGCCATTCTGGACGCCCTGCAGGCGCGCGGCGTGCCGGTGCTGGCGCTGGCGCGCAGCCGGTGTGATCTGCCGCGGGACGGCTCGGGCATCACCCAGGTCTGTCTGGATCTGGGCGACCCGCAAGCGCTGATCGACTGGCTGGCCGGCGACACACTGCGCACTTTTCTGGCCGGCTGCGACCGCGTGCTGCTGATCAACAACGCCGGCACGCTGGGACCGGTGCATCCGCTGGGAGCCCAGGGCGCCGAACGGATCGCCCCTGCGCTGGCACTCGACATCGCGGCACCGCTGATGCTGGCCGACGCCCTGGTCGCCGCCAGCCCGCAGGCGCGCGAGCGGCGCATCCTGCATGTGTCGAGCGGCGCGGCGCAGACGCCGTACGCCGGCTGGTCGATCTACTGCGCCAGCAAGGCGGCGCTGGACCAGCATGCCCGGGCGGCCGCGCTCGACGCACCCGCCGGCACACGCATCGTCAGCCTCGCACCGGGCGTGGTCGATACCGCGATGCAGGCGGAAATACGTGCCACGCCAGTCGAAAATTTTCCGCAGAAGACGCGTTTCGAAGCGCTCGCGCGCGACGGCCAGCTGTCCAGCCCTGCGGACTGCGCACGCCGCCTGCTCGATTACATGCTGTCGGAGGCGTTCGGCGCGCAGCCGGTGGTCAATCTGCGCGACATCCCGGGTCGCTGAGACGCGGCCCGTCCGGCGCGCCGGCGGACGCTGCGGTCAGGGATGGGTTGCGAGGAAGTCGCGGAATTCGGCGGCGTCCATCGGGCGGGCGTACAGGAAACCCTGCGCGATCTCGACGCCCTGTTCGCGCAGATAGGCGGCCTGATGTTCGGTCTCGACGCCCTCGGCCACCATCTGCAGCTTGCGCGCACGCGCGATCTCGGCGATGTGCGGCACCAGCGGTGCATGCGGCGACTCGGCACCGATGATGCTGACGAAGGCACGGTCTATCTTCAGCGCATCGACCGGCAGGTCGTCGAGATAGGACAGGCTGGAATAGCCGGTGCCGAAATCGTCGAGCAGCACGCGGTGGCCCTGCCCGCGCAGCTGCTCAAGCACGAGGCCGGCGGAACCTGCCTGTATCAGGTTGCGTTCGGTGAGTTCGAGCTCGATCTGGCTGCGCCGGATGCCGTTGCCGTCGAGCGCGTCGGACAGCAGCTCGGCCAGACCGCCGCGCTCGAGGTCGTGTGACGCCAGGTTCAGCGATACCGTCAGTTCGGGTCGGCGCTGCAGCAGGTCGCCGATTTCCGATACCGCGGTGCGCAGCACGCGCGCCGTGATTTCATGTTCGAAGCCGGAGTGCTCGGCCAGATGCACAAGGTCGTCGGTACTCATGACCGGCTCGTTCTGGTCCGGCCAGCGCACCAGCAGTTCGGCGCCGACGCAATGCCCGTCGGACAGGCGGATCTGCGGGTGATAGGCGACGCGCAGTTCGCCGCGACGGATCGCCGCCAGCAGCGCGGTCGCCGGCGAGAAGTACTGCTGCGAGAACCGCCGTACCGCCCAGATCAGGATGGCGCTGACCAGCAGGCCGAGCAGGGTCGTCATGATCAGGGGCTCGGTCCACGCGGCGAGCAGGCGGGCGCGCGACTGCGCGCCGACCACCACGATGGGCAGTCGTTCGGACTGCGACACCGCGAACAGACGGTCACCTTGGATGCGCTCGCGCCCGATCACCGCGGTATCGATCATGCTGGGCAGCAGCGGTTCATCGTCGTTGGCCAGCGGCAGCCAGTCGGTCGTGCTGAGCACCGCAAGCTGGGTATCGCTGACACTGCGCGCCAGGAAGTGACTGGCGTGGATGAACGCCACATGCGAACCGCGACTGATCGCCACCGACGGGCGGACGTCGTCGAGCGGATTGGTGAGCCTGAACCAGATCTGCCGTCCGCTGCCGTCACTCCAGTCGGCGGCCGGCAGCGGGCGCGGCGCATCGGATTCGCCCATATTGCTGCACAGGATGCGGCCGTTTTCGGCGTAGGCGATTTCGCGCACGAAAGGCGTGCAGTAGGCGATCTGGCGCAGACGCTCGATGTGGGCCGGCGAACACGCCGGCTGCGGAAAGCTGTCCAGGCCGTGCAGTTCCGACTGTGCGTCCTCGAACACCTGCTCGGCCCGCATCAGCGCCTGCTGCGCCAGCGCATCGAGGTGCACCGTCTCGACCTTGAGCGTATAGACCCACGACACATACAGCGCAGCCGCCACCGGCAGCAGCCCGGCGAACAGGGCCGCCACAGTCAGCAGTGTGGTCAGTGCGCGACGTCGCATCGTTGCGTTCTTCTATCGGCAACCGCTGGAGCGGTTTTTGTATGTGTGCACGAGTGCGCAGTGTAAGCGCTTACCGGCTCCGCCGCGGCAGCCAAAGCGGCGGGGACCGGCAGAAATCGTGCGCGCGGACCGCCGGCAGGCCCGGCCGCGGTCCGCTGCGCTCAGGGCAGGCGCAGCATCAGTTCGATCCGCGCCTGGACCGGCGTCAGCGTTCCTGCCGCCGGCAGCGCGCTGTCCGGTGACCCGGACACGCAGCCGCGGCCGACGCGGGTGGAGCGCAGCACCGCGATGCCGCTGCGCTGCGCGCGCAGCAGCGCCTGTTCGAGCGGCGCGCCCAGCGTGCCATTGCCGGTGCAGGCGGCGACGATGCCGCGGGTGCCGAGCGCGGCCAGCGCATCGACCAGCACACCGTCGGCGCCGGCGCAGTTCATGACGATGTCGACGCGCGGCCAGTCCGTGCGCAGCGCATGCGCCAGGCCGAGCGCCTCGCCCTGCGGCCAGTCGCGCAGCCGGCGCAGCGCACCGGCCTCCATATAGCCGAGCGGGCCGGCATCACCGGAGTCGAAGGCATCCATGCGCCAGGTGTGGGTCTTGCGGACCTCGCTGCCGGCATGCACGGTGCCGGCGACACAGGCCAGCACGCCGCGCGCCTCCGGCAGCGCGGACAGGCAGACCGAATCGAGCAGGTTCTGCGGACCATCGGCCCCCAGCGCGGTCGCCGGCCGCATCGCCGCAGTCAGCACCACCGGCCTGGACGGCGCCAGCACGCGATGCAGGAAGTAGGCGGTCTCTTCCAGCGTGTCGGTGCCGTGCGTGATGACGATGCCGGCCACGTCGTCGCGGCCGAGGTGATGCGCCACCCGTTGCGCCAGCGCGCGCCAGATGGCGAAACTCATGTCCTTGCTGTCGACCTGCGCCACCTGTTCGGTTTCGAGCGCGAACCGGGTCAGCGCGGGAATGGCGGCCACCAGATCGGCCACGGCGATCTGCGCGGCGACATAGCCGGCACTGTCGTCGACACTGAGCGCCTGCCCGGCGATGGTGCCGCCGGTGCCGAGGATGACGATGCGCTTCATGAGAGGGCTGCCCGCAGGATGGAGTTGCCGCATTCTCGCGGAGCGGCCGCCGGCAAGGCAAGGCCGGCCGGATCTCGGCAGGGCCTGCGCCCGCGGACGGCGCGGCCGTTGTCGCGGCACGACCTCTATAATCCGTCATGACCACGCCACCCGCTCCCCCCGCCGCAGCCGATGCGGCACCCGAAACACGCTTCGATTCCCTGCCGCTGTCGCCGGAGACGCTGGGCAACCTGACCAGCCTCGGCTATCTGGCGATGACGCCGGTACAGGCGGCCGCGCTGCCGCTGGCGCTGGCCGGGCGCGACCTGATCGCGCAAGCGAAGACCGGCAGCGGCAAGACCGCCGCGTTCGCGCTGCCGCTGCTGGCCCGGCTCAATCCGCGCTGGTTCTCGCCGCAGGCGCTGGTGCTGTGTCCGACACGCGAGCTGGCCGACCAGGTGGCCAAGGAAATCCGCCGGCTGGCGCGCGCCACCGACAACATCAAGGTGGTGACGCTGTGCGGCGGCGCCAAGATGGGGCCGCAGATCGGCAGCCTGGAACACGGCGCGCATGTCGCCGTCGGTACGCCGGGCCGCATCATGGATCACCTGGAACGCGGCACGCTCGACCTGCGCGGACTGAACACGCTGGTGCTGGACGAAGCCGACCGCATGCTGGACATGGGCTTCTTCGACGACATCACCTTCATCGCGAAGCAGTGTCCGGCGCAGCGCCAGACCCTGCTGTTCTCGGCCACCTTCCCGGCCGGCATCGAGAAGCTGGCATCGCAGTTCCTGCGCACGCCGGAACGGGTGCAGGTCGAAACGCGGCACACCGGCGGCAAGATCCGCCAGCGCTTCTTCGAGATCGACAACAGCGAGCGGCTGGACGCGGTGGCACAGCTGCTGCGCCACTACCGCCCGGTCAGCACGCTCGCTTTCTGCAACACCAAGCTGCGCTGCCGCGAACTGGCCGACCGGCTGTGCGCGCAGGGTTTCGAGGCGCTGGCGCTGTACGGCGACATGGAACAGCGCGAGCGCGACCAGGTTCTGGTGCGCTTCGCACACCGCAGCGCGTCGGTGCTGGTGGCCACCGACGTCGCCGCGCGCGGGCTGGACATCGACAAGCTTGAGGCGGTGATCAATGTGGACGTGACGCCCGACCCGGAGGTGCATGTACATCGCATCGGCCGCACCGGACGCGGCGACGCCGAAGGCTGGGCGCTGAGCCTGGTCAGCCGGAACGAGATGGGCCGCGCGCTGCGCATCGAGAAGGCACAGGGTGTGCCGCTCGAATGGCAGCCGCTGGCCGAACTGATGCCGGACGGCAACGCACCGCTGGTGCCGCCGATGGCCACGTTGCAGATACTGGGCGGACGCAAGGAGAAGATCCGTCCGGGCGACGTGCTGGGCGCGCTGACCGGCGAAGCCGGGTTCACGCGCGAGCAGGTCGGCCGCATCGATGTGACCGAGTACCTGACCTATGTCGCGGTCGAGCGCAACATCGCCGACGAGGTGGTGCGCCGGCTCGACGGCGGCCGCGTCAAGGGGCGCGACGTGAAGGTGAAGAAGCTGTAGCGGCCGGCGGTAACGGCGAAGCCCGGCGGCCTTCAGTTGCCGCGGTGCGTGCGGCGGCTGATATGGCCGTTGCGGCTGCGCGCCGCCTCGCTGGCAGTCAGTGCTTCGGCGGCGAGCGAGCGGCCGAATTCGATCAGCGGACCGGCCAGATGGAACTCATGGAAGCTGCAGGTGTTCTTGGGCACCCGGATCACCACGTCCGGCCAGAACACCGCGAGGTGCTGGCGGGTGATCGCCGCCTGCATGGTTTCGAGCGAACGCATCAGCACGTCCGACATGGCGAGCCCGGCCTCGACCGGCGCCGCATTGCCGTTCAGGCCGGCCATGTAGCTGCGCAGGCGCTGCATCATGCCCGGTACCGCGTCGGCGGCGACCGCCTTCTGCAGCGGCGGCGGTTCGACCACATCGCCATTGAGATCGACCACCACGGTCAGGTCGGTCAGCGTGCTCAGCGTCGGCGCCACCGGCACCGGATTGAGCAGACCGCCATCGACCAGCAGGCGGCCACGATAGCGGTGCGGCGTGAAGATGGATGGCACCGCCATCGAGCCGCGGATGGCCTCGAACAGCGAACCGTCGGAAAACCACGCCTCGCGTCCCTTTTCGATATCCACCGCCACCGCGGTGAAGGGGATGGGCAGATCCTCGATATTGCGTTCGCCGACCAGCGCACGCAGCTTCCGCATCAGCGCGTCGCCACGGATCAGGCCGCCGCCGGAGAAGGTCCAGTCGAGCATGCGGAACACGTCGGACTGGCCGAGGCCGGTGACCCAGCGTTCGTAGGTGTCGAGCCCGCCGAGCGCATGGATGCCGCCGATCACCGCGCCCATCGACGAACCGGAAATCGCGCGGATGTCGTAGCCGCGCGCCTCCAGCTCCCGGATGACGCCGATGTGCGCGAGGCCGCGCGCACCGCCCGAACCGAGCACGAGCGAAACGGTGGTCCTGGGTTCTTCGGTCATCGGCGGGCGATATTGCTGGAGGTCGGGCTGGGCATCGGCACAGTGTAGCCGCAGCCTGTGCGCTTCAGGCAGCCCGGCCGGCCAGATCGAGCTGGGTCAGGTACAGGCGCAGATCGAGTTCGTACTGGTGATACTGCGGCTCCATGTGCGCGCACAGCTGGTAGAAGGCCTTGTCGTGCTCGCGCTCCTTCAGGTGCGCCAGTTCATGCACCACGATCATCTTCAGAAATTCCGGTGCGGCGTCGCGGAACAGCGTGGCGACGCGGATTTCGCGCTTCGCCTTCAGCTTGCCGCCCTGCACGCGCGACACCGTGGTGTGGGTGCCCAGCGCCTTCGCCACCAGCCCGAGGCTGCTGTCGTACATCACCTTGCTCAGCGGTGAGGCATTGCGCAGGTAGCGGTTCTTCAGCTCGAGCACGTAGTCATACAGCGCGCTGTCGCTGCGCACCGCGTGCGTGTCCGGATAGCGCTGGCGCAGCACGTCGCCCAGGCGGTCCTGTTCTATCAGTTCGCGCACCCGGGCCTGGATGTGCTCGGGATAGGCGTTCAGGTATTTCAGTTGCAGCATGCGTGATGACTGTACGGCGCCCGGTGCGTGCCCGGACCTGCCGGGCGGCAAGGCCGAGGGGAGAAAGGGGAGCCGGTTACCGCTTCGGCCGGCCGGTCAGTCCTTGAACGCCTCAACCGGAATCTCGATGAACACGTCATCGCTGATGCCCGGCAGGTACTTGATCATGCCGAACTCCGAGCGCTTGATCGTTGCGCTGACATCAGCGCCACACAAGGCCTTCTTGTTGATCGGGTGAGTACCACAGGCAAACCCCCTGACCGCGAGCTTGACCGGCCGAGTCACGCCGAGCAACGTGAAATCGCCTTCAGCACCGATCACTTTGTCGCCGTCGAACAGAATCTTCGTCGATTTGAAAGTCATGGCCGGGAATTTCTCGACGTTGAAGAAATCCTCGCCACGCATGATCTTGTCCCAGGCATCCAGGCCCATGTCGATCGACGCACTGTCGATGCTGACCTCGATGCTGCCGCTGTTCTGTGCCGGCACCAGCATGATTTTGCCGCTGGCGTTGTTGAAACGGCCGCGCTGGGTCGAGAAACCGAGATGATTTATTTCGAAGGTGGCAAGCGTGTGGCGCGAATCGATCGTGTAACTGCTGGGTTCGGTGGCCGCGGCAGCCATCGATGCACCTGCCAGAAGGCAGCACAGCACGGTCCTGCATTTGATACCTGTCTTCATGCGTGAATCTCCGGAATGAACATTCGAACCGCGCGCCATGCGCGATTGTGGTACTGGCTATTTTCCTGCGGCAGCAAGCCGGAAGCGGATCTGCACCTCGTCGGCGACCACCGAGGTGTCACCCCAGGCACCGGTGCCGACGCCATAGTCCAGGCGCCTCAGCACGAAGCCGCCTTCCAGCAGCGCGCCCGCGCCATCCGCCTTCAGCGCGAACGGCGCGGCGACTTCGCGCGTCTTGCCCTTGATCGTCATCTGGCCGCGCACTTCATAGCGGTTGTTGCCCAGGGGCTTGACCGAGGTGGACACGAAACGCGCCGCCGGATGCTGCTTCACGTCGAACCAGTTCTTGCCCTTGACCTCGTCGTTGGCCTCCGGACCGCCGGCATCGATGGACGCCATGTCGATGTCCAGCGTGGCACGGCCGGATTCCGGCCTGGCGGGATCGAAATCGAGCGTCGCCGAAAAACGCGTGAAACTGCCGTCGACCGAAACGCCCATCTGCTGCGACACGAAGGCCAGCGCGCTGCGCTCGGGCAGCACCCGGTTGTAGATACCGGCGGCGCTGACCAGCGACGACCACAGGAAAAGGCCCGCGCCGAGCACGATCACTCGGTGCGCGGATGCCTGGATTGCTGACTTCATGGATGCTCCGGACTTGCTGATGGGAAGGTTCGATGCCACTCGGCCGGAAAGATTCCGCCGCAAGCCTGACGGGAAACGAAACAGCGGTGGCCGGGTTCAGCCCTCGGGGGCGCTCAGCGCACGTTCCAGTTCGGCCACACGTGCTTCGAGCGCTTCGAGGTGAGCCCGGGTACGCGCCAGCACCTCTTTCTGGATGTCGAATTCCTCGCGCGTCACCAGATCGAGCCGGGAAAACACGGCGCCAGCCATGGCCTTGGCGTTCTTTTCCAGATCGCGTGCCGGACTGGCGGCAATCAGTTCGGAAAAACGGCTGGACAACTCTTCAAGCATCTTCGGGTTGAGCATGTTCATCTCCGTGCAGGGATCGGTTCGGTGCTGCGCCACGCCGGCGCGTCAGCCACACATTGTGCCGGCAAGCCGCACCGAGCGCGATGTTCTCGCATCGGCGAACACGGTTCGACTGCGTCCACAACCGGGTTCCGGCACCGCAATCACGCATGCCCGGATCCGCCGGGTATGCATGCACAAAAAATGCACAATCTTGGTGCAGCACCACTTTTCAACGCGTGAACTTGGGGCAGGTCGATTGCCGGCGCACTTGTCTTGAGCCCGCCGTCTCGTGCAACACCATGAAATAAAAGAAAAACAATAGCTGGCATGGTCTGTGCAAGAAACGCTGAGCAGTTTCCCTAACTCAAGGAGTGACCTCAATGCACAAAACCATGATCGCCGCTGCACTCGCCAGCGCACTGGCCGTCCCGGCACTGACCGCGCACGCTGAAGACGCTCCGGCAGCCGCCGCTCCGGCAGCAAGCGAGCACACCTTCACCGCGAACGTCGGCATCTACAGCCAGTACATCTTCCGCGGCCTGACCCAGACCAACGAGGATCCTGCCCTGCAGGGCGGCTTCGACTACAGCCACGCCAGCGGTCTCTACGCCGGCGCCTGGGCGTCCAACATCAGCTGGCTGCGCGACAACAATTCGTACAAGGGTGGCGGCAGCGGCGAATTCGACTTCTACGCCGGCTTCAAGAACACGATCCCGTCGACCGACATCACCTACGACCTGGGCGTGCTCCAGTACTGGTATCCGGGCAGCAGCGCAGCCGGTTTCGTCAAGGCCGACACGACGGAACTTTACGCAGCGCTGGGCTGGAAGTGGATCACCGCCAAGTACTCGCACGTGGTCAGCGACAAGGCATTCGGTGTTCGCGACGCCGACGGCACCTACTACTTCGACCTGAGCGCGGCCGTGCCGCTGGGCGAAACCGGCCTGACCGTCGGCGCGCACTACGGCTGGCAGGAATTCGACGGCAAGGACAAGGCGATCGCGCCGGCCGGCGTCGACAACGACAAGGTCTATTCGTACGAAGACTGGCGCATCAGCCTCGCCTATGACCTGAGCAAGGCCAGCTCCAGCCTGGCAGGCACCGAGATCGGGATCATGTACACCGACACCAGCAGCGCCAACAAGGCCGGCTACGGCAAGACGACGCAGGTCGGTGCCGGTGGCCTGTCGGGTGTCTACCCGAAGAACATCGCCAGCGACCAGGTCACGGTCTGGCTGAAGAGAACCTTCTGATCGTACGGATTCAACACCAGGCCACACACGGGGCGGCCTGCACCGGAGAGCACTCATGAAACTAGTCACTGCCATCATCAAGCCATTCAAGCTTGACGAAGTACGCGAGGCGCTGTCGGCCATCGGCGTGCAGGGCATCACCGTTACCGAGGTCAAGGGTTTCGGCCGCCAGAAAGGGCACACCGAGCTTTATCGTGGCGCCGAGTACGTCGTCGATTTCCTGCCCAAGGTGAAGATCGAAGCAGCAGTCAGCGACGAACTGGTCGACGGTGTGGTCGAAGCCATCGAGAAATCGGCCAGCACCGGCAAGATCGGTGACGGCAAGATTTTCGTTTTCAACCTGGAACAGGTTGTCCGTATCCGCACCGGTGAAACCGGCGTCGATGCGCTTTAAGGGGGAACGGGAGATGAAACGCTTTTTGAGCATCCTGTGCGCAACGCTGGCCATCGGCCTGGCTGCGCCTGTCATGGCAGAAGACCCGCCGGCCGCGCCAGCCGCCGTCGCGGCGGATGCAGCACCCGCTGCAGTGGCCGCTCCCGAGGCAGCTCCGGCCGCGGCGGAAGCGGCTCCGGCCGCAGACGCTGCACCCGCTGCGGCTGCACCGACGCCCAACAAGGGCGACACCACGTGGATGATGGTATCCACACTGCTGGTGCTGATGATGGCCGTGCCCGGACTGGCCCTGTTCTACGGCGGCCTGGTCCGCTCCAAGAACATGCTGTCCATCCTGATGCAGGTGATGACGGTGTTCTCGGTGATCGTCGTGCTGTGGTTCATCTACGGCTACTCGCTCGCCTTCACCGCCGGCAACCCGTTCATCGGAACGCTGGACAAGCTTTTCCTGAAGGGCATCACGGCTGATTCGGTTGCCGCCACCTTCAGCAAGGGCGTGGTGATTCCGGAGCTGGTGTTCGTGGTGTTCCAGTCGACCTTCGCCGGCATCACGGCCGCGCTGATCATCGGTGCCTTCGCGGAACGCGTGAAGTTCTCGGCCGTCGTGCTGTTCTCGGTACTGTGGTTCACCTTCAGCTACCTCCCGGTTGCCCACATGGTGTGGTACTGGGACGGCCCGGACGCGATCACCAACGCCGACACGCTTGCGACCGTCACCGCCAACGCGGGCTTCCTGTGGGCCAAGGGCGCACTCGACTTCGCCGGCGGCACGGTGGTGCACATCAACGCCGGCGTGGCCGGTCTGGTGGGTGCCTACATGGTCGGCAAGCGCATCGGCTACGGTCGCGAATCGATGGCACCGCACTCGCTGGTCATGACCATGGTCGGCGCCTCGCTGCTGTGGGTGGGCTGGTTCGGCTTCAACGCCGGTTCCAACCTCGAAGCCACCGGTACCGCCGTGATGGCCTTCGCGACGACCCTGCTGGCAACGGCTGCGGCGACCTGCTCGTGGCTGTTCGGCGAGTGGATCATGAAGGGCAAGCCGTCGATGCTCGGCGCCGCTTCGGGTGCAGTGGCCGGTCTGGTCGCCATCACCCCGGCCTGCGGTTTCGTCGGCCCGATGGGTGCCCTGGTGATCGGCCTGCTGGTCGGCATCGTCTGCCTGTGGGGTGTCAATGGCCTCAAGCACATGCTGGGTGCGGATGACGCACTCGACGTGTTCGGCGTGCATGGCGTGGGCGGCATACTCGGCGCCATCCTGACCGGCGTGTTCGCCTCACCGTCACTCGGCGGCTCGGGCATCTACGACTACGTCGCGAACAAGGTCGGTGAAAACTACGACATCATGGGCCAGGTCATCATTCAGGCCACTGCGGTCGGCACCACCGTGATCTGGACCGCGGTCGTGTCCTTCATCTCCTTCAAGCTGGTCGACATCTTCATCGGGCTGCGCGTGCCGGAAGACGAAGAACGCGAAGGCCTGGACATCACGTCGCACGGCGAAACCGCCTACCGCGTCTGATCGCAGGCCAAGGAACTCCTCTGCAATGGTTCGGGCGCCTTCGGGCGCCCGCTTTTTTTGTGGTCCGGCGTGCGCAGTGCTTCACGCCCGTGCCAGGCCGCGGCGCAGACAGTGCTGCAAAGCACACGAAATGCACCCGTACTGCCGCGATATTCTGCGTCTTCCGCTGGACGCGATGACGCGAGAATCCAGCCCTCGGACAAGCTGCGGGAGATTTGCCATGACAACACGAGTCCACCGCCTGATGCGCGCCGGGCGCCGCTCGGCGACACGCCAGGCCACGCCGCTGTGCGCGGTCGCTGCCATTGCATCATTCGCCACCGGACTGCCGGCAGGCGTCGCCCTCGGCTTCGGCGGCCTCGCCGTGGTCAGCTACGTGTTGCGGCCGGCAAGCACGGTACAGATCTGATTTGCCGGAGCGCAGGCGATGCCTGCGGTGGGGTCCGCAGTGGTTCTATCCAACACGACACCTGCGGCCTGCAACCATCCCTGAACCTCTCCCTCGACGCACGATCGCCCTGAGCACAGCCTTCCGGCGGCCAGCGCCGCATCCTGCCGTCGTTTCCGTCCGACACGGTGCCACCCGACAGCGGCTGCGGCGACCCGGGCCACACCACGGACAGCAACTGGTGTCCGCCATATGCACGTCCGTGCGTTGTCGACCGGGGTACGCTCCGTTCCGGAAAAACCCGGGTTGCAGGGTAGGATCACGATCCGATCCTGAAGCCGGACCGGACATGTACCGGCTGCCTGCCGCTGCTGCAATGAACGCGGACGGCACCAAAACCCGAAATGAACGAGGACTGCGTGTGAAGATTTGCGTTGTACGAATGCTGGCCGGGCTGATCGTGCTGACCGCCTCCGGTCTGGTACTTGCGGAGGACACTGCTGCGGGCAGCGATCCCGCAAGCGCGGCGACCGATACCTTTCCGGCCGAGGAACGCGCCCAGCTGCGTCAGCGCGCCGCCGAACTGCGGCAGCAGGCACACGAACTGCAGCTCAAGGCGGACGAGACCCGCGCGGCAGCCGAACACGAATGCTGGAAGCGCACGCTGGTGTCGGCCTGCATGGAGGACGCCGACGAAGTGAAGCGTCAGACCATGAAGCAGGTGCGGAAGCTGGAAATCGAGGCCGGCGACATCGAGCGGAACGTGCGCAAGCGCATCGCCGAAGCCAGGCGTGCGGAAAAGGTGCGCAGCGCCGAGGAACGCCGGCTGAAGGGGATCGAGATCAGCGTGAAGACGCGGGAGCAGGACGAGCAGCGCGAGCGGGATGCCGCGGCACGCGTCGACAAGGATGCCGACATGGCCGCCAAGGCGCAGAAGCAGCAGCAGGATGCCGCCCAGCATGAACGCGACGCGGCCGACAAGCGCAAGCGCGAGGAAGCCCGTGCGGCCGAGCGTGCCGCCAAGCAGCGCGAGCACGCCGCGAAGATCGACGAGCGGCAGCGCAAGAAGCAAGAGGAACAGGCAAGGCGCGACGCGGAGGCCGCGGCCCGCGCGGCGAAGGCACCCGCTGCACAGTGACCGGCAGCGCCGGTCTGAAGTCCGCCTGCGACAGGCTCAGTGCGGCGTGTGGTGACCGCCGGCCGCGTGATGCGTGCCGGCCGCGGCATGGTGATGCAGGGCGGCATGGTCCGGCTCGTGCGGCAGCCCGTGCCCGACCCACTGCGGCAGCAGCGAACCGGCCACCATGCCGGTGGCACTGACGGCCAGCCCGATCAGCTGCGGCGGCACCAGACTGCCTTCGCCGATCAGCACCTCGATCAGCAGCCACGATGACAGCCCGCCGATGATGGCAGCCAGCGCGCCCTGGGTCGTCGCACGCGTCCAGAACGCGCCGAAGAACAGGGGCACGAAGGCGCCCGCCAGCGTCACCTTGTAGGCGTTCTCGACCATCTCGAAAATGCTGCCGTCGGTGCTGAGCGCCACCAGCAGCACCATGGAAGCGAAACCGACGATGGCGCCACGCATCACGCGCAGCAGCTGGCGGTCGCTCATGTGCGGATAGAAGCCCTTGACGATGTTCTCCGCAAACGTGACCGACGGCGCCAGCAGTGTGGCCGACGAGCAGCTCATGATGGCGGACAGTACGGCACCGAAAAAGAAGATCTGTGCGATCAGCGGCGTGTGCTGCATCACCAGCGTCGGCAGCACGCGCTGCGAGTCTTCCGCGATCAGCTTGCCGAAGGCCGCCGGATCGATCAGCGTTGCCGAGTAGGCGATGAACATCGGCACGAAGCAGAAACCGAAGTAGATGGAAGCGCCAAGCACCGAGCCGCCGATCGCCACGCGCGCGCTCTTGGCCGACGTGATGCGCTGAAACACGTCCTGCTGCGGGATCGAGCCGAGCATCATGGTCATGCCGGTACCGATGAAGGTCAGCCACAGCCAGGGATCGGCCGGCGGAAAGAAATCCAGCTTGCCGGCAGCCGAGGCATGTTCGATCACCGGAGCAACTCCGCCGGTCAGGCCGCTGATCACGTACGCGATGTACAGCAGGCCACCCATCGATACCGCCATCTGCACGAAGTCGAGCACGGCGACCGAGAACATGCCGCCGAAGGTGGTGTAGGTCAGCACGATGAGGGCACCCAGCACCATGCCGGCGTGCTGGCTCACGGCACCGTCGGTCACCATGAAGAAAATCAGGCCCATCGCCTTGATCTGCGCCGCCACCCATCCCAGGTAGGACACGACGATGCACAGCGAGGTGATCACCTCGACGGTGCGGTTGTAGCGCAGCCGGTAGTAGTCGCCGACGGTCAGGATGTTGAGCTTGTAGAGCTTGGACGCAAAGAAGAAGCCGGCAAAGACCAGGCACAGCGACGAGCCGAAAGGATCGGCCACCACGCCGCCCAGGCCTTCGGTGACGAACTGCGCCGACACACCGAACACCGCCTCGGCACCGAACCAGGTCGCGAACACAGTGGCGGTGACCACCGGCAGCGGCAGGCTGCGGCCGGCTACCGCAAAATCCTTGGCGCTATGGACGCGGGTCGCGGCAAACAGGCCGATGCCGACCGACACCATCAGATAAAGCACTACGAACCAGATCAGCATGCACGCCCCGACCAGTCATTCCGGATGACGCGGCAGAATGCCGCGCGAGCGCAATGATAACGGCGCGCAAAGGCTGGCGGGGCAAGGGCGACGGCGGTTTTTCGCTCAGGCGTGCAGGCGCCGCTGTCCCGACGGCATCAAGCCTTCGATGCCGGACAGTTCGAGCAGCACAAGACCCTCGACACGCAGTCCCGACAGGTGCATGCGCAAATGTGTCACCAGTGCACTGCTCAGGGATTCGCCGTCGCAGAACGGACGATCGGGTGACGACACGGTGACGTTCGGTACCGACGCCTCGACGTCCCAGCCGAATGACCCTGCCAGCGCGCCGGTGCACGCATTGATGACGATGCTGCCAACTTCGGCCAGCGCGTCCTGTTCGAGTTCGCTCAGTTCGCACCCATCACCCCTCAGACCGAGCATGCGCCTGACCAGCGCCAGTCCGCCACGCTCCGGCAGTACCAGCATCGCCTGCGCACTGACACCCTCCGCCGTGCGAAGCCGCTGCATGACGCCGCACAGGCGGCCATCGCAGCAGTCGCTGAAATCCGACAGGCAGCGATCCAGCATGGCGCGATCCGCCAGCTCGACATGCGACACCGACATGCCGACCTGTTCCGACACGATCTGCGTGAATGTGGACGCGGCGCCGCGCACCGAACGGCTCATCGAGCCCGCGAGTGCGCCCAGCCGCGCCGGATGCGAAAAGCTCATTCCGCCACCTCCGCACCGATGGCGTGAACGCGTGCAGAAACTTTCACCGTGGTCGTTTTCATCGTTGTGATCTCCCGGTCTGAACGGAAGCTAACGACGTGCGGGACAACAATCTTTAGGCCCCTGCGGCAGCGACGTGCAAACCGGCCGCCGGGGCGCTGCCTAGCGTATCGCCGGAATCGGCAGATGGCCCGCGATCTGCCACAGCTCGAGTGCAATCAATATTCCGACCAACAGGCACAGCGTGCGCGTCCAGCGCAGCTGGCGGCGGCTGCGCTGCTCGAGGTCGACCGCGTCCTGACGTTCATCGAGTGCGGCGGCCCGGCTGAGTACGCGATGCGCGAGTCTCGGCAGTTCCGGCATGGTCAGCGCCCAGGCCGGCGCCTCGTCGACCAGCTTGCGGCGCAGGGCGCGCCAGCCCACCTGCTCGCTCATCCAGCGTTCGAGGAAGGGCTTGGCGGTCTTCCACAGGTCGAGCTCGGGGTCGAGCTGGCGGCCGAGGCCTTCGATATTCAGCAGCGTCTTCTGCAGCATCACCAGCTGCGGCTGGATTTCGACGTTGAAGCGGCGCGACACCTGGAACAGACGCAGCAGCGTGCGGCCGAACTCGATTTCCTTCAGCGGCTTGTCGAAGATCGGCTCGCACACCGAACGTATGGAGGCTTCGAACTCATCGACCCGGGTGCCGCGCGGCACCCAGCCGGCATCGACGTGCGCCTGCGCGACGCGCTTGTAGTCGCGCTGGAAGAAGGCGAGGAAGTTCTGCGCCAGGTAGTTCTTGTCGATGTCGGTCAGCGTGCCCATGATGCCGAAGTCGAGCGCGATGTACTGGCCGTCGGGCGACACGAAGATGTTGCCCGGATGCATGTCGGCGTGGAAGAAGCCGTCGCGGAACACCTGGGTGAAGAAGATTTCGACGCCAGCGCGCGACAGCGCCGCCATGTCCACGCCCTGGGCGCGCAGCGCTTCGACCTGCGAGATCGGCAGGCCGTACATGCGCTGCATCACCATGGCGCCCGGACCGCAGTAGTCCCAATAGACCTCCGGTACCGCCAGCAGCGGCGAATCGCGGAAGTTGCGGCGCAGCTGCGAGCAGTTCGAGGCCTCGCGCATCAGGTCCAGTTCGTCGCCCAGATGCTTGGAAAACTCGGCCACCACCTCGCGCGCCTTCAGCCGGCGCCCCTCGGACCACACGCGTTCGAGCAGCGCCGCCGCGGTTTCCATCAGCAGGATGTCGTTGGCGATGATGTGTTCGATGCCGGGGCGCAGCACCTTGACCGCCACCTCCTCGCCGCCGGGCAGCACCGCGAAATGCACCTGCGCGACCGAGGCGGAGGCCACCGGTTTCGACTCGAAGCTGCGGAAAACCTGGTCCAGCGGCTTGCCGTAGAAGGCTTCGAGCTTGGCGATCGCCTGCTCGGACGGAAACGGCGGCACGCGGTCCTGCAGCTTGGCCAGTTCGTCGGCCAGGTCGGGCGGCAGCAAGTCGCGCCGCGTCGACAGCATCTGGCCGAACTTGACGAAGATCGGACCGAGCGCCTCCAGCGCCTGGCGCAGCCGCACCGCGCGCGGCGCATCGAGGCGCCGGCCCAGCCGGGTGACGCGCAACAGGCCGGCGAAGCGCAGCTTGCTGCCGGCATCGAGCAGCATCTGGTCGAGCCCGAAACGCAGGCTTACCGAAATGATCTTGAGCAGCCGCAGCCAGCGCATCGGGTCAGATCCCGGGGGCGGCCATCACGGCGCAAAGCGGTTCAGGGACAGGTTGAAACGTCATGTTGCAGGGGCTCGACAGCGACGCGGGGAGCGCGCACTGTACAAGAAGCTTCGCGCCTGTTGGAAATCAATGGCAACGGACGCCGCCGCGCCGGAAGGCGCTTTCAGGGCGGCGGGCGGGCTCGCGTTATACTTCGCGGTCTTCAAATGCATCTGCGCCCCGCGCCCCGGTTTCATCCATGACCCCCGAACTGCGCCGAGAACTTACCCGACTTCTGCACGCTGCACTGGCCAGCGTGGCACCGGACATTGCCGCTCCGGACATCATTCTCGATCGCCCGAAGCAGGCCGCCCACGGCGATCTGGCATGCAATGTGGCACTGCAGCTGGCCAAGGCGCTGAAGCAGAACCCGCGGGTGATCGCCGAACGCGTGGTGCGCGAACTGCCGCCGTCGCCGGTCGTCGCGCGCGCCGAAGTCGCAGGTGCAGGCTTCATCAACTTCTTCTTCAGCACCGCGGTCAAGCAGGCGATCGTCGCCCGCATCCTGACCGAACGCGATGCCTACGGCCGGTCCGACAGCGCCCGCGGCAAGAAGGTGCAGATCGAATTCGTGTCGGCCAACCCGACCGGCCCGCTGCACGTCGGCCACGGCCGCGGCGCCGCCTACGGCTCGGCGCTGTCCAACCTGCTGGAAGCCGCCGGCTACCAGGTGACGCGCGAGTTCTATGTGAACGACGCCGGGCGCCAGATGGACATCCTGGCGGTGTCGGTGTGGCTGCGCTACATGGAAACCCAGGGCGCGGCAGTGAATTTCCCGGCTGACGGCTACCGCGGCGACTACGTGCGCGACATCGGTTCCGAGCTGTTCGTGCAGCAGGGGCCCCGCCTGAACCGCCATATCGCCGACCTGCCCGACGCCTCGGTGCCGGGCGACACCGCCGATGCCATGCTGGACGCGCTGATCGCCGCCGCCAAGAAGTCGCTCGGCGATGACTGGTGGACCGTGCACCACTTCGCGCTCGACGCCATGCTGGCCGACCAGCGTAACGATCTCGGCGAGTTCCGCGTGCATTACGACGTCTGGTATTCGGAACAGACGCTGCACACCAACGGCGCCGTCGACCGTGCGGTCAAGCGCCTGCAGGACGCCGGCCACATGTACGAGCAGGACGGCGCGCTGTGGTTCCGTTCCACCCGCTTCGGCGACGAGAAGGACCGCGTCGTGCGCCGCGACAACGGTGCCTATACCTACTTCGCGTCCGACATCGCCTACCACGCCGAGAAATTCGCGCGCGGTTTCGATCTGGTGATCGACGTCTGGGGCGCCGACCACCATGGCTACATTCCGCGCGTGAAGGGTGCGCTGACCGCGCTGGGCGAGGATCCGGACAAGCTGGAGATCGCGCTGGTGCAGTTCGCCGTGCTCTACCGGGGCGGCGAGAAGGCTGCGATGGGCAAGCGTTCGGGCGACTTCGTGACGCTGCGCGACCTGCGCGCCGAAGTCGGCAACGACGCAGCCCGTTTCTTCTACGTGCTGCGCAAGAGCGACCAGCATCTCGACTTCGACCTCGATCTGGCGAAGTCGGAATCGAACGACAACCCGGTCTATTACATCCAGTACGCGCACGCGCGCATCTGCTCGGTCATCCGCGAAGCGGTCGCCAACCACGCGCTGGACCTGTCGCTGCTGCCCGGCATCGCGCTGGACACACTGACCGGCGAACAGGAACTGCTGCTGGCCCAGCGCCTGGCCGAATTCCCCGACGTGATCACGCAGGCGGTCGCGGATCGCGCACCGCATACGGTGGCCTTCTATCTGCGCGACGTGGCATCGGACTTCCATGCCTTCTACAACGCCTCGCGCATGCTGGTCGACGATCTGGCCACGCGCGAAGCCCGTCTCGCGCTGGCCGCGGCAACCCGCCAGGTCATCGCCAACGGCCTGGCGCTGCTCGGCGTGTCCGCCCCGGAATCCATGTAATGGCCAAGGCCCCGCAGAAAAAGACACCCACCCGCAGGAATGGCGGCAGCACGCTGATCGGCATCTTCATCGGTCTGGTGCTCGGCGTGGTGCTGTGCGCCGGCGTGATCTGGTACATCAACGGCTCGTCGCTGCCGCTGCATGTCCGGGATTCGGCTCCGGCCCAGCCGGGCGCCGCGGCCGAACCGGCACCGCTGCCGGGCAAGCCGGGCGACAAGGCATCCGTCAAGCCGCGCCTGGATTTCTACGAAACACTGCCGGGTGGCCAGTCGGCGGCACCGCAACCGCCAGCCGAGGCGGCAGCGCCGGCGCCCGCCGTACCGGCCGAACCCGCCGCTGCCGATGCGACGCTGCTGCTGCAGGTCGGCGCCTTCTCTTCGGAAGAAGAAGCTGACAACCTGCGCGCCCGTCTTGCGTTGATGGGTCTGGAGTCCGGCGTGCAGAAGCACGCGGTCGCCGGCAAGGGCACGCTCTACCGTGTGCGCATCGGACCGTTCGCCAGCGTCGAGGACATGAAGAAGGTACGGTCGGAGCTGGCGCAGAACGGAATCGAAGCTTCGGTGGTCCGATAACCCCGACAACCCGATATCGCAGCGCAATCACAGGAGACAGCATGAAATTCGGATTCAAGCAGCTCATCGGACTGGCCATCGCCGGTTTCATCGCCGGCAGCGTGAGCGCCGCGACGCTGAGCGACAAGGACTATCGCGAAATCAAACCGGCGCAGTCGACCGAACCCGGCCCCAAGGTCGAGGTGATCGAATTCTTCTGGTACGGCTGCCCGCACTGCTTCGACCTCGAACCGACGCTGAAGAAGTGGCTCGAGCACAAGCCGGCCGACGTGACCTTCCGGCGCGTGCCGGCGATCTTCCGCCAGTCCTGGGTGCCGGGGGCACAGACCTTCTACACGCTGGAATCGATGGGTGAGCTCGACCGCATGCACAGCAAGGTGTTCGACGCCATCCATGTCGAGCGCCAGCCGTTCAACGACATGGCGGCAATCACCGCCTGGATGGGCAAGAACGGCGTCGACGCCAAGAAGTTCGAGGACACGGCCAAGTCCTTCGCGGTGTCCGGCAAGGTGCAGCGCGCGCAGCAGATGAGCGCCGCCTACCAGCTCACCGGCGTGCCCGCACTGGTGGTCGACGGCAAGTACATCGCGCTCGGCAACAGCTTCGACGGCATGCTGGCCATCCTCGACCAGCTGATCGACCGCGCCCGCACGGAGCGCGCTGCCGCCGCGAAGAAGTAGGCGTGCCGCACGCAACGCAGACGACGGGTGCCCGCGCGGCACCCGTTGTTTTTTTGACCGGTGCATCGACCGGCATCGGCGAGGCGCTGGCTCGCCACTATGCCGGTATGGGCGCCACGCTGGGTCTGGTGGCCCGGCAACGGGCACGGCTCGACACGCTCGCCGCCAGTCTGCCCGGCCGGCACTTCGCCTACGCGGCCGACGTGCGCGACGCACAGGCGATCCAGTCTGCGGCCGATGACTTCATGCGACAGGCGGGCGTACCGGACATCGTGATCGGCAATGCCGGCGTGTCGGTCGGCACGCTGACCGGCGAACCGGAAGACCTGGCGGCGTTCGAGGCCGTGTTCGACATCAACGTGCTGGGGCTGGTGCGCACCTTCGCCCCCTTCGTCAAGCCGATGCAGGCGCGGCGCAGCGGTTCTCTGGTCGGCATTGCATCCGTCGCGGGCATACGCGGCATACCGGGCTCGGGCGCCTACAGTGCATCGAAGGCGGCCTCGATCAGCTATCTGGAAAGCCTGCGCGTCGAACTGCGCGGCAGCGGCGTACGGGTACAGACCCTGTGCCCCGGCTATATAGATACGCCGATGACCGAGAAGAACCCTTACCCGATGCCTTTCCTGCTGAGCGCCGACGAAGCCGCCCCGCGCTTCGCCCGCGTCATCGCGCGCGGCACGAGCTACGCGGTCGTGCCCTGGCAGATGGCCATCGTCGCCAGGCTGCTGCGCCTGCTGCCGAACGCCGTTTTCGACTTCGCCTTCGCCAAGGCGGGGCGCAAGCCGCGCGGCACGCTTTAGGGCAGGTTCAAGACGCGGGATTCAAGCTGCAAGCAGGAGCGGGACCCTTATTGCAGCTGGCATCCCGCAGCCTGCATCTCGTATCTGGTCAGGCCACCGCAGCGAATGCCACCTTCGCGCGCGCCAGCGTCTGCGCCACGTCATCCTCGCTGTGCGCGCCGGACACGAAGCCCGCCTCGAACGCCGACGGTGCGAGGTAGACGCCCGAATCCAGCATTGCGTGGAAGAAGCGGTTGAAGCGCTCGCGGTCCGCCTGCATCACTTCGGCGTAGCTCGCCGGCAGTCCGGCGCGGAAGTACAGGCCGAACATGCCGCCGACCGCCTGCGCCGAGAACGCGACGCCGGCTCCGCGCGCGGCGTCGGTCATGCCGTCGGCGAACTGTTTCGTGCGGGCGGCCAGGCGGTCGTGGAAGCCGGGTACACCGATCAGTTCCAGCGTCTTCAGACCGGCGGCCACCGCGACCGGATTGCCGGACAGCGTGCCCGCCTGATACACGGCGCCGATCGGCGCGATCGCCGACATGATGTCGCGCCGGCCACCGAAGGCACCGACCGGCATGCCGCCGCCGATCACCTTGCCCAGCGTGGTCAGGTCGGGCGTGATGCCGAACAGCCCCTGCGCGCCGACCGGGCCGACACGGAAGCCGGTCATCACCTCGTCGAAGATGAGCACCGCACCGTACTGCGTACACAGCGAGCGCATCGCGTCGAGGAATTCCCGGGTCGGCACAATCAGGTTCATGTTGCCGACCACCGGCTCGACAATGACGCAGGCGATGCGGCTGCCGTGGCTGCGGAAGCAGTCCTCGAGCTGCTGCGGGTCGTTGTAGTCGAGCACCAGCGTGTGCTTGGCGAAGTCGTCCGGCACGCCACCCGAACTCGGGTTGCCGAAGGTCAGCGCGCCGGAGCCGGCCTTGACCAGCAGGCTGTCGGCGTGACCGTGGTAGCAGCCTTCGAACTTCACGATGGCATCGCGCCCGGTGAAGCCGCGCGCCAGCCGGATCGCGCTCATGGTCGCTTCGGTGCCGGAGCTGACCAGCCGCACCTGTTCGATCGACGGCACGCGAGCGCACAGCGTTTCCGCCATCACGATCTCTGCTTCGGTCGGTGCGCCGAACGACAGCCCGCCGACTGCGGCGTCCTGCACCGCACGGATCACTTCCGGATGCGCGTGGCCGACGATGGCCGGGCCCCAGGAGCCGACGTAGTCGATGTATTCGGCGCCATCGGCGTCCCACAGCCGGCTGCCGGCACCGCGGGTGAAGAAGCGCGGTGTGCCGCCGACCGAACGGAAGGCGCGCACCGGCGAATTGACGCCGCCGGGAATGCTGCGCTGGGCACGTTCGAAGAGCTGTTCGTTGCGGGTACTCATGGGTATTCCTTCAGAAAAGCCGCGCATAGGCACGCGCCTGCGCGGAAATGTCTCGTGCGTCGAACAGGTCGGACACCACGGCCAGCAGGTCGGCGCCGGCGGCGATCAGTGTCGGCGCCCGCTCGAGCGTGATGCCGCCGATGGCGCAGCGGGCGACGCCCAGACCGGCCACCTCGGCGAAACGTCCGATATCGGCCGGCGGCGCCGACGGTTTGGTGGCCGAGGCGAACATCGCGCCGAACGCCACATAGTCGGCGCCAGCCCGCTGCGCCGCCCGGGCGAGCGCCGGATCGTCGTAGCAGGACACGCCGACGATGGCTCTGCCGCCCAGCCGCGCGCGCGCGGCAGCCGGATCGCCATCGTCCCGCCCGACGTGTACGCCGTCCGCGCCCACAGCACGGGCCAGCTCGACATCGTCATTGATGATGAACAGCGTGCCGCACACGGTCGTGATCGCACGCAGCGCATCCGCCTCGGCACGGCGCAGCGCCGCATCGCGCGACTTGTTGCGGTACTGCAGCAGCACGGCGCCACCGGAGCAGACGGCTTCCGCCGCGCGGAAAAGCGCAGCGCCACCGAGGGCCTCCGGCGTGACCGCGTACAGGCCCCTAAGCGTCCTGGTCGTCATCGCCAGGGGTGCCGGGCTCGCGCGTGCGCAGCCAGAAGAAACGGTCGGGCAGGTACTGGCCCATGCCTGGCCGGAAGCCGTTGGCAAGCGTGCGCATCGTGAATTCCTGCGCCGCATGCACGGCGGCGCCGATGTCCAGGCCCTGGGCCAGCCAGGCCGCGACCGCGGACGCCAGCGTGCAGCCGGAACCATGGTAGCTGCCGGGCAGCCGGTCCCACTCGTCGCGCCGGATCACGCCATTGCGCCCGTACAGCACGTTGGCCACGCGGACCGTCGATTCATGCGTGCCGGTCAGCAGTACATGCCCGCAGCCGGCCGCGATCAGCAGGCGAGCGCATTCGTCGAGCGACGGTGCATCCCTCTCGTCGTCGTCATCGTCATCATCGTCGCCGAACTGCGCAAGCCGGCGCGCTTCGAGGCTGTTCGGCGTCAGTATCGTGGTCAGTGGCAGCAGCAGTTCCTGCAGCGCGATCACCATTTCCTCGTCCGCCAGTTCGTCGCCCCGGCCCGAAGACAGCACGGGATCAAGCACCACCGGCACGTCGGGATAGTCGGAAATGATCTCGGCGATGGCGGCGATGTTCTCCACGCTGCCCATGACGCCTATCTTGAAGGCCGCCACCGGCACATCGGCCAGCAGCACGCGTGCCTGATCGACCAGCAGGTCGTCCTCCATCGGCACGACTTCCTCGACACCTGTCGTGTCCTGGACGGTCACGGCAGTAATCACGCTGAGCGGATGGCAGCCGAGCGCCGACAGAGTCATCAGATCGGCCTGCATGCCGGCGCCACCAGTCGGATCGGTGGCGGAAAAACACATGACAAGAGGCGGATGCGCCCGCACATCACGATTGACCATAAAGCGCGCGCCCTGATTGTCGTTACAGAAGTTTAATTACGGTAATATCGATTCGATTCTAACAAAGCATGCTGCCATGAGTTCCAGTGTCACGGCCGAATACCAGGCTTATATGTGTCTTATCTGCGGCTTCATCTACGACGAAGCCGCAGGCTTGCCGGAAGAGGGCATCGCCCCCGGCACCCGCTGGGCGGATGTTCCGCCCAACTGGACCTGTCCCGAGTGCAGCGCACGCAAGGACGATTTCGAAATGGTCCAGATCTGACCAGGGCAGCGCCTCGCGGGCGGATGCGTCGCATGAAGCAGCGGTACCGTGCATCGCGGACAGCATACGCCGGGAGCCCGGCCGCGCGTAAAACAGGAGAACGTCTTGGCTGAAACTGGCGGTACGGCCGGCGTCAAGGTGATGGTGATCGACGACAGCAACACCATACGCCGCAGCGCTGAAATCTTTCTTGTCCAGGCCGGCTACCAGGTGGTACTTGCCGAGGACGGCTTCGACGCACTGGCGAAAATCAGTGACCACCATCCACAGGTCATCTTCTGCGACATCATGATGCCGCGTCTGGATGGTTATCAGACCTGCGCACTGATCAAGAAGAACCCCCGCTTTGCCGCTACGCCGGTCGTGATGCTTTCGTCTCGCGACGGCCTGTTCGACCGCGCGCGCGGCCGCATGGTCGGCTCGGACGAGTACCTCACCAAACCTTTTACCAAGGACAGCCTGCTGCAGGCGGTGTCACGTCACGCGCGCAACGGCGCTGACTGACGCCGCGGGCGCTCACCGAACGCGGAGCCGACAATGGCGATCAAGCGCATCATGGTGGTGGACGATTCGCCCACCGAACGCCATGTTCTGAACGAGTTCCTGACCCGCAAGGGTTTCGAGGTCATCATCGCCGAAAACGGCGAACAGGCCATCGAGAAGGCCAAGGCGGAAATGCCCGACCTCATCCTGATGGACGTGGTGATGCCTGGCATCAATGGCTATCAGGCCACGCGGACGATCACGCGCAACGACAGCACGCGCGACATTCCGGTCATCATGTGCACCAGCAAGGATCTGCCGACCGACCGCATCTGGGGCATGCGCCAGGGTGCGCTCGACTACATGATCAAGCCGGTGAATCTCGAAGACCTGCTCGGTCGCATCGAACAACTCGGAGCGGTCGGCACAGATGGCTAAGCTGTCACTGCGCGAATTCCAGGAAGAGCTCGCCCGCAAGCTGGCGGACACCTCCGGCCAGTCCGCCGCACGCGCACTGCTCGGCATCCAGGCCGGCAGCGAACTGTGGCTGGTCGACCTGGCCGAAGCGGGCGAGATACTGCCGGTCCCCACGCTGACGCCGGTGCCGCTGACCTGCGGCTGGCTGCGCGGTCTGGCCAACGTGCGCGGCATGCTTTACGCAGTCAATGACTTCGCCGCATTCCAGGGCGGCACGCCGACCGGCGTCGCCGGCGAAACCCGTTTGTTGCTGCCGCACGCCAAGTTCGGCACCAACAGTGCGCTGCTCGTCTCACGGGTGCTGGGACTGCGCGCGATCGAGGATTTCGAACCGGCGGAAACGGCGGCCGATCCGCGGCCCTGGGTGTCGTCGCAGTTGCTCGACACGCAGGGCCGACTCTGGCGCCGCTTCGATCCGAAGCGGCTCTATACCGACGAGCGCTTTCTCGAGGTGGCAGCCTGACGCCGGCAGACGCTCGTCCGAACGATTTTTCCAAAACATGTAGGACCTCGAGGAAGGCCCCGATGGCACTGAATATTCCAGGACTCAGAACCGCCAATGCGCCGGACGGCGGCAGTGCATCCTCGGGCGCGACCGGCACGCCGGGGTTCATGCGCGGCCGGGTGCCGCTGATCGGCCACCTGCCACTGGCACAGCAGCTGCGCGCACTCGGCGCCCTGTTCCTGCTGTTCATCGTGCTTGCCGCACTGCTGTCCTGGCAGGATCTGCGCGCCACGCGCCACAACGCCATATATATATCCGCGGCCGGGCAGCTGCGCACCCTGACCCAGTCCATCGCCAAGGCAACGCAGCAGGCACTGGGCGGCGACGCGAAGGCCTTCGCCGAGCTTGGCGCAAGCCGCAGCGGGTTTTCCTCGCTGCTCGAGCGCCTGAACCAGGGCGGCGAAATCGACGGCGTCCAGCTTCCGGCGAGCCCGGGCGCGGTACGGGATACGCTGCAGCAGATCGATACGGCCTGGGGCGACCACGACCGCAACGCGGCATCCCTGCTGGCTCAGGACAAGACGCTGACTGCACTGGGCGAAGCCGCACAGGCGCTGGACCAGACCACGCCGTCGCTGATTGCCGCGACGGCCCGCATCGCAGGCCAGCGGGGCACCCGGGAAGCCGGCCTCGGCGCGCAGTTCACCGCCCAGCTCAGCCAGGTCCAGGCCGGCCTGCACGCACTGGTGTCCGCAACACCGGTCGCCACCGATGCGGTCGAAGGTCTGGCGCGCAACATATCGGCGCTGCTGGAGACCGCGGCACAGCTCGAACAGGGCGCGGACAGCGAGGCATTTACCCAGGCACGCACGGCCATCGCTCCCCGGCTGTCGGCGCTGGCGCCGCTGCTGGCAAACCCTGCGGATCTGCTGGCGGCCCGTACCGCCGGCCAGACCGTGGTCAATGGCGCCGGAACCCTGCTCAAGCTGACCGAGGAACTCGGCAACGGCTACATCGGACAACACGAAGGGCGCATCGCGACGGCTGGTGCCGGCGCCCTGTGCATCCTGCTGGCGCTGGGCTGCGTGCTGCTGATGGTGCGCGCCTACAACGAAGACCAGCACGTGCAGCGCATGCAGGCGGAAGGATCGCGCGAGGACGCAAAGCGCGAAAAGGACATGACGCAGCAGGCCATCCTGCGGCTGATGAACGAAATGGGCGATCTGGCAGACGGCGACCTGACGGTGCGTGCCACGGTGTCCGAGGACATCACCGGCGCCATCGCGGATTCGGTCAATTACACGATCGAGGAACTGTCGGTGCTGGTCAAGCGGATCAACGACGCCGCCGGCCGCGTGACCGAAGCGTCGGATACCGCGCAGCGCATTTCGACCCAGCTGCTCAGCGCCGCAGAACGCCAGTCGCGCGACGTGACCGAGTCCGGCCAGTCGGTGCTGGCGATGGCGCAGTCGATGAACACGGTGTCGGAAGAGGCCACGCGCTCGGCCCAGGTGGCACGCCAGTCGCTGGCCGCCGCACAGAACGGCTCGACCGCGGTGTCCAACTCGATCCGCGGTATGAACGACATCCGCGACCAGATCCAGGAAACTTCGAAGCGCATCAAGCGGCTCGGCGAGTCGTCGCAGGAGATCGGCGAAATCGTCGAACTGATTTCCGACATTACCGAACAGACCAATGTACTGGCGCTGAACGCGGCCATCCAGGCTGCCGGCGCCGGTGAAGCCGGCCGCGGCTTCACCGTGGTGGCCGAGGAAGTTCAGCGCCTGGCGGAACGCTCGGGCGAGGCGACCAAGCAGATCGCCGCCATCGTGCGCACCATCCAGACCGACACGCAGGACGCGGTCGCCGCCATGGAGAATTCGACGCGCGGCGTGGTCGAGGGCACCCGCCTGTCCGACGCGGCCGGCCAGGCGCTCGATGAAATTTCCACCGTGTCGTCGGAACTGGCGCAGCTCATCGAGGCGATTTCGTCGTCGGCGCAGGTGCAGGCCGAGCAGGCAACACGGGTGGCGCACGGCATGCAGAGCATCCTGCGCATCACCGAACAGACCACGGTCGGCACCAAGCAGACCGCCCTATCAATCGGGCAGCTGGCAGATCTGGCCGCTGAACTCAAAGGCTCGGTCGCGGGCTTCAAGGTATGAATACGACGACCTCCACCGATCAGGATCTGGGCCCGCTGATCTGGGTCCGCGGCGAAATCGATCTGGCGCTGGTTCGCGCTGCCGAGGCACTGGGCGACGGCGGGTATCAGGCCGGCGCCGAACAGCTGAAGTTCGCCCAGACCCATCTGCATCAGGCGCGCGGCGCGCTGGCCATCGTCGGGCTGGACGGACTGACCCACTTCTGCGATGCGCTCGAACAGCTGTTCGCCGACTGGCACGCCGGGCGCCTGACCGATGCGGATGGTGCCGGCGACCTGGCGCGACGCGCCATTTCGGCGGTCCGCCACCATCTGGACGAACTGGTCGCCGGCGGCATCGATCAGCCGATGCGGCTGATGCCACTGTACCGTGACCTGATGGCACTGCGCGGGGAATCCGTGGTGGTGCCTTCCGAACTGTTCTTCCCCGACCTCTCGCTGCGTCCGCCGGCACCGGCCCAGCCGTCGCCCACGCTGTCGCCGCTCGATCGCGCCCGTGCGCTCAAGGCCGCCCGCAGCCAGTTCGAACGCGGCCTGCTGCGCTTCCTGCGCGACGACCGCGAGGGGCTGCCGCAGATGCGGCAGTCCATCGGCACGATAGAACAGATGCAGTCGGCACCTGCGACCCGCGCCTTCTGGTGGGTGTGCGGTGCGCTGATCGAAGGACTGTCCGACGGTGCCATCCGCGGCGACTTCTTCATCAAGCGGCTGTGCGCGCGCATCGATGTCCAGATGCGCCGCATGCTGGAGGGCTCGCGCGGCGTGGCGGAACGGCTGATGCGCGATTCGCTCTACTTCATCGCCACCGCCGAGCAGGCGACTCCGCTGCTGCGCCAGGTGCGCGACACCTACCGGCTGGACAGCCTGCTGGTACAGGGCGACGGCGCGGCACGCGACGATCTCGGCGCGCTGCGGCCGGCACTGGCTGCGCTGCGTGAATCGCTGGGCCAGGCCAAGGAGGCCTGGACCCGCTTCTCGTCCGGCTCCGCGGTCGGCCTGCCGCAATTCCACGAACAGTGCGAGGCGATGGTGGCGGCCAGCGCACGCGTCGGCCAGCCCGACCTCGCCCGTCTGGCCGGCGCACTGCTCGATCTCGGCCAGTGGCTGCGCCGCGATCCGCTGCAGCAGACCGAAAACCTGGCGATGGAAGTCGCCACCGCGCTGCTGGTGATGGACGTGCTGGTCGAGCAGTTCGGCCGCGCGCAGAGCGAAGATCTGCCGGCCCAGGTCGACACGCTGATCGACCGTCTGGCACGGGCACGGCGCGGCGAGGCACTGCCGGCGATGCAGATCCCGCTGTTCGACGAAATGTCGCGCCGGGCGCAGGAACGGCTCTTCATGGGGCAGGTCGCGCGCGAGATACTGGCCAGCCTGGGCGGCGTCGAGCAGCAGCTCGACAGCTATTTCCGCGATCCGTCACGCGCAGCCGAACTGGCCGCGCTGGCGGCTCCGCTGAAACAGGTCGAGGGCGCGCTGAACATCCTCGGGCAGGACGAAGCCGTCAGCCTGGTGCGGCGCTGCGCCACGCAGATCGCGGCCATGGCCAGTCCGGGACACGAAATCGTCGACGGCGAATTCGAGGCGCTGGCGCACCAGCTGTCCGGCCTCGGTTTCTTCGTCGACAAGCTGCAGTACGGTCCGGCCGACCTCGACAGCATCCTGAACCCGCGCAGCGCGGCGCAGGAAGCCGCGGAAGCCGGCGACGGCGCCAGCGTCGAATCGGAACTGGTGGCGCGGCGCGACAAGGCCGCCGAACTGCTCGACCGGCTGTCGCATGGCGAGGCGGACGAGCGCACCCGCGACGAGCTGCGGCAGGCGCTCGAAACGATACGTCAGGACGCAAAGCTGCTGGCCGACGAGAAGCTTGAGCGGCGCGCCACGGAGGCCCTGAGCGCACTCAAGGCCGGCGATGCCGTGCCCGATGCCGCCATCGCCGACGCCGTACAGGGCTTCGGCAAGGCTGAGCAGGAGTCGCTCGCACCGTCGGCCGAAACCGTACGTCTGGCCGAAGCCAGTCAGGAGGATTTCGACGCCGAGCTGCTGGAAATCTTCATCGAGGAAGCCCGCGAGGTCCTGGAAAACATCGGCTCGAGCACCAGTGCGGCCCGTGTTCAGCCGCACAGTCAGGATCTGCTGACCACGCTGCGCCGCGGCTTCCACACGCTGAAGGGCAGCGGCCGCATGGTCGGCCTGCGCGATCTGGGCGAAACCGCCTATCTGGTGGAACAGGTCATGAACCGCTGGCTGGCCAGCGAGCGCGACGGCACGCCGGAGCTGTTCGACCTGCTCGACCGCGCACATGGCCTTTTCGCCGCCTGGGTCGAGCGCCTGGCGGACGGTGACACGAGGTCGCCCGAATTCGGCTGGCTGGCGCCGGCCTGCGATGCGGTACTGGGCAACGAGCCGGCCGAAGTGGCGGCCAGCACTGAAACGGTACCGGCCCCCGAAGGCACGACCAGCCCGCCCGCCGAAGCGGACGTACTCGATTTCGATCTGGGCGAGGCGACCGCGGAGTCGCTGGCGGAAACGCGCATCTTTCCGGCAGGAACGCCGGCCGTGCCGAACGACGAATCGCCGGCCTGGGCCGGTGTGGACCTCGATTTCGACCTTGACGCCCCGAGCGCCGAATCGCTGGCCGAAACCCGCATCTTCCCGGACGCGCCTCCTGTCGCGGACGCACCGCCGACCGTTACGGCGTCAGGCCTCGACCTCGACTTCGATCTGGGCGGCATCGAAATTGACCCGCTGGCCGAAACGCGCCTGTTCCCGGTCGAAACCGCTACGGCCGACGAAGCACGGCCAGACACCTCCACCGGCGTCGACCTCGACCTGCTTGCCACCGACATCAGGGCGCTGGAGGCAACACAGATCCAGGCCACCGAACCGGTACAGATGGATGGCCTGATCGCGATTGAACCGGACGAGTTCGACCTCGATCTGGATGACGTGACGGCGGACTCGCTCGAGGAAACCCGCATCGTTCCCGACCAGCCTGCCACCGGTGCCGAAGGATCGACGGAAGGTAGCGGCGATCTCGACATCGATCTCGATTTCGAACTGGAAGAACCGGGCATCGAACTCGGCGAAGCCGAGCCGATCGACATCACGGCCGACATCGACGCCGCGGACCGCGCGCTCGATACCGGTACCGACAACACGCTGTTCAAGCTCTTCCTTGCCGAGGCACGCGGCCACGTCGCGACGCTGCGCCACGAACTGACACGCCTGCACGTCAATCCGTCGCTGCGTCCGAGTCAGGAAAGCCTGCTGGCCGCCCACACGCTGGGCGGCATCTCGCTGACGGTCAGCCAGGTAGACATCAGCGTGCTGGCCAAGGCACTGGAACACGCGCTGAACCGCTGCAACGTGCTGGGCGAACCGCCGGAAGCGGAACAGTCGGCACTGCTAAACAGCGCGGCCAGCGCGCTGGAGGCACAAGTCGCGTCCATCGCCGACGGTGGCGTCGCGACGCCGGCGCCGGAACTGGTCGCCCGCCTCGACGCGCTGTTCCAGCCTTCCTCGCAGACACCGGCATCGATCGAACTGCCGGTGCTCGAAATGCCGGCCACGCAGATGGACGAACCGGCAACGCCGGTCGAGCCGCCGGCCGTCGATGCCGGCACCGCTTCGGTGCTGGGCGGCCTGTCCGGCTTCATGCAGGGTGTTGAACGCACCGCTTCCCCGACGGCGGAAGAGCCGGAATTCGGAACCGAAACCGCAGAGCCGGCGGTCGAACCCTGGTCCGCCGCGGAACCACAAACCGGCGACGCGCTGCTCGAACAGGTCATGCAACCGGAGGTGGGCGCGCCGGACATGGCATTCGAGAAGGTCGCGCTGCCGGACGAATACATGCTGCCGCCGCCGCTTGCCGGCGACGCACCGTCATTCGACCTGGCACGGCTGCCAGTCGTCCGGCCCGGCATGCTCGGCGACGCCGCGCCGCGCACGGTCACCGACGACATCGATCCCCAGCTGTTGCCCATCTTCATCGAGGAAGCGCACGACCTGCTGCGCGAGATCGGGCACGAACTGCGCGCCTGGCGGGACAACCCGGAAGCGCTGAACGCCAGCGACGGCCTGCGCCGGCAGCTGCATACGCTCAAGGGCAGCGCCCGCATGGCCGGCGTCATGCGCTTCGGCGATCTGGTGCACGGCATGGAATCGCTGATCGAGCAGCCATGCACGCCTGAAGGCCGCGCGGAAATCCTGGACGAGCTGGACCAGGGCTACGACCTGTGCGAAGAACAGGTATCCATGCTCGAACGGGGCGAAACGGCACCGCCTGCGCAGACGGCTGCAGCGGACAGCGCAGCCAGCGCGCCGGCCGGCGACGACGAAGGCGGCGCCACACGCGAACGGCCGACCGTGCGCGTGCGCTCCGATCTGGTCGACCGCTTCGTCAACGAAGCGGGCGAAATGAGCATCGCCCGCACCCGGATCGAAGGCGAGCTGCGCTCGCTGCGCGGTTCGCTG
Source organism: Betaproteobacteria bacterium (assembly GCA_020621405.1). Classification (GTDB taxonomy): domain Bacteria; phylum Pseudomonadota; class Gammaproteobacteria; order Burkholderiales; family Rhodocyclaceae; genus Methyloversatilis. The sequence goes on from JAHRYN010000002.1 coordinate 924,372, forward strand.
AACGACCTGACGGAAAACGTGCAGCGTCTGCGCAACCAGTTGCGCGAAATCGAGATCCAGGCGGAAAGCCAGATGCAGTCGCGCATCGCGGCAGCAGAAGCGCAGCACGAACAGTTCGATCCGCTCGAAATGGACCGCTTCACGCGGCTGCAGGAGCTGTCGCGGATCATGGCCGAGAGCCTGTCGGACGTGACCACGGTGCAGTACAACTTCGTGCGCAACCTCGACGCGGCGGATACGGCGATCCAGGCGCAGGCGCGCCTGAACCGCGAGCTGTCGCAGGAGCTGATGTCGGTACGCATGGTGCCGTTCTCGACGCTGGAAGACCGCCTCTACCGGGTGGCCAGACAGGCGGCGAAGGAGTCCGGCAAGAAGGTGGCACTCGATCTGCGCAACGCACAGATCGAGCTGGACCGCGAAGTGCTGGAAAAGATGACCGCGCCGATCGAACACCTGCTACGCAATGCGGTGGTGCATGGCATCGAATCGCGCGAGGCGCGCGAGGCGGCCGGCAAGCCGGAAACCGGTGAAATCGTCATTTCGCTGACGCAGCAGACCAACGAAGTGCAGATCGAGCTTGCAGATGACGGCAGCGGCCTGGCCTTCGACCGCATCCGAGCACGCGCGGTCGAACGCGGCCTGCTCGGCGCCGACGAGGACGTCGACGAACGGCGTCTGACCGGTCTCATTTTCGAATCCGGCTTCACCACCGCGGAACAACTGTCCGAGCTGGCTGGCCGCGGCGTCGGCATGGACGTCGTCAAGAACGCCACCACGGCGCTGGGCGGACGCATCGAGACGACGTCGCAGACCGGGCACGGCACGCACTTCCGCCTGTCGCTGCCGATGACGCTGGCGGTGACGCAGTCGGTGTTGGTCAACAGCGGCGGCAAGACCTACTCGATTCCGTCGTCGATGGTGCAGCACGCACACGAACTCAAGGGTGACGAGGCGACATCGCTGCGCCTGGCCGGCGGCGAGGAGTGGATGGGCAGGCATTACACCTATCACTTCCTGCCGCGCCTGCTCGGCAACACGAACGCGCAGCCGGGCAACGGCACCTGGATGCTGCTGGTCGGCGCCGGCAACGAACTGATGGCGCTGGAGGTGGAGACACTGCGCGGCAATCAGGAAGTGGTGGTCAAGCCGGTCGGTCCCCAGCTGTCGAGGCTGGCCGGCATCGCGGGTGCCACCGTGCTGGCGGATGGCGAAGTGACGCTGATCATCAACCCGGTGGCGCTGGCCTCACGCGTCGGCCGGATGGCCGACCAGCCGGACCAGGTACAGGCCGTGCCGGCACCGGTGCCGGAGACGCCGCTGATCATGGTGGTCGACGATTCGCTGACCGTGCGCAAGGTGACCAGCCGCCTGCTCGAGCGCGAAGGCTACCGCGTGATCACGGCCAAGGACGGCATCGATGCGCTGGAAAAGCTGGCCGAACACCTGCCGGTCGTCATGCTGGTCGACATCGAGATGCCGCGCATGGACGGCTTCGACCTGACCCGCAATATCCGCTCGGATGAGCGCACGCACGACATCCCGATCATCATGATCACGTCGCGCACTGCCGAGAAGCATCAGGCCTATGCGCGGGAAATCGGCGTGAACAACTACCTCGGCAAGCCGTACGACGAAAGCCAGCTGCTGCAGCTGGTCGCCGGCTACACCGGTGGCAGCGGGCGGCACTGAAATCGGCAGGCCAGTCAGGAGCCTGACCGCCTGACCCGGCGACAGAACCGCAAAAAGGAACAGGGCAGAAAGACCGCGAGGTCCTCTGCCCTGTTCCTCTTTCTGCACCCGGTCCGCGCCGACTTACGGCACGGACGGGTTCCGGACCCCTTACGCCTTCATCGTGTCCAGGCGCAGCTTGGCGTAGCGCCCCGGCGCATCCTCGATCGCCTTGAGCTTGCCCTTGGCCGGATCGCGCGCCGGCACCATGTCGGAATCGAGCGCCGTGATCCACTGCTGCCAGTCGGTCCACCACGAACCGGCGTGCTGCGTGCAGCCGTTGAACCAGTCGTCGACGTCCGCCGCCAGCTTGGGCGCCGGATTGGTCCAGTAACCGTACTTGTTGGCCGCCGGCGGATTGACGATGCCGGCGATGTGGCCGGAACCACCGAGCACAAAGCGCACCGGACCGGACATCAGCTTTGCGCCCATATAGGTGCTCTTCCACGGTGCGATGTGGTCTTCGATCGCCGAGATGAAATAGACCGGCTGCTTGATCTTGCCGATGTCGATCGGCTCGCCCAGCACGGTGACGCCGCCCGGCTCGCGCAGCTTGTTGTGGATGTACATCTGGCGCAGGTAGAAGCTGTGCATGCAGGCCGGCATGCGCGTCGAATCCGAATTCCAGTACAGCAGGTCGAACGGGAAGGGCTCGCGGCCCATCAGGTAGTTGTTCACCACGAAGGACCAGATCAGGTCGTTCGAGCGCAGCATGTTGAAGGTGCCGGCCATCTCGGAACCTTCGAGGTAGCCACGCGAGAACATCTTCTTCTCCAGCCCCTCGACCGCCTTCTCGTCGATGAACACGCCCAGTTCGCCCGGCTCGCAGAAATCGATCAGCGTGGTGAAGAAGGTGGCGCTGGCGATGCGCTTGTCCTTCTTCGCCGACAGATAGGCCAAGGTGGTGGCGAGCAGCGTGCCGCCCAGGCAGTAGCCGGCCGCGTTGATCTCGGTTTCGCCGGTCTGCTGGGTGATCATGTCGAGTGCCGCCAGCGGGCCCTGGTGCACGTAGTCCTCGAACGACAGCTGCGCCAGCTTTTCGTCCGGATTCACCCAGGAGATGACGAACACGGTGTGGCCCTGATCGGTGGCCCACTTGATGTAGCTGTTCGATTCGCGCAGGTCGAGGATGTAGTACTTGTTGATCCAGGGCGGCACGATCAGCAGCGGACGCTTGAACTGCTGTTCGGTGGTCGGATTGAACTGCAGCAGCTGCATCACGGCGTTTTCGGCGACCACCTTGCCCTGCGTCGTGGCGACGTTGCGGCCGAGTTCGAACGCCGTGGTGTCGGTCATGCGCACGCGCAGCTGACCGTCGCCGTCCTCGATGTCGCGCAGCAGGTTGTTGAAGCCGCGCAGCAGGTTCTGGCCGCTGCTGCGCACGGTTTCGCGCAGCACTTCCGGGTTGGTCAGCGCGAAATTGCTCGGGCTGAACGCGTTGATGGTCTGGCGGGTGAAGAAATTGACCTTCTGCAGCGTGTGCTCGTCCATGCCTTCGACGTTGCTGACCACGTCATGGATGTGGCGCGCCGAGATCAGGTAGCTCTGCTTGAAGAAGTCGAACAGGAAGTGGCTTTCCCATTCCTCGCCGCGGAAGCGGTTGTCGCCCTTGACCGGTGTCGCCACCGGCGCGGCGTCGACACCCATGAACTTCAGCATCGACTGCTGCCACAGCGTGTAGTAGTCCCACACCAGACCCATCTGGGCCTGCGCCAGCTTGTACGGGTTGGACAGCAGGTGCGAGGTCATGTCCATGAAGGCCTGCGCGATGCCCAGCTCGTCGGCCGGCGGCGTGATGCCGCGCTTGAGCTGACGCTGCACATGTTCGCCGAGCAGCTTGGACGCCCGTTCGGCGACCTGGGCATAGGTCTTGGCGACTTCGGCCGGATCCGGCAGCGTCGGTGCTTCGGCTTGCTTGGCGTCTTTTGCGGCAGGTTTGTTCATGACTTGGGCTCCCCCTGTACTTGGTTCAAGGCTGGGTGTAACGAATCACGCCGCCGTGTTCGGGCAGGCGGTGAAGGCGCCCGGTCCGCCCCAGGTGATTGAGGTGTGCAATCACCTCACCCATGGCGAACCGGGTCTGAAAACTGTCGAGCGCACGCTTGAACAGAGACGGCAGCAGGTCGGCCGCCGTTCTGGGCTGGGCACAGAGTGCCACGATCTGTTCGAGTCGTTCGGCATGATGTGCCTGCAGCGCGTCGATGCGTGCATGCACGCCGCGATACGGATCGCCGTGTGCCGGCAGCACCAGGGTGTCGGCATCGAGCGTGCGGAAGCCTTCGATCGAATCGAGATAGTGGCCGACCGCGTCGGTCTCGGGCTCGAAGGCCAGGGTCGGCGTATTGGGCGAAATCCGCGGCAGCAGCATGTCGCCGGCGATCAGCACCGGATCGTCCGCACGATGGAAGGACAGATGCTCCGGCGAATGGCCGTAGCCGACGACGGCGGTCCAGTCGTCGCCGCCGATGCGCAGCACCTCGCCGGGCAGGATGCGCCGAATCGCGACCGGCACCTCACCGACGACGCGGCGGTAGCGGTTGCCCTCGTTGCGCATCGCCTCCGACTGCTCGGCCGGCAGGCCGTGCCGGATGAAGAAGTCGGCCATCAGCGCATTGTCCGACGCCGGCACGGTACCGAACCACGCCTGCGCGGTCATGAATTCGCCCAGCGACATCCAGATGCGCGCGCCGGTCTGACCGGCCAGCCACTGGCCCAGCCCGAAGTGATCGGGATGGCAGTGCGTGATCAGGATGCGCCTGACCGGACGGCCGGCCAGATCGCCGGCCAGTGCCGCGAGCCAGTTCGCGCGGGTACCGTCATCGGGAAAGCCGGCGTCGACCAGTGTCCAGCACGGACCGTCGGCATCCTCGTCCTCGATCGCCCACAGATTGACATGCCAGGGCGCAAACGCGACCGGCATGCGCAGCCAATGCACGCCCCGAACCACGGCTGCGATGCGGCCCGACTGGGGAGCGACGGCGGGATGGGCTTCGAGTGCGGACAAGGCGCGCAGCGTTCCAAGATGTTGAATTCGTTGAATGGTAACCCGAAACGGCGCTCATTGTGCAGTGCAATATCTCAAACCCGGAGACTTGCATTGCTACACTCGCGCACGCTGCGTCCGAACGCTCTTGCCGCCGGAGCGTCACATACGCACGAACAGATGCCGCGATCCGGCGGAGGAGGACGAAGTGCGGGCAATATTGTTGTCGCTGATCATGGTCTCAGGGTGTCCGTGCGCATTCGCGGCGGACGACGATGCGGTCGCCTACGTCGCCTTCAGCCAGGATTTCGCGTCGCAGTGCGTATCGCGCAGCGGCGTACAGATCCTGGTCGGCAACAGCCACCCGGAGCGCACGGTCACGGTATGGCTGGACCGCTACCATATGGGCGTCGGTACCGGCGATCGCTCGAAGACCGAAATGAAGCCGGGTTCGGCACCGGTGGCGCTGGGCTGTTCCCGTACCATGGACGGCCCGCAGGAATGGCGCGTCGTGCGCGCGAAATTCACCGACTGAACCACAACCGCGACACGGCCGGCCCGCTGGCTGAGACAATGCCCGGATGCCGGCAAAACCGCCCCCGACCCTTGCGCACCAGATGACCCCGAGCACCCGGAACACCCCGATACGCGTCTGCGTCTTCTGCGGCTCGCGCAGCGGCGAGCGGCCGATCTACGCCGATACGGCTGCCGCACTCGGCACCTTGCTGGCGCGGCGCGGTTTCGGGCTGGTGTATGGCGGCGGCAACATCGGACTGATGGGCATCGTCGCCGACGCTGCACTGGCGGCCGGCGGCGAGGTGATCGGCGTGATACCGCAGCACCTGCAGCAGTGCGAGGTTGCACATGCCGGACTGACGCAGCTGCACGTGGTCGACAGCATGCACACGCGCAAGGCGCTGATGGCCGACATTGCCGACGTCTTCGTTGCCGCGCCCGGCGGTTTTGGCACGCTGGACGAACTGTGCGAGATTCTTACCTGGGCGCAGCTCGGGCTGCACGGCAAGCCGTGCGGACTGCTCAACGTAGCGGGCTACTTCGATCCGCTGCTTGCCATGTTCGACCAGGCGACCCGGGAAGGCTTTCTCAGCACGCAGCACCGCCAGCTGATCGTTTCCGCACACGACGCACAGCACCTGATCGACCGTCTGGTCACCGCCATCCAACCGGGGAAGGACGCACTGCATGAGGCATGACTGGACGCGCCCACTGCTCACCGCGATCGCCATGTTGCTGCTGTCACCGGCCGCGCCGGCACAGACGGCTCTGATGCGCCCGGTCGATCTGATCGACGCCGTACCGCTGCTGACCGAAGGCGGCCGGGCCGGCTACAGCCGCTTCCTGCAGGTCGGCCTGCGCCCGCGTGCGTTCGCGCTGAACATGAATGGCGACTGGGCGTGGAATGCCGGCGAAGGCGCCGCCGAGGATGCACTCGCCGCGTGCGCGGTGCATGGCCTGCCCTGCCAGCTGTACGCTGTGGATGACGAGGTGGTGATGCCGGGCTTCGAACTTGGCGCACCACTGCGCGCGCTGGGCAGCACCCTGGTCCAGCGGAGCCTGCCCTGATGCAGCCTTACAGCCCGCTGGTGCTGACGGAAATCGATGGCGGCGTCGGCATCGTCACGCTGAACCGCCCGCTGCAGCACAATCTGATGGACGCCTCGCTGGCCGAATCGCTGATCGCGGCGATCGACGGCATGGTCGATCAGCACGGCGTGCGTGTCATCGTGCTGTCCGCGCTCGGCGACAGCTTCTGCATCGGTGCCGATCCGCTCGAACTCGAACGCAGCGGACTGATGAATGTCGAGCCGGCGCTGGCCGCCCGTCTGCTGCGCACGATCAGCGACTGCATCCGTCCGGTCGTCGCCCGGGTTCAGGGGCCGGCGCTCGGGCTCGGCGCCGGACTGCTTGCCGCCTGCGACGTCGTGATCGCAAGCTTCGACGCACACTTCGCCTTCGAGGCGATCCGTACGGGCCAGGTGCCAGCGGTGATCGCACCCTATGTGATCGCCGCGATCGGACCGCAGCGCGCGCGCCGCTACTTCCTGACCGGCGAGCGTTTTTCGGCATCCGAGGCTTATCGCATCGGTCTGCTGTCGGAAATCGTCGGCTCGCCGGAACACCTTGACGACGCGGTCGGCGAAACCGTCGATGCCCTGCTGCTCGGCGGTCCGCGGGCGCAGCAGCAGGTCAAGATGCTGGTGCGCGCGCTCGGCCGGCCGCGCGCAGACGAAAGGACGCTCGACCAGGCGGTCGAACTGGAGGACCGCATCGACTGCGGCGCCGAGGCGCAGGAAGGACTGGACGCCCTGTTCGCGCGTCGCCGCCCGGGCTGGGTACCGAGCGGAGCCGGCTGATGCAGTCCCTGCCCGCACAGGTACGCATCGTCGAAGTCGGGCCGCGCGACGGCCTGCAGAACGAATGCGTCGCGCTCGACATCGAACGCCGGCTGACGCTGATAGACCGGCTGGCCGCCGCCGGTCTCGCATCCATCGAATCCGGCGCCTTCGTGTCGCCACGCCGCGTGCCCAATATGGCGGGCAGCGTGGAACTGATGCAGCGCCTGCAGCGGCGTGCCGGCGTGCGCTACCCCTGTCTGGTGCCGAACGAGACCGGACTGGACGCCGCACTGGAGGCCGGTTGCGACGAGATCGCGATCTTCGCGGCGGCATCCGGTACGTTTTCACAGCGCAACACCGCGTGCAGCATCGCTGAATCCATGCAGCGGCTGGGCGTGGTCGCTGCACGCGCGCAGGCCGCCGGTCTGCGCGTGCGCGGCTACCTGTCGTGCATCATCGGCTGCCCCTACGAAGGCCCGGTACCGGCGGCCACGGTCGCCACTCTGGCGGCCGAACTCGACGCCATGGGCTGCTATGAGGTCAGCCTCGGCGACACCACGGGCATCGGCACGCCCCATGCCGTGCGCGCACTGATCGACAGCGTCGCCGCCCGCGTCCCGCCGGAGCGGCTGGCCGGGCATTTTCACGACACCTGGGGCATGGGTGTGGCGAACGTCTACGCGGCGATGCTGTCTGGAGTATCGGTATTCGATGCCTCGGTGGCCGGCCTCGGCGGCTGTCCGTTCGCACCCGGCGCCAGCGGCAATGTGGCGACTGAAGACGTGGTCTACATGCTGGAAGGCGCCGGCGTGCATACCGGCATCGATCTCGGGCGGCTGGTCGATGTCGCCCGCTGGATCAGCGAACAGCTCGACCGCAAACCGGCGTCGCATGTCGCGCGCGCCTTCAAGTCCGGAAAAGATTGATGATTGCGTCCCCCTGCACCGGCGTCTGCCGGCTCAACCCCGTCAGTGCACTGTGCGAGGGCTGCCTTCGCTCAAGCGACGAAATCGCCTGCTGGGGTTCGACCACGGACATGCACCGGACGCAGATACTCGAGCGCATATTCGAGCGTGAGGATGCCGGGCACGTGCGCGTCGCACCTCCGGAACAGGCATGACGATGGACGCTTCAGCCCGATTTGCGCCGGCGCGGCTGATCCAGCCTGGGCTCGGCCGGCGCCGGATATTCGCGCGCACCGCCGTCGGTTTCGACCTCCGGGATGCGAGGCGGCTGCCCGCTGCGCTCGGCCTCGCGCTCGATGCGACGACGGTTCGACTGGCTGCGCTGGAGTCTGAGATATCGCATGCTGGGCACCTCCGGTCTGGAAGGACGGTACGGAACACCACACTGCCGGCGCACGACCCGGCCGTCATCGGAAACTGCCGGCGGAACATGCGTGGGAAAGATCGCGCAATCAGGTGCACGGCCGAAGCCTTGCTGCCGCACCAGACGTTTGCGAACTTCCAGCGTAGTTTGCGACGCGGCAGAGTCAACCATGTTGGATGCATGAGAACCATTATTTGTATGGGTGAATCACGGTGAATGAATCACGACGCAACGCGATGCACCTGGTATTGATCAGCGGCATGTCCGGCTCGGGCAAGAGCGTGGCGCTCAATGTGCTGGAAGATGGCGGCTTCTTCTGTGTGGACAACCTGCCGGCACCACTGCTGCCGCAGCTGGTCGGCCACCTGCGCGAAGCCGGCTACAACCGCGTGGCCATTGCGGTGGACGTGCGCTCCGGCAAGAGCATGGAAGCGCTGCCGCCGATGATGAGCGTGCTGCGCAACGGCACCCGGCTGCAGACGCTGTTCCTTGATGCGCGGGACGCGACGCTGATCGCACGGTTTTCCGAGACACGCCGCCGCCACCCGCTGGGTGACGACCAGACCTCGCTGGGCGAGGCAATCCGCCGGGAACGCGAACTGCTGGCGCCCATCGTCGAACTCGGGCACCGCATCGACACCAGCGACCTGCAGTCGTCGGTACTGCGCAAGTGGGTACGCGAGGTGGTCGAACTGGACGAGGCGTTCGGCCTGACGCTGATGTTCGAATCCTTCGGCTTCAAGCACGGCATCCCGCTCGACGCCGATCTGGTGTTCGACGTGCGCTGCCTGCCCAACCCCTTCTATGACCCGTCGCTGCGGCCGCAGACCGGCTGCGACAAGCCGGTCATCGATTTTCTGGAACGCAGCCCGGAAGTGCTGCGCATGCGCGAGGACATCGCCCGCTTCGTCGGCGACTGGCTGCCCTGCTATGTCAAGGACAACCGCAGCTATCTGACCGTGGCGATCGGCTGCACCGGCGGCCAGCACCGTTCGGTGTACATGGCGCAGTGGCTGGCCGAACACTTCCGCAGCGCGGCACGGGTGCTGCTGCGCCACCGTTCGCTGGCGTCGGCCGCACCGGCAGTCAAATGAGACTGATGCGGCCCGGCGACTGGCTGGTGCTGGCCACCGGCCTGGCCGCAACCGTCGCCACCGCTGCCAGCCAGTGGGGGCAGGCCGCACCGGCCCGCGCCCAGGTGCGGCTGGATGGCCGCGTGGTGGCCGAGCTTCCGCTGACCGGCACGCACCGCGTGGCGGTAGACGGTGCGCTGGCGAGACTCGGACCGACCGTGATCGAGGTGGATGCCGGCCGCGCACGCGTGGCGGCCGACCCGGGGCCGCGCCAGTACTGCGTGCAGCAGGGCTGGCTGTCGCGCGCCGGCAGCGTCGCCGTGTGCGCGCCCAGCCACATCACGCTGCAGCTGGTGGGCCCGGGCAGCACCCAGGACACGGTCGCCTTCTGATGGACGCGCACGCCACCAGCGGCGCATCGCTGCTGCACATCGTGCCGAGCGAGCGTGACCGCCGTCTGGCGCGCTATGCGGTGGCAGCGATCGCCGCCTCGCTGGTTGAGGCAGCAATCCCCAGCCCGCTGCCGGGGGTGAAGCCGGGGCTGGCGAACATCGTCATCCTGATCGTGCTGGCGCGCCACGGCTGGCGCGACGCGGCTTGGGTCAGCCTGCTGCGGGTGATGGCCGGCAGCCTGCTGGCCGGTCAGTTCCTCGCGCCCGGCTTCTTCCTGGCCGCCTCCGGCGCACTCGCCAGCCTGGCGGTACTGGGCGCGCTGCAGGCGGTTTCGTGGCGCTGGCTCGGCCCGGTCGGCCGCTCGGTGGCGGCGGCGTTTGCGCACATCGGCGCCCAGCTGCTGCTGGCCAGGCTGTGGCTGGTGCCGCACGATGGGCTGTTCAACCTGGCACCGGTGTTCTTCGGCGCCGCCCTGCTTTTCGGCATCGTCAATGGCGTGGTCGCCGCGCGCCTGTTGCAGGAGAATGCGGCATGAACGAAGCCGCCACACCCACCATCCTGGTCGCACTGACCGGTGCCTCCGGCATGCCCTACGGAATGCGCCTGATCGACGCCCTGCTCGGCGCCGGCTGCCGCGTCTGGCTGGTCTATTCGCAGGTAGCGCAGATTGTCGCCCGGCAGGAAATGGATCTGCTGCTGCCGGGCAACCCGGTCCAGGCGGCACGCGAACTCGGCGCACGATTCAACGCGCAGCCCGGCCAGCTCGAGGTGTTCGGGCGGGAGGACTGGAACTGCCCGCCGGCGTCCGGTTCGAATCCGCCGGACGCCATGGTGGTCTGCCCGTGCTCCATGGGCACGCTGGCTGCGATCGCGCACGGGCTCGCGTCGAACCTGATCGAGCGCGCCGCCGACGTCGTCATGAAGGAACGCCGCCCGCTGATACTGGTACCGCGCGAAACGCCGTTTTCCACGCTGCACCTGGAAAACATGCTCAGCCTGTCGCGCAATGGCGCCATCGTGCTGCCGCCGGCGCCGGGCTTCTATCACCACCCGCGCGAGATCGCCGACCTGGTCGATTTCGTGGTCGCGCGCATCCTCGACCAGCTGCGCGTACCGCACCAGCTGGTGCCGCGCTGGGGCGAATCCGCCCCGACGGAGTGACACCGTCACACGCTTGACATGCAAATGAAACAAGCTGGCCGGCTTGCCGGTTTGCCGCCTCGTGGCGGCCGGACATCACGGGAGCGACGACATGAAGATGGACAGCCAGCCGCTGGACGGCGGCATCACCCTGATACGGCTCGACGGCAGACTCGACATCGAGGGCGCACAGACTGTGGACCAGCCCTTCACCTACGCCACCAGCACGCATCCGGCACGCATTGCCGTGGATCTGTCGGACGTCAGTTTCGTGGCGTCGATCGGCATCCGCACCCTGCTGTCGGGGGCGCGCGGACAGGCCTCGCGCGGCGGCAAGCTGGTGCTGTTCGGCGCCCAACCCATGGTCCGGCGCGTACTGCACACGGCCGGCGTCGATCAGCTGCTGGTGCTGTGCGACGACCTGGACGCAGCCCGCAAGGCGCTCACCGACTGAGTACCGGCAACCGCCGCCGCGGAGCATTCCGTGCATAGCGCGCACGCGCGCCGCAGCCTGCGGCTGATCAACGACAGCGGCGCCATCTCGGCCGCCAGCGCCTGGCTGCGCACGCTGGGCGAAAGCTTCGAACTGGGCAGCGAACTGGTGTTCCGGCTCGACCTGTGCGCGTCGGAACTGGTCGCCAACATCGTCAGCTACGCCTTCGAGGACGAAGCGCCGCACACCGTCGCGCTCGACCTCATCCTGGAACCGCAGTCGGTCAAGCTGGTGGTGGCCGACGACGGCCGCGAATTCGACCCGCTGGCGCTGCCCGAACCGGTCGCGCCCGCCACGCTCGAGGAAGCCAGCGTTGGCGGACTGGGCGTACATCTGGTGCGCCAGTTCGCCGACCAGGTGAGCTACGAGCGGGTCAGCGGTCGCAACCAGGTCACGCTGGCCTGGCCGCGCCCGGGCCGGCCTGGCCTGGCAGGGCGTGCACCGATCCGCCGTGGCGTCGAACGCCGGCGCAAGCCGGCCGCCGGTTTCCCTCTGGCCTGTGGCGACGGCACGCGGATCGATGCCGATCGGCGCAGTGGCGGCGATCGCCGCGCGCTCGGCTTCATTTCGCGCATCGAACTGTTCCGCGACGTGCCCTATGCGCTGATCGAAGGCCTGCTGGCGCACTGCCCGCAGCGCGACTACCCGGACGAATACGTGGTACTCGCGCCCGGCGTGCCCAACGAATACGTGGCGCTGGTACTCGACGGCCGGCTGCGCGTGCATCTGGATGCGCCGGGCACGGCCGGCCAGCCGGGCGACTACACGCCCATCGTCGCCGGCGAATGCGCCGGCGAACTGTCCATCATCGACGGCGAACCGGCGTCGGCCTGGGTCATCGCCGAACCGGGCACGCGCCTGCTGCTGATAGACGGCCACACCTTCTTTTCCGAACTGCTGCCGCTGCCGCGCGTCGCGCGCAACCTGCTCGGCATGATGGCCGCGCGCATGCGGCGCACCAACCATCAGGTGGTCGAACGCATCCGCAACTCGATGCTGCTCGAACGGCTGCAGTCGGAAATGCGCACCGCGCAGGAAATCCAGACCGGCATGCTGCCGATGCGCTCGCCGATGTTTCCGGAACACATGGAAATCGAGTGCGAGGCCAACATCCAGCAGGCGCGCGAAGTCGGCGGCGACCTCTTCGACGCCTTCTTCATCGACGAGAAGCGTCTGTTCGTGGCGATCGGAGATGTCTGCGGCAAGGGCATGCCGGCGGCGCTGCTGATGATGCGCACGCTGACGACGATACGGTCGGAGGCCGGGCGCAAGCAGGGCCAGAAGGGTCATCTGGAACGCGTGATGGAGCGGATCAACCGCAAGCTGGCGCTGAACAACGAACGCATGCTGTTCGCCAGCCTGTTCATCGGCCTGCTCGATACCGGCAACGGCACTTTCCGCTACGCCAGTGCCGGCCATCCGAGGCCGGCGCTGCTGCGCCGGGGTGCGGACTGCAGCCTGCTCAAGGTGCCGGGCAACCCGATCGCCGGCATCGATCCGGCCATCAGCTACACGCTGGGCGAAACCCGGCTCGGCCGTGGCGACCTGCTGCTGCTCTACACCGATGGCGTGACCGAAGCGGAAAACGTGCGTGCCGAACAGTTCGGCGACGCACGGCTGCTGGCGACACTGAACGGGGCGTCAAAAGGCAGCGTGTCCGATGCGATCGCGGCGGTGCGCGACGCGATGCGCCTGTTCTGCGGCAACCACCCGCAGGCCGACGACGTCACGCTGCTCGCGCTGCGCTACCTGGGGCACGGCTGAGCGCATCGCGCACCGCCGTGCCTGGCAAGGTCACTGCTCGATCTTGGCCTTGCCCATCAGCGCGGTGACGTGCGCCTGTACCGCCTTCTGCTGCAGGTTCTGGATCACGCGGTCCTTGACGTCCTCGAACTTGGGCGACTCGGCCTCGCGCTTGTCGTCCAGCTGGATCACGTGGAAACCGAACTGGCTCTTGACCGGCTCGGCGGTGTACTGACCCTTTTCCAGCTTGACCAGCGCATCGCCGAATTCCTTGACGAACACGGCCGGGCGCGTCCAGCCCAGATCGCCGCCCTTGTCGCGGCTGGCCGGATCGAGCGAAGTCATCGACAGATCGGCGAAGTTGCTGCCGGTCTTCAGCTTTTCGATGACGTCCTTGGCGATGTCCTCGTTATCGACCAGGATGTGGCGCACCTTGTATTCGGTCGAACCGGCTTCCTTGACCAGACGGGCGTACTCGGCGCGTGCCTCGTCGTCGCTGACCGGATGCTTCGCCACCCAGCCGTCGATATAGGAATTGACGGTCATTTCCGCGACCGTGAAGTCGATGCGCTGGCGGACGTCGGGCTTCTTGTCCACGCCTTCCTTGCGCGCTGCCTGCAGCAGCACTTCGCGGCGCACCAGATGATCACGTACCTGGGTCTTCAGTTCCGGGCCGTCGGTGGCGCCCTGGGCGACCTGTTCCTTGACCAGAAGATCCACCAGCGACGCCGGAATCGCGACGCCATTGACCTTGGCCAGAGCCGCTGCCGGCGCAGGCTTGGCTGCCTGCTGGGCGAATGCGGGAGTCGCCGCAGCGACGATCAGGGCAGCCGCCAGGCCGCCAAGTGTGTGATTCATGGATGAAGTCCTTCGGTTTTCCGGTTGGGGTGCACTGTGCGGACTGCTTATACCCGCCTTTTCCGATTCTGTGGGGCCGGCAGCAGCCTGAGCAGGCGCAGGCTCAGAGCACCGCCGCCCGCCAAAGTTTCACGCCACGCCGGGCGGCCGCTGTAACCGCCGTGTCGCCGCGCTGTCATCGCAGCTGAACACGCCTTGCCTATCGTGAAGCGGACCCTTCACGGAGACGGGATGCATGCTTCAAGTCGATATCGCACGCGAACGGCGTGCTCAGCGCAACCTCAGCGTCACGCTGGCCGGTTGTGAATCGGAGGTGCTGGCGGCGCAGAAGCTCCGCTGGCGGGTGTTCGCGGATGAACTGGGCGCTCGGCTGGACACGCCGGTGCATGGCGTCGACAGCGACCGCTTCGACGAACATTGCGAGCACCTGATCGTGCGCGACGACGACAACGGCCGCATCGTGGGCTGCTACCGCATCCTGCCGCCGGAGGCAGCGCGGCAGACCGGCGGCTACTATTCGGAAACCGAATTCGACCTCGGTCGGCTCGATCACCTGCGGCCGCAGATGGTGGAGATCGGTCGCTCCTGCATCGACGCCGACTACCGCCAGAACGCCGCGGTGATCGCGCTGCTGTGGTCGGGACTGGCGCGCTACATGCTGGCGACCGGCCACCAGTACCTGATCGGCTGCGCCAGCATCAGCCTGGCCGACGGCGGCCACAATGCGGCGGCGATCTTCAACGGCCTGGGCGCACACATGGCACCACCGGAATACCGCGTGTTCCCGAAACTGCGCCTGCCGCTGGAACGCCTGACGCCGCACCCGGCCTGCGTCATGCCGCCGCTGGTCAAGGGCTACCTGCGCGCCGGTGCCGACGTGTGCGGCGAACCGGCGTGGGATCCCGACTTCAACACGGCCGATCTGCCGCTGCTGCTCACCATGTCGCGGCTGGACGCGCGGTATGCTAAGCACTTCGTGCAGCGCGCCGCCTGATCCAACGAGCCGGAAGGACGGAGAGGCGCGATGTCCCTGATCAATATTTCCGCTGACTTCGAACACCCGGTCTTGAGCTTCACCCCCCAGCCCACACCGCCGCACGCAGCGGGCGCCACCCGGCACACCGGCCTGCGCGCCAGCCTGCGCATGAGCTGGCGCATCGCCCGGCTGGCTACCCACGTGGCCACCGGCTGTTCGCGCGTCGCGGTGCTGTATCCGCTGGTGTCCGAGCGGACGCGGCGCAAGATCCGGGCACGCTGGTCGCGCCAGCTGCTGCAGATGCTCGGCATCGAGCTGCAGGCCGGCGGTCCGCTGCCGCGCCCCGGCCAGCTGCTGGTCAGCAATCACATCTCCTGGGTGGACGTGTTCGTCATCAATGCCATCTCGCCGCTGGGATTCGTGTGCAAGGACGAGATCAGGAGCTGGCCGGTGCTGGGCTGGCTGGTGGCGCGCAACGACACCGTGTTCATACGCCGCAGCAGCCGCAGTTCGGCCGGCGAGGTACGCAAGCAGCTGGTCGGTTCGCTGGCCTGTGGCCGCAGCGTCATGGTGTTTCCGGAAGGCACGACCACCGACGGACGCAGCATGCTGCCGTTCCGTGCCGCGTTGTTCCAGGCGGCGATCGACGCCGGCCGGCCGGTCAAGCCGGTACGGCTGAGCTATCTGGACCACACCGGCGAACGGTCGGATGCCACGACCTTCATCGGCGACACCACGTTCTGGCAGTCGGTGTGCCGCATCGCCCGCGCGCCGCGCACCCTGGCGCGGGTGGAACTGCTGCCCGCGGTGCCGACCGGCGGGCAGACACGGCGCGATCTCGCGCTGACCGCCCATACCCGGATCTCCGGGCAGTGCGGCGCAACGGACGGCACAGACACCGTCATTTGATGCGGGTCAATGGCGCCGTGCAGCGACGGCGTAACTTGGTTCCGAAGGCCGCAACAACGGGTTGCCGGCCAGTTGAACCGAGGAGAATTCATGATCCGCGAAGTGACAGGCGACATCCTTCTGAGCAAGGCACAAATCATTGCGCACGGCATTGCCGTGCAGGAGCACTTCGACCACGGTCTGGCGCTTGCACTGCGCGAACGCTGGCCGTCGATGGCACGCGACTACCGCCATGCGCAGCATGGCCGGCATCTCGGTGCCGGGCAGGTCTGGTCGTGGGCCGGCGTCGACAACAACGGCAGCACGCGGGAAATCGTCAACCTGCTGACCCAGAACATGGTGGGCGAGGGCCCGGCCGCCCGGCCGGGCAAGGCATCACTGGAAAACGTGGGACATGCGCTGAAGGCGCTGGCCAAGCACATCCAGTCAGCCGGCAGCAGCAGCGTCGCGCTGCCGCGGCTGGCCACCGGTGTCGGCGGTCTCGACTGGGCCGACGTGAAACCGCTGGTGGAGCAGCATCTGGGCGGTCTGGGCGTGCCCGTCATCATCTACGAAACCTACCGCCAGGGTGTCGCGGCCGACGAGAAGCTGCACTGACACTGCGCAGAGGCGGCGCCGGACCCCAGCCGGGCCGGCCGCCATCCGGGACCCCGCCTACGGCAGATCCCGGATGCGCAGGAAGACCGGAAAGCGCGGCAGGCCCTGCGCGGTCAGTTCGCGGTAACGGTAGGTCACCTCGCTGCCGATCGCTGGTGGCGATGCGCGCTGCGCATCGCTGAAACCGCTGCCCAGGCGGAACTGCCGTCCGTCGGGCATGCGCACCTGCAGCGCGCCCAGCCGGCCGCGGTGGCGGCCCCGGCCGGGAACCTGTCCGACCACCGTGGCTTCGGCATCCAGCCAGGGCGTCAGCTTGAGCAATGCATCGCTGCGGCCGGCAACCCAGTGCGCGTCGGCCCGGTGCAGCATCAGCCCCTCTCCGCCGTCCGCCACCACGTCATCGAAGGTCTTTTTCAGCGCCGCCCGGTCGGCCAGACGCCACTGCGGCACCGCCTGCAGCCAGGGCACGCCCGCGGCGTCAACGATGTGCACCATGCGCTCGACGCGTCGGCTGAAGTCGTCGGGATCGCCCGGCAGGTCGAACAGCATGTAACGCACCGGGCGCCAGGCGGCATCGTCTGCCGTTTCGCGCCGGACCACGCCCGACACCTGTTCGAAGCGGCCGCGTCCGATCCACAGTTCGCCATCCAGCGGACGTGCCGGCAGTGCGGCCACGAACCAGTCCGGCACGGCGATCGGCCGCCCGCTGCGGAAGCGCAGCACGGCGCCGTCCCAGCAGGCGCGCACGCCATCCAGCTTTTCGCTGACCCAGTAGCCGGCCGGATCGATGCCGGCCGGTGCGCGCTGCGCGAGCATCAGTGCCGGCGGCTCCTGCGCCGGCGACGCCAGCGGCATGACGGTCAGCACGCACAGCAGGACGGCGAAGAACCTTGTCATGGTCGGATTCCGGCGATGGCGGGACCGCCAGCCTAACGCACAAATGCCATTGTTATATGTGGACGATGTGATGCCGGACCGGGCGGCGCTGCATCCGCGGGCGCGCCGGCCGCGTAGTGCTGTCGAGTCCGCGCCAGACGCGCGCTCGAGCGCTACCGGTTTCAGTCACCCAACCATCCGGAGGTCCCGATGAAAGCTTCAACCCTGCTCGCCCCGGCCGCGATCGCAGCCGCCCTGATGTTCAGCCATGCCGCCGCCGCCGCGGTCAATGTCACGCTGCAGCCCGACGAAGCATCCAGCCAGGACGTGTTCATCTACGAATTCGGCGTCGACGGCGTATTCGGCATCCCGGCGCCGCGCCGCACCAACCTCGACACCAGCACGCTGTCGCGGATTCCGACCGCGGCGGTACCCTTCGGCAACTTCCTCGGCACCGCCGACACCGATCCGCACATCGGCGCCAGCGGCGAGGAGCGCGCGCACGACACGAAGACGCTGATCCGCTTCGACCTCGGCCTGCTCAACCTGTCCTTCGCCCGTGTCGGCAGCGCCACGATCAATCTTTATGCGCTGCCCGGGCTGCCGCCATTCGAAAGCCCGAGCATGGAACATCCGGTCACCACCGACCTGTTCCAGGTGCTGAATCCGTGGGGCGAGAGCACGGTGACCTGGGAAACCGCGCCGATGACCGGCGCGATGCCGGCGTCGAGCACCGTGCAGACCGGCGTCAATCGCTGGGTCAGCTTTGATGTGACCGCGCTGGTGCGCGGCTGGCTGGATGCGCCGTCGTCGAACAACGGCGTGCTGCTGGCGCAGCGCGGTGTGGTGGAGTTCGAGGTCGACGGCAAGGACCGCTACGTCGGCGCGCTGTACGCGTCGTCCGCCGCGGCCGATGCGTCGATGCGGCCCTTCCTGCAGATCAGCGCGGTACCCGAGCCGTCGTCGGTGCTGCTGATGGGTGGCGGTCTGGGTCTGACGCTGCTGCTGGCCCGGCGCCGCCGCAACCGGGCCTGACGGGACGTCGCGCGCAGGTTCCGGCCGGAGTCTGCGCGCCCATGACCATTCAGGTCGTCATTCGCCGAGATAGGCCGAACGCACGGCCGGATTGTCCAGCAGCTCGGCCGAAGGCGCGTTCAGCGTGATTTCGCCGCTTTCCATCACATAGCCGCGATCGCACAGCGACAGCGCCAGACGGGCGTTCTGTTCGACCAGCAGCAGGGTAACGCCCTCCTGCGCGACAGTGCGGATCACCTCGAACACGGTGGCGACCATGATGGGCGACAGGCCCATCGACGGCTCGTCGAGCAGCAGCAGGCGCGGCCGGCTCATCAGCGCGCGGCCGATGGCCAGCATCTGCTGCTCGCCGCCGGACAGCGTGCCGGCAGTCTGGCCCGCCCTTTCCCTGAGCCGCGGCAGCAGCGAGAACACGCGCTCGATGTCGTCCGCGATGGCCGCGCGGTCGGTGCGCACATAGGCGCCCATTTCCAGGTTTTCGCGCACCGACAGCCGGGCGAACACGCCGCGGCCTTCGGGCACCAGCGCCAGCCCCTGTCCGACCAGGCTGTGCGGCGGCGCATCGGCGATGTCGGCACCGTCGAGCCGCACCGTACCGCGCGCCGGCAGCATGCGTGCGATCGCCTTCAGCGCGCTGGTCTTGCCGGCACCGTTGGCGCCGATCAGCGCCACCTTCTCGCCGGCCGCGACGTCGAGGTCCACGCCCCTGACCGCGCAGATGCCGCCGTAATGCACTTCGAGTCCGCGTACCTGCAGCATCAGGCGGCCTCGGTGCCGAGATAGGCGGCGATCACGCGCGGGTCGCCGCGCACCACGGCGGGCACGTCCTCGGCGATCTTCTCGCCGTAGTCGAGCACGGCGACGCGATCGCACAGTCCCATCACCAGCTTTACGTCGTGTTCGATCAGCAGCACGGTCAGGCCGTCGCCGCGCAGCTTTTCCAGCAGTGCGCGCAGGCCGGCGGTTTCGGTCGCGTTCATACCGGCTGCCGGCTCGTCCAGCGCCAGCAGCTTCGGCTCGGACGCCAGCGCGCGCGCGATTTCCAGCCGGCGCTGGTCGCCATAGGACAGATGCGTGGCCTGCTGGCCGGCCAGCCGCCCGATGCCGACATAGTCCAGCAATTGGCGCGCGCGCTCGACCGTGGCCGCCTCCTCGGCGCGCGCCGCCGGCGTGCGCAGGATGGCGCCGAACACGCCGGTGCGCAGCCGGATGTGGCGGCCGACCATCACGTTCTCGAGCGCGCTCATCGCACCGAACAGCCGGATGTTCTGGAAGGTGCGCGCGATGCCGGCACCGGCGATGCGATGTGGTGCGCCCAGCGGCAAGGCGGCGCCGTCGAACAGCACGCTGCCCTCGTCGGCACTGTACAGACCGGTCAGCACGTTGAAGAAGCTGGTTTTGCCGGCGCCATTCGGGCCGATCAGGCCATACACCTCGCCGCGCCGTATCGTCACCGCCACGTCGTGCAGCGCCTGCACGCCGCCGAAGCGCTTGCCGATGCCGCGGGCCGCCAGCAGGATGTCGGCGCTCACGCGGCGTCTCCCGGCGCGGCTTCGTGCGCATCGAGTTCGCGCCGGCGCAGCGCCGACGGCCACAGGCCGGCCGGCCGGAAGCGCATCACCAGCACCAGCGCCACGCCGAACAGCAGCAGGCGCAGCGATTCCGGATCGATCAGCACCTTGCCGAACAGCAGCTGCTGCAGCGGTGCCGCCCCCCAGCGCAGCACCTCGGGCAGCAGCGACAGCAGCACCGCACCGAGGATGACGCCCGGGATGTGACCCATGCCGCCGAGCACCACCATGCACAGCACCATGACCGATTCCAGCAGGCCGAACGATTCCGGGCTGACGAAGCCCTGGAAGCCGGCGAACAGGCCGCCGGCCACGCCACCGAAGGTCGCACCCAGACCGAAGGCCAGCAGCTTCACGTTGCGCGTGTTGATGCCGCAGGCACGCGCTGCCACCTCGTCCTCGCGGATCGCCACCCAGGCGCGGCCGAGCCGCGAATCCTGCAGGCGCACGCAGACGAAGATGACCAGCAGGGTCAGTGCCAGGAAAAAGTAGTAGTGCAGCGTCACCGACGGCAACTGCAGCCCGAACAGTTCGACCGGCCGGCCCAGCGACAGGCCGGCGACCTGCGCCGGCGCGATGTTGTTGATGCCCTGCGGGCCGTTGGTGATGTTCAGCGGCGCGTTCAGGTTGTTCAGGAAGATGCGGATGATTTCGCCGAAACCGAGCGTGACGATGGCCAGGTAATCGCCGCGCAGCTTCAGCGTCGGTGCCCCGAGCAGCACGCCGAAGCTGCCGGCCAGCAGCGCGCCCAGCGGCAATATCAGCCAGACCGGCCAGCCGGGCGCCGCGGCGAACACTGCCGGGAAGGCAGTGGCCAGGTGCGGGCTGGAGATGATGGCGTACAGGTAGGCGCCGACCGCGTAGAACGCGATGTAGCCAAGATCGAGCAGGCCGGCGAAGCCGACCACGATGTTCAGGCCGAGCGCCAGCATCACGTAGAGCAGCGCGAAATCGAGGATGCGCACCCAGGAATTGCCGATGGTGGCGCCGACCAGCAGCGGCAGCACCGCCAGCGCCAGACCGACCAGCAGCATGCCGGCGCGCGCGCCCGGCTTGGCGGAAAGGCCGTTCATGCGCGCTCGGCGACCTTCTCGCCCATCAGCCCGGACGGCCGGAACACCAGCACGAGGATGAGCACGAAGAAGGCGAACACGTCCTGATAGTTGCTGCCGAGGAAGCCGCCGGTCAGGTCGCCGATATAGCCGGCGCCCAGGCTTTCGATGATGCCCAGCAGCAGGCCGCCCAGCATCGCGCCGCCGAGATTGCCGATGCCGCCGAGCACGGCGGCGGTGAAGGCCTTGAGTCCGAGCATGAAGCCCATCGCGTAGTGGGCGATCGAGTAGTTGGCGGCGACCATGACGCCGGCCACCGCCGCCAGCGCCGAACCGAGCACGAAGGTGAAGGAGATGACGCGGTCGACGTCGACGCCCATCAGCCGCGCCACCGCCGGGTTCTCGGCCGTCGCGCGCATCGCCCGGCCCAGCCGCGTGCGCGTGACCAGCCACACCAGGGCGGCCATCAGCACCGCCGCGACGACGACGATCAGCATCTGCAGGTCGGTGATCGCCGCGCCGAACAGCTGGTGCGGCGTGGCCGGCAGCAGCGGCGGGAAGGTGTGGTAATTGCGGCCCCAGCCCATCATCGCCAGCTGCTGCAGCACGATGGACACGCCGATCGCGGTGATCAGCGGCGCCAGCCGGGGCGCGTTGCGCAGCGGCCGGTAGGCGATGCGCTCGATCGCGAAGCCGACCGCCATGCAGACCGGTATCGCGATCAGCAGTCCGCCCAGCACCACCACCGGGCCGGGCAGTCCGGCCGGCACCAGCAGGCCGATCGCGGTCAGCGCGGTCAGCGCACCGATCATCACCACTTCGCCATGGGCGAAATTGATCAGGCCGAGGATGCCGTAGACCATCGTGTAGCCGAGTGCGACCAGCGCATAGATGCTGCCGAGCACCAGACCGTTGATGATCTGCTGGATGAAGATGTCCACCGGGCAGCCTTACTTCGCTGCCTGACCGCCCATGGTTTCCAGCGGTGACCAGGCCCCGGATTTCGCCTGATACAGGGTGACGGCAGCATTCCTGATATCGCCCTTCTCGTCGAAGGCGATCTCCGCGGTCAGGCCCGGATAATTGATGGCCGACAGTTCCGGCAGGAATTTCACGGCGTCGGTCGAACCGGCCTTCCTCATCGCCTCGGCCACCACGCGCACCGCATCGTAGGCATAGGGCGCGTAAAGCTGGATGTCGGCATTGAACTTCGCCTTGTAGCGGTCGCGGAAGGCGGTGCCGCCGGCCATCTTTTCCAGCGGCACGCCGGGCAGCGAGCAGTAGTGGCCTTCGGCACCGTCGCCGGCCAGCTTGTGGAACTCGACCGTGCAGGCACCGTCGCCGAACAGCATGGGCACGGTGACGCCGAGCGTCTTCAGCTGGCGCGCCATCGGGCCGGCCTGGGTGTCCATGCCGCCGTAGAACAGCAGGTCCGGGCTGGTCGACTTCACCTTGGTCAGGATGGCGGCGAAATCGGTCGCCTTGTCGGTGGTGTATTCGCGAGTGACGACGGTCGCGCCGGCCGCCTTCGCCGCCTTTTCGAACTCGTCGGCCAGGCCCTGGCCGTAGGCGGTGCGGTCGTCGATGATGGCGATGCGCTTGACGCCCAGCTTGCCGGTGGCGAAGGCGCCGAGCACGCTGCCCTGCTGCACGTCGTCGGCGAACACGCGGAACGCGCTCTTGTAGCCCTGCCGGGTGTACTGCGGATTGGTCGCCGACGGCGACACCTGCACGATGCCGGCATCGTGATAGATGCGCGAGGCCGGAATCGTCGTGCCGCTGTTCAGGTGACCGATCACCGCATTGACGCGCGAATCGGCGAGCTTCTGCGCCACCGTCGTCGCCTGTCGCGGATCGGCCTGATCATCCTCGCCCAGCAGCTCGAATTTCGCGGCCACACCGCCGATCATGAAGTGTTCGGCGTTCAGGTCATCGACCGCCAGCCGCGCGCCATTTTCGTTGTCCTTGCCCAGATGCGCCTGCGGTCCGGTCAGCGGCGCCACGTGGCCGAGCCGGATCACCATTGCGGCAGACGTTGCACCCGCGTCCGGAGTCGCCGGCGCCGCGTTGTCCGCCTTGTCACCGCACGCGGCGAGCAGGCAGGCGGAAAGTGCGACCAGCGCAGACAGTGAACGCGACGGGACAGGCAGTGTCATCAAGGATCTCCGCAGGGGGCTGAACAGGTTGTCAGGCCGGATTCTGGGGCGGCAGAAGGCATGCGTCAATTTTGTGCGCTGCGGCGCCGGAAGAAAAAACGCCGATGTGTCCCCGCACCGGCGTCTCGCGCAGCGGAAGCGGCGCGACTCAGCGCAGCGTGCCGGCCCGGGTTGCCGACGGCGACAGACCGCCTTCGTCGCGCACGTCGTCCGGCAGCCGGTCGCGCAGGTCGCTGATCAGGCCGAGCGCCGCCATCAGTCGGAGGATGTAGTAGGTGAGGTCGATCTCGTACCAGGCGAAGCCGGCACGCGCACTGGCACCGTAGCGATGGTGGTTGTTGTGCCAGCCGCCGCCGAAGGTGAGCAGCGCCAGCAGCGGGCGATTGACCGAGTCGTCGGCCGTGTCGTAGCGGCGGTAGCCGCCGGGCAGGCGACCGAAATGGCCGATCGAATTGACCAGCGACACCGTCTGCACGCCGAGCGCGGTCGGCAGGAAGAAACCCCACATCAGCGCCGCACCGCCGGTAACCGTGCTGCCGAAGGCGCCGGCCAAGGCCAGCAGCCAGATGAAGAAGGCACCGGACAGCATGAGCAGCGTGTAGTGCCGGTTCACCCAGAGGATTTCCGGAAAGCGCGCGAAGTCGGGCACCACGTCGAGATCGGTGTCCTTGTGGCGCTCGCTCCACACCCAGCCGACGTGCGACTGCAACAGGCCGTGCTGGCGTGGGGAAATCGGGTCGTCCGGCTGCTCGACGTTCTGGTGATGGCTGCGGTGTACCGACGCCCACCACAGCGGGCCGTGCTGGCCACACTGTGCGGCGATCACCGCCAGCGCGAACTGCACCGGCCGCGAGCAGCGGAAGGCGCGATGCGAGAAATAGCGGTGATAGATGCCTTCAACACCGAACATGCGCAGCGCGTAGCTGGCAGCGGCCAGCATCAGCAGCGGCCAGGTCGGTGCGTACAGGAAGGGCGTGGCGAGTGCCGCGCAGAACAGGATGACGTAGCGGACCCGCGTCTGGTTGATCGACTCGGTGACCTGCTTGCCGTATCGGATGCGTGGCTGGGCGGCGGCGCTCATGCGGACCTTCTTCTCGTTTGGCGGAAGTCGGCCGCGAGTCTAGCAAGCCGGACGTCGCCCGGGTCCGGTTGAAAGCCGGGTGGAAGGCCTTCATTTCCGGGCTTGTAAACGAAAAAAGCCGGCCTGATGGCCGGCTTCCTGTTCAGCAGGAACCGTCGTCGCTTACTTCGCGCCGCCCAGCACCCAGGCGGCCAGCGTCTTGGCGTCCGCTTCGCTGACACCCGGATTGGCCGGCATCGGCATCGGGCCGCCCCACATGGTCTTCGAACCCGCCGGCGAACCGGCGCGGATGAAGGCGGCCAGCTTGCCTTCGACGTCCTTCTGTCCTGCGTACTTCTTGGCGACGGCCTGATAGCCCGGGCCGATCTTGGTGTCTGCACCCTGCGAATGGCAGGCCAGGCAGCCCTTGGCGGTAGCCAGATCCTTGCTGGCGAAGGCCGGTGCGCTCACGAGCGCGACGGCACAGATGGCGGCGGAAAGCAGCGTTTTCATGGTGTTCCTCGACGGTGTGGTTGATCCGAAGGTTGATCGCGGGGCCGGGCTGATACGGCGCTGTACTCGGCGATGCGGGTCGCAAGTCTAGTCCAGCAGCAGACAGTCAACAAGGGCTGCCACGCACATCACCCGCCGGTACAACGGGCCGGCCTCGCTGCCCGTTGACCGCAGTCGTCAGCCGGAGGTTCGCCGCCAGCCCAGACTCATCGCCGTCCCGGCGAGGATGATGGCGGTACTGGCCAGCATCGTGAGCGTCGGCAGTTCGTCGAACAGCAGGTTGCCCCACAGCATGGCGAACGGCGGAATCAGGAAGGTGACGCTCAACGCCGGCGTCGCCCCCATCCGGCCGAGCAGCCTGAAGTACATGAAATTGGCCAGCGCGGTCGATACGAGACCGAGCACGGCAACCGCCAGCAGCGCCCGCCAGGACGGCAGCACATGCGGCAGCGACACCAGTGCCCAGGGCAGCAGCAGCAGCGCACCGACGACCGAAAAGCCGGTCGCCACGGCCGCCGAATCCAGCGTGCCGAGGCGGCGCCGCGTCAGCTGCACGCACAGGCCGTAGGACACCGACCCGCCCAGCCCGAGCGCCACCGCATCGAGACCGACACGCAGCGGCCCCAGCTCGCGCAGGCTGGCCAGCAGCGCAACGCCGGCGAAACCGAGCAGCAAGCCGGCCGCCTTGGTGCCCGACAGCGATTCGCGCCAGACGCAGACCGCCAGCAATGCCGAAAACAGCGGCGCGCTGGCATTGAGCACGGCGGCGAATCCGGCGCTGGACCGCATCACGGTCTCGGCAAACAGCGAAAACGGCAGCGCCGTGGTGCCGGCGCCGATGAACACCAGCCACAGCACGGTGCGCCGTCGGTCCGGCGCCGGCACCGTGCGCAGCGGCGAGCCGAACACCGCGCACAGCGCGCTCGCGGCGAGCACCAGCCGCAGCGTCACCGTCACGGCCAGGCCCAGCTCGGGCACCGCGACGCGGTACAGCGCGAACGACGCCCCCCAGATCAGGGCCAGCAGCAGGAATTCGAGGTAGAGGCGCACGGCGCTCGCTTGGGCAGCAGGGACGCCATTGTGGCCGCGCTGCCGCCCAAGCGCCACCCGATCGGCCACCCGACCGGCGAGGCGGGCGCGCTACACTCACGCGCTCGACCGGCTACGGCCGGCATCGCCCACCACCCGCCGAACCCCGCACCATGACGCCGCGCTTCGATCTGTACGCCCCCGCCCCCGACCTCTCAGCAGCACTGCAGGAGCGGCTCGACAACAAGACCAAGCCGCCTGGCAGCCTCGGCCGGCTCGAGGCGCTGGCGCTGCAGATCGGCCAGGTGCTGGGCTCGACCTCGCCCGAACCGGGCACGCCGCAGCTGCTGGTCTGCGCCGGCGACCACGGCAGCCTGCGCGACGCGCGCGGCCGCGGCCTGTCGGCCTACCCGGCGGACGTGACCTGGCAGATGGTCGAGAACTTCCTGGCAGGCGGCGCGGCGATCAACGTGCTGGCGCGCGAGTCCGGCATCGTGCTGCACATCGCCGACGCCGGTGTGGCGCATGACTTCGGTCCACGCGCCGGACTGATCGACGCCAAGGTGGCGCCCGGCACCGCGAGCTGGTTCGACGGTGCGGCGATGAGCGAGGCACAGTGCACGCAGGCGCTGCACAACGGTGCGCGCATCGCGCGCGACATCGCAGCCGGCGGCGCACGCGTGCTCGGCTTCGGCGAGATGGGCATAGGCAACACCGCGTCGGCCTCGCTGATCACCCATCTGCTGACCGGCGCGCCGATGGACGACTGCGTCGGCCGCGGCACCGGGCTGGCCGATGCGGCGCTGGTCGCCAAGAAACGCATCCTGGGCGAACTGGCTGCGGCCTACCGCGGGCCGAACACTTCATTCGCGGTGCTGGCGCAGTTCGGCGGCTTCGAGATCGCGACCATGGCCGGCGCCATGCTCGGTGCAGCGCAGTCGCGCATGCTGCTGCTGATCGACGGCTTCATCAGCACCGCAGCCGCGCTGGTGGCCCAGGCGCATGCGCCGGCGCTGCGCCACTACTGCGTGTTTTCGCACCGCTCGCAGGAGCGCGGCCACGCGATACAGCTCGAACACATGCAGGCGCAGCCGCTGCTCGACCTCGACCTGCGCCTGGGCGAAGGCACCGGCGCCGCACTTGCCTGGCCGCTGGTGCGCGCCGCGGCCGCCGTTCTGCGCGACATGGCGAGCTTCGACTCGGCCGGGGTGGCCAAGGCCTGACCGCCGAACGATGAACCGCCTCCGCCACGAACTCGAGCTGTTCTTCACCGCGCTGCGCTTCTTCACGCGGCTGCCGGTGCCCGGCTGGGTCGGGCATTCGACCGAACTGCTGAACCACAGCGCGCGCTGGTTTCCGATGGTCGGCCTGATCGTGGGGCTGGCCGGTGCCACCGTGCTGTGGACGACCGGCCAGGTGCTGCCGCTGGCGCTGGCCGTGCTGCTGTCCACCGCGGCGACCATACGGCTGACCGGCGCCTTCCACGAGGACGGCTGGGGTGACGTGTGCGACGGCTTCGGCGGCGGCTGGAGCCGCGAGCAGATCCTGGCGATCATGAAGGATTCGCGCATCGGCGCCTACGGCACGCTGGGCATCGTGCTGATGGTCGGCGGCAAGCTGATGGCGCTGTCGCAGCTGACGGTCGCCGCGGCGGCCATCGCGCTGCTGGTGGCGCACCCGCTGTCGCGCATGCTGTCGACCGCGCTGATCTACGGCATGGACTACGCGCGCGACGAGGATCCGCAGGGGGTGTCGCGCGCCAAGCCGCTGGCGCACCGCCTGTCGGGTGCCGAGATGGCTTGGGCGGCGATGTGCGGGCTGCTGCCGCTGGCGTTGCTGCCAACCCTGTCCGCGCTGGCGGCCGCGATCTGCGCCGGCGCGGTCACGCTGATCGCGGCGCGCCACTTCCGGCGGCGCATCGGCGGCTATACCGGCGACTGCCTGGGCAGCGTGCAACAGCTGTCCGAGCTGGCGATCTACATCGCGCTGAATCTGAAGTTCGGCGGCTGACCCGCCGGCGTCAGCCGCGCAGCCGCGCGATCAGCCCGTCCAGCTGGTCGAGGTCGCTGAAGCGGATGGCCAGCTTGCCGGCACCGCGTGCGTTAGCGTGGATGCCGACCGCCGCCCCGAGCAGATCCGACAGTTCCTCTTCCAGCCGCGCCAGATCGCGCGACACCGGCGCCGGGCGCTTGCCGCCCTGCTCGGCCACACCGCCCTGCGCCACCAGCTTTTCGGTGTCACGCACGGTCAGCCCCTGCGCCACGACACGATTGGCCAGCGCGATCTGGTCGGCCCGCGGCAATGTCAGCAGCGCACGTGCATGCCCCATGTCGAGGTCGCCGGTGATCAGCTGTTCCTGCACCGGTTCGGCCAGCTGCAGCAGGCGCAGCAGATTGGTGGTGGCGGAGCGCGAACGGCCGATCGCGGTCGCCGCCTGTTCGTGCGTCATGCCGAATTCGTCGATCAGCCGCTGCACGCCGGCCGCCTCTTCCAGCGGATTGAGGTTTTCGCGCTGGATGTTCTCGATCAGGCTCATCGCCAGCGCAGCTTCGTCGGCGATCTCGCGCACCAGCGCCGGCACCTCGGTCAGCCCGGCGATCTGCGCGGCGCGCCAGCGGCGTTCGCCAGCGATGATCTCGAAGCGGCCGCGCCCGACCTCGCGCACCAGGATGGGCTGCATGATGCCCTGCGAGCGGATCGACTCCGCCAGCTCTTCCAGCGACCCCGGATCCATGCGCGTGCGCGGCTGGTACTTGCCCGGCTGCAGCATGCCGACTTCCAGCGTGCGCAGTTCGCCGGCGTTGCCGGCCTCGCCGGTATTGCCGGCCAGCAGGGCGTCGAGCCCGCGGCCGAGGCCTTTCTGTTTGGGTGGGGTCATCTGGATACCTGTGTCTGGCCGCTGCTAGTAGTTCTTCACGCGCTCTATCATTTCCTGCGCGAACGCGGTGTAGGCCTGTGCGCCCTTGGCGCTCTTGTCGAACAGCACGCCGGGCACGCCATAGCTCGGCGCTTCCGCCAGCCGCACATTGCGCGGCACCACGGTGCGGAACACCTTGTCGCCGAAATGCGCTTCGAGCTGGGCCGACACCTGCTGCGACAGCGTGCTGCGGGGGTCGAACATGACGCGCAGCAGGCCGATCACCTTCAGGTCGCGGTTCAGGTTGGCATGCACCTTCTTGATCGTGTTGACCAGGTCGGACAGACCTTCCAGCGCGTAGTACTCGCACTGCATTGGAATGACGACGCCATGTGCGGCACACAGGCCGTTCAGCGTGAGCAGGCTCAGGCTGGGCGGACAATCGATCAGCACGAAGTCGTAATCGGAGGCGTGCTCTGCAATCGCCTTTTTCAAGCGATTTTCTCGATGCTCGAGCGCCACCAGCTCGACTTCGGCACCGGCCAGATCGCGGTTGGCCGGCAGCACGTCGAGACCGGCGTGCGGACTGCTCACGCGCGCGTCGGCCAACGTTGCAAGCCCGACCAGCACTTCATAGACGCTGGCCTTCAGCGCGCGCTTGTCGACGCCGACGCCCATCGTGGCGTTGCCCTGGGGATCGAGGTCGACCAGCAGCGTGCGCTGGCCGGCCTGGCCCAGTGCCGCGGCCAGATTGACCGTGGTGGTGGTCTTGCCGACCCCGCCCTTCTGGTTGGCGATGGCGAAGATGTGCGGCATGCGTCGCCTCAGGCCGCTACCGGCACGGCGGCGCGCGCCAGCCACAGCAGGTGGCGCGCACCTTCCACGCCGGGCACCTGCAGTTCTTCAGCACGCACCAGCTTCCAGCCCGACGGAATGCCGCGCACCTCCTCGTCCGGATACACGCCCTTCATCGCCAGCATGTAGCCGTCCGGTTTCAGCAGATGGCCGGCCACCTTGATGAAGTCGGCCAGATCACCGAAGGCACGGGAAATGACGAAGTCGCGTCCGGTGTCGAGCTGTACCGCCTCGGCACGCGCGGTCTGCACGTCGAAATTGCCGAGGCCGAGGTCGATGCGCACCTGCTGCTGGAACGAGGCCTTCTTGGAATTCGGCTCGATCGACAGCACGTCGAGATCGGCCCGGGCGATCGCCAGCGGAATGCCCGGCACGCCGCCGCCGGACCCGATATCCACCAGGCGGGCACCGTCCGGAATGAAACGCTGGACCGACAGCGCATCGAGCAGGTGGTGCGTCAGCATGCGCGATTCCTCGCGTATCGCGGTCAGGTTGTAGACCGCATTCCACTTGGACATCAGTGCGATGTAGTTCAGCAGACGGGTTCGGGCCGCAGCGGAGAGCGGCAGGTCAAGCGCGGCGAGACCGGCGTCGAGTTCGGTTTGCAAGGTCATGGGCGGTTCAGTTCAAGCTGCTTCAAATCGTTTTCTGTCGGGTGTTGCGGAAAGCGCGTCACGCCGCGCTGCGTACCGCCTGCTGCTTCTTCAGATGCACCAGCAGCAGCGAAATCGCCGCCGGGGTGATGCCCTGGATACGCGAGGCCTGGCCCAGTGTCTCCGGCCGGTGTTGCGCCAGCTTCTGCCGCACCTCGCGCGACAGGCCGCCAACCTCGGCATAGTCGATGTCGTCCGGCAGACGGGTATCTTCGGTCGCGCGCAGACGGTCTACCTCGTCCTGCTGGCGGTCGATGTAACCCTGATATTTCGCCAGGATGTCGAGCTGTTCGATCGCCTGGGCGTGCCCGATCGGCTCGGGCACACCGGGCAGCGTCATCAGCGACGCATAGCTCACGTCCGGACGGCGCAGCAGGTCGAACAGCGAGTACTCGCGTTCGATCGCCTTGCCGAGCACGCGCACCGCATCGTCCGCGGCCAGGGTTTCCGGACGCACCCAGGTCGAACGCAGCCGCTGTTCCTCGGCGGCGATGGCGTCGCGCTTCTGGTTGTAGGCATCCCAGCGCACGTCGTCGATCAGTCCCATGGCGCGCGCCTGGTCGGTCAGACGCAGATCGGCGTTGTCCTCGCGCAGGCTTAGGCGGTACTCGGCGCGCGAGGTGAACATGCGGTAGGGCTCGGCCACGCCGCGCGTGATCAGGTCATCGACCAGCACGCCGAGATAGGCCTCGCTGCGCCCCGGGCACCATGCGTCCAGCGACAGGGTCTGACGCGCGGCATTCAGGCCGGCCAGCAGGCCCTGAGCCGCCGCCTCCTCGTAGCCGGTCGTGCCATTGATCTGGCCGGCGAAGAACAGGCCGGCAATGGCACGCGTTTCCAGCGAGGACTTCAGGCCGCGCGGATCGTAATAGTCGTACTCGATGGCATAGCCGGGCCGCAGGATGTGGGCGTTCTCCAGCCCGGGAATGCTGCGCACCAGATCGAGCTGCACGTCGAACGGCAGCGAGGTCGAAATCCCGTTCGGGTACACCTCATGCGTCGTCAGCCCTTCCGGTTCCAGGAAGATGTTGTGGCTGTCGCGGTCGGCAAAGCGATGGATCTTGTCCTCGATGCTCGGGCAGTAGCGCGGGCCGACGCCTTCGATCACGCCTGTATACATGGGCGAGCGATCCAGACCGCCGCGGATGATGTCGTGCGTGCGCGTCGTCGTGTGGGTGATCCAGCACGGCAGCTGGCGCGGATGCATCGCACGGTCGCCGATGAAGCTGAACACCGGTACCGGATCATCGCCAGGCTGCGGCTGCATCACCGAATAGTCGATCGAACGGCCATCGATGCGCGGCGGCGTGCCGGTCTTGAGCCGGCCCTGCGGCAGTCCCAGCTCCTTCAGCTTTTCCGCCAGGCGGATCGCCGGCGGGTCACCCGCGCGCCCGGCCGAATGATTCTGCAGCCCGACATGCACGCGACCGTTCAGAAAGGTGCCGGCAGTCAGCACGACGGCGCGAGCCCTGAAGCGGATGCCGACCTCGGTCACGACGCCGGCGACACGGTCGCCGTCCATGATCAGATCGGCCGCCGCCTGCTGGAACAGGTCGAGGTTCGGCTGATTTTCCAGACGATGGCGGATCGCGGCCTTGTACAGCACGCGGTCAGCCTGTGCGCGGGTGGCGCGCACCGCCGGTCCCTTGCTCGCATTCAGGATGCGAAACTGGATGCCCGCCTCGTCGGTAGCCAGCGCCATGGCGCCGCCCAGCGCGTCGACTTCCTTGACCAGATGGCCCTTGCCGATGCCGCCTATCGAGGGGTTGCACGACATCTGGCCCAGCGTCTCGATATTGTGGGTCAGCAGCAGGGTACGCGCGCCGACGCGCGCGGAAGCCAGCGCGGCTTCGGTACCGGCATGGCCGCCACCGATGACGATCACGTCGTAGCGGGTCGGGAAATCCATGTTCGCTGCAATGCAAAAGAGGGCGAAGGGGCTGAATGATACGACCTCGGACACCGAACACCAAGGTCGCCCGACCGGCAACCGCATAGCATTGGCTTACAGTCGCTTACGGCACGAAGCGTAATCCGGCACTAGGCTTGTAGCGTGTTCTTCACAACAGATCGGCAAATCATGAAGGTCATCGGCACTGCAGCGATTGCGCTGGCCCTGCTGGCCAGCGGTTCCGCGTTCGCCCACGGTGATGGCGACGGCTACCGGCGGCATGGTCACGACCGTGGATTCGGGCGCCACCACGAGCGCTATTACGGCGACTATGGGCGTCACACTACGGTGGTGGCTACTATCGACCCGAAGAGGGCTATTACGCAGCTCCGGTATACGTGGCTCCGCCTCCTCCGGTGATCTACGGAACCTACGGCTATCGTTATCCGCAGCCAAGGGACGGCGTGACGGTCATCCTGCCGCCCATCCGCATCGGTTTCTGATGTTTCACGTGAAACATTCGCAACTGGTCAGGCGACCATGCTGTCCCAGATCAGGCGGGCGACCAGCAGACTGACCACCACGATGAATACACGGCGCACGAACACTGCGCCGTTTTTCATGGCCAGATGCGAACCGACCCAGGCTCCCGCAAGATTCGCCAGTGCCATCAATCCGGCGATCTTCAGCATGATGGCACCCGACGGTACGAACCATGTCAGCGCGGCGAGATTGGTGCTGACATTCACCACCTTCGCCGCCGCCGACGCGCGCAGGAAATTCCACGCGTAGCAGCGCACGAACAGGAAGATCAGGAAGCTGCCAGTACCCGGCCCGAAAAAGCCGTCGTAGAAGCCGATCGCTGCACCCAGCACCAGCGCCAGCACGGGTCTGGGTGAGCGTGCATCGTCACCGGCGACAACCCCGAAGTCCTTCTTCTTCAGCGTATAGGCCAGCACCGCCAGCAACAGCACGATGACCAGCGGACGGAGCAGCTGTGGTGGAAACAGACCCACGGTCGCCGCGCCGGCAAACGATGCGATGAAAGCGGCCAGCGCAGCACGCCAGAGTACCCGCCAGTCCATATCGACGCGACCGAGATAGCGGCGCGCTGCCAGACTGGTGCCGACGATGCTGACCGCCTTGTTGGTACCAAACAGCGTGGCCGGCGCAGTGCCCGGAAACACGTTGAACAGCAGCGGCACCTGAACCAGCCCGCCACCACCGACCATCGCATCGACCAGTCCGGCAAAGAAGGCGCCCGCGCAAAGCAATACGAGGTCGGTCACCACCGGACTGCCTTCCGATGTTTCACGTGAAACATCACGCTCACTTGCCTATGCAGAACCGGGAAAATATCTCGCCCAGAAGATCGTCCGGCGTGAATTCTCCGGTGATCTCGCCAAGCGCACGATGAGCAAGCCGCAGTTCTTCGGCGAACAGATCAAGCTGCAGTGCGGTCCCGGCAATGCAGCGCTGCGCCGATTCCAGATGCGCTATCGCTGTATCAAGGGCATGCAGGTGACGGCTACGCGCGGCCAGTGCATCTTCAGCGCCGCCGTGCCAGGCGATGCAGTCGAGCAAGGCGCGCTGCAGCAGGTCCAGCCCCTCGCCGCTGCGCACCGACAGCCAGACGGAAATCACTCCGTCGTGTGAATCCACCCGCGTCTGTTCGCCGCTGAGGTCGATCTTGTTGAATACGCGTATGCGCCGCAGATCCGGCGGCAACGCGGCGTCAATGTCACGTGCGTCCGCGTCGAAACCGGCGCGGGCGTCGACCAGATGGATCACCGCATGCGCGCGATCGAGTTCCCGCCGGGTACGGGCGATGCCAGCCTGCTCGACCGGATCGTCGGTATCGCGCAGGCCGGCGGTGTCGATCACGTGCAGCGGCACGCCATCGATCGCGATCAGTTCGCGCAGCGTGTCGCGCGTGGTACCCGCGATGTCGGTGACGATCGCGCGGTCTTCGCCGGCCAGTGCATTGAGCAGGCTGGACTTGCCGACATTCGGCGCGCCCGCCAGCACGACGGTCAGCCCTTCCCGCAGTACCACGCCACAGCGCGCACGTTCGCGCAACGTCGCCAGGGCCCGCATGACTTCATCCAGCTTCCTGCGTGCTCCCGCCTGTTCGATGAACTCGACATCCTCTTCCGGGAAGTCGAGCGTCGCCTCTACGAACATGCGCAGGTTCAGCAACGCATCTTCCAATTGATGGATGTGGCGCGAAAACTCGCCATCGAGCGAGCGCATCGCGGAACGCGCCGCCGAAGCTGTGCTGGCATCTATCAGGTCGGCCACCGCCTCGGCCTGCGCCAGATCGATGCGGTCATTCAGGAAAGCGCGTTCGGTGAATTCACCCGGTCGTGCCGGTCGTGCACCCAGTTCGAAGCAGCGCGCCAGCATGGCCTGCAGCACCGCAGTGCCGCCATGTCCGTGCAGCTCAAGCACGTGTTCGCCGGTGTAGGACGCCGGTGCTTCGAACCACAGCGCAATGCCGTGATCGATCACCGTACCGTCGGCCGCCAGGAATTTCGAGAAGCTGGCATGCCGTGCTTCGGGCAGGCGTCCGAGAATGCCGCGCGCGATGTCGGCGGCACTGCGACCGGACACGCGGATCACACCGATGCCGCCGCGTCCGGGTGCGGTGGCAATCGCGGCGATGGTATCGGTCGGGCGTGCGCTCATCTCGAAATCCGGTGAAGGCTGCGTTTTCGGGGTCCTGTCGCGGCGAGGGCGCCGCTCCCGCAATACTCCGCTGATTCCGGATGTATCGCGCGAGCGGCGCCCTCGCCGCATCGACCGGACTGCTGTCCGGATCAGGCCTTGGCGGTCTTGCCGGCCTCGATCATCCGGGTGATCTGCCACTGCTGTGCGATCGACAGGATGTTGTTGATCGTCCAGTAAAGCACCAGGCCGGACGGGAAGAACAGGAACATGCCGGTGAATATCACGGGCAGGAACAGCATCACCTTGGCCTGAATCGGGTCCGGCGGCGTCGGGTTCAGCTTGGTCTGCACGAACATCGTGACGCCCATCAGCAGCGGCAGCACGAAGAACGGATCCTTGATCGACAGATCGGTGATCCAGCCTATCCACGGCGCGTTGCGCATCTCGACGCTGCCCAGCAGCACCCAGTACAGCGAAATGAACACCGGAATCTGGATCACGATGGGCAGGCAGCCACCCAGCGGATTGATCTTCTCGGTCTTGTACAGCTCCATCATTTCCTGCTGCATGCGCGCGCGATCGTTGCCATGGCGCTCCTTGATCTGCTGCATGCGCGGCGTGACCAGGCGCAGCTTGGCCATCGAACGGTAGCTCGCCGCCGACAGCGGGAAGAACAGCGCCTTGATCAGCACGGTCAGCAGGATGATGGCCCAGCCCCAGTTGCCGACCAGCGCGTGCAGCTTTTCCAGCACCCAGTGCATCGGCGACGCGATGATCTTGAGCCATCCGTAATCGACGACCCGGTCCAGGCCCGGCGCCAGCGCAACCAGATTGGCCTGGATCTGCGGACCGGTATACAGCGGCACGCTGATGGTCGAGGTCGCGCCCGGCGCGGCGCTCGGCACCGGCACGACGACACCGGCGGTATAGAGGTCATTCGCCACCTTGCGTGCGAAGAACTCGCGCTCGATGCCCGGCGCGGGGATGAAGGCACTGACGAAGTAGTGCTGCACCATCGCCACCCAGCCATCCGGCGCCTTGGTGACGTACTTCGCCTTGTCCTTGTCGATGTCGGTGAATTCCACCTTCTGGTACTTGCCCTCTTCGGTATAGAAGGCCGGGCCGGTGAAGGTGCTCAGCATGCTGGTGCCGGCCGAAATCTTCTGGCCGTCACGCAGTACCTGGAAATAGGCGTGTGCATTGACCGGGGCGCCCGAGGCATTGGCGATCTCGTAGCGCGTGTCGATGTTGTAGCTGCCGCGGTGGAAGACCAGCACCTTGGTCACGGTGACGCCTTCCGGCCCGGGCGCCGTCATGCGCAGTTCGGCGCTGTCCTGACCATCCGCCAGCTTCAGTTCGCTGGTCGCCAGCTGATACACCGTCTTGTGCGTCGGCAGGCCCTGGCCGATCAGGCCGCTCTGGGCGTGATAGAGGTGCTGCCCGCCATTGTCCAGCAGCACGAAGTTGCCGGTCGATTCCGGACCCGCACGGTGCTTGAGCAGTTCCAGACGGATCAGCGAACCGCCTTCGGCCGACACGTCGGCGATGAACAGATCGGTTTCGACGCGGACGGCCGCCTTCTGCGTCGCCACTGCGACCGGCGGTACCGCGGCCGCGCCGGCACTCGGACTGACCGTCGGCACGGGCGCCTGCGCGCCGGGGGACTGGGCTGCCGTGGCAGCAGGTGCCTGGGCTGCCGGCGGCTGCGACTGGCGCTGCCAGCCGTCCCACAGCATGAACAGGGAGAACATGAAAACGATCAGCAGGGCGGAGCGTTGGGTATCCATCTCGGGAATCGTCGGAGTAGTGCTGAGGGGATGAAGGAGAAGGAAACGCGGGGCCGTCGGCGCTCAGGGCACCGGATCGTAACCGCCGGGATTCCAGGGATGACAGCGCGACACGCGGCGCAGCGCGAACCAGCCGCCGCGGACACTGCCGTGGCGGGCTATCGCTTCAGCCGCATATTCGGAACAGCTTGGCGCGAAGCGGCAGTTGCGGCCCATCAGCGGGCTGATCACATAGCGATAGACGGCGAGCAGACCAAGCAAAATGCTTTTCAACTGGCAGCCTCCATAACGGGCTTCACATCCTGCCTGCGCACCCGGCCGAGCAATGCATCGATCTCGGCCCGCAACTGCAGGCGATCGAGCGCCTCGGGCCGCGCATTCAGGCGCAACACGATGTCCAGCGGCTTCAATTCAGCCCTGATGTGGCGGAACGCCTCGCGCGCGAGGCGTTTCACCAGATTGCGGGCATTGGCCCGCTTCAGGTGCCGCTTGGCGACAACAACGCCCAGACGCGCTCCACCGGTCGCTGACGGACCGTGGTGAATCACGAAATGCCGGCTGCGCTGCGTACGCCGCAAAGCAAAAACGGATGAAAACTCATCCGTTTTTCTGAGCCTGTATTCCGGACGGAAGGCCAGACTTCCGTCACCGGCCCCTGCGGGCTGCGTTTCGGAATCTGTTTCTGGCACTGTTCCGGGCCGTGCAGTCGGGCTCACCTGCCAACCGGCCAGACAAACATTGATGCGTCAGACTGCCAGACGGGCGCGGCCCTTGGCACGACGGGCGCGGATCACTGCGCGACCACCACGGGTACGCATGCGCTCGAGGAAACCGTGGGTGCGGGCGCGACGGACAGACGACGGCTGGTAAGTACGTTTCATGGCCTGCTCACTAGATGGACGAAAAAGCGCTCAATTACATCGCACCTTGAGTGCTTTGTCAATCCCAACGCGCCGGCGCGGCTTCGGGGGCTGTGGATAAGCGGGCCTGAAAGCGCTAGAATCCGGCGTTCGAAACAGCACTCAAAAGCTGCTCCCCACCCGGTCACCGCACCGGCTGCCGGGTGCATCCCGCTACGCTGCCCCGCAACCTCTCGAAATCGACCCGGCGACCTCGCAGACCATGATGCAACAGTTTTGGGCAGTCTGCCTCAGCCGCTTCGAGCAGGAACTTCCCGCACAGCAGTTCCAGACCTGGATAAAGGGTCTGCGCATCAACGAAAGCGACGATTCGGCGTCCCTGGCGCTGGTCGCGCCCAACCGCTTCGTGCTGCAGTGGGTACGCGAGCGCTATGTCGCGCGCATCGAGGCACTCGGACTGGAATACTTTTCGCAACCGCTGTCGGTACGCCTGAGCCTGCCGGACGTCGCGGCCGCCACTGCGGCTGACAGCGAACCCGCTGCCAGGCCGGGTGAGACGGAATCGGCGCGTCAGGCCAGCGCTGCGTTGCGGGCCGATCCCGACACCACCCGCGTGACCCTGCCGTCGGCGCCGATCAGGCTGTCGTCCGGCCCGGCCAAGGAGCGCGGCGGCGAGCGCGAACGATCGCGCCTGAATCCGGGCTTCACCTTCGACAATCTGGTGACCGGTCGCGCCAACGAACTGGCACGCGCCGCCGCCATCCAGGTCGCCGAAAATCCCGGCATGTCCTACAACCCCATCTTCATCTATGGCGGTGTGGGGCTGGGCAAGACACACCTGATCCATGCGCTGGGCAATGAAGTGATACGGCACAACCCGGACGCGGTGATCCGCTACGTCCATGCCGACGACTACTATGCCGACGTGGTGCGTGCCTACCAGCAGAAGAGCTTCGACACCTTCAAGCGCTACTACCGTTCGCTCGACGTGCTGCTGATCGACGACATCCAGTTCTTCAACAACAAGACGCGCACGCAGGAAGAATTCTTCTACGCGTTCAATGCGCTGACCGACGGCAAGAAGCAGATCGTTATCACCTGCGACACCTACCCTAAGAACATCCAGGGCGTGGAAGAGCGGCTGACCACCCGTTTCGGCTGGGGTCTGACGGTGCAGATCGAGCCGCCGGAACTGGAAATGCGGGTCGCCATCCTGAAGAAGAAGGCCGAGATGGAAAAGGTGAAGGTCGGCGACGACGTCGCCTTCCTGATCGCCAAGAACATCCGCAGCAATGTGCGCGAGCTCGAAGGCGCGCTGAAGAAGATCATCGCCTTCGCCCACTTCCATACGCTGCCGATCTCGCTGGAAGTGGCGCGCGAGGCGCTGAAGGACCTGCTCGGCGCGCACAACCGGCAGATCACGCTCGAGTTCATCCAGAAGACGGTGTCCGACTACTACAAGATCAAGGTGTCGGAGATGTACTCGAAGAAGCGTACGCGGGCCATAGCGCGGCCGCGTCAGGTCGCGATGTGGCTGGCCAAGGACCTGACGCCGGAAAGCTATCCGGCGATCGGCGAGGCCTTCGGCGGCCGCGACCACACGACGGTGCTGCACGCCTGCCGTACGATCGCCGACCTGAGGCTGAAGGACGAGGTGCTGAACCATGATCTGCACGTGCTGGTGCAGACCCTGCGCAAGTGATGGAAAAGCGGTGAAGACTGTACGGATAAACAGGCCTGAATCTCTGTATGTACACTGTGCATAACTGGGGTCTTTTCGGTCGGGACGACTTTTGCCCACATTTGTTCATGCGCTGACCAGGCGGTTATACAGCGATTGATACATATCCGAAGATATTGAAATTGTTTGAATTTCCGGTGTTTTCCACAGAAAACGGTCGACGTTAACGGTTTACAGAGGTTTATAAAATGCTCTTAATGAAAATAGAACGCGAACAGCTTCTGCGACCGTTGCAGTCCGTCAGCGGCATCGTGGAAAAGCGTCACACCCTGCCCATCCTGTCGAACGTCCTGATCGAAATCGAGGGCGATGCGCTGACCCTGCTCGCCACCGACATCGAGATCCAGATCCGCACCCGTTCCACCGGCAGCATCAGCGCCGCCCAGCCGGCCGCGCTGACCGTCGCGGCGCGCAAGCTGCAGGACATCCTGCGCGCACTGCCGGAAGGCCAGGAAGTCAGCCTCGACGCCGACGACCGCAAGCTCACCGTGCGCTCCGGCAAGAGCCGCTTCACGCTGCAGACGCTGCCGTCGCAGGACTACCCGCGCATGCAGCTGGCCGACGGCGACACCGTCAAGCTCAGCCTGACGCAGCGCAAGCTTAAGCGCCTGCTGTCGCTGGTGCAGTACTCGATGGCCCAGCAGGACATCCGCTACTACCTCAACGGTCTGCTGCTGGCCGTGGGCAGCGAGGAACTGCGTCTGGTCGCGACCGACGGCCACCGCCTCGCCTACGTGTCCGAGCCGCTGCCCGGCGTGACCGACAAGGTCGACGTCATCCTGCCGCGCAAGACCGTGCTCGAACTGTCGCGCCAGCTGGCCGACACCGACGACCCGGTCGACATCGAACTCGGCGGCAACCAGGCCCGGCTGCGCTTCGGTTCGGTCGAGCTGATCACCAAGCTGATCGACGGCAAGTTCCCCGACTACGAGCGCGTGATTCCGAAGGACCACCCGAAGGAAATCATGCTGCAGCGTTCGACCTTCCTGCCGGCACTGCAGCGCTCCGCCATCCTGACCAACGAGAAATTCAAGGGCGTGCGCGTCGTGCTGTCGGCCGGCACGCTGAAGCTCATCTCCAGCAACGCCGAGCAGGAAGAGGCGCAGGAAGAGCTGGAGATCGACTACAACGGCGATGCGCTCGACATCGGCTTCAACGTGAGCTACCTGCTCGACGTGCTCAACAACGTTTCGGGCGACACGCTCAGCCTGCGTCTGAACGACGGCAACAGCAGCGCGCTGATCACGCTGCCGGGCACCGATGACTTCAAGTACGTCGTGATGCCGATGCGCGTGTAAGCGCGTCGGCCACCGTCGCCCGCCCGGCCTGGTGCCGGGCTTTCTGCTTTTTTGATGGACCCGCGCTTCACGCGCGCCGCACCGGAATACGAAATGTCTGACGCCCAAACACCGAATGCTCAGAATGCCGACGCCTATGGCGAAGGCAGCATCCAGATCCTCGAAGGTCTCGAGGCGGTGCGCAAGCGACCCGGCATGTACATCGGCGACACGTCCGACGGTACCGGTCTGCATCACCTGGTGTTCGAAGTGGTCGACAACTCGATCGACGAGGCGCTGGCCGGCCACTGCGACGACATCGTGATCACCATCCACACCGACAATTCGATTTCGGTGACCGACAACGGCCGCGGCATTCCCACCGGCATCAAGTTCGACGACAAGCACGAACCGAAGCGCTCGGCCGCCGAAATCGCGCTGACCGAACTGCACGCCGGCGGCAAGTTCAACCAGAACTCGTACAAGGTATCGGGCGGCCTGCACGGCGTCGGCGTCAGCTGCGTCAATGCGCTGTCGAAGTGGCTGCGCCTGACCGTGCGCCGCGATGGTCAGAAGCACTTCATCGAATTCGAGCGCGGCGTTCCGGTCGAGCGCCTGGTCGAGGTGCAGCAGGGTGTCGAGGTGTCGCCGCTGAAGGTGATCGGAACAACCGAAAAGCGCGGTACCGAAGTGCACTTCCTGGCCGACGAAACGATTTTCGAGAATATCGAATTCCACTACGACATCCTGGCCAAGCGCCTGCGCGAACTGTCCTTCCTGAACAACGGCGTCAAGATCAAGCTGATCGACCAGCGCAACAACAAGGAAGAGGACTTCGCCTTCGCCGGTGGCGTGAAGGGCTTCGTCGACTACATCAACCGCAACAAGACGGTGCTGCATCCGAACGTGTTCTACAGCGCAGGCGTATCGGTGCTCAATGGCGTGCAGATCGACGTTGAAGTCGCGATGCAGTGGAACGACAGCTATGCCGAACAGGTGCTGTGCTTTACCAACAACATCCCGCAGTCGGACGGTGGTACCCACCTGACCGGCCTGCGTGCGGCGATGACCCGCATCATCAACAAGTACATCGACGAGCACGAGATCGCCAAGAAGGCCAAGGTCGAAATCACCGGCGACGACATGCGCGAAGGTCTGGCCTGC
The DNA here is from genome assembly GCA_020621405.1 of Betaproteobacteria bacterium. Lineage (GTDB taxonomy): Bacteria > Pseudomonadota > Gammaproteobacteria > Burkholderiales > Rhodocyclaceae > Methyloversatilis. Next base: position 965,998 of record JAHRYN010000002.1, read on the forward strand.
GTGCTGTCGGTCAAGATGCCCGACCCGAAATTCGCGTCGCAGACCAAGATGAAGCTGGTGTCGTCGGAAGCGCGTCCGGCGGTCGAGGAAGTGGTGGCGCAGAAGCTCACCGACTTTCTGCAGGAACGCCCGAACGACGCCAAGACCATCTGCGGCAAGATCGTCGAGGCTGCCCGTGCGCGCGATGCCGCGCGCAAGGCGCGCGACATGACCCGGCGCAAGGGCGTGCTCGACTCCTTCGGCCTGTCCGGCAAGCTCGCCGACTGTCAGGAGAAGGACCCGGCCAACGCCGAGCTCTACCTGGTCGAGGGTGACTCCGCCGGCGGTTCCGCCAAGCAGGGCCGCGACCGGAAGTTTCAGGCCATCCTGCCGCTGAAGGGCAAGATCCTGAACGTCGAGAAGGCGCGCTTCGACAAGCTCATTTCCAGCCAGGAAATCGTCACGCTGATCCAGACCCTGGGCACCGGCATCGGCAAGGACGAATACAAGCCGGAAAAGCTGCGCTACCACCGCATCATCATCATGACCGACGCCGACGTCGACGGCGCCCACATCCGCACCCTGCTGCTGACCTTCTTCTACCGCCAGATGCCCGAGCTGGTCGAAGGCGGCCACATCTACATCGCGCAGCCGCCGCTGTACAAGATTAAGCACGGCCGCACCGAGCTGTACGTGAAGGACGACCACGAGCTGAACCAGTACCTGCTCAAGCTCGCCTTCGACGAATCCAGCCTGGTGCCACGCGAAGGTGCCGAGCCGCTGTCCGGCTCCGCGTTCGAGGAAATGGCGCGCGAATACCTGCTGGCCGAAGCCATTGTCGAACGTCTGGCCGAATACGCCGACGGCGAACTGCTGCGCACCCTGCTCGAACACAACATCGCACTGAGCCTGGACGACGAAGCCGCCGCCCGCGACAGCGCCGCCCGCCTCACCGCCGCGCTGCCGCCCAGCGTCAAGCTGATGGCCGAATACAACGACAAGACCGAAGCCTGGCAGCTGCGCATCGAGCGCATGCACCACGGCAACCGCAAGGTCGGCCGCGTCGACGGCGAATTCCTGCTGTCAGGCGACTACCAGCGCATCCGCCACGCCGCCGAACTGATCGCCGGCCTGGTCGGCCCCGGCGCCGTCATCAGGCGCGGCGAAAAGCAGCAGGACGTCGCCAGCTTCAGCGAAGCCACCCGCTGGCTGCTCAACGAAGTCGAACGCAACCTGGGCAAGCAGCGCTACAAGGGTCTGGGCGAAATGAACCCCGAGCAGCTGTGGGAAACCACGATGGACCCCAACGTCCGCCGCCTGCTCAAGGTGCAGATCGACGACGCCATCGCCGCCGACGAAATCTTCACCACCCTGATGGGCGACAACGTCGAACCGCGCCGGGCGTTCATTGAGAACAATGCGCTGAATGCGCGGAATATTGATGTCTGAGGACGACTGATCTTCGCAGGGAAGGGTGGGCGAATACCTTCATCCTTCCCCGGCATCTGTTCGAATTTAGGCAGTTTCTATACATATCGCCAGACAAATGTATAGAAAAAGGCTATTTTCTATACATGTTGAAAAGACATGTATAGAAAATGGAGTCTTTCTGTATGAGTGAGGAGCATCCCTCGGCAGGCGCACTGACGACTTTCGAATGCCTGACTCTTGGTGTCTTTGAGACTCCGGCCATCTTCAGAAAGCTTGCCACCACCAGCCGCAAGCTTGCCGAGCTCAAAGGCCTGGCTGCTTCGATGCCGAACGACGGCATCCTCATCAACACGCTGGCCCTGCAGGAAGCGAAAGACAGCTCGGCGATCGAAAACATCGTCACCACCCATGACGAGATCTTCAAGGGCGATGCCTTTCCAGACTTCGTTAACCCGGCTGCCAAGGAAGTCCGTCACTACATCCAGGCCCTGCATGTCGGGTACGAACGGGTGACGAGCACCGGTCTCATCACCAACAATCACATCCTCGACATCCAGGCCACGTTGGAAAAAAACCGGGCGGGGTTTCGAAAACTGCCCGGCACGGCGCTCAAGGATGGTCTGGGCACCACCGTCTATACGCCGCCGCAGGACCCCGACACCATCATCACCCTGATGCGCGATCTGGAAAGCTTCATCAACGACGACACTCGTCTTGATGCCGATCCGTTGGTGAAGATGGCCATCATCCATCACCAGTTCGAAAGCATTCACCCCTTCTACGACGGCAACGGTCGTACCGGCCGCATTCTCAACGTGCTCTACCTCGTGCAGAAGGGGCTGCTCGACACCCCCCTGCTCTACCTGTCGCGCTACATCGTGCGGCACAAGGCGGACTACTACCGCCTGCTGCAGAGCGTGCGCGATCAAGGCAAATGGGAGGAGTGGACGCTGTACATGTTGAATGCCGTGGAAGACACGGCGGCCCACACCATCGAAACCGTCACCCTGATCCGCGACGCGGTGATGGACACGAAGCACCGCATCCGCGACGCCTACAAGTTCTACAGTCAGGACCTCATTAACAGCCTGTTCGCCCACCCATACACAAAGATCGAATTCATCGAACAGGATCTGAAGGTATCGCGACTTACAGCCACCAAATACCTGGATGCACTGTGCGCCGGCGGTTTCCTGGAGAAGCACAGGATCGGTCGCTCGAATTACTACATCAATGTGGCGCTGAACGGCATCCTCACTCGGGATGGGGTTTAGTCTCCTGTACTGTCATGAGTCATTCAAAGCAAGCCGGAATCGAATCGCATACGATCATGAGTACGAACGAAGCCCAGATCGAGCAAGCGCTCATCGTCAAACTAGGCGACCTCAAGTACACCTCCCGGCCTGACATCCGCGATCGCGCCGCACTCGAAGCCAACTTCCGCGAGAAATTCCAGCAGCTCAACCGCGTCAGGCTCACCGACGACGAATTTGCGCGCCTGCTCGAAGAGATCGTCACGCCTGATGCCTTCACCGCCGCGCAGACCCTGCGCACGCGCAACAGCTTCATCCGCGCCGACGGCACACCGCTGAATTACACGCTGGTGAACATTGATGACTGGTGCAAGAACAGCTTCGAAGTCGTCAATCAACTGCGCATCAGCACCGACTACAGCCACCATCGTTTCGACGTCATCCTGCTCATCAACGGCGTGCCTGTCGTGCAGATTGAGCTCAAGACCCTGGGCATCAACCCGCGCCGCGCCATCGAGCAGATCGTCGAGTACAAGAACGACCCCGGCAACGGCTTCACGCGCACGCTGCTGTGCTTCATGCAGGTGTTCATCGTCAGCAATCGCGATTCCACCTACTACTTCGCCAACAACAACGCACGGCACTTCAGCTTCAACGCGGACGAGCGCTTCCTGCCCATCTACCAGTTCGCCGCACCCGACAACAGCAAGATCAACGGGCTGGACGAGTTCGCCGACGCCTTCCTCGCCAAATGCACGCTGGGCCAGATGATCAGTCGCTACATGGTGCTGGTAGCCAGCGAGCAGAAGCTTTTGATGATGCGGCCCTACCAGATCTACGCCGTCAAGAACATCGTCAAGTGCATCGAAGAGAACAGTGGAAACGGCTACATCTGGCACACCACGGGCAGTGGCAAGACGCTCACCAGCTTCAAGGCCTCTACGCTGCTGAAGGCCAAGGTGAGCCATGCGGACATGGAGCGCGCCACCAGCGCGCTGTATTTGGACTACGACCAGCGCCGCAAGCAAGAGGCGGCACGCGAGGCTGACGCGCAGGACGATGCCGAGCTGAAGGCGCTGGAAAACACGCTCAAGAAACGACCCAAACCATGACTGAAAACGACCAGAAGCAGCTCGGCAAAACGCTGTGGGCGATTGCCGACCAACTGCGCGGATCGATGAACGCGGACGACTTCCGCGATTACATGCTGTCCTTCCTCTTCCTGCGCTATCTCTCGGACAACTACGAGCAGGCGGCGAAGAAGGAGCTGGGGCCGGACTATCCCGAGCGTGAGCCGGATGAAGGCAGCGGAGACAGCAAGGTTCCGGGCCGCCCGCCGCTGGCGCGCTGGTACGAAGAGAACGCTGCCGACGTGGAAGAGTTCGAGAAGCAGATGCGTCGCAAGGTGCATTACGTTATCGAGCCCGATTTTCTGTGGGGCAGCATCGTTCATCTAGCCAAGACACAGAGCGACAGGCTGCTCGACACCTTGCAGAGCGGCTTCAAGTACATCGAGGAAAGATCCTTCCAGAGCAAGTTCCAGGGGCTGTTCTCGGAGATCAACCTCGCGTCGGAAAAGCTCGGTCGCAAGTACGAGGATCGCAATGCCAAGCTGTGCTCGATCATTTCGGAGCTGGCGCGCGGCATGTCGCTGTTCTCGACCGACACCGACACGCTGGGCGATGCCTATGAGTACCTGATCGGCCAGTTCGCGGCGGGCTCGGGCAAGAAGGCGGGCGAGTTCTACACGCCGCAGCAGATTTCGAACATCCTTTCGGCCATCGTGACCCTGGACAGCCAGGAGCCGAAGGAAGGGCCGCGCAAGAAGCTGGAGAGCGTGTTCGACTTCGCCTGCGGCTCGGGCTCGCTGCTGCTGAACATCCGCCACCGGATGAAAGAGGCGGGGGGCAGCATCGGCAAGATCTACGGCCAGGAATACAACATCACCACGTACAACCTGGCGCGCATGAACATGCTGCTGCACGGGGTGAAGGACACCGAGTTCGACATCTACCACGGCGACACGCTGACCAACGCCTGGGACTTCCTGCGCGAAACCAACCCGGCGAAGAAGCCGCAGTTCGACGCCGTGGTGGCAAACCCGCCCTTCAGCTATCGCTGGGACCCGACCGATGCCATCAGCGAAGACATGCGCTTCAAAAACCACGGCATCGCCCCCAAGAGCGCGGCGGATTTTGCCTTCCTGCTGCACGGGCTGCACTACCTGAAGGACGACGGCGTGATGGCCATCATCCTGCCGCATGGCGTGCTGTTCCGTGGCGGTGCGGAAGAGCGCATCCGTACCAAATTGCTGAAGGACGGCCAGATCGACACGGTGATCGGCCTGCCGGCAAACCTGTTCTACTCGACCGGCATTCCTGTCTGCATACTGGTGCTGAAGAAGTGCAAGAAGCCGGATGACGTGCTATTCATCAACGCCGCCGAGCGCTTCGACAAGGGCAAGCGCCAGAACCAGCTCAGCGACGATCACATCCGGGACATCGTCGACACCTACCGCTACCGGGAGGAAAGATCACGTTACTCGCGGCGTGTGAGCATGGAGGAGATCGAGAAGAACGATTTCAACCTGAACATTTCGCGTTACGTGAGCACGTCACTGGCGGAAGAGGAAATCGACCTGAAAGCAGTGCATGACCAGCTGGTCAACATCGAGAAAGACATCAAGCAGGCGAAAGACAAACACAACGCTTTCCTGAAGGAATTGGGCCTGCCCCTGCTTCCCTGATTGAACCGTCCCGAACAAGGCACACCATGAGCGACATCAAACTTTTCCGTTACTCGAACACGACGGCCAGCGAACTCGCCGGCAAGTCCGCCGCCATCGAGCGCGATCTGCAGCGCCTGATCGAATCGCAGATGGATACGTTCCTCGGAGTGCGTTTCCTCGCCACTGAGTACAGTACGGGCGCCAAGCACCGGGGGCGCATCGATTCGCTGGGGCTGGACGAGAATGGCTGTCCGGTCATCATCGAGTACAAGCGGCACAGCAACGAGAACGTAATCAACCAGGGCTTGTTCTATCTCGACTGGTTGCTCGACCATAAGGCCGACTTTCGTCTTCTCGTGATGGACAGGCTGGGTAAGGACGCGGCGGACCAGATCGAATGGAGTGGCACCCGGTTGCTTTGTATCGCGGCGGATTTCACCCGTTATGACGAACACGCAGTGGCTCAGATCAATCGCAATATCGAGCTGATCCGCTACAAGCTTTTCGGTGACGACATGCTGTTGTTCGAACTGGTGAATGGCGCCAGTGCCGTCAGCACGCAAGGCGCAGGCACGGTCGATGAGTCTGTCGTTGAAAAGCCGTTGAAGCAGCCCGCGGCATCAACGTTGGCGATGAAAACGCATGCCGATCAGATCGCGACGGCCTCACCGGAACTGCTGGTGCTTTACGAACAGACCCGTGGCTGCATTCTTGCTCAGGGCGACGACATTATCGAAAAGCCGCTGAAACTCTATGTCGCATTCAGGCGACTGAAGAACTTCGTCTGCATGTCCCTTGTTTCGAAAGTCGATCCGCATGTGTTCCTGACGCTTAAATTGGATCCGGCAAGCGTGACTCTCGAAGAAGGGTTTTCGCGGAACGTGAGCAGGATTGGTCACTGGGGTACCGGCGATCTGGAGCTTAAGCTTCGCTCGCAGGAGGATCTTGACCGCGCCCGGCTGTTGATCGAACGCGCCTATCAAGAGAACTGATGTTTCGGTCAATCAATTCGACGGATGTAAGGGCAGGAGGCCATTGATGGACTTGGCGCAGGAAGTGCTGCGGGCGCTCGGTTTCGTGGCGGTGATGCTGATCGGACCTATGGTGGCGATGGGTTTTTTGCTTCTGCGCAAGCGTCAGGTTCGAAAACGAAGCAGGACCCCGCTTACGGGGGAGCTTCTTCGTCCGCCAGGGCACAGCCTCTTGAAACAGATCGAGTCGCACAGAGATGAGATTGACGAGCAACTGATGCGTCTGATGCTCATACCGACCGTTTTTACGGCCTTCTGCTTTGCGCAGATCCACAACAATGGCGCAACACAGATACGTTTAGGTCTCGCAGTGATAATGGCGCTCGCCATATCGGGTTTAATCGCCTACGGTGTTCGTGCAATGCTGAAGGTGGCAAAAAGGCTCGATGCTCTGAAGGCAGGCTATGACGCGGAACTGGCGGTTGCTCAGGAGTTAGATCAGCTGATGCGCAAAGGCGCATGGGTCTTTCACGACATCGAGGCCAACGGCTTCAATATCGATCATGTCGTTATCGCTCCGCAGGGTGTGTTCGCAGTCGAAACAAAGGGGTATACCAAACGTACCGACGGTGACGGCAAAATGAATGCCCGAGTGGTATTCGACGGGCAGAAGCTGGTCTTTCCGCACTACGTGACTACCGGTCCAATCGAACAGGCTGAGCGTCAAGCGAAATGGTTGTCCGACTGGTTGGGAAAGGCGACCGGTACGCCAGTGATGGCGGTACCGGTGGTGGCCTTGCCCGGCTGGTATGTGGAACGCAAGGGAGCGGGCAACGTGAACGTCTTCAGCGGCAAGGAGTTGCAGACCAACCTGCTGAAGATCAGGCGTGCCCAAGCAGTAACCGACTCGCACTTGCGCCAGATTGCCCATCAACTTGATCAGCGCTGCCGCAACATCAAGCCACAGTTATTCAGTGATGCGGCTACCAATCGCAGCCCCCCGTGATCTACGTGGAAAGCGCCTGTTTTGATACGCACCTCACATTTGCAGGGCGTGTGACCCGCATCCAATTTTTTGTCCCGGCTACTCGCCAATTTGTCGTGAAGCTACTTTTTTCTTGCCACAAAGGATCCCAGTGAGTTCTCTGCCCCCCTGCCCCCAGTGCAGCTCCGAATACACCTACGAGGACGGCGACATGTTCGTCTGTCCGGAATGCGCCCATGAGTGGAGCAAGGACGGCGCCGGTGCCGTCGAGGACAAGCGGGTGTGGAAGGATGCGCACGGCAATGTGCTGCAGGACGGCGACTCGGTGACCGTGATCAAGGACCTCAAGGTCAAGGGCACCTCGTCGGTGGTGAAGGTGGGCACCAAGGTCAAGAACATCCGCCTGATCGAGGGCGATCACGACATCGACTGCAAGATCGACGGTTTCGGCTCGATGCAGCTGAAGTCCGAATTCGTCAAGAAGGCCTGATCCGGCCTTCTGCCTGTCCCGGTACCCCGCCGGGGCTTGTCAGGCCCGGCGCCGTTACGTCCGGTCGCGTCGCCATCGACCGATCCGTGCGGGCTCACGCTCTGTTGCAGTGCGCAACGCACCGTATCCGGGCAAGCCTGACGTCGCCCGGCATTGATTCAAAAGGGTTTTTCCACTGGCACGATTGATGCGGCGCAGCACGCGGTGTTGCACATCCCCACTCGTCCAGAAGGAGCGCCCGCATGTCGAGCTGTACTCATCCCGCACATCAGCACTGCAGTTTCTGTGATGCAAAAGGCCGCCTGACGGTCCAGGTCGACGGCAATGGCGAAGCGGCGCTCGATGATCCGGCGCCGCCGGATCCGTCGCGGCGCGGTCTGCTGAAGGGCTCGCTGGCGGCCGGTTTCGGCACGCTGAGTGCCGGCTGGGTCGGCACCTCGCTGGCGAAGGACGCCAGCGGCACGATGAAGTCGGTCAATCACTACTACATCGCGGCCAGCGCCGACACCGTGCACTGGGGTTACTTCAGCAAGTCGCTGAAGCCGCAGGTCAGCATCGAACCGGGCGACTTCGTCACCATCGAAACGCTGACCCACCACGCGGGCGATGACTTCGAGCGCCTGATCAAGGGTGATGCCGGTGCCGAAAGCGTTTTCCACTGGGACAAGAAGAGGAAGGGTGTCATCCGTCGCGGCGCCGGGCCGATGGATGCGAGCCTGTTCGGCCGGGGTGCCGGCGAGGGACTGGGTGTACATATATGCACCGGTCCTGTTTACGTGAAGGGCGCGGAAGAGGGCGACGTGCTCGAGGTACGCATCGTCGACGTGTCGCCGCGGCCGAGCGCCAATCCGAAGTACAAGGGCAAAAGCTTCGGCGTCAATGCCGCGGCCTGGTGGGGTTTCCATTTCAAGGAGCTGATCACCGAGCCGAAGGACCGCGAAGTCATCACCATCTACGAGATCGACGCCAACAGCGACCGGAACTGGGCGCAGGCGGTGTACAACTTCCAGTGGACGCCGCAGACCGACCCGTTCGGCGTGGTTCACAAGACCATCGACTACCCGGGCGTCGTGGTCGATCACAGCACGGTCAAGGAAAACCACGGCATCCTGAAGAACGTGCGCGTGCCGACGCGGCCGCATTTCGGTGTCAGCGGCGTGGCGCCGAAGGAAGCCGACATGGTGGATTCGATCCCGCCCAGCTACACCGGCGGCAATATCGACAACTGGCGCATCGGCAAGGGTGCGACCATGTACTACCCGGTGGCGGTCAAGGGGGCGCTGTTCTCGGTCGGCGACCCGCACGCGGCGCAGGGCGATTCCGAACTGTGCGGCACGGCGATCGAGTGCTCGCTGACCGGCACCTTCCAGTTCATCCTGCACAAGAAGGCCGACCTGGCCGGCACCTCGCTCGAAAAGCTGAGCTATCCGCTGCTCGAGACGCCGGACGAGTGGGTGATCCACGGCTTCAGCTTCGCCAACTACCTGGCCGAACTGGGCGACAAGGCGCAGAGCGACATCTACGCGAAATCCTCGGTCGATCTGGCGCTGAAGGACGCCTTCCGCAAGAGCCGCGCCTTCCTGATGGACACCCGGGGCCTGACCGAGGACGAGGCGATTTCGCTGCTGTCGGTCGGCGTCGACTTCGCGGTGACCCAAGTGGTGGATGGCAACTGGGGCGTGCACGCGGTGATCAGAAAGGCGCTGTTCTCGGGCGGCAGCCTGTAGGCGGCGTGTTGCCGCCTGCCGGCGGGGATTCGTTCAGGCAGGCGTGAATTGCATGACGGGTGGCTGGATGGCGCAGGATGCATCATGCGCGCTTTCGTCCTGCCACCCGCTTTCCGATCGACATGAACAGCACTGCCTTCCCGCTCGACGCCTATCTCGCCCGCATCGGCGAGCAGGATGCCGGCCGCCCGCGCGACGCCGCCACGCTCGACACGCTGGTGCTGGCGCACACCATCGCCATTCCGTTCGAAAACCTCGACCCGCTGTGCAGCCGCGCGGTCGACATCGATGCCGCCACGGTGATCGACAAGCTGATCCACCGCCGTCGCGGCGGCTACTGTTTCGAGCATGGCCGCCTGTTCGCCGATGCGCTGCGTGCGCTCGGCTACCCGGTGCGCGAACTGGCTGCGCGCGTGATCTGGAACCAGCCCGAAGGCGCGATCACGCCGCTGTCGCACATGCTGCTCGACGTCAATACGCCGGACGGCCCGCGCCTGGTCGATGTCGGCTTCGGCGGTCTCACGGTCACCGCCGGCCTGCGCTGGCAGCCCGGGCTCGAACAGGCGACGCCGCACGGCACTTACCGGCTGCTGCTCGACGGTGACGAATGGCGGCTGCAGGCGCGCGTTGCCGGTGACTGGAAGCCGCTGTACCGGCTGCGCCGCATCGAGATGCACGGCTGCGACTACGTGGCGTCGAGCTATTTCCTGTCCACCCATCCGCAGTCGCTGTTCACCGGCAACCTGATGCTGGCGCGCGCCGGCACCGACCGGCGGTGGACGCTGTTCAACCGCGAGCAGTCGGAATACCTCGCCGACGGCAGCGTCGTGCGCCGCACACTGACCGATCCGGATGAACTGCTGCACGAGGTCGAACACCGCTTCCTGCTGAATGTGGGCGACGCCCCGGATCTGCGCGCCCGCCTCGCCGCACTGTTTGTCCGCTGATCCAGCGCGCGTGCGCTGACTGCAACACGGTCGGGCGCCCGCGCCATCCGGCTGCCGGATTCGACGAGACAGCGCGCCGCGCAGCGTTCAGACTGCCGGCTTTTCCCTGCCCGTGCTGCCTGCCGTGTCCGCCCTGTTCGCACCTGCCCTGTTCGTCGTCATCTGGTCGACCGGTTTCGTGGTCGCACGGGCGATCGACGGCGTGGCGGCGCCCGGCCTCTTCCTGCTCGCGCGCTTCCTGGCGTCGGCCGTGCTGTTCGCGCTGCTGGCGCTGGCGACTCGGGCCGCCTGGCCGGCGTGGCGCACCTGGCCCAAGCATCTGCTGGCCGGTGCGCTGCTGCAGGGTCTATACGTCGGCGGCGGCTACTGGGCGGTGTCGCGCGGACTGTCGCCGGCCGTGATGGCCTTGCTCGGCACGCTGCAGCCCATGCTCACCGCACTGATCGCGCAGCGCCTGTTCGGCGAGCCGGTGGCGCGCCACTTCTGGGGTGGCCTGCTGGTCGGCGCAGTCGGGGTTGCGCTGGTGCTGTCGCCGCGCCTGTCCGCAGCCGGCGGTGACGCACTGACGGCCGGGGTGCTGGCGGCGGCGCTGCTGTCGGTGCTGGCCATCACCGCCGGCACGCTGATACAGAAGACCTCGCTGGCGTCGGCCGACCTGCTGAGCGCCAGCACCGTGCAGTACCTCGGCGGCGCGCTGGTCGTCGGTCCGGTTGCCTGGGTGATCGGCGAGTCGCTGTGGAACCCCGGCGCCACGCTGTGGGGCGCGCTTGCCTGGGCCGTGCTGATGCTGTCCGGCGTGGCGACGACACTGCTGGTGTGGATGGTGCGCCGCGGTTCGGCGGCGCGGGTGACCGTGCTGATCCTGCTGGCGCCGCCGCTGGCAGCGGTGCAGGCCTGGTGGCTGTTCGGCAGCAGCCTGTCCGCGCTGCAGCTGGCCGGCTTCGCGCTGGCGCTGGGCGGCGTGCTGCTGTGCCGGCGCACCTAGCGTGACGTCGGTGGCGCGGCGGGCAAGAGGTGTCCGCCGCGCCGGGTGATTACGCGACCTTGTTCAGTGCCGCGGCGAAGTTCTGCACCGTGCGCTCGACGTTCTCCAGCTTGTCCAGGCCGAACAGGCCGACGCGGAAGGTGCGGAAGTCGGCCGGCTCGTCGACCTGCAGCGGCACGCCGGCGGCGATCTGCAGGCCCTGCGCGGCGAATTTCTTGCCGTTCTGGATGTCCGGATCCTCGGTGTAGCTGACCACCACGCACGGCGCCTGGAAGCCGGGCGCGGCGACGCTGACGAAACCCTTCGCTTCGAGCAGCGCGCGTACCTTCTGGCCCAGTTCGACCTGGTTGGCCTTGACGCGGTCGAAGCCGAAACGCTCGGTTTCCAGCATCACGTCGCGCAGCCGGGTCAGGCCGTCGGTCGGCATCGTGGCGTGGTAGGCATGGCCGCCGTTTTCGTAGGCTTCCATGATCTGCAGCCACTTCTTCAGGTCGGCCGCATAGCTGGTGCTGGTGGTCGAATCGATGCGCGCGCGTGCGCGCTCGCCCAGCATGACCAGACCGGCGCATGGCGAGCCGCTCCAGCCCTTCTGCGGTGCGCTGACCAGGATGTCGACACCGGTGGCGGCCATGTCCACCCACAGCGTTCCGGCGGCGATGGCGTCGAGCACGAACAGGCCATCGACCTCGCGCACCGCGGCAGCCACTTCACGCAGGTAGTCGTCGGGCAGGATCATGCCGGCCGAGGTTTCGACCTGCGGCGCGAACACCACGGCCGGCCGGTGTTCGAGGATGGCGGCCACTACCTCCTTGACCGGCGGCGGCGCGAACGGCTTCTGCGAACCCGGTTCCGGCTGGCGCGCCTTGAGCACGACGGATTCGGACGGGATGCGGCCCATGTCGAAGATCTGCGTCCAGCGGAAGCTGAACCAGCCGTTGCGGATCACCATCACCTTTTTGTCGGTGGCGAACTGGCGCGCCACGGCTTCCATGCCGAAGGTGCCGCTGCCGGGTACCACCACCGCAGCCTTGGCGTTGTAGACCTGCTTGAGCACGCGCGACACGTCCTTCATCACGCCCTGGAAGGACTGCGACATGTGGTTGAGTGCGCGGTCGGTATAGACGACCGAGTATTCGAGCAATCCCTGGGGGTCGACGTTGGGCAACAGGCTGGGCACGGTGATCTCCGGGAAGAAGGGTATGTGTATGTCTGGGCCGCAAAAGCATGCGCGGCGGGGCCGGACCGGGTTTGTGATAGCGGCGGGTGGCCGCGGGTTCCCTGTCGGGCGCCGGATGTGCGATTCAACGGCAGTCGATTCTAATCCACCCGTGCCCGGATTTTCCTTACAGCGTGTGTCCGGCAATGGCAAACCGACTGGCTCGATTGTCGCTTTGTGCAGTCGGCGTTCCTCCCACCTCCGTAAAGCAACCGGACCGCATCATGACGTCACACCGCCGCCACAACGCCATTGGGGCACGGCTTCCGCTCCTGTTGGCGCTGGCCGGACCCGTATCGGCGTACGACGCCCCCCCGGCTGCGCACCATCTTGATGCGGTGGTGGTCGAGGGCCACTACGACAATGCGGTCGGTACGCAGCGGCTGCGCGACGACGGTGTGCTCCGCTTCAACGCGTACGCGATCCGCTCGGAGCTGGATCGGTGGTCGACCTTCAGCTACCTGTTGGAAAACCCGGTCGACCTGAATCCGGCTGGCATCGCCGGCGACCAGTTCCGGCAGTCGGAACGCCGCACCGTGTTCGGCATGACAACCAGCCGCAGCTGGGACAGCTCGCCCGGCGGGCTGCCGATGACCACGACGCTCGGCCTGCAGCTGCGCCACGACAGACTGGATCCGGTCTGGCCGCGCAATTTCCGACTGACGCTGATCGTCGGTTTCTGTAGGAGCGACCCATGGTCGCGATAAGGGCGTGGATCAGCGGTGGGCAAGGATTCGACGTGAGGGATCGCGAGCATGGCTCGCTCCTACGGGGTCAGGTGCAGCGGTTTTCTGTAGGAGCGACCCATGGTCGCGATACGGACGTGGATCAGCGGTGGGCACGGATT
>JAHRYN010000010.1:0-22308 GCA_020621405.1 Betaproteobacteria bacterium
ACGCCCGACCCCTTGGTTCGTAGCCAAGTACTCTATCCAGCTGAGCTACGGGCGCGCTGCAAAGAGGCAATACTATAGCACAGATTTACTACGTTTCAACAAAAAGCTTTTGGCGGAGGAGGAGGGATTCGAACCCTCGATACAGGTTTTGGCCCGTATGCTCCCTTAGCAGGGGAGTGCCTTCGACCTCTCGGCCACCCCTCCGGTACTGCAAAGCGCGCGAATGATAACGGTTAGACCCGCTCCGGTCAAACGCGCGACACATTCATGCTTCCCGCATCACTGCGCAGCCTGATCGAGATCGAACGCGCGATGCAGCACGCGCACCGCGAGCTCGAGATATTTCTCGTCGAGCACGACCGAAACCTTGATTTCCGAGGTCGAGATCATCTGGATGTTGATGCCCTCCTCAGCCAGCGTGCGGAACATCTTGCTGGCAACGCCGGGGTGCGAGCGCATGCCGACACCGACGGCCGACACCTTGCAGATCTTGTTGTCGCCGCGGATCTCGCGCGCGCCGATGTGCTGACGCACGCTTTCGAGGATTTCCATCGCCTTGCCGAATTCGCTGCGGTTGACCGTGAACGAGAAGTCGGTCGATCCGTCGTGTCCGACGTTCTGGATGATCATGTCGACGTCGATGTTCGCATCGGCGATCGGGCCGAGTATCTGATAGGCAATGCCGGGGCGGTCGGGCACGCCGAGCACGGTCAGTTTGGCTTCATCGCGGTTGAAGGCGATGCCGGAGATGATGGGTTGTTCCATGTTGACGTCTTCCTCGACAGTAATCAGCGTGCCCGGCCCTTCGTGGCCTTCGTCCTCAAAACTGGACAGCACGCGCAGCTTGACCTTGTACTTGCCCGCGAACTCGACCGAGCGGATCTGCAGCACCTTCGAGCCGAGGCTCGCCATTTCGAGCATTTCCTCGAAGGTGATGCTGTTCAGACGACGGGCTTCGGGAACGATGCGCGGGTCGGTGGTGTACACGCCGTCGACATCGGTGAATATCTGACACTCGTCGGCACGCAGCGCGGCAGCAAGTGCCACGCCGGTCGTGTCGGAACCGCCGCGCCCCAGCGTGGTGATGTTTCCGTTCTCGTCCACACCCTGAAAGCCGGCCACGACAACCACGCAACCTTCGTCGAGATCGCGACGGATGTTGTGTTCGTCGATGGCGAGAATGCGCGCCTTGGTGTGCGCGTTGTCGGTAAGGATGCGCACCTGGCCGCCGGTGTAGCTGCGCGCCTTCAACCCGAGATCCTTCAGCGCCATCGACAGCAGGCCGATGGTGACCTGCTCCCCGGTCGATGCGATCACGTCGATCTCGCGCGGGTCGGGGTTCGTCGACACTTCCTTGGCCAGACCGAGCAGGCGGTTGGTTTCACCGCTCATCGCCGACACCACGATCACCATCTGGTTGCCACGCTCGACATAGCGGGCGACCCGGCGCGCGACGCTCTTGATGCGGTCAGGCTTGCCGACCGAGGTGCCGCCGTATTTCTGGACTATGAGAGCCATCTGTACTTCCGCGATGTTGTACGAAAGCCAGAGATTGTAACCGATCCGCCCCGGCCGACCGAGTCACCCGTGACCGCCTGAAAATGATGCAAAACGGGTGCCTGTTTGGCATGTCCACTGCCCTGAAACCCAGTTGCAAAATTATGCAACGTTGCTTGGTACAGGACGTTGTGATCATTTATACTGAATTTCGACTATGACTTAAGTCATAGGCACGAGAGCCAACTGGGCGAGTCGACAAGCAGCCGGAACCGGATTGACAAGGACGGCGCGGTCGGATCGTTATCTCACTTTTCAAGGACAACGAGCATGAAAGCCACAGACAACATTGATGCACGCGAAATTCGCAAGAAGCTGGGCATGAATCAGTCGCAGTTCTGGTCGCGCCTCGGCGTGACGCAGAGCGGCGGCTCCCGCTACGAAAGCGGCCGCAACATGCCCAAGCCGGTACAGGCGCTGCTGCGCCTGGTTCATGTCGAGCAGATCGACATCAGCAAGATCCGCCGTGAGGACGTGGAAGTCGTCGAATACCTGCGCGCCACCGATCCGGACACCTTCAAGCGTCTGAAGAAGGAAGCCCGCGCACATCGCAAGGCCGGCTGATCACCGGTTCGCTTCGAGCAGCAAAGAAAAAGGGGAAGGCAGAGCCTTCCCCTTTTTCTTTTCGGCAGACCCGCAGCCGCGGGCCCGCCATCATCAGGGCTTGATCACGATATCAGCCGGCGAAGGCGGCGCGACCGGCAGCGGATTGCCGTCGGCTCCCAGTGCGGACACGCTGCCTATCTGGACGCTGGTGGTTCCGGCCGGTGCAGCCGGCGATACCCGGAAGCGCAGTTCGGAACGAACTTCCTGACCATCGGCACCAGCAAGGCTCACCGCTGCACGACCCGGCGCCGTGACAGTACCCTGCGCGGTCAGCACGTTCGGGTCGTACACGATTTCGATCGCCGCAACGCGCGTGCCGTTTGGCGCATTCATCGAGACGATGACGCCGACTTCGCCGCCTGGAGCCGCATCACCGGACGACTGCAGCCGCAGTTCGACCGGCGAAGACTCCCCTGCCGCATCGTCGGACGGCGCCACCTCGGCCGGCTCCGGCGAGAAGGAGCGGGCCGGTGTCGCGAACGTTCCCGCGGACGGCGCGCCACCGGACGAACTGGACATGCGGACCCCCTGGTCCTTCGCGCCGCTGCGCACCGACAGCGCCGCGGTGCCGACCGATGCCTCGGTGCCGGCCGCGAGCGCCGGCGCGACGTTGGCCGGGCGCGTCAGGTTGCGCACGATGCGCGGAGTGATCAGCAGCACGATTTCCGTCTTGTTGTTGCTGCCGCGCTCGCTCGAGAACAGCTTGCCTATCATCGGCATGTTGCCCAGGCCCGGCAGGCGCGATGCGCTGGTACGTTCCTCGTCGGAAATCAGGCCGGCCAGGATCTGCGTCTCGCCGTCCTTCAGGCGCAGCGAGGTCGCGGTCGAACGGGTACCGATCTGGTAGGCGAGCGAACTCTGCGGTCCGATCACCTCCTTGACGATGCTGGACACCTCCAGCGTCATCTTGATGTCGACGTCGTCCTCGAGATGGATCAGCGGCTCGACATCGAGCTTCAGGCCGACGTCGAGATAGGTGACCGACGCCGACACGCCGACATTGGCGGTCGAGGTGGTCGTGAACACCGGCAGCTTCTCGCCGATATGCACCTTCGCCTTTTCCTTGTTCTTGACGCGGATGCGCGGATTGGCCAGCAGGTTGGCCGCGCCGTCCTGCGCCTTCAGGTTCAGGATCAGGCCGGGGTTCGACACGTAAGGCACTACCAGACCGCCCGGATTCTTCAGGTTGATGTTGCCCTGCAGGAGCTGGCCGCCCAGCGTGGTAGTCGTTGTGACGCCCGCGATATTACTTACCTGACTTTGTACATTGGGCGTCAGTATTCCGTAGCCCACCTGATCCGGGAAATCGATGCCGAGCTCCTTCATCTTGTTGCTGCTGACCTCGAGCACCTCGACTTCCAGCATCACCTCGGGTTCGGCGACATCGACCGACTCGACCAGCTGTTCGGCCAGCCGCACCGCGTCGATGGTGTCCTTCATCACGATGAGGTTGATGCGCTCATCTATATAGATGTCCTTGGTCTTGACCACGGTCTTGATCAGGTTCTGCACCTGCTTGGCTTCGGCATTGACCAGGAAGAAGGTGCGCGTCACCAGTTCCTTGTATTCGCGCTGCTTGGCCGCGGTGTTCGGATAGATCAGCACCGTGTTCTCCGACAGCACGCTGCGTTCGAGCTGGTTGGTGACCAGGATGAGGCGCATCACTTCGGCCACGGTCGTGTTGCGCACGAACAGCGTCACCTTCAGATCGGGGCGCACATCCTTGTCGAACACGAAGTTGATGCCGGTCGAACGCGCGATCGCCTCGAACACGTTGCGCAGCGAGGTATCGCGGAATTCCAGTGTGACCTGCTTCTGGAACATGCCGCCGAGTGCGGCCGGCGCCGTCTGTTTCGGACGCGCGTCCTCGACCTGGCGCAGCAGTTCGCGCGCGCCGGCATGCGTGTTGTCCTGCTCCAGCACATTGCGCAGCCGCGCCTCGGCACCGGACAGATCCTTGCGCGCCAGCATCGTGCGCGCCTCGTTGGTCATCGCATCCAAACGCAGGCCGCGGACCATCTGGTCGCGCATGAACAGCGCGCGCTGGTTGCGCGGGTCGAGCACCAGCACCCGTTCGAGCATGCCGGCAGCGGCATCGCGGTTGCCGGCCGACCGTGCGGCATCGGCCTGCGACAGCAGCTTGGCGACCGCGATCTCGCGCTGGCGGAACCAGGTCGCACGGTATTCGGCGTTGTCGGGCGACTGCTTCGATGCGGCCTCGAACAAACCGAGTGCGCGTTCCTGATCGCCTGCGATCAACGCCTGCTTGCCGTCCTCGAAAGCCTGGTTGGTGGCGCAGCCGACAAGTACCGCAGCCACGATCAGGACAAGAGCCGCGCGTACGCGGGCCAGCTGGAATGCCATCATTTTGCGCTTCCGAGGGTCAGGGTCTGCCGCTGCTTGAGCGGCTCGTACATGAAGTTGACTGCGCTGGTCGTCACCGACTCGACGCGGTACTGGTTGTTCAGCAGATCGCCGGCACGTGCGACCAGAATGCGGTCACCCTGGGCGAGGAATACCGTGGTGACGCCCTCCTCCGTCATGCGTCCCTGATAGCGGAACGGCAGCGGCGGCGCCATCGGCGCAGGCGGCGGACCGACCCGCACGGGTTGCTTCGGCGGTGGCGGCAGGAAGCTGTGGCTGGCAAACAGGTCGCGGCCGATTTCGGCGGCCGCGCGTGCCGGCGCGGATGCAACGCCCGCTTCGGCCGCTCCGGCATCCACGGCAACGGACACTCTCCCGGCCGGTGTCGCCGTCCGGCGGGCAGGTACGGCCGGTGCTGTGCCATCGGGCGATTCCGCCCCGTCCATGCCCGACACATACCAGACTGCGACCAGCGTCGCCGCGAGTGCGATCACGAGGCCGCGGTTCATGGCGCATCCTTCATCAGGATGGACAGGCGGACCGTGGCGTCCACATCGCCGCGCGATATGTCCTCCCGCCTCAGCACCACGTCCTCGACCAGTACCGACGGCGAAACGCGCTGCACATCGGCCAGCCACTGGCGCAGCGACGGATAGCTGCCACGCAGCGGAAACAGGTACTCCTGCCGGCCGTAGCCCGCTCCGAGCGACTGCGACTCGCGGCTTTCGACACGGGCCAGAACGAGTGCGTTGCGACCGGCCGCCTGCGCCAGTTCGGCCAGCACCGCCGGCATGCGCGCGCGCGTCAGCAGCGAGGCGTCGAACCGCTCCAGCTGTTCGCGCGGCGATTCGACCGGCACGCCCTGCGACAGCCGTGCCGCCAGTGCGCCGCGCTCTGCCTCCAGCCTGGTCTGTTCGGCGAGCAGCGGAGCCAGCGCACCGAAATGCACGGCCAGCGCGAAGGCCAGCAGGCCGACACCGGCGACACCGGCCCAGCCGGCACGCGACAGTGCGTACATGAAACGGGCGCGCAACATGTTCATGCGCCCCTCCATTGCAGGCGCAGCGAGAAGGCGACGACCTGGATGCCGTCACGCTGCTTGAGTTCGAAGGTTTCGATGCGTGGCGAACCGGTTGCCTGCGCGTCCATGAAGGATTCGGCATAGGCGAACAGCGCGTTCAGGTCCTTCGCTTCACCAGTCACGCGCAGCACCCCACGGGCGGCATCCGGCTCGACCGACAGCAGCGCGATGTCAGTACCGCGCGCTTCCAGATCGGCGAACAGCGGCTGCCAGTCGCGCGCCATCCGCGCCGACAGCTTGCGTGCCACCTCGAGACGCGCACGCAGCACGGCATCGTCCTGCTCGCGCCGCGCCAGCACCCTCGCCTGCTCGGCAGCGCGGGCGGCACGGCGGTTGGCGTCGCGCAGTGCATCCACATCGTCTTCGGTCTGCCGGAACTGCTGCACGACGAATACCGCCGCCGCGCAGCCGAGCGCCAGCGCCAGCCAGCCCAGCCAGCCGGGCGCACGACGGCGCACGACGAAATCGAGTTCCGGCACCGGCGGGCGGAGTGTCGTACGCAGTCTCATGCCGCCACTCCGCCTGCCACGCAGCGCCAGCCGCGCGGCAGGCTGACCGCCGGCGCGCCCTGCAGGAACAGCTGACCGCCTTCGAGCGCACCGTCGAACAGGCTGAGCCGGCGCTCCAGCAGCGCACCGAGCGAGGCCGGATCGCCCAGCGCTTCGCCGCGCACGTGCAGCCAGCCGTCCGGAGACCACAGACCCATGCACAGCCAGCCGTCCTGCAGCTGCGCGAAACCGCCCACCGGCGCACTGCCGCGGAAGGCCGAATAGGCGCGCAGCCAGGCCGGTTGCAGGCTGGCCAGCCGCAGTCCGCGCGCCGCGCACCAGGCCGTCAGCACCTGCGGCAGCGCCGCATCCATCGCGCAGGCCAGCACGCGGGCGGCCGGCTTCGCATCCCAGGCAAAGGCCCAGCCCTGCGCCGTCGTGCCGAATACCTCGATCATGCGTGCGCGCACCAGTGCACGCTGTTCGTCCGGACCGGACACGCCGGGCGGCATGTCGACCACCTGCCAGCGCGTCCAGGCGTTGTCCACATTCACCGTCAGTACCGAGCGGCGCGGCGTCAGTGCGGCCGGCAGTGCATCGAGCACGGGCAGCAGATGCTCGGCCGCCAGCGGCTGCGCCGACGCGTGCAGCCGCTCGCCGCGACGCGACAGTGCGAGCCCGTGCGGGCCGATGTCCAGCAGCAGCGGATCAGACGACAAAAGTGACACGGTTCAATTCCGCAAGACTGGTTTCGCCGCTGGCCACCAGGACCAGACCCGCTTCGCGCAGGGTGCGCGTGCCGCGCGCACGCGCGGCTTCCTTCAACTGGCGCATCGGTGCGCGACTGACGATCAGTTCGCGCAATTCGTCGTCCAGCACCAGCAGTTCGGCAATGGCGCGCCGTCCCTTGAATCCGGTGCCGCGACAGTGACCGCAGCCGGTGCCGGCACGGAAGTCGTAGCCGACCGAACCGCCCAGCCCCGACTCGGCCAGCGCGTCGGCGTCGGGCACCTGGGCCACGGCGCAGTGCGTGCAGTTCAGGCGCAGCAGCCGCTGCGCGACGATGCCGTTGAGCGCCGAAACCAGGTTGTACGGATCGACACCCATGTGCAGGAAGCGGCCGATCACGTCGAACACGTTGTTGGCGTGCACCGTGGTCAGCACCAGGTGGCCGGTCAGCGCCGCCTGCACCGCGATCTCGGCGGTCTCGCCGTCGCGGATTTCGCCCACCATGATCTTGTCCGGGTCATGCCGCAGCACCGAGCGCAGGCCGCGGGCAAAGGTCAGCCCCTTCTTCTCGTTGACCGGAATCTGCAGCACGCCGGCCAGCTGGTACTCGACCGGATCCTCGATCGTGATGATCTTGTCCAGACCGTGGTTGATCTCGCCTATGGTCGCGTACAGCGTGGTCGTCTTGCCGGAACCGGTCGGGCCGGTCACCAGCAGCATGCCGTAGGGCTCGGCGGCGAGCTTGCGCAATGCCGCGCGGGCGATCTCGTCGAAGCCCAGGCTTTCCAGCGACAGCGCCTGCAGCTCCTGCGTCAGGTGGTCCTTGTCGAGCACGCGCAGCACCGCATCCTCGCCATGCACGCTGGGCATGATGGACACGCGCAGGTCGATGTCGCGCCCGGCATAGGCCACCTTGAAGCGTCCGTCCTGCGGCACCCGCCGTTCGGCGATGTCCAGTTCGGCCAGCACCTTGATGCGTGAAATGACCTGTTCTGCCGTGTCGGCGCCGGCGATGTGGCCGATGCGCACCATCACGCCGTCGATCCGGTACTTGACCTGCATGCCGCCCGGCACCGATTCCAGGTGGATGTCGGACGCCGCCTGCTTGAGCGCGTCGTACAGCGTCGAATTTACCACCCGCACCACCGGGCTGGCGTCGTCGGCAATACGCGCCAGCGACAGCACTTCGGCCGAACTGGCGCCGATCTGATCGTCCTCGTCGAGCAGGCCGGCCGAGGCGCGCTGGCTTTCCTCGTAGCGCGCCAGCGCGGCCGTGATGTCGTCGCGCGTGGCGATGCGCAGTTCGTAGGCGCAGGACAGCGTCGACGCCAGCCAGTCCTGCAGTGCGGCATCGTACGGATCGGCGACCACGGCAATGCGCTGCCCGCCGGCATCGACCGCCACCACGACTGCCCTGGCCAGCGCTTCGGAAAAGCGGATGCTGTCCAGCGCCAGCGTCAGCGCATTGAGCTCCGGGCTGCTCATCGCACGCAGTCCGAGCTGGGCGGCGACACGCGGCAGCAGCGCGTCCGGCGTGGCGCCGGACAGGTCGAGCAGCGCCTGCATCACCGAACCGCGTCCGGCGCGCAGCCGCGCGCGCGCGATCAGGTCGGCGCCGATTGCCGGCTGTGCCGCGGATTGCAGTGGCGCGTTCATTGAATGCTTTCCGCCAGCTGGAAGATCGGCATGTACATCAGCACCACCACGCCGCCGATCGCCAGACCGATGCCCAGCATCAGCAGCGGGCCGAACAGCCGGGTCGCACGGTCGAGCCAGCGCGTCATTTCCTCGTCGTGGAAGGCGGCGATGCGCTCCATCATGTCGCCCAGATTGCCGGCCCGTTCGCCGACGCGCAGCATGCGTGACGCCACCGCGGTACTCAGGCCGACCTCGGTGAAGGCGTCGGACGCGGCGCGCCCTTCGCGAATCGACAGCAATGCCCGCGACAGGCTCTGCTGCATCGGCAGCGGCAGCAGCTCGCGCACCAGTTCGAGCGACTGCACGACCGGTATGCCGCCGCGCAGCAGCATGCCTACCGTGCGGAAGAAGCGCGCCAGCCGGAACACCCGCATGCGGCTGCCGATGCCCGGCAGGCGCTCGAACTGCGCCATCAGGCCCTGGCGGAAGGCCGGCTGGCGCAGCGTCCAGCCCAGCGTCACCACAACCGCCAGCACCGACAGGCCGAGCATGCCCGAATGCGCCTTGACGAAGTGCCCCCAGGCCAGCAGCCATTGCGAAGCCAGCGGCAGCTCGGTCGAAATGTCCTCATACACCTTGGAAAACTGCGGCACCACGAAAGCCAGCAGGAACATCACAACCAGCAGGCCGACGACGACCAGGATGGCCGGATAGGTCGCCGCCGCGACCAGCTTGCCGCGCACGCTGTCGAGCTGCTCGCTGTAGGCGACGTAGCGTTCGAGCGCCTGGTCAAGATCACTGGTGCGTTCGGACGCGCGGATCATCGCCACCAGCAGGTCGGGAAACACCGCGGTCTGCGCCGACATCGCCATCGACAGCGTCTTGCCCTGGCGCAGCGCATCGACCAGCCCGGTCAGCACGGTACGCGACAGCGTGCGGCCTTCCTTCTCGGCCATCACCTCCAGTCCTTCGACCAGCGACAGACCGGAGCGCAGCAGTGCCAGCAGCTCCTGGCAGAACAGCAGCACCGGAAAACGCTGCCGCGTCAGCGACAGCGAACGCGTGCGCGCCGCCGACAGCACGGTCAGCCCGTCGGCCTGCGCCTGCGCGCGTGCCGAAGCCTCGTCGGACGCCTCTATCTGCAGCTGCGTGATGCGGTTGGTGACGTCGAGTGCGCGTATGCGGAAAAGCATGTCACCAGTTCGTGATATCGGCCGCTTCTTCGGTACCGCCCGGCTGACCGTCCTTGCCCAGCGAACTCAGATCGTATTCGCCGTGCTCGCCTGGCGCGCGGTACAGATAGGGACGGTCCCACGGATCGGGCGGCACCGATTTCTTCAGATAGGGGCCGGACCACTTGGGCGCCGTCGACGGCCGCTCGACCAGCGCCTTGAGCCCTTCCTCGGTGGTCGGATAACGACCGTTGTCCAGACGGAACTGGTCGAGCGCCTTTTCCAGGCCGTCGATCTGCGCACGCGCCGCCTTGACTTCCGACTTGCCGATCTGGCTGAAGTAGCGCGGACCGACATAGCCGGCCAGCAGGCCGATGATGACCATCACTACCAGCAGTTCGAGCAGCGTGAAGCCACGCTGGGGAAAAGCCTTTTGCATGTTGCGCATGTTGTGGTTGACCCTGGGATGATCGAAGGCGCTGACGCGCCGCGACGGGAGGCATTGACGGCGGATCCCGCCGCGGCGCATTCTCGCCCGACCCGTGAAACCGGCCGGCTTGCGACAAGAATACTGGACTCCTGTTACAACACGGCTGTAAGGATTTGGCAGCACAATTGCAATCCGGCGAATTCTAACGCGGCCTTGTTGCCCTCAGATGAAGACCCCGCTCCTGCTGCTGACGATACTTCTGGCGCCGGCCTGCGCGCAGGCCGACGTCTACGCTCGTCACGACGAAGGCGGCACGCTGCACCTGACCGACACGCCGCTCGACGCCGGCTTCGAGCTTCTGCTCGACACCCGGACCGAGCGCCCGCCGCTTGCGGCACGCGGCACACTGCGCCATCCGGACAGCGTGGCCCGCGCGTCGCAGGCGTCCGGTGTCGATGCGCGCCTGATCAACGCGGTGATCGCGGTCGAATCCGCCCACGATGCGCGCGCCGTGTCGCCGAAGGGTGCGGCCGGCCTGATGCAGCTGATGCCCGACACCGCACGCCGCTATGGCGTGCTTGACCGCTTCGATCCGGACCAGAACGTGATGGGCGGCGCGCTCTACCTGCGCGACCTGATGCAGCGCTTCGACAACCGGCTTGAACTGGTGCTCGCCGCGTACAACGCCGGCGAATCGGCGGTGGAACGCCATGGCCGGAAGATTCCGCCCTACGCCGAAACACGGCGCTACGTGCCGCGCGTGCTCGGACACTATCGCGCGCTGTACTGACGCAGCGCTGAAACGCCCCGACGGTCAGCCGAGCGCGCCGCTGCGACGCGCCTCGTACACCGCCTGCGCACGGCAGGTCACGCCGAGCTTGGCGTAGATCGACTTCAGATACCACTTCACCGTATCGACGCCGATGGCCAGGCTGCGTGCGATTTCCTTGTTCGAACTGCCGCGCTCGAGCAGGCGCAGGATTTCCGCTTCCCTGTCCTTCAGCATGCCGCTGACCGGCAACTGGATGAGCTCCGGCTCGCGCGGCGTCGCACAGGGTGCCTGTTCGGCCAGACCCAGCGCCAGCAGTCCGGCCAGCGGCACGCGCAGCCGGGACCAGCCGGCATCGCTGTAGCCGTCGGCGACCAGCGCTTCATCCAGCCCGGCCAGCAGTCCGGTCAGCGGCGGGCCTTCGTCGAGGAAGCTGCGCTTCATGCCCGCAGCCAGTCCCAACGCCAGCGCTTCCGCCAGCATGGCACGCGACGCCGCGGGCTCGTCCGCGGCATCAAGCGCCAGCGCCAGCTGTATGCGCACGCGGACCTCGAACGTGCGGCGACGCTGCGCGGCGGCGGCGTCGAGCAGCGGCCGCAGCAGCGACAGCGCATCGCCGACCCGGCCCTGCGCACGGTAAAGACGTGCCTGCGCCAGCTGCAGCAGTTCGGTCGTTTCCGGCCCGACCTCGCGTCCGGCCACGGCGTCGGCAGCGCACGAACCGAACAGCCGCGTCGCCGTGTCGATGTCGCCGGCACTCACCCACAGCCGCACGCGCTCGCACAGCACCGCGGCGGCCAGCCGGGCAAAGCCGAGATGTGCCGCCGTCTGTTCACCCTCATCGAGTACTGCGTGTGCGCCGGCCAGATCGCCACGCTGCGCCAGCAGACGGCTGGACGACACATAGGTGGCGATCGAGAAGTCGGCGACGCCGCCTTCCAGCCCGAGCGCACGGCTGTCGTCGAGCAGGCGTTCGGCTTCGTCCAGCTCGTTCATCTCGACCATTGCCTGACCGAGCAGCGCTTCGGCCAGGCGTGCAGCGTGCGAATGCCGGCCGATCGATGCATTGGCCATGCCCAATGCATCGCGGAAATGATCGACGCCCTGCTCCAGCCGTCCCAGCGCCTTGGCCGCGATGCCGGCGAAACAGCGTCCGTAGATGCCGCTGAACGGCCCTTGCGCACGGTCCTGGAACGGCCGCGCCCAGACCTGCAGGCGCAGCGCGGCGTCGTAGTCGAAGCGGTGCAGGTAAACGTAGGTCAGGACGTTCGACGCCACCGCGACGACCCACGGGCGGTAGGATGCCGCGCGTTCGATGCTGGGCTGCACCATCTCCTCAACGCCGTCCATCCGGTCCTGATAGATGCGGATGCAGGCCTCGACCACTCCGGCCTCCACCACCGATTCGTTCCACGGCGACAGATCCTGCGTCGCCAGATGCGCCTCCGCGTGATCGAGCGCTACCCGCGCGTCGTCGGCACGGTGCGTCAGGCAGTGACCCCAGGCGATGGCCAGCTGCAGCTGCGGCCGGGCATGCAGCCGCCAGGCCGGCAGCCGCGCCACCAGACCGCGCAAGGTCGACATGTAGCTGTGTTCGACCAGCCACATCGCATCGCGCTCGACCAGTTCCACCGCCCGCTCGGGTTCTCCCGCCGACAGCGCGTGCGCCACCGCCTCGTCGGTGTGGCCGTGCTCGGCGAACCAGCGCGACGCGGCGTTGTGCAGTTCGGCCACACGTTGCGGCGCACTGCGTTCCAGCCGGCGCTGCAGATGGCTGGCGAACAGGTGGTGATAGCGATACCACTCGTGTGCCTCGTCGAGCGGCAGGATGAACAGGTCCTGCTTGTCCAGATGTTCCAGCATCTGCTGGCTGGCGGCGACACCGCTGACCGCGGCGCACAGGCTGCCGGACAGCCGGTCGAGTATCGAGGTGGCGAGCAGGAATTCCAGCACCTCGGCCGGCAGGTGATCGAGCACGTTTTCCGCCAGATATTCGCCGATGACGTGGTGCTTGGCGGAAAAGCACTCGATCGAATGGGCCGTATCGCCGGCCGTGCGCAGCGACAGCAGCGCCAGCTGCAGCGCCGCGACCCAGCCTTCGGTGCTGTTCCACAGCGAGCGCACGTCGCCGTCGTCGAGGCTCAGTTCATTGACGTCGCACAGGAAGGCACGCGATTCGCCGACGCTGAAGCGCAGGTCGGATGCGGCGATTTCGGTCAGCTGGTCGTCGACCCGCAGCCGGGCCAGCGGCAGCGCCGGCCGCTCGCGGCTGGTCAGTACCAGATGGAAGCACGGGGGCGCGTGGTCGAGCAGGAAGGACACCACGTCGCGCACCGCGTGCTCGTGGATCAGATGCCAGTCATCGAGTATCAGGTAGACGTCGCGTTCGACCGCGGCGAATGCGTTGACCAGATCGGCCACGACGATGTCGGCCGCCTGCTCAGCCTTGGCTTCGAGCAGCGTGGTGACGTCCAGCGTGATCGACGGCTCGCCGACGCGGACCGCCTCGACCAGATAGGTCAGGAAGCGGCCGAGCGCGTTGTCGTCGCGGCTGATGTTCAACCAGGCCACGGCGGCACCCTGCGCCTGCAGCCGTTCGCGCCACTGAATGGCCAGCGTGGTCTTGCCGAACCCGGCCGGGCCATGAATCAGCGTCAGCTTGCGGTCGCGCCGCCCGTCCAGCTGTTCCAGCAGCCGCTGCCGCGTCAGCAATGTCCCGGAGCGCGCGGGCGCCCGGAACTTCGTCGCGATCAGCCGCGGCCGATCCGGTTGATGCCCGCCTCTGGCCATGGACCCTGCTAAGCCGTATGCCATGCCATGCAGCATGACGCACGGCAGCTGCGCAGGGTCGACGGTCCAGCGGTCATCAGGTCTCCTTTTTGGCGTCCAGTTCTCGCAGTGCGGTCTTCAGGACCTTGCCGTAGTTGTTCTTGGGCAGCTCATCGACGAACGTGTAGCACTTGGGCCGCTTGAAGCGTGCGATCTGTTCCAGGCAGTGTGTGTCGAGTTCCGCGGCCGACATTGTGCGTTTTGTGACGACAAACGCAACCACGACTTCACCCCACTCCGGATCGGACCGCCCGATCACGGCGACTTCCGCCACGCCTTCGTGTGTCAGCAGCGCCTCTTCGACCTCGCGCGGATAGATGTTGCTGCCGCCGCTGATGATCAGGTCCTTGCTGCGGTCGAGCAGCGTCAGGAAGCCGTCGGCGTCAAGCCGGCCGACGTCGCCGGTGTGCAGCCAGCCGTCGACGATGGTCGATGCGGTCGCTTCCGGCTGGTTCCAGTAGCCGTTCATCACCGGTTCGCCGCGCACGCGGATCTCGCCGGTCTGGCCGGCCGGCAGTTCGCGGCCGTCGGCGTCGATGATGGACACCTCGACCATCGTCTGCGCATAGCCGACCGACGCCAGGCGCTCGCGGTAGTTCGGCTGGGTCGAGTCGTTGATCATGTGGCGCGGCATCACGGTGATCATCATCGGGCATTCGCCCTGACCGTAGATCTGCGCGAAATGCGGGCCGATCAGTTCCAGCGCCTCGTCCAGGTCGGCCAGATACATCGGGCCACCGCCATAGCAGATGGTGGCCAGGCCGGTCGGGCGCTTGCCACTCTTCTTCACCGCATCGGTCAGGCGGCGCACCATGGTCGGCGCCGCGAAGAACGATGCCTCGGTCCAGTAAGCCGCCAGATCGAGGCATTCCTGCGCCTCGAAGCCGCCCGATTCCGGCACCACGTTGATGCCGGCCTGCATCACGTAAGGCAGGTGGAACAGGCCGCCACCGTGCGACATCGGCGCCGGATGCAGCGCCACGTCGCCCGGCGCGATCGTCTGCACCGTGCTCAAATAGCCCATGCAGGTCCACCGCAGCTGGCGCATCGACAGGTTCACGCCCTTCGGACGGCCGGTCGTACCGCTGGTATAGAACAGCCAGACCGGATCGGTGTCGGTGCGCGGTTCGATCGCCGACAGCGCGAGCGTGCCGTCGCGCAGGAAGGCGGTGTCGGTCAGCACCTGCGCGGCGCTGCCCGATTCGTGCAGCACGGTCTGCAGTTCGGCACCCACGTCATCGCCGCAGAACACCAGCTTCGAACCGCTGTGCGTGCAGATGTAGGCCGCTTCCTTCGGATGCAGCTTGGCGTTGATCGGCACCGCCGCGATGCCGGCCCACCAGGCGCCCCAGATGAGGGGCAGATATTCGGGACAGTTGTACATGAACAGCGCCACCCGGTCTCCCGGCTGCAGGCCCTGCGACTTGAGCCAGGTCGCGCAGCGCGCGGCGCTGGCGGCGAAGCCGCGGTAGTCCCACAGGACCTCGCGGCCGTGGGCGATCGCGGGACGATCGGGATACTGCGTTGCGGTGCGTTGCAGCCAGTTGGCGATATTCATGCGCGTTGTCTCCTCTTGTTTTTTACTGGACGCGTTCGAGTATGGAACCATAGTTGGCGACGCTGGCGCCGCCCATGTTCAAGATACCTGCGAATCGGGCATCTGGCAGCACGTCGGCGCGGAAGCGGCCGAGCAGCATCCAGGCACTGATCACGTGCATCGATACGCCGGTGGCGCCAATCGGATGGCCCTTCGTCTTCAGGCCGCCGGACAGATTGACCGGCAGGCGCCCGCCGGCATAGACCCAGCCCTCTTCCAGCGCACGGTGACCTTCACCCGGCGGCGTCAGGCCGATCGCTTCGTACATCATCAGTTCGGCCGTGGTGAAGCAGTCGTGCACCTCGACGCTGTCCAGATCGTCGAGCGTCAGACCGGCTAAATCCATCAGCCGCTGCCAGGCGACGCGGGCGCCGGTCAGCTCGCTCATGTCGCGCTGCGAGATCGGCATGATGTCGTTGGCCTGCGCAGTCGCACGCAGGCGCACGAACGGGCGGCTCGCGTCGTGCGCGTCATGGGCCGACAGCACGACGGCGGCCGCGCCGTCGGAGATCGGCGAACAGTCGGTGCGCAGCAGGCGACCAACCACGCGCGGATTCTTCTCGGATTCGGTCGCACAGAAGGCAACGTCGAGCGGGTTGCGGTACTGCGCCAACGGGTTGTGGGCGGCGTTGCTGTGGTTCTTGGAGGCGATGCGCGCCATCGCGTCGCGCGGGTCGCCGAAGCGTTCGGCGTAGCGGTCGGTGATCATGCCGAACATGCCGGCGAAACCGGCCGGCGTCTCCGCTTCTTCCTTGTAGTACGAAGCACGCAGCAGCGCGTTGCCGACGTCGCGCGTGGACATCTGCGACATCACTTCGACGCCGATCACCAGCACGCGCTTTGCCGTGCCTGCGCGGATCGCCAGCGCACCCTGATGCACGGCGGCGCTGCCGCTGGCACAGGCATTCTCGACGCGCACCGCCGGCGTGAAGCGCAGGCCGGGCAGCAGACCGCCCGACAGGCCGGCGACGAAGCCCTGCTTGCTCATGCCGACGCCGAAGTGGCCGACCACCACGGCGTCGATGTCCTTCGCTTCGAGGCCAGCATCGGCGATCGCCGCGGCGGCGACCTCGGCCATCAGGCTCTCGACGTCGGCATCCGGACGTCGTGTGAACGGGGTGTGGGCAAATCCGATCAGATCAATCATGGACATTCTCCGGGCGGCCGCGGATATCCGGCCTTCGGTGGCGGGAACCGGAGCCTTGGAGGCGCCGGCGGAACCGGTATACATTAGGCGCGCCCGAACCACACCGCCAGTCGCAGAACTACGCCCATGCCATCCGTGACGACCGAAAAGACTCTCGCCCTGCAGGCCGCCGATCTGTGCCCGCTGGGCATGGTATTCACCGCACAGCGCCAGATCCAGTGGTGCAACGACCGCTTCGCCGACAGCTTCGGCTACGCGAAGGAAGCGCTGATCGGCCAGAGCATGCTGATGCTCTACCCGACCACCAGCGAGTTCGAACAGGTCGGCCGGCGCGGTATGGAAGCGCTGTTCAAGTCCGGCACCTTCGAGGACGAGCGGCTGATGCGGCTGAGCGACGGCACATTGCGCTGGTTCCGCGTGGTCGGCAGCGCACTCGACCGTTCCGACCCCTACCGGCAGGCGTCCTGGGTGTTCGAACCGCTGCGGACCAGCGGCGACGTAGACAAGCTGACCGTGCGCCAGCGCGAAGTGCTGTCGGCGATGACGCGCGGCCGCACCGCCAAGGAATGCGCGCGCGAACTCGGCATCAGCCCGCG
Organism: Betaproteobacteria bacterium; assembly: GCA_020621405.1. Taxonomy (GTDB): domain Bacteria; phylum Pseudomonadota; class Gammaproteobacteria; order Burkholderiales; family Rhodocyclaceae; genus Methyloversatilis. The sequence goes on from JAHRYN010000010.1 coordinate 17,004, forward strand.
TACCGTGGAAAAGATCCGGGCGCAGCTGATGGAACGTTACGGCGTGCACAACGCAGTCGCCCTGATGAGCCGGATCAGCGGCATGCCGGGCTGAACCTGCCGCGCCGGCAGCCGATCAACGCCCGCATCGCGACCATGGGTCGCTCCTACAAAAACCGCGACGCCGCATCCCCGTAGGAGCGAGCCATGCTCGCGATTCCCCACGTCAAACCCGCACGGCCGCCGATCAACGCCCGCATCGCGACCACGGGTCGCTCCTACAAAACCGTGACGATGCATCCCTGTAGGAGCGAGCCATGCTCGCGATTCTCCACCCCAAATCCGCGCCCGCCGCCGATCAACGCCCGGATCGCGACCATGGGTCGCTCCTACAAAAACCGTGACGATGCATCCCCGTAGGAGCGAGCCATGCTCGCGATTCTCCACCTCGAATCCACGCCTGCCGTTGATTAACGTTCTCATCGCGACCATGGGTCGCTCCTACAAAAACCGTGACGATGCATCCTTGTAGGAGCGACCCGTGGTCGCGATAACCTCACTCGATCCCGCCGCGCACGCATGAACTGACGCGCGTGCCCCCGTTTTTGCGGCGTCCGACTACCCGAGTGGGCGGTGACGGCCACCCTCGGTCTCGCCTAAGCTGACCTCACAACAGAGGAGACGCTCATGCGAGTACGGGCCAACATCGACAACGGGGGCATCGTCCCGCTCTTCCCCCGGAGAGACAGCGAACCGGCGATGCCTCCGGTGCAGTCGAACGACCTGACACAGTGTTTTACCGAAGCGCTGACCCGCGTGTCGCGAGAGCTTTTCGGCGAGGAGGATCTGGCCAGCTTCCTGCTGCATCAGGGTGCGACCGAGTCAGACATCCGCGTGCATGTCGAATTCGAACTGCAATATGGAGACCGGCTGACGAAGACGGCCGTCGTCAGCCCGTTCCGCCACCTGCATTCGGCCGCCCAGCTGATGGAACTGGTGGCCCTCTTCGGAGACCGCTGCGCACGGCGCTTCGGGGACGAAGGCCAGGCCGCAGGCCGCTGCGATCACGTCAGGATCATCCGGGCCGTGTCCAGCGTCGAACACCGCCGCACAGACCTCAAGCCCGCCTTGCCGGACACGAACGAACCGGCCGGTCCGGCGGCCGGATGCATCTATCCCTTCACCCTGATCGAAGGCCGGCTGCCGGCGCGCATCTACGACCACGGCACGATGACGGAAGGCACGACGGTCGAAGGACCGGCGCTGGTCGAGTCAGCGCGCACCACCTATCTGGTGGAATCCGGCTGGACACTGACCGCCGGACGCATGGGTTCGGCCTGGCTGACGCAGACCGGCTGCGACGCTGCCCCGGCCTCGGTCATTGCGGCCACTCCGACGTCGCTCATCGCGGCCACCGCCTGAAGCGCACCCGGACAGCTCGCACGTCCTTGCGGGCCCACCGCCATGCTGTCCTGCTTGTATCGCCGATCAAGCCGGTGCGACCTGCCATCCTGAGCCGGACTGGCAGCCGGCCCGGCAACCCACTTCCCCGCACAGCCGGAAGAAATCTCGTCCCTCCTGCCTCCGGCGGGAGTTGGTTAATATCCGCAGCCGAGTCCTGCGGAACAGCCTTGTCACTTGCCGGACATCATTGCCAACCCGAACGGAACCCTCTGCAACATGCGCGCTGCCTTCTACGAACAAACCGGCCCGGCACAAGCCGTACTGCAACTGGCCGAAATCGCCACCCCCGAACCCGGCCCCGGTGAAGTACGCGTCCGGCTGCTGTGGTCGGGCGTCAATCCGTCCGACGTGAAGGCACGCGCCGGCGCACGTCCGATGTCCTTCCCGCTGGTCATTCCGCACAGCGACGGCATGGGCGTCATCGACGCGGTCGGCGCCGGCGTCAGCCGCGCGCGCATCGGCGAACGCGTCTGGCTGTGGAACGCCGCCTGGGGACGCGCGCACGGCACGGCTGCTGAATTCATCGCGCTGCCCGAAGGCCAGGCGGTACGTCTGCCGGACGGCATCAGCGGTGAAGCCGGCGCCTGTTTCGGCATCCCGGCAACCACCGCGATGCAGGCCGTGCTGACCCGCGGCGGCGTCGAAGGCAAGACCGTGCTGGTGGCAGGCGGCGCGGGCGCCGTCGGCCACTACGCCATACAGTTCGCCCGGCAGCTGGGTGCGACACAGATCATCTCGACTGTCAGCAGCCCGCTGAAGGCCGAAATGGCGCGCCTGGCCGGCGCCGACACCGTCATCGACTACCGCAGCGAAAATGTCGCCGAGCGCGTCGCACAGGCGACCGGCGGCCGCGGTGTCGACCGTGTCATCGAGGTGGACGTCGCCGGCAACGGCGAACTGGACATCCAACTGGTGCGCCCGGGCGGCGAATGGGTCATCTACGGCAGCGGCAAACCGCAGTTCTCGCTGCCCTTCTTCGCACTGGCCGCCCGCAACGTCGCGCTGTACTTCATCCTGATCTACCTGCTCGAGGCAGAGGAGCGTCAGCGCGTCATCGCAACGCTCGGCACGCTGCTCGCACGCGGCGGACTGATCCACAACATCGCCGAGCGCCTGCCGCTGGAGCGCATCGCCGACGCGCACGAGCTGGTCGAACAGGGTCGCACGGTCGGCAACATCGTGCTGTCCATCGGTCAGGAATAGAAACCGGACTGTGGCTCCGCTGCCGGCAGCGGAGCCGATGAACTGCAAGCGATCCGGACGTCTAATATGTAAGGCAGTTGCACGCCAACCCATCCTGTGCCGCCCGCGGCGGCACCAACCGGGGACAGGATCATGATGCCGATGACACGAACGGGCGCCCTGCTTCTCATTCTGTGCGGCCACGCCGCCCTGGCTGCCGACATCGACGGCTCTCCCTGCCGGCTGGTCGACCCGGCCGAACTGGCAACGATGGGCTTCCGGATAAACCGCGTGCCGGCCACCAGCGTGATGGACCTGCACAAGGGCGATGTCGACGCGCCGGTCGATACCCACTCCGAGGTCTGCACGCTCCTGGCCGGTTACAGCGGCGACCGGCTCGGACTGCAGGTGACCGTGGACACTTTCGCCGAAAAGGTCAGCGAAGCGCAGTTGCGCGCCTGGACCGAAGTCATCATGCGCGGCGACCAGGCCAGATTCACCGAATCCCACATCGGAAACGCGACCTGCGAAGTCGGCGAATTCGAGCTGATGCACGAAACGAGCAACGAACTGGAAGGCATCCAGCACTTCGTGTCCTGCGAAATGCTGCAGATCGGCGGTGTCCGGCGGGTCAACATCTATTTTCAGGTGCCCGAGGACAAGGCGTTGCTGCCGACCACCGAACGGGTGAAGGCGCTGCTCGACAAGATCGCCGGCCAGCAGATCTGAACGCCGATCCGGCGCCCGGGCGCGCACCCGTCACCGCCCCTGCGGCTGATCGTCGTCCCAGTGGAACTTGTGCAGGATGCGGTGCATCACCGGCGCGAAGATCAGGCTGGCAGCAACAATGAACACCAGACCTGCGTACAAGGCATAAAGACCGGCGAACACCTTGCCGCCATCGGTGCGCGGCGCATCGACCGGCCCCATGCCGCCGAGCAGCATGGCGCTGTTCAGGAAGGCATCGCGCCAGAGCAGCCCCTCGAAATGCCGGTAGCCGGCCATCCCGATCAGCAGCGAACCGAGCAGCAGCCCTGCCGCAACGGCCACGTGCAGTGCGAAGCGTCTGACGAAATGAGCCGTCGACAGCGGCTTGCGGGCACGCGATTCGTACATTGCCGGTTCCGGATGGAAGTCTGGTCAGGGTGGCAAGCATAGCGCTGGCGCCGCGGACGGTCTCGGACGACGTCCGCCCGCTCAGACAGGCTTGGCGTGCACGTGGTTCAGCCAGAGCACGGCGATGGCGCATGAGGCGATGCGCGAATGCGCCGAATCGGCCCGGCTGGTCAGCACGATGGGCACGCGCGCCCCCATCACGATGCCGGCCGTCTGAGCGTCGCCCAGGTATTCGAGCTGTTTGGCCAGCATGTTGCCGGCTTCCAGATCCGGCACCACCAGGATGTCGGCTTCGCCCGCCACGCGCGACTGTATGCCCTTGGTTTTCGCCGCCGCCAGCGACACCGCGTTGTCGAAGGCCAGCGGCCCGTCCACCAGACCGCCGGTGATCTGGCCGCGATCGGCCATCTTCGACAGCGCCGCGGCATCCATCGCCGAGCGCAGCTTCGAGGTCACCGTTTCGACCGCCGACAGGATGGCGACCTTGGGCATAGGATTGCCGAGCGCATGCGCCAGATCGATCGCGTTCTGCACGATATCGACCTTGGCGTCGAAGTCGGGTGCGACATTGATCGCGGCATCGGTGATCAGCAAGGGCTTGGGATAGCGCGGCACGTCGAGCACGAACACGTGGCTGACGCGCCGCCCGGTGCGCAGCCCGGTCTGCGCATTCACCACCTCGGCCAGCAGCTCGTCGCTGTGCAGGCTGCCCTTCATCAGCGCCTGGACCTGGCAGTTGCGCGCCATCGCCACGGCCTGCGCGGCTGCCGCATTGCTGTGCGGCACATCGATCACGGTGGCCGCACCGAGGTCGAATCCGCATTCCTCTGCCAGCGCACGTATGCGCGACTCGGGGCCGATCAGCACCGGCTCGATCAGGCCGAGCCGGGCGGCGTCGAGCGCACCTTCCAGCGCCTCGCGGCTGCACGGGTGCACCACGCCCATGCGTATCGGCGGCAGGCGCTTCGCGGCCTCGAGCAGCTGGTCGTAGCGCAGGTTCTTGTCGGCCATCAGCGGTTCCGGCAGCTCGGTGCGCTGTATGCGCAAGCTTTCGGTCGGCGCGATCACGTCCGCCTCGCCCTCGATGACGACCACGCCGTCCTGATTGACGCAGCGCGTTTCGAGCCGCAGCCGGTGCTGTTCCTCGTCGCGCGACAGCACCTTCACGCTGACCGTCAGCGTGTCGCCGACATGCACCGGCTTGGCGAATTTCAGCGTCTGGCCCAGATAGACCGTGCCCGGCCCCGGAAAACGCGTGCCGAGCACCGTCGACACCAGCGACGCACCCAGCATGCCGTGCGCGATGATTCCCTGGAAATGGCTGCTCCGCGCATAGATCGCATCGACATGCGCCGGGCTCACATCGCCGGACGCCGCCGCGAACAGCTGGATGTCCCGGTTCGTCACCTGACGAACCAGACTGGCCCCGTCACCCACCCATATGCTGTCGAACGGATGGTTGTCGAGAAATTCAGAAAAAGTTTCGGTCTGCATGATGGTGTTCCGGAATCGGAAAAAAGGAGCTATCGCGAGCATGGCTCGCTCCTGCAGAGGCGGATGCAGC
>JAHRYN010000010.1:22529-27635 GCA_020621405.1 Betaproteobacteria bacterium
ATGCAGCACGGTTTTCGTAGGAGCGACCCATGGTCGCGATCCGGTCGCCACACGACGGCTGGCACGGGTTCCACGTGAGGAGTTCGCGAGCATGGCTCGCTCCTGCAGAGGCGCGTGCAGCGCGGGTTTCACGGGCGCGGACAGGCAGATGCATGGTCAGGTGATCAGCACGTAGCGGCCGGGGGCGTCTTCGAGCGGCGGATAGCCAGCTGCCTCGTTGCCCATGGCGGGCAGTGCGACGCGCTTGCCGTCGTGCCGGCGCAGCCATCTTTCCCATGCGGGCCACCACGAACCGTCATGGGTGGGCGCGGTGTCGAGCCAGGTATCGGGGTCGACGTAACGGTCGTCGCAGGCCCGCGTCGCGATCTGGTAACTGCGCGGCACGCCGACGCCCGGCGGATTGACGACGCCCACATTGTGGCCGCCGCTGCTCAGGCAGAAGGTCACCTCGGCATCGGCGAGCAGGTTGATCTTGTAGACCGAACGCCAGGGCGACACGGTATCGCGCTGCGTGCCGAGCGCGAACACCGGCACCCGGATGTCGGACAGCGCGACCGGCCGGCCATCGACCTTGTAGCGCCCCTGCGCCAGATCGTTGTCCAGATACAGGCTGCGCAGATATTCGCTGTGCTGGCGCCGGGGCATGCGCGTCGCATCGGCGTTCCAGGCGGTCAGGTCGCTGACCGGGTTGGCGCCACCCATCAGGTAATCGCGCACCATGCGCGACCACACCAGATCACGCGAATTGAGCAATGCGAACGCGCCGGCCATCTGCCGGCCGTCGAGGTAACCGGTTTCCGACATCAGGTCGTCGAGCCAGTGCAGCTGGCTCTCATCGATGAACAGGCCCAGTTCGCCCGGTTCGCTGAAGTCGAGTTCGGACGCCAGCAGGGTCAGCGATTTCAGGCGCCGGTCGTCCGATCGCGCCAGGTACGACGCCGCGATGCCGAGCAGCGTGCCGCCCAGGCAGTAGCCGACCGCATGCACCGGCTGCGCCGGCACGATGGCGGTCACCGCGTCGAGCGCGGCCATGACGCCCGACTTCAGGTAATCGTCCATGCCCAGATCGCGATCCGCGGAACCGGGGTTGGTCCACGACACGATGAACACGGTATGCCCCTTGTCCACCAGGTAGCGCACCAGCGAATTCCCGGGCGACAGGTCGAGGATGTAGTACTTCATGATCCACGACGGCACGATCAGCAGCGGTTCGGCACACACGGTCGCGGTCTGCGGCTGGTACTGGATCAGCTCGATCAGGTGGTTGCGGAACACCACCTTGCCCGGCGTTACCGCGACGTCGCGGCCAGGCCTGAAATTCTCGGTGCCGGCAGGTGGCTGCGAAGAGGCGATGCGCATCGCGTCCTGCAGCAGGTTCTGCATGCCGTCGACCAGATTGGCGCCGCCGGTCCTGACCGTTTCTGCCAGCACCTCCGGATTGCCCGGCAGGAAGTTCGACGGCGAGAACATGTCCAGCATTTGGCGGGTGGCGAAGGTCACCACCTGTTCGTGATGCGCGGTCACGCCCGGTACGCCGGTGGTCGCGTTGTGCCACCACTGCTGGTTGAGCAGGAAGCCCTGGTAGATCAGGTTGAACGGCCACTGCTGCCATTCCGGTGCGTCGAAGCGCCTGTCCTGCGGCAGCGGCCTGATGCAGGGCTTGTCCGATGCCGTCGCGCCGGGCAGCGCGTGCATGCCGAAGCGCACCGACTGGCGCCACAGCTTGGCCAGCAGATCCAGCTGCTTGCCGGGCGACATCGACAGGTGCGCCAGCCAGTCCATGTAGGCACCGATCAGGGACGGTGGCGACAGACCCTGCGTGAGCTTTGCCAACTGGGCGTGAAATACGCGGTCCACATCATCGGTCAGCGCCGGTTCGCCCTCGGCGAACCGGCGTCCGGCCTTCACCTTCTTCGGAAGACTTTTTCTGTCCATGGCCTCATCTCGTTTCGACTGCCGACAGGCACGCCGTCATCGGATCACCCGGTCAGGGTGATGTCCGCAGCGGCAGTCTGGCCGCCGCGGTCGGCGTCGGTTCGTCAGCGCACAAAGGCTGACCGCACCCGACAGGCTCCGTTCCCACGATAAGCCGGCGGTGCGACAGGCCGGTTGCGACAGCTCAACTGTGCCAGCCGCGACTTACCGGTAGCTTGCGCCAGCTCACTGCCAGCCGAAGCGCCTGATGTAGAAGCGTTTCATGAAGGTGGTCAGCAGGCAGTAACCTGCCAGGATGCCGGCCAGCCAGGGGAAGTACAGCGCCGGCAGGGCCTGCAGCCTGAAGTATTCGGCCAGCGGTCCCATCGGCAGCCAGATGCCGAAGGCCATGATGGCCAGCGTGGTCGCCATCAGCGCCACCGACGCGCGGCTGTCGATGAAGGGCAGCCTGGGCGTGCGGATCATGTGCACGATCAGCGTCTGGGTCAGCAGGCCGACCACGAACCAGCCCGACTGGAACAGCCCCTGCGCGGCCAGCGTGCTGGCGCCGAAGACATGCCACATCACGACGAAGGTGGTGATGTCGAACAGCGAGCTGATCGGCCCGAAGAACACCATGAAGCGGCCGATGTCGTCCGGATTCCACTTCAGCGGGCGGGCCACCAGTTCGGCATCGACGTTGTCGAACGGAATGCCGGTCTGCGAAATGTCGTACAGCAGGTTCTGCACCAGCAATTGCAGCGGCAGCATCGGCAGGAAGGGCAGGAAGGCGCTCGCCACCAGCACCGAAAACACATTGCCGAAATTCGAGCTGGCGGTCATCCGGATGTACTTCAGCATGTTGCAGAAGGTGCTGCGGCCCTCGACCACGCCGTCGTCGAGCACCAGCAGGCTCTTTTCCAGCAGGATGATGTCGGCCGCCTCCTTCGCGATGTCCACCGCGGTGTCGACCGAAATGCCGATATCCGCCGCGCGCAGCGCCGGCGCGTCGTTGATGCCATCGCCCATGAAGCCGACCACGTGCCCGCTGGCGCGCAGCGCACGCACGATGCGCTCCTTGTGCAGCGGCGTGAGCTTGGCGAACACCTGATGCGTGGCCGCCGCCCGTGCCAGTTCGACGTCGCCCATGGCCTCGATCTGCGTGCCGGTCAGCACGCGCTCGGCAGGCAGGCCGACCTGACTGCACACACGCGCCGTCACCAGCTCGTTGTCGCCGGTCAGCACCTTGACGCCGACGCCGTGCGCGGCCAGCGCCTGCAGCGCTGCGCTCGCCGATTCCTTAGGCGGATCGAGGAAGGCGATGTAGCCGACCAGCGTCAGACCGGCCTCGTCGGCCACCGAATAGACCGTCTGGTCCGGCGGCACCTCCTTCATCGCGACCGCCACCACGCGCAGGCCGAGTTCGTTCAGTTCGCGCGTCACCTGCTGTACCTGCGCCAGTCGCGGCGCATCCAGCGGCTCGTCGGCGCCGTCGGCGCGCACGCACGAGCACGCGGCCAGCACCTCCTCCACCGCTCCCTTGCAGATCAGTTCATGGTGGTCGTTGCGCTCGGACACCACGACCGACATGCGCCGGCGCTCGAAGTCGAACGGGATTTCGTCGATCTTCCGGTAGTCCTGCTCCAGCTTCAGCTCGGCCGCCAGTTCGACGTGTTCGAGCACCGCACGGTCGAGCAGGTTCTTCAGCCCGGTCTGGTAGTGACTGTTCAGGAAGGCGAAGTCCAGCACCTCGTCCGACGTCCGGCCGAACGCGTCGATATGGCGCGCCAGCGCGATCCTGTCCTGGGTCAGCGTGCCGGTCTTGTCGGTGCACAGCACATCCATCGCACCAAAGTTCTGGATCGCATCGAGCCGCTTGACGATCACCTTCTTGCGCGACAGCTGCACCGCGCCCTTGGCCAGCGTCGAGGTCACGATCATCGGCAGCATTTCCGGCGTCAGGCCGACCGCCACCGACAGCGCGAACAGGAAGGATTCGGTCCAGTCGCCCTTGGTGAAGCCATTGACCAGCAGCACGACGGGCACCATCACCATCGCGAAGCGGATCAGCAGCCAGCTCACGCTGTTGACGCCGGCCTGGAAGGCGTTGGGCGCGCCGTCGGTCGCGGTCACACGTGCCGCCAGCGTACCGAAATAGGTGCCGTTGCCGGTGGCGGCCACCAGCGCGGTGGCGGAACCGGACACCACATTGGTGCCCATGAAAACCAGGTTGTCCTGTGCCAGCAGGGCCGCATCGTCGCTGCGGCGGCTGACGAACTTCTCGACCGGCAGCGATTCGCCGGTCATCGCCGACTGCGCAACGAACAGATCCTTCGCCGACAGGATCCGGCAGTCTGCCGGAATCATGTCGCCGGCCGACAGCACGACCAGATCGCCGGGCACCACTGCGCGCAGCGGAATCTCCAGCGGCACCCTGGCGTGCCGCCCGCCGTCCGGCGCAGCCACCTCGCCCGCTTCCGATGCCGAAGTCCGCCGCAGAACGGTCGCGGTATTGCCCACCATCGCCTTCAGACTTTCGGCCGCCCGGTTCGACCGGCGTTCCTGCACGAAGCGGATGCCGGTGCTCAGCACGACCATCACGCCGATGACGACAGTGGCCCGTGCGTCCTCGGTCAGCCACGACACGATGGCCAGAGCAGTCAGCAGCAGGTTGAACGGATCGCGATAGCAGTGCCACAGATGCAACCAGCCCGGCATTGCCTTCTCGTGTTCAACCTCGTTCGGTCCGTGGCTCGCCAGCCGCGCCGCCGCCTCACGGGTACTCAGGCCGTCCTCGTGCGCCTTGAGCCGGGCGATCGCTGCCGCAGGATCGTCGCGGGCGACGCGCAGCAGCGCGTCGCCCAGATGAACGGGAACCGCCGGCGCCGGCCCGCGACCGGCCAGCATGCCGCCAAGCGGCCGCCGCCCGAAGTGGCGCGCAACCCGGCGGCGGCGTACGAAGCGGCTGAACAGGCTGGCCAGATGGTTGGTCACAGTCAGTTCCGGGCGCCGGACAGGAGTGAGAAGCACATCATCGCCATACGATACCGCACAGCCCACCCTTTCCCGGTTCAACCGGAGCGACCCGGATTTCGGAGGAGCAACCCATGGTCGCGATACGGTCATGAATCAACGGTACGCACGAATTCCACGCGGAGAATCGCGAGCGTGGCTCGCTCCTGCAGAAACACC
>JAHRYN010000010.1:27735-30916 GCA_020621405.1 Betaproteobacteria bacterium
ATCAACGGCACGCACGAATTCCACGCGGAGAATCGCGAGCGTGGCTCGCTCCTGCAGAAACACCACGGATTCCACCGATACAACGCGGTTTTCGGGGGGCGCGGCGCCACGGCGCTTTTCGTAGGAGCGACCCATGGTCGCGATACGGTCGTGGATCAACGGCACGCACGAATTCCACGCGGAGAATCGCGAGCGTGGCTCGCTCCTGCTGGGACGTCACGGGTTTCGCTGGCGGCGTCAGACCATGCGCTCCGGTCTGACCCAGTCATCGAACTGCTCGCCGGTCACCGTTCCGAGGGCAAGTGCGGCATCGCGCAGCGACAGGCCGTTGACATGGGCGTGGTGAGCGATCGCTGCCGCGCGGTCGTAGCCGATGTGCGGACTGAGCGCGGTCACCAGCATCAGCGACTGCGCAAGCAGGTCGGCGATGCGTTGCCGGTCCGGCTCGATGCCGCGCGCACAATGCACGTCGAAACCCGTCATTGCGCCGGTCAGCAGGCGCACGCTCTGCAGGAAGTTGTGGGCGATCAGCGGCTTGAACACGTTCAATTCGAAATTCCCGGACGCCCCGCCCAGCCCCAGCGCCACGTCATTGCCCATCACCTGGCAGCACACCATGGTCAGCGCTTCGCACTGCGTCGGATTCACCTTGCCGGGCATGATGGAACTGCCCGGTTCGTTCTCGGGCAGGCGCAGTTCGCCCAGACCGCAGCGCGGCCCGGACGCCAGCCAGCGCACATCGTTGGCGATCTTCATCAGCGCGGTGGCCAGCGTCTTCAGCGCCCCGTGCGCACCCACCAGCGCGTCGTGCGCGGCCAGCGCGGCAAAACGGTTATCGGCGCAGCGCAGCGGCAGTCCGGTGTCGAGTGCCAGCCGCGCGGCAACCCGCTGGCCGAACTGCGGATGCGTGTTCAGGCCGGTACCGACCGCGGTCGCACCGATCGCCAGCTCGTGCAGCGCCTCCAGCGTGGCCTCGATCGCGCGCCCGGCGTAGTCGAGCTGGGCCACCCAGCCCGACATTTCCTGGCCCAGCGTCAGCGGCGTGGCGTCCTGCAGATGCGTGCGCCCGATCTTGACGATGTCGGCGAACGCCGCCGATTTTCCCGCCAGCGTTGCACGCAGCGCACGCAGCGCTGGCAGCAGTTCGTTCGCCAGACCCAGACTGGCAGCGACATGCATCGCCGTCGGAAACACGTCATTCGACGACTGCCCCAGATTCACGTGGTCGTTCGGATGCACCAGACGCGCCTCGCCGCGCCCGCCACCCATCAGTTCGGACGCCAGGTTGGCCAGCACCTCGTTCACGTTCATGTTGGTCTGCGTACCCGAACCGGTCTGCCATACCGACAGCGGAAAGGCGTCGGCATGCACGCCGGCCAGCACCTCGTCCGCGGCCCTGACGATGGCCGAAGCGCGCGGTCCGTCGAGCAGGTCCAACTCGCCATTGACCAGCGCCGCACAGCGCTTGACTCTGACCAGCGCCAGCAGCAGTGCCGCGGGCATGCGTTCGGTCGAAATGGCGAAGTGCTCCAGCGAGCGCTGCGTCTGTGCGCCCCACAACGCGTCGGCCGGGACCTCGATGTCACCGAACGCATCGCGTTCGGTCCTGGTGGCTATGTTCATGGCAATCCACTCCATCTCTTGTGCATATCCGGCAGCGTAGTCCCTTCCTCGACCGCGGTCATCGGACCGACGGCAGAACTCGCGCCCTGTCGCACAACGGTCATCGAAGCTTAATCCGGCGTACCCAGACTACGCGCGACACCGTGGCTCCTCTGCGGTGCTTCCCCACTGCCCCACCACAAGGAAATACGCATGAAATCCACGCTCCTCCGTACCGCGCTGATCGCTGCCGGCTGCATCGCAACGGCTCACGCCTTCGCCGACGATCATGACGGCGGCCGCTACGAGTCCGAATCCCGCAAGCCGCTGACCATCGCCGTCTTCGGCGACTGGCCCTACAACCAGAACCTGCTCGACAACGCCGCACTGCTGACCGGTTCGGTCAACAAGAGCAAGGACGTGAGCCTGGTCCTGCACGTGGGCGACATCCACTCGGGCAGCATGGCCTGCACCAGCGCCGGCATCCTGCCGCCGATCCCGACCTCGAATCCGGGCTGGAACCAGAAGGTCCATTACCAGCTGCAGCAGTTCAACGCACCGGTGGTCTACACGCCGGGCGACAACGAGTGGAGCGACTGCCACAAGTCGAAGGAACTGAAGAGCGGCGACCCGCTGAAGGAACTGGCCGCCGTGCGCAGCCTGTTCTTCGCAAAGGCGGGTCAGACCCTCGGACGCCACGAGCGCAAGGTCGCGACGCAGGCGAAGCACTTCGACCCGGCTTATCCGGCTGACGCGCAGTTCGTCGAAAACGTGATGTGGCAGGACTCCGACGTCGTGTTCGTCACGGTGAACATGCCCGGTTCGAACAACGACACGCTGCCCTGGACCAACGGCTTCGGCAACGCGGCCGCCCAGGCAACCGAAGTGGCCGAGCGCACCGCCGCCGACATCCGCTGGCTGCGCGCCGCATTCGACCGCGCCGAGCGCGAGGATGCCAAGGCTGTGGTCATCGCCCAGCAGGCCAACATGTGGGATCCGGAAGCCCTCGCGACCGGCGGCGATGGCCTGTCGGCGTACAGGGAATACGTGCAGGAACTCGCCGACCTGAGCACGCGCTTCGGCCGTCCGGTGCTGCTGCTCAACGGCGACTCGCACGTCTATGGTGCAGACCGTCCGCTGGCCGACCCGACCAGCGCCACCGGCCTGATCCACGGCACGCAGGCCGTTCCCAACCTGGTCCGTGTCACCGTGCAGGGTTCAACCACGGCACCGGGCGAGTGGCTCAAGCTGACCATCGATCCGCGCACCAAGGACGTATTCAGCTGGAAGAACGTGCCCTACTGCCTCAACCCGACCGGCAGCTGCCAGTAATCAGTACCCGCCGGCCATGCACTCGCATGGCCGGTTCGCGAGCATGGCTCGCTCCTACAGAACCCGCATCGCTCCACCCTGTAGGAGCGAGCCATGCTCGCGATTCCCTGCGTTGAAGTCGCGCCGGTCGCCGATCCACGACCGCATCGCGACCATGGGTCGCTCCTACAGAAACCCCATCGCTCCACCCTGTAGGAGCGAGCCATGCTCGCGATTCCCTGCGTTGAAGCCGCGCCAGTCGCCGATC
>JAHRYN010000010.1:31460-35249 GCA_020621405.1 Betaproteobacteria bacterium
GTCGCCGATCCACGACCGCATCGCGACCATGGGTCGCTCCTGCAGAAACCGCATCGCTCCACCCTGTAGGAGCGAGCCATGCTCGCGATTCCCCACGTTGAAACCGCGCCGGTCGTCAATCCACGCCCGCATCGCGACCATGGGTCGCTCCTACAGAAACCGCATCGCTCCGCCCCGCCACTCCCGCGAATGATCCAAACGGCTCAATCCCGCGCCCCACGGATATTCATGTTGCACACGTAAGGTCGAAGCCTGTTCCCGCCCCCCATTTCCAGGAGTCCACATGAAACCCGTTCGCGCTCTCATCGCCGCCAGCCTCGCGGCACTTGCCCTCAACGCTCACGCCGTCGACGTCCCGACCGACGGCAGCTGGGTCGAATTCGACTTCGACGCCCAAGGCTCCTCGCTGTACGACCTGTTCAGCAACGACACCGCATTCACCTTCACGATCAGCCAGAGCAGCGTGCTGCGCATCGTTGACGCAGGCTTCAGCGGCGACCGCTTCTCGATCACCGTGTCGTCGCTCGGCACGGCGCTGACGTCGGCACCGATTGCGCAGGACATCAGCGAAGACCCGGTGTTCGACGCCGCCACCCTGTGGTCCGACAGCCGCTTCAGCAAGGGCAGCTGGGCGCTCGGCGCCGGCACCTACACGGTCACCGGCGTGGCCGCCGCGTCGCCGTTCGAAGGCGGCTTCGGCTACCTGTCCGTGACCGCCGTCCCGGAACCCGAATCGTTCGCGATGCTGCTGGCCGGCCTCGGCCTCGTTGGCGCCATCGCCCGCCGCCGCACCGTCCGTCAGGCCTGATCCCGGAGAAAACGACATGAAACTGACTCTCATCGCCACGCTGATCAGCCTCGCCTTCGCCGCCAGTACCGCCCAGGCCGCGACCTGCGCAGTACCTGACGCACAGGCCACCGTCACCATCGGCCATCTGCCGACCACCGTGCCCAACGTCGATGTCGACGGCGCGGGTACAGGCAACTGCACGCTGAACGACCTCATCCTCGAAGAAGGCACGTACGCCGATCAGGCCGCCTGGATTGCGCACGTCAATACCGTGCTCGCCAGCGTTTCCGCCGGCAGCCTGACCGATGCGCAGAAGGACGAAATCCGCGCCAGGGCGGCCGCCTACGACATCAAGCGCTACCAGCGCATCAAGATCCTGGGCTTCAACGACTTCCACGGCACGCTGCGCTCGCCCGGCAGCCTGTTCGGCACACCGGCCGGCGGCATCGACTACTTCGCCGGCTACGTCGCCGCAATGCGCGCAAAGAACCCGACCGGCACCGTCATCATTTCGGCCGGCGACCTGATCGGCGCCAGCCCGCTGGTGTCCGCGCTGTTCCACGACGAAGGCACGATCGAGGCCATGAACCGCCTCGGCCCGAACTACAGCCTCGACTTCGACGCGGTGGGCAATCACGAATTCGACGAAGGCAAGGGCGAACTGACCCGCATGCAGAACGGCGGCTGCCACCCGACCGACGCCGACCACACCTGCCAGGGCGACATCGTCGGCACGCCGAACCCGTTCGAAGGCGCGAAATTCAAGTTCCTGTCCGCCAACGTGGTCGACGTGGCGGGCCAGCAGACGCTGTTCCCGTCCTACCAGATCAAGGTGATCAACGGCACGCGCGTGGCCTTCATCGGTCTGGTGCTCAAGGGCACGCCGACCATCGTCACGCCGAGCGGCGTCGAAGGTCTCGAGTTCCAGGACGAAGCAAACGCCGCCAACGCGCTGATCCGCCAGATCCGCAACAAGGGCGCCGAAGTGATCGTGGTGTCCATCCACCAGGGCGGCAGCCAGGGCCTGGCGCCATCGTCGGTCGCCGGCTACAACAACTGCGTCGGCTTCACCGGCGACATCGTCGATGTCGTCCAGCGTCTCGATCCGGCAGTCGATCTGGTCATTTCCGGCCACACGCACAACGTGTACAACTGCCGCCTGCCGACCCGGACCGGCAAGCTGGTACCGGTGACCAGCGCGCTGGCCTTCGGCCGCGTCGTGACCGAGGTCGACATCACCGTCGACCGCGCGACGCGCGACGCCGTTGCCGTGGCGCCGTGGAACACCATCGTGTTCCGCAACAACGCGGCCATCACGCCGAATGCCACGCTGAACAACCTGGTCGCGAAGTACGAAACCATCACCACGCCGCTGGCCAACCGCGTCATCGGTTCGATCCAGGGTGCGCTGCCGAACACGGCCGACACCGTCGGCCGCCAGCCGGCCGGCTTCGTCATCGCCGACTCGCAACTTGCAGCCACAGCCAAGCCCGGCTTCGGTGATGCCGTCGTCGCCTTCATGAATCCGGGCGGCGTGCGCAATCCCGGCTTCACCTATGCGCAGAGCAGCGCCAACGAAGGCGACGGCAATGTGACCTATGGCGAAGCCTTCACCGTGCAGCCCTTCGGCAACAGCCTGGTGACCATGACGCTGACCGGCCAGCAGATCAAGAACGTGCTCGAACAGCAGTTCCGCGGCTGCGGCACGCAGAACGGCAACCGCGTCATGCAGCCCTCGGCCACGCTGAGCTACAGCGTTGCGCCGCCGGCCGGCTGGAGCAACAGCAACACGACCCTGCTCAACACCGCCTGCAACTGGGTGGATGCGACCAGCATCAGGATCAACGGCGTCGCGGTCGATCCGTCGGCCAGCTACCGCGTGACGGTCAACAACTTCATGGCCACCGGCGGCGACAACTACACCGAATTCAAGCTGGGTACCAACCTGCTTGGCGGTGCGGTCGATATCGACGCGCTGGAAGCCTACCTCAAGGGCTATGGCGGCCCGGTGCCGGTGCCGAACTTCGCTACCGAGCCGCGCATCTCGATCGTCGCGCCGAACTGATCCCTGGCAAAAATCTGTCCTTGCGTGCGGCCTTCGGGCCGCACTTTTTTTGGCGCACGACGGGCCGCGCAAAGAAAAAGGGCGCCGGAGCGCCCTTTTCTTCATCCGCACACTGTCTTCATCTGCGGCGTGCGGCTGCCAGCCCCACCAGACCCAGGCCAGCCAGCATCAAGGCATACGTTTCCGGTTCCGGCACGCCGGTGACGAACTGCGCCGAAATATAGGTTTGACCCGGGATGCTCTGGTCGGCCCATGAGAACTGTACGAAGTCGCTGCCGCGACCGACCGACACGCCCTGCAGCAGCGTGGTGAAGGTGACGCCTGTCAGCGGTTCACCCAAATTCAGGCCTTCCAGGCGGAGCTTCACGACGCCCTGCACAGGGCAGTCGCCCATTCCGCAGAAGCTGTTGGTCGAGCGGATCGAGAAACCGAAATCGCTGTAGTCGAAAATCTGGCTGCTGAAGAAGCTGCCTTCCACGCCTGCGCCCACCGTACTCACCACCTCAACGGTAGGATCGCTGTTGATGATCAGCTTCGTCGTCACCGTGTCACCGAGCAGTCCTGCCTGGGCCGATGCGCCGGCCAGCATGGACACCACGAAAGCCGCAGCCAGCAATGCGTTGTTCTTGTTCATTTTCGCCTTTCTCGTCTGTGACCGCGATCGCGGTTCGGAAGCAAGCCGGAACGCCTTCGGTCCTTGCGCGGATCACGCATGCATTTATCGAGCCAACACCGAATGGCCGGAAAAACGCATCGGTTTCAATGCATTGCCGGGATCACCACGCCTGGGTGATTTGCGGATCGCCGTAAATGTAAAACGATCCGACACAATTTAGAAGCATGCCGCGCATGAAAACGTCGCCCCGCGTCGCTCCCCCCGTAGGAGCGAGCCATGCTCGCGATTCCCGACGCCAAATCCGCGCCTGCCGTTGAT
>JAHRYN010000010.1:35343-46773 GCA_020621405.1 Betaproteobacteria bacterium
CCGCGCCTGCCGTTGATCAACGACCGCATCGCGACCATGGGTCGCTCCTACAAAACCGTGACGCCGCCCCTCTGTAGGAGCGAGCCATGCTCGCGATTCCCGACGCCAAATCCGCGCCTGCCGTTGATCAACGTCCGCATCGCGACCATGGGTCGCTCCTACAGAACCTGCGTCACTCCCACCGTAGCAGCGAGCCATGCTCGCGATTCCCCACGCCAAATCCGCGCCTGCCGTTGATCAACGACCGCATCGCGACCATGGGTCGCTCCTACAAAACCGTGACGCCGCCCCTCTGTAGGAGCGAGCCATGCTCGCGATTCCCGACGCCAAAGCCGCGCCTGCCGTTGATCAACGACCGCATCGCGACCATGGGTCGCTCCTACAGAACCCGCATCGCCCTCCCTGTAGGAGCGAGCCACGCTCGCGATTCCCCATGCCAAATCCGCGCCTGCCGTTGATCAACGCCCGCATCGCGACCATGGGTCGCTCCTACAAAACCGTGACGCCGCATCCTCTGTAGGAGCGAGCCACGCTCGCGATTCCCAACGACGAGGTCGCGCGGGCTAGTGATGGAAGGGAAACACGAGCGGCACCAGTGCGATGACGGTGGCGCCGAAGGCGATGGACACGGGCAGGCCGACGCGGATGAAGTCGGCCATGCGGTAGCGGCCGGGGGAATAGACCATCAGGTGCGTCTGATAGCCGAACGGGATGAGGAAGCCGGCGCTGGCGCCGTACAGCACCGCCATCACGAAGGGCATGGGATCGGCGCCCAGTGCGCGCGCGGTCGACAGCGCGATCGGGAATGCAAGCGCGGCGGCGGCGTTGTTGGTGATCAGCTCGGTCAGCAGCACGGTCAGCAGATACACGCCGACGAAGGCCCCCCACACGCCGGTGCCGTCCTGGAAACCACGCATCACGCCGGCCACCACTTCCGCCGCCCCGCTGTTCTCGAGCACGCTGGCGATGGTCAGCGACGAGCCTATCGTCAGCACCAGATCGAACGGAAAGCGGCGCCGCATCTCGCCCAGCGTCAGCAGGCCGCTGCCGACCAGCAGCACCATCAGCAGCAGCAGGCCGGTGAACAGCGACACGATCTCGAAACCCGACAGCGCAATCACCACCGCGAACGCGCTCAGCGTGAGCCGGCTCTGCATCGGTGTGAGCCGGGGCCGCACCGTGCCGCCGACCAGATGGAAGTTGCGGTCGAGGTTGCGGTGATGCGCGAAGTCCGGACCGACCGCGAGCAGCAGGCTGTCGCCGACGCGCAGCGGAATGCGGCCGAGCTGACCGGTCAGCCGCTTGTCGCCGCGCCGGATGCCGACCACGCCGGCGTCGAACATGGTGCGGAAATCGACCTCGCGCAGTGTGCGGTTCGCCAGTTCGGACTGGCTGGACACGACCACTTCGAGCAGGTTCGAACGCAGCAGCGAGTCCGCTTCGACGCCGAACACGTGCAGGCCGTCGAAGCGCTGCAGCGCCTGCACCTTGTCCACTTCGCCGGTGAAGATCAGCGTGTCGCCCGCCTCCAGCGTCTGCATCGGCGTCACCGGCGAAATGAGCCGGCCGTCGCGGACGATTTCGAGCAGGAACAGGCCTTCCAGGCTGCGCAGCCGGTTTTCCTCGATGCTGCGACCTATCATCGTCGAGCCCGATTCGACCCGCGCCTCGAGAAAATAGGCCTGCTGCAGTTCGCGGTCGCCGGCGTCATGCGCCGGCAGGAAGCGCACGCAGAAGGTCATGACCACGACGCTGACCAGCGCCACCGGCACGCCGACCCAGGTCGGGTCCAGCATGCCCAGCGGCGGCAGGCCGGCATTCACCATGAAGGAACTGACGACCAGATTGGTCGAGGTGCCGACCAGCGTGGTCACGCCACCGAAGATGGCCGCGTACGACAGCGGCAGCAGCAGGCGCGACGCCGGCTGGTGCCGCTGCTTGGTGACGACGCCGAGCAGCGCGCCGACGACGGCGGTGTTGTTCAGGAAGGCGGAAAACAGCGTGGTGACCGACGCGAAGCGGAACACCGCCCAGCCCTGCCGGCCGCGCAGCAGCGCATCCGACACGCGTTCCAGTATCGGCGAGCGTTCCAGCACCATCGACACCAGCAGCAGCAGCACCAGCACCGCCAGCGCCGGGTTGGTGTAACTGGTCAGCCAGGTCTTCTGGTCCACCAGTCCGGCCAGGTAGTAGCAGCCGGCCAGCCCGGTGAACAGCGGCGCCGGCGCCACCCGCCCATGCACCAGCAGCGCAAGCAGCAGCCCGATCGACGCCAGTACGAGATAGGCAGTCATCGCGGCCGCCTCAGCCGGCCAGCCCCCAGGCGGCGAAGTGCGGATTGGCGAAGTCGGGCTTGCCGTAGGTGAAGGGCGAACCGTCGACGCGCTCCAGGCGGCCGCCGGCGGCAACCAGCACCGCGTGCCCGGCCGCGATGTCCCATTCCATCGTGCGGCCCAGGCGCGGATAGACGTCCGCCTCGCCCGCCGCGACCAGACAGATCTTCAGCGACGAACCGGCGTTGCGCAGCGACGCCACCTTGCGCCCGGCCAGAAAGGCGTCGAGCGCCTCGGCGTCGCCGTGCGAGCGGCTGGCAACCACGGTCAGCCCTTCGGCGGGCGGAACGCGGCAGGAAATCACGCGCGAGCCCGATTCGTCCTCAAGCCAGGCGCCGACACCGCCGATACCGGAAAACATCCGGCCGAGCGCGGGCGCGAACACCACCCCGAGCACCGGCCTGCCCTGTTCGATCAGCGCCACGTTGACCGTGAACTCGCCGTTCCGGTTGATAAACTCTTTCGTGCCATCCAGAGGATCAACCAGCCAGAACGGCGCACCGTCAGCCGGACGCTGGCCGGCTTCGGTCGATTCCTCGGACACGATGAAGATGTCGGGCGTCAGCGTCTTCAGCCGGGCAACGATCACATCGTCGGCCTTCTTGTCGGCGAGCGTGACCGGAGATTTATCCGATTTATCAGCAACCTCGAAATCCGTTGCATAGACTTCCATCACGCAGCGCCCTGCATCACGGACAATTTCCAGCAGCGCTGCATGCAGCGACTTCAGTTCAGCAACGTCTTTCATTCCGCCTCCGTTCGGCCCCGAAACCCCAAAACACCCGGCCATTAAATAATTAATGCACAGCTTATGCGCATTTAATGGTTGTACTCTACCCGACGTTCAACGCACCCGTCTGTGAATAATGGACGCTCGAAACCTACCTGCCGAAATCGTCAATGAGCGCCGCCGCCAGGCGGTCAAGCTGCGCCTGTCCGGCATGACGGTGGCCGCGGTGTCGGCGGCGGTCGAGCTGAGCGCGCCGACCGTGATCGCCGCGCACAAGGCCTATGTCGAAGGCGGCTGGGACGCAGTGCTGCTCAAGCGCCGCGGGCGCCTCTCCGGCAGCGGGCGCAAGCTCGACACCACACTCGAGGAACGGCTGCTGACCGCGATGCTCGAGCACCTGCCCGACGCGCTCGGCCTGCCCTTTCCGCTGTGGAGCGACGAGGCGATCGCCGCCTGGTTCGCGCAGCAGGGTGCGGCGGTGCCGCCGCGGCGCAGTCTTGCGCGCTACCGCGCCGGCTGGGGCGTGCTGCCGGCACTGAGCGTGGAAGCGGAAGCCGCCCTGCAGGTCCGGCTCGCACCCACCACGCGCGGTCACGACGCTTTCTGGGTCGGCGCCATGCCCTGGTCACCGCCGCCGCCGGCACCGGCCGGCAGCGGTCGCTGGCTGCTGTTCGCCCGCGGTACGCGCGGCCGTCTGTACTGGGCCGCCTGCGCGCACGCGCCGCTACCGGCCGACTGGATCGCGCTGTGCAACAAACTCGCGGGCAGCGGCACGCGCCCGCTGCATCTGGCAATCAGTGGCCTGGCGCCGGCGCACCGCGAGAAACTGGGTGCCTGGCTGAGCACACAGACGCCGCCCGTGGTCTGGAGCGAATTCAATCCCCAGCCCGGCGCCGGCACGCGTCGTTCCACAAAAACCGCAGGCGTCGCACCAGCGGCACCGGCACGCACCCTTCCGGCACCGGCGGCAATTCCGCCCGCCCCGCGCCCCCCTTCTGCAAACAAACCGAGACCGACCATGCAGACTCCATCCCAGACCACACCTCAGGTCACACCCCAGGTCATTGATCCCGACACGCTCACCCACCTGCAGCGACTGGAAGCCGAGAGCATCCACATCATGCGCGAGGTGGTTGCCGAGGCCGAAAACCCGGTGATGCTCTACTCCATCGGCAAGGACAGCGCGGTCATGCTGCATCTGGCGATGAAGGCCTTCTACCCGGCCGTGCCGCCGTTCCCGCTGCTGCATGTCGACACCACCTGGAAGTTCAGGGCGATGTACGAGTTCCGCGACGCGATGGCGAAGAAGCTGGGCATGGACCTGCTGGTGCATGTCAATCCCGACGGCATCGCCAAGGGCATCAACCCCTTCACGCACGGTTCGGCCATCCACACCGACATCATGAAGACCGAGGGCCTGAAGCAGGCACTCGACAAGTACGGCTTCGACGTCGCCTTCGGCGGTGCCCGTCGCGACGAAGAGAAGTCGCGCGCCAAGGAACGCATCTTCTCGTTCCGCACCGCACAGCACCGCTGGGATCCGAAGAGCCAGCGCCCGGAACTGTGGAACCTCTACAACGCGCGCAAGCACAAGGGCGAATCGATCCGCGTGTTCCCGATTTCGAACTGGACCGAGCTCGACATCTGGCAATACATCTACCTGCAGAACATCCCCATCGTGCCGCTGTACTACGCCGCCGAGCGCCCGGTGGTCGAACGCGACGGCACGCTGATCATGGTCGACGACGACCGCATGCCGCTGCGCGCCGGCGAAGTGCCGCAGATGCGCAAGGTGCGCTTCCGCACGCTGGGCTGCTACCCGCTGACCGGCGCGGTCGAGTCCGAAGCCGCCACGCTGCCCGACATCATTCAGGAAATGCTGCTCACCACGACGTCCGAACGTCAAGGCCGCATGATCGACCACGACTCCGCGGGTTCGATGGAGAAGAAGAAGCAGGAGGGGTACTTCTGATGCGCCCCCACACTCACATTCGTTCGTTGCCCCCCAAGGGGGTTAAGGCCTCATTTGGGGCGGCCCGGCAGGAGGCCTTCTGATGGCACACGTTTCCGACCTCATCGCCGAAGACATCGGCGCCTACCTCAAGCAGCACGAGCACAAGAGCCTGCTGCGCTTCATCACCTGCGGCAGCGTCGACGACGGCAAGAGCACGCTGATCGGCCGCCTGCTGTACGAATCGAAAATGCTGTTCGAGGACCAGCTGGCCGCGCTCGAAGCCGACTCGAAGAAGGTCGGCACCCAGGGCGGCGACCTCGACTTCGCATTGCTGGTCGACGGCCTGGCCGCCGAGCGCGAACAGGGCATCACGATCGACGTGGCCTACCGCTTCTTCTCGACCGACCGGCGCAAGTTCATCGTCGCCGACACGCCGGGGCACGAGCAGTACACGCGCAACATGGTCACCGGCGCCTCGACCGCCGACCTGGCCATCATCCTGGTCGATGCCCGCTACGGCGTACAGACCCAGACCCGTCGCCACAGCTTCCTGGTGTCGCTGATCGGCATCAAGCGCGTGGTCGTCGCCATCAACAAGATGGACCTGGTGGGCTATTCCGAAGCGACCTTCCGCCGCATCGAGGACGACTACCGCGCCTTCGCCGCCCAGCTCGGCCTCGAAGACATCGTCACCATCCCGATGTCGGCGCTGCGCGGCGACAACATCACCGCGGCGAGCGAGGCCATGCCCTGGTATCACGGCCCCAACCTGATGGCCTACCTCGAAACCGTCGAGGTCGACCAGAAGCGCCGGCTCAAGAGCCCGTTCCGCCTGCCGGTGCAGTGGGTCAACCGCCCCAACCTCGACTTCCGCGGCTTCACCGGCACCATCGCCGGCGGCAGCATCACGCCCGGGGCCGCGATACGCGTGCAGCCTTCCGGCCGCACCAGCACGGTCAAGCGCATCGTCACCGCCGACGGCGACCTGCCGCGCGCCATCGCAGGCCAGGCTGTCACCCTGGTGCTCGACGACGAAGTCGACATTTCACGCGGCGACGTCATCTCGACCAAGGACGCTCCGGCCGAAGTGGCCGACCAGTTTGAAACCACCATCGTCTGGATGCAGGACGAGCCCATGATGCCGGGCCGCGCCTACCTGATGAAGATCGGCGCACGCACCGTCACCGCGACCGTCAGCGAGATCAAGTACAAGATCAACGTCAACACGCTGGAACACCTCGCCGCCAAGCAGCTCGCGCTCAACGAAATCGCGGTGTGCACGCTCAGCATCGACCGCCCCATCGCCTTCGACCCCTACGAATCGGTACGCGAAACCGGCGGTTTCATCCTGATCGACCGCATCAGCAACCACACCATCGGCGCCGGCATGCTGCGCTTCGCGCTGCGCCGCTCGCACAACATCCACATGCAGCACGTCGATGTGGACAAGGCCACGCGCGGCGCCATGAAGGGCCAGCGACCGTGCGTGCTGTGGTTCACCGGGCTGTCGGGCGCCGGCAAATCGACGCTGGCCAACCAGATCGAAAAGCGCCTGAACACCATGGGTCGCCACACCTATCTGCTCGATGGCGACAACGTGCGCCACGGTCTGAACAAGGATCTGGGCTTCACCGAAGCCGACCGCGTCGAGAACATCCGGCGTGTCGGCGAAGTCGCCAAGCTGATGGTCGATGCCGGCCTGATCGTGCTGACCGCCTTCATCTCGCCGTTCAGGTCGGAACGGCGCATGGCGCGCGGCCTGCTCGAAGACGGCGAATTCATCGAAATCTTCATCGACACGCCGATCGCCGTCGCCGAAGAACGCGATCCGAAGGGCCTGTACAAGAAGGCGCGCCGCGGCGAAATCAAGAACTTCACCGGCATCGACTCGCCCTACGAAGCCCCCGAGAACGCCGAAATCCGCGTCGACACCAGCGACCGCGACATCGATCAGACCGTAGACGAAATCATGGTCCGCCTGCGCGACCTGGGCATCCTGATCGGCGACTGACCCCGCCCATGGCCCGCTCCTACAAAACCGTGACCCAGCATCCCCTGTAGGAGCGAGCCATGCTCGCGATAACCCCACGCCAAACCCGCCCACCGCCAATCCACGCCCGCATCGCGACCACGGGTCGCTCCTGCAAAACCGTGGCCCTGCATCCCCGTAGGAGCGAGCCATGCTCGCGATAACCCCACGCCAAACCCGCCCGCCGCCAATCCACACCCGCAGCGCGACCATGGGTCGCTTCTGCAGACATCCCGAACCACGTCACCTCACGCCGTACCACCCCTGAAATACGCCTTGGTGTACGGATGCACATCATCCCGGCCAAGCAACTCCGCAACCGGAAACCACCGCAACGCCTCGTGCTGGTCATCCGGCATCACCACCGGATCCGCGCCCACCAGACAAAGGCGGTGCGCCAGCACGACGTAATACGTGCTCACGCCAGGCTCCCCTGCGAAGTTGTCTTCATAGAAATGTTCATACACCCCTGACGGCAGCCACCCGGCCAGAGGCACCTGATCACCAAGCTCCCGCCTGACGATGCGCCCAAGTGCATCAACCAGCCGCTCGTCCTTGCCGACACGCCCGCCAGGAACAAACCAGAACCCCTCCGCCGGCCGGTTGCGCCGGTAACCCAGCAAAACCGCCCCGTCCGGGCGCTGCAGGAGAAAATCACCCTCGGAGACGAACCGTGCCCACTAATAAACCCAAGGCTCAGGCAACCACATCCACCATTGCCCCCGAGTAACCGGGAAGCACGGCCGCAATGTTTGTCACGCCAAGACAGCGTGACAGAACGTTCGCGTAGATGGCACGAAAATCGATGCTATGCGCAAGCGCGCGCCCGTTGAGCAGTTGCGACGGCCCCAGGCCGGGCCAGCCGCTGCCCACATGCACCCCACCACGTACATTCGGGCCGATCACCAGCCACGTGGATGCACTGCCGTGATCCGTGCCCTGGCTTCCGTTTTCAGCCGCGGTCCTCCCGAACTCTGTCACCGTCAGCACTGTGACCCGCGATGCCGCAGCCCCCAAGTCGGTGAAGAAGGCACTCACCGAACTCGAAAATCCCGCCAACAACTGCGACATGCGGCCATCCGCCTGCCCGCCGCCCTGCCCGCTGTGCGTGTCCCACCCGCCCAGATTCAACGTGATCAATTCAAGGCCCGCACGTCCCTTCACAAGGGCAGCGGCCTGTCGCATCTGCCGCCCGAAGCCGGTCGCCGGGTACACCGCACCATTCTCGGGCGCCATCTGCCCCACCACCTGAAGCGCAGACAACTCGCCAAGCAGCTTGCCGCCGATGCCATGCAACGCCGCAGCGTAAGGGTTACCGGGCTGTTGCGGCCAGCCGTAACCCTGAGTAACCACGCTGGCGAGCATCGTGCGGTCACTCTGGCTTGACGCCAGCGACAGGCTCCCCAAATCCGGAAACGCCGAAACCGGCGTCGGCAGCCCGACGAGGCTCAGCGGCACCTGCTCGGTCAGGCTCAGCACCTTGCTGGTCACGTCGCCGGTCGACTGCATCAGGTACCGTGCCAGCCAGCCCGTCGTTCCCGACGGCATCACTGCCGACTCCATGATGTCCTGACCCACGAAGTGGGAATTCGATGCACTAGCGTAATGCACGGCCGGCAGCACCGCCACGTGACCCGCCTGATACATCGCATGCAGCGAAGACAACGACGGATGAAAACCGAAGAATCCGTCCATATCCAGCGCCGACGTCGGGCTGCCGTCCGATGGCGGGCGGATCGCCAGCGTCGGGCGCAGCGAGTAATACGCGTCGTCTCCGCACGGCACCGCCACATTCAACCCGTCCCACCCACCCCGCATGAACACGACGACCAGCACCCGGTCGCCCGGCGCCGCCAGCGCAGTCGGCAGTCCCGACCACGCCATCGCACCCAGCCCCCCATACTTCAGCGCCCGTCCGAGAAATTTCCGCCTGTCCATTGCATGCTCCCGATTTCTCCCCCATGGAGGAGCGCCGAAATCCGCGAACCCCTCACGCCAAACCCGCGCCGTCGCGGAATCAAAACACCGGTTCGGGGCTCTAGCCCCTCCTACAAAAACCCGTCCGCGAAACGCCGACGCTACTGATACTGATATTCGGGCAACGCCATCAACGCCTTGCCCAACCGGCGCAACCTGGCCTCGGCGTCCGGCGCCGTCGGGAAATATGGGTAAGTACCGCTCTCGGTCAACACGTCAAGCGCGAGCTGGCGATGCCTGCGCACAAACGTCGGGCCAAGCGTCCACTCCAGCATCCGGCCCGCCACACCCTCCGCCGTCACGTAACCTTGCGCGTTCATCTGATCCAGAAGACTGAACTGCGTCTGCGCCGTACCGGGTGCGTAGGCCAGCAATCGATCCGCAAAGCGTGACCGCGACAACAGCATGCTGGTGCTCAACCAGCTTGCCCCGGTTTCACCGAACCCGGTCGGCGTCGGGTTCATGAACAGCGACATCCCCTGTCGCTGCACTTCAAGCGAAATATCGTCGCCCGCGTTTTCACCACCGAACTGCCGCACCGCCCCGAGTACGAACTTGATCGGCGTCTTCAGCTTCACTCCGCGATACGCGACGCCCAGAAACTCAGGAGAGGTCAATATCGTCGCCACGACCTGCTTCATCTGGTCCGGCGCCGCCAACTGCGCAGTAAAGGTCGCTGCACATCGCGTCACCAGAGCGTCCACCGGCTGGTCGGAAACAAACAGCGTCACTAGCTTCCCGCAAATGAAGCGCGCGGTGGACGGGTGCGCCGCCACGATGTCGAGCACCGTCTCGCCATCCGACTGCCCGCCCCCCGCCGCGATCGACCGCCCCAGCACGGTCTTGGCAGCGGTATCGTGCTTGAGCGCATCGAAGAAGAAAGCGCCGTCCTTTACCGTCCAGCCTGTGAAGGCGCGCGCGGCTTCCTCGACATCACCTTGCGTATAACCGCCGGTGACGCCCATGGAATGCAATTCCATCAGTTCCCGCGCGTAGTTCTCGTTCGGACGGCCCTTGATGTTGCTTCGACCGTCAAGCGTATAAAGCATGGCCGGGCTGCGAGCGCTCTCAGCGATCAGGGTCCGGAAGTTTCCGAGCGCGTGACCTCGGAATACCTCGGTCTCGCGCTTTTCGAAATCGCTGTTGCCATGCGACGCATAGAAGGTGTTGAAATGGTTGTCCCAGAACCAGGTCATCACTTCCTGAAGCTGGCGCCGCGTGTAGTTGGCATGGCGCAGGAAACGCGTTGCGATGTGGGTCCCGTCGGTTGGCCAGTCAGCAGTACGCTGTTCGTATCCACTGTCATCGAGGGTATCCGGGGCAAGTTGCTGCTGAATGAAACCCGCCGCACCCACAGCCACCCCTGCCACATATGCTTCGGGCTGCGCACCAAACGAGATACGCTGCAACGCATGCCAAACCTGCTCGAATTGATCAGTTGGTTGCAGTGAGACATTGCGCGTCACTGCATTGCCGGCGCCATCCTGAGCAGTCAGCGTAAGCGAAAGCGGGGAAGTACCAAACACCTGCTCGGGGACGACCACCATCGCCCATCGCCCTGAAACCTGAGCAACTTCCACATCCTGACTGACCGGTACTAGCAGGCCGCCACCGGACAGGTCTGCCCTGAGTGTGGGCGCGAGGGTGTCGTCGGTGATCACGCCGGAAACCAAGAAGCCACCTGTCGGAACCTGAGTACCGTTGCCCAGCGAACCCAAGGTGATGACGGGCGGTGTCGTGTCGTTGATCAAATCCAGATCAAGAGTCGCTTCAGCCTCGTTCCATGCGTGGTCAACCGCCGTAACGACCACGCGAACCGGGCCGGCGTTGCCCACAAGACTGCCGGTATGTACGAACCAGCTCTTGCTCGCTGCGTGCCACGTCGCTGCCTTAACCGCCGTTGCACCAGCGGGCGACGTGATCGACACCCTGATTTCGCGCACGCCCTCGTCGTCATCAGCCGTCCCGTGAATGCGCACACCGCCCGTTGATACGCGGCTCATGTGACCAGGCTCCGTGATCGTCACGCTAGGCGGCACGCGATCCGGAGCGTCAGGTTCGCCCTGTTTAAGCGCGAACGCATATGGGCCCCGGCTTGTAAGGATTGCGCTGTAGTGATCCTGTCCATCTGCAAAGGGGTTCGCCGCACGGAGGACGTATTTGGCACCCTTGCCAAGGCCCTCCAGATCAAATCGAATGAGGCCAGAAGAATCTGTAGCCGCCTGCTTCGCAAATCGTAACGATCCGTCCGTCCTTTTTTCGAAAGCGAGAACATTCACAGCGACCAGCGGGCTTCCGTCTCCAGCGCTTGTGAGCGAAATCGGCGAAGTGCCAACCCGGAACTCTCGCCAACCTGCCTCGGTGGCCACTTCGCTCACTACCCATGAACCGAATGGCTGAGCCTTGA
>JAHRYN010000010.1:46873-57807 GCA_020621405.1 Betaproteobacteria bacterium
CTTCCAAATTACCCAGACCTGCATTGCTGACGTGGTCAACCATCTTCACGGTCAGGCCCGAACCTCCGACCCGGAATTCGTAAGCGCCTCCTGCTGCAAAGACCTGACTGTCTTTCCTGCTCCCATCCAGCAAACTCAGCGCCCGAAGAAACAAACGACGACTGCCCAGACCTTGCGGATCCAGCTTGAGCTTGCCTTCTGCGTCGGTTCGATACACCTGCAACCAGCTCAGGCTGCCATCCGCCTGAACCTCCATCAGCGTCACGTCCTTCCAAGCGTATGCGGACCCGCTGCGACCATCCAGCAACTGAACCTGCAGCTGCCCCGCCCGCAATATCCGCTCGCCGGCCGCATCAATCGGACCGCTCTCGACCGTCTGCAAATAAGGTTGTGATTTCAATACGTAGCGGCGGCCGCTACCCAAACCATCCACATCGAACGAAACCACCCCTGTCGTGTTCGTCAGCCTCTTCAACCTCAGAACCTGTGAGCCGTTCGCGACGATTTCCCACAATTCAACCGCCTTGGCCGCCAAACCTTGACCGCTCACGCTATCCACCAGCCTGGCAATCAACGCTTCGTTGCCCAGAACAAAGCGGTGCGGCCCCTTGCCCCAATATCGATCACTGACCTTGATCTGCCCATCTGTCGGGCTCAGCGCAGTCACCACATACGGATCGCTGCCAATCGATGGTGGGTCTGCCTTCAACCAACCGCCGGCATCCGTCTTGCCGCCATACAGCCACACGTGATTACCGTCAGCCTTCCATTGCCTGACAAAAACTTCCTGACTCGCCTTGCCTGCCCCGGTTAGCCCATCGACCACCTGTATCTGAAACTTGCCAACCCGGAACTCTCGCCAGCCTGCCTCGGTGGCCACTTCGCTCACTACCCATGAACCGAATGGCTGAGCCTTGAAAACGTATTGCCTCCCACTACCCAGACCATCAAGGTCAAACCTCGATTGACCATCACTCGCCGTCGTCGCCTTCGCTCGCCACACGTCGCTGCCATCGCTCAGACGCTCATACGCGTGCACTTCCAAATTACCCAGACCTGCATTGCTGACGTGGTCAACCATCTTCACGGTCAGTGAAGCCGCTGTCGCGGGTGATGATAAAAGCAACGCTAACCCAAAATAAGCAAGCAACCGGAACGTCAATTTAGGAATTGCATCAAAGCGCATGAACAGCTTTACTCCGAAAATTGAAAGCTGCAACGCGCGGGAGGCTACAGGTGTCAAGAGAACCCGAGGGTATTCACTCCAATGCGCGCGATGACGTCGCAAGCAAGAAAAAAACAACTAGAACTGAAGAAAAATCCGCTGTCACTTTTGAATAAAAGTCTTGAGAGCATTCACCAGCTCAGCAGATGCAAACGAAGATATTCGTGATGTAGAGCGAGCACTAGCAAAGGCACGGTTGATTGCGTCGGGCAGTTCATGATCTTCTATTGCCACGAACACACCTTCCTTTTCGGCCAGCCAGCGAGCGGTAGCAATCTGATGATCGTTACGGGTCTCGTACAACGTGCCTTTTCGCGGCAGCACAACCAAGGGCTTGCCAAACTCCATTGCGGTTAACACCGACCCCATTCCTGCGTGGGCAACAATTACTTCTGCCTGCGAAACGGCGCTGCGAAACTCTTCCGGCGACAAGACGGAAACGACTTGCAAACCCGCTGGGCGCAGCTGCGTATCTCCGACTTGCGCAAGCACCTCTGGAAAGCTCGGCTGTGCCGACGCCCATTTGGCAACTCCGCTAACCAATCTGTCGAAAGGCATCTGCGAACCGACGGTTACGAAGATCACAGAACCGCCCCCTTAAACGCACAGCCTTCTTTTAGCGCGACATCCGGCCACTGGGTAAGTCTCAGATCGGCGAAGCCTCGCACCCTGCACCCCGACATCGACATGGCATCTACATTGGCAATGCTGTCGAGCCATACCGTTTTGGCTCCAAGCAACTTACCCACGCGAAGCGCTACGACGCCGGGGGCCGCGCCTGTCGAAACTACAACGTCCGGCCGACTACGAATTACAATCCAAGCCACTTCGAAAATCATTTTTATCATATTCCATCGGCTCCAACGCGTCGCATCCGTAAAAGAGTAAAACCGTCCCCCGGGTACCTGCACCGCGTAGCTAGGATTCACGGTGGCGTAGGTAACGCTGCAATCTTCGAATGCCGGCTGCAAGCGCAGTAATTGCACCCAATGGCCTCCCCCTGATGAAACAGCAAGAATTTTCTTATTTGACATTACCGCTCACTTTCTCACGAACACTTGAACCTACTAGGTTTCTGAGTGCGTGTAGATCGTTACGTCGCCAAAAATCAAGTCGCTCGGCCGCTAGCATCTTTGATTTACTCGTCATTTCATTTGAATTAGCCAACGCCCATCGACACCCATCTACGATGCTTTTTGGGTCACTAGAATCAACCAGCACTGCGGCTTGACCAAATAATTTTCTCAGAATTTTTGTATTTGAAGTTACGAGGGGCTTGTCGAACCCGAGTGCTTCGTTACATACGCTGAGCTGAATACCCTCCTCTTTCGTCAGCCCCATTACCACGTCAACTTCACATAGGAGGTCATCAAAAATATCGAGTGAAAGAAACCCGGGCAGAACAACATTCGTCGGCAAATTGTTAATGTCGTGACCGTTTTTTTCAGCACGTTCGGAACGGCCGCTAACAATAAAAGTAATTTCTGGTGCAAGCCGTGCTGCTTGAAAAATTTCCTTAATCGGTTCATCAGCGGCAAATGAACCAGGAAACAAAATCCAAGGCTTAGGTGCATTGATATGCATCGCAGCCAACCCTGAAGGCTGGTGGTTCCTTCCCGCAGCTGGCACATCCTCCACAACGACCACTTTCTCCACTGGCCAACCAAGTTGCTTCGTTTTCTCAAGCATTGCTTCGTTATGAACAAGTATTGCGTCGGTCTGCTTAAGCGCCCAGAGCGCAAGTGGAAAACGGCTCCAAGGGGGACGAAGCTGAGCATTATGACAATCCGCAATAACCTGGACCGGTTTTTTAGCCAGTGCCTTATATGCAAGTGCGGACCAAAGCGCAGGCACCTGCGGTACTTGTACCCAAACTGTATCGGGAGAGGCACGCAAAAGTTCGCGAATGCTCCAGATAAACAGACTAACGTAACTCAACACTTTGCCAAGCTTTCCACTCTTAGGTACCGGATAAAACCAGCACTCAAAGTCAACGAGTTCGCGCATCGATTCCTGCCGGCGCTGGAATGCTGTCCAAGCCAAATATATGGAACTAAAATTATTCTTTGGCATGATTTTCTCGCGGAAACATGGTCGTGCAAAGTTCCTCTTTAATCATCAGTATTCAGTCACGCACGGATTGGGAAAGGCGAAGATGAATACGCCATATGAAGCCACGAACGACTTTGCAGAATTGTCGCAATGTCTGAAACTTTCGACTCCAGTTTTTTTCGACCAACACACGATCCTTGTCGATGGAGCTCTCCGTTGAGAAAAAATCTTCAAGAATGACCGCTGGTCGTGCGTGACGTATGTCGAGACCCTTTTGCCGAAAATAAGGCCAATCATCGGCAACCGTCACAACGTCTCCTTGGATGCGTTGCAGTTTTCGAGCACCTTCCTTGGTGATCAAGTAACCAACCGTGCCGGAACGTCTTTCCCGGTAAGCAAGGCCAACATCTCGCCCAAAGACTTGCGCAATCTTCAGCATCGGCTCTGTTAGATTTCGTAGACATTGATCGTGAGCATTGACCTTTGAGTAGCCCAGAAGCAAAACATCGAAGCGTGCAGCGTTGATCACGGCTTCACAGATTTGAAATAAGTCGCCCGAAACCAGGGCATCGTCTTCCAGAACTATTGCAGCGTCGTGTTTTCCATTTGCAATAGCGCTGTAGACCTGCAAGTGCGACAACGCACAACCGAATTCGCCTCTCGTCATGTATCTGCCAAGCACCTTTGCGGATCGAGCTCCAGCATCTAAACTCCAGCTTGTCCCAGCGGTTTCGCCTGGGACAATTGCATCAAAAAAGCGCCAGCATCCTTTATGTCCGCCAAGCTGCTTGCTGATTGCCTCGCGCCTGTCCACGGCATTGGTCATCGAAACGACGAATACCGGAATCTGGAAATATTCTGATTTCATAGACACTCAATTTGCGCGCTGCCAGACACGGACATAATCAACAACGAATTTGGAGGGAAGCTCGTCATCACCCGGTTCACCAAACCATTTAGTGAAGACTTCAGAGTCAATAACTAGGAAAAGCGGGGAGTGCCAATGAATATTCTTGGTTTGACGGATGAGTTTATCGTCGACATACCAGCGCAGCCAATCCGCATCCCATTCAAGCCCTGCGACAATCGGCCCATCTTTTATCAGCTCAGCAGTACGAAATTTTTCCGGCCATTCATTATCGACGGTGCCCCCGGATATTTCGTCACCGGTCCGGGCGTGAGCGTTCGTATGGTAGAGATGCGAACAAGGGGGCTTGCCGCATAGCTCAAAAACATCAATTTCTGTCCATGTCGTCTGGCTGTGGTCATACAGCCAGAATGCACTGGAAATCCGTGACTCCGCAACCTTTGCCTTGATCTCAAAATATCCGTATCTAATCGGGCGCTGACTTTTCACTGTACCAGTTAGGTAACGCGCCCCCAATTTGTATAGCGGATCGGAAGAATCGATCTTGGTGCCAAGAATGACCAACTGGCCATTCTTGACTTGCACATTCTCTTTAGAAAAAATGCTTGGTGGGCGACCGATCCATTTCGGATTGAGCGGATACCACTTTGATGAATCCAGCCCATTCCCGTCGAATTCGTCGGAGAAATTTTCATGCATTTTCCAGTTGACGGCTTGCCCCGGTGGCGCAGCATGGCTACTTTGTGCCATTAGGAGCACCGAGAACGCAAGAGCCGATAAGGAAACTGCGCTTAACATGACCGCACTGCAATCAAGCTTTTCGGAAACCCGACGAAGTACTCAAAACTGATCGAACAATCGGGAAACAACTCCTGCAACATTCGCTTGTCGAGCAGGACAGCACTATGTTGTGCAGCCAGGGCTTCGTCGAGCGTATTTGCCTTTGGCCAATTACCCATTGACATGCGCATTGCAAGCTTACAGCGTAGGGACATCGGCAGCCAATGAAGCACCGGCATCAGAAAATGCGGCTCCACTGGGAACCAAAAATAGGGCGTTTGCAAATAGATTGCACGGCTCACTCGTGACATTTCGCTCGCCATGCGTCGCATGTTTTCCCAGCTGCCAACGTGCTCGATGACCGAATTGGAATGAACCAGATCAAACTCGTTATCCGCCATTCCCTTGAGATCGCAGGCATCACCAGCAATGGAAGAGAATCTGCTCGCCTCCGCTGGAAGATCGACCCTGCTTAAATTCAGCAGCACGATTTCTATATTCATCGTTTCTAAAAAGGACTCGGGCACCATCTTCCAGTAGAGGTAAGTGCCGCCAACATCTAAAATCCGGAACACCAACTCAGGTCTTTGCCTTGCTCGAACGGCCTTAATAATGGAGATTAAGAATTTGGTACGCTTTTGCCTGATGCGCGACGCAAGCGAATCCTTGTTTTCGTAATCAATTAAATTTAAATTCACAGCCCCCCCTTGCAACTAGACCTACCTGCAATCTGCACGGTTGTAGGCACCATCATTAATCCACTCAGAAAACGAGAACCTACCGAGAAGAACATCGTAATTAGAGTAGATATTTCCAACACAAGACTGCTGGCCATCACCGGGTATTACAATAGTATTTTTACAACTTCTCTCTCTCGAAGAAAAAAGTACTTTTTTTTGGATTTTTAATTCATCGAAAGATCGCTCATGACGCCTTTCAAAACCATCTCTATCAGTCAGCGTTACATGCAGCCTAGAATAGTTAACACGATCCCTGCGCCGCAACCATTTGTCCAGGGCATCGGCACCTGACCCATAGTGGAGAAAATGAACCTCAACATCTTCAATGGCAGCGACAGGATACTTTTGATCATTAATATAACGAGATGTTCTGATCAGCTTAGGCGATTGCCGAAGATAGTGATCGATATTTGACACAAAACTCAAAAAACAATCCGGGTAAAAATAGAGCCCTACGGTGGGTGTTAAATACGGAATTCTCAATATTTCATAAATTCGCCCACCAATACAGTTGCTTGAAATTATAGAAAAATCCCTTTTTTCTATTTTTAAAGTATCTTTTCTGAACAAGTACTTATTCCACTCTGCAACCACCCTTTTATTTAACGTAAGCATTTGAAATCCAGCGCTTTATAAACCTATAAAAATAACGAGGAAGGGTTGCAGGTGAAATATAGAAAAAACGAATCCTAACAGTCATTTCTTCAACCAAGGTGGCGCGCCTATTAGCCGAAGACACGCTTCCTGAATGCACACGAAATACGGCCAGTTTTTTGTCAATATGCACCGGAGGCCGCATAGAAAAAAGGCGCAGCCAAAGCTCATAATCCATACAGTATCGGAGTGATTCATCAAACCCTTTGCTTAGATTAAAAAAATCTCTTTTTATAAAAGTTGAATGATGCGGTATGTAATTACCGAGACCAAGCCGTCCTAGGGTTAATGGCGTTACCGGCGAACCCTCTAGTCGCTTATTGCCGTGGAGGTATTCGAAGTTTCCGACTACCCAGTTCACGGAGGCGTCCGCAAAAGCTGCGCTAACTGCTTCAAGCACATCAGGCGTTGCGAAAAAATCATCCGAGTGAAGATGTACAATCACTTCGCCAGTGGCGTGCTCGACCCCGGTGTTCATGGCTCGGCTAATGCCACCGACGACGCCTTCTATAACCCTTGCATTCGGAGACATCTTGCGAATGATCTCGAGCGTTTCGTCGGTGGAATTGCCATCAACGAATATATGCTCAAAATCACGGAAGCTCTGCTTATTGACAGACTCGATAGTATCCGGCAGCGTTGAGGCGCTATTTCTTGTACAGGTTATGACCGAGAATTTTGGAGAGGACATGGTATTTTCGTGCTGGGTTCCTGGATTGTCCGTTTGGGTATTCGCGCGTGGTGCCAGATACAGATCATTGCGACGATGGAGAGCATCTCTCCGTTTCCTATGCCCACTGGGTTGAGTGGGACTTCTGTCATGACCCGGAATCCAATTAGGACGAGTATCGCGATGGATACGCCATGAGTGATGCGATACGCCTGTAACGCCCGCACTAAGGCCAGAAATAGGAATGCAAGCAATGCGATTAATCCGGTTGTCCCTGATGCCGCCATTGTTTGAAGAATCTGGTTATGGGCATGAAAGGCATAATTCAGCCCGATTGAGCGCCGATATGCGTCGTCCCACAAGGTAGGGCCATAGCCAAACAAAGGGTTGTTCAAGTATTCGCGCCATGCAGCTTCCCAGATAATCGTCCGGCCCGACATTGACTGGACCGAACTGGTGACTCCTATGCTATCCAGGCGACTGAGAAGTTTGTCGAGCAGCCCAAGATTGGCGAGTACCAAAATGGCAGCAGTTCCGGCGGAAGCCGCAACGAGCAGGAGCAGATGCCCGCCATGCAAATAGAAATCGGCTCTCGGCTCGTTAGACTTGCGATGTTCGATCTTCGCATACAGGATGATTAGCAAGCCGATAATACTTGCACCAATAGCCGTCTTTGACTGTGCAAGGATCAAAACGGCCGAGGCACAGACGAACACACCCAGCCGTACAAGCTTGTAACTAGATGGGCAAAGTATCTCGAGGAATATAACTAGCGCCGCCATTGGACCGATGGCATTAGCATGCGGCGCGAGGCCCCAGAAGCGCGAACTAAAACCCGGTATCCAGCCTCGATAACCTGGGGCCATTACTCGCGAATAATCAACCGCAATAAATGCCAGCGAGACGATCAGGAAAATCACAACGCTCCACTTTACCGCAATGAGGGTTTCATTAGGATTCCTTTCAGCTGCCAGATAAACGGCAATCATTACGATGAATGGGTAGAGGCTACGATGATCAAAGTACGGAACCGTACCGAAAAAACCCGGCAGCAGAAAACTAGCGAAACCGAAAAAAGCCATGATGAACAACGGCCACGAAATACGGCTCTGAAAGCTCAATTGCTTGAATGCTTTTACAATGAAGTAGGGAATGGTAACGGCTACAAGAACAAGGCTGGTAAGGCGTGAAACCCACAAAAAAACGCTGGATGACTCACTCTCAATAAAACCGGCCCCCAGGCTTGCATACTGTAAATTACGTGCATTTAGTAGGCCGCTCGCGCACATGAGTAGTCCAGCCATCAGCACAAGAGCGATGGGTAGCCACCGTTCGAACTTTTCAATGCGCAAAGAGATTGATGATAATGCAATACCAAAATAGGCTATTACACCGATTGCGAGACCGAATGCAAGGATTACATATACGCTTACGACGATTTCCATTTTCGCAACTACCGGTGAAGTCGCCCGAGCAGGCGATTGACAAACGCCTCTCCGAGCAATGGAGTAATAATCGCCAATATCCTCTTTTTGAATACCCAAAAGGACACGATAAAAACCAGAATGTAAATGACCGAGATGGCGAGTGTTTGCAGAACATACCCGCCACTGATATTCTTCGCAACTGCCATACCACTGAACCCGAGCGGCACCAAAACAATTGTGGTAGCCACGCCCGGAAACAGCGCATTTAAAATGGATGAAGCGGGAATCGAAAATGCTCGCGCCGTGCCGAAGATAACCAGGAGGAGGCGGATGGATGAAATCAGCAACGCCGTCGTTGCGATGGCTGTGAGGCCCTGATCCAAAACCATCGCCAATAGCGCCACTGCAGCAAAAGCAATGACGATCTGGATTCGCATCTCTCTGCTAACCTCTCCCTTGCCCCAAATAAACGGCGTCAGCATCCCCTGAATCGAGATGAAGGCAAACGAAATTGAAAGAATCTCAAGAATTGCGCTGGATTCGACCCATTTATCCCCCAGTATGATGAATACGATCGGCTCGGATGCCAGCGACAGGGACGCAAACGCCGGCAGAAAGAAGAGCGTTGAGAGCATGAGCGTGCCGATGGTCACCGACCGATAATCAACATCCGAGGTTAGCTTGGAAGATGCGGAGAAGGCGATTGACTGCAATGTGCTCAACAACTGCATTAGAGGGGTAAAGATGAGATTGTAAGCAACAGAATAAATTCCTGTGTCAGCAGAACCGTAGGCACGTCCGACGACGAGCTTGTCGATACTGTTATTCCACCAATTCGTAAGGTTTGTGACAATTGCCTTGAGCCCGAACCAGATGAGAGAACCCGAGTTCTCGTGACGCAACGAAAAACCGATGCGATGAGGCATGGCGATGTAGTAAAGAAGCGCCTGCAACAACGACTGGCTGAGCCATGCGCACGCCAGCGCGAAATAACCATAACCAAAATGGGCAAGCCCGATACCGACAACGCCATAGCCAGTCACGTAGCTGATCAGGTTGGCGCGATGAATGGCGAAATACTGAAGATCCCTGACAAGCAAAGAGTTCGAAACCGAGGAAGCGGCGTTCAGAAAGCAAACGAAGCTGAGCACTCGCATCACATCAGTAAGTTCAGGTTTGGCGAAGAGCGATCCTAATAATGGTGCCGTTGTGTATACGATGCCCGTGATTACAGCACCCAATAGAGATTGCCAAGAGAAAGCACAAACGACGTCCTGCTCGTAAATTCGATCTCGCTGGATCAGCGCTGCTGAAAGACCTGCATTGGCCAGGAAATTGGCGAAAGAAATGCATAGTGCGCCAATCGCGAAAATCCCGTAATCGCTCGGTGATACAAGACGCAGCAACACGAGCTGCGCTGCCAGTTGAAGTATCAGCTTAGCTACGGTGCCGGATAGCCCGACACCGGCAGCTCTGGTACTTCGACTACCTAGATTTTTGGGGGCTTCGGCCATCGCTTGCTTGGAAGACATCTTTGGTTTCTCGTAGCAGTTATTGGTTACTGAGAGAGAAAGCTTTGATATGCGCTCTGGAGGCCGACCAAAAGACGGGTTTCGGCTTCCCATCCAATGCTGCGCAGCTTGGACACATCCATCAACTTCCGCGGCGTCCCGTCCGGCTTGGTCGTGTCGAACGCCAGATCGCCGTCGAAGCCCACGACCTTGCCCACCAGTTCCGCCAGTTCGCGGATGGTCACGTCCTCACCCACGCCGACATTGACCAGCGGCGGCTCGAACCGGCCGGTTTTTGACTCGTCGCTGCCGAGCAGGCTTTCGTACCTGTCGTCCGGCAGGTTGATCAGGAACACGCAGGCGTCGGCCATGTCGTCGCTGTACAGGAATTCGCGCCGGGGTGTTCCCGTTCCCCAGATCGTCACCGTCCTGTCGCCGCGCTGCTTCGCTTCGTGGAACTTGCGCAGCAGCGCCGGGATCACGTGGCTGTTCTCCGGGTGGTAGTTGTCGCCCGGCCCGTACAGATTCGTCGGCATCACCGCCAGGTACTTCGTGCCGTACTGGCGGTTGTAGCTCCAGCACATTTCGATGCCGGCGATCTTGGCCAGCGCGTACGGCCGGTTGGTCGGCTCCAGCGGCCCGGTCAGCAGACAGTCCTCGCGCATCGGCTGCGGCGCCATCTTCGGGTAGATGCAGCTCGAACCGAGAAACATCAGCCGCTTCACCCCGTGGCGCCACGCGCTGTGGATCACGTTGTTCTGGATCACCAGATTGTCGCGGATGAATTCGGCCGGGTAGCTGTTGTTGGCGACGATGCCGCCCACCCTGGCCGCGGCCAGGAACACGTATTCCGGCTTGTGTTCGGCAAAGAAGGCTTCGGTCGCCGCGGCGTCGGTCAGGTCCAGCTCGGCGTGCGTGCGCAGCAGCAGATTCGTGTAGCCCTTCGCCCGCAGGTTGCGGACGATGGCCGAGCCGACCAGCCCGCGGTGGCCGGCGATGTAGATGCG
>JAHRYN010000010.1:57884-61122 GCA_020621405.1 Betaproteobacteria bacterium
GCGTCGCGCTTGGCGCTGGTGTAGTCGGCCTGGACCATTTCCTTGACCAGTTCGCGCAGCGTGGTCTTCGGCGTCCAGCCCAGCTTCTCACGCGCCCGGGTCGGGTCGCCCAGCAGTGTCTCGACCTCGGTCGGCCGGTAGTAGCGCGGATCGACCTTGACGATCACGTCGCCCACCTTGGCCTTCACGTCCTTGCCGGTCACGGCGGCGACGATGCCGACCTCGGCCTCGCCCTCGCCTTCGAAGCGCACCGTGATGCCCAGCTCGGCGGCGGCGAATTCGACGAACTGACGCACGCTGTACTGCACGCCGGTGGCGATCACGAAATCCTCGGCCTGCTGCTGCTGCAGCATCAGCCACTGCATCTCGATGTAGTCGCGCGCATGGCCCCAGTCGCGCAGCGCGCTCATGTTGCCCAGGTACAGGCAGTCCTGCAGCCCGAGCGCGATGCGTGCGATGGCGCGCGTGATCTTGCGCGTGACGAAGGTTTCGCCGCGCACCGGCGACTCGTGGTTGAACAGGATGCCGTTGCAGGCGTAGATGCCGTAGGCCTCGCGGTAATTGACGGTGATCCAGTAGGCGTAGAGCTTGGCCACCGCGTAGGGGCTGCGCGGATAGAAGGGCGTGGTTTCCTTCTGCGGAATCTCCTGCGCCAGACCGTAGAGTTCGGAGGTCGAGGCCTGGTAGAAACGCGTCTTCTTCTCCAGCTTCAGGATGCGGATCGCTTCGAGGATGCGCAGCGCGCCGATGCCGTCGGCGTTGGCGGTGTATTCCGGTTCCTCGAAGCTCACGGCCACGTGCGACTGAGCGGCCAGGTTGTAGATCTCGTCGGGCTGCACCGCCTGGATGATGCGCACCAGGCTGGTCGAGTCGGTCAGGTCACCGTAGTGCAGGATGAACTTGCGGTTGTCGACGTGCGGATCTTCGTACAGGTGGTCGATGCGGTCGGTGTTGAACAGCGACGAGCGGCGCTTGATGCCGTGCACCTCGTAGCCCTTCTTCAGCAGAAACTCCGCCAGATAGGCGCCGTCCTGGCCGGTGACGCCGGTGATGAGTGCGATCTTGGTCATGAATACGTGGGCAAACGTTGGAAATCCGGAGCTATCTCAGAGGCCGGCGACTCGCGAACGCACTTCGGCGGACAGCGCAGGCAACAGGGCCTCGATGAATTGTTCCTGCAGCGCGAAGGCGGCAGTGGAATCTCGGTCGATAGATGAAACGCGGAACAGCAGTCCATCGGGAATCTCGCCACGCAGGCCGTAGCGCATTTCGGCAATCTTCTTGGCCGTTCCGCCTGTCACGGCCTTGTCACCAACCGTCGTCCAGTAGATGATGGGTTCGTATCGCTGCTGCGACAGATTGGTTTCGAGGCGCTTGACCGGAATGTTGCCCATCGGCGTGCTCAAGACACCGGCCACCTTGCTGCTCAGCTGGAAGCCCTGCGCCGGGTAGCAGACTTCGGGGTAATGCAGTTGATTGCCGTCGCGCTGGTCTTCGCCGTAGGCGATCGACAGCATGACTCGGTAGCCCTGCGCGTTTACATAGGTGCGACTCAGTATCTGGCTGTACAGCTTGTTCAGCAGTTCGGTCTGCTGAGGATTAACGACGCCGCCACTGCCTCGGTCATCAAGCCGCCAGTCACCGAACTGTTTCGGGATCGACGCTTCGAGATCGAGCCTGGGCAGGGAGTCGACGATTTTGTGCGTCGGCGTCATGACTGTCGCAATGGCAGCGGCGGATGTCATCAGAATCGCAACGACAAGCGCAAGAACGAGGTTTTTCTTCATTGCGTAGGGTAAGAGGCGGGAGCGGCAAGAGGTGGATTATGTCCCACAGGCTGCAGGGCACTCCGATGACCACCTCACGAATTGTGACAATCCGGAAAGTAGCCCGGATGAATGCTGCGGCGCAACCCGACGGAGAGTACTACGTCACGGTTGCAGGCAAGTGACGGGGTTGTGTAGGCGCGTGCTGACGCGACGGTGCTGATGCAGGCGCGAATCTGGCGCAGTGACTCGCGAGCATGGCTCGCTCCTACAGGGGCCGTCGGTCACGTTACAGGCGACGCTTGGCGTTTTTTGTAGGAGCGACCCATGGTCGCGATACGGGCGTTGATCAACGGCAGGCGCGGGTTTGACGCGGGGGAATCGCGAGCATGGCTCGCTCCTACAGAGGGGCGCTTCGTGCGGCATTGGGCATTGGGTGGGCTGATTTGGCTTGAAGGTTGGGGCGCTGCGCGGCAATGTACGGGCGCTGCCGCGGATCGGAAAACCGGTTTCGCGGCGCCGACGAATTCCTGCCCGAGACCGAACATGCGCGTGAGACTGCTGCCATTGCTGCTGGTGATACTTCCGGACCTGCTGATGACTGCTGCAGTCGCGGCCGAGCCGGCGGGAACGCCGGATGCGCAGGACAGAGCGGCCTACACACAGGCGCGCAAGCGCGTGGATGTGCAGTACACGGTGGCGCAGTCCGAGTGCAAGCGTTTCACCGGCGAAGCGCGTGACTACTGCCGGGAGCAGGCGAAGGTGGAATACAGCGCGGCCATGCTCGAGGTGCAGAAGCGTTACCCCGGTGGCGCGCGCGACGCTGCGGCGCAGGCCGCCTACGACTCGGAGATCCAGGCCTGCCGCAATCAGGGCGGTGAGGCACGCAAGCACTGCGTGCTCGACGTGGAATTGCGCTATCGCTGATCCACGGTACGGTTGGTGCTCTCGCGCCCTCTTCTTCCGGTCCGGCAAACCCGGCAGACTGTAGGACAGGCCCGACGCGGAAGAGCACGCCCGGCTGACGGTCTCGCCATCGG
Source organism: Betaproteobacteria bacterium (assembly GCA_020621405.1). GTDB lineage: Bacteria > Pseudomonadota > Gammaproteobacteria > Burkholderiales > Rhodocyclaceae > Methyloversatilis. Next base: position 60,691 of record JAHRYN010000010.1, read on the forward strand.
CATCCGCCGATCATTGACACCCGCGCGACGGCGTTCGCGCGATCACATCCATCGAACAGGGAGCACGCAATGAATATCACCCGATCAGGCATCACCATGCTGGCCGCCGTCCTGGCGCTGTCGCTCGCGGCATGCAAGAAGGAAGAAGGCCCGGCCGAACGCGCCGGCAAGGCGATGGACAACGCGGTGGAAAAGGCCGGCGACAAGATCGACGAGGCACGCGAGAAGGTAAAGGAAGCGGTCGACGACGCGAAGAAGTAAGCCCCGTTGTCGGCGCGGTGCGCATCCCGTCCGATTTCGACGCGCCTTGATACCGTCACGGTGCCTGCTGTAGGAGCGACCCATGGTCGCGATGCGGGCGTGGATCGACGGCGGGTGCGGGATTGACGTGGGGGATCGCGAGCGTGGCTCGCTCCTACAGGGAAGGGCATC
>JAHRYN010000010.1:61523-81130 GCA_020621405.1 Betaproteobacteria bacterium
TGGCTCGCTCCTACAGGGAAGGGCATCGCGGATTTCCGCGAGGTGCGCAGTTCGTAGGAGCGACCCATGGTCGCGATGCGGGCGTGGATCGGCGGTGGGCGTGGGATTGACGTGGGGGATCGCGGGCGTGGATCAGCGGCCGGCGCGGGATTGACGTGGGGGATCGCGAGCGTGGCTCGCTCCTACAGGGAAGGGCATCGCGGATTTCCGCGAGGTGCGCAGTTCGTAGGAGCGACCCATGGTCGCGATGCGGGCGTGGATCAACGGTGGGCGCGGGATTGACGTGGGGAATCGCTCGCTTCTGCGAAACCGTCGCCGCAGCTCCAATCGTCGCGGTGGCGGGACCCAGCCCGCTGCGGTCAGTCCTTTTTCCGCGGCGCTTCGGGCCAGCGCTCTCTGACCTGTTCTATCTGCGGCAGGCATTCCATGAACAGATCGATCAGGTGGGGATCAAAGTGCAGCCCCTTCTGCTCGACCAGATGCGCGCAGGCGGCGCCGACCGGCCAGGCCAGTTTGTAGGGGCGTTCGCTGGTCAATGCGTCGAACACGTCGGCCACGGCGACGATGCGCGCTTCGATCGGGATGTCCTCGCCGCTCAGGCCTTCGGGGTAGCCGCTGCCGTCCCATTTTTCGTGATGGCTGGCAGTGATGCGCCGGGCCATGCTCAGCAGGCCGGATGTGTGCTCGCCGATGATGCGCACGCCGATCTCGACATGCGACTGCATGATCGCCCACTCGTCGCTGTCGAACTTGCCGGGCTTACTCAGGATACGGTCCGGGATGCCGATCTTGCCCACGTCGTGCATCGGTGACGCATGCAGCAGTTCCTGCGCCATTGCGTCCGACCAGCCCGCCGCCAGCGCGAGGATCTGCGCGTAGTGGCTCATGCGGATCACGTGCATGCCGGTTTCGTTGTCCTTGTACTCCGCCGCCAGGCCGAGCCGCTGGATCACCTGCAGCCGCGACTCGACCAGATCGTCGATGCTGACCAGCGACAGGTGGGTGCGCACGCGTGCGCGCACGATGGACGCGCTGACCGGTTTGATCAGGTAGTCGACCGCGCCCAGTTCGAAACCCAGCGCTTCGTCATCAATGTCGCTCAGCGTGGTGACGAAGATGACTGGTACCCGTGCCAGCGCGGGTATGGCCTTGAGCGCGGCACACACTTCGTGACCGCTCATGCCCGGCATCATCACGTCGAGCAGGACCAGATCGGGGCGCCCGGTTTGGGCCAGCTCCAGCGCCCGGCGGCCATCGCGGGCGAACAGCAGCCGGTAGTCGTTCTGCAGTATCTGTCGGATCACCTGCAGATTGACCGGGTCGTCATCGACGCACAGTATGGTCGGCCGCCGGTCTTCTTCCGGGATACCGTAGGCGCGGGCGCCGTTCATGCCGCACGCGTTTCCAGGTCGCGCCGCACGGTATCGATCAGGCGTTCGAGTTCGGCCGAGGCGTGTTCGAGGTCGAAGTTGTCCATCGCCTGCGAAATGCCGCTCAGCAGACGCGTGGCGTCGTGCCGGCCGACCGTGTCCTGCAGCAGCGCGAGCGAGGCGTCGTCGATTTCGCCTCGCGCCAGCGCCGCCAGCAGCGTGCTCGCGTGGCGCAGTGTCGATTCGGCGTCGAACGACGGCGCCTCGGCGGACTGCGCGGTGGTCGGCGGCACGGGCGTCATGCCCGCGACTTCCCGCTGCAGCGCGGTCAGCGCGTGCGCGATGTCCTCGATCAGCAAAGCGAACGGGGTGCCCGCAGCGTCGCCGGCCAGTGCGCTTTCGAGGTCGGCCAGGCGGCGTGAAATCTGCGTGGCGCCGACATTCGCCGACACGCCGCGGAAACGGTGCGTCAGCTTGATCATGTCGGCACGAGCGCCGGTTTCCGCCAGCGCTGTCAGCTGGCCGGGCAGATCGGCCATGTCGCCAACCAGCCGGTTGAACACATTGAGCACGCGCGCTTCGTCGCGCCAGATCGACATCGCGCGTGCCCTGTCGAGCACCGGTTCGGCCGGGACGAGCACGCTGCCAGGCACGGGCTGATCGGCTTCGTGGCCGAGCACGCGGGCGATTTCCGGATAAAGGTTGTCGAGTTCCACCGGCTTCGCGGCAAAGCCGTCCATGCCGGCGGCACGGGCGGCAGCGCGATCGGATTCGAGCACGCTGGCGGTCAGCGCGATGATGGGCACGGCTTCGCGCCCGGCCAGCGCTTCGGCTTTCCGTATCGCTTGCGCTGCGTCGAGACCGCTGACTCCTGGCATGTGCAGATCCATCAGAATGACATCGAATTCGCGACCGGCTGCCAGCATGATCGCGCTCGCGGCGTCGGTACAGGTAGTGACGGCGTGCCCCGACGGTTCCATCAGCGACGCCAGCAGTTCGACATTCTGCGCAACATCGTCGACCACCAGTATTTTCAATGATGGCAAAGCGGTATTTTTTCCGGTCACCTTCACCGGCGCGACGCCGGATTCGAGCGGAAGCGTGAAATGGAAGGTGCTGCCCTGGCCCAGCGTGCTTTCGGCCCAGATGAGACCCCCCATCAGCTCGACAAGTTGCCGGCAGATCGTGGTTCCGAGGCCGGTGCCACCGAAGCGCCGGCTCATCGACGCATCGGCCTGGGTGAAGGGCTCGAAGATGACCGGCAGACGGTCGGCGGCGATGCCGATGCCGGTATCTTCGACCGCGAAATGCAGGGTCTTGCCACGCATCTGTACATGAATGGTCACGCGCCCCTGGTGCGTGAACTTGAGGGCGTTGCCGACCAGATTGACCAGCACCTGCCGGATGCGCATCGCGTCGCCGCGGAAATAGCGGCCGAGGCCCGGTTCAAGCTCGGTCGACAGGGTCAGGCCCCTCTCGCTGGCCTGACCGGCCATCGCACTGGTCAGCGCTGACAGCAGTTCAGGCAGATCGAAATCGAGCATTTCCAGTTCGACCGCCCCGCGCTCCAGCTTGGCCGAATCGAGAATATCGTTGAGCAGGCGCAGCAGCGAACGGGCCGAGCTGCTGACGATGCCTAGCTGGCGATGCTGTTCGGGTTTGAGGTCGGCGGACAGCAGCACGTCGGTGAAACCGATCACGGCATTCATCGGTGTGCGGATTTCATGGCTCATGCTGGCCAGGAAGGCCGACTTGGAGGCCGCCGCCAGTTCGGCCCTTTCCTTCGCGGCACGCAGTTCGAGCTCCATTTCGTGGCGCTGCGTGATGTCGAGGATCACGCCGTCTATCCACGCGACCTGGCCATCCTCGTCGAACACCGCGCAGCCGTTTTCCCACATCCAGCGCGTGCTGCCGTCGCGGTGCGTAATGCGGTACTCGATGACGAAAGGCCGGCGTTCGCGGACCGAGGCCAGCACTTCGTTCCAGTTGCGGGCTTCATCTTCCGGATGGGTGATCTCCGCCAGATCAACGGTCGCGCCCTCGCCGATGAAGTCATCCGGTGCATAGCCGGTGATGCCCAGCACGGCATCGCTCATGAACAGCATCGTCCAGTGCTCGTCCATCAGGCAGCGATAGGCGATGCCCGGAATGTTCGAAATGAGCGAGCGGTACTGCCGCTCGTTGTTGCGCAGCGCGAGTTCCATCTCCTTGCTGCGCGAAATATCGGTGACGTAGCCGACAAACAGGCTTTCGCTGCCGATCTGCGTATGCCCGATCGACAGGCGCAGCGGCAGCAGGCTGCCGTCGCGGCGCAGGCCGCTGATCTCGCGCCCGTGGCGCGGCAGCGCCAGTGCGCCGGTACGGCGGAAGTCGTTCAGGTGCGAGAGATAGACCGAGCGGTAGGGCTCGGGCAGCAGCTCGCCGACGCTGCGGCCTGTCAGTTCGTCGGCCCGCCAGCCGAAGATGCGCTCGGCCGACTGGTTGACCGCCTGCACCACACCCATGCTGTCGATGGTGATCACGCCGTCGATGGACGTGGACATCACGGCACGCAGTCGCGACTCGCTGTTGCTCAGGTCGCGCACCAGCGCGCTGTAGCGCAGGATGGCGTTGCCGCCGATGGTGACGCCGGTCAGCAGCACGATGCCCATCGTGATCATGACGCCGAGAAACATCGGATCGGTCGCCGGCGCGCCGGACGCGAGATCCGGCGCGCCGATGAGGCGCGCGGCCGCCATTCCCGTGTAGTGCATGGCGGCGATGGCAAGACCCATCAGCGTGCCGCTGATCAGTACGCGCATCGACGGCTTCACGCGGTCACCCCGCTCCGACAGCCAGGCCTTGACGCCGAGGGCGAGCGTGGCCAGCACGATGGCCAGCAAGATCGAGAGGGCGAACAGCAGCGGGTCGTAGCGCAGCTCGGGCAGCATCTGCATGGCCGCCATGCCCGAGTAGTGCATGGCACCGATGCCGCCGCCGACCAGCACGCCCCCCTCCAGCAACTGGCGCCGGGAAACGGTCGACCGCGTGAGCAGCGACATCGCCGCCGCCGACGCCAGCACGCTTGGCAGCATCGACAGCAGCGTGACTCCGTAGTCGTAGCGGACGGTGACGCACAGGTCGAAGGCCAGCATGCCTATGAAGTGCATCGCCCACACCCCGCCACCGAGCGCAAACGCCCCGCTCAGCAGCATCAGGCGCCGCGTCTGGACATTGCTCGCGCTCTGAGCCTGGCCGACCGTGAACAGCGCCATGCACGAGGCGAAGATCGCCACCGCCAGCGAAAGCACCACCAGTCCGGTCGAGTGGTGCGTGGTCAGCAGACGGGATGAGTCGGCGGGTTCCAGCAGGAAAAAGGAGGACAACAAGCTGTACTGATCTCTTCAGGTAGGGGATCCGGCGGATCGTGATTTATTTACGGCGACGACGCCCTTCACCTGAACTGCCGACACACAAATATACGCAGCCGAAATCGGTGATTCCCCCACTCTGCAGGAGCGAGCACAGCTCGCGATTCATCATGTCGATTCCGCACCTGCCGCCGACCCACGACCCGATCGCGACCATGGCTCGCTCCTACGAAAACCGCCTCGCACACGCAGCACCGCGACGCCTCTTCTGTAGGAGCGAGCACAGCTCGCGATTCATCACGTCGATTCCGCACCTGCCGCCGACCCACGCCCCGATCGCGAGCATGGCTCGCTCCTGCGAAAACCGCCTCGCACACACAGCACCGCGACGCCTCTTCTGCAGGAGCGAGCACAGCTCGCGATTCACCACGTCGATTCCGCGCCTGCCGCTGATCCACGCCCCGATCGCGAGCATGGCTCGCTCCTACGAAAACCGTCTCGCACGCGTAGCGCCGCAACGCCTCTTCTGCAGGAGCGAGCCATGCTCGCGACAGCGGTTCAGAGCCAGACAGCGTCCCAGAGCGGGTAATCACCTACGTTGTCGGCCAGGCCCGAACGAAGCGGATTGGCGATGATGTAGCGAGCGACGTTCCGAACGTCTTCTTCCGCCCGCAAGGCACGGTCATGAAACCCCTTCTGCCAGACGGTTTGGCCGATCAGGCGTGCGCTCGATGATTTGACCCTCTGCACGACGCGGGACAACGATCTGCCCTCACCCAGCGCGAACAGCCAGTGCAGGTGGTCGGGCATCAGCACGAATGCGAGCGTCTCGGAGTCCTTCCGGTCATCGGACATCATCAGGATTCGAATCACCGTGCGGGCACTCGAAATATCCAGGAACCTCGGCTCCCGATCGATCGTTGTGGTGGTGACGTGGTAGATCTGGCCAGAAACGGACGTCCGGCCACGACGAAGACGGTGCGCGTAGTAACTGTTTGGCATCGGCGGATGCTATTACATGACTTTTGAATAAAAAATGGAATGAACGCCGAAATCATTCATTGGCCGGAGCGGCTGCCATCGCGAGCGTGGCTCGCTCCTACGAAAACCGTCGCGATGGCCTTTGTTGTCGCGGTACCGTCCCTGCAGGAGCGAGCCATGGTCGCGATGCGGGCGTGGATCAACGACAGGCACGGAATTTACGCGGGAAATCGCGAGCATGGCTCGCTCCTACGGGAAGTGCCGTGTCACGGTTTTCGTAGGAGCGAGCCATGCTCGCGATTCCACTCTGCGGATCAGAACGGCCGGTTGAGTTCCAGCGATTCCTTCGGGCCGCGGAAGATCAGCGGTTTGACCTGCGCCGGGTTGCCGGGCTGCTGGGCGAGCGCGACGGCTTCGGCGATCTTGTGGTGGAAGGGTGACTTGTCGCAGACCGGGTCGGCGGCGGCCGGATCGTTGGCGACCATATAGGCTTGGCAGCGGCAGCCGCCGAAGTCTTTTTCCTTTTCCGGACAGCTGGAACAAGGCTCCTTCATCCAGCCGGTACCGCGGTAGCGGTTGAAGCCTTCCGATTCGTACCAGATTTCGCGGATCGACATGTCGCGCACGCTGGGGAATTCCAGCCCCGGCAGCATGCGCGCGGTGTGGCAGGGCAGCGCCTTGCCGTCCGGCGTGATGGTCAGAAAGATGTTGCCCCAGCCGTTCATGCACTTCTTCGGCCGCGTCTCGTAGTAGTCGGGCACGACGAAGAACAGCTTCATCTTGTTGCCGTGCTTCGCGCGCCACTCGTTGGTGATGCGCTCGGCGCGTTCGAGCTGTTCGCGCGACGGCAGCAGCTGGTCGCGATTGACCTGCGCCCAGCCGTAGTACTGGGTGTTGGCCAGTTCGACGTACTCGGCATCGATGTCGGACGCGAGCTGCAGGATGGCTTCGATGTGGTCGATGTTGTGCCGGTGGATGGTGCAGTTCATCACCATCGGATAGCCGTGCGCCTTGATCATGTCGGCCGCACGGCGCTTCAGGTCGAAGGTGCGGGTGGACGACAGGAAGTCATTGACCTCACGCGTGGAGTCCTGGAACGACAGCTGGATGTGCGCCAGCCCGGCTTCCTTCAGCGCGGCGATGCGCTTTTCGGTCAGCCCGACGCCCGACGTCAGCAGGTTGGTGTAGTAACCGAGCCGGCTCGCCTCGGCGACGATCAGTTCGAGGTCGTCGCGCAGCATAGGCTCGCCACCGGAAAAGCCGCACTGCACCGAACCGAGCTCGCGCGCCTCGCGCAGCACCCTGAACCAGTCCTCGGTGCTCAGTTCTTCAGCCGTGCTGGCGAAATCGACCGGGTTGTAGCAATAGACGCAGTGCAGCGGGCAGCGGTAGGTCAGTTCTGCCAGCAGCCAAAACGGTGGCCCGATTTTCGAGGTTTGCTGCGCCGCGCCGGCTTCGGCCATGTCGTTCATGTCATTCCACCCATTTCTGCTGGACCGCCAGCTCGATGAAGCCGATCACGTCGCCTTCCAGTCCCTGCGTGTTGAAGGTGGTTTCGAGGTCGGCCACGATGTCGGCCACGCACGCTGAACCGTCGCAGCGCTTCAGGATTTCGCCGGCGCTCTGGTTCAGCTTCACCATGCCCTCCGGGTACAGCAGCACCCAGGCGTCCTGCGCCGACTCCCACTGGATGCGGAAGTTGCGGCCGACTTTCGGTACGGTTTCGGTCGTGATGGTCATCGCGTCGCTCGCCCCGGTTTCACTTGTTGACGCCGTAGGCGTTGGCCATGGCGTCGTTCATGGTCCACAGCACGTCGAGCTTGAACTGCAGGATTTCCAGCGCACGCGCCTGCAGCGCCGGCGTGTCGAAGTAGTTCAGCGTCACCGCCAGGCCCTGCTCCACGTCACGGCGCGCCTGCGTCACGCGGTTGCGGAAGTACTGCAGGCCGGACGATTCGATCCACGGATAGTGCTCGGGCCAGTTGGCGAGGCGTTCCTTGTGGATCTTCGGCGCGAACAGCTCGGTCAGCGACGAGCACACAGCCTCCTGCCACGGGCGCTGGCGCGCGAAGTTGATGTAGGCGTCCACGGCAAAGCGCACGCCGGGCACTACGTGGCGCAGGTCGACGATTTCGTCGCGCGTCAGGCCGGTGGCTTCGCCCAGCTTGATCCAGGCTTCGATGCCGCCGTCGTCGCGCACCGTGGTGCCGTCCGGCGCGGTGATTTCGTAGCCGTCGTGGTCGAGAATGCGCTGTATCCACTGGCGGCGGATCTCGCGATCCGGCGTGTTGGACAGGATGGCTGCGTCCTTCACCGGAATCGCGATCTGGTAGTAGAAACGGTTGGCTACCCAGCCGCGTATCTGTTCCGGCCTGGCCTTGCCGGTATTGAGCATGACGTTGAACGGATGGTGGATGTGGTACGCCGCACCCTTCTCGCGCAGCTTCGCTTCAAATTCCTGATGGTTCCAGGCTTTTTCCGTGCTCATACCGTGATGTCCATTCCGTCGTGGGCGACCTCGATGCCGTGCGCGTCCAGTTCGCGGCGCTGCGGGCTCTCCTCATCGAGGATCGGATTCGTGTTGTTGATATGGATGAGGATCTTGCGGGTGGTGGCGGGCAGCTTGCCGAGCCACTCGATCATGCCGCCGGGGCCGCTCTGCGGCAGATGGCCCATGTCGCGTCCGTGCTTCTTCGACGCGCCGAGCGCGATCATTTCGTCGTCGGTCCAGAAGGTGCCATCGACCAGCACCACGTTGGCCGCCTGCATCGCCGCCCACACGTGCGGCTCGACGTCGACCAGACCCGGCGCGTAGTAGATCTTGCGGCCGGTCCACGTGTCCTCGATGGTGACGCCGACGTTGTCACCCGGCACCGGGCGGTCGCGCCGCGGCGAATACGGCGGCGCGTTGCTGCGCAGCCCGTGCGCGCGGAAGCGCAGGCCGGGCACGCCCTTCATTTCGAATGCGGTTTCGTCGATCGGCAGCGCGTTCCAGTTCACGCCGCAGTAGTGGCCAAGCAGGCGGAACAGCGGATTGCCCTGGCTGAGGTCTTCCTGCACCGGCGGCGTGCACCAGATTTCATGCGGCTGGCGATGTTCGCGCAGCATGTACAGCCCGGTGGTGTGATCGATCTGGCCGTCGATCAGCAGGATGGCCCTGACCGCGGTGTCGCGCAGCGCGCGCGCGGGCTGCAGCGCGGGGAATTGCTGGAACTGCGTCAGGATGTCGGGCGAGGCGTTGAACAGCACCCAGTTCTCGTCATCGCCGCTGACCGTGATCGACGACTGCGTACGTGCGCGCGCCTTGATCGTGCCCTTGCGCAGACCGTCACAGTTGCGGCAGTTGCAGTTCCACTGCGGAAAGCCGCCGCCGGCTCCTGACCCCAGTACGTGCAGACGCATGCTTCTCCTCCGGTACCCGTGTGCGGGCACTCTGTTTGTTCGATATGTCCATGCAGGACGAAAGACAAGGGCCCGGCAAGCTCGCGCCAGCCGGGCCCTTCACCACCTCAGCGGTTGGCGATGTACATCGTGATTTCAAAGCCAAAACGCAGGTCGGTCGCCTTCGGGGTTTCCCAGCTCATGGTTTTCTCCTGACAGTCGGTTGGTGTAATTGAAGCGCGCTATCTCTTAGCGCACTTGCAGTATCGACTGCAGCGCATGCACCCGCGTCGTCGTCGGAATGAAGCTGGACTAGGGAAATTCATGAACCTCGGTGCTCCGGCGCGACCGCCGTCAGGCCGGCACTACTGGACGATGTCGACCTTGACCCACACCCGGCGCTGTTCCTGCACGTCGCGCGTGCCGTAGCGGGTGACGCCGCGCCGCGTGACCTGCTCGTTGTAGCCGCTGGCGCCGAGTTCGATCCACTCGCCGATCCGCCCGCGCACGGTACTGACCAGCCGCGCGCTGCGGATTTCGCCGTATTGCGTGTCGGACAGCGATTCCTTCTGCGGCGAGATGTCGAGCGTCACCCGGTCGCCGTTGATGCGCGGCAGCGCGTAGAAGCCGCTGCCGATGTCGCGGTACTCGGTGCCCTGGGTGACCGCGGCGCCGCCGGGACCGACCGCGATCTGGCTGAACGGGATGGGAATCGAACTGCCGATCTGGATGAAGGCCGCGCCGCCTTCGACCACCTGCACGCGCTGCGACAGCCGGTCGTTCGCGTTGCCGCGTGTCGACCACACGCGCGCACCTGGCCGGTTGGCGCCGCTGCGCCGTTCGACCACCACACCGTCGTCACCTTCGTCGGGCGCCACAACCGACACGCCACCGGCGCCGACGCTGCCCGACACCGCGGCGCCATCGCGACCGACCGAGTCGTCGTTGTCCTGGCGCACGGAGATCATCAGACTGCGCAGCGGCGTGTCCATCGCCTCGATCGCCTGTTTGACCGCCGCACGCGTGGCCGCATCGCCTCGGATGAAGATGCGGTTGTTCGCCCCGGACAGCGCCGCATCGCCGCCGACCAGCGGTTTCAGCGCCGGCAGGATCTGTTCCGGCGTACGGTGCTGCAGCGGAATGATGTCGAGTTTCGTCTGCGCCCAGGACACGAGCGGCAACAGCAGCAACAGGAAGACGGCTCGGGCAAGAAGGGGTCGGACAGGCATGGTGAGCACCGCTCGGATCGATCAGGCAGATTACCGCAAGCCGGTTGCACCGTCGTGCGGCGGGCCTGCACAGGCACTGATCAAGCCATGATTCAGCCAGCACCGCGATTTTGTAAGCATCCCATGGTCGCGATCCGCGCGTCGATCATCGGCAGGCACGAATTTGACGCGAGGAATCGCGAGCATGGCTCGCTCCTGCAGGAGAGCGGTCATCGCGTTACAGGGGATGGCCGGCGCGCTTGCAGGCGACGTTCTGCGTTTTTGTAGGAGCGAGCCATGCTCGCGATCCGTTACGCGGATCCGCGTGCCTGTCAGGCTGCGACAGGCGGGGCGCCATCGAAGTCGACGCGATGCGCTTCGGCGAGGTATTCGCGGGTGCGCATTTCGATCAGGCGGCTGACCGTGCGGGTGAATTCGTTGGCGTGCGGGCCGTCGGTGTAGAGCAGGTTCGCTTCGACTTCGGCCGACATGATGAGCTTGACCCGGAAGTCGTACAGCACATCGACCAGCCAGGTGAAACGACGCGCCTCGTTGGCGTGCTCGCGCCCCATCTTCGGTACGTCGGAGATCAGTATCGAGTGATAGCGGCGCGCCAGTTCCAGATAGTCGTTCTGCGAACGTGGACCGCCGCACAGTTCCTGGAAATCGAACCAGACTGCGCCCAGCGAGCGCTGGCGCGTCTTCAGCGTACGGCCCAGGATTTCCAGCGGACCGTCGTCCGGTGACGGATCGCCGCAGATCTGCCGGAAATCTTCCGCCAGCTTAGCATCGGCTTCCGGACCGTTCGGCACCACATAGATGTCCATGCGTTCGAGCGAACGCAGGCGGTAGTCGACGCCGGCGTCGAGTTCGAACACTTCGAGCTGCTTCTTCAGCAGTTCTATCGTGGGCAGGAAGTTCTGCCGCTGCAGGCCGTTCGGATAGAGCCCGTCCGGCGGATAGTTGGAGGTGGCGACCAGGATGACGCCGCGCTCAAACAGCGCCTCGACCAGCCGGCCGAGGATCATCGCGTCGGCGATATCGGACACGTGGAATTCGTCGAAGCACAGCAGACGCGTGGACTTCGCCAGTTCGTCGGCGACCTGGGCGAGCGGATCCGCTTCCGACTTGTGCTTCTTCAGCGCGTCGTGGATCTGCTGCATGAAGGCGTGGAAGTGCACGCGGCGCTTGCGCCGGTAGGGCACGGCGTCGAAGAAGCAGTCCATCAGAAAGCTCTTGCCGCGCCCGACACCACCCCAGAAATACACGCCACGCGGTGGCTGCGCGCGCGACAGCAGCTTGCGCAACTGGCTGCGGCGCGCCGCCTTGAAGCCGAGCAGATCAGCGTAGAGCTGCTGCAGCCTCCGGGCGGCGGCCCGCTGCGACTCGTCCGCCTCGTAGCCGTGCGACTTGAGCGCCGCCTCGAAGGCTTCCAGCATCCCCATTTCGGGGACCTTGAGGATTTCGTGCGGCATTGCCCGGTATCAGAAGTGCAGTGGTCGCTTGTCGCAGGCCAGAGCGGCTTCGTGCATGACTTCCGACAGGGTCGGATGCGCGTGACAGATGCGAGCGATGTCTTCCGAACAGGCACCGAATTCCATTGCCACGACGGCTTCCGCGATCAGTTCCGATGCGTTGTTGCCGATCACGTGCACACCGAGGATGCGGTCGGTCTTGGCGCAGGCGTACATGCGCACGAAACCGGTCGTGTCGCCCTGCCCCAGCGCGCGGCCGTTGGCGGCGAACGGGATCTGGCCGGCCTTGTACTCGATGCCTTCGGCCTTGAGCTGGGCTTCGGTCTTGCCGACGAAGGCGATTTCCGGGTGCGTGTAGATGACCCAGGGCACGGTGTCGTGATTGACGTGACCGTGCTGGCCGGCGATGCATTCGGCCACCATGACGCCTTCTTCCATGCCCTTGTGCGCCAGCATCGGGCCCGGCACCACGTCGCCCACCGCCCACACGTTCTGCAGGTTGGTGCGGCACTGCGCATCGACTTCGATGAAGCCGCGTTCGCTGATCTTCAGGCCGACCGCGTTGCCTTCCAGACCGTCGGTGTTCGGAATGCGGCCGACCGACACGATCAGGCGGTCGCACTCGAGCACCTGCTGTTCGTCCTTCAGTTCATATTCGACGCGCACGCCGTTCGCGGTGCGCTCGACCTTGCCGATCTTGACACCGAGCTTGATGCCGAGCTTCTGCTTCGCGGTGAAGACCTTCCACGCTTCCTTGGTGATCGCCGCGTCGGCCGAGGCGAGGAAGTCGGGTGCGGCTTCGAGGATGGTCACCTCGGCGCCGAGGCGTTTCCACACGCTGCCCAGTTCCAGTCCGATGACGCCGGCGCCGATCACGCCCAGCTTCTTCGGTGCGCCGTCGAAGGACAGAGCGCCTTCGTTGTCGCAGATGAACTTGTTGTCGACCTCGATGCCCGGGAGATGACGCGCACGCGAGCCAGTGGCGACGATGACGTGCCTGGCCAGAACGTGTTCGGTCGCACCGTTGCGGGTCACCGCGATCTTCCACTTCTCGTCTTCACGGCCGGCGAAGCTGCCCTTGCCGCTCAGCAGCGTCACGTTGTTCTTCTTGAACAGGCCGCGGATGCCGGTGGTCAGCTGACCGACGATGTTGTCCTTGCGCTTCATCATCACGCCGACGTCCATGCGCGGCGCTTCGATCGAAATGCCGTGCATGACGAAGCTGTGATTGGCCTGCTCGAACAGTTCCGACGACTGCAGCAGCGCCTTCGACGGAATGCAGCCGACGTTCAGACAGGTGCCACCCAGGCGCACATCGCCCTTCGGATCGGCGTAGCTGTTGTATTCCACGCAGGCGGTGCTCAGGCCCAGCTGGGCAGCACGGATTGCCGCGACATATCCGCCGGGACCGGCACCGATCACGACGACATCAAATTCTTTGGACATGCTTTGCTCCGCAAGCGAGGTACGAGATACAGGGCACAGGAGGCACGGCCGAGCGGAAAAACCCTTGCCGTGCCCCTGCCCCGGACTGTGAAGTTATACGTCGAACAGCAGGCGCGCCGGGTCTTCCAGCGCTTCCTTCATCGTCACCAGACCGAGCACTGCCTCGCGACCGTCGATGATCCGGTGGTCGTAGGACATTGCGAGGTAGTTGATCGGACGGATCACCACCTGGCCGTTTTCGGCAACCGGACGGTCCTTCGTGGCATGGATGCCGAGAATGGCCGACTGCGGCGGGTTGATGATGGGCGTCGACAGCATCGAGCCGAACACGCCGCCATTCGAGATGGAGAACGTGCCGCCGGTCAGTTCTTCCATCGACAGCTTGCCGTCCTTGGCCTTCTGGCCGAATTCGGCAATCTTCAGTTCGATGTCGGCAAAGCTCATCTGATCGGCATCGCGCAGGATGGGCACGACCAGACCACGCGGGCTGCCGACGGCGATGCCGATGTCGAAGAAGCCGTGATAGACGATGTCGTTGCCATCGACCGATGCGTTCAGCAGCGGGAACTTGCGCAGTGCCTGCAGTGCCGCCTTGACGAAGAAGGACATGAAGCCGAGCTTGACGCCGTGCGCCTTCTCGAACTTCTCGGCGTACTTCTTGCGCAGGTCCATCACCGGCTGCATGTTCACTTCGTTGAACGTGGTCAGGATGGCGTTCTGAGCCTGCGACTGCAGCAGACGCTCGGCGACGCGGGCGCGCAGGCGCGACATCGGCACACGCTGCTGCGGGCGGTCGGCCAGCAGTTCTTCGAGCCTGACCGGTACCGGCGGCTGCGGCAGCGACGGCGTGGCCGCAGCCGGTGCGGCGGCCGGGCGGGCCGCCGCGGCAGCCGGTGCCGGCGCCGCGGCACCGAGCGCATCCGGCTTGGTGATGCGGCCACCGCGACCGGTGCCCTGGACGTCGCTGCCCGACAGACCGCGTTCGTCCATGATCTTGCGTGCCGCCGGGCTGGCCGGGGCCGACGCCGAAGCGGTCGACACCACAGCGGCTGCCGCGGCAGGCGCTGCAGCCGGAGCGGCAGCCGCCGGTGCTGCCACGGTCGCCTTGCCTTCGGTATCGATCTGCGCGATCAGCTCGTTGCTGGTGACCGATGCGCCATCCTGCTTGATGATGGCGACCAGGACACCGGCGTCGGGCGCCGGCGTCTCGAGCACGACCTTGTCGGTTTCGATGTCGATCAGGTTTTCGTCGCGGGCGACGGATTCGCCGACTTTCTTATGCCAGCGCACGAGAGTGGCTTCGGCCACGGATTCGGACAGCTGGGGAACCTTCACTTCGATAAGCATTTGGTCTTGTCTCCCTGACGGGGGCGCTTCAGCGCCCCACTCCTGTGGTGAACGCGGCTTCGATCACGGTCTTCTGCTGCGCCTGGTGCTTGGCGTTGTATCCGACCGCGGGCGATGCGGACGCCGGCCTGGCAACGAGTTCGAGCTTGATGTCGTTTCCGACTGCACGGCCGAGGTGCTGGCGCGAGATCAGCCAGTACCACATGCCCTGGTTGCGCGGCTCTTCCTGGCACCAGGTGACGCCGCTGATGTTCGGGTAGCGGGCGATCTGGGCCGCCACTTCGTCAGCCGGGAAGGGATAGGGCTGCTCGAGGCGCACCAGCGCCACGTTCTTGATGCCCTGGGCACGACGGTAGGCCAGCAGTTCGTAGTAGATCTTGCCGCTGCACATGACGACGCGCTCGACTGCCTTGTCGTCCAGATCATCCACCTCGGCGATGACCGGCTGGAAGCGGCCGGTCGACAGCTCGTCGAGCGTCGATACCGCGTCCTTGTGACGCAGCAGCGACTTCGGCGTGATGATGACCAGCGGCTTGCGCACCTTGCGCAGCATCTGGCGACGCAGCAGGTGGAAGATCTGCGCCGGCGTGCTCGGAATCGTGACCTGCCAGTTGTTCTCGGCGCACAGCTGCATGTAGCGCTCGATGCGTGCCGACGAGTGCTCCGGACCCTGACCCTCATAGCCGTGCGGCAGCATCATGGTCAGGCCGCTGAGACGACCCCACTTGGCTTCGCCCGACGCGATGAACTGGTCGAACACCACCTGTGCGCCGTTGGCGAAGTCGCCGAACTGCGCTTCCCAGACGACCAGCTCGTTCGGTTCGGTCGTCGAGTAGCCGTATTCGAAGGCCAGAACGGCTTCCTCGGACAGCACGGAGTCGACAATCAGGCATGGTGCCTGATTGTCCTGCAGGCGCTGCAGCGGCACGTAGTTGCCGCTGTCCCACTTCTCGCGCTTCTGATCGTGCAGCACTGCATGGCGGTGGAAGAAGGTGCCGCGACCGACGTCTTCACCCGAGATGCGCACGCCGTAGCCTTCGACCAGCATGGTGGCGTAGGCCAGGTTCTCGCCCATGCCCCAGTCCACCGGCAGGTCGCCCTGCGCCATCGAGCGACGGTCGTCGATGATCTTCTGCACGCGCGAATGCAGCGTGAAGTCTTCCGGGATCGCCGTCAGGCGCTGACCCAGACGGACCAGTTCCTCCTTCGGCACACGGGTGTCGCACACGTCGGTGTAGGGCTGCTTCAGGAACGGCGTCCAGTCCGTGGCATAGCGGCGCTGATGGTTGGTCAGCACCGGGTTCTGCGCCAGACGGCCTTCGTCGAGCGCGGCACGGTAGTCGGCGATGATCTGTTCCGGCGTGGTCTCGCCGATGATGCCCTGGGTGATCAGACGGTCGGCGTACAGCTTGCGCGTACCCGGATGCGCGGCGATCTTCTTGTACATCAGCGGCTGCGTCACCATCGGCTCGTCCTGCTCGTTGTGGCCGAGCTTGCGGTAGCAGATGACGTCGATGACCACGTCCTTCTTGAATTCGGCGCGGAATTCCATCGCCAGCTTGGTCACGAAAGCGACCGCTTCCGGATCATCGCCATTGACGTGGAAGATCGGCGCTTCGATCATCTTGAAGATGTCGGTGCAGTACAGCGACGAGCGGTAGTCGCGCGGATCGGAGGTGGTGAAACCGATCTGGTTGTTCACGATGATGTGAACGGTGCCGCCGACGCCGTAACCGCGCGTCTGCGAGAAGTTCAGCATTTCCTGATTGACGCCCTGTCCTGCAACAGCCGCATCGCCATGCAGGATGACCGGCACCACCTGCGTGCCGCTGCGGTCGCCGCGGCGACGCTGGCGCGCATAGACCGAGCCGACCACCACCGGATTGACGATCTCAAGGTGCGACGGATTGAACGCGAGCGTCAAATGCACCGGGCCCGCAGGCGTCGATACGTCGGACGAGAAACCCATGTGGTACTTGACGTCGCCGGCCGACAGGTCGGACGCCGCCTTGCCCTCGAATTCCGAGAACAGCATCGACGGCGCCTTGCCCAGCGTATTGACCAGAACGTTCAGGCGGCCGCGGTGGGCCATGCCGATGACGATTTCCTGTACGCCCTGGCCGGCGGCCACGCGGATCAGTTCGTCCATCGCGACGATGGTCGATTCGCCGCCTTCGAGCGAGAAGCGCTTCTGGCCGACGTACTTGGTGTGCAGGTAGCGCTCGAGCGTTTCGGCCGCGGTCACGCGCTCCAGGAAACGCGTGCGGTCCTGCGCCGAGTAGCCGTAGTTGCCGCGCATCGGCTCAAGACGCGCCTGAATCCAGCGCTTCTGGGCGATGTCGGTCATGTACATGTATTCGGCGCCGACGCTGCCGCAATACACCTGCCTTACCGCTTCGAGAATTTCGCGCAGGCTGGCGCGGTCTTCCGGCGGGAACTGGAACGAGCCGGTGCTGAAGGTATCGCCCAGATCGGCTTCGGTGAAGCCGTAATGCGACGGCTCGAGCTCGGAGATGTCCGGCCGCTCGGCACGCTTCAGCGGATCGAGCTGCGCCCAGCGGTTTCCGAGGAAACGGTAGGCGTTGATCATCTGCAGCACCCCGACCTGGCGCTTGTCCTCGCCGGCGGCCGAAGCACGCACGGGGCCGCGCTTGGCCAGCTCGGCGAACGACGCCACCACGGGCGCATGCGCCACGTCGGAAGCTGCGCCGGGAAGGTTCTGCAGGGATTCGAAATAGGTTCGCCAGGAATCGGGTACCGATCCGGGGTTGGCGAGATAGGACTCGTAAAGCTCCTCGACGAAAGGCGCGTTGCCTCCGAAGAGATACGAATGACTCAACATCTGCATCATGACTCGCTCCTCCGCCCGGAATGGCCCGGGCTAGTTGTCGCGACTTTCACGCGGTCGGGCCACGCGCCACCGGTCGTGTCGCGCACCCTGCCGTTTCGTGAAGTTCGGGAATGCCTCCTGCATTGCGGTTTTTTTCTACACCCAGCAGTCTTCCGCAAGACTGCTGGGTTGTTGCAGACTCAGCGCGGCTTGACGTCGCGACGTGCCGGGCCGACATACAGCTGGCGCGGACGGCCGATCTTGTACTCCGAATCGGTGATCATTTCGTTCCACTGCGTGATCCAGCCGATGGTGCGAGCCATGGCGAAGATGCAGGTGAACATCGAGGTCGGGATGCCAAGCGCCTTCTGCACGATGCCCGAGTAGAAGTCGACGTTCGGGTAGAGCTTCTTCTCGATGAAGTAGTCGTCTTCCAGCGCGATCCGCTCCAGTTCCATCGCCAGCTTGAACAGACGGTCGTTCTGCAGGCCGAGTTCCGTCAGGACTTCATGACAGGTCTGGCGCATCAGCTTGGCGCGCGGGTCGAAGTTCTTGTACACGCGATGACCGAAGCCCATCAGCTTGAAGCTGTCGTTCTTGTCCTTGGCGCGCTTGATGTACTCGGGAACGCGCGACACGTCACCGATTTCTTCCAGCATTTCCAGACACGCTTCGTTCGCACCACCGTGCGCCGGGCCCCACAGACAGGCGATGCCGGCGGCCATGACGGCGTAAGGGTTGGCGCCTGACGAACCGGCCAGACGGACGGTCGAGGTCGATGCGTTCTGCTCGTGATCGGCATGCAGCGTCAGGATGCGGTCGACCGCCTTGACCAGCACCGGGTTCGGAACGTATTCCTCGCACGGCGTGCCGAACATCATGTACATGAAATTCGCGGCGTAGCTCAGGTCGTTGCGCGGGTACATGAACGGCTGGCCGATCGAGTACTTGTACGCCATCGCGGTGATGGTCGGCATCTTGGCGATCAGGCGGTTGATCGAGATGTCGCGGTGCGTCTGGTCCGAGATGTCCATGCCGTCGTGATAGAAGGCGGACAGCGCGCCGACCACGCCAGCCATGACGGCCATCGGGTGAGCGTCACGACGGAAACCCTGGAAGAAGCGGGCCAGCTGCTCGTGCACCAGGTTGTGGCGCATGATCTGACCGACGTATTCAGCCTTCTGCTCGGTGTTCGGCAGTTCGCTGTTCTTCAGCAGGTAGCACACGTCGAGGAAGTCGCAGTGCTCTGCCAGTTGCTCGATCGGGTAACCGCGATACCACAGCTCGCCCTTGTCGCCATCGATGTAGGTGATGTGCGACTTGCAGCTGGCAGTCGAGAGATAACCGGTGTCGTACGTAAACATGCCAGTCTTGGCATACATCGTGCGGATATCCACCACATCAGCGCCGACCGTGCCGCTCATGATCGGGAATTCGGTGGTCTGACCGTCGATGGTCAGCGTAGCGGTGCGTTGATTTGTCATGTCTAACCTCTTAACTTCCTCAAAATGGCCCTGGTCATCGGAGCCGCCCGATCAGGCAGCCCGCAGTAAATCGACCATCCCCTTAAGGCGCGTCTCCTCGCACTCCTCGCGCCCACTCACAATCGCCAACAAGGTGATGTCGTCATAACGGAGCAGTTCAAACAGATCCGCCCTCTGGTTTTCGTTCAACTTTTCAAGACCATGCTCGACAAAGCGCTGCAGGATCAGGTCCAGCTCCAGCAGCCCGCGCCTGCAGTGCCACAGCAGGCGGCCGGGACTGACCGGACGATCGTTCGCGCCGTCCATGCCTAGACTGCCCGCCGGACCATCATGTCCTTGATCTTGCCGATGGCGCGCGTCGGATTCAGGCTCTTCGGGCACACGTCCACGCAATTCATGATGGTGTGACAACGGAACAATCTGTATGGATCTTCAAGATTATCGAGACGTTCGCTGGTCGCCTGGTCACGCGTATCCGCGAGGAAGCGGTAGGCGGCGAGCAGGCCGGCCGGGCCGACGAACTTGTCCGGATTCCACCAGAACGACGGGCAGGATGTCGAGCAGCAGGCACACAGGATGCACTCGTACAGACCATTGAGTTCCTCGCGGTCTTCCGGCGACTGCAGCCGCTCGCGCTCGGGCGGGTGCTCTTCGTTGATCAGGTAGGGCTTGATCGAGTGGTACTGCTTGAAGAACTGCGTCATGTCGACGATCAGGTCGCGCACCACCGGCAGG
>JAHRYN010000003.1 GCA_020621405.1 Betaproteobacteria bacterium
CAGACGCTGGCCTCGATCACCTTCCAGAACTACTTCCGCATGTACGGCAAGCTGGCCGGCATGACCGGCACGGCGGACACCGAAGCCTACGAATTCCACCAGATCTACGGTCTGGAAACGGTCGTCATTCCGACGCACCGCGACATGATCCGCAAGGACATGAACGATCTGGTGTACCGCACGGCCCAGGAAAAGTACGCGGCGGTGATCGCCGACATCAAGGACTGCCATGAGCGCGGCCAGCCGGTACTGGTGGGCACCACGTCGATCGAGAATTCAGAGCTGCTGTCCGGGCTGCTGAACAAGGAAAAGCTGCCGCACCAGGTGCTGAACGCGAAGCAGCACGAGCGCGAAGCGGAAATCATCGCGCAGGCCGGGCGTCCGGGCGTCATAACGATCGCCACCAACATGGCCGGTCGCGGCACCGACATCGTGCTCGGCGGCAATGTGGAAAAGCCGGTGCACGCGCTGCAGCAGGATACGAGCATCGACGACGCCGACCGTGCTGCCCGCATCGAAAAGCTGCGTATCGAATGGACCGCCCTGCACGAGCAGGTGATTGCCGCCGGCGGCCTGCACATCATCGGCACCGAACGCCACGAATCGCGTCGCATCGACAACCAGCTGCGCGGCCGTTCCGGCCGTCAGGGCGACCCCGGTTCGTCGCGCTTCTACCTGTCGCTCGAAGACTCGCTGATGCGCATCTTCGGCGGCGAGCGCCTGAACGCCATCATGATCCGGCTCAAGATGCCGGAAGGCGAGGCGATCGAGCACGCGATGGTCAACCGCTCGCTCGAATCGGCGCAACGCAAGGTCGAACAGCGCAACTTCGACATCCGCAAGCAGCTGCTCGAATACGACGACGTCGCCAACGACCAGCGCAGGGTGATCTACGAGCAGCGCAACTCGCTGCTCGAAGCCGGTGACATTTCGGAAACCATTACGGCAATGCGCCACAGCGTGCTGTCCGACACCTTCCGCCAGTACGTACCGGTGGAAAGCATCGAGGAACAGTGGGACCTGCAGGGTGCGCAGTCGGCACTACTGTCGGAATACCGCATCGATGCGCCGCTGGCCGAATGGCTCGCCGCCGAACCCAGCCTCGCCGACGACGACCTGCTCAAGCGCATCACCGACCTGTCGGACGACCAGTACGCAGTCAAGGTCGCGCTGGTGGGCAAGGAATCCTTCGGCCAGTTCGAGCACAACGTGATGCTGCAGAGTCTGGACAGCCACTGGCGCGAACATCTGGCGGCGCTCGACCACCTGCGCCAGGGCATCCATCTGCGCGGCTATGCACAGAAGAACCCGAAGCAGGAGTACAAGCGCGAGGCGTTCGAACTGTTCGAAGGTCTGCTGGATTCGGTGCGGGCCGATGTCACCCACGTGCTGATGAACGTCGAAATCCGCTCACCCGAGCAGATCGAGGAAAGCGAACCGGTTGCGCCTGCACTGGAAAACATGCGCTACACGCACGCCGACTTCGATCCGACGCTGGCCGGGGAGGACGTCGATCCCCTGGCACCGCCGGCCGTCGGCAACGCGGCGGCACAGCCGGCGCAGAGCGGCCCCAAGATCGGCCGCAACGATCCCTGCCACTGCGGCTCCGGCAAGAAATACAAGCAGTGCCACGGCCGCCTCGCCTGAGGTCTGCCTGACACCGGACGAAGGGCGGTCGATGACCGCCCTTTTCATTTCTGCCGGCGGTGAGCCGACAGAGGCCTGAACTGGCGTACGTCGTCGAAATACGTGGCACTTTCGTTGTCCGGCGTCATGCCAGGCAAACCGAGCACCGGCAGCGGATGGAGATCGAGCGGCGAAAGCGGCCAGATCGCGTCGGCGATCTGCGTGGCCAGCCACGCATCGACTCGGGCCGGCGTGACGTCAGAGGCAGACAGTTCCAGCTGCTCGCTGTGGACGTAGCGAGCTTTCGCGCACAGGCCGAAATGCGGTGCCAGCGCCTTGTCCATCAGGGCGTGGCCGAACACGAACAGGCGCGCCGATTCTAGACTGCCGCGCCTGTCCCACATGGCCTCGCGCCAGCGATGTCCGCGCAGCGCATCGAGCAGCGCCGCGTCATCCGACACCAGCAGCAGGCCATCCTCGTCGAACTGGGTCAATGCGTCGCGCACCGGCCCCCTGCCCGCGGCCGACTGCGCGATCCGGCCGGCTTCATCGCAATGGCGCCGGTTCATGGCCGCCTTGACCCGCGGAAAGGTCAGCCAGACCAGCGCGTTGAACAGATCGTGCCGGCTGCCGTCACGGGTGGCCACGCAGCCGGTGGCGGCGATGCGCGCCTCGTAACCGAAACCATCGGCCGGCGGTGTGGAGAAGAAGATGGAGCGCCCGCCGCACGTCGCTGGCCGGCCCGAAACGGCTGCCAGCGCGTCGATCGCAGCCGGGGCGGGCGTATCCGTACCCAGAGCGCTCAGCAGGTGACGCAGGCCACCATGCAGCGGGCCGCTGCCGTCACGCACCGCAGGCCCCGCAAGATCAGGAATCGTCGGCAGGGCCGGCCGTCTTGCTCGGCACGAACCTGAGCATGTCGTCCTTGCGCCGGAACACGCCTATCGGCGCCGGCTCGCCATCGGGCGCCTGAATCACCGCGAAGGCGCAGTCGTTCGTGTTCACCGCATACCAGCGGCTGCCCTGGCGCAGCAGGTAGCGGTTCGGCTCGCCACCTTCATAGACGCTGACATTCGCGCTGTTGAGGCGCGCCGGCTTCATCTGGTGACGCCGCTGGCAGGTCGGCATACGCGACACGATGATCGCCAGCTCGTACTGGTCGCTCCAGAAAAACGGCCTCTCGCGGTTCAGGATCAGGGCATGTTCCTTGCCCTCGATCATGTAGGCCGCATTGTCGATTTCGCAGCCCGCCAGCAGGAGGGCGAACGGCAGCAGAAGCAGGCGCAGGTGTCGTGTCATGTCCGGTTTACTCGAGTCGCCAGGCCACGCACTCACCCGCGCGCAGCGGCACCAAAACATCACCATCGGCAAATTGCTGACTGGCCTTGACCTCCCACGCGTCGCGCACGAGCGTGATCTGCGTCGTATTGCGCGGCAGACCGTACCAGTCCGGACCATTGAAGCTGGCGAACGCCTCCAATTTGTCGAGCGCACCGGCCTGATCGAATGCCTCCGCGTACAGTTCGATGCCGGCGTGCGAGGTGTAGCAGCCGGCGCAGCCGCAGGCCGCCTCCTTGGCGCCACGTGCGTGGGGCGCCGAATCGGTACCGAGAAAGAAGCGCGGATTGCCTGAGGTCACGGCCTCGACCAGCGCCGCTCGATGCACCTCCCGCTTCAGTATCGGCAGGCAGTAGTGATGCGGCCGCACCCCGCCGGCGAAGATCGCGTTGCGGTTCATCAGCAGGTGGTGCGCGGTGACGGTCGCCGCGATGTTCGGACCGGCATCGGCGACAAAGGCGGCCGCCTCGCGCGTCGTGATGTGCTCGAACACCACGCGCAGCGTCGGGTGACGCGCCAGCAGCGGGCGCAGCACGCGCTCGATGAACACCGCCTCGCGGTCAAACACATCGACCTCGCCATCGGTCACTTCGCCGTGTATCAGCAGCGGCAGGCCACGTTCCGCCATGCGTGCGAGCGCCGCGTCGCAGCGTGCGACGTCGGTCACGCCGGAATCTGAATTGGTGGTCGCGCCGGCCGGATACAGCTTCACCGCATGCACGAAGCCGCTGTCGCAGGCACGGTCGATTTCCTCCGGCGGCGTATTGTCGGTCAGGTAGAGCACCATCAGCGGCTCGAACGTCGGCAGCCAGGGATTGCCGTCATGGGCCGCCACGATGCGACGGCGGTAGTCGGCCGCCAGCGCGGTCGTGGTGACCGGCGGCCGCAGGTTGGGCATCACGATGGCACGCGCGAAGCGGCGTGCGGTATCCGGCAGCACGGCCGCCAGCGCAGCGCCATCGCGCAGGTGCAGGTGCCAGTCGTCCGGGCGGGTGATCGTCAGTCTGTCCAAGGGGAATTCCAGTCGGGCGTTGCTTGATCAGGGTCGGCACGACATGTGCCGTTGGCACCGATTATCCCAAAGAATCGTCATCGGCCGGTGCCTCTCCGGCGCACGCCATCGCGTGCGCGTACAGCAGCTTGCGCGGCGCGCCGGTGATGGCCTGCGCCAGCTTCACCGCCCGGCTGGGCGGCATCTCGTCGAGCAGCAGTTCGAGCGTGCGCAGCGTGGCCGCATCCAGCCCCTCGCCCTGCTGCGGCGGACCGGACAGCAGCAGCACGAATTCGCCACGCTGGTGATTGGCATCTGCCTGCAGCCAGGCAGAGGCTTCGGACAGCGGCATGCGCACGATCTGTTCGAACAGCTTGGTCAGTTCGCGCGCCACCACCAGTTCGCGCTCCGGCTGCATCACCGCCGCGATGTCTGCCACGCATTCCACGATGCGGTGCGGTGCTTCGTAGAACACCAGCGCGCAATCCTGTTCGCGCAGCGCCTCCAGCGCGTGGCGGCGCGCGCTCGACTTCGGCGGCAGGAAGCCGACGAAGCGGAACTGCGCATCGAGCAGGCCGCTGGCCGACAGCGCGACCACGGCCGCACTCGGCCCGCTCACCGGCACCACGCGGAAACCGGCGTCCTGCACCGCACGCACCACCTTGGCGCCCGGATCCGACACCGCCGGCGTACCGGCATCCGACACCAATGCCACGCAGCGCCCGTCGCGCAACGCGGCAATAAGTCTTTCCGCACCGCTGCGTTCATTGTGTTCATGCACCGCCACCAGCTGGCCGCGCAGGCCGAGATGGCGGGCCAGCCGTGCAGTTTCGCGCGTGTCCTCGCAGGCGATCAGATCGGCCGCGCGCAGCGCACCGATGGCGCGCGCCGAAAGTTCGCCGAGATGGCCGATCGGGGTGCCGACGACATACAATGCCAACGTCCTGAATTCGGAAGGAACCGGATCTTGCGGAAGCACCTGGGGATCGGAAGCGGTCATCGTGTGTCGTCTGCTGTGCGAGGCGCCATTCTGAGCGCGCCGGCGCACAGCCACAAGCGCGCGAGTGCGTGACATGAACATGCGCGCGCAACAGGGTGCCGCCGCCGAACGCCTGGCCGCCGCCTTTCTTCAGGCGCGCGGCCTGCGCGTACTCGGACGCAATCTGCGCTGGCCCGACGGCGAACTCGATCTGGTATGCGAACACGGTGACGCGCTGGTGTTCGTCGAGGTCCGGCTGCGGCGCGACAAGCGCTTCGGTGGTGCAGCTGCGAGCGTCGGGCCGGTCAAGCAGGCGCGTCTGATCCGCGCCGCCCAGCGCTATCTGGCGGAACAGGGCCGGCGCGCGCAGGCACGCCCGGCCCGTTTCGATGTCGTCGCGCTGTCCGGACTGGACGGTACGGACATCGAATGGATACGCGATGCGTTCGGTGTCTAGCCTGATCCTGCTGCTGTGTCTCGTCGGCAGCGCACTGGCAGCCGGGGGCCTGCGCCTGCTGGCGCAACGCTCGCCGCTGGCCGGCGCCCAGTATCACGCGCTGGCCGAGCTGTGGCCGCGGCTGCGCGAGGGCGACGCGCTGACGCTGGAGCGCGAGCCGGCCAACCGGCACGACGGCCACGCGGTGCGCGTACTGTGGCGCGGACGCATGCTGGGCTACCTGCCGCGCGCCGCCAATTTCGAGGCGGCAGCGGAAATGGACGCCGGCAGCCGGCTGTCGGCACGCATAGGCCGGCTGGCCGACGATCCCGATCCCTGGAAACGGCTGCGTGTCGACGTATTCGTGGACCTGACACCACTGCCGTGAGGCGCACTCGGCAAGATCCGACACCCTTACTCGTTTCCGTTCGTAAGAAAACGGGGCTGCGCGGTCGATCTTGGTAAACTCTGGTTTCCCGCAACGCTCCGATGCCCCATGAATCTGGTTTCACGCATTTCCGAGCATTTCATCGACAGCGCGCAAACCAAGCTTTCGTCCACGGAAATCCTCGCGGCACCGATTGCCGATGCGGTCGAACTGATGGTCGCGAGCCTGATGGCCACGGGAAAGATACTGGCCTGCGGCAATGGCGGTTCGGCGGCCGATGCGCAGCACTTCGCGGCGGAGCTGATCGGGCGCTACGAACGCGAACGGCCGGAACTCGCCGCCATCGCGCTGACGGTGGATACCTCGACGCTGACGGCAATCGCCAACGATTACGGCTTCGAACAGGTATACGCCAAGCAGGTGCGGGCGCTGGGGCAACCGCAGGACGTCCTGCTGGCGATATCGACTTCGGGCAATTCGAACAATGTCATCGAGGCGGTCCATGCCGCCCACGAGCGCGAAATGCGCGTGGTCGCGCTGACCGGCCGGGGTGGCGGCCGCATCGGCGAACTGCTGAACGAAAACGACATCCACATCTGCGTACCGGCTGAACGTACCGCCCGCATCCAGGAAGTGCACCTGCTCACCCTGCACTGCCTGTGCGATGGCATCGATTGCATGCTCCTAGGAACCGAATGATGACAAGAACCCTGATCTCCCGCGTGCCGACCATGAATACCCGCCGCACCTTCCTGCGCCCGCTGCTAGTTGCCGCACTGGCCGCCACCAGCGTGCCAATGCTGCAGGGCTGCTTTCCCATCGTCGCGGCCGGTGCCGGTGGCGCCGTGATGTCGGCATTCGACCGCCGCACCAGCGGCACCCAGGTCGAGGATGAAGGCATCGAACTGCGCGCCGGATCGCGTCTGCGCGAAAAGCTCGGCAACCGCGCCAACATCAACGTCACCAGCTACAACCGCAACGTGCTGCTGACCGGTCAGGTCGCAGACGATGCGACGCGCGCGGAAGCATCGACCATCCTGGCCGAGGTTCCGAACGTGCGCGGCGTCAGCAACGAAACCGAAATCGCCGGCGTGTCCTCGCTGACCGAACGTTCGAACGACGCGCTGATCACCTCCAAGGTGAAGGCCCGCATCCTCGACTCGCAGCGCGTGTCGGCCAATCACGTCAAGGTCGTGACCGAAATGAGCAAGGTCTATCTGATGGGGCTGCTGACCGAAACCGAAGCAAAGGCGGCGAAGGAAGTCGCCGCCTCGACCGGCGGCGTACGCAAGGTGGTCGCCATCTTCGAGATCGTCACGCCGGAAGAGGCGCGCCGCATGGATCAGGCCGGCGGCAAGTAAGCGAATTCCCCGAGCACCGGCGGCCGACGCAGGGTGCCGCCTGTCGCAGAGGTCGCCCGGCTTCCCGTCCGTCACGCTACCGGAGCCCGCACCCCGTCGCTGTACCATCGGTCGCCAGCACCAGGCATGGACTAGCGGCTCAGCCAGCCGTTGATCGACGCAATCTCGGCTTCATCCAGCGCACCGACCAGGCCTTTGAGCCTGACCCGGGCAAGGACGTACTGATAGCGCGCCGACGCAAGATCGCGTCTGACGTTCATGCGCTGCTGCTGCGCGTTGAGGATGTCCACCTGGCTGCGCGTGCCCGCCTGGAACCCCTTCTGGTTCGAAAACACCGCCTGATCGGCCGAGCGCTCGGCCCGCTCCATCGCACGCACCTTGAGCACCCCCTCGCTGATGCTCTGGAACTCCTTGCGGATCTGCATTGCGATTTCGCGCCGGCGTGCCTCGTACTGCTGCTCGAACTTCTCGATGTTGGCGATTGCCTGACGCGTCTGCGAGACGGTGTAACCGCCGGCGAACAGCGGAACGATCACCTGCACGCCGATCTGAGAAGTCTCGTAGCGGGTGTTGATCGACACATTGTTCTCGCTCCGGCTGTTGCTGGCCTGAGCCACCAGATCGACCGTCGGCAGATGCCCGGCGCGCGCCTTTTCCAGCTCCTGTCTCGCTGCGGCGATGTTCGCCCTGAGCGTACGCAGCTCCGGATTGACCGCTTCGCCGCGCGCGATCCATTCCTCGGCGCTGGCCGGCAGCGGCGCCTGCAGCAGCATCCGCCCCGCATCGAGCAGGGCCAGAAATTCCACCGGTTCGTTCACGATGGTCTGCAACTGGCGTTTCGTGAAGCCGAGGTTCTGCTGCGCCTCGAGTTCCTGCGCGAGCAGCATGTCGTAGCGTGCTTCGGCATCGTCTATGTCGGTGCGCGTGCCCTGCCCTGCGGCCAGCGCACGCCTTGCGCCCTGCAGCTGCTGGGCATAGGCCTCCTTCTGCGCCAGCACCAGACCGTACTGATCCTGTGCCATCAGCGCCTCGAAGTAGGCCGTTGCCAGCCGGACCAGCAGATCCTGGGTACTCGTGTCGAAGGCGGCATCCGCACTTTCGACCTGCGACTGCGCCTGCCGGTACTGGGCGAAGTTGTACTTGCGGTAGATGGGCTGGCGCAGGGTCAGCACGTAATTGCTGCTGGTGTAGTCATAGGAATCGCTGACCGTCTGACCGAACGCATTCTGGCTGTCGCGGTCGGTGCTGTTGCGGCTGCGGGCAAGGCTCATCGACACATTGGGCAGCAGCTGCGCAAACGCCTGCGGCACGGCTTCGCGGCTTGCTTCGGTCTGGGCGCGGGAAGCCTGGTAGGCCGCATCCTGTCGCAGCGCCAGATGAAAACCCTGCAACAGGTCGAGCGCACCTGCCGGCGGCGCCGCAAACGCGGTGACCATGGCGACCAGCAATGCCGCCGGCCACGTCCGTCGAAGCGCTCCCCGCCTGAAAGCTCGCGCTTGACTCATCACTCTTCCTTCATCGACGCGGCAAGGCGTTTCAGGAACGGATGCAGCAGATAGGTCAGCACGGTGCGCTCACCGGTCCGTATCACCACCTCACCCGGCATGCCGGCCTGCAGCTGGCGTGTCCCCAGTTGCTTCATGCCGTCGGGGGTGACGGACACGCGCGCCAGATAGTAGGCGACGCTGGTCTGAGGATCGACGATCAGGTCAGCGGAAATCGAGTCCAGCCTCCCCTGCACGACGAGCGACGGCGAATGCGCGAAGGACGAGAAGCGCACGTCGGCATCCATGCCGGCCCGGACACGATCGATCATGTGCGGCGGCACCTTCGTTTCCAGCAGCAGCCTGTCGTTCTGCGGAACGATCTCCATCAGCTTCTGGCCAGGCGTGATCACGCCGCCAACGGTCTGTGCCACCAGCCCCATCACCTGACCGTCGGCCGGCGCACGTACGGTGGTACGCGCAAGTTCGTTGCCCGATGCCCGGAATTTCTCGGCATCCGCCTGCACTTCCCGGCGCACGTCGGCCAGCTGCGCGTCGACCTCCTTGCGGTATTCCTGCCGGCGCTGCACGGCACGCAGCTTCATCTCGGCAACGGAACGCCGGGCCCGCTGGATGCTGCCCTCGATGTCGGCCATCGAGCCGACCGACTCCGACGCCAGCCGCTCGAGTTCGAGCTGCTTGTTGCGCGGCGCATAGCCGTCGGCGACCAGTTCGCGCAGGCCCTTCAGTTCCTCTTCATAGAACCGGAGCTGGGACCGGCGACTGGCCAGCATGCCCTCGTAGCCGCGGATCGATGCCTCCTGCCCCTGCATCGACTCCTGCATCGCCTGCAGTTCGGCCTGCAATGCAGTTCGACGCGACTGGAAGAGGCTGCGCTGGTTGTCCATGGTCTGCCTGACCAGTGGATCGGTGGCAGCCTGCGTCAGGTCGTCATGAAATACCACCGACGGCAGTTCGGCCTGCTCCGCCGCCAGCCGGCCTTCGGTCGCCCGCAGCGTCAGGTAGGTCTGGCGGACCGACGCAAAATTCGCCTGCGTCACCGCGTCGTCGATGCGCAGCAGCGGATCGCCGGCACGCACGAACTGCCCCTCCTTCACCAGCACCTGCGCAACGATGCCGCCGGACAGGTGCTGCACCGTCTTGCGCTTGGTATCCAGCGACACCATGCCGGAGGTCGGCACGCCTTCGTCCAGCGGCGCCAGGGCGGCCCACAGCAGGAAGCCGCCCAGAGCCAGGCCGAGCACCCACAGGCCGATCCGTGCCGGCTGGGCGGTATCGACCTGCAGCAGGGCGGCAACGCGGTCCGGCCGGGCCTCCGGGCCTGCGCCCCTGATCGGTTGTGAATTGCTCATAGAAGGGCTCCTCTGCGCAAACCGCGTGCGTGCGGCCGTGCCCCGGCATGCGCGGGAGCGGCCATGAACGCGCCTTCTGAAGTTGCGGCAAACTGTCCGTCAGCGGTCTGGATGATGTATGTCATGAGTGTTGGACTGTCGCGTGTTCCGGCAGCGGCTGGCGGCGAGTGGCGGACATGAGCTCGGCGCGCGCACCGTAGTGCTGTATCCGTCCGTCGCTCAGCACCAGCATGCGGTCGGCGATGCCGAGTATGCCGCTGCGGTGGCTGACCACGAACACGGTGCATCCGGCGTCCTTCATGTCCTGCATTGCGCGCATCAGTGCGGCATCACCGGTATCGTCGAGATTGGAATTGGGTTCGTCGAGCACGACAACGACCGGATCGCCGTACAGGGCGCGCGCCAGCCCGATGCGCTGACGCTGCCCGCCCGACAGGAAGGTGCCGGCATCACCGACCTGGGTGTCGTAGCCTTTCGGCAGCCGCAGGATCATGTCATGCACGCCGGTGCGCTGGCAGGCGCGGATCACCTTGTCGGCATCGACCGCACCGAAGCGCGCAACGTTCTCGGCGATGCTGCCCTCGAACAGTTCGATGTCCTGCGGCAGGTAGCCGATGCGCGGGCCCAGCCAGTCGCGGTCGAAGTGCCCGATGGCCGTGCCGTCGAGCGTGACCCGTCCTTCGACACCCGGCCAGATGCCGACCAGCGCACGTGCCAGCGTCGACTTTCCCGATCCCGACGGTCCAGTGATGCCTGTCGTGAGACCGGCCGGGAAGTCGACCGATATCCGGTCCAGCACCGGACGCTCCCGACCGGGTGCCGAAGCGGTCAGCTCCGAAACCTCCAGATGTCCGCGCAAGGGTTCTTCCACAACGGCCGGAACATGCGCCGGAAACTGCCCGAGCAGCGCTGCAAGCCGCCGGTAGGCGCCGCACGCACCGAGAAAGGGTTTCCAGCTGGCGACCATCAGATCCAGCGGCTGCGTCGCGCGACTGATGAGCACATTGGTCGCGATCATTTCGCCCGGACTCAGCTGTCCTTCGATGACCAGCAGGGCGCCGGCCCCCAGAGCCAGGGACTGCTGCGTGTAGCGCAGGAACTTGGTCATGGCCTGCACCCGGGCACCGATGTCGGTCGCCCGCCAGTTCAGCCCCAGGTAATGCCGGTGCCGCACGAGCCAGAGGCGGCGCAGATTGCCGAGCATGCCCATCGCCTCGACCACTTCGGCATTGCGCAGCACGCCCTGCATGTCGTCGCCAGCCCGCGTACCCGCCAGCATCGCTGCCTCGATCGGCGCGTGTGAAAGCCGGTGCGACAGCCAGGCCAGTGCGGTCAGCAACACCGAAAACAGCACAGCCAGTGCGCCCAGCCAGGGATGCAGCATGAACAGCACCGCGATATAGATCGGCGTCCATGGCGCATCCATGAAGGCGAACAGGCCGTTTCCGGTCATGAACTGGCGGATGCTGGTCAGATCGGACAAAGCCTCTGCCGCGCGACCTCCGCCCTGCCCGAGCGCAGAGAGATAGCCAGCCCTGAACACCCTGGGATTGAGTCCGGCATCGAGCTTGACGCCGACGCGCACCAGCAGCCGCGCGCGCGACCATTCGGCGAAGGCCATCAGCGCAAGGAAGAACAGCATCACCGCGGTCACGGCGAACAGGGTCAGTTCGCTCTGACTGATCATCACGCGGTCGAACACCTGCAGCATGTAGAGCGTGGGCGTCAGCATCAGCACGTTCACGACGATGGTGAATACTGTGCAGACCGCGAATTCGCGTCGCATGGTCCACAGCGCGGCGGCCAGTTCGTTGCGCTCGGAAGGATGCGGTGCGTTCATGTGCATGGGTGCCATCTGCCCGCCTGTCTCACTTCGCACCGGCCGACGCGGGCTTCTGTCCGCCCGTCTGCAGCGCCGCCAGCACGTCATCGCGCGCACCGTACGCCTTCACCACGCCGTCGTGCAGCACGAGCATCAGATCGACCGCTGCCAGAATGCTGGTCCGGTGCGTGATCACCACGATGGTGGTGCCCTGCGCCTTGAGCGACTGCAGCGTCTGCAGCAGCGCCTGCTCACCCTCGTCGTCCAGGCTCGAATTCGGTTCGTCGAGTACGATGAAGCGCGGGTTGCCGTAGATGGCGCGCGCCAGACCGATGCGCTGACGCTGCCCGCCCGACAGGAAGCAGCCTTCGTCGCCGATCTGACTGTGATAGCCCTGCGGCAGTGCCGCGATCAGCTGATGCACGCCGACGGCGCGCGCCGCAGCCTCAACGGCGGCCATGTCCGTGTCGCTGAAGCGCGCGATGTTTTCGGCGAACGAGCCTTCGAACAGCTCGACGTCCTGCGGCAGATAGCCGACATGCGGGCCCAGCTCCGTCTTGTTCCACGGAAAGATATCCGCGCCGTCGAGACGTATCTTGCCGCTCGCGGCAGGCCATATCCCGACCAGCAGACGGGCGAGCGTCGATTTGCCGGCAGCGGCCGGGCCGATGACCGCCATCAGCTTGCCCGGCGCAACCGAGAAGGTGACGCCGCGCAGGATCGCGGCGGAAGATCCCGGCGCGCCGGCGGTCACACCTTCGACCGAAAGCTGGCCTCGGGGCGCCGGCAGCGGCATGCCGGCCGCACGCAGTTGCACGCTGTCGAGCAGGCTGTCGAGCCGCTCATAAGCCGCCCGGGCGGCAACCACCTGCCGCCAGGTCGCGATGAGCTGCACGATGGGCGCCAGCGCCCGCCCGCCCAGCGTCGACGCGACGACGATCAGCGCCCCGCTGCCGGGAAACGCGCCCTTGATCGACAGCCAGGCACCCAGTCCGAGCATCAGCGAAGCCTGGGCGAGCTGCGTGAATCGCGAAATCGACGAATAGGTGCCCGCCCGGTCGGATGCGCCGGCCTGCAGTGACAGAAATTCGTTCTGTCGTTCCAGCCAGCGACGATGGATGCCCGCATGCATGCCCATGGCTTCGATGACCTGCGCATTGCGCAGGCTGTTCCGCGCATAGGTCTGAGCCGCACTGGCGGCACGTCCGGCAGCCGCCAGCGCGGGCTGCGTGTCGCGTTCGGTGAGCCAGGCGAGCGTGGCCAGCAGGCAGGCGCTGACGACCGACATCCAGCCCATGACCGGGTTGATGACGAAGATGATCAGAATGTAGAGCAGTGCGAACGGCACATCGATGAGCGCCCGCATTGCCGGACCGAACAGGAATTCGCGCACCGTCCGCAGATCGCCGAGCATCGGCGTGCTGCCGGCCGGAATGCTGCGCAGGCGGGCCTCGAACACCGTATCGAAAACCCGCGCGCTGACCCGCGCATCGAACCGGAGCGCGGCGTCGTGCAGCACACCGGTCCGCACCCACTCCAGCACTTCCATCACTGCGTAGGCGAACACGACCAGCAGCGTCAGCACCGCCAGTGTCTTTCCGCTGCCGCTGTTCACGACCCGGTCGTACACTTCGAGCATGTAGACGGTCGGCGCCATGACCAGCAGATTGACGAAGAAGCTGAACAGGAGCGTCCGGTGCAACAGCGGCTTCTGTTCAGTCAAGGCCTGGCGAAGTTCGGAATGTTTCTCGCGTGAATTCATCGTCCGGCACACGCGGCCATGCGGATCAGGTGCATTTCGTTTCGGTGGATGTCATCGAATCCGGCTTTCAGTCGCCCAGGTGCATGCGTCATCACCATCACAACGGCTGACGGTGACGGTGTGGCGTCAAGTATGACAGCCCCGGTCTGCCCCTCGTGACGGACAGTGCGGCATTCGCTGCGAAAAGCAAAAACCCTCCGGAAGCTGCGCTTCCGGAGGGTTGCCGGGCAGGACTTCGATCAGAGCAGAACGTCGGCCGCCGTCAGCGAGTTCACACCGGTCAGCACGATCTGATATTCGGCGTCGGTATCGGCGTCCGAGCTGAGATAGAGGCTGCCGTTGGAAAACCAGGCTGTGCCGGTCTGGTCACCCGCATTGGGCACCGCATTCAGGAAGGTGAATGCCTGATCGCCCGCCACATTGGCGTCCGCATCGATCTGGCTCAGGTCGATCTTGTCCAGGCTGGCCGCCGTGAAATCGACGATGCGATCGGCGCTGGCGCCAAGGCCCAGTTCGGACAGGTTGTTGAAAACAAACGTATCCGCGCCGGCTCCACCAGTCACGGTGTCCGCACCGTCGCCACCGATCAGCGTGTCATTACCGCCACCACCGCGCAGGATGTCATTGCCGAGACTGCCGTCGAGCACATTGGCAACGGCATTTCCGCCGATGAAGTCGTCACCGTCGCCACCGACCACATTTTCAATCCGCCACAGCAGATCGGTGTCGATGTCGGCACCGATGGCCCTGCCTGTCAGCAGGCTCAGATTCACCGAATGCACGGTCCCGGCATAGGTAATGGTGTCGACGCCGACACCACCGACATAGGCATCGTATCCGGCGCCGTTGGCTCCCACGATCACGTCGTCGCCGCCCCCGCCTTCCACCGCATCATCCCCGGCACCGCCTTCCAGATAGTCACTGCCGACACCGCCCGAGAGCACGTCATCGCCAGCGCCGCCATAGAGGTTGTCCGATCCTTCGCCGCCACCCATGCGGTCACTGCCGTCACCGCCGAACATGTCGTCGTTGCCCTGGCCGCCGATCATCACGTCGTTGCCATCCACCCCTTCGAGAAGGTCATCGCCCTCGTCGCCCCACAGCCGGTCCTCGCCATCGCCCCCGAACAGGCTGTCATCACCGCCGTGGCCATGCACCAGATCGTTGCCGACGTCGCCGTAGTAGGTTTCCGAACTCGCACCACCATTCCAGTTGTCGTGCGACGAATTGCCGTGCTGGTCATGCTCGCGACCGACCTGGACCACGGCGCCGGTCAGCGGGTCGGTGTAGGTTTGCGAAATCTTCAAAAAGATGCCGTCGCCGTCGGCATCAGCGTAGACCGTCGTCTCGGTCAGGCCGTGTTCGGTTTCGGTCTTGATGACCTGACCATCAAGTACCGACCAGGTATCACCCGCTTCGAAAGCCTTGGGCGCAACGATGCCGTGTTCAACCTTGAAGATGGCCGTAACCTGACCATCAACGATGGTGAATTGGTAGCCCTTCGGCGCCAGCAGGGAACCATCCATCGTTGACGACTGGGCGAGCTTGGCAAAGATGCCGTCGTTGTTCAGGTCACCGAACACCGTGGTTTCGACTTGGCCACGCTCGGTTTCGGTCCGGGTGACCTGGTTGGTGGCCGCATCGTAGGTCCAGGTCTCGTTCGAATCGATGCGGTCGAGCTTGGTC
Organism: Betaproteobacteria bacterium; assembly: GCA_020621405.1. GTDB lineage: Bacteria > Pseudomonadota > Gammaproteobacteria > Burkholderiales > Rhodocyclaceae > Methyloversatilis. The sequence goes on from JAHRYN010000003.1 coordinate 15,247, forward strand.
CTGCCGTTCTCGATCTCGTACACCGCGACCACGTTGCCGTTGGTGATCGTGAACTTGTAGCTCTTGCTCATGTTTTGCGTCCTCGCGTTGGATTCAGCCCTTCGACCCGGGCAGTGATGCGAAGTCTAAGGGAACAAACGGGCGCAAAACCGTAGACGTGTGAAAATTTCCCATTAAATTTTTGTAATCAGTTGCAACCATCACGGTCATGGTCATGGTCACGCCCGTTCATTTGCCACAGCGTCAGCCACGCGAACGCGATTCCCATATCTTCTGCAGGCGCTTGACCGAGATCGGCACCGGCGTGCGCAATTCCTGCGCGAACAGCTGCACGCGCAGTTCCTCCAGCAGCCAGCGGAATTCGTCGATGAACGGATCGGTCACGCCGGCGCGGGCCCGCGCGATGCGTTCGCGTTCCCACAGCGTGGCGAGCGACTGCCAGTCGGCCATGGCGCGGGCGTCGCGGTCGGGATCGGCGCGCAGCTTCTCGATGCGCAGCGCAATCGCCTTCAGGTAGCGCGGGTAGTGGGTCAGCCGCTCGAACGGCGTTCGTTCGACGAACTGCTTGCCGACCAGCGCGTCGAGCTGGGCGCGCATGTCGGCCACCGCTGGCGCATGCGCCTTCATCGCCGCGAAGCGCTTGTGCAGCCCGGTGTATTCGGTCAGCACGGCGCCGGCCAGGCGGCCGATTTCCTGCGCCACCAGCGAAATGCGCGGCCGCGCCTCGTCGCGGCGCCGGGCAAAGGCGGCCGCGTCCTGCGGCCACGGTTCCATCATGCAGCAGCGTTCCAGCGTCGCCGACACCAGCTGCGCCCGCAGTTCCGGCTCGGTACCGAGATTCATGTACTGCATCGCCATGTCGCGCAGGCCGGGCAGGCTTTTCTCGATGTACTTCACCTGATCGCGCAGTTCGAGCGCGAACAGCCGGCGCAGCCCGGCGCGATGCACCTGCTGTGCCGCCTCCGGCGTGTCGAACACGCGCAGGCTGACCGCGTCGCCTTCGTCCTGCAGCGCCGGAAAGCCGATCACCATGCGTCCGGCCACCTCGACGTCCATCAGTTCCGGCAGCTCGCCGAAAGTCCAGGCCCGGAAACGGTTATCACCTCCGGCGACTGTCGGTGCAGCGGGCGCGGCCGGGGGCGCCGGGACAGGCGCTTGAGCACCGCCCTTGCGGGACGACGGCTGCACCGGTGCCTTCGCAACCACATCGCGCGCGCCAAGCGCGACCAGCGCGTCGGCCATGCTGCCGCGCGCAGCCTTCGTTTCCTGTGTCCGTATCTCGGCCGGCGCAGTCACCGATGGCGCCGCCGCCTGCGGCACCGGCGTCGCGGCGGGCAGCGCGATGCTGGCCGCTTCGAAGCGGCGCGCCACCTCGTCCTTCAGGCGCGTGCGCAGCTCGGCCAGATTGCGCGACTGGCCGAGCACGCGCCCGTGTTCGTCGATCACCCGCACATTCATGATCAGGTGGGCCGGCAGGTTTTCCGCGCGGATCGCGTCCGGCGGCAGCTTGAGGCTGACGCGCAGTTCGATCGCTCGTGCCAGCGCCTTCACCAGCGGCTCCGACGTGTCGTGTTCCTGCTCGACGAATTCAGCGACGAAGGCGGCCACCGGCTGCAGCCGGTGGCGCAGTTTCGGCGGAATGGTCTTGGCGAGCTGCAGTACTTTCTCTTCCAGCAGTCCGGGCACCAGCCAGTCCAGCCGCGCGGCCGGAATCTGGTTCAACAGCGCGAGCGGCACGCCCAGCGTGACGCCGTCGTCGGCCGCCCCGGGCTCGTGCCGGTATTCGAGCTTCAGCCGCTGTCCGAGCAGATCCATCTTCGCCGGGAAACGTTCGCTGCTGACGCCGGCCGCTTCGTGCCGCATCAGCTGTTCGCGCGTCAGGTGCAGCAGCTTCGGGTTTTCGCGCTCGGCGTCGCGGCGCCAGCGTTCGAAGCCGCGCAGGTCGATCACGTCCTGCGGCACGACCGATTCATAGAAGGCGTGGATCAGCGACTCATCGACCAGCAGATCCTGCCGGCGCTGTTTTTCCTCCAGCCGCTCGATCTGGGCGATCAGGTCGAGGTTGTGCTGCAGGAACTTCATCTGCTTCAGTGCGATGTCGGTCACGTCGCCGCCGACCAGGCCTTCGCGGATCAGCAGCTCGCGCGCCAGCGCCGGATCGGACTTGCCGTACTGCACCGCCCGCTTCGCGTACAGCGTGATGCCGTGGATGACGCCACGCTCCCAGGCCACGGTTTCGCCGCGGCTCTTGGACCAGTGCGGCTCGTAGGTCGAACGGCGCAGCAGGTGGGCACCGACCTCCTCCACCCATTCAGGTTCGATGCGCGCGATGCAGCGCGCGAACAGCCGCGTCGTCTCGACCAGCTCGGCGCACATGATCCACTTGCCACCCTTCTTCGCCAGCGCCGAACCGGGGTGCGGCCAGAACTTGATGCCGCGCGCGCCCAGATACGGCGGCTCGCCGGCGCGCGCGTCCTCGATGCGCAGGCCGAGATTGCCGAGCAGCCCCGCCAGAAGCGCGCGGTGCAGCGGCTCGAACGCAGCCGGCAGCTCGTTTTCCTTCCACTCGTGTTCGGCACACAGCGTGTGCAGCTGGGTATGCACGTCGCGCCACTCGCGCATGCGCATCCAGTTCAGGAAGTTGGCGCGACACCATTCGCGCTGCTTCGATTGCGACTGGTGATGCCACACCTCGTCGAACGCCGACCAGGCCTTCAGGTACCACAGGAATTCGCTGCGCTCGTCGGCGAACTTCGCGTGCGCCTGATCGGCGGTGCCGGCGCGTTCTTCCGGACGATCGCGCGGGTCCTGCACCGACAGGCCGGCGGTGATGATGAGCACCTCCTTCAGCGCACCCTGATCGCGCGCCGCCAGCACCATGCGCGCGACGCGCGGATCGACCGGCAGCTTCGCCAGTTCGCGCCCCAGCGTGGTGAGGTCGCGCGCCTCGTCCACCGCGCCCAGTTCCTGCAGCAGCTGGTAGCCGTCGGCGATGGCACGCGGTGCCGGACGGTCGATGAAGGGGAATTCCTCGACGGCGGCCAGACCGAGCGACTTCATGCGCAGAATGACGCCGGCCAGCGACGAACGCAGGATTTCCGGGTCGGTATGCGCCGGCCGCTGATTGAAATCGGCTTCGTCGTACAGCCGGAAACACACCCCGCTGGACACCCGGCCGCAGCGGCCGGCGCGCTGTTTCGCCGCCGACTGCGCGATCGGCTCGACCTGCAGCTGTTCGACCTTGTTGCGGTAGCTGTAGCGCTTGACGCGCGCCAGCCCGGTATCGACCACGTAGCGGATGCCCGGCACCGTAAGCGAGGTTTCGGCAACGTTGGTGGCCAGGATCACGCGCCGGCCGTTCGAGCCCTGGAACACGCGCGACTGCTCCTGCGCCGACTGCCGCGCGTACAGCGCCAGCACCTCCGGCTTCACGCCGGGCAGCCGCATGTGGTGCTTGCGCAGCGTTTCCGTGCATTCGCGGATTTCGCGTTCGCCCGGCATGAACACCAGCACGTCGCCGGGGCCGGTCGAGAAGGCATCGTCGACCGCATCGGCCACCGCGTCATACAGGTCGCGGTCCTTCTGCGCCTCGAACGGCCGCCAGCGCATCTCGATCGGATACAGCCGGCCGCTGACCTCGATCACCGGCGCCGGCTTGCCGTTCTGCGCGAAATGGCTGGCGAAGCGTTCGGCGTCCAGCGTGGCCGACGTGACGATCACTTTCAGGTCGGGCCGGCGCGGCAGCACCTCGCGCAGATAGCCGAGCAGGAAGTCGATGTTCAGGCTGCGCTCGTGCGCCTCGTCGATGATCAGCGTGTCGTAGGCCGCCAGCCAGCGGTCGCGCTGCGTTTCCGCCAGCAGGATGCCGTCGGTCATCAGCTTGATGCGGCTTTCGTCCGACGTGCGATCGGTGAAACGGATGGCGAAACCGACCTCGCGGCCGAGCGGCACGTTCAGTTCCTTCGCCACGCGGTCGGCTGTGGCGCGGGCGGCGATGCGGCGCGGCTGCGTGTGGCCGATCAGGCCGCGCGCGCCACGACCCAGTTCGAGACAGAGCTTAGGCAGCTGCGTGGTCTTGCCGGAGCCGGTTTCGCCGCACACGATGACCACCTGGTGCGCCGCCAGCGCCGCCGCGATTTCGTCGCGCCGGGCCGATACCGGCAATTCCTCCGGGTACTCCACCTTCGGCGCCGACGCACGCCGCGCCGCCACCTTCGCCTGCGACACCGTGATGCGCTCGGCCAGCTTTGCCGGCCACTTGTCCGGCGCGCGCATGGCCGGCGGCAGATCGCGCAAGGCGCGCGAAATCGCCGCCGCATCGCGGCTCATGCACTGTTCCAGCAGGGAATTCAGATCGGAATGCTGCGCGGTCATCGGGAACGACGGGGTTGGAACACAGGTAGAGGGCCAGACGGGACTCTCAGGCGCGGATGTACTGCTGCCACGCCCACCAGCCGAGCGCGGTCATGAACAGCGAACCGGCAACGTGGGCAAACACGGTGACACCGGCCCAGCCGAACTGGCCGCGCTGCATCATCGTGAACACCTCGCCGGAAAAGCTGGAGAAGGTGGTCAGCCCGCCAAGGAAACCGGTGGTCAGCAGCAGCTTCATTTCGGTCGACAGGTCGGGCATGGTATGCATCAGCCCCAGCGCCACGCCCATCAGGAAGCCGCCGATCAGGTTGGCCGACCAGGTACCGAGCGGAAAACCGGCGAACAGCGGATTGATGGCCAGCGCCAGCACCCAGCGCAGCCAGGCACCAACGGCGGCGCCTGCTCCAACGGCGACGAAATTGAGCATCGGACGGAATCCGGAATCGATCAGGCCGCAATTGTAGAGTGGGCCGGCACGCAAAAAGACGGAAACCGGATGTAAGGTTGTTGCACGCGCCCGGGTCTTCTCGGCCGACACGTCAATTTTCAGGCGGCACAGTGATACTCGGATTCAGCAAACGCAAAAGCTTCGAACAGGCGGTACGGGCCTTCAGCCCGGACCTGTACCGTTTCGCCTGGTGGCTGTGCCGCGACAAGTTCGTCGCCGAGGATCTGGTGCAGGAAACCTTCGCCCGCGCCTGGAAATCGTGGAACGACATCAAGGACGCCGGCGCAACCAAGAGCTGGCTGATCACCATCGTGCGCCGGGAACACGCCCGTCTCTATGAACGCAAGCAGTTCGACTACGTGGATGTCGAGCTGGAGGACCTGCAGATCGTAGCCGACCACGAACCGATCGAGCTTTTTGAAATGGAAAACCTGCTCGGCAGCCTGCCACTGACCCTGCGCGAACCGCTGGTGCTGCAGGCGCTGGGCGGCTTCTCGTGCGCCGAGATCGCCGCCATGCTCGACACCACCGAGGGCGCCATCATGACCCGGCTGACCCGCGCCCGCCAGACGCTGCGCGGCGTGCTCACCGCACAACCGGCACGGAGGGCGGAATCGTGAGCGCACAACCGATCAACTGCATCGACTTCCGCCGCGAGAAGCTGGCCGACCCGCGGCATCTGTCCGAAGCGGCGGAAGAACACCTGATCGCCTGCCCCGTCTGCCAGGACTTCTCGCGCCGCATCAACGCGCAGGAACGCCTGCTGCAGCACACGGTGAGCATCGAGGTGCCGGACAGCCTGGCCGACCGCATCATCGTGTCCAGCCGGTCGCGTACCGGCGCGCCGTTCAAGCTGTGGGCGCTGGCCGCCAGCCTGGTGCTCAGCGTGGGCATGGGCGTGCAGCTGTGGCATGCCGCGCCCGACCGCGAACGCGTGGCGCTGGCGGTCGAGCATGTGCGGCACGAACCCGAGGCCTTCATGAGCACGCGGCTGATCGCGCCGGAGCGCGTGGCCCAGGTGTTCGAGAATTTCGGCGCCGAAGTGCGCGTCCCGCTGTCGTCGGTGCGCTACGTCAAGCTGTGCCCGGTACCGGGCGGCACCGGCTGGCACATCGTGTTCGACACACCCGGCGGCCCGGCCACCCTGCTGCTGCTGCCGCAGAAGGGCGACCGCACGACCGGCATCGTCACCGCCAGCTACGGCGGCATGGGGGTGCATGTGGAACCCGGTGGCCAGGGCATGTTCGCCGTCGTCGCTACCAATGAAGCGGCGGCGCGCGACGCTGCCAACATGCTGCACCGGCATGTGAGCTGGGGTCCCGGCGCGACGCTGACCGACAACGAACGGGGTCATCGCCCGCGTACCTGATCAAGCCGCTCGGGTACAAATCCGCTCAATCCCGCAGTGCCGGACGCAGGCCTTACAATCCTGCGTCCGTTTTTTTGTCCGCACGCGCCGCCACGCGATGGAACTTACCCGCCTGCTGACACAGCTCGACAGCCGCATGCTGGGCGAACTGTTCTCCGAAGACACGATCGCACGCGGCAGCCACTACGTGTCGCGGGTCGGCGACATCGACGTCAGCGGTCCGACGCTGCGCGCGCTGGTGCGCGGCTCGCGCCCGCAGCCCTACCAGGTGTCGGTGCGCCTGGAACGGCGCGAATACTTCGGCGAACGCACGCTGGAAATCGCCACTCGCTGCTCCTGCCCGGTCGGCAACCGCTGCAAGCACGCGGTCGGCCTGCTGCTGGCCGCAAAGAAACAGGGCGAACTGATAGAAAAGCCGCGCACCGAAGTGCTGCGCTGGGCGCAGGGTCTCGCCCGCCGGCTGGCCGAACAGCACAACGCCACGCCCGCCGCGCGCACGGTACGCGATGCCGTGATCTATCTGGTGCTGACCCGGCGCGCGCTGACACCCGAATTCAGGTTGCTCAAGGCGCACCTGAGCCGCGAAGGCGCCTTCACCGGAGACGGTCAGCCCTGGTTCAACTTCGAACAGGCGCTGCTGAAGCCGCCCTCCTTCGTGCAGGACAGCGACCTGCCGGTGTTCCGCATCCTGCGCGACGCGATACGCAAGCGCTCGGGCAGCGCCTTCGTGCCGTTCGAACTGCGCGGCAGTGACGGGCTGGCCGTGCTGCGCGCCGCACTCGAAACCGGGCGGGCATTCGTCACCGAGCCGGAAGAACCGGGCCGGGACAGCCATGCCCGGCATCTGGCGGCCGGCGAACCGCGTGCCGGCCAGCTCGACTGGCAGACCGAAAAGCTGGGCGTGCGCGCGCTCCTGGTGTGCGAACCGCCGGCCGACTACGTGCTGCCGACCGACCCGCCCTGGTATCTCGACCTGGAACGCGGTGCAGCCGGCGAAATCACCCATCCGGCCCGTCCGGCCGTGCAGGCGGTGCTCGAACTGCCGGTGCTGTCGCCGGCCGAGCTGCCGCTGGTCGCCGAGGCGCTGGCGCAGGCGGCGCCGTCGCTGCCCTCGCCGCTCGGCCGCGATGCGAGCCGGCTGCCGGCGCTGACCGCGGCGCTGCGTCCGGTACTGCATCTGGCGACACTGCCGGTCTGGCACGTCAAGCCGCACCGGCACTACGACAAGGCACTCGGACACGCGCTGTACGACATCGCGACCGTCACGCTGGAATACGGCGCCGCACGCTTTTCCGCGACCGACGACTCCGACCTCGCGACGCTGCCCAACGGTCGCGCAGTGCGCGTGACACGCGACCCGGACGCCGAAGCCGGTGCGCTGGCCGCGCTGGCTGCGGCCGGCTTCGCGCCGGTGCAGGCGCGCTGGCTGCAGATGCATGCCTCGCTGCCGATCGGCGCACTCGGACTGGAAAGCGAGGAGGCGTGGGCACATTTCTTTGCCGACACGGCTGCCGCACTCGCCGCCGCCGGCTGGCAGATCGACTGCCCACCGGACTTCCGCCACCGCGTGCTGGTGGTCGACGACTGGCACGCCGACCTGGATGAAAGTGGCGCAGGCTGGCTGGAACTGTCGCTCGGCATCGACGTGGCGGGCCGCCGGCTCGACCTCGCCCCGCTGCTGCACGCACTGTTCAGGCGCGACGGCCGCTGGCTCGACCCGGTCGCGCTCGGCCGCATGCGCGACGACGAAACCACCGACCTGTACACGCCGGAAGGCGAACGCATCGTGGTGCAGGCCGGCCGCATCAAGCCGCTGGCGCGCACCCTGGTCGACCTGTTCGATCATCCGGGCGGCGGGCCGCTGAAGGTGTCGCGCATGGACGCACCGCGGCTGGCCGAGGCGCTGAACGACAGCTGGTCGCGCGCCGGCTTCCAGTCGCTGGACACATGGCTGGAGCGCCTGCGTGGCATGCGCGGTGTCGCCCCGGTCACCGAACCGGAGGGTTTCGGCATCGCGCTGCGGCCCTACCAGCGCGAAGGCCTGGCCTGGCTGCAGCACCTGCGGGCGCATGATCTGGGCGGCATCCTGGCCGACGACATGGGGCTGGGCAAGACCGCCCAGACACTGGCCCATCTGCTGACCGAAAAGCAGGCCGGCCGGCTCGACCGGCCGGCGCTGGTGGTGCTGCCGACCTCGCTGGTGTTCAACTGGCAGCGCGAAGCCGAGCGCTTTGCACCTGACCTGCGCGTGCTCAAGCTGCACGGCCCCGACCGCGCCGACCACTTCGCGCGCATCCCCGAACACGACGTCTGCCTGACCACCTATCCGCTGCTGTGGCGCGACCACGAAAAGCTCGCGGCACATGACTACCACCTGCTGATCCTGGACGAGGCGCAGACCGTGAAGAACGCCGGCAGCCAGGCAGCGAAGGCGGTGCGCCTGCTGCGCGCCCGCCACCGGCTTTGCCTGACCGGCACGCCGATGGAAAACCACCTGGGCGAACTGTGGACCCAGTTCGACTTTCTGCTGCCCGGTTTCCTCGGCGAATCGAAGGACTTCACCCGCGCCTGGCGCACGCCGATCGAAAAGCACGGCGACGCGATTCGGCGCGAACTGCTGGCGAAGCGGGTGGCGCCCTTCATCCTGCGCCGGCGCAAGGACGACGTGGCGAAGGAACTGCCACCCAAGACCGAGGTGCTGCGCACGGTCGAACTGACCGGCCGCCAACGCGATTTGTACGAAACCGTGCGCGTGGCGATGGACAAGCGGGTACGCGAGGAAGTCGCGTCGCGCGGCTTCGCGCGCAGCCGCATCGTCATCCTCGACGCCCTGCTCAAGCTGCGCCAGGTGTGCTGCGACCCGCGCCTGCTCAAGTCCGACGCGGCGGCGCGAGTAAAGGAACGCGCCAAGCTCGACCTGCTGATGGACATGCTGGAAAACCTGCTGGCCGAAGGCCGCAAGGTGCTGGTGTTCTCGCAATTCACGGGCATGCTCGACCTGATCCACGAGGCGCTGCGCGAAGCCGGCATCGGCTCGGTGATGCTGACCGGCGAAACCACCGGGCGCGAGGCGGTCGTGCGCCGCTTCCAGGAAGGCACGGTGCCGGTATTCCTGATCAGCCTGAAGGCCGGCGGCGTCGGCCTGAACCTGACCGCGGCCGACACCGTCATCCACTACGACCCCTGGTGGAATCCGGCCGCCGAGAATCAGGCCAGCGACCGCGCCCACCGCATCGGTCAGGACAAGCCGGTTTTCGTCTATAAATTGATCGTGGCCGGCAGCATCGAGGAGCGCATCGTCGCGCTGCAGGAAAGGAAGGCGGCGCTGGCCGACGGCATACTGGCCAACGACGAGACGGCGCTGGAGAAGTTCGGTGAAACGGATCTGGCGGCGCTGTTCGAACCGCTCGCGGACTGACACCGCGCCGTCGCCGCCCGGACGCTCACATCCTCCAGTCTGGTGACCATGACTTCCGATGCCGCCGGGCGCCGGACTCAATCCGGAAAATGAAGGCTGCTTATGTCTGAGGAGCGCAGACTCCGAGTATCTTTCGCTTCGGACTCCCGTCTGCGGCCGACGCAGCGGATCCGCCGGGATGTAGTCATCACCACAAGGAGAAAAAAATGAAGCATGCGATCGTACTGGCAGCCGCTCTCGTGTCTGCAGGCGCCTGGGCTGGCTCCGAAATCACGCTCAATATGGTTGACGAAAAGGGTGTCGGCGCCGAAATCGGCACCGTCCAGGCCACGGACTCGAAATACGGACTGGTGCTGACGCCGTCGCTGCGCGGGTTGCCGCCCGGCCTGCACGGTTTCCATGTTCACCAGAATCCGAGCTGCGACGCCAAGGAAAAGGACGGCAAGATCGTCCCGGCGTTGGCTGCGGGTGGCCATTTCGACCCGGCTGGCACCGGCAAGCACGGCGAACCCTGGGGTGAGGGCCATCTGGGCGATCTGCCGCCGCTGTATGTCGACGCCTCGGGCAACGCGACTCAGCCGGTTCTGGCGCCGCGCCTCAAGGTTGCCGATCTCGCCGGCCGCTCGATCATGGTGCACGCTGGCGGAGACAACCACGCCGATCATCCGGCACCGCTCGGTGGCGGGGGCGCCCGCATGGCATGCGGCGTCGTGAAGTAAGCGTCCTCATCGACGCACGATCTGCGGCCGGAGCGGCATCACGTACGGGGAGGTGACATGAACTACACCGGAAGCTGCCACTGCGGCCGCATCGCCTTCGAGGTCGACGGCGAACTGACGGGCGCGATGTCCTGCAACTGTTCGATCTGCCGGCGCAAGGGCGCACTGATGTGGTTCGTGCCACGCGAGGCACTGACCTTGCGCACGCCGGAATCCGCGCTGGCGACCTACACCTTCAACAGGCATGCGATCCGGCACCACTTCTGCCCGACCTGCGGCATTCATCCGTTCGGCGAAGGCACGAAGCCGGACGGTTCGCGGATGGCGGCGATCAACATCCGCTGTCTGGACGGGGTCGATATCGAGGCGCTGCCGGTCACGCGGTTCGACGGCGCTTCGCTGTGAGCGCACCGGCATGAAACCGCGGGTCACGCTGATCACGCTCGGCGTCGATGATCTCGAGCGCTCGCTGCACTTCTACCGCGACGGCCTCGGTCTGGCGACCGACGGCATCGTCGGCAGCGGGTTCGAACACGGTGCCGTCGTGTTCTTCGAGCTGCAGGCCGGACTCCGGCTCGCGCTGTGGCCGCGCGCCAGTCTGGCGCACGACGCTGGCGTGAGGTCCGGTGCGCCCGACGCAACCGGCTTTGCGCTGGCGCACAACGTCGCGTCGAAGGCCGAAGTTGATGCCGTGATGCGCGAGGCGCAGGCGGCCGGCGCGCACATCACGAAACCGGCGCAGGACACCTTCTGGGGTGGCTACGCCGGCTACTTCGCCGACCCGGACGACCACCTGTGGGAAGTGGCATGGAATCCGGACTGGGCACAGCCGGAATGAACACGCCCTTCGGTTCGCTGCCGGACAATCTGCCGGCGCCGCTCGACGACGGCGCCGCCGCCCATCTCGAAGGACTGGCGCTGCCGTCCGTGCGGCTGCCTGCGACCGACGGCAGCCTGGTCGACCTGGCTTCGCTGAGCGGCCGACAGGTCATCTACATCTATCCGATGACCGGCCGCCCCGGTGTCCCACTGCCGGACGGCTGGGACGCCATTCCCGGCGCACGCGGCTGCACGCCGCAGTCGTGCGCTTTCCGCGACCACCATGGGGAACTGGCGGCACTGGGCGCCGGCGTGTTCGGCATGAGCACGCAGGACAGCGATTACCAGCGTGAGGCGCATGCACGGCTGCATCTGCCCTTCCCGCTGCTGAGCGATGACGCGCTGCAGCTGAAGGCGGCACTGCGGCTGCCCACCTTCGTCGCGGATGGCCGCGAACTTTATCGGCGGCTCACGCTGGTCATCGACAACGCACATATCGTCAAGGTGTACTACCCGGTGTTCCCGCCCGACCGCAACGCGCAGGACGTGCTGGACTGGCTGGTTGCAAACACGCGATGAAATACCTGACGACCCGCCTGGCCTGTACATCGCTCGCGTTCGCGTGCGTGATGTCCGCCGCCACCGGGATGCAGGAGGCGCTGGCGGACCAGACCGCCCAATACGCACTGAGGCCATGCCCTGACCGGCCGAACTGCGTATCGACCGAAACAGCCGACCCCGGCCGCAGGATGGCGCCGATCCCTTTAACCGGCAGCGCCGGGGCAGCACAGGCCGGTCTGCTGACGGCAATCCGCGCACTGCCGCGCAGCAGCATCACGCACGATGAACCGGGCCATGTCGTGGCCGAATTCCGTTCGCGCACCTTCGGTTTTGTTGACGAGGCGGAATTCGTGATCGACGCCGACTCCGGATCGATCCGCTTCCGCAGCGGCGCACGCAGCGGCTACTGGGACCTGGGCGTGAATCGCGCCCGCATGGAGGAACTGGCGCGCACGCTCAATCCGGCGACCCTGCCGGCGAAGTAGGCGGCAGCGGGTCGGGTTCCAGCACGAAGCGCACGCAGCCGTCCCGGTTGTGGTCCAGCCGCAGCCGGTAACCCGCGCCCTCGGCCAGACGCGCCGACTGATACAGGCCGACACCCAGACCACTGGCGGAAGCGACCGGTGCGCGCAGCAGGTCTTCGGCCAGACGCGCCGGGATCGCGTCGCCGCCGTCCTCGACCGACAGGCGCTCGCCGCCGAGGCGCAGCACGATGCCGATGCCAGGCTCGGCCAGGCGCTTCTGCTGCGCATTGGCGATCAGGTTTTCCGCCACCATCGTATACAGCGCAGAGGGCAGGTTCAGCCCGGGTTCGGTCGCCCCTTCGACGGCCACGCCCTGCTCGGCGAAGCGCGCCGACATCGCCAGCAGCCATTCGGGCGCCGGCATCGATTCACGATCGACCGGCTGCGGGCGGCGCAGCTTGTCCAGTGTCGCCTCCAGCCGCGCGGTGATGACCGGCAGCTGGCGCGCCAGCAGCGCATTGGCGCGCGCCGCGCTGTCGGCATCGCCGCCGGCTTCGCGCGCGGCGTAGCACAGCGTGTTCAGCGACTGCAGCAGGTTCTTGACGTCGTGCGTCAGGCGCGCACCGGTATCGTGAATTGCGGACAGATAGGACAGGCGGCGCAATTCCTCGGTACGCAGCCTGGCCTGATAGAACTGGCCGAGCAGCTGCACCAGCAGGTTGAAATGCCAGACCAGGCCGCCGGACAGCGGGCGCGCGGTGAACAGCGTCAATGCCAGCAGCGGATGTTCGAACTCATAACGGCATGTTCCATGCTGGCCGAAACTGCCGCTGCGCGACTCGTCCGGTCCGCCGCGGGTGCGCCATTCGCCGCCGCCGACCAGCGGCAGTGCGAGCAGCCGGTTGGCCGCACGCGCGACGAATTCGTCCGGCCGTCCCTCCTCCTGCGACAGCGAGGCCAGGCTTTCCAGCCATTTTTCGTAGGGCAGCGCCAGCGACAGCACATAGCGCGTGAACGCCACGCTCAGCCCGCCGAAGCCGGCGCGCGGATTCCATGCCCAGCTCATGATCATCAGCACGGCGGCCAGCACACCCAGCGTACCGAGCAGCGCACGCAGGTAGTCGATGCCGGCCAGCTGCATCGCGGTCAGGGTGCCGAGCACGAGCACGGCGAGCAGCAGCAGCACGAACAGCCCGGACACGAAATCGAGCACTTCGCGGTCGCGGTCGCCCCGTTCGTGACCGGGCACCAGCAGCATCACGGTCAGCGCCAGCGGCGACAGCCACAGTCCGAGCACGTCCAGGCCGTCCGGGACATGCAGTTCCGGCGGCAGCGCACGCGGCAGCGCAACGGTGAGCAGCGCGGTGATCAGGTAGGCCAGCGCACCGAGGTAATAGATGCGTGGCCCGCGCGAACGCGAGAAGAACACCTTGCCGCCGACCAGACCGGCCAGCAGCAGAAGCCACAGTCCGAGCGTCAGCGGCCGGTAGAACCACAGGAACAGCCCGACCAGAGAAACCAGTACGGTGACGGCGCGCCGATCGAGCCGGCTTTCGGCACGCACCAGCGGCTGCCACAGCAGCAGCAGCCCGAGATGCGGCAGCAGCGCGACGCGGGCGAAACGGACGTCGTCACCGGCGAGCAACACGAGATGCAGACTCACCAGCATGCACAGCAGCAGCCAGGGCTGGACGCGCGCCAGCCAGACGACGACACGCGCGACCGGCACCGCTGAGTCGTGCCGTCTCAAGACACCGCCCCGGCGGATAGCCCGTCCGCAAACGCCCGAAAAAAGTGACCGGAACATGACAACCCTGTCGAAAATCGGTCACATCCGGATCGAAAACGGTCGCATGGTACGCAACGGCGACATTCGGCAGGCATCGGGTCGAAAAAAAAATTATTTAAATTCATTCGGATGCAGAAAAAAACCGGAACTGGATCACGGCCGGCACGAAACCTGCAAACGGTGGAGCGAAACGGAGGATTCACATGAAAGCCAATCAACAAGGTTTCACGCTGGTCGAAATCGCCATCGTGCTGGTCATTATCGGTCTGCTTCTGGGCGGCGTGCTCAAGGGTCAGGAATTGATCAACAGCGCCAAGGCAAAAAGCTTGGTCAATGACTTCCGCACGATATCGACCGCCATCTACGCCTATCAGGATCGTTTCCGCTTCATGCCGGGCGACGATCCGGCTGCCAGCCAGCACGTCGGCGGCGAACTCGCCAGCACGCCGTCAGGCGATCCGCACGGCAACGGCCGTATCGGCGGCACCTGGAATTCCTCGACCACAACCGACGAGTCCTTCCTCGTGTGGCAACACCTGCGCCTGGCCAACCTGCTGACCGGCACGACCAGTACCAGCGACACCGCCAACTACTTCCCGCGCAATGCCGACAACGGCCGCATCGGCATCACCGGCACGGAACCCATCCTGCCCGCCACCAGCGCCAGCGGAACCTCTACAGGTTCCGAGGCGCTGCACATGACCGGCGCCTTCTTCCTCTGTTCCGACGGCATTTCCGCCCGACTGGCGCGTCAGGTCGACTCCACCATGGACGACGGCAACACGCAGACCGGCAATGTACGCGCGATGCAGCAGGTCGATGGCCAAGGCGCCGCAACCGGTACCGCAACCAACATCACGGCCCAGGTCGAGGCCGGCGCGTCGTCCCTCTACACGGTCTGCGTCGCGTTCTGATTCCCGCCGGGGCTGGCCTGCAGCCCGCCCCGTCACGCGCCCTTCAGCAGTCTCGACTCGGCCCGCACCAGCTCGGCCGGTGCCCCCAGCAGCACCACCACGTCACCGCTCTCGAACGCCAGTTCCGAACTCGGTTCGAGGGCACGTATGCCGCGTCGCCGGATCGCACTGACCTCGACCCGGATGTCCTCGAAATGGAATTCGCCGATATGGTGGCCGATGGCCCACGCACCGGGCGCGAGCGACACCGAGTGCAGGCGGGCCTGATTCAGTTCCGACACCGCCTCTTCGACCAGATGCTCGGCACCCCGGTACAGGCCGCGCAGCAGATGGTAGCGGTCGCCGCGCAGCTGACGGACGCGCTTGAGCACCCGGTTCAGCGGCATGCCCAGCAGCACCAGCGCATGCGTGGCCAGCATCAGTGACGATTCGAGCGATTCGGCGACCACCTCGGTCGCGCCGGCAGCCGACAGCTTGTCGTGATCGCGCTCGTCGAAGGTGCGCACCACCACCGGAATGTCCGGTCGCAATTCGTGCGCCAGATCGATCACCCGCAGCGCGGCGTCGGTATCGACGAAGGTGACCACCACGATGGACGCGCGCGAGATGCCGGCAGCTATCAGGGTCTCGCGCTTGCGTGCGTCACCGAACACCACGGTTTCGCCGGCCGCCGCAGCTTCGCGCACGCGCTCCGGATCGAGGTCGAGCGCGATGAAGGCGATGTGCTCGGTTTCCAGGAAGCGGCCCAGGTACTGCCCGTTTCGACCGTAGCCGCAGACCAGTGCGTGACCGTCGGTGGCCAGCGACTGCGCCGCGATCGAGGTCAGCTGCATCGACCGCAGCAGCCACTCGGACGGCACCAGCCTCAGCACGATGCGGTCGGCGTAGTGCGCCAGGATGGGCGCCATAAGTAACGTCAGCAGCAGCGCGGCCAGCACGATCTGCTGGATGTCGTCGGGAATCACGTTGGACGAATCGGCCAGCGCCATCAGCACGAAGCCGAATTCGCCGCCGGCACACAGCCACAGGCCGACGCGCAACGCATTGCCCGGCGATGAACCGAACAGGCGCGATGCGCTGGCGACCACAACGAACTTGCCGACCAGTATGAACAGCACAGTGAGCAGCACGTACAGCAGCTGGGACAGGACGAGCGCCAGATCCAGCCGCATGCCGACGGTGACGAAGAACAGCCCGAGCAGCACGTCGCGGAAGGGCTTGATGTCCTCTTCCACCTGATAGCGGTACTGGGTTTCCGAAATCAGCATGCCAGCCAGGAAGGCACCGAGCGCCAGCGACAGCCCGGCCAGCTCGGTGGCGAACGCCATGCCTAGCGTCACCAGCAGCACGTTGAGCATGAACAGCTCCGACGACTTGCGCCGCGCCACCACGTAGAACCAGCGCTTCATCAGGCGCGGCCCGAGATAGAGGATGAGGGTCAGTGCCACGGCCGCCTTCACGCCAGCGTACAGCAGCACCTCGACGCTTTCCTCGGTACCCAGCGCCAGCACCGGAATGACGACCAGGAAGGGAACGACCGCGAGATCCTGGAACAGCAGCACGCCGACCACTTGGCGGCCGTGCGCGGAATCGAGTTCCAGCCGTTCGACCAGCAGCTTGACCAGCACCGCTGTCGATGACATCGCGACGGCACCACCGACCGCGATCGCCCCCTTCAGTGTCAGGCCGAACAGAGAGGCGAAGCAGATGACGCCGAATACGGTCAGCGCGACCTGCGCGGCACCCAGTCCGAACACCAGGCGTTTCATCGAGAACAGCTTGGGCAGAGAAAACTCCAGCCCGATCGAGAACATCAGGAAGACGATGCCGTACTCGGCGAACTGGCGCGCGATCTTGGTGTCAGGGATGAAGGCCAGCGCGTGCGGTCCTGCCAGCGCTCCGACCAGCAGATAACCGAGGATGGGCGGCAGGCCAACGCTGCGAAAGAAGCCGACGACCAGCACCGCGGCCGTGAGCAGCAACAGAACCAGCTCGAGTGCGGACATGTGGGCGGAGAGCGGCGATACGGCCATCGTCTGCATGGCCGGCCGCCTGTCGTGAGCAGGTTGTTATAATCCGCGCCGATCATAACCGATCCACCCGAACGCCCGTATGACCGGCACGCTCCGGCAACCAGGGCAGACCCGCCAGCGCATGACACAGATCCACGCCCCCGCCACCGACGACATCCTCAACACCGCCCGCCGGGTTCTCGACATCGAAGCGCGCGCGCTCGACGCCCTGGCCGGACGGCTCGGCGCCGAATTCGAACGCGCCGTCCGGCTCGTGCTGGACAGCCGGGGACGCGTGATCGTCTGCGGCCTCGGCAAGTCCGGGCACATCGCTCGCAAGATCGCGGCCACCATGGCCAGCACCGGCACCCCCGCCTATTTCGTCCATGCAGCCGAAGCACTGCATGGCGATCTGGGCATGATCCACCGTGACGACGTGCTGATCGCGCTGTCCAATTCCGGCGAAACCGCCGAACTGCTGGCCGTCGTGCCGCTGGTCCGCCGCCAGGGCGGACGCACCATCGCGATGACCGGCAATCCGCAATCCACGCTGGCCACGCTGGCCGACGTCCATCTGGACGCTGGCGTCGCTATGGAAGCCTGTCCGCTGAACCTCGCGCCGACCGCCAGCACCACCTGCGCGCTCGCGCTCGGTGACGCGCTGGCGGTGGCACTGCTCGACGCGCGCGGCTTCCGTGAGGACGACTTTGCGCGCAGCCACCCGGGCGGCGCACTCGGCCGCCGTCTGCTCACCCACGTTCGCGACGTGATGCGGCCACGCGACTCGGTGCCCACGGTCGGCATCGGCGCCACGGTGACCGAAGCGCTGCTGCAGGTGACCCGCGGCGGCATGGGCATGACCGTGGTGCTCGACGACGCCGGCGCTGTTGCCGGCGTGTTCACCGACGGCGACCTGCGCCGGGCGATCGACCGCCTCGGCGACGTGCGCACCGTGCCGGTGGCCGACGTGATGAGCCGCCATCCGCGCTCGATCAGCGATGGTCGGCTGGCGGCGGAAGCGGCCGAAAAAATGGAAAGCAAGCGCGTGAGCCAGTTGCTGGTGATCGACGAAACCGGCGCGCTGGCGGGCGCGCTGACCATGCACGACCTGATGCTGGCCAAGGTGATATGAGCGAAATCAATGTGCGGGATGCCGCACGCAATGTCCGGTTGATGGGTTTCGACGTCGATGGCGTGATGACCGACGGCACCATCTGGTTCGGCCCGGACGGCGACATGATGAAGGGCTTCAACACGCTGGACGGACATGGCCTGAAAATGCTGGCCGGCGCCGGCGTCGAGGTCATCATCATTTCCGGTCGCTCGTCGGCGGCAGTCCAGCATCGCGCGCGCAACCTCGGCATCACCACTGCCCTGCTCGGCGTCGAGAACAAGCGGGACGCCATGCGCGAGGTTGCGGCGGAACGCGGACTCGAACTGAGACAGTGCGGCTATATGGGCGACGACATCGTGGACCTGCCGGTGCTGCGTGCCTGCGGCTTCTCGGCCGCACCGGCCAATGCCCATTTCTTCGTGCGCCAGCACGTGGCCTGGGTCGGCGAGGCGGACGGCGGACGCGGTGCGGTGCGCGAAGTGTGCGAGTTCCTGCTCGACGCGCGCGGCGCACTCGACGCGATGCTGCAGGACTGCCTGCGTTGAACCGATGGCTGCATCAGGCGCTGCCGCTGCTCATCCTGATCGCGCTGGCCGGTCTGACGATCTGGCTGGAACGCACCACCAGCATCGAAGACAAGCCGTCCAGCGGCAAACTCCGGCACGATCCGGACGTGATCATCGACAACTTCACGCTGCATCGCTTCGACCTGACTGGCTTGGAGCAGCACACGCTCACTGCATCGCAGGCACGCCACTTTCCGGACAACGATTCGACCGAAATGGATGCCCCAAAACTGCTGTACACCGGCAAACTGTCGCCCACGCACATCACGGCCGATCACGCGACCGTGACGAAGGACAGCAAGCAGGTCATCCTGCGCGACAATGTGCATGTACTGCGCGAAGCGACGCACGAAAAGGCGGAAATGACCTTGTCGACGGCTTCCCTGACGGTCTATCCGGATGACGAACTGGCGGTCACCGACCAGCCGGTGCGCCTGACGCAGGGCGCCTCGGTCGCTACCGGCGTCGGTCTCGTCGCCGACCGCAGCAAGGAACTGTACGTACTCGAATCGCGCGTCAAAGCCACCATAGAAAGAAACAGCCGCCCATGAGATCGCGCCAGATAACGGTCAGCCTGACCGCCCTTACCCTGCTGCTGGCTGCCGGCCTGCCCGCCACCGCATTCGCCGAGAAAGCCGACCGCGACAAGCCGGTCAATCTGGAAGCCGACAAGGTGACGGTGGATGACCGCACCAAGACGCACACCTTCGAAGGCAATGTCGTGTTCACGCGCGGCACGCTGACGATCAAGGCCGCCAAGGTCGTGGTCACGCAGGATGCCAGCGGCTACCAGAAGGGTGTCGCCATCAGCGGCGAGGGTGGCCTCGCGCGCTTCCGCCAGAAGCGCGAAGGCAAGGATGTCTGGATGGAAGGCGAGGCGGAACGCATCGAGCACGATGCGAAGACCGAGATCACCCGCTTCTTCAGCCGCGCCTATGTCAAGAACGGCGGCGACGAAGTACGCGGCCAGTACATCCAGTACGACTCGCTGAGCGAGAACTACACGGTCACCAACTCGGCCGACGCAAAGACCGTCCCGTCCGGCGGCGACCAGTCGAAGCGCGTGCGCGCCATCATCCAGCCCAAGCACAGTCCGGATGCAGCACCGGGCGCGCCAGCGGAAACCGCGGCGCCGGCTGCACCGAAGCCTTAATCCGGGGTCGACATTCCGGCCGCAGCGCCCTCGCGGGCGCTGCACTCAGCCGGCGAACAGTTGCCGGTGCTGGTCCCGCAACAGGTTCTTCTGCACCTTGCCCATGGTGTTGCGCGGCAGTTCGGTCACGATGAACATCTGCTTGGGCACCTTGAAGTTGGCGATCAGCGCCTTGAGCCGGGCCGTCATCGCGACTGCGTCAAGCTCGACGTCCGGCTTGCCGACTACGATGGCCACCACGGCCTCTCCGAAATCCGGGTGCGGCACGCCCACCACCGCCGATTCCGCCACCCCGGGCATTTCGTTGATCACGCTCTCGATCTCGGCCGGATACACGTTGTAGCCGCCGCTGATGATGAGGTCCTTGCTGCGGCCGACGATGGTCACATAGCCGTCCTCATCGATCGTGCCGACGTCGCCGGTCATGAACCAACCATCGGCGGTGAACTCGGCAGCGGTCTTCTCCGGCATCCGCCAGTAACCCTTGAACACGTTCGGGCCGGTGACCTCGATGCCGCCGATCTCGCCAGCCGGCAGCGCACGCCCTTGGTCGTCGCGCACGCGCACGCCGACGCCGGGCAGCGCCGGCCCGACCGTGCCGCCGCGGCGTGCGCTCTCCGGGCGATAGGGGTTGGACGTGAGCATCGCGGTTTCGCTCATGCCGTAGCGCTCGAGGATGGTATGGCCGGAGCGCTTCCTGAAATCCCTGAAGGTCTCGATCAGCAGCGGTGCGGAGCCACTGATGAACAGGCGCATGTTGCGGCAGGCCTTGCGCTTGAATTCCGGCTCAGCCAGCAGGCGCACGTACAGCGTGGGCACGCCCATGAAGACGGTGGCTTCGGGCAGGCGCGCCAGCACCGCACGCGGTTCGAAACGGCTGAACCAGATCATCCTGCTGCCGTTGAGCAGCGCACCGTGCGAGGCGACGAACAGGCCGTGCACATGAAATATCGGCAGCGCGTGCAGCAGCACGTCGCCCGGTACCCAGCCCCAGAAATCCTTCAGCACCTGCGCGTTGGACAGCAGGTTGCCATGCGTCAGCATGGCGCCCTTGCTGCGACCGGTGGTGCCGCTGGTGTACAGGATGGCGGCCAGATCGTCCGCCGCACGCAGCGCCGGTTCATGCACGTCGCTTTCGAGCGCGGCCAGTTCGAGCAGCGTGCCGGTGCGGTCGTCGTCCAGCGTGAACACATGGCGTGTGCCGGCCTCGCGCGCGACCTGACCGACCCAGCCGGCATTCCTGCTGCTGCACACCACGACGGCCGGTTCGGCGTTGCCGACGAAGTAGGCGATCTCACCGGCCTGATAGGCGGTGTTCAGCGGCAGATAGACATGTCCGGCGCGCAGCACCGCCAGATAGAGCATCAGCGCTTCGACGCTCTTTTCGGTCTGCACCGCGATGCGGCTTTCCGGCGGCAGACCGAGCGAATCGATCAGGTTGGCCAGCATGGCCGTGCCGCGCTCCAGATCGCGCCAGCTGTAGTGCAGCGGCACGGGCGTGTCGGCGGTTTCTATGGCAATCGCATCCAGATCGGACGCAAAGGCGGCGCGCAGCGCGCAGAAGAGGTTTTCCTGCTTCATGTCAGTCCAGTCGTATGCCCGATTCCTGCGGCCGGATGCCGCATCGCGACGAGCCGCACCGGCAGCCCGGAACGGTCGAGCAGCGCGCGAGCGGACCGGTGCATGGGACGGCGCCGGCCTGTGCCGGTCGGTCAAGGTGATTCATGGAGGGTGTGATCGTGTCGGAGGCGGATGGCGTATCCCGTTGCTCGCGCCGGAGTATCGCCGCCCGCCGGAGGCGCAGTCAATCCGTGTGGCAGGTCACCGACCTGCCTGGAAGCAAGCCGCATCCGGCCGTTCAGGCCGCGCGGCTCCGCTTCGCGTCGGCCTGCGGTCAGGGCGCCGACTGCTGACGAATCTTCTCCACCTCGGCCCTGAAGCGGCGACGCAGCTCGTCGGTCGGCTGGCCGGCCGCCTGCGCCGCCTGCAGCGCACGCAGGATGTCGGCAGCCCCTGCTTCGGTCGACAGCGTCTGTATCGCCGGCGTCGCATTGCCGCTCATCAGCTCGGCGCGCTCCGCCCCCGGCTTGCCCCGCTTCGCGGAAATCACCAGTGCGGACGGCGCAGCCTTGACGGTCTGCCTGACAGCCGCCTTGCGGTGCGCCTCGACCGCCGCCATGAACTGCCGGTGCAGGGCGTCGGCGGGCTTGCCCTGCGATTCGGCCTGGCGCAGCTTCTTCAGCAGGTCGGCCACATCGGGCGGTGCCGGAATCGACGCCTGCGGCGGCGCTACGGGTCTGGCTGCCGGCGCGGGCGGCGGCGCATCGACCGCAGCTTCGATCTCGTCCGGCGGCGCCACCATCTCGGCGATGCGCAGCCGGTTGTAGCGCAGCGCCCAGGCCAGCGCGTTCTCGCCGCGATCGGACACCGCACGCGTGCTGGCGCCGGCATCGACCAGCTTGCGCACGATGGCATCGTTGCCTTCGCGTACCGCCATCATCAGCGGCGTCGCGAGGTTGGGCGCGCGCGGATCGAGCTTCGCCCCGCGCGCGAGCAGCAGATCGACGATGCGCCGGTTGCCGGAAAAGGCGGCGTAATGCAGCGCTCCCCAGGTCTTGTCCGGCGGGTCGATGGACGCACCGCGTTCGAGCAGCCATTCGACCGCCTTCTGGTGACCGCGCCAGGCCGCAAGCGTGATCGCCTGCTCACCGATGCGGCTGACGTAGTCGATGTTGGCGCCGCGCTCCAGGAATACCTGCATCAGCGGAATGTTGCCGTCCCAGGCGGCGATCATCAGTCCGCTGCCCATGGTGTCGGCCTCGAAGTCGGGCGGCAGGCCTTCGGCCAGCCAGCGGGTTGCCGCGCGGACGTCTCCCAGTTCCATGGCGCGGCCGAACTGCGCCGGATCCGGCAGTTCGGCACGGGCCTGGAAGGCGAGGCCGGACGCGCACAGCAGTGCAATAAACAGACGTGAAGCAGCTTTCAAGACATCGATCCTCGTGAGCCCGACACGGCCGGACACCGCATCTGGGGCAAAATAGGTCGCCAGTCTACCGATCCTGCCCGCCGGTTTGTCCCGTCCGAAACTTCATTTCGCACTTGCGCTGTCCGCACTGCTGCACGCGCTGTTGCTGCTGTGGCCACAGCACACGGACGACACGCCGCCCGCCGAAGCGGTACGACTGCAGGCGCGGCTGCGCACGCCCGAGGCCCCGGCCGCCGCACAGGAGGAAGCACCGCCGGCCGAAACGTTGCTGAAGGACACCCGGGAAGAACGCGCGGACACCAACCACCATGCCGCTGCCGCACTCAGCGCTGCCCGGCCGGCGCGCACCGCGCATGCGCGCGAACAGGCACAGCGCCAGCTCAACCGTCATGTGTTCTATCCACCGGAAGCAGTGGCACAGGGACTGGAAGGCGACGTGAAACTGCGGCTGCTGCTCGATCCGGCCGGCCGCGTAATCGAGGCAGCCATCATGTCGGGCAGCGGACACCGGATACTCGATCAGGCGGCACTCGATGCCGCAAGGCAGATCGGCCGCATCGATGCCGGCGGCGCACGCGAACTGCTGCTGCCGGTTGCGTTCAGGCTGGAATAGACAGGCCGGAGGCCGGCAGACGCTTACGCCGGCTCCTGATCGTCGGCCACCGGCGCTGACTCATCCGGCACCCGGTACTCCTCGTTCGCCCAGGCGCCGAAATCGACATCCTTGCAGCGCATGCTGCAGAACGGACGCGCCGGGTTGGACGGGGCATACAGGGCCGGCCGTCCGCAACGCGGACAGGTGACGGTACGGCCTTCGGATTTCGGCAACGGCGTGTTCACAGATTGCAGAAAGTCAGTTCGAAACCAACGTCGATCTCCGTGACGCGCGGCCGGGCGTGGCCGCCGGGGGCGACGAAGCGGATGTTCAGCGCGTACTTGTTGGCGCTGATTTCCGGCGTGACCGCCTCGTTCTTGGCGACCCGCAGACGCAGCATCTGGGCCGACTTGCCGCCCATCATCTGCTGGAAGGCGCCACTGCCGGCGACATGGCGCTCGGGCCGGCCGCTGGCGCGCAGCAGACGCAGCACGATGGTCAGTCCGTCGCGGATCGGCAGCATCGGCGTCAGCCACCCGGCCAGGTCGGCCTGCCGCAGTGCGGCGTCACGGTGCCGCCAGTAGTGGTAGGACGGCAGATCGAATTCGCACAACCCGCCGGGAATCGCGGCGCGGCTCTTGATGCTCATCAGCCACTCGTTCTCGCGCAGGTACTGGCCGATCTTGCCGGCCATCGCCAGCAGTGCCGAACTGGCCTGCTCAATCTCGTACAGCGCGCCGGAAAGCGCTTCTTCGGAAATGTCGGGATTGTTGCGGAAGGACATCAGCGTCTGCCGCTGACGTTCGAGTTCCTGCACCAGATCGACCTTGAGGTCAGCCCGGGATGCGACTTCGAGAATCTCGAACAGGCTGACCAGAGCGACGTGGTGCTCATGCGAACCCTCCGCACGCATGAAGTGCTGCGTACGTTCGAACAGATCCTCCAGGCGCAGCAGTGTGCGTATGCGCTCGTTCAGAGGGTATTCGTAAGTGATCAAAGGGGCTTGTCCGGCACAAGTTCAAGCAAATTCTCATGATTCTGACGGAAAAGACGCACCGTCACAACGACTGCAACGGCTTTTCGCCAGCGGCCAGCGCCAGGTAGCGGGCGTGCAGCGTCTCGACCTGTGGCGCAAGCGCCCCGGCCTCGGTCGAATTGTCGATCACATCGTCGGCCGCGGCCCTCCTCTGAGCGCGCGTGGCCTGCGCCGAAATGATGCGATCGACCTCGTCAGCCGGCAATCCGCTGCGCGTCATCACGCGTGCGCGCTGCACCTCGGTCGGGCAGTCGATGACGAGCACCCGGTTGCAGCGCTTCGACCAGTCGCCGGATTCGACCAGCAGCGGTACTGCAACGACGACGTAGGGCGCGTCGCAGGCATCGATTTCACGCTGCACCCGGGCGCGGATCAGCGGATGCAGCAGCGCCTCGAGCCGCGCACGGGCCGTGGCGTCGGCAAACACATGGGTACGCATCCGGCCCCGGTCCAGAGCGCCATCAGGCGTGATGAAGGCGTCGCCGAAGGCCTGCCGCAATGCTTCGATCGCGGCGCCGCCCGGTGCGGTCAGCGCATGCGCGATGCGGTCGGTATCCACCAGACCGGCGCCGTGCGCGACGAACAGGTCGGCCACGGTGGATTTGCCGCTGCCTATGCCTCCGGTCAGGCCGACGACGAAAGTCACGGGCACTCGGTCGGTTCAGCGTCGCCGACCGATTCGTGCACACCGGCCAGCAGCGCATCGATCGCCGGCACGGCACCGCGCAGTGAAATCTGGTAACGCCCGGCCTTGCCTTCCCGCGGCGAAATGCGCGCACTGCGCACGCCCCTGCCGGTCAGCGTCGACAGGAGTTCCCTGGCTGCCGGTTCGGTCTTGAACAGCCCGAGCGAAATGGCCAGCTTCTGCGGATCGACCGGATCCGCCATGATGATCATGTCGCGTACACCGAGTGCTCGCAATTCCGCCTGCTTGCGCTCCGCCTGCTGACGCGACATCAGATCCGGCACATTGACCCACCAGGACGTCGTTTCCGTCAGCTCCAACTCGGCAAGCTGCACCGCGACCTGCTGTTCGCGGATGCGCGCCGCGACCGCATCGACCTGCTCGCGCACAAGTCCGCTCAGCGCACGGCAACCGGCGGGCTCGCCGGCAAGCTGCGCTGGGGGCGGCGCGGCGACCGGCTGAGCGGCACCGTCGGATGCCAGCACGCGGATGCGCTCGGGCCTGATCTGGCTGGACATGCGTTGCGGCTCCCTGCCGTCGCGACTGCCGCCTACCAGGCCAGCCACGAAGGGATAAAGCACAATATTGATCAGCAGCAGGATGAAAAAGGCCAGACGCATCCGAAAATTACCGTGGGTGTTTTCCGGCGGGTGACGCAACGCCGGAACAATGGAACGTCATTTCAACACATTCGTTCCGTCATTCTGCAATGCCAGCCGGGACAGGCCCAGCAGCACCAGATTGCCGGCGACGCGATGCGCACAGCGCAGACGGGGCGAAATCAGCGCCGCCGCGCCGCCCGACAGCAGCACCTGTGCGTCGCCCCCCAGCTGGCCATGAACCCGTTCGATCAGCGCCGCCTGCGCATCGACGGCAGCATTGTGAATGGCATCGTCGGTATTGCGCGGCCAGTGGGCTGCATTGCCGCTGGCCAGCGGCAATGCAGCGGTGTTGCGGGCCAGCGAGGTCAGCATCAGCTGCACGCCGGGCAGGATGTAGCCACCGAGGAAACGGCCTTCGGCGTCCAGCGCGTCGACCGTCGTCGCGGTGCCGGCCGTGGCCACCACCAGCGGACCGGAACAGAGGCTGCGCGCACCTATCAGCGCCACCCAGCGGTCGGCGCCAAGCTGGGCCGGATCGTCGTACAGGCTGGTGATGCCGCATTCGCTCGCGCTGGCACGTACCCGGCGCGCCACACACCCGGCCGGCAGCGTGGCGCGGATCAGCACATCGACCGCGTCGCCGGCCACACAGGTATAGAGCGCCGACGTCGCCGCCTGCCAGGCACCGGCCAGCGCACCGGCGTCCAGACCTGCGAGGTCAGCGGCCGCGTCATCGCACGGTGTCTTGCCGTCGAACCAGGCCCACTTGATGCGGCTGTTGCCGGCATCGATCAGCAACTGCATGTCAGCGCGCTCCTGTCGGATCGGCGCGCAGCGACACGTCACCGGCCAGCACGCGCTCGATACGCCCGCCGCAGTCGAGCAGCAGCGCGCCGTCGCGATCGACGCCGACGCAGCGGCCACGCAGCGACACCAGACGCGCCTGCGGCTCGTCGAGCATGACGACATCGCGCCCGGCGTGCAGGTTGTAGCCGTTCCAGCGTTCGCCGAAGGCGGCAAAGCCCTGGTCGGCGAACAGCGGAAGCGCATCGGCAAGTGCATCGAGCAGCGCCGCGGCAAGCCGCAGCCAGTCGTCCTGACCGGGCGTGTCGGCATACAAGGCGACCGGCGGGCTGGCGTAGTCACCCTCGGCCGGCGGCGCGAGATTGACGCCGACACCGATCACGGCACGCGTGCCACCACCGGATGCCGACGCCAGCTCGATCAGAATGCCGCCCAGTTTGCCGCCATGGCGCATCAGGTCATTCGGCCATTTCAGCGCGATGCCATCCACGCCCTGCGCCACCAGCGCATCGGCCAGGGCGACGCCGACGGCAAGGCTCAGGCCGGCCAGCGCATCGGCCCGGCAGGGGAAATCGAAGGCCAGCGAAAAGGTGAGGCTGTCGCCCGGACGGGCCGACCAGATGCGTCCGCGCCGCCCGCGGCCGGCCGTCTGCTCAAGCGCGAACAGCGCAACCGGCGTCGGATCGGAGCGTCTGACCAGCTCGGAGTTGGTGCTGTCGCAACGCGCCTGCACCTCGATTGACCAGTGGGCCGGCACCTTCCTGCCCAGTACGCGCAACGCGTCGGCACGGCGGGATTCTCGTTCGATCTTCATGGCCCGTGATTCTAGGGGCTTGTCGACATCATGAGCAGCCCGCTGGCGATCCGGACGACCCGATGCCGGCAGCGCGCGCGATCTACTCGGCGTCGCTTTCGGCGTCCCGGCCGCCTTCGATGTTCAGTTCCTGGATCTTGCGCGTGATGGTGTTGCGCCCGATGCCCAGCAGCTGTGCCGATTCGATGCGCCGGCCGCCGGTGCTGGCCAGCGCACGGCGTATCAGGGTGCGCTCGAACTCCTGCACCAGATGATCGAACAGCGCCGGCTGCTTGAGGGCGATCAGGCGGTCGACCTCGGACGCGAGCGCCGAGCCCCAGTCGCCGGTCGTCTCGCGCGCAGGCTGGCTGCGCAGCTCCGCCGGCAGATCCTTGACGTCGACCGTCTGTCCCGGCGCCATCACCGTGAGCCAGTGACACAGGTTTTCAAGCTGCCGCACATTGCCCGGAAATTCGAGTCCCTGCAGATAGCGCATCGCCGGTTCCGACAGCCGCTTGGCGTCGACGCCCAGCTCCTGCGCGCTCTTGGTCATGAAGTGCTGGGCCAGCAGCACGATGTCCTCGCGCCGCTCGCGCAGCGGCGGAATGCGCAGCCGGATCACGTTCAGGCGGTGGAACAGGTCCTCCCGGAACAGGCCCTGCCTGACCCGATCCTCCAGATTCTGGTGGGTGGCCGCGATCACCCGGACGTTCGACTTGATCGGCGAGTGGCCGCCTACGCGGTAGAAGTGCCCGTCGGACAGCACACGCAGCAGCCGGGTCTGCAGTTCCGGCGGCATGTCGCCGATTTCGTCGAGGAACAGCGTGCCGCCATCGGCCTGCTCGAAGCGGCCGCGGCGCATCGCGGTGGCGCCGGTGAAGGCACCACGTTCGTGCCCGAACAACTCGGATTCGAGCAGATCGCGCGGAATCGCAGCCGTGTTGATCGCGATGAAGGGCGCGTCGCGACGCGGCGAGTGCCGGTGCAGCGCACGCGCGACCAGTTCCTTGCCGGTTCCGGACTCGCCGTTGATCAGCACCGTGGCGTGGCTCTGGGCCAGGCGGCCGATGGCGCGGAACACCTCCTGCATCGACGCCGCCTTGCCGAGGATTTCCGGCGCCATGTCGGCTTCGGCCGGCGCACTGGCCTGGTGCATGCTCTCCTCGATCGCCCTGCGCACCAGTTCGATTGCGTGATCGACGTCGAATGGCTTGGGCAGGTACTCGAATGCGCCTCCCTGGAACGCCGCAACCGCACTGTCCAGGTCGGAGTAGGCGGTCATGATGATGACCGGCAGGCTCGGATGCCGTGCCTTCACCTTCTCCAGCAGCGACAGGCCGGACTCGCCCGGCATGCGTATGTCCGACACCAGCACCTGCGGCAGTCCGCCGGCATCCAGCGCGTCGAGGGCCTCCTGTGCCGAGGCGAAGGCGGAATAAGCGATGGATTCGCGGGCGAGCGCCTTTTCCAGCACCCACCTGATCGAACGGTCGTCATCAACGATCCAGACCGGATTCATGGCTTCTCCGTCAATTGCCCTGTTTGAAGGGCAGCAAGATTGTGAAAACTGTATTTCCCGGACGCGTCTGCACCTCGATGGTGCCGTGGTGCTGGTGGACGAAGCTCTGCGCGAGCGTAAGTCCGAGGCCGGTGCCACCGTCACGGCCTGAAACCAGCGGATAGAAGATGCGATCCATCAGGTCTTCCGGGATGCCGGGGCCGTTGTCGATCACTTGCAATTCGAGTGCCAGCTTGTGCCGGCGCTTGGCCAGCGTGGCCTGACGATGGGCACGCGTACGCAGCCGGATGCGTCCTTCGCCATTCATCGCCTGCGCCGCATTGCGCGCGATATTGAGTACCACCTGTATGAGCTGTTCGCGGTCCGCCGTCAGGTCGGGCAGACTGGTGTCATAGTCCCGTTCTACCGTGACGCTGGGAAATTCCGACGCGATCAGCAGACGCACGCGTTCCAGCACCTCGTGCACGCTGACGGTCGACACCTGCATCGCACGGTGCGAATGCAGCAGGCGGTTCATCAGGTCCTGCAGGCGATCGGATTCCTTGATGATGACCTGCGTGTATTCACGCAGTTCCGGGCGCTCCAGCTCGCCTTCGAGCAGTTGCGCCGCACCGCGTATGCCACCCAGCGGATTCTTGATTTCATGCGCCAGATTGCGGATGAGCTCGCGATTGGCCTGCTGCTGCTGTTGCAGCTGCTCCTCGCGTGCAATGCGCAGCTGCTGGTCGATCGGACGGAACTCGAGCAGGATGCGCGCGGCATCGGCCTGGACCGGAGACACCGTGCAATCGAGCTGCAGCGGACCGCCGATCGGCCGGTCGATCGCAAGATTGTGACCGGTGTAGCTCCAGTCATTGGCCAGCGCATTGTCGAGCGCCAGATTCAGGCCGTGCGATGGCCCGATCAGCCGGTCGCAATGCTTGCCCAGCAGTTTGGACGTACTGACCGCAAACAGGTTTTCCGCTGCGGGATTCAGATAGACGATGCACCGTTCGGCATCGAGCAGTGCAACCGCACTGGCCAGCAACTCCAGCCCGCTGAAGCGCTCGGGCCAGTTGCGCGACGGTACATGTGGGTTCCGTGAATTCATGTCCGGCACTCACGCAAGAAGCGCGCCAGTGATGGACAGCTCGCGATCGGGCCGCGCGACCGGTCAGGGCAGCTTCGACAACTCCTTGCGCAGGGCGTCGATATTGCGCTCGTGCAGTGCGACATTGTCCTTGAGTCCCTGTATGCGTTCGAGGTATTTCTGGTAGTTGCGCTCGTCACCCAGACGAACCGCCTCCCCCTCGGCCAATGCCTTCCGGGCCTCGTCCAGACTCTTGTTTTCGGCATCCAGTTCGGCTTCGAGGATGCGCCGGCGCTCGCTGTCGCGCGCCTTCTGCTGATCGCCGCTGACACTCGGGAAACCGCCGGGGCTGGCACCTGCCGATGCCGGCTTGTGAGACGAGGACGCCGGCCCCGGTACCGAACTGACCGGCATTTCACTGGACAACAGCTTGCATCCGCGGGCATTGGCCTTGTCATTCGTATAGGTGACATGGCCATCGCCATCGACGCATTTGAAGACGTCGGCGCAGACAGGCAGTGCCAGCAGCGTGCCGGCGGCGATCAGAAGACGGACAAGACCTCGTAGCATGTGGTTCACCTGGCGATTCGTGTCGAAGCAGCCCGAGTGTAGGGCGCGCACTTGTGCAGTGACAATGAAAAAGGACGGCGAATTGCCGTCCTTTTTCATAACGCCGCGCGCGCGGCAGTTGCCGACACGCGCTGTCAGCCCCGAATCAGAGGCTGTAGTACATCTCGAACTCGACCGGGTGGGTCGTCATGCGGGTACGGTTGACTTCCTGCATCTTCAGTTCGATGTAGGCAGCGATGAAGTCCTCCGAGAACACGCCGCCCTTGGTCAGGAATGCGTGATCGGCCTGCAGTGCGTCCAGGGCTTCGTCGAGGCTTGCGCACACGGTCGGGATCAGCTTGTCCTCTTCCGGCGGCAGATCGTACAGGTTCTTGTCGGCCGGATCGCCCGGGTGGATCTTGTTCTGCACGCCGTCCAGACCCGCCATCATCAGTGCCGCGAAGCACAGATAGGGGTTGGCCAGCGGATCCGGGAAGCGCGTTTCGATGCGGCGTGCCTTGTCGCTGGCCACGTGCGGAATGCGGATCGACGCCGAGCGGTTGCGTGCCGAGTAGGCCAGCTTGACCGGTGCCTCGTAGTGCGGAACCAGACGCTTGTACGAATTGGTGCCCGGATTGGTGATCGCATTCAGCGCCTTGGCATGCTTGATGATGCCGCCGATGTAGTACAGCGCGAACTCGGACAGGCCGGCGTAGCCGTTGCCTGCGAACAGATTCTTGCCATCCTTCCAGATCGACTGGTGCACGTGCATGCCCGAGCCGTTGTCGCCAACGATGGGCTTCGGCATAAAGGTCGCGGTCTTGCCGTAGCTGTGCGCGACGTTGTGCACGATGTACTTCAGGGTCTGCGTCCAGTCGGCACGGCGCACCAGGGTGTTGAACCTGGTGCCGATCTCGTTCTGGCCGGCGGTCGCCACTTCGTGGTGATGCACTTCGACCGGAATGCCGACAGCTTCCAGCGCCAGCACCATGGCAGCGCGGATGTCATTGTGCGAATCGACCGGCGGAACCGGGAAGTAGCCGCCCTTGACCAGCGGACGGTGACCAGTGTTGCCGCTTTCGAACTTCTCGCCCGATGCCCAGGCAGCCTCTTCCGAGAAGATCTGCACACGGCAGCCCGACATGTCGATGTTCCACTCGACGCTGTCGAAGATGAAGAATTCGGGTTCCGGACCGAAGTAGGCGGTATCGCCCAGGCCGGAGGACTTCAGGTAGGCCTCGGCGCGCTTGGCGATCGAGCGCGGGTCGCGGTCGTAACCCTTGCCATCCGACGGCTCGACGACGTCGCAGCTGATGACCAGCGTCGTTTCGTCGAAGAACGGATCGATGAACGCGGTATCCGGATCCGGCATCAACAGCATGTCCGACGCCTGAATACCCTTCCAGCCGGCAATCGACGAACCATCAAATGCGTGGCCTTCGGTGAACTTGTCTTCGTCGAATGCACTGATGGGCACGCCAACGTGCTGTTCCTTGCCACGGGTATCGGTAAAGCGGAAATCAACGAACTTGACCTCCTTCTCCTTGATGATGTCGAGTACCTGCTTCGCGGTGGTCATGATCTCTCCTACGATGGATGTATGTATTTGCTACTGGATCGGCTTAACTGGCTCATAAAAAGCAGGCCCGGCAAACGATCCGGGACGCTCCGGCATGGCAAAAAAATGACCCGGATCGACCGGGCTCACATTCGCACCACGACTTTTCCTGCTGCGCGGCATCAAGCAGAACCCATGCCACGCATCCACATCAGCCCCATGATTGTGCCACAGGCGGGATCGCGGCCGGTGGGATGCACAAAAGAGGCCCCGACAGCACCGTTTCGGTGCAATAAGCAGCAATTTTGCACATTATTGGTGCATACCGGAACGCGTCGTGGCAAGCGATATACTTGAAGCACTTTTCATCGACGGCTTACTCTCATGGCCACACTCGGACAAATACTCGGGCTGGCGCGGGAACGCGCCCAGCAACTGCAACTGCCCTATGCGGGAGCCGTCACGCCGACCGAAGCGCACGAACTGCTGAGACTTGCACCCGGCGCCCGACTGGTCGATGTGCGCACTTCAGCCGAGTGGCAATGGGTGGGCAAGGTGCCCGATGCGGTTCAGATCGAATGGAATCTGTCGAACGGCCAGCGCAACCCGGATTTTCTGGCCCAGCTGAAGCATCAGGTCGATCCGGAATCGCTGGTCATGTTCCTGTGCCGCAGTGGCGGCCGCTCGCACGGTGCCGCCTCGACTGCCGCCGAAGCCGGTTACAGCAACGCCTACAACGTACTTGAGGGCTTCGAGGGTGATCTGGACGCCAGCGGCCAGCGCAATACCGTAGGCGGCTGGCGCAAAGCCGGCCTGCCATGGAGCCAGAGTTAGGACGGAGCATCATGCAAGTCGCCAACATCAGTTTCGACCGTTTCAACGCACTCGCCGACGAACAGGCACAGGCACGCATACTGGCCGCGCGTGAAAAGCTCGGCCAGCGCGCAGTCATCCTCGGTCACCACTATCAGCGTGCCGACGTCTACCGCCACGCCGATCTGACCGGCGATTCGCTGAAGCTGTCCCGTCTGGCCGGACAGACCGACGCCGAATACATCGTGTTCTGCGGCGTGCATTTCATGGCCGAAGTTGCCGACATCATGTCGCGGCCGGAACAGATCGCCATCCTGCCGGACCTGGCTGCCGGCTGTTCGATGGCCGACATGGCCAGCCTGGCCAAGGTCGAACGCTGCTGGCGCGAGTTGCGCGACCTGACCGGCATTGATCCGGATGCGCTCATCACGCCGGTCACCTACATCAATTCCGCAGCCGACCTGAAGGCTTTCTGCGGCGAGCACGGCGGCATCGTATGCACCTCGTCGAACGCCGGCAGCATCCTGGAATGGTCGCTGGCGCGCCGTGAAAAGGTGCTGTTCTTCCCCGACCAGCACCTCGGGCGCTGGACCGGCTACAAGATGGACATTCCGCTGGACGACATGGTCGTGTGGGATCCCGATCTGGAAAACGGCGGCCTGACACGCGAACAGGTGGCGAAGGCAAAAATCCTGCTGTGGAAGGGCCACTGCTCGGTGCACCAGATGTTCCAGCCGGCGCACATCCTGCGCTGGCGCAACCAGAATCCCGACGGCCTCGTCATCTCACATCCGGAGAGCGCACTCGAGGTCTGCCGCCAGTCGGATTACGTCGGGTCCACCGAATACATCCTGAAGACGGTCAAGGCAGGTGCGCCCGGCACGAAGTGGCTGGTCGGCACCGAACTGAATCTGGTCAACCGGCTGGCCGAGGAAGTGAAGCACGAGGGCAAGACCGTGCAGTTCATGGCGCCCACCGTGTGCATGTGTTCGACCATGCAGCGCATCGATCCGCAGCATCTGGCCTGGTGCCTGGAAAACCTGGCCGAAGGCAACGTGGTCAACCGCATCAGCGTGCCGGCGCACGAAGCGGTGCCGGCGAAGCTTGCGCTCGACCGCATGCTGGAAGCTTCGCCCTGAGGCTTTCGACCCCATGGAATGGATGCAGGCCTGGGAATTCGCCAGTTACGTCGTGACGACTCTGGGCCTGCCGCTGGCAGTCATCACCTTCATCTACCAGCAGCGTCGCGAGCGCGACAACGAGGATGAAGAGGCGTACCAGATGCTGTCCGACGCCTACATCGACTTCCTGAAGGTGGTACTGGCCAATCCCGACCTGCCGCTGCGCGACAGCCACGTCATGCCTGACCTCACCGATGAACAGCACAGGCGCATGCAGACCATCCACCAAATGCTGATATCGCTGTTCGAGCGCGCCTATCTGGTGGCATGGACCGACGA
This sequence comes from Betaproteobacteria bacterium, assembly GCA_020621405.1. GTDB lineage: Bacteria > Pseudomonadota > Gammaproteobacteria > Burkholderiales > Rhodocyclaceae > Methyloversatilis. The sequence continues at coordinate 49,436 of JAHRYN010000003.1, forward strand.
GCGCGACGGCGCTGCCGCACGCCGCTGGGCATCCTGGGACGACTACATGCGCGAATGGCTGGTACATGACAGTTTCCACAACGCACTGCCGACCCTGCTGCGCGGCGAGGACCCCGAATTCTGCCGCCACATGCTGAAGCTGGCCGACGAAGTGCGCGTTCAGCCATGACCGACCTCAAGATCTGCACCTGGAACATCCACAAGGGCTTTTCCCAGTTCAACCGCCGCATGGTGATCCACGAACTGCGCGAGCGGCTGCACGCGCTCGATCCTGACCTGATCTTCCTGCAGGAGGTGCAGGGCCAGCACCATGGCCATGCCGAACGGCACGCCGACTGGCCGAGCGCACCGCAGTACGAGTTCCTCGCCGACCAGATGTGGCCGGCCACTGCCTACGGCCGCAATGCGGTCTATGACCATGGCCACCACGGCAACGCCATCCTGTCTCGCCATCCGATTTCGCACAGCGGCAACTTCGACATGTCGGCGCACCGCTTCGAACAGCGCGGCCTGCTGCACTGCGTGATCGAACCGGGCGGCGCACACCGCGTGCACGCCCTGTGCGTGCACCTCGGCCTGACCGCCCGCGGTCGCCGGCAGCAGTATGCGATGCTGGCCGAGCACATCCGGACCGCCATCCCTCCCGATGACGGCCTGATCGTCGCCGGCGACTTCAACGACTGGCACAACCGCGCCGAAGAACAGTGGTCGCATGCGCTCGGCCTGCAGGAGGCGCACAGCCTGTTCCACGGCCGGCCGGCGCGCAGCTTCCCGGCCGCCTTCCCGCTGCTGCGGCTGGACCGCATCTATGTGCGCGGCGTCGACGTGCGCGAAGTGAAACTGCACTCCGGCCCACCCTGGTCACGCGTGTCCGATCACGCGGCGCTGACCGCCCGTCTGACACTGGGGGCGCGGTGAGCCGGTTGCTCGGCGGCAACGACATACGGCTGCTGGTGTGCGGCGGGCAGTACTTTCCGGCACTCGAACAGGCCATAGACGAGGCGCACAGCGAGATCTTTCTCGAAACCTACATCTTTGCCGACGACGAGACCGGACAGCGCATCGCGGCTGCACTCGCGCGTGCAGCCCGGCGCGGCGTACGGGTACGTGTGCTGGTCGATGGATTCGGCGCACGCGAATTCGAGGATACGCACCGACAGACGCTGGAATCGGCCGGCGTCAACACGCTGGTGTTCCGCCCCGAGGTCGGACGGATGCGCTTCAAGCGCAACCGGTTGCGCCGCATGCACCGCAAGCTTGCCGTCATCGATGCGCAGACCGGCTTTGCCGGCGGCATCAACATCATCGACGACATGCACACGCCCGGCCACACGCCGCCGCGCTTCGACTACGCCGTGCGCGTGCAGGGACCGCTGGTGTCGCGCATGCACCTCGAATGCCAGAAGCTGTGGGAACGCGTCGCCTGGGCCACCCTGCAGTTCCGGTCACGGCTGCCGCGCAGCAGCCGCTACGCCAACCGCCATGCCGGCAAGATGCGCGCCGCACTGCTGGTGCGCGACAACCTGCGCCACCGGCATGACATCGAGGACGCCTATCTGCAGGCCATAGACGGCGCCTTCGAGGAAGTGCTGATCGCCAACGCCTACTTCCTGCCCGGCCGGCGCTTCCGCCAGGCGTTGACGCTGGCCGCGCAACGCGGCGTCAAGGTCACGCTGATCCTGCAGGGGCGGGTCGAATACGCGCTGCTGCACTACGCCTCGCAGGCGCTGTACGGCGCCCTGCTGTCGCAAGGCGTGCGCATCTTCGAGTACCGGCGCAGCTTCCTGCACGCCAAGGCCGCGGTGATCGACCAGAAGTGGGCCACCGTCGGCTCCAGCAACATCGACCCTTTCAGCCTGATGCTGGCCCGCGAGGCCAACATCGTGGTGCACGACGCCGGTTTCGCCGGCGACCTGCGCAACAGCCTGCGTGCCGCCGCCCGCCATGGCGGGCGCGAACTGCGGCACAGGCAGTGGAAGACACGCCCGCTGCACGAGCGCCTGCTGCGCTGGCTGGCATACGGAATGGTGCGAATGATGATCGGTCTGGCCGGCGAGAAGGTGAGCCGGCACATGTTGCGGAAGAAGTAGCCGCACCGGGGTCTTTCAGCGAGGTTTCAGCTTCATTCCCTACACTGCAGGCATGAACCTGAAACGCATCGCACTGTTCGTCCTCCTGCCCGTCACGCTCGCCGCAGCGACCGCCGCTGTGCTGCTGCACGCACCGGACACCCTGGCCGGCGACGACCACCTGCAGGCACGCACGCTGAGCCAGCGCGGCGACATACTGCCGCTGGAGAAGATTGCCGAACGCGCCCGCGCCGAGAAGCCGGGCAAGCTGATCGACATCGAACTGGAACTCAAGAAAGGCGTCTGGGTGTATGAAGCGGAAATACTCGACGACGCCGGCCGCGTGTGGGAACTGAAACTGGACGCGCGCACCGGCACCTTGCTGAAAATGGAGCAGGACGACTGACATGCGCCTGTTGCTCGCCGAGGATGACGAAGCGCTGGTCGCCGGACTGAAACCGGCGCTGGAACGCGCCGGCTACGCGGTCGATGTCGCGACCGACGGCGTGTTCGCACAGCTGTCCGCGGAAGCGATCGCCTACGACCTGATCGTGCTCGATCTCGGCCTGCCGCGACGCAACGGCATCGAGGTGCTGCGCGGCTGGCGCGCAGCGCGACGTGCGATGCCGGTGGTGGTGCTCACTGCGCGCGACACCTGGCAGGAGAAGGTCGAAGTGCTCAACGCGGGCGCCGACGACTACGTCTGCAAGCCCTTCCACACCGAAGAACTGCTGGCGCGGATCGCCGCCGTGCTGAAGCGCAGCGCCGCGCGCCGCGCACCGGGGCCGCTGGCACGCGGCGGCCTGCGGCTCGACGAAGCCACGCAGAGCGCGGCCCTCGATGACGGCACACCGATCGAACTGAGCAGCATCGAATTCCGCCTGCTGCGTTGCTTCATGCTGCACGCCGGCCAGGTGCTGTCGCAACAGCGTCTGAACGAGCATCTGTACGACCACGCCACCGATCACGACAGCAATGTGATTGAGGCCCACATCACGCGCCTGCGCCGCAAGATAGGACGCGACTGGATACAGACGCGACGCGGCCAGGGCTATGTGTTCGAGGCACCGGAGGCGCCATGAAGCACGCGCTGCGCACCCGTCTCGCGGCCGGCCTGGCGATCAGCTTCGTGCTGCTGGCGGGGCTGCAGTGGCTGCTCGCCGGCATTGCCATCGAGCGCCTGCTCAAGGCCCAGCTCGCGCAACGGCTGGAGCGTGACGCCGAGAACCTGCTCGCTGCACTGGACGACGGCGCCGACGGCCGGCTCGAACTCGACGCCTCGCGCATCGGTAGCGAGTACCAACAGCCCTTCTCCGGTCACTACTTCCGCGTCGTCATCGACGGCGGCCAGGACATCGCCTCGCGTTCGCTGTGGGACGCGACGCTGGCATCGCCGGCCAGCGGCAGCGCGCGCATCACGCAGCACGAAACGGGCGGGCCGCAGGGCCAGTCGCTGTGGCTGCTGTCGGCACGCTATGAAAAGCGCGGTCATCCGCTGCAGATCCTCGTGGCGGCGGACCTGGCGACACTGAATGCCGGGCTGCGCGAGTGGCACCTGCTCTATTGCGCGCTGACGCTGGCCGTCGTCGCCCTCGTGCTCGCAGTGCAACAGTGGGTGGTGCGCCGCTCGCTGCAGCCGCTCGACACGCTGCGCACGCAGATGCTGGCACTGGAGCGAGGCGAACGCGAGCAGCTCGACGTGGCGCTGCCGGACGAGATCGCACCGCTGGTCGAGCAGTTCAACACGCTGCTCGGCATGCTGCTGCGCCGCTCGCAGCGCTCGCGCGACGCGCTGGGCAATCTGGCGCACGCGCTGAAGACGCGGCTGGCGGTGCTGCTGCAGGCGGCCGAGTCGCCGGAGATGGCGGCTCATCCGGAACTGCAGCAGCGCATGGCCGACAGCGCCGAACTGATGCGCCGCTCGATCGAACGCGAACTGCGCCGCGCCCGCCTGATGGGCGGCGCCCACCCGGCGCAGCGCAGCGGCCTGCGCGACGCGGCCGACCGCCTGGCGCGCACGCTCGCCGTCCTGCACGGCGAACGGGCACCGGTCATCACGCTCGACGTCGCGGCCGAGATCACGCTGGCGATGGACCCGGAAGACCTGATGGAGCTGCTCGGCAACCTGATGGACAACGCCTGTGTCTGGTGCCGCAGCCGGGTGTGTCTGTCGCTCGAACGCGGCGCCGACCTCAGGCTCGTGATCGAGGACGATGGCCCAGGCTGCGCGCCGGACCAGCTCGAATCCCTCAGTGCGCGCGGCTTCCGCGCCGACGAATCGAGGCCGGGCCACGGCCTAGGCCTGTCCATCGTGCGCGACCTGGTCGACAGCTATAGCGGCGCACTCGAATTCGGACCTTCACCGGTCCTCGGCGGATTGCGCGTCACCGTGCATCTGCCCGCACGTCTGGCGCTCGATGCGCCCTCACCCGAAGGAGCACGCACATGAAACCCGCCCTAATCACGGCCACCCTGCTGGCCGCCCTGCTCGCCTCGCCCGCTTTCGCCGACGACGATCTGCCCAAGATGCGCGCCATCGCCGAGGCGATGAAGCTCATCTCGCTCGAAGACGCGACCGCCAAGGCGCTCGCCGCCAAACCGGGCACGGTGATCGAAGCCGATCTCGAACGCCGCTTCATGGGCAAGGAATACGACTACGAATTCGAGCTCATCGACAACGAGGGGCAGGAGTGGGACCTGCACATCAACGCTCACGACGGCTCGGTGCGCTCGATGCGGCGCGACTGGTTCGACTGATGTGCCGCCGATGGGGAGGCCGGATGCCCTGACGCACTGCACGCAGACCGCGGCAGCGCACGGGCGCACAATATCGCCTTTCAACGCAGGCTCCGAAAGACGATGAACGCGCCCTCCGACACCCTGGCCCACTGGATCGACGGCCAGCGCAGCGTGCTGGACAGCACCCGTAGCGCCGACGTATTCGACCCGGCGCACGGACGGGTGGCCCGACAGGTGCTGCTGGCGTCGGAGGCAGACGTCTGCCGCGCGGTCGCCAGCGCCGCAGCCGCCCAGCCGGCCTGGGGCGCACTCGCACCGCAGCGCCGCGCGCGCGTGCTGTTCCGGATGAAGGAACTGGTCGAACGCCACAGCGCCGACATCGCCCACCTGATCACACGCGAGCACGGCAAGACCTTCCCGGACGCGCAGGGCGAGGTGCAGCGCGGGCTGGAGGTCATCGAATTCGCCTGCGGCATTCCGCAACTGCTCAAGGGACAGCATTCCGATCACGTCGGCGGCGGCATTGCCAACTGGAGCCAGCGCATGCCACTGGGCGTGACAGCCGGCATCACACCGTTCAATTTCCCCTTCATGGTGCCGATGTGGATGGCGCCGGTGGCCATCGCCTGCGGCAACAGCTTCATCCTGAAACCATCCGAGCGCGACCCGTCACCGTCGCTGCTGACGGCCGAACTGTTCCGCGACGCCGGCCTGCCAGATGGCGTGTTCAACGTCGTGCAGGGGGACCGCGAAGCGGTCGACGCTCTGCTGGTGCATCCGGATGTGCGCGCAGTGAGCTTCGTCGGCTCGACACCGATCGCCCGCCACATCTACGAGACGGCCGCCCGCCACGGCAAGCGTGCACAGGCGCTGGGCGGCGCCAAGAACCATATGGTGGTGATGCCCGACGCCGACCTCGAACAGGCGGCAGATGCGCTGATCGGCGCCGCCTACGGCTCTGCCGGCGAGCGCTGCATGGCCATTTCGGTCGCCGTTGCGGTCGGCCCGGTGGCCGACGCGCTGGTCGAGGCGATCCGCGTCCGCGCGGCCCGGCTCAGGATAGGCGACGGTGAAACGCCGGACGTCGACATGGGCCCGGTGGTCACCGCCGAACACCGCGCGCGCATCGTGTCGCTGGTCGACAGCGGCGTCGCCGAGGGCGCGACACTGGTGCTCGACGGCCGGCGCCACACCGTGACCGGGCGCGAGCACGGCTACTTCCTCGGCGCGACGCTGTTCGATCACGTGACGCCGGCCATGCGCATCTGGCAGGAAGAAATCTTCGGCCCGGTGCTGTGCGTCGTGCGCGCGGCCAGCTTGGCCGAGGCGATCACGCTGGTCAACAGCCACGCCTACGGCAACGGCGTGTCGCTGTACACGCGCGACGGACGTGCCGCGCAGGACTTCGCGCAACGCATCGAAGCCGGCATGGTGGGTATCAACGTACCGATTCCGGTCCCGATGGCCTGGCATTCCTTCGGCGGATGGAAGCAGAGCCTGTTCGGCGACCTGCACGCTTACGGCGAGGAAGGCGTGCGCTTCTACACCCGCTACAAGAGCGTCATGCAGCGCTGGCCGGACAGCGGCTCCAAAGGGCCGGAGTTCGTGATGCCGGTCAATTAGCGCAGCCCATCTGCCAGTTCACTCGATGGTGATGCGCGGCATCCAGTGCGAACGCGGATCGCCCGGGCTCAGGTCGGCGTCACGCAGCGGCCGCGTGCGGCGTTCCTGCGGAACGCTGTCGGGCACGATGAAAGGCTCCATGTCGACGTCGTGCACCACACCCTCTATGCGGCCATCGACCACCTTCATCCGGTAATACACGCCGTTGAACGGGTTGATGTGCAGCGCGGCCGGTGCGGTGCGCATGAACATCAGCGCGTACTCGAGCGGCACCAGGTCGTGTTCGCTGACCAGCGGCGCCTCGCGCTCGACCGGAAAGTTGCACAGCCGCTGCGTCGCACCGGTCAGACAGCGGAACGGTCGCATCGCGAGGAAGAACTCCTCGAGCCTGTCGTCCAGCTTGATGCTGAAGCGCGCACGGCCGTCGGTTTCGGGCGTGAACACGACCCGGCCTATGGCCACGCGCTCACCCTGCTCGTTGCTCAGCGTGATGGTCCGGCTGCCGGACAGCACATCGGCCTGCGCGACCGCCCCGTACGACAGGCACAGCATCGCTGCGCACAACAGTCGTTTCATGCGCGTCTCCGCGAAATTTTCGGTGGATGTCCGACAGCCGGCCAAGCCGGACTCCGGGCGTGGTGGCGACAACACACCCGGCGTCACCGGAGCCGGACCAAGTGCGCTGCCGGCCACAGCGTCAGTAGCCGGCCGACTTCACCGAAGCGAAATGCTCGTCGTAACGGAAAACGAAATCCTTGTCCTTGAACGGCGCATGGCAGCCGCGGCAGGTTTCGTACTTGGCTTCGCCGTTCAGTTCGCCGTTGCCCTTGAATGCGGTGTAGATCCAGTCACCGGTCTTCTGCGCCTCGGGCACGTTGGTACCCCAACCCGGGTTCTTGCCCATCAAGAACACGGCAGCCAGCTTGTCCTTGACCAGCTTGCCATCGGCGCCCTTGAGCAGCTTGCCGTCGGCGTCGAGCTTGACCGCCCAGTTTTCCATCACGAAGGTCGAGCCTTCCGGGAAGCCACGCTCGGCGGAACCCTTGCCGGCATCGGCATTCATGTAGATATCGCGCACCTGCCTGGCATCCTCGCGCTGCACCGCAGTGAGGAATTTGGCCCAGCCCTTGTAGTCGGCCGGCAGGGACAACTGACCATCGTTCAGCGCAGAGACCGGCGGCACGGCACCCATCTGGCTGCATCCAGCAATGACAAGCCCGGTGGCAATGACTGACAACATCGTTATTTTCATCAGGAGACTCCTTGGGGGAAAACGCAATCCGGCATGGGGCGAGGAACATGATCCAGCGTAGATCGCCGGTCCATGTTTTACACCCTGCCTGCGTGCATTACACACCTCGTCGGTTAACGGATGCAGCCAGCGGGTAAATGTTTGCCTGCGATGTTCACCTGCCGTTCCGGCCTGCTGCTCGCCAACGTTTTACCGGCGCCTGCTGCGGCGCAGCCCCTCGACCGACAACAGCAGCAAGCCCACGCCGATCAGCAGCATGCCGGTAAGTTCTCCCGGTTCCGGCCGTTCGCCCAGCTGCCAGGCTGCCGACAGCGCTCCGACCACCGGCGTGAGCAGCGACACCATGCTGGTCGTGCCGGCGGAGAGGCGGCGCAGCGCATACAGCCAGAGCATCCAGGCAACCGCGTTGCCGAGCACGATGTTGTAGAGCAGCGCTCCGACCAGGGACGAGGTCCAGTTGATCGGCGGCGCCGGCCAGCACAGCGCAAGCACCACCAGCGGCAGCGAGCCGAACAGCATCTGCCAGGCCGCCATCGACAGCAGATCGATGTCGGGCGCACGTGCCTGCAGGCGCTTGGTGACGATGACGGCGAGCGCCCAGCAGACGCCGGCGCACACGGCCATCACCACGCTGGACGCACCACCGCCCAGGTGCTGCGGATCGAGGATGAAAAACAGCCCGGCCAGCGTCGCTGCGGCAGACGGCCACTGCCAGCCGCGCAGGCGCTCGCCGAGCAGCGGCCAGGCGAACACCATCACCCAGAACGGCATGGTGTAGCTCAGCGCCGCGGTCTTGCCGGCGCCGCCGCTGACCAGTGCAAGCGTGATCAGGCCAGTGAAGCCGGTGGTCTGCAGCAGGCCCATCAAGGCCAGCAGACGCCAGTGCGGTGCGCGCAGCGGCCGGCGCAGCGCCAGCAGCAGCACGAACAGGCAGGCCGCACCGAAAAGATTGCGCGCGGCAACGAACTGGAACGGCCCCATGTCGACCAGCGCGATCTTCATCACCACCCAGTTGTAGCCCCAGATCAGGGCCAGCAGCGCCAGCGCGGCGACGGCACGCAGCGAAGACGTCACTTCCGCACCCCGCTGATCCATGCCGCGGGCGTGCATCCGCAGAAAAGATGAGGTGGCGGGCAGCAGATTTCCGGGCTGCTCAACGTGATGTCCTGCATGGTCCTGGCTCCGAATATGGCGGGGTTGGCACTGTACTTCGTGTGCCGGCTTTACGTAATGCGGAGCGGCCGCCGGATTCACCCTGCCCCGGCAAAACCCCTCGCGGCAGGAATTTCGGAAAGACCCTACATCTAGTGAGGGAAAAGAAGTGCCCGGTTGACCTGCATCAGACAGGCCATCGGATGACGGCGCTCCAATGGCACAAAGAATTCAACAAAGGAGAGTGTCATGAAAGCATGGTCAGATCTGCTGTCCACCGACTATGGCCTGATGAGCCTGGCAGTCATTCTGGTGGTCGTGTTCATGAGCGTATGGTTCGGCCGCTTCTTCAGCCGGCACATGAACGAGGACGCCGCGGCTGCCGCGCGGGCAGCCCAGTCCGCAAAGCAGCAGTAGCGACGCCGCAGGCCGGCCTGACCCTCGCCCGCTACGGGCGTGGATCAGGAAAGCACGTTCAGCACGAGCGCAACGCCGGCCAGCAGCAGATCGCCGACATCGGTATCGGCCGGATTCCGTACGTGTCGGTCGCGCGACTGGCGCGCGGCTTGGCTGCGCTGGCGTTCGGTGTCTATCAGCGCCTCGGCGATCGCGTCCGGATCGCGCGTGTTGCGCTTTTCCTCAGCCTTGCGATAGCCGTTCAGCGCCTGCTCGACCGCATCCGGATCGATCAGCGAGAAGGGCGAGCGGCAGTGCGGACAGGCGTGGTCCTTGCGGATGTCGACCGGCGCGCCGCAACCGGTGCAGTAGATCGCCCCGACGCGGGTGCTGAGGTCCGCCACTTCGGTATTGCTGAGCTGGCGTACAAAGCCCTTTTCGATCATGAAGGATGAAAAGCTGCTGTAGCGGCCGTGGCGATGCGGGCAGCGGTGCGTGATGTAGCGGCCGCTGCGCACCACGTCGTAGCCGTGCTCCAGCTTGCCGCCGCAGCGTGGGCAGCCGAGCACCTGGGCGACCGGATTGCGCTGCGCGTCGCGGTGCTCGTGCAGCATGCGGAACAGTTCGGTCACCGCGCCGGGCGTCAGCTGCTGGTTTTCGTGCAGATCGAACCAGATGCCCTGACAGCCGAAGCAGATATCGAGCTCGAGTTCGCCGCCGTCATGTCGTCCGAGCCGGTGGCTGGCCATCGGCAGGCGACAGGAAGGGCAGTTCGACGCCGGGTTCATCGGGTCCTTTCACCGCGCGGGAGGCGGATCGCGCGGATGTGCATGGATGAATTCACGTACGGCGGCTGCGCAGGCAGACGCCCGAGAACATGCTTACGGCACCCGTCGCCCCGGCCTTGATCGACATGCATCGACCGTTCTCCCTGCGCTGGCTCAATGCCCGCTGCGCGTCACCCTGACGCCGTCAGGCGCGGTGCGATGGAAGGTCACCGGCACCACCTGGGCCTTCAGCACGTTCTTGCGGATCGCCCCGACGACGTGCATTTCGCACTTCTTGCAGTCGAAGCGCAGGGTCAGTCGGTCGCTACCGTTGATCAGCGTCATCGGCTCGGCTTTCACCATGCCGCGCAGGTCGTATTCCTTCAGTTCCTTCGGGCACAGGTTGTGGCTGTAGCGCAGGCAGTGCTTGGTGATCATCAGCGACACCTCGCCTTCCTCCCGATTCGCCTCGTAGGCGTCGGCGATCAGTTGCACACCATGCCGGCGGTAGAAGGCGCGCGCCTTTTCGTTCGACACATTGGCCAGATAGCTCAGTTCGGTGTCGGTGAACGGCACGGGCGGCTCGACCGGCGCCAGCGGCAACGGCCGCCGGTGCGCCTTGATGCGGTTCGCTTCGAGCAGCGTAGCGGCATCGCGGCGCAGGCCATTCAGTACCGAGGCGGGCAGGAACCACGCTTCCCGCAGGTCGAGCCTGACCTCGCCCGGCTCGAACATCGTGTTGCCGAGTTTTGCCAGATTGTCGCGCATGCCGCTCAGCGCACGTCCGGCATCGCGCGCCGGCTGGCGCTCCAGCGCCAGATCGACGCAGGCACTGACGCCGTCCTCATCGGTCATGGTCAGCGCGAGACCGGTCGCGGTTTCGGTCAGCACCATGTCGGTCCGCACCCTGCGTTCTGCAGACTTCTTTTCCAGCGCCCGCTCGAAAGCCTGGTCGCGGTTGCGGTACAGCACCGTGCCCGGCCGCAGGTCGTCCGGCATCTCGTTCGGATACAGGCTGCCGCCCTGCACGGTGTTGATGCGTACCCCCTGCAGTTCGCGATGGCTGTCGTAATAGCTCAGACCGTCGCCGTTGTGGATGTCGACCATGGCATCAACCTCGACATGATCGGCGGCGACACGCGCCACCGTTGCAGCCTCCTCGCCGACGAAGCTCGGCGATTCGAAGGCTTCGATGCCGTGCTGGCGACCATGGGTGAAGTAGTCGGTGGCGCCGCGGTTGAACGACTTTTCCGGCAGCGGCGTGAAGAAGAAGGTGCAGCGGCCGCTGGACGCGCGCCGGTATGCCGGCCGCTCCTCGAGAATGCCGTCGAGCAGCGTGCGGTAGTGCGCGGTGATGTTCTTGACATAGCCGAGGTCCTTCAGTCGGCCCTCGATCTTGAACGAACTGACGCCGGCATCGATCAGCGCACGCAGATTCGCGCTCTGGTCATTGTCCTTCATCGACAGCAGATGCTTGTCGTGCGCCACCACCCGGCCCTGGGCATCGGTCAGCGAATACGGCAGGCGGCAGGCCTGCGAGCACTCGCCGCGGTTGGCGCTGCGCCCGGTGTGTGCATGGCTGATGAAGCACTGGCCGCTGAATGCCACGCACAGTGCGCCGTGCACGAAGTACTCCAGCGTGCACGAAGTATTCGCCGCGACCTCGCGGATCTGTTCCAGCGACATTTCACGCGCCAGCACGATCTGCGAGAAACCCACGTCCTGCAGGAAGCGCGCCTTGGCGGCGTCGCGGATGTCGGTCTGCGTACTGGCGTGCAGCTGGATCGGCGGAAGATCCATCTCCAGCAGGCCCATGTCCTGCACGATCAGCGCATCGACGCCGGCGTCGTACAGCTGAACTATGGTGCGCCGCGCCGGTTCCAGCTCATCGTCGCGCAGGATGGTATTGAAGGCGACGAACACCTTGGCGTGATAGCGGTGCGCATGCCCGACGAGCCGCGCGATGTCGGCCACCTCGTTGTCAGCGCCCTTGCGCGCGCCGAAGGACGGGCCGCCGATGTAGACCGCATCGGCACCATGGTTGATGGCTTCGATGCCGAAATCGGCGTTCTTCGCCGGTGCAAGCAGTTCAAGGGTGTGGCGGTCGTGGGTCATCGGGAGGCGGTGCGTCTGGCCGGAGCCATGAAGCCGCGATTATCCGCGAGCGCGCCGCAAATGAAAAACCGGCCGGAGCCGGTCGTCTTTGCACAGCAGTCCGGCAGTCAGATCCGGCGGCGCACCATGCCACCGATCAGCAGCATGCCGCCCAGCATCATCGCCCAGCTGCCGGGCTCGGGCACGGCGGAAGGTATGGTCGCCTGCAGGCTGGCCACGTCCCAGCCGATGTCGTCGAGTGCCGCCCAGTCGAGATTGGTCATGTACTTGCGGCTACCGCTGTTGATGGTGGGCGACAGCAAGGTCACCTGCGCAATGCCATTCGCCCGACCATTCAGGCCGGAGGCGAAATGCGTATCTGTTCCGTCGTTCTGCAGCGCGAGCGGCACGCCACCGTTGAGCTGGGATGCCTTGGCCCCGTTGAAGGTGTGGCCGCTGACCAGCGAGAACCAGCTGTCGGCCGTACCGATGCCGAAGACGTGAGCGGTTTCATGCATCGCCACGGTATAGAAGTCGTACTTGCCGGCGAAGCTTTCGAGGGTGCGCACATCGCTGTCGACATACCAGGCCATGGTCGAACTGAAAGTGATCGTACCGCCCCATGGCCCGAAGTCGGTCGGTACAGCCAGCAGGGCACCTGCCTCGCCGCGCGACACCGCATTGTTGATGAAGGCGGTGGAACCACTGACCGATTCGAAGCCGGGGCCACCGACCCCCAGCGTCTGTGTGCCGAATGCCGTCGAACCGACGAATATGCGTACCGTGTCGGCCGGCACGCTGAAATTGTTGATCGTGACCACGCTGTTGAGCGGATCGCGCGGATCGAACAGCTTCGCATCGAACACGTTGCCGCCGGACGGCGTGATCGCGTTCAGCGTGTCGGTCAGGTTCCGGCCGAACACCTGGGCCACCTGGTTGAGCACGGCGCGCTTGTCGCTGGAGAAGAAGCCGGTGTTGTCGTAGCTGTAGTCGAACACCACATTGACGGCGCCCGCCGGCGATGCAAGACCGGCGAGAAGGAGGGTGGCCAGACTGATCCGCAGTTTCATCGAAAGACTCCTGTTTTGCTTTGCGTCATGGCGATGCGCATTCTGACGGCACACAGTATCCATGGCAGAGAGGCTGGCAAGCGACTTCGGGGCACGACCGTGGAATGCGCCCTGCCGGACGGCATGAAAACGGTTTTGTGTGACATTTGGTGCCCCGGATGGGTAAGCCGTCAAGTTTGACAGCCAGTGGTCGAAACTACGTCGCCCGGTCGGAAAGTGCCGACAGACCGGTAGCGATTCCCCCGAAAGAGCGTTGCCCGGCACAGGAACACTGCGATGGAAACTATCCAGGGCAGTTGCGCGGCCGTGCCCGCCAGCCCACCCGACGACGACCCGACCACGCCGACGGCGCAACAGCCATCCGCGAAGCGGCAATCTGCGGCCGGCCGCCTGCTGCTCGGTACGGATGCGAATCAGCGCCTGCGGGTCAGCCGCGCGCTGACATCGATGCTCGTGTTCGTCGTCTGCATCGGACTGGCCGAATACGCCGTGCAATTCAGGATGGCCAGCCTGGCCGCCACGCGTCTGCTGCAGGCCGGAGTGGGCGTGTGGATGATCATCGTCTATGCGGCGCTGCGCAGCGGCTGGAACCTGCGGCTCGCCGACCCTTCCATGACGCTGCCGCAGATCTTGGGTGCGGAAGCATGGGTCACCGTCTCCTACCTGATGTTTGCACCGGTGCGCGGTGCGCTGCTGATGCTGCTGTCGCTGACGCTGGTGTTCGGCATCTTCAACCTCGACGCCCGCGGCCGGCGCATCTGCAACAGCTTCGCCCTGGGCGCCATCGGTCTCGGCATGGCAATCATGGCGACGCTGCATCCGAACAGCTATCCGCCGCACATCGAGTTGATCCATTTCGTGCTGGTTGCCACCATCCTGCCGGTGGTGTCGATGCTCGGCGCCCAGCTCGGCAACATCCGCCAGCGGTTGCGCAGGCAGCGCAACGAACTGGAACTGGCGCTCGAACGCATCCAGGAACTGGCCACGCGCGATGACCTGACCGGGCTGTACAACCGGCGCTACATGCAGGAAAGGCTGACGCAGCAGATCAGCCAGGTGGAACGGTCCGGCGGCCGTTTCAGCCTCGGCCTTGCCGACCTGGACCACTTCAAGCGGATCAACGACACCCACGGGCACGGCATCGGCGACCAGGTGTTGCGGCAATTCGCCGACATCGCGCAAATCTGCCTGCGCGAATCCGACACGCTGGCGCGCTGGGGAGGCGAGGAGTTTCTGGTGCTCCTGCCGGACACCGGCCCGGACCAGGCCGCGTTGAGCATGGAGCGCCTGCGCGCGGCAGTCGCCGACCTGTGTACGCTGCGCGAGGTACGCGGCCTGACGGTCACCATTTCGGCTGGCGTGACCGAGTACCGGCCGGGCGAAACAGCCGAGCAGGCGGTGGAACGCGCCGATCAGGCGCTCTATCGCGCCAAGGCCGAAGGACGCAACCGCATCGTCACCGACTGAGACAGCCGCACGACAACCGGGAATGGCATACCTGCGCTCGATCCGCATCGCAGCCGCACCTTGTCGCCATTTTTTACAGCGCACCCCGCAAATGCACGGCGCACTTCAGGAAATCAGCCACTTGGCACGCGAGGCACGCGTATTGCTTGACGCCCGCGAGGAGAAATCCCTTCTCCGCAACGACGATCAGAGCACAACGAAAACATGAAAAATCCTGACGAGCTTTTCACCACGCCATCCGACACATCAGCCCGGTTGCCCGGCCGCCGACCGACCTGTTCCATGAAACGGGTGAAAACATTGGTGGCCGGTCTTGCCGCGAGCGTCTCGGTTGGCGCATCAGCCGCCACGACCTTCGGTTTCGAGGACGTCACGGTTCCATTCCACACCGCGGTGACTGTTCCAGACGGTTACGCCAACGCCAGCTTCGACGGCTTCATCCTCCGGCGGGTGAGCGAGATCAACGGCACCGGACTCAACAGCAACGACGTCAGCCAGATACTCGCGATCGCTGTTCAGGCCACGTCGTCCATCAACTTCGCCACCGCGACAAACTTCGACGGCGCCTTCCTGATCAATCCGTCGGGCACGATGTCCTTCGATCTGTTCCTTGGGACCTCGCTGGTCGCCAGCAGCGCGCCGATCGGGGTCAACGCCTCTTTCGTCCCAAGCGGATATGGCTATGCCATCGACCGGATCGTCTTCCACCAGGCGGAAGGCAAGAACTTCAGCCTCGACGACCTGACCGTATCACCGGCCACGTTCGCCGCCGCGGTACCGGAACCGCAGACCTACGCGTTGATGATCGCCGGCATGTCACTGCTGTCCGTCGCGGTCCGCGCCCGCAAGGGACGCTGATCGGCTGCACCCCGACCCGCTTCCTGTTTCCGGCGCCATCGGCGGCGAGCACAGGAAGCCGGGTTGCCCGGTTCGTCAGCGGACCAGCGGCTTGTACTTGATCCGCTTGGGTTTCGCCCCTTCCTCGCCCAGACGTTTCTTCTTGTCGGCCTCGTATTCCTGGTAGTTGCCGTTGAAGAAGGTCCATTGAGAATCGCCCTCCGCCGCCAGGATGTGCGTGGCGATGCGGTCGAGGAACCAGCGGTCATGCGAGGTCACCAGCACGCAGCCGGCGAATTCGAGCAGCGCGTCTTCCAGCGCACGCAGCGTTTCCACGTCCAGGTCATTCGACGGCTCGTCGAGCAGCAGCACGTTGCCGCCTGAAATCAGCGTCTTGGCCAGATGCAGCCGGCCGCGTTCGCCGCCCGACAGGTTGCCGACGATCTTCTGCTGGTCGCCGCCCTTGAAGTTGAAGCGACCGATGTAGGCGCGGCTCGGAATTTCGAAACGGCCGACGGTCAGGATGTCGGCACCTTCGGCAATCACGTCGAACACCGATTTGGTGCCGTCCAGCCCCTCGCGGCTCTGGTCGACCGCCGCCATCTTGACCGTCGGGCCAACCACGATTTCGCCCGAATCCGGCTTGTCCTTGCCCTGAATCATCCGGAACAGCGTCGATTTGCCGGCTCCGTTCGGACCGATCACGCCGACGATGGCGCCCGGCGGAATGCTGAAGCTCAGATTGTCGATCAGCAGCCGGTCGCCGAAGCCCTTCGACACGTTGTGGAACTCGATCACCTTGTCGCCCAGGCGTTCGCCGGGCGGGATGAAGATTTCGTGCGTCTCGTTGCGCTTCTGGTATTCGACGCTGGACAGTTCCTCGAAGCGGCTCAGGCGCGCCTTCGACTTGGCCTGACGCGCCTTCGGATTCTGGCGCACCCATTCCAGCTCGGTCGCCAGCGCCTTCTGGCGCGCGGATTCCTGCGATTCCTCGGTCTTCAGGCGTGCGCCCTTCTGGTCCAGCCAGCTCGAATAGTTGCCCTTCCACGGAATGCCGTGGCCGCGGTCCAGTTCCAGTATCCATTCGGCCGCGTTGTCGAGGAAATAGCGGTCGTGGGTCACCGCCACCACGGTGCCGGGGAAGCGCACCAGAAACTGTTCCAGCCACTCGACCGATTCCGCGTCGAGGTGGTTGGTCGGCTCGTCGAGCAGCAGCATGTCGGGCTTGGACAGCAGCAGCTTGCACAGCGCCACGCGGCGCTTCTCGCCACCCGACAGCGGTCCGATCTTTGCGTCCCACGGCGGCAGGCGCAGCGCGTCGGCGGCGATCTCCATCTGGGTTTCTACATCCGAGCCGGCGGCAGCAAGCACGGCTTCGTACTTCGCCTGCTCCTCAGCCAGCTTGTCGAAATCGGCGTCCGGCTCGGCGTAGGCGGCGTAGATCGCATCAAGCTTGGTGCGCGCCTCCATGATTTCGCCGAGACCGGATTCGACCTCCTCCTTCACCGTCTTGTCGGCATCGAGCAGGGGTTCCTGCGGCAGATAACCGATGCGGATGCCGGCCAGATGCTGCACCTCGCCTTCGAACTCGTGATCGGCGCCGGCCATGATGCGCAGCACTGTCGACTTGCCGGAACCGTTCAGGCCGAGCAGGCCGATCTTGGCGCCGGGGAAGAAGGACAGCGATATGTCCTTGATGATCTGGCGTTTCGGCGGAACAACCTTGCTCACATGGAGCATCGACATCACGTATTGGGCCATTTTCTGCTGCAGGTATGACTGAAGAAGGCCGAAGTATGCCGCAAGCGGGTGGAAGCCGGTCCTGCCGGCTGCGACGACAGGTCAAGCCGGCCGGTCCGCGCGTCGATATGGGCAATGTGCGGGCGGGAAATCCTGTTGTATCGCCCACACGACCGCTCCCGGCAGAAGCGACAGCGGATAGGATGGCACGGTGGCCATGCGGTGGGGTGGCTGCCCAAACTACAACTCGCACAAATGGGCATTCCGATGGCGGAAACGAGTCCGGTGGAGGCACCCCGAAGCGCGCCCGAGCGCACGGCCTGGATGGTCGCGCTTCCCGTACTGCTCGCCACGCTGGGCGTTGCCGTCGCGGTGGTCATGGTGTGGAACGAGATCGGACGGCGACACCGCGAGCGCGTCGAGGAACATCTGGCGTTCCAGGCGCGTGAAATCACCGAGCACATCGACCAGCGCATGCGCGCCTACCGTCAGGTGCTGCGCGGTGCCCGCGCGCTGTTCGATGCGTCGGACAACGTCACCGCCAGCGACTGGAAAGCCTATGTCGAAGCGCTGGCGCTGCCCCGGGACTTTTCCGGCATCCAGGGCGTCGGCTTCGTGCGCTACGTCCGTGCCGGGGAGTTGGCCGAGCACCTCCGCGAAATGCGCGCTGCCGGTCATCCCGACTACGCCATCCGGCCGCCCGGCGAGCGCGCGGAATACAGCAGCGTGATCTACCTCGAGCCGTCCACCTGGCGCAACCAGCGTGCCCTGGCCTACGACGGGCTGTCGGAACCGGTGCGGCGCGAGGCGATGGATCGCGCCCGGCGCAGCGGCGAGGCCACGCTCAGCGGCAAGGTCATCCTGAAGCAGGAAACCGATCAGGATGTCCAGTCCGGCGTCGTACTCGTCCTGCCCACCTACCGCCACGGCATGCCCACCGGCAGCGAGGATGAACGCCTGGCTGCGCTGAGCGGCTGGGTATTCAGCCCCTTCCGTACACATGACCTGATCACAGGCACGCTCGGCCAGATGCCGAATCTCGTGCGCGTACGCATCTACGACGGCGACGCAGCCAGTCCCGACACCCTGCTGTTCGACAGCCACCCCGACGACAGGAGCCGCTACGACCTGGCCGCGCGTTCGCTCAGCCGCAAAATCGAAGGACGCACATGGCTGCTGGTGTTCGAAGCGCGTCAGGAAACCGCCGCCGACATCAGTCGATGGCGGGCCGAACTGGGCGTCGTCGTCACATTCGGCGTACTGCTGGTCGCGTTGACAGCGACCCTCTCGCTTGCCGCGCGCCGCTCCCGGCGACTGGCCAAAATGGGCGATTCGCTGGCACACAGTGAAGCGATGTACTCGACACTGGTCAACCTGTCGGGCGAAATCATCCTGCTGCTCGACGGGCGGGGCCACATCGAATTCGGCAATCCGCGCCTGTACCGGACACTCGGACTGGAACCGGGCTGCCTGAGCGGCAAGCCGCTGGAGGTGCTGAGCGACGACGCCGGCCGCCACGCGCTGCAGTCGATGTCGTCGGCCTTGCTGGACGGCGTCACGGTGCGCATGGAACTGACGCTGCAGGGCACCGGCTCGCCGGTTTCGGTACTGGCTTCCGGCGTACCCAGGCAGGATGCCGGCGGACGCGTGACCGGCGCCATCGTGGTCATGTCCGACATCAGCGAACGCAAGGCCGACGAGGCGCGCATCGCCTGGCTGGCCACGCACGACGGCCTGACCGGACTGCCCAACCGTTCGCTGCTGACCGATCGCCTGAGCCGTGCGCTGAACACGGAGCAGCGCTATCAGCGGCGCTTCTGCCTGCTGTTCATCGACCTGGATCACTTCAAGGACATCAACGACCGCATGGGTCACCATGCCGGTGACAGCGTGCTGATCGAAGCCAGCCGCCGCATGCTGGCCTGCCTGCGCGCGGCCGATACGCTGGCACGGCATGGCGGAGACGAATTCGTCGCCCTGCTGCCCGAAGTAACATCCATCGATGGCGCCTTCGCCGTGGCCGAGAAGATACGCGCGCGTCTGTGCGAACCTTTCGTCATCGAGGAAGGGCAGGCACAGATATCGGCGAGCGTCGGCATCGTCATGTGCCCCGACCAGGGCAACGACCTCGATACGCTGCTGGCGCGGGCCGACGAAGCCATGTACGAGGCAAAGGCGGAAGGACGCAATACCATTGCGGTGTGGCGCCCCAAACAAAACGGACAGGACAACACTACATGATCGGCTCGATCGGCCTCATCCTCATCGGCGCAGTACTGCTGGCGTCGAATCTGGATCTTTTCTCGCTGCGCGACCTGGGCCAGGTGCTCGGCACCTGGTGGCCGGCCGTGCTGATCGCGATCGGCGTGGCCGGGATGATCAAGCGGAAGTAGGCCGCCGCCGCATCACTTGCGGCCGTAGGTGTCCTCGAAGCGCACGATGTCGTCCTCGCCCAGATAGCTGCCCGACTGCACCTCGATCATCTCGAGCGGCAGCTTGCCCGGGTTTTCGAGGCGGTGCGTGGTGCCGAGCGGAATGTAGGTCGATTCGTTTTCCGACAGCAGCAGCACATCATCGCCGCAGGTCACGCGTGCGGTGCCGCTGACCACGATCCAGTGCTCGGCGCGATGGTGATGCATCTGCAACGACAGCGATGCGCCCGGATTGACCACGATGCGCTTGACCTGGAAACGCGGGCCGGCATCGATCGAATCGTAATAGCCCCACGGACGATAGACCTTGCGGTGGTTCTCGGCTTCCGGACGCTTGCGCGCCTTCAGCTCGGTCACGATGCGCTTGACGTCCTGCGTGCGGTCCTTCGCGGCAACCATCACCGCGTCACTGGTTTCCACTACCACCACGTCCTTCAGGCCGAGGCAGCTGACCATGCGGGTTTCGGCGAACACCAGGCTGTCCGAGGTATCGAGCAGCATCACGTCGCCGCGCGCCACATTGCCGCGCTCATCCTTCTCGGCCACCTGCCACAGCGCGTCCCAGGCACCGACATCGGACCAGCCGGCATCCAGCGGCACGACCACGGCCGGCGCAAGGCGCGGGTTGCCGCTGGCCAGCGGCTCCATGATCGCGTAGTCGATCGAGTCCGACGGACAGGCGGAAAAGGCCGCCTTGTCCACCCGGTAGAAATCGCTGTCGGCGGCACCGGCGGCATGGGCGGTACGGCAGGCGGCTTCGATGTCCGGACGGAATCGTTTGAGCAGATCGAGCGCGACGCTGGCCTTCATCATGAATATGCCGGCGTTCCACAGGTAGTCGCCACTGTCCAGATAGGTCTGCGCGGTCGCCGCGTCGGGCTTCTCGACGAAACGGTCCAGCGTGCGCGCCGGACCATCCTTCAGCGCGACACCTGTCCGGATGTAGCCGTAGCCGGTCTCCGGCTTGTCCGGCGTGATGCCGAAGGTCACCACGGCGCCGGCCTGCGCATGCGCCGCACCGACCGCCACCGCTTCGCGGAAGGCCGCGGTGTCGCGAATCACGTGGTCGGACGGCATCACCAGCAGTACCGGATCGGCGTCACCCGCCGCCAGCGCTGCCAGCGCCAGCGCCGGCGCGGTATTGCGCCCGACCGGTTCGAGCAGCAGCGAGGCTGGCTGCACGCCGATCTGGCGCAGCTGTTCGGCCGTCAGGAAGCGGTATTCCTCATTGCAGACCACCAGCGGCGGCGCAATCGTCAGGCCCTGCGCTCCGGCGCGCAGCGCGGTGTCCTGCAGCAGCGTCCGCTCGCCGTCGAGCGGCAGCAGCTGCTTCGGATAGCGTTCGCGCGACAGCGGCCACAGGCGGGTGCCGGAGCCTCCACAAAGGATGACGGGTTGCAGGGTCATGACGGAAACCGGGGGCGATGACGGAAGAAAACGAGTTTACGCCATGCCCTACCCCGCTCTGCGATAAATCCGTTACATCGCAGTCGTATGTCTTTGCGGCAGTTGCAGTGTGAAAGTAGTACCCAGTCCTGGCGTACTGGCCACGCTGATGCTTCCCTGATGGCGGCCAATGATGCTTTGCGTGACCGACAGACCCAGTCCCGTCCCCTTACCCACCGGCTTGGTCGTATAGAACGGATCGAAGATGCGCTTCATGACCTCGGGCGTCATGCCCGCGCCTGTATCCTCTATTTCGATGCACACATGGTCATCCTCGGTACGGGTACGCAGCGTGATCGTGCCCCGCTCCCTGATCGACTGCGCGGCGTTTACCAGCAGGTTGAGAAATACCTGGTTGAGCTGGAAGGGCATGCACTCGATTTCCGGCAGATCACCGTATGCCTTGACGACCTTGGCCTTGTACTTGATCTCGTTCATCACGACGTTGAGCGTGCTGTCGAGACAGGCATGGACATTCGCCCATTGCCAATCGGTCTCTCCCACGCGCGAAAAGTCGCGCAGGTCGGACACGATGCGTTTCACCCTCTCAAGACCGTCGCGGCTCTCGGCAACAAGCGCACGCACGTCATTCGCGACGAATTCATAGTCCATGTCTTGCTTGAGTCGCGCCACCTGCGCACGCGCTTCGGCGGGCAGAACATCAATATGGCGGTCAAACAACTCGATCAGCGTGAAAGCCCCTTCCACATAGTGTTCGAGCGAACGGAAATTCGACATCACGAAGCCGACCGGATTGTTGATCTCATGTGCCACACCGGCCGCAAGCTGACCGATGGCCGCCAGCTTTTCGGACTGTATGAGCTGCTCCTGAGTTTCGGCAAGCCGTGCAATGAGCTGCTGCTGCTCCTGCCGCTCTTCTTCCAGTACCTGTATGGTTTCCGCCAGGCGATGGTGCAGCAGCACCGCGTCGGTGACATCGAACAGGCAGACCAGCACCTGCACGACACGGCCCAGTTCGTCCTTGATGGGCAAGAGGCGCGTGTCCTGCTGCATCGACTCGACTCCGCCGTTGATAGGGCAGTTGTGCGGGAAGCTGAACAGATAGCGACGCTGCTCCCATGAGGTGAAGGACGGGACGCCAAGATCGAACACCCGGTCGAATCTCTCCTTCAGCCAGTCTTGCGGCAGTTCGGGGAACAGTTCGAACAGTGGCCGGCCGATCACCTCGCGGCTGCCGTAGCCACTGTGTGCAGCCATGAAGGCGTTCCAGCTCCGTATGCAGAGGGTGCGATCGACGGCGCAGATACCGACGTCGATCACATCGAGCAGTTGTGCATAGTCGGTCAGATCATTTTCCGGGCGCTCCGTGATGCGGCATCCCGCCTGCGCGACTTCAGGGACTTGCCGGAAATTGCCGACGACAGGTACGGACATCGACATGGATCAATTCCTTTGCAGGGGTGCCACCGGATGCACGTGCAGCAGCATCGCCGGGTTCTCGCGCGATGCATACTCGCGCAGCTTCCTGATGACCACCGGCTCGATCACGAACTCTGCTGCCAGCAGCAGCCTGCCCTCGCCATCGAGCAGATCGCGTGACAGCACCATGCCGGGCACCAGCTTCTCGACCGCTACAGCCGTATCCTGCCTGCGATTTTCGGCGGTCTCCTTGAGCGCGAGAACAAGCGCTTCGATCGCTGCCGGGTCGTAGCGCGTCCGTCGTCCTTCGAAGATGTAGGAAAGCGATTCCTCTTCGCTGTAGCGGCGGCCGCTGATCAGACCATTCCTGTAACTGTCGTAATCATCCGCCACTGCGAGAATGCGGGCACCGACAGGAATGTCATCGCCGGCCAGCCCGTTCGGCAGGCCATTTCCGTCATAGCGTTCGTGGTGATGACGGATGATGCGGGCAGAGGCGCGCAGCGCGTCGATTGCCAGCAACGCCGACTCGCCGAGAACCGCGTGGTTGCGCCAGTCCTTCAGCGCCTGGCCACTCAGGCGGTCGATCGGCTGCACAAGCACCTCGTCCGACAGGCCGATCTTGCCGATGTCGTGCAGCAGGGCTGCGGCATAAAGTTCGTTGATGTCGTTCTGCGGCATTTTCATGCAGGCCGCCATGCTGCGCGCAAGCTCCGATACGCGCCGTGCATGCCCCTTCAGCACCGGGTGACGCATTTCGATCAGATTGGCAAACACCTTGATCGAGGTGAAGAAATTCCGCTTCAGCGAGTCGTTTGCGCCAGCCAGCTCGGCAGTGCGCGCCTCGACCTTCTCCTCGAGCAGCACATTGAGCTGCAGCAGTTCCTGGTTCTGCTCCTGGATGCGCATGCGCAGTTGCTCGCGCTCGCGCTCAAGCACGCGCCGCGAAAGTCCCTCGCGCACGATGTCGAGCAACTGCTCGTCATTCCACGGCTTGGAAATGAATCGGTGAATCTCGCCACGGTTGATCGCGTTAATGGTGGAGGACATGTCCGAATAGCCGGTCAGCAGCATTCGTACGGGCTCGGGCCAATTGGCACGCACCTGCGACAGGAACTCCACGCCATCGATTTCGGGCATGCGCATGTCTGAAATGATCAGGTCGACAGAGGTAGAGGACAGAATCTCGAGCGCCTCGGCCGCGCTGCCAGCAACGAGCACGGCATACCCCTGTGGCCGGAGCAAGCGACGCAACGACGCAAGAATGTTGTGTTCGTCATCGACGCACAGCACGGTCAATGACCCCTGCTCGAGCATCACGCCGGATGCCGGAAACCGGATTTCGGGAGCATTCATATCCATGGTCCGTAGAAGGTTGCTCGATCGTGCTGCCGCGTCCGGCTTCGACCGGATGCAGCAGCACGAAGTCATGTTTCAGCTCGCCGCCAGCACGGCACGCCACTCGCTGGCCCTGCTACTCAGTTTGCGCACGGCAAGCAGCGCGTTCTCAATATCTTCCTCGGTCGGCGATATGCGCTGCCAGCTATGGGCAGCGAGCCTCGGCGCGACTTCATCCGGCGTATCAAGACAGTGCGCCATGTGCACCAGCATGTTTGCCAGATGCACGATATGAACAAGCAGGCAGTCGTCGGGGACCGGGTTGTGATGGCGACTCATCACCGCAACCAGTTCGTCCGGAAGTTGCCAGCTCGTGCCCAGCGCTGCGCCGGCCGCCTCATGCCCCGGCAGTCCGAGCGCGATCTCGGCATCGGTCCAGTCACACGCTTCGGTGCGCATCCGCTCAGCGATGCGCATAAGCGCATCCGGCTCGACACATGCGATCGACAATTTGCCCAGGTCATGAAGCAGACCTGCCAGAAAGGCTTGGTCACGGCTGACCGGATGGGAACGCGTCAGCGCACGAGCGGCGACTGCGGTTCCAAGCGCATGCATCCAGAAGCCGTAGGTGTCGAAAACCCGGGACTCCGGTCTCAGTGCATTGCGCACGCCAAGAACGAGGAGCATGTTGCTCACCGCCTTGACACCGATCAGCGTGATCGCGTCCTGTATGTTCGATATGCGTCCGGTCAGCCCGAAGAAGGACGAGTTCGCGAGCTTGAGCATCGCACTGGCCAGAGCCGGATCACGCGCCACCAGCCTGGCAATTTCGCCTCCATGTATGGCGTCGGTACCCAGCATCGAGATCAGCTCCACCACTACTTCGGGCAGCGGCGGCAGCGTACGCGGCAAATTATGAGCGGCGCGAACTTCAGTCATCCGAAGTCTCTCCGAGCAGCACGCGGCACGTCACGGCGGCAATCATGCCGATGCGCACATCGCTCCGGTCATTCATCCGCAGCACGAGATCGACCAGCGCCGCGACGCGCTCGCGTTCGATCGCGTCCGGCCTGGATTCGGGCGTCGATTCGGGTGTCGACTCGGGCAGCACTTCAGTGTTCATTCGAAGCCTCGGGTATCAGTGCCAGAACCCTGCCGCTGCCGTTCGCCAGTTCACCGATGCCCAGCGTCCAGAGACGCCCGGCAAAGGCAATGCCGGAGCGGCAGCCCGGACCCTGGCCAGCCGCAAGTTCCGCCAGGCTGACGCCCGGTGTGCGTGTCGCCAGACACAGCGCAGCAGCCCGGTTCGCCGTCACGACCTCGCCATCGGAATCCAGGCCGATTACCGGAAACGGCAAGGCATCGTTCATGTCATGGGCGAACGTCAAGGCATAGTCGCCCAGCGTCAGCTTGTGGTCCTGCTCGCAAAGGATCTTCGTCAGACGCCGGTTTGAGTCGGCCAGCTCCGCGTTGGCTGTGGCTACAGCCAGCTGCAACTGTCGCGTCTTCATCCGCGTGCGGTGCAATTCGGCCGCCTCGTTCAACGCCAGCAGAAGCTGCTGATCTTCCCAGGGCTTGGCAACGAACTTGTACACCGCGCCTTCGTTGATCGCATCGGTGATCGACTGCGCGTCGCTGTAGCCGGACAGGATGATGCGAACGGTATCGGGCATGTGATCGCGCACATGCGACAGCAGCTGTACCCCGGTCATTCCAGGCATGCGCTGATCCGACAGAATGATGTCGACCGGCTCCACAAGCAGCATTTCACAGGCTTCCTCGGCGCTGCCCGCGGTACGCAGATCGAACTGCGTACGACGCAACAGCCGGCGCAGGGAATTCAGAATGAAAGGCTCGTCGTCGACGGCCAGCACCGAACATCGAAGAAGGTCTTCCGACCGTGACGGGAAGTTTTCCGCATGCAGGCGGACCATGCAGCCCTGCAGGCTGCCACCGAGCGATTCGGCCGACAGGCGCCAGACTGCGTCGACCCAACCGATCGACCGCAGCCGCATGACGCCAGCCCCATGGGCAACCTGCTGCACCCAGTGATCCAGATGCTCCAGCGCACCGGTCCGGGAGGTGTCTGCCGGTTCCCAGCTGGCACCGGCCGCCGCGGCCGATCGCCACAATTCATTGGACCAGAGCGTCGCGCCATCCTTGTAGAGCGACAGTGCATCAGCAAAAAGGGAGTATCTCGGCATCAGCCTGCCCTCCCGGCAGCATGGCTACGCCAATCGACGCAGCGATTCGCTGCACTGCCCGCACCACACTGCGCCAAGACCCACTTCACCGGAATCTCCGTCCGCTCCTGCACATCGCCTGTCATTTGCGCGGCTGGAGAGCGGGCACGTGGATCGCACCTTGACCGGCCTTACGTCAGACAGGATTCATCGTGATTTTTCTCACGATTCCGTCAGGTGTTACGACAGCCCGGCATGTGCCTTGAGGGTCGGAGACAGTATTTAAGAATCGTTGTGGAAGTGTGTCTGGCGACACGCCACGGATCGGTCCGGAACCGCCCGTGACGCACGTGATCCACCGCGTCCACGACTTCGCGCGGCCGGTGGACGCGATGGAACGGACTGCCGTCAGCCAGCGACGCGGAACCGCCGCACCGTGCCATCAAGCTCCGAGGACAGCAGCGACAGGTCGCGTGCCGAGTCGGCGACCGAGCCGGATGCGCCGGCATTCTGTTCGACCATCTGCACGATCATTTCGACGCGCTGTGCCAGATCATGACTGGCCGTGGCCTGTTCGTTCAGACCGCCCGAGACTTCGGCGATGGTCTTCACCACCTGCTGCGTACGGCCATCGATGTCCTGCACCTTGCCGCCGGCCACCTCGGCCATGTGCAGTCCGTCGCGCATCTGGACGACCGTGCTGCGCATCTGCGACGACACGTCCGCCGCCCCGGCCTGGATGCGCTGGACCATCTGCGTGATTTCGCTGGCCGAGCGCCCGGACTGCTCCGCCAGCTTGCGCACCTCGTCGGCCACCACCGCAAAACCGCGGCCCGCCTCACCCGCCCGTGCAGCCTCGATCGCCGCATTGAGCGCCAGCAGATTGGTCTGGTCGGCCACTTCGCGGATCACATGCACGATGCTGGTAATGCGCGACACCTCTTCACCCAGCGCATTCGCACGCTCGGCGCTGCTTTCGATGCCTTCGGTCACGTCCTTGATCTGCGCCACCATGACGCTGATGTCGCTGGCGCCGGCGGACGCATGCTCGCCGGTCTGCAGCGACACCTTGCTCGCCTCGACGCTCAGTTCGCTGACGTGCGTGATCGATGTCGACAACTGCTCGATCGATGCCGCCATCGCGGAGGCCAGTTCGGCCTGGGAGTCGGATGCATTCTTGACCTGTTCGGTCGCACCGGTCAGCTGCAGGGCGGAATCGCTGAGCCGGCCATTGGCGTCGCTGATCGTGCTCACCATCTGGCGCAGCGACAGCTGCATCGTCTGCACTTCGGCCTGCAGGCTGGACAGTTCGCTGCGCCCTTCGGGCACCAGGTCGCGCGTCAGATCACCCTCGGCAATGCGCTTGACCGCACCCAGAATGGTTCCGAGCGGTGCCACGATGCTGCCACTGATCCAGATCGACGTCGCGACGCTGGCTAGGATGAACAGCGCCGCCGACACGTAGATCGAGGTGAGCAACTGGCTGGCACTGGATCTGAGTTCGGCCGTCACCTTGCCGTTGTCAGCGAGGATCAGTTTCTTGATCGCCTCGGTGGCATCGTGCAGCGCCTGCGTCGTCGGCGTGACTTCACGCAGCTTCGCGCCCGCTTCGGCCTTTTGTCCGGACAGCGCCAGGCGCGTCACCTCGCCCGACACACGCTCGAAGATCTTGAGGTCATCGACGACGATCGTCACCGCCGCAATCTCGGCCTGGTCGGTACCCGGCAGGGCCGCCAGCTTCTGCAGCACGGCTGCGTTGGCACTGGCGATCCGCAGGTCTTCGGCCAGCCTGTCCCTGAAACCCTGGGCCTTGGCTTCGTCGGTTTCGATGATGGCGTCCCGCACAGTGACCCGCACCAACTGGATGCGCTCATTCAATTCCGCAATGGCATCGACCTTGGGCTGCGACCGCTCGGAAATGCTCTCGGCAATCCGCTCGATGCCCTTCGAATTGAGTACGTTGATCGCGGCAACGCCGGAAAATATCAGTGCAATCAGGCCGAAACCAAGTGCGATGCGGAATGCGATGGACAGGTTCTTCAAAGTGCTCTCCTCTTGCGGCAGGTACTCGACCCGGATCGACTGCGGGTGCAGTTGTCCTGCTGTAACGGCATCCGCGGCGAAAGGCTTAGCACTCGCGGCGTCTGCGACGCTTCAGGCACACACTTTCTGCGCCATCCGCTTGAGGTCCAGCAGGCTGAGCAGCCGCTCCTGCTGTCCGGTGCCGACCGACATGTGCTCGAGATGCCGGATCGACGCCGGATCGGCGTCATTGCAGCCATCCGGCGCGGGCACGCCGAGCACGCGTCCTTCGTCGATGGTCATCAGCCGGGATACGGTGAAACCGACATGGCGGCCGTCGGTCTCGACCACCAGGACGCTCGCCGACGGCGACAGCGGCGGCGGCTCGCGCCCGATCAGCGCACTCAGGCAGAAAGTCGGGATCGCCCGGCCCCGATTCATGATGAGTGCGCCCTGCCGGCCCTCGCCGCCCAGCGCCGACCGCGGCTGCCACGGAATGATTTCCGCGATCTGCGACACCGGCGTCGCGATCTCGCCGCCCAGGTCATAGGTCAGCAGCTGCTGCGCGGCGGTCCCGGCACGCTGCTCGCACGCCGACGTCTCGACCAGCACCGGGTCATGGCCGTCGACGAAGGTGTTCAGGCTGGCCAATGCGCGCAGGTCCGGACAGGCCTGCAACGCCGGTTCGTCGAGCACCAGATAGAAACCGGTCAGTGCGGTGGCCGGCCGCACACTGTGCGGCGGCAGTCCGGACAGCGGGAACAGCCCGGAAAACAGCTCCGGCCGCGCCAGCGCCTGCGCGGGCAACGGCACGACGCCATTCATGCAGGCAACCAGCACATCGACGATCTCGTCGACCACGAAGGCGACCAGCCCGCTGCCGACACGCACGATGAAAGCCTGTTCCGCCCGACGCCCGGTACGCTCGCCACAGCCGAAGAACAGCAGCGGATCCAGCGCCGGCACCTTTACGCCGGAATGCTCGATCACGCCCAGGCAGAAGCCACCGGTGAGCGGGGACTCATGTATCTGCGGATGCAGCAGTGTGGTGTGCACCGATGCGGTCGGCAGCGCGAAAGAAGCGGTGCCGCATCGCGACAGCATCACGTTCGTGCTTGTCCCGGCCGGATCGGCAGACGCACCGAGGTCCGCCGCCAGCGGGTCAGCGACCATCGGCACGCCGGGAATCGCCGCGATGGCGGCCGCCGACAGCACGCTGACCAGCGAGCCGTCGGCCGGATGCGGGAAGCCGCCGCAGACGATGTCGAGATCCGGGTTGTGACTTTCCAGATGGCTCAGGCGTTCGGCCGGGCACTCGAGGATGTCCGCCACGCCGTCGGCGAGCAGCCCGATCAGGCGACCTCCGGCAAGCATGACGACCACGGTCGGCGTCGCACTGGTGGCCGAAGTTTCCTGCCCGAGCAGGCGACGCAGGTCGACCACCGGCAGCACCGTGCCGCGCAGATCGATGGCACCGACCACGCTCGCCACCGCACAGGGGAAGGGCTGCAGCCGGTCGCACGGCACCACCTCGCGCAATGCGTCGAGCGGCAGTGCGAGCTGCATCGACGCGATGCGGAACGCGCCGAACCGCTGGTCGCAGGCGCCTTCCGTCATCGTGCGGCAGAACCGTTCAGCGCATCGATCAGCTGCGACACGCGCGCCGCGGTCTCGCGCTGCTGTTCGGTCGCACTGGCGATCTGCGACACGCTGGCTTCGGTCGCCTTGACGCTGGACATGATGCCTTCGAAGCTGTGGGCAGCCGACCGGCTGACTTCGGCCCCCTGCTTCACCTGCTCAACCGAGGTCACGATCAGCGCCGAGATCTCCTTCGCCGCTTCGGAGCTGCGCTCCGCCAGCTTGCGCACCTCGGCCGCCACCACCGAAAAGCCGACGCCATGCTGTCCGGCGCGCGCCGCCTCGATGGCCGCGTTGAAGGCCAGCAGGTTGGTCTGGTTGGCGATGTCGCCGATGACGCCGACGATTTCCGACACCTTGTCCGAACTGGCCTGTATGCGTTCGATCGCCTCGATCGACTTGTGTACCGCGTCGTGGCCGGCGTGCGCGGCCTGCGACGATTCCTCGGCCATGTCGTGCGCCGTGCCGGAACTGGCAGCGATGGCGCCGATGCTGTCGACCAGGCAGCGCACGCTGACCGTCATGTCGGCCGCCTTTTCGCTGATGCGCCGTTCGAGTTCGACCTCCTTGGTCACGTCATAGGCGTACTTGACGACCTTGGTGACCTGCCCGTTGAGGTCGAAGATCGGGTTGTAGGTAGCCTGGATCCAGACGTCGCGGTTGAACTTGCCGACCCGGTGGAAGCGCCCGCTGATGAACTGCCCCTCGTTCAGCCGCAGCCAGAAATCACGATATTCAGCGCTCTGCCGGTAGTCCTCGCTGCAGAACATGCTGTGGTGCTGGCCCTGGATTTCACGCAGGGTGTAGCCCATCGCAGCCAGGAAGTTGCGGTTGGCGCTGGTCACCCGGCCTTCCAGATCGAATTCGATCACCGCCTGCCCCAGATCCATCGCCGCCACCTTGGCCTCGAATTCGGCATTGCGCAGCTTGGCCGAGGTCACGTCGGTCGCGAACTTGACGATCTTCACGACCCGGCCGCGCGGGTCGAACACCGGGTTGTAGGTCGCCTGGATCCACACTTCACGGCCACCGCGGCCGATGCGCTTGTATTCGCCGGAACTGTATTCGCCGCGCGCCAGTCGCTCCCAGAACATCTGGTAGTCGGCCGACGACGCGTATGACGGATCGACGAAGGTGCGATGGTGCTGGCCTCTGATTTCTTCCAGCCGGTAGCCCATCAGGTCGAGGAAGTTCTCGTTGGCCGCCAGTACCCGCCCGGTGAGATCGAATTCGATCACCGCCTGCGCCCGGTCGATGGCACCCAGCTTGCCCTGCGCATCCAGCTGTTCGAGCTTGGCCTGCGTGATGTCGCGGCCGATCAGGAACACCTTCGCGAGCTGACCGTCCAGTCCCATCACCGGACTCATCGTCACGTTGAACCACAGTTCGCAGCCACCGGCACCGCGACGGCGGACTTCGCCGCTCACCGGCTGCCCCGCCCGCAGTGCATTCCAGCGTTCGCGGTAGGCCGTGTCGGAGCGGTCCTCTTCGAACATGATGAAGCTGTCGGGCTGCCCGGCCACTTCGGCGCGCGTGTAGCCGAGCGCGTCCAGCATCAGTTCGTTCATGTTGGTCACGCGTGCGTCGGCACCGTATTCGATCATGCAGTTGCTGCTCGACACCGCCGCCATGCGCACTTCGTTTTCCAGGCTGGAGAGCTTGGCGGCCGTGATGTCGGTCGCGAACTTCACCACCTTGAACGGCCTGCCCTGCGGATCGAGGATGGGGTTGTAGCTGGCCTGTATCCACACTTTCCTGCCGCCACGGCCCAGACGAAGGAATTCCCCGGTCTGGTACTCGCCGAGCGCGAGTTTCTGCCAGAAGGCACGGTACTCGTCCGCACTGGCTTCGGCCTGCGGCACGAAGATGCGGTGATGACGCCCGCAGATCTCGTCCAGCGAGTACCCCATCACCGAGAGAAAATTATCGTTCGCATTCAATATGTTGCCATCGAGATCGAATTCGATCACGCCATGACTGCGATGGATGGCGGCCAGCATGCCTGCCACGTCGCCACCTTCCGCCGCCCCTGCATCGTTCATTTCCAGCAGCTGATTTGCCATTGCAACCTGCTGGCTCGTTGCCACATTCCGGTTCGCCATGCTGTTGTTTTCCCTTGCCGTTTTGCGTCGAAGCCTCGTCATCCGGATATCGCGTCCTGCCGCCAGCGACCGGCTGCCGCTCATGCATTACGCAGGCGCGGGCGTCGGTGGAGTCCGGAACGCGATACGACAAAGGTGATAACGACGGGAAAAGCCGGGGGTGAAGGGTGAGAAACAGTTTTCAACGGGGAAGTTGATCCGACGTACTGCGCGGCGCCGGCCATCACGGCGGATCAGTCGCTGCCCGGGTCCATGTCGGCCGGCACCGGCAGGTCGTCCGGTGCATGCGGCGCCTCGACACCGCGGGAGAACGCCTCGTTCAGCTGGTAAACGTAGGCGAGCACTTCGGCTACGGCACGGAACAGCCGTGCCGGCACTTCCTGCTCCAGCTCCACGTGCTTGTGCAGCGCACGCGCCAGCGGCGGCGCCTCGACCAGCGGTACGCCGTGCTCGGCCGCCAGCGTCCGGATGCGCAGCGCCACCTCGCCGGCACCCTTCGCCACCACGCGCGGCGCCCCGCCCTTGGCGGATTCGTAGCGCAACGCGACCGAGTAGTGGGTCGGGTTGGTCACCACCACGTCGGCCTTGGGCACGTTCGACATCATC
Organism: Betaproteobacteria bacterium; assembly: GCA_020621405.1. Classification (GTDB taxonomy): domain Bacteria; phylum Pseudomonadota; class Gammaproteobacteria; order Burkholderiales; family Rhodocyclaceae; genus Methyloversatilis. Next base: position 81,789 of record JAHRYN010000003.1, read on the forward strand.
CGGCCGCGCGCCATCTCGCGCTGCTGCTGGCGAATGCGGCCCTTGACGTGCGGATCGCCCTCCTGCTCCTTGAACTCCTGGCGCGCCTCTTCCTTCGTCATCTTGAGTTCGGAGTGGTAGTGCCAGAGCTGGAACGGCACATCGATCGCGACGATCAGCCCCATGCCGGCCACCAGCGCCAGCGTCGCGGTGATCACCACATCGCCGGTGGCGGCCAGCGCCACATCGATCGGTGCGCCGAACAGCGCGAACAGCTTTTCATGGTCGCGCATGACTACCCAGACGGCCACGCTGCCGACCAGGGTGGCCTTGCCTATGCCCTTGGTCAGTTCGATCAGCGCGGTCGACGACACCATGCGCTTGAGCCCGGCCATCGGATTGAGCTTGCCGAACTTCGGGGTGAGCGCCTTCGGCGCAAAGCTGATGCCGCCCATCAGGAAAGGGGCGGCCACCGCGGATACGAGCAGCGCCAGCATCAGCGGCGCCAGCAGCAGCAGGCCGTCGGTGACGCGCTCGATCAGGATGGAGAACATCGCGGACGGATCGAAGATGGCCCGCCGGTCCACGGTCAGGCCGTCGCGCAGCAGCTGTGCACTGCGCGGCCACATCCAGCCCGCCATGGCATACATGCCGGCGACGCCGGTCATGGTCACCAGAAAGGTCGCCAGCTCGCGCGAACTGGGAACCTGCCCTTCCTCGCGGGCCTGCTCCAGCCGTCGCTGTGACGCTGGTTCTGTTTTTTCGAGATCGCTATCTTCTGCCACGTGCGCAGATCAGCCCTGTATGTTCAGGATGCCGATTCTGCCCATCGCCCCCCCCGCTTCATCGCCGGAAAAGACGGCAAACGCGGCCGCTCATCCGCGCAGCGGGGAGCATGGCAGGCAGGCGGCGGCACGACTCCGACCGGAGTCGTGCCGCCGCACCGCTGCGTCAGAAGGACATGCGGATGCCCACGTCGCCGCCGTATTCCGACTGACCCGAGCGGATTTCACCGGTCACCCGGGCGTAGCCATAGGTCTGCGGCGCCAGTCTGACGGTGCCGGAGGCCCCGATCTCAGCGAAGGTGCGTCCGACGTCAGGTGCCTTGATGCGAGTCTCCACGCCGGCGAGCGAGGCATGGACATTCGAGTGCAGCAGATTGCCCATCGACTGCCCGACACCTGCTTCGAGCTTCCAGGTCAGCGTGTCCGCCAGCGGATTGGTGACCACCGAGTTGGTGGCGACACCAACGGTGGTCTGGATGCCCGAGGCCGAGTAGCGCTCCAGCTCCAGCGCTGCCGCGGAAACCGTGCCCTCGCTGGCCGAACCGCGCGCCACGTGCTGGTACAGCGTACGAACAAACGGTTCTACCGGAACCCCTCCGATGTCGGTCAGGCGACGTACGCCTGCGCCGGCCATCACGCTGTGACCGCTCTGGTCGGTCCCGAGCGAACCCGCGATGCCTATCGGATCCCTGCGCGAGCTCTTCCACGTGCTGTGACCATACCCGGCAATACCGTCGATCGCATATCCGGCGACCCGGTACTGACCATAGGCGAACACGATGTTCTCATTGACCGAGCCGGAACCTCGACGGCCGAGCAGGTCGGAATCCGCGTGCGAGAAGCCGATGCCCAGACGGGCATCCGCCGAGCTTGCCAGATCGCCACCGACGGCGAACTGCGTACGCCTCGAGTTGAAACCGCTGGACGTACCGTCGCTGTCCCAATGGCCACGGTTGTTGCCCATCTCGAACCAGAAGGCACGATCGGCAGCGATTCTGGACGGATCGTCGGCATTGCCCGCCGCCGAACCGCCACCGGAAAGCTGACCGCCGACCACACGCTGCACCCATTGCCCGGCCGCCGGCGCCATCGTTGCCAGTCCCGCGTGCACCTCGCCTGACAGTGCTGTCATCGCATCGGGCAGCTGCGCCTGGCTCAGTCCGGCCAGCTGATAGAACACCTCGTCCTGCCGGCGCGTGGCCGTACCCTGTTCCGATGCGGCCAGGATCGTATCGAGCGCCCGGCCAGCCGAGCGCGCGTTGCGGTTGGCGTCCTGCAGGAAAGCGGCGTACGAGGTCGGCACCACGCGCAGATCGACGCTGTTGCTGCCAAACACATCGTAGAACACCGCCATGCGCGTACCGGCAGCCATGCCGTCCGGTTGCGCCAGCGGCGCGAAGCGGCCGACGATGCCGCCATCGGCCGTGATGATGCGGAAGGCATCACCCATCTTCGGCACATAAGGCGTGTAGACATCCGCACCGGTAATGGCAGTCAGGTTCGGCGCCAGGGTCGCGCCGCCGGCGATGAACTGGTTGCCGACGCCCTGGACAAGCAGGCGCGAGTAGTTGCCCGGCCCGGTACCAGTGCCCAGACCGTTGATATCGACCTGGAAGGTGGCGCCGCCCAGCATGGTCACGGTACCCACCTGAATCAGGGTGCCCGGCGAGTTGCCCGGGGCCAGTCTGCCGGCGACGGTCATCGCTCCAACTACCGTTCCCGTGCCGCGCAGCGTGCCGGCGGCGTCAACCGTGACCATGCTGTCCAGTTCGCCATTGACGCGCAGTTCGCCCTGCTGCACGCAGGTTCCATTGCTCTGCGTCATCGTGCCGGCGATCCGGAGCATGCCCTGGCCACTCTTGACGAAACAGCCCGAACCACCGCCGTCGGTGATGGTGCCGGTCAGGGTGGTGCTGGTGCCCGGATCGACGTTGACCACCGTACTTCCGGCAAGGCTGATCGTCTGATTTGTCTCTATGTTGACCGTCGTATTGACCTCGCCGCCACGGACGACGACATCGCCCCAGCCCAGCCCGTACGCGTTGGTGACCAGAACGAGGCCGCTCTCGACCGTCATGCCGCCGGTCCAGCCCGTGCCCTCGACATGCGCCACACCCGCATTTTCGCCATCGAGCACCAGCGTGCCCGTGCCGGTCTTGTTGAGCTTGCCGCTACCGGACAGCGCACCGGTCAGCGTTACCGTGGTGCCGGCATCCGTACCGACAGTGCTGTCGCTCGAGGCAACGATGTCGCGCGCCGAGGTGAAGCTCGACGTCGCCTGTAGCGTACCGCCGTTCAGCGTGACGCCGCCGCCCGCGTTGCCGAGGTTGGCATCGGATGCGACCCTGAGCGTGCCGCCATTGACGGTCGTACCGCCGCTGTAGGTATTGCTGCCGGACAGTTCGAGCACACCGCCATTGACCACAGTGCCGCCGCTGTGCGACAGCACCCCGCCCAGTTCCACCGTACCCGCGCCATTCTTGATCAGCGCACCGGTACCCGATACCGCGCCCGAATTGGTCAGCGTGGTGCCAGTATTGGCGTGCACCGTACCGTTGCCGGTCACTGAGATGTCGCGCGCCATGTCGATGCTGGCCGTGGTCTGCAGCGTGCCACCATTGAGGGTCACGCTGCCACCTGCAGCGCCGAGATTCGCGTCGCCTGACACGCGGACAGTGGCACCCGTACCGATCACGGTACCGCCGCTGTAGGTACTGCTGCCCGACAGCGTCGCGATACCACCGCTGACGTTCAGGCCGCCGGTGCCGGCGATGCTGCCGCTGTACGTGCCGCTGGCGTTCGACAGCGTGAGCGTGCGGCTGCCGAGCGCCACATTGCCGCTGCCCACCAGCGCGGCCAGTTCGGCGCCGCCGGTGGTGCCGGAAATGTCGAAGCTGCCGTCATTGACCATGGTGCTCGATGTTCCGGCCGTTCCCGACCCCGTCAGCGCCAGCGTGGCGCCGCTCGAAATGCTGGTCGCACCGGTGTAGGTGTTGGCGCCACTCAGCGTCTGCGTGCCGCCGGTCACTTCCAGGCCGCCGCTGCCGCCGATGACCCCGCCGAAATCGCCGCTGGCGTCGCTCAGCGTCAGGTTGCGCGTGCCCAGATTGACGCTGCCGCTGCCGGACAGCGTGCGTACCGTGGCGCCAAGGGTCGTACCCGAAATGTCGAAAGTGCCGTCGCTGGTCAGGCTGCTGGCCGACGCGATGCTGGTGGCACCGGTCAGCGCCAGCGTCGCCCCGCTCGCCACATTGACCGCACCGGTACCGCTGTAGGTGCCGCAAAGATCGAGGCGCCCTGCGGTGACCTGGGTGCCACCGCTGTGGCTCACGTCACCGCACAGCTGCAGCGTGCCGGCTCCGAGCTTGTCGAGTGCGCCGGTACCGCTGACCGCGCCATTGCCGGTCAGCGTGGTGCCGGTCGCGGTGTCGATGCTGCCGGTGCCGGTCAGCGTGAAATCGCGTGCCGTGGTGAAACTTGCCGTAGTGTGCAGCGCGCCATCGTCCAGCACGACTGCACCGCTGGCCGCACCCAGTCCGGCATCGGCGGCAACTTCCACGGTGGCACCGTTGCGTATCGAGGTACCGCCGGCGTAGGTATTGCTGCCGCCGAGCACCTGCGTGCCGCCGGTGACAGCCAGCCCGCCATTGCCGCTGATGACGCCGTCAAAGCTGCCGCTGGCGTTGGTCAGCGTCAGTGTGTTCGCGCCAAGCACGACGGCGCCGCTGCCGGTCAGCGCTCGCACGCCGACACCGCCCGAAGCCGCCGAAATGCTGAACGTGCCGTTGCTGACTACGCCACTCGACGAACCGATGGCGCCACTGCCCGAAAGTGCCAGCGTTGCGCCGCTGTCGATGGTGGTCGCACCACTGTATGTGTTGGCACCGGTCAGCGTCTGGCTGCCGCCCGCAACGGTCAGACCGCCTGTGCCCGAAATGACGCCTCCGACCGTGCCGCTGGCGTTGCTCAGCGTCAGCGTCCGGCTGCCCAGCAGGATGTCACCGTTGCCGGACACGGTCTGCGCCGTCGTGCCCGCTGTCGTACCCGAAATGTCGAGGGTGCCCGCATTGTTCACGCCGCTGGAGGAGTTCAGCGAGGTCGTGCCCGTCACTGCGAGCGTGGCGCCTGCAGTCACGCCGATGGCACCGGTTGATGTGTTATTGCCGCACAGTTCGAGACGTCCGGCCGACACCGTCGTTCCGCCGGTATGGCTCACACTGCCGCACAGTTGCAGCGTGCCGGCGCCGTCCTTCACCAGCGCGCCCGTTCCGCTGACGGCACCGTTGTCGATCAGCGTCGTGCCGGTCGCGGTATTGAAGGTGCCGGTGCCGGCCAGGAGGGTGGCACGCGCCGTGGTGAAGCTGCCCGTACTGCCCAGCGTACCGCCGTTCATCGTGATGCCGCCGGCCGCGTTGCCGAGATTGGCATCGGCCGATACGGCCAGCACACCGCCATTGATGGTGGTGCCGCCCGCATAGGTGTTGGTGCCCGACAGCGTCAGCGTGCCGGCATTCGCCTTGGTCAGCGCGCCGGTGCCGCCGATGGCACCGGAGAACGTGCCCTGCGTAACCGTCAGCGTATTGCTGCCCAAACCCACCGTGCCGCTGCCGCCGAGCTGGTGGATCGTCTCGTTGGCACCCAGCGTGAACGTGCCGTTGGCGGTGACATCCGCGCTGCTGCTCAGGCCGCCGTTGCCGTCGTTCAGCGTCGCACCGCTGGCGATCGTGATGCTGGTCGATGCCAGACTGCCGCCGCCGCTCAGCGCCAGCGTGCCAGCATTGATGCTGGTCGCACCGGTATAGGTATTCGCGCCGGTCAGCGTGAGCGTTCCGGCATTCGCCTTGGTCAGCGCGCCACTGCCGCCGATGGCACCGGAGAACGTGCCCTGCGTAACCGTCAGCGTATTGCTGCCCAAACCCACCGTGCCGCTGCCGCCGAGCTGGTGGATCGTCTCGTTGGCACCCAGCGTGAACGTGCCGTTGGCGGTGACATCCGCGCTGCTGCTCAGGCCGCCGTTGCCGTCGTTCAGCGTCGCACCGCTGGCGATCGTGATGCTGGTCGATGCCAGACTGCCGCCGCCGCTCAGCGCCAGCGTGCCAGCATTGATGCTGGTCGCACCGGTATAGGTATTCGCGCCGGTCAGCGTGAGCGTGCCGGATCCGGTCTTGGTCAGCGCACCCGGACTGCCGCCGTTGTCACTGATGACACCGCTGAAGGTGGCCAAGTAGGCCGCGGTGTCTATCGTGCCGCCTGTCGCCTTGATCGACAGGTCCTGCGAATAGGTGCCGGAGGCGTCGATCAGCAGCGTGCCGCCGTCGAACACCGGATGCACGGTCGAATTGCCCAGTTCGGTCGTGGTATAGCTGCCCTTCGCCGTGTCGATGTCGGGCGTCGTGACGCCGACGGTGACGACCGATGACCCGGCCGGCACCGAGCCGATATCGACGAACGAGAACTTGAGTACGCCACCGGCACCGAAAGCCTCGCCGTTGCCGTTCGGGGTGATCACGACCGACGAGAAACTGTTGCTGTCGTCGATGGCCGCGACGAAATGATTGTCGTCAACGTCCGTATCGCCGCGCGCAGCGGAGTCGGTGATGTTGCCGATCAGGTTTGTGCTTTGCGCCCCGTCCGGATCGAACACGCTGTAGATCGCCGAACCGGCCGCGGCACTGCCGTCGGGGATGACGTTGGAACCGGTACAGCAGGTACCCCAGTCATTCACCGTGATGCCGACTGCGTTGACGAAGAACGGATTGAGATAGGACGCATCGCTGTAGAAGTCGAGCCGGAAACCGCCGCTGACGGCGTTCTGCCAACCCGCCCCGGTACTGGTACTGACGCTCCAGTTATTCAAACCATTGGCATCGAAGGAAATCGGCGAGCCGCCACGGCTTGCCTGAACGTACACCGTCGTGCCACCCGACGTGACCGTAAAGTTCGAACCCGAGTTGGCGAAGTCGTAGGTGAAGATATTCACCGTCCGGCCGGAAATGGTGTTCGCCGTTGTCACGACGTTTTCGAAGTTCGTGATGCCGGAAGTGACAACACCGTCGAAGAACACCGCCGGAACGGCGAAAGCGGGGCCCGCCGCGAGCAGTGCCAGCGCGGCGATCGCAGCGCCGTTGCCACGCGATGCGCTGCGGCGCGTCGAACGGACCCGTCCGCGTCCGCGTGCCGATTCGGCGACGACCTGCCAGATACCGAAAGCGTGATTCCAGACCACTCTGTAAATCTTGTTCATTAATCTCTCTGTCTATGGGTTCTGCCGTTTTCAGAACGAATCCGCCCGGCGCACGTCATTCAGTGCGGGCCCGATACACGCGGTCATTTCGGTGACCACACCCCGGCCAACGACCGGTGCGGCGCGTCCTTGACCGGCAAATGCGGATTCCTTGATTCGTGTCAGGCTTCACGCACACGTATCAATTTTTTGCGAATGCACATGGAAATACGTGCGCAGCCGTGACGTGCGCCGCGCTTTATCGACAGAGGCCGAAACGCTCTTGATAGCCCGGACAGCGGCCTAACCTTTGTTGTCAGACGTGAAAATCCGTTACATCTTTTGACTCGATTTCGCAGGCGGAAGCGAGCGTATTTTTTGCACCGCATCACGACCGCAATGGCGTCGTCGGATAACGGCTAGCGCGAATTCAACGTGGGGTTATCGCGAGCATGGCTCGCTCCTACAGGGGGATGCTGCGTCACGGCCTTTGCAGGAGCGACCCATGGTCGCGATGCAGGCATCGATCAACGGCAGGTGCGAATTTGGCGTGGGGTTATCGCGAGCATGGCTCGCTCCTACGGGGATGCGGCGTCACGGTTTTTGTAGGAGCGACCCATGGTCGCGATGCGGGCGTCGAACAACGGCAGGCGCCGATTTGGCGTGGGGTTATCGCGACCATGGCTCGCTCCTACGAAAAGCGTCGGGGCGGCGCGCTTCGCCCCTCTTTCCGCTCATAAGCTTTGCAGCGGCACCGAGCAAAGCAACGCACTTTTAATTGGTTCGTGCCGGCCGGAGCGACACCTACAGTGCGCGGCACTCACTCCCGGATTTGCCAGATGCGCCATATCCCCTGCCCCGCCGACGGCGGGATCTTCAACCGGATCAGCCAACGCTGACCTGCCCGCAAAAAACCATGTCCATCCTGTTCATCCAGGGCAGTCCGGTCGAGCCTTCGCGCTCGGCCGCCCTGCTCGGCTTCGTGGCGGCCGAAACAGGCCGCCGCGGCATCGAAAGCAGCCGTCTGAGGCTGACCGACCTGCCCGCACATGCGCTGCTGCACGCGCGTTTCGCCGACCCGCAGATCAAGGTCGCCACCAACCGCGTGCTCGACGCCACCGCCATCGTCATCGCGACGCCGGTCTACAAGGCGGCCTACAGCGGCCTGCTGAAGACCTTTCTCGACCTGCTGCCGCAGACCGCACTCGACGGCAAGGTCGTGCTGCCTCTGGCCACCGCCGGCAGTCCGCATCACGCCCTGGCGCTGGACTACGCGCTGCGCCCGGTGCTGCAGTCGATGCAGCCGGCGCTGGTGCTGCCCGGCGTGCATGCGACGGATGCCACGGTCACGCGCAGCGACAGCGGCGAATACACGCTGACCGATGAAATCGTCGAACGGCTGACCCGCTCGACCGAGCGGCTGATCGACGAATACCTCGTGCTGCAGCGCCGCCAGACCGGACAGACCGGCAGCTTCGATCCGGTGCCCTTCGACCAGGTGCGATGCAGCATCTGACCCGCCGCGCTCGACGAATCCAAGACAACCAACACCACGGAGACCCGGCATGACCCGCCGCACCGAAACAAGCCCGGCCGCCGCGCCGGCGACAGCGCGAAGGCAAGCCCTATGAATGTGTTCTGGTTCATTCCGACCCACGGCGACAGCCGCTACCTCGGCACGGCCGACGGCGGTCGCGCGGTCAGTCTCGACTACATGAAGCAGGTCGCCATCGCCGCCGACACATTGGGCTACGACGGCGTGCTGCTGCCGACCGGGCGTTCGTGCGAAGACGCGTGGGTAACCGCGTCGGCGCTGCTCAGCTTCACGCAACGCCTGAAGTTCCTGATCGCGATCCGCCCCGGGCTGACCGCACCGTCGCTGTCCGCCCGCATGGCCGCCACCTTCGACCGCCTGTCCGGCGGCCGGCTGCTGATCAACGTGGTCACCGGCGGCGACCCGACCGAGCTCGACGGCGACGGCGTCTTCAACACCCACGACGAGCGCTACGAGATCACCGACGAATTCCTGCGCATCTGGCGCGGCATCCTGGCCGGCTCGCACGACGGCAAGAGCTTCGACTTCGAAGGCCGGCACCTGAAGGTGAAGGGTGGCAAGCAACTGTTCCCGACCATACAGCGGCCGCATCCGCCGCTGTGGTTCGGCGGATCGTCGCCGGCTGCACACGAACTGGCCGCCGAACAGGTCGACGTCTACCTGACCTGGGGCGAGCCGCCGGCCGCCGTGGCCGAAAAGATCCGCGACATGCGCGAACGCGCGGCACGCCACGGCCGCACGCTGCGCTTCGGCATCCGTCTGCACGTGATCGCCCGCGACACCACGGCCAGGGCCTGGCAGGCGGCGGAAGACCTGATCAGCCATCTCGACGACGCCACGATAGAGGCGGCGCAGAAGAAATTCGCGCAGATGGATTCGGAAGGCCAGCGGCGCATGGCCGCGCTGCACGGCGGCCGGCGCGACAGGCTGGAAGTCAGCCCCAATCTGTGGGCCGGCGTCGGTCTGGTGCGCGGTGGCGCCGGCACCGCGCTGGTCGGCGACGGACCAACCATCGCCGAACGCATGAAGGAATACGCCGAACTCGGCATCGACACTTTCATCCTGTCCGGCTACCCGCATCTGGAAGAGGCCTACAACTTCGCCGAGCAGGTGTTCCCGCACCTGCCGCGCGCGCAGCAGCAGGGGCTGCCCGGATTCACGCTGTCCGGCCCGTTCGGCGAGATCGTCGCCAACCACTACACGCCGCGCGTCGCCGCCAGCTGACCGCCCGTTTCCTTGGTCTCGCCGCAGCCTCCGCGCTGCGGTTTTTTTTGCCCGCGTTTCGCCGGATGCAGGGCGACAGGCTTATCACCCGTTTGCATATGAAACGCAGCCGCAAGTGCATATGCAGCGCATTTTTTCTTGGTTCCGGCCGTGTTTCCGGCTCCCTACCATGGCTCACCGATATAGCCCGGCCACGCGACCGGCCATCACACCAGAACGCCTGCAAAGGCACTCGACACAGGGACTGAAAACATGAAGAACCGGAACATTTCAATTCTGCGCCGTGCGCTCACCGGCGCCCTGATTGGCGGACTGCTTGCCGTCACGTTGCCGGGCGCAGCCAACGCAGCCGACACACCGAAGGAAATCCGACTCGACTACGCCTACTACTCGCCGACCAGCCTGGTGCTCAAGCGCTTCGGCTGGCTGGAAGAAGCCGTCAAGCCGGCCGGCATCGAAGTGAAATGGACGCAGAGCCTGGGCAGCAACCGCGCGCTGGAATTCCTGAACAGCGGCTCGATCGACTTCGGCAGCACGGCCGGGCTGGCCGCGGTGCTGAGCCGCGCCAATGGCAATCCCATCCGTGCCGTCTATGTCTACTCGAGGCCGGAATGGACTGCGCTGGCCGTACCCAAGAATTCACCGATCCGCAGCGTGGCCGAACTGAAGGGCAAGCGCATTGCCGCCACCAAGGGTACCGACCCCTACCTGTTCCTGCTGCGTTCGCTGCAGGAAGCGGGTCTGTCGCGCAGTGACGTCGAGATCGTCCATCTGCAGCACCCGGACGGCCGCGTCGCGCTGGAACAGAAGCGCGTCGACGCCTGGGCCGGACTCGATCCGCATCTGGCGGCGAGCGAGCTGGAAGCCGGTTCGAAGCTGATCTACCGCAACGTGAACTTCAATACCTACGGCTTCCTCAACGTGTCGGAGAGCTTTGCCAAACGCCATCCGGAACAGGTCAGGACCGTGATCGCCGCCTACGAGCGCGCACGCCGCTGGGTGCTGGCCAATCCGGACGAGGCGGCAAAGATACTGGCCGAAGAGGCGAAGCTGAACCTCGCAGTCGCACAGCTCCAGCTCAAGCGCACCGACTTCTCCAACCCGCGCATCGGTCGCGAGCACCACGACGCGCTGCGCGCCGCCGCGCCCATCCTGGTGGAAGAGGAACTGGTGCGTAAAGGCACCGACGTGTCGAAGGTCGTGACCGAACTGATCGAACCGACCTTCGCCGCCGCCGTGCTCGCGTCGAAGAACTGAGCCATGAGCAGCTTCGTCCGCCCCTCGCCGCTCGAAACGGCACCTGCATTGACGCCGGAACTGAAGGCCGCACCGGCGACGCCGGCCACGCACGCTGCGGCCGGTTCGCCGCCAGCCCCGACCGGCCGCGCGCGCAGCCGACCGAACCCGGCACTCGGCTGGGTGCTGCCGGCAGTCGCCCTGCTGCTGCTCGAAGCGCTGGTACGCACCGACGTGCTGCAGGCCCACCTGTTCCCGGCACCGAGCGAAATCGTGCGCACGCTGTTCGATCTGGGCAGCGGGCTGGCCGGACACATCGGTATCAGCCTGGCGCGCGTCGCCGCCGGCTTTGCCATCGGCGCCTCGCTCGCCGTAGTGGCCGCGGTCGTGGTCGGACTGGACCGCCGGGCCGAAGCGCTGCTCGATCCGAGTTTCCAGGCGCTGCGCGCCGTGCCCAGCCTGGCCTGGGTGCCGTTGCTGCTGCTGTGGCTGGGCATAGACGAGACGCCGAAGATCACGCTGATCGCCATCGGCGCCTTCTTCCCGGTCTATCTGAACCTGCTGTCCGGCCTGCGCAACGTCGACCGCAAGCTGGTCGAGCTGGGCGAAATCTACCGTCTGGACCGCCTCGCACTGGTGCGCCGCATCCTGCTGCCCGCCTCGCTGCCCAGCCTGTACACCGGCCTGCGCGTCGGCCTGAGCCTGTCGTGGATGTTCCTGGTCGCCGCGGAACTGATCGCCGCCACGCGCGGCCTGGGCTATCTGCTGACCGACGGCCGCGAAACCTCGCGCCCCGACATCGTGCTGGCGGCCATCCTGCTTCTCGCGCTGCTGGGCAAACTGTCCGACAGCGTGCTCAAGTCGCTCGAGACGCGCGCGCTGGTGTGGCGCGATGCGTTCGACACCCGGCTGGCCTGACATGAACGCGAACTCCGCACTGCTCGACGTCCATGTTCCGGCGAAGCACTTCGCCGGCCGCCGCGTGCTGCACGACTTTTCGCTGACGCTGCTGCCGGGCGAGATCGTCAGCCTGGTCGGCGCCAGCGGCTGCGGCAAGAGCACGCTGCTGCGCATCGTCGCCGGCCTCGACCGCGAACACGACGGCCGGGTGCTGCTCGACGGCAGCGTGCAGCACGGCGTCAGCCGCGACATCGGCGTCATCTTCCAGGAGGCGCGCCTGCTGCCCTGGCTCACCGTCGCGCAGAACGTCGGCTTCGATGCCGATCCGCAGCGCGCCCATGACCCGCACGTGTTCACGCTGCTGGAAGAGGTCGGCCTGGCCCAGGTGGCCGACGCGCTACCGAAGTCGCTGTCGGGCGGCATGGCGCAGCGCGTGGCCATCGCGCGCGGGCTGTTCAACCGGCCGCGTCTGCTGCTGCTCGACGAGCCGTTCAGCGCGGTGGACGCCTTCACCCGCATCCGCTTGCAGGAACTGCTGCTGACGGTCGCACGCGAACACGGCACCACCATCCTGCTGGTCACGCATGACGTCGACGAAGCCGCCTGGCTGTCCGACCGCGTGCTGGTGATGGGCGACGGTCGCGTGATCGGCGACGTGGCCGTCGGCGAGCAGCGGCCGCGCAACCGCCGGTCGGCCGGCATGACGAACGCACGCAACGCGATTCTCGAAATCCTCGAAGGCGCGCACGTCGTCTGACGGTGCGTCCGGCTCATCGAACATCGAAAACATGGAAACGACAACAATGAAACGACATTCACCGGCGCGCCGCAGCGCGCTCAAGACACTGGCCGCCCTGCTGCCGGTGCTGGCGATCGCCCCTGCACGGGCGCAGGACAAATCGGCCACCGTGCGCATCGGCTACCAGAAGTCGTCGACACTGATCACGATACTGAAGACCAACGGTGCGCTGGAACAGCAGCTGGCGCCGCTCGGCGTCCGCGTCAGCTGGCACGAATTCACCAGCGGCCTGCCGCTGCTCGAAACACTCAACACCGGCAGCATCGACGTGTCGGCCGACGTGGCCGACACCGTGCCGGTGTTCGCGCTGGCTGCCGGCGCCAGCCTGACCTATATCGCGCAGGAAGCGCCGTCGCCGGGCGCCCAGGCCATCGTGGTCAAGACCGACTCGCCGATCCGCAGCGTGGCCGATCTCAAGGGCAAGCGCGTCGCGTTCGCCAAGGCCGCGGGTGCGCACTATCTGCTGATCGCGGCGCTGGACAAGGCCGGCCTCGCCTTCCGCGACATCACGCCGGCCTACCTCGCACCGGCCGACGGCCGCGCCGCTTTCGAGCGCGACAGCGTCGACGCCTGGGCGGTGTGGGACCCCTTCCTGTCGGCGGTGCAGCGGCAAACCAAGGTACGCATCCTGGCCGACGGCACCAACCTGGCCGAGTACCAGCGCTACTACCTCGCCTCGACGCCGTTCGCGCAGTCGCGCCCGGACGTCATCCGCGTCATCTACGACGCGCTGGCGCAGACCGGCCGCTGGGTCAAGCAGAGTCCGAAGGACGCCGCCGCGCTGCTGGCACCGGTCTGGGGTCTGGACGAAGCCACGGTGGAACAGGCCAACAGCCGGCGCAGCTACGAGGTGCGCGCCGTGCTGCCCGAGCGCCTGCGCGAGCAGCAGGCCATCGCCGACGCCTTCACCGGCGAGGGGCTGCTGCCGCGCAAGGTGAACGCCACCGCGGTGGCGATCTGGAAGCCCGCGCTGTGAACGCGCCGCACGACGTACACGACATCGCGCGCCGCGAGCCGGCCCACCTGCCCGGTCGCGACTTCGGCCGCCATACCGACACGGTCGAGCATGTCGCCGGCCGGCTGGAAGCCAGCGCCGTCGAACGCGACCGCGCCGGCGGCACCGCCTGGGCGGAGCGCCAGCTGCTGCGCGACAGCGGTCTGCTGACGCTGGCCGTACCGACCGGATTCGGTGGCGCCGGACTGTCCTGGCCCGAGCTGTACGCCATCATCCGGCGCTTTGCCGAAGCCGACAGCTCGCTCGCCCACCTGTTCGGTTTCCAGCACCTGCAGGTGGCCAGCGTTCACCTGTTCGCGAACCCGGCGCAGCAGGCCCGCCTGCTCGGCGGCACGGTCAGCGAAGGCTGGTTCTGGGGCAACGCCACCAACGGCCTGGACACCCGGATCAGCCTGACCGCCGAGGGCGACCACTTCGTGCTCGACGGCATCAAGTCCTTCTGCTCCGGCGCCACCGGTTCCGACATGCTCAACGTCACCGCGCCGCGCGGCAACGATCCGGCCGACCGCGTGTTCATCAGCCTGCCGACCGCGCGGGCCGGCATCACGGTGCATGACGACTGGGACAATATGGGCCAACGCCAGACCGACAGCGGCAGCGTCACCTTCGACAGGGTGCGCGTCGAGGCAGACGAGATACTCGGCCCGCCGGGCACGCGCGGCACGCCGCGGGCGACGCTGCGCACGCTGGTGTCGCAGCTGATCCTGACCGAAATCTATCTGGGCAACACCCAGGGCGCATTGAACAGCGCCTGGCGCTATGTCCAGCACGAGGCGCGCCCGTGGTTCGCCAGCGGCGTCGCACGCGCCGCCGACGACCCGTTCGCGCAGATCCGCTTCGGCGACCTGTGGATCGCCTTCCGCGGCGCGCAGGCACTGGCCGAGCAGGCGGAGCACGCGTTGCAGCGCGCCTGGGACAGGGGCGACGCGCTGAGCGAGCGCGAACGCGGCGAGGTGGCGCTGCTGATTTGGCAGGCCAAGATCGCATCCGGCCGCGCCGCGCTGGACATCAGTTCGCGCGTGTTCGAACTGATGGGCGCACGCGCCACCGCCGCGCGCTACGGACACGACCGCTTCTGGCGCAACGTGCGCGTGCATACCCTGCACGACAACCTCGACTACAAGCTGCAGGACATCGGCCGCTGGGTGCTGGACGACCGCGTGCCCGAACCGTCCATCTATTCCTGAGCGCCAAGCCATGACCCACGCAATCCCATCCCCGCAGGCCGGCGCCGCCGCCAGGGCGGCAAAACGCCTGCTGCCGTGGAGCCTGCCCATCGTGCTGATCATCGTGTGGCAGCTGGCCGCGCAGAGCGGCTGGCTGTCCAGCCGCGTGCTGCCGGCGCCGCTCGACGTCGTCAAGGCGTTCTGGACGCTGACCGCCAGCGGCGAGCTGTTCCGCCACGTCGCGGTCAGCGCCCGGCGCGCGCTGGCCGGCTTCGCCATCGGCGGTGCCCTTGGCCTGCTGCTCGGGCTGGCGACCGGCTCGTGGCGCCGGGCCGAGCTGCTGCTCGACACCACGGTGCAGATGATCCGCAACATCCCGCCACTGGCGCTGATTCCGCTGGTCATCCTGTGGTTCGGCATCGACGAGACGGCCAAGCTGTTCCTGGTCGCGCTCGGCGTGTTCTTCCCGGTCTACATCAACACCTTCCACGGCATCCGCTCGGTCGATGCCGGCCTGATCGAGATGGGCCGCTCCTACGGCCTGCGCGGCTGGTCGCTGTACCGCGACATCATCCTGCCGGGCGCGCTGCCGTCCATTCTGGTCGGCGTGCGTTTCTCGCTCGGTTTCATGTGGGTGATCCTGATCGTCGCCGAAACGATTTCGGCGCAGGAAGGCATCGGCTACATGACCATGAATGCGCGCGAATTCCTGATGACCGACGTGGTGCTGGTCGGCATCCTGCTCTACGCCCTGCTCGGCAAGCTGGCCGACCAGCTGGCCCGCGGGCTGGAACGGCGCTGGCTGTCCTGGCATCCGAACTACTCATCGCGCTGAGGATGATGAACATGTACTTCTCGCCCGAAGAATCGTCGCAGGTCAGCGAAGCCGCGGCCCGCTCGTCGAATGGCGCCGCACTGAAGCTGCGCGGCCTGGAAAAGTCCTTCGGTGCGCGCCGCGTGCTGCGCGACATCGACCTCGACATCAGGCCCGGCCAGTTCGTGGCCATCGTCGGCCGCAGCGGCTGCGGCAAGAGCACGCTGCTGCGGCTGCTCGCATCGCTCGACGAAGCCAGCGGCGGCAGCATGCAGATAGACGGCCAGCGCGGGGACATCCGCATGATGTTCCAGGATTCCCGCCTGCTGCCGTGGAAGCACGTGATCGACAACGTGACCCTGGGTCTGGCGCCGGCGCACCGCCGGCACGCGCAGGAGGTGCTGGACCGCGTCGGACTGGGCGACCGCGCCCGCGACTGGCCGTCCCGGCTGTCCGGCGGCCAGCGCCAGCGCATCGCACTGGCGCGTGCGCTGGTGCATTCGCCGCGCCTGCTGCTGCTCGACGAACCGCTGGGCGCGCTCGACGCGCTGACCCGCATCGAAATGCAGCAGCTGATCGAATCGCTGTGGCTGGAACAGGGCTTCACCGCCATCCTGGTCACGCATGACGTGCAGGAGGCGGTGGCGCTGGCCGACCGCGTACTGCTGATCGAGGACGGCGCCATCGCGCTCGACCTCGACATCCGGCTGGCCCGGCCGCGCGAGCGGGCGAGCACCGGCTTTTCCGCCTGCGAGGCCCGCATCCTGTCGCGCGTGCTCAGCTCACCGGCGCGCGACGACGAGGCAGCTGTCCCCGAACCCGTTTTTTCCAACTTCACCCGCATTTCGTGGGCCATCTGAAAGGCAAGGCATCATGGCAATCACCGCAATCAACGTACGCAACCAGTTCAAGGGCCGGATCAAGGAGATCGTCCGCGGCGACGTGGTCAGCGAGGTCGACGTCGACACGCCGGCCGGCATCGTCACCTCGGTCATCACCACCCGTTCGGTCGACGAACTCGGCCTGAAGCCCGGCGTCGAGGTCGTGGCACTGGTCAAATCGACCGAAGTGTCCATCGCGCGCATCGGCGGCTGAGTGGCGCACGGGGAGCACATCGTGGCAAACACACTGGTGGTGCCCGGACTGGGCGGCGCCGGCCCCGAACACTGGCTGTCCTGGCTGGAAAGCCAAGTGCCGGGCGCGTCGCGCATCGACCACGACGAGTGGGACGATCCGGTGCTGGCCCGCTGGGCCGGCCGCGTCAAGCAGGCGATCGACCGCAGCAGCCGTCCGGTCTGGCTGGTCGGACACGGCTTCGGCTGCCTGGCCGCCATCATGGCGGCGGCCGACCGTGCCGATCACGTGGCCGGCGCGCTGCTGGTCGCGCCAGCCGACCCGGAGCGCTTCAGCGCCGACGGCGTGCGCGTCAGTCAGGACGACAGCCGGATGCGCTATCCGTCGATCTCCGCGGTGTTGCCGCAATCGCCGCTCGACTTCACGACGCTGGTCGTCGCACGCACCGACGACCCGTGGATGCGCCTGACCACGGCCAGCCTGTGGGCAGAACGCTGGGGCAGCGGTCTGGTGCTCGCCGGCAAGCTCGGCAATGTCGATCCGGACACGCTGCACGGTCCGTGGCCGCAATGCCTGCGCCTGCTGCGCGTGCTGCAGAATGCCCAGGGCGATCTGCCGCTCGGCGAGATGGTGGGTCAGCAGGAACCGGTCAAGCGCCGGCACGGCCTGCTGGCGAAACTGCGCCGGCAGTCGCGCGCCACCCTCTGACACGCCCTGATCGGCCAGGCAGTGCCCCCGGAACGGGAGCTTCGGCTCCCGTTCTTCATGGTCCCGCGCAGGCAGTCAGCGCCGTGGTTCATAAGTGGAAATGCCGCTTCGGCGCATATCAGCACGGACACATAGCTCAGCAGAATAAAACGGTTTGCCGCCGCCTTCCCGGCCCTTAGTCTGAACACATCGACTATCGGGAGCTTGCAATGGGAATACTCATCGTGGGTGGCGACCACCTCAACCAGTTTGCCGATTCGGCGCGCGAAGCCGGCGTCGAACGCCTTCACCACTGGAACGGCCGGCGCGCGGCCGATCACCACCAGCCGCTGCCGCGCGACCTGCGCGGCATCGTGCTGCTGATCGACCACGTCAATCACGGCCTCGCCGCGCGCGTGCGCCGGCTGGCCTCGCAGAGCGGCCTGCCGGTGGTCTACAGCGCACGCAGCCGCTCGCAGTTGCGCAACGCGATGTCGCAGCTGGCGGCCTGAGCCGCGGCACTCGCCGCCCGACCGTCACGGCGGCAATTTTTCCAGCCGGCGGCCGAACGGCTTGGGTAGCCAGCTAAGTCCGGCGACACCGGCTCGCGGTTGAGCAGACGCACGCGGCCGATGTTCGCCGCTGCGTCGCCCTCACGCAGGCCCAGCCCCGACGCGGTTCAGTACCACGCGCGATATCGCCTCGCCGACGCCTGCGAGCGACGCCACGTTCTGGAAGGCCGTGGGCCGCGACACGAAAGTGCCCTTGCCATGGATGCGGAAGATCAGCCCCGCCTTCTGCAGATAGCCCAGCGCCTGCCGCACCATGATGCGGCTGACCCCGAACATCGCACCCAGCTCGCTTTCCGACGGCATCTGGCTGTGCGGCGCCCAGGTGCCGTCGAGAATGCGCGAACGCAGATGCCCGGTCAGCTGCGCATAGAGCGGCGACGGTGCATCGGGCAGCAGGACGGGCAGGAGATCGGTTTTCGGCATCGGGCAAGACTTGTCATGACAAGTGCGCCGAGCGTAAGGGCAGCGTCACGCTCGCCGAACCAAGAAATTCCGCGAAGGTTTGCGTGACGAATGCTTAGTGGGTTGGGTCAGGGGCGACTGGCGTCACATGGGCGCCGGGGGACACCGACTGGAGGGGGAGTCGATCCGAATGAAGCCGCTGGGTTGCGGGGCGAGGATCCGAACGGACATCCATCGGCGAAACCAGCGCTTAAGCCGGCAGCCGTGCACGTAATGCGAAACAGGTATAGTCAGGCAGCCGTCTTATTCACGCATCCGTCACCCCTGTCTCACCGGGACGCGGAGCTAGGCACGGCCTGGAAGATGATGGTTGATGCGTGCGGTTCAATCACGTAGCACGGAAGCGTCGATAAAACGGTAGATCAGGCAAATCGGCTACTGGCGTAATTTAGCCGCTGATGACTTTTTCGCAATACACCGCAGCCGATGCAATACACCGCATCGCTTCGGTCTAGAGCACGTTGGGCCACTGCAGCAGCCACTAGGGATTGAGCGATGTCAGTTGATTCTTCGTACTACGTCTATGCCCTAAAAGATCCCCGCAGCTCACCCGCATTGCCGTTTTACATCGGCAAAGGCACTGGCACTCGCTCCTTCGATCACTTGGTCAAACCCGATAGCACACGCAAAGGGCTTCGGATTAAAGAGATCGAAGCATCTGGCGCAAAGGTTCTCGTTTCTCGCCTGGTCGATTCACTCACCGAACACCAGGCAATGCGGCTTGAGGCCGAACTGATCGCCTCCTTTGGAACAATTGACACTGGTGGCCTACTCACAAATTCTGTTCTTCCATCTGGCCTTGGAAAGAAATCAAGAACTACAGTGGTGCTGCCCTCGGGCACAAAAGAAAAGGCTCAACTTGGGCTCGCTCTGCTCAAGGAGGCAGTACTAGAACTCGCGAAGGCAAATCCGAAGGGAATATCAAACTCCGATGCCGCAAGTCTCTTGGGACTTCGGAGCGACTATGGTGGTGGGTCGAAGGACTATCTTTCCTACAGCGTTATCGGGCTACTCATGCGGGAAGGGAAGCTTGAGCGTGATAAATCATCAAGGAGGCACATTGCTCGTGTCGAGTAGTGGCCCAACTCATCATTCGAGCGGACCTGCGCGAAAAGCCGCGCAGGCCGCTCAATTCGACCTTAGACATATGGTTACGCCATCTGACAGAACAGCCGTTTGGGACGCATGGCTTGAGTGCGAGTATCAGCGACGTTATTGGCATTCGAAAGCCGCCAAATTTTCGAAAAGAGAGCGTTGGCTTCAAATTGGACTTGCGCTTTTGTCATCTTCGGCAGTCCTATCTGCGCTTGGGGACATACGGCAGCTTTGGGTGTGGAAGGTTTTGTCGTTTCTCACTGCAGCAGTTGCAACGATCCAGCCGTTCCTGAACTACACCCGGGAGTCGGTAAAAATGTGTGACGTTGGGTCGAAATGGCACTTGCTAGAGGTCGAATGCGAAGCAATGTGGCGAGCAGTTGAAAACGGTTCGTTCTCCGAAGAAAGGCTCCAAGAGCTTCGGAAAAAATCTGTAGAGATTTCCAAGAGCGCTGCAGACCTGCCATTTGACGACCAGGCTCTTCAAAAGCAATGCCAAGACCAGGTACTGATTTCACGAGGATTAAAGTAATGAGCCACTACGATAGGAAAGGACAGGTTCCAAAACCTGCCCCTTGGCCGGCCCCACCGCCGCCCACTCCGAACAAACCAAGCTGAGCCGCTACGGACGCTCGTCGCGGCGAACATCGAGCAGAAATTGCAAGTGGGCGATGTCGGCGCTGTTGATTGGGACTTCTAGACTGACGCACAAGATGGCGCTCCTTCCCCCAACTACTACAAGGGCTTCCCCGGAAATCAAGGCAAACCGCGCCCTGATGATTCGCAGCGCGAATCATCTTCTGCCTTTGCCTTCAAACTCCCCTGCCTGCGTTGCGGACTGTTCGGGCTGCATGACAAATGCGGACTGGCGAAACTACAAACGGTCATTGATGCAGCACTGTGAGCTGCGGACCCGGATGAAAGACGCGCGTGGGCGACCCAATCGTTAGTCGGGAACAACGTTCATCCCCTTGAGTTGATCGGTCACTGCCCACGCGGGTCCAACCCTTTGTCATCCCTGCAAGCCGTCACGCGGTGGTGGGGTCAAACCGGTGAATCGATCTCCTGCTGATGCGAGCGATGAGGTTCCGGTGCGCCTGCTCAGGCAGGCAACTTGAACGCGTCACCCCGGGCGAGTACCGCCCAGGCCATGCGCGCGTTCTTCGCCGCGATGGCCACGACAGCCTTCCAGTAGCCGCGCCGCTCAGCCACCGATCGGGCCCAGCGGCTCAGGCGGTCGGTCTTCTCGCCCGCTGCGGCGAGCACGGCACGCGCGCCCATGATCAACAGCGATCTCAGATAGCTGTCGCCTGCCTTGGTGATGCGCCCCAGGCGTGCCTTGCCGCCCGAACTGTACTGACCGGGCACCAGGCCGAGCCAGGCGGCGAACTGGCGTCCGCAGCGAAACTCGTGTCCGTTGCCCACGGTGGCGCTCAGCGCCGTGGCAGTGGTCTCACCGACCCCGGACAGGCGCATGAGTGCGCGCGCCCGTGCATCCTCCCGGGCCATCTGAGCGAGATGACGGTCGTACTGACTGATGCGCTCGTCGAGCCGGTGCACCTCGCTGAGCAAATCCCCGATGGACAGATTCGCCCAACTGGGCAGATCCTCGAGGCAGGCCGCGGCCTGGCGGCGCACGGTATCCGCCTTCAGGGGCAGTACGAGGCCGAACTCCGAGAGCAGGCCGCGGATGCGGTTGATCGTGGCGGTGCGCTGTTCGATGAAACCCTGGCGGGTGCGGTGCAGTGTCAGCCGCGCCTGCTGGTCGGCGCTCTTGACCGGAACGAAACGCATGGCCGGCCGCTGCACCGCTTCGCAGATGGCGGCCGCATCGGCTGCATCGTTCTTGCCACGCTTGCCGCTCATGCGATAGGGGGTGACGAACTTGGGCGCGATCAGACGCACGGTGTGACCAAGGGCGGCGAACTGCCGCGCCCAGTGGTGGGCGCCCGAGCAGGCTTCCATCGCGAGAGTGCAGGCAGGCAACTGAGCGACGACATCCATCAGTCGGGCACGGGCGACTTTCGGCTGGATGAGCACGGGCTTGCCGAGCTCATTGACACCGTGCAAGGCGAATACATTCTTGGCAAGATCGATGCCGACGAAGACAATGCTCATGGACTTCCCCCTTCGAGTGAAATTGATGAGATTCGCAACCCCATCGTGGCACTGCCGTGCCTGCCGCTGCAATCCGCTGCTGCGTTTCAGTCGGGACGGGGAAGTCCCTTTCATTCGTTAAGGCCGTACTGGCCAATCGACGCGGGGCCAAAGCTGTAGTCCGGCTTCAGTACCAATTCCGCTTGGCGCCCGAGAGTCCGCCGCGTTTGAAGGTCGCCGATGTCTATCTCGTCCGCTCTGGCTCCGGCTGTTGGTTGGTTGATGACCTCCGGCGCAATGGGAAGTCCTTGAGTTCGATCCTTCAACGGGGCAAGCGCTGACCCACGGAAATCCAATTGATGGCGTTTCCCCGGAATCGCCTATCCCCATGATCCCGCAGCACTTGATCGTGCTCCCCGATATCCCCACATGGGAGGAAATCGAGGACACAGACCATGACGAACCTACGCCCCGCTGCCGTGGCGGGAAGCTTCTACCCGGCTGATCCGCAGGACCTGCGCCAGGCGCTGGCCGGCCATCTGGCGGCGGCGGAAGACGGCGCGCACGCCGACACCGGCCGGCCGCCGAAGATGCTGGTGCTGCCGCATGCCGGCTATATCTATTCGGGCGACGTCGCCGGGCTGGGCTATGCGCCGCTCGCGCGCTGGCGCGGGTGCATCACGCGGGTCGTGCTTCTGGGCCCGGTGCATCGGGTGCCGGTGCGCGGGCTGGCGGCGCCCACGGTCGGCGCGTTCGAAACGCCGCTCGGGCGCGTGCCGCTCGACACTGCCGCACTCGACTCGCTGCGCAATCTGCGCCAGATGGTGTGGTCGGACCTGCCGCACGCGCATGAACATTCGCTGGAGGTGCACCTGCCCTTCCTGCAGGCCGTGCTCGGCACGGGTTTCTCGCTGGTACCGCTGGCGGTCGGCGATGCCGGTCCGGCCGCGGTGGCCGAGGTGCTGGAGCGGCTGTGGGGCGGTGACGAAACGCTGATCGTGATCAGTTCCGACCTGTCGCATTTCCTGCCCTACGCACGGGCGCAGGCGCGCGACCACGCGACGGTGCAGCGCATCCTGCATTTCGCATCTGACCTGCAGGGCGACGAGGCCTGCGGTGCGGCACCGCTGAATGGCGCGCTGCGGGTGGCGCAGCGGCACGGGCTGACGCCGCGGCTGCTGGGCCTGCGCAACTCCGGCGATTCAACGGGAGACCGCGAGCGCGTGGTCGGCTACGGCGCGATCGCCTTCGACCCGGCACCGGCAGCCGGGGACGACACTCATGATGAGGACGAAGCTGCAACGGATGACGCCTCCGACGCCGCACTCGGCCCCCTGCTGGTGGACACGGCGCGCCGGACCATCGCCGACGCGCTGGGCCTGCCGGCCGCGGACGCAGCCTCCCTGCCCGACCATCCGGCGCTGCACCAGCCGGGCGCGACCTTCGTGACGCTGCACGACGCCGCCGGCGGGCTGCGCGGCTGCATCGGCCAGCTCGAAGCCTGCCAGCCGCTGGGCGAGGACGTGCGCGCCAACGCGCTCGCGGCGGCCTTCAGCGACCCGCGCTTCACCCCGCTGCGTGCCAGGGAGTGGCCCGGCACGCAGCTGGAAGTCTCGCTGCTCGACGCCCCCGAAGAACTGGATGTGCACAGCGAAGCCGATGCCCTGGCCGCGCTGCGACCGGGCATCGACGGCGTGATACTTGAATGGCGCGGCCGGCGCGCGACCTTCCTGCCGCAGGTGTGGGCGCAATTGCCCGACCCGGCACGCTTCCTCGCGGCGCTCCGGCACAAGGCCGGGCTGCCGGCCGGCTTGTGGGACGACGACGTGCGGCTGTCGCGCTACCGGGTGCGCAGCTTCAGCGACCACGACGGCACCGGGCACGGCCGGAGGAGACCATCATGAGCGGACAGGACACGGTGCAGGACATCGACACGACCACGCCGGCACGCTGGTGGCACGCGCTGCCGGACGGCCGCATCCAGTGCGACCTGTGTCCGCGCGACTGCAAGCTACACGAGGGCCAGCGCGGGCTGTGCTTCGTGCGCCAGCGCGTCGGTGACGAGATGGTGCTGACCACCTACGGCCGCAGTTCCGGCTTCTGCATCGACCCGATCGAGAAGAAGCCGCTGCACCACTTCCTGCCCGGCTCCAGCGTGTTTTCGTTCGGCACCGCCGGCTGCAACCTGGCCTGCAAGTTCTGCCAGAACTGGGACATTTCGAAGAGCCGCGAAATGGACCGGCTGCAGGACGCGGCGTCGCCGCAGCGCATCGCCGAAGCGGCGCGCGACAGCGGCGCAGCCAGCGTGGCCTTCACCTACAACGACCCGGTGATCTTCGCCGAGTACGCGATGGACACGGCCGACGCCTGTCACGCGCTGGGCATCAAGACGGTGGCAGTGACCGCGGGCTACATCCACGCCGAGCCCCGGCGCGTGTTCTTCGACAGGATGGATGCCGCGAATGTGGACCTGAAGGCCTTCACCGACGAGTTCTACGTCCGCCAGACCGGCTCGCATCTGGCGCCGGTGCTCGACACGCTGCAGCACATCCGGCACGACACGCAGTGCTGGCTGGAAATCACCACGCTGCTGATTCCCGGCCTGAACGACAGCACGCCCGAACTGGAGTCGATGACGCGCTGGATCTTCGACAACCTGGGGCCGGACGTGCCGCTGCACTTCAGCGCCTTCCACCCGGACTACAAGATGGGCGACATCCCGGCCACGCCGGCCGCCACGCTGACCCGCGCGCGGCAAATCGCGCTGGCCAGCGGCCTGCGCCATGTCTATACCGGCAACGTGCATGACGCTGAGGGTGGCACGACCTTCTGCCCCGGCTGCGCCACGCCGCTGATACAGCGCGACTGGCATGCGGTGATGCACTACGGAATCGATCCGCAGGGGGGCTGCCCGCACTGCGGCACGCGCATCGCCGGGCACTTCGCGCCGAAGCTCGAACGCAGCTTCGGCCGCCGGCGGATACCGGTACGGGTGGCGCCCCGCTGAATGCGGCGGCGCCGCGTCCGGGTCAGCCGGCGCAGCGCCTGCGCGCGATCAGGCCGGTCAGGCCGAGACCGGCCAGCAGCATCGCCCAGCTCGACGGCTCCGGTACCGGCAGCGTCGGACCTGCGGCAATCCGGCCACCCACGCCGCCGGTCAGCGTGACCCCGGCCTGCGGCGTCCAGGTCGAGTGGAAGGAATTCAGCGAATCGACGAACTGGGTGTCCGGACTCCCATAAACGTAGGCGGACATGGACAGCTCTTCCTTCAGGTCGACGCCCTGCGTGTAGGTGGTGAAGCTCAGGTCGTACGCGAAGTTGTAGATGCCGTCGTGATTGGCGTCGTCCCACACCAGATTGAACAACGGATTGAAGACCGTGTTGCCCGACGCGTCCCGGCTGGTCATGTCTTCGACCGTCATTTTTCCGGTCACGAGGTTTTCGGTGGAAAACCAGCCGTAAGGGCGCAGCGGGCCTTCGCCCTGCTCCACCGCGAAGTGGAACTGGTAGAACGTGGTTGTACTCCAGAGCGAATAGAAAACCCGGAAATTCGCGGAGCCCTCGGTGAAGCTGCCATCCTGACGCAGCCGGACATCGAGGCTGGTCGCCAGAGGCACGGCGGTGCCGCACGCGTCGCCGCCGCAGACGAAGCCGTCATCGCGATAGGACACATCGGAATGGACGATTCCTCGCACCGGCGAGCGGGCGCTGACGCCGATCTTCACGTCCAGACTGCCGCTGCTGCCGAAGCCGATCGACGACGAGGCGAAGTTGTTCTCGTCGTACCGGACCGAACTGCTCGACTGCCAGAGCGACGGGTCGTCCACCGGGGAATGGCCGTCCATCAGATAACCGCCTTCGGGCAGCGGGACATAGCTCCAGCTGCGGAAGGTATCGGCGGCAGCGGCCGTATGCCCGAACGTCACGAGGGCGGCAGCCAGCAAGGCCGACGCCAGACGCGGCAGGCCGGAGGACGCGTTGATCGAAGCGCGGTTTCTGGTTTTCATGTCGAAGCTCCAAGGAGGTTTGCCGCCCGACGCCTCATGCAGGAGAGCATGAGGCGCAGCCGTACGAGCGCGACGGCCGGAAGGGCGGAGCACTGAAGGGCTGCATCAATGAAGCGCCGATTCCGGGCACGGCACTTTGAGCAACATCAAATGGAACGTTCGTCCAAGTCCGGCGCAGGTGAGCGACGCCGATGATTGCCGTGACGTACCTGCCGACAGCGATGAGTGCTGAGCGACCCGTGCTTCGCGAGCATGGCTCGCTCCTACAAAAAACGTCGCGACGTGTCGAAAAACGTCGCGGTGCGCCCCCTGTAGGAGCGAGCCATGCTCGCGATCCGGCCGTCGAGCAACGGCCGGCGATGATCAGCGCGTGCTTCGCGAGCGGTGCTCGCTCCTACGAAAAACGTCGCGGCATTTTAAAACCGTCGCGGTGCCCCCTCTGTAGGAGCGAGCCATGCTTGCGATCCGGCCGTCGAACAACGGCAGGCGATGATCAGCGCGCGCTTCGCGAGCGGTGCTCGCTCCTGCGAAAAACGTCGCGACGTATCGAAAAACGTCGCGGTGCGCCCCCTGTAGGAGCGAGCCATGCTCGCGATCCGGTCGTCGAACAACGCCGGGCGATGATCAGCGCGCGCTGTCGCGAGCATGGTTCGCTGCTACGCCATGCACTCGGCATTCACGACAGCTTCAGCAGCCGCCGCGCGTTTTCGTGCAGCACCTTCGTGCGCACGCCGGCCTTCCACGCCAGCTTGTCGAAGTCTTCGACCGTCTGCTTCATCGCGCGGAAGGGATAGGACGTGCCGAACAGGAACTGGTCCTGCAGCACGCTGTTGACCGCCTCCACGTAAGCGCTGCCGCCCGGCGCGAACAGGTACATGTCGGGGCACAGGAACACGTTCTCGTAGCGGAAGGCGACGCCGATGATTTCGGCGACGCGCGGCCAGAAGCCGTGATAGCAGACGATCTTCAGCCGGGGGAAGGCGCGGGCGACGCGGCCGACCGCGGCCGGGTCGTTGTAGGCGAGGTCGGGCGTGGTCGGACCGGACATCAGGCAGACCGGCACGTCGAGCGACTGGCAGGCGTCGTACACCGGCTGGAATAGCGGATCGTCGGCGTGCAGCGCGGGCGCGCCGAAGCCGGGTTCGAGATTGATCGCCTTCTGGCCCAGCACGGTGATCGAACGCTCGATTTCGGCCAGCGTGGCGGCGGTGCCGCGGGTCTGCGGATCGACCGAGCCCAGACCGATCAGTTCGGCATGACCCCGCGTCAGTTCGGCGATGCGGTCGTTGGAAACGGTGAGGCCCGGCGTATCGCGGCCGACCACCACGGCGTGCGAGATGCCGCTGTGCCGGATTTCGTCGAGATAGCCGTCCACCGTGAAGGACGCGCGGAAGTGATCGTCGATGCGCGAACCGGTGCGGCGGTTGAGCCATTTCGCGGTTTCGTAACCGGCGGTGCCGGGCGTGGAGCCGTAGAACTCTGCGAGCAATGCAGGGCGGCTGCGGAAGTCGATGATTTTCTGGCGGTCGTCGCCCATGGAGTGTCCGATCAGTTCAGTGCTGCGGGTATAAAATGCGGGCGATAAAAAACCCCGCTCCGGTCCGGACCGGGCCGAACCCAAGCGGGGCTGTCACGGGCGCTGCGTCAGTTCTTTTTCGCTTCCTTCGGCAGCGCGTCCAGCACGCGTACCTGCCTGGGCACGAGCTTCAGTTCGAAGAACTTGTCGGCGATGTTCTGCTGCGATTCGAGCACCTTGGGCGTCACCGGCCTGATGCCGTAGCCGAGACGGCCGGCGGCCAGTTCGGCGATCGGCAGATCGACGCCGATCAGCGGCGCAATGGCCTTGGCGACTTCCTTGTTGTTCTGCAGGCCCCACTGGTCGACCCTGTCGATCTCTTCCAGCAGGATCTTCACGATCTCCGGGTACTTTTCGGCGTAGGGACGCGACGACAGATAGAACTGGTAGTTCGACACCGCACCCTTGCCGTCGGCCAGCACGCGGACGTTGAGCTGCTTTTCGGCAGCGGCGTAGAACGGGTCCCAGATCGCCCATGCATCGACCCGGCCACTCTCGAAGGCGGCACGGCCATCGGCCGGCGCGAGGTAGGACACCTCGACGTCGGTGAACTTCAGGCCGGCGTTCTCGATCAGCTTGACCAGCAGGTAGTTCGCGTTGGAGCCCTTGGCGACCGCGATGCGCTTGCCCTTGAGATCGGCCACCGTCTTGACCGGCGAATCCTTCAGCACCAGCAGCGCTTCGCCACCCGATGCCGGCGGTTCGTTGCCGATGTAGACCAGGTCGGCGCCGGCTGCCTGCGCGAAGATCGGCGGCGCTTCGCCGGTGGTACCGACGTCGATGCTGCCGACGTTGATCGCTTCGAGCAGCGGCGGGCCGAACGGGAATTCGGTCCATTTGACCTCGATGCCCTTTTCCGCGAGCCGCTTGTCGAGCGTGCCGCGTGCCTTGAGGATGACCAGCGTGCCGTACTTCTGGTAGCCGATGCGCAGTTCCTTCGGCGTGCCGGCGGTCTGTGCCGACACCGGACCGGTCAGCAGCGCGCTCGCGGCGACCGTCAGGGCCACCAGGCCGGCGGCCTTGCGCAGGCCCTGCTTCAGCCATCCGGCGGCGTTAGATGTTCTGTAGTTCATGTATTCGATTCCTCAGAAAGATCGGTCTTCGCCGAAGGTCACCCGGTGCAGCAGGCGCGGCTGGTAGTCGTAGTCATTGACGGCGTAATGCACGGTGGCGCGGTTGTCCCAGATTGCGACCGTGCCCTCCTCCCAGCGCAGCCGGGCCTGGAATTCCGGCTTCTGGAACTGCGAGAACAGGAAGGTCAGCAGCGCGTCGCTCTGCTGCCGTGACAGGCCCTTGATCCGGTCGGTGAAGTTGGGGCTGATGAACAGGATCTTCCTGCCGGTGACCGGGTGCGTGCGCACGACCGGGTGCACGACCGGCAGGTAGTCGGCGCGCGCCTTGCGGTACACCGCCTCGCCGTCTTCCAGCTGCGAGAAGTAGTTCGGCCAGCCGCTGTTCTCGAAGCTGTGCACCGCTTCGAGTTCTTCCAGATAGATCTGCAGCGAACGGGGCAGCGACTCGAACACGGCCGTGGCACTGGCCCACAGCGTGTCGCCGCCGGAGGCAGGAACGATCTTCGAGTAGAGCACCGTGCCGGTCGGCGGATTGGCCGAGAAGCTGATGTCGGAATGCCACTGGTCGACACCGTAGCGGTGGCCGGCCGGCTGCGTCTCGATCAGTTCGATGACCTTGTGTTTGTCGTGGCGCGGGAAGAAGGCCTTCGCCTTGTCGGGATCGCCGAACACCCGGGCGAGCGCGATCTGCTGTTCCGGCGTCAGCGTCTGCCGGCGGAAGAACAGCACCTGGAATTCGGCCAGCGCCTTGCGCAGTTCGGCGCGCAGCCCTTCGTCACCGAGGTCCGCCAGATCGACGTTGTTGATCGTGGCACCGATGTTCGGGGTATAGGGCTCGACGCCCAGACGGGTGTAGCCCGGTACTGCAGATTCAAGCTTGGACATGAGAATGCGGCTCCTTGCGTATGGACCGGCAGCGGCCGGTCTGATTGAAAGCTAAATGGATTCCGGAACGGAACGAACCAATGGTTTCTGCTTTGCTTATCGACAAGCGGGTGCCCCGTCGGCAAGCGCGGCACCGGAGTGCACGCAGCCGTCCGTGCCAGGCGCTGGCCATGCACAGGGCATCGCCGCGCCCTCGTCGGCAGCTGCGGCCGGCGGCGGAAAGCGCAGCGCGGACGCATTCCGCAGAAGGATCGGTGCCGGCATCGGCACCGCGATGGTTGCAACAGGTGAGCAGGGCATCAGCATGACTTGTCATGACAAGTTCGACGAGCCTAAGCGTGCGCAGACGGCCGCAGAACCAAGAAATTCCGCAAACCTTTGCCGCCCGAATGATTTGTGGTGATGCGCACCGGAAGAGGAAAAGGCGGTGCTGCGGGCGAAGGCTTGCCCGGGGATGGGCTTATCAGAGTGCGTGGTTAGCAGCGCAACAATTCTTGGTTCCGACCGGGCGGCTCAGCCGCTAGGCTGCTCACCGCTCCCCCAGCAAGGAAGCGCGTCATGTCCGTCGGCCGGTCGACCCGCAGTAGCGGTGCCGCGAGTCGACACCTCACCCCGGGGGGTCGGCGGCTGACGCGCAACCTGATCCTCCAGCAGTGGTGTCACTCCTCCATCTGCTTGCAGACGGTTGGGGGAACCGGGAAACCGGTTCCCCCTCTTTTCTATGTACGTCGCGTGCGGGCGCCCGCACGGAGGTCAGGCTGGCGAGCGTTCGCCGGTCTGCAGCCGCCACAACGACGCATAGCTGTCGTTGCGCAGCACCAGTTCGTCGTGCGAACCGGATTCGACCACCTTGCCGCCATCGATGACGTGGATGGTGTCGGCATGGCGCACCGTCGACAGCCGGTGTGCGACGATCAATGTGGTGCGGCCGACCACCAGCCGGTCCAGCGAGCGCTGGATGGCGGCTTCGGTTTCGTTGTCCACCGCCGACGTCGCCTCATCCAGCACCAGTATCGGCGGGTCTTTCAGGATGGCACGCGCCAAGGCCAGTCGCTGGCGCTGGCCACCGGACAGCTTCATGCCGCGCTCGCCAACCTGGGTGTCGTAGCCCATCGGCAGCGCCATGATGAAGTCGTGCGCCTCGGCCGACTGTGCCGCACGCACGATGTCCGGCCGCGCGGTGTCCGGCATGCCGTAGGCGATGTTGTCGGCGACCGAGGCGTCGGCCAGGAAGGTGTCCTGCGCGACATAGCCGATGGCGCGGCGCAGGTCCTGCAGATTGAACGACGCGATCGGCTGGCCGTCGAGCGTGACCCTGCCCTGCTGTGGCTCGTAGAAACGCAGCAGCAGCTTGATCAGCGTGCTCTTGCCGCCGCCGGTACCGCCGACGAAGGCCACTGTGCGGCCGGCGCCTATGTGCAGGTCGATGTCGTCGAGCGCACGCGTGCCGGTGCCGTCGTAGGCGAAGATGACGTGCTCGAAGGCCAGTTCGCCGCGCACGCTGGAGCGAGGCAGCGGCCGGCCCTCGTAGGAAATGATCACCGGCGTCTGCAGCAGATCAAGCACACGCTGTATCGACGACATCGAGCGCTGGTACAGGTCGGTCATTTCGGCCAGCCGGGTCAGCGGCCACAGCAGGCGCTGCGTCAGATACACCAGCACCGAATAGCTGCCGACGCCGATGTCGCCATTCAGCGCCAGAAAGCCGCCATACAGCAGCGTCACCGTGAAGCCGGCCAGAATGGCCATGCGGATCACCGGCGTGATGGCGGCCGACCAGCGGATCGCCTCGCCGTTGCGCCGGCGGTAGTCGTCGGACCCCTCGCGTATGTGTTCCGCCTCGAAGTCCTCGGCGGCATAGGCCTTCACCGTCGCGATGCCCTGCAGATTGTTGTTCAGCCGTGTGGCCAGCGCACCGGCCGATTCGCGCACCGCGGTGTAGCGCGGCGCCAGCCGGCGCTGGAACCAGAAGGCGCCGTACAGGATCAGCGGCACCGGCACCAGCGCGAGGAAGGCCAGCTGGCTGGTCAGCGCGAAGAACACGCCGCCCACCATCAGCGAACCGACGAAAACCTGGATCAGATCATTCGCGCCGCCGTTCAGGAAGCGCTCCATCTGGTTGATGTCCTCGTTCAGCACCGCCAGCAGGTTGCCGCTGCGGTTGCGCTCGAAGTAGGCCATGTCCAGCCGCTGCACGTGGCGGTAGGCCTCCATGCGCAGGTCGTGCTGCAGGTTCTGCGCAAGCGAACGCCAGCGCACGTCGTACAGATACTGGAAGGCCGACTCGCCAACCCAGATCAGCACGGTGAGGATCGCGAGCAGCACGAGCTGCTCCTTCGGATCGACGACGCCGGCACGCGCAAGGAAGGACGCCTTCTGGTTGACCACGACATCCACCGCGACGCCGATCAGGATTTCCGGCAGCACATCGAAGAATTTGTTGAATACCGAATACAGCGACGCGATGCGCACATCGTGGCGGTACTGGCGGGCGTAATCGAACAGGCGGGAAAGCGGGTGCATGGGTGGCTCGGAAATTCCGGAAATTGAAGGGACGACTATGCCAGTTTGCAGCGCCAGCGCGCGCGCACACGGCATCGCCATGCCTGCTTAATCCCGTCGTGGCGTCCCTATAGGAGCGAGCCATGCTCGCGATCCGGTCGTCAAACAACGCCTGCCGACGATCAACGCGAGCGGTGCTCGCTCCTACGAAAAAAAACGCCGCCGTGCCTGGTGATCACGATCCAGTCGTGCCCCCCTGTAGGAGCGAGCCATGCTCGCGATGCGGTCGCCAAACAACGCCTGCCGACGATCCACGCGCGCATCGCGAGCGGTGCTCGCTCCTACAACAGAACCATCGCCGTACCTGGTGGTCACGATCCAGTCGTACCGTCCTTGTAGGAGCGAGCCATGCTCGCGATACGGTCGTCAAACAGCGGCTACCGACGATCAACGCACGCATCGCGAGCGGTGCTCGCTCCTACGAAAAAACCGTCGCCGTGCCTGGTGGTCACAATCCAGTCGTGCTCCCCCCTGTAGGAGCGAGCCATGCTCGCGATCCGGTCTTCAAACAACGCCTGCCGACGATCAACGCGTGCATCGCGAGCGGTGCTCGCTCCTACAAAAGAACCGTCGCCGTGCCCGGTGATCACGATCCAATCGTGCCTCCCCTGTAGGAGCGAGCCATGCTCGCGATCCGGTCTTCAAACAACGCCTGTCGACGATCGACGCGCGAATCGCGAGCATGACTCGCTCCTACAAAAAAACAGCGTCGCGCCAGCGCCATCGCGCTCGAAGATGTCCCGGGTGCAACACGCGGAAACATGCCGAGACAAGACTGCAACAGGAATGCGTGCTACTGCGGGGCAACTCCGGTGCAGAATCGCTGTCCATGGCGACTTATGCCCTTATTCCGTGTCGTCGCCGACCCCAATATGCCTGATCCCGCACCGGACGCCGCTTTCGCCGCCTTCCACGTTCACGCAACCCTTACCGGAGACCGGAAATGAACCGCCGTCTTGTCACGCCTCTGCTTCTGGCGCTCGCCTGCTGCCTGCAGCCGGCCCTGGCGCAGTCCGCTCCCGTACCGCGGCTGGCGCCGCTGGCAGAGCAGGCACAGGCTGCCACGCTGAGTGCCGCGGTGCTCAGCCGCTATCACTACAAGGCCACGCCGCTGGATGACGCGCTGTCGGTCAAGATTTTCGACCGCTACTTCAAGACACTCGATCCGGAACACATCTTCTTCACGCAGGCCGACATCGACCGCTTCTCCGGCGCACGCACGCTGCTTGACGACGCGCTCATCCAGGGCCGGCTCAACGTCGCCTTCGACATTTTCCAGCTCTACCAGCTGCGCATCGCCGAACGCATGCGCGACGCCAAGGGCCTGCTCGCCCAGGGTTTCGACTTCACGGTGGCGGAAACCTACGAATACGCGCGCGAAAAGGCGCCGTGGCCGAAGGACGACGCGGAGATGCACGAACTGTGGCGCAAGCGCGTCAAGTACGACTGGCTGCGACTCAGGCTGGGCGGCAAGGACGACGCGTCCATCGTGGCCATGCTGGACAAGCGCTACGAGAACAACCGGGCACGCGCCGAACGCAGCAAGAGCGAGGACGTGTTCCAGATCTTCATGAACGCCTACGCCATGTCGATCGAGCCGCACACCAACTACCTCGGCCCGAGTGCGGCCGACTCCTTCGACATTTCGATGCGGCTGTCGCTGGTCGGCATCGGCGCCGTACTGCAGGAGCGCGAGGAGTACGTCACCATCCGCGAACTGGTGGCCGGCGGCCCGGCCGCGCGCTCGGAACGGCTGGCCGTGGGCGACCGCATCGTCGGCGTCGGTCAGGGCGACAACGGTGCGCTGGTCGATGTGGTCGGCACGCGCGTGGACGACGTGGTCAAGCTGATCCGCGGCGAGAAGGACACCAAGGTGGTGCTGGACGTGCTGCCCGCCGACGCGCCGGACGGCACGCACAAGCGCGTGGTCATCGTGCGCGACAAGATCAAGCTGGACGATCAGGCGGCCAAGAAATCCATCATCAACGTCGGTGAAGGCAGCACTGCCCGCAAGGTCGGCGTGATCAACCTGCCGACCTTCTACGACGACTTCGAAGGGCGTCGCAAGGGCGACAAGGACTACCGCAGCACCAGCCGCGACGTGGCCCGCCTGATCGAGGAACTGAAGAAGGAGAAGGTCGACGGCCTGCTGATCGACCTGCGCAACAACGGCGGCGGTTCGCTGCGCGAGGCGGTCGATCTGACCGGGCTGTTCATCGACAAGGGTCCGGTCGTACTGCAGCGCCGCTCGGACGGCAAGATCGACGCCCAGAGCGACGACAACCCCGGTGTCGCGTGGGACGGCGCGATGGCGGTGCTGATCAACCGCGGTTCGGCCTCGGCCTCGGAAATCTTCGCTGCCGCACTGCAGGATTACGGCCGCGCACCGATCATCGGCGACACCAGCTTCGGCAAGGGCACGGTGCAGACCATCATCGACCTGAACGACGTCGCGCGGAAGAAACAGCCTGCCTACGGCGAACTGAAGATGACCATCGCCCAGTTCTTCCGCGTCAACGGCGGCACCACGCAGCTCAAGGGCGTGATTCCGGACATCCGGCTGCCGTCGGTGCTGGAGGACGATGACGGTGGCGAGGCCAGCTTCGACAATGCGCTGCCGTGGACCCGCATCGACCCGGCCGACTTCGCGCCGGCCGGCGACCTGCGCAGCCTGCTGCCGGCACTGCAGAGCCGCCACGACGCGCGGGTCGCCAACGATCGGGAATACGGCTACCTGCTCGAGGACGTCGCCGAAGCGAAGCGCCTGCGCGACAGCAAGACCGTGTCGCTGAACGAAGCCGAGCGGCGCAAGGACAAGGAGACACGCGAAGCCCGGCTGAAGGCGCGTGCGAACCAGGACGGCGCCGACAAGCTGAATGCGCTGAAGGACGACGGACTGCAGTCCGGCGAGCGCAGCCTGGCGGCGGAACTGGCGACCGAAAAGGCACTGAAGGAACGCAAGGACGTGCTGCTGCAGGAAGCCGCGCGCATCGTCGACGACGAAGCGCAGCTGCTCGCCGCGACGAAGCGGGTGGCGTCGAGGGAAGGCAAACGCACGCAGTGATGCGAGAACCGGAGGCGCGCGGCGCCTCCGGTCGCGGTCAGCGGTGCAGCCAGCGGGCGTGGGCCGCCCGCGCAAGGTGGTCAAGCGCGTAACCGAGCGCACCGACCAGCACGATGACCGCCATCAGCTCGGAATAGGCCAGCCGGTCGCGCGTATCGAGAATGAAGTAGCCCAGCCCGGCCGACACGCCGAGCATTTCGGCCGGCACCAGCACGATCCAGATGATGCCGATGGCCAGACGCACACCGGTCAGGATGTGCGCCGTGATGCCCGGCAGCACGATGCGCAGCACCGTTTCCGTGCGCGTGGCCGACAGGCTGCGCGCCAACAGCAGCCAGTTCGGATCCAGCTGGGCCACGCCGGACGCGGTATTGAGCAGGATGGGCCAGACCGCGGCGAAGGCGAGCAGAAAATACACCGGCGCGTCGCCCACCCCGAGCACCATCACCGCCAGCGGCATCCAGGACAGCGGCGACACCATGCGCAGGAACTGGAACAGCGGCGCGGTCGCCTGCGTGAAGCGCCGCGACAGACCGGTCAGCACACCCAGCGGCACGCCGATCAGGATGGCCAGCAGCAGCCCGACCGCGACCCGTTTCAGGCTCACCACCACGTGCGGCCACAGTTCGCCGGCGCTCACCAGCTGCCACAGCGAGGCCGCCGATTCGAGCGGCGCGAAGGCCGACGCGATCGGCATGCCATGCGCCAGCCACACCGCGCCCGCCGCCCACCCGAGCACGGCCAGCAGCAGGCCGGCCAGCGGAAGAAGCAGTCTGGATGCCATCAGCTCAGCACGACTTCCTTGCGCCGCAGGTCGGCCGGCAGGCCGAATACCGACGGTCCGCCGACTGCGTCGATCGCCTTGCGCACGAAGCGGTCGTCCACCAGATCGCCGGCGACGAACTTCGGATCCAGCGCCTCGAGGAACCTGGTGTCGCCTTCGACCTTGGTCTGGCGGATCGCGCGCACCAGTTCTTCGGTGTAGGACGGGAAGGGATAGGGCTGGAAGTCGATGCGCCGCTGGTACCAGCCCTTGTGCCTGACGACACCCGACGCCTCGTAGCCGGCGTAGTCGGTCGCGGCCAGCACCTTGGACAGCACCGGCAGCGCGTGCGGCGTGTACTTGCCGTCGCCGCCCGCCGACATCAGCTTGGCGGTGTCGAGCTGGTTGCTGCGCGTCCATAGCTGCGCGCGCACGATGGCCGTGGTGACGCGCTGCGCCCATTCGGGCCGATCCGCGATGTCGCGCTCCGACAGGGTGGTCACGCAGCAGGCATGGTTCTGCCAGAGGTCGCCGGAGAAGCGCAGCACCTTGCCCACGCCCTTGGTTTCGGCCAGCGCGTTGAACGGGTCGGCGACGATGTAGCCGGCGATCGACTTGCCGGCCAGTGCCGACACCATTTCGGCCGGCGGCAGCACGACCAGGTTCACCTCGCTGGCGGCGATCGCGCCATCCTTCGGTTTGGTGACTGCAGTCAGGCCGTTGGCGCGCAGCAGTTGCTGCAGCAGGATGTTGTGGATGGAATACCAGAACGGAATCGCAACCGTGCGCCCGCCCAGTTCAGCCACCGAATTCACCGAAGGATCGACGGTCAGCGCCGAGCCATTGACATGGTTCCAGGCGACGATCCTGGCCGGAAACTTCGTGCCGTAACGCACCCACAGCGCGGCAGGCGACAGCAGGTGGATGACGTTCACCTGACCGGCCACGAAAGCCTCGACGATCTGCGCCCAGCTGCGGAACAGCCGCGGCGCCTCGGTCTTCAGCCCTTCCTGCTCGAACAGCTTGCGCGCGTGCGCCACCAGCAGCGGCGTGGCGTCGGTGATCGGCAGATAGCCGATCTTCACCGGCTGGTCGTCGCCCCTGAAGGCCTGGGCACGCACATCGCCGGCGCGCAGCAGCGGTGCCGCCACGCCGGCCAGCGTCAGCACCCCCAGGCGCAGCATGTCGCGCCGGGTCAGGCCGCAGCCGCAGTCGGGGGATGCGCAAACGTGTACCGGACGGGCGTCGTGTTCGTTCTTCATGTCGGTTCCTTGTTGGAGCGTGTTCGGTTGTCGGAATCAGTGCGCGCGCAGTGCGTGCAGCGCGGACAGGATGTCGAGGCGCAGCGCGGTGACCGCCGCCGGGTCGGCCTGCTCGCGCGGACGCTCCAGGTCGACCACCCATTCGCGCACGATGCGTCCGGGCGCCTCGCCCATCAGCAGGATGCGGTCGGCCACCAGGATGGCTTCGTCGATGTCGTGCGTGACCAGCAGCGCCGCCGTGTGCCATCGATGCACGACCTCGACCAGCAGCGCCTGCATTTCGGCGCGCGTGATCGCGTCGAGCGCGGAGAAGGGTTCGTCGGCGAACAGAAGCTGCGGCTCGCGTGCCAGCGCACGCGCCAGCGCCACGCGCTGCGCCATGCCGCCGGACAGTTGCGCCGGATAGCGGTGTGCATGTCCCGCCAGGCCGACTGCCGACAGCGCCTGCTCGATGCGGGCGGCGCGTTCGACCGGCGTCAGTCGCGGCTGGTGCTCGAAATCGAGTCCGAAGCCGGCGTTGCCCGCTGCGTCCAGCCAGGGCAGCAGACCGGGCTGCTGGAACACCAGCGCGGCGCGCGGATGCGGCGCCTGCAGCGGTTCGCCGAGAAAGCGGATATCGCCGGACGCTGGCGCTTCCAGCCGGGCCAGCACGCGCAGCAGAGAGGATTTGCCGCAGCCGCTGCCGCCGAGCAGGCAGACGATTTCCCGGTGCCGCACGTCGAGCGACACATCGGCGAACACCGCATGCCCGTCGGCATAGGAAAAGTTCAAGCCGCTCGCCTGCAGCGCCAGACCGGTTCCGCCGTCGCCGGACACGGCCGTGCTCACGCCGCCCTCGCCTGCGCTTCGGCCTGCCGCTGCAGTTCGACCTGCAGCTGGGTCACGCTGGGCGTAATCACCGGCACGAAGGCCGACTCCTGCAGGCGGCGCGCGAAACCGAACTGCGCATCGACCAGATAGGCGCGGCCGCCGCTGGCCTGCAGCTCGAGCTGCACCGCGCGCTGCACCTGTTCGGCCAGCGCGATGCGCAGACGAAACAGCTGGGCCGCATCGGCGACGAACACACCATCGCCCAGACCGTCGAGCAAAGCGCCGGTCAGCTGGCGCAGCGCGCCGGACACCGCATCGAGCTCATCCTGCAGCACGCCACGCGAACTGCTGCAGCGCGACTGCGCAGCAGCCAGCGCGGCACGCGCCAGCCCGATGGACATGCCGCACTGCATGCCGAGGAAGGCCGGCCGCACTCGCGGCAGCCAGGCGCGGGCATCGGCGGTGATCACGTCGCGCTCGTCGATCGCCACTGCATCGATGCACAGCGCAGCCGTGTTGCTGCCGCGCATGGCGATCAGGTCGAGATCGTCGCTGCGCGCGATGCCGTCGCGCTCGCTGTCGAGCGCAACGATGAAGGGTGCTCCGCCATCGGCCGCCGACACCGCGGCCGCGAACACGAAGCCCGACTTGCGCAGATTGGTGACCCAGGGCAGCTGGCCATCGAGCCGCCAGCCGCGGTCCGTGCGCGACGCGGCGATCTGCAGCGACTCGATGCCGCACAGGTACTTCATCGCGTTGGACAGGCCGGTGGCACCGGCCTGGCGTCCGCGTATCAGCGGTTCGAGCAGGCGTTCGCGCAGCGCGCCGTTCGGGCTCTGCAGCAGGTATTCGATGAAGGTGCGATGGCCCCAGAACACGAAGGCGGCGGCCAGCGAATGTTCGGCGACGGCCGCGATGGCGTCGACCGCATCGCGCACATCGCCGCCCGAACCGCCGGACGCTGTGGCCACGCCGGCACCGAACAGTCCGGCATCAGCCAGCGCGGGCAGCAGTGCCTCGTCGTCGGCACTGCCGTCGTTGAGCGCCGGTGCGTTGTCGCGCAGCCAGTCCTGCAGCGCGGCCGGCAGCAGGCGCCCGCTCATGGCTGCAGCACGCCCGGGCGGAAGGCTTCGAGTTGCGGATTGATCGGGCTCTGCGCCAGGCTGTTGGCGAAATTGCACAGCGTGGCCAGGCTTACGCCGAGGATCACTTCCAGCACCTGTGCATCGGTGAAGCCCGCCGCCTTGAAGCTGGCGAGGTCGCTGTCGCTGACCGCACCGCGCGTCGCGATGACGGCGCGGGCAAAGGCGGCGATCGCATCGTGACGGGCATGGCCGGTCGGCTGTCCGCGCTGCAGCGCGACCACCGCCGCGCCATCGAAGCCGGCTTTCTTCAGCGCGATCGCGCTGTGCCCGGCGACGCAGAAGTCGCAGCCATGTACGGTCGCCGCCGTGATCTGGACCACTTCGCGTTCGGCCAGCGTCAGGCTCGCCCGGCTGTTGATCTCGGACACGGTGAGATAGGTTTCCAGCGCCACCGGTGCGTTCGACAGCGCCGCGATCAGATTGGGCAGGAAGCCGTTGTTGGCGATCACCCGCTCGATGAGCGGGCGGCTCGCCTCCGGTGCGCTGTCGGCGGTATGCAGGGTCAGTCGGGTCATACGCATCCCTCATTTGAAGATGCGCGCACTCTAGCGAGGCACCGGATCCGTCCAAACCAATTAAATCAGCTGAGCTTTTGAAGGAAACCAATGCATGACGCGCGACGCGGCGCATCAGGCAGTTCGCATCGTGAGCAGGTTGCGACATCGCGAGCCCGCGATCCGTGAAGTTGAAAAAAGGGCGGAGCGCCTGCCGGCACACCGCCCTTTTTCATGCCACGACAGAAAGTTACGCCCGTCTCTGCGATGCCAGCCGCCTGACGACGGTGGCGAAGCGGTCCACCTCTTCGCAGGTGTTGTAGAAGGCCAGCGACGGCCGTACCGTGGTTTCCAGACCGAAGCGGCGCAGGATGGGCTGTGCGCAGTGATGGCCGGTGCGCACAGCGATGCCCTCCTCGTTCAGTGCCTGGCCGACCTCGTCGGTCGTGTAGCCCCTCAGCACGAAGGACAGCACGCTCGCCTTGTCGGCCGCGGTACCGACCAGCCGCACGCCGGGAATGTCGCGGATCGCATGCGTGGCATAGGCCAGCAGGTCATGCTCGTAGCGCGCGATGTTCTCGATGCCGACACGGTCGACATAGTCGAGCGCGGCTCCCAGACCCACGGCATCGGCGATGTTGCCGGTGCCCGCCTCGAAACGTGCCGGGGGCGGATGGAATATCGTGCGCTCGAAGGTCACGTCCTGGATCATGTTGCCGCCGCCCTGCCAGGGCGGCATGTCTTCCAGCACGTCACGCTTGCCATAGACCACGCCGATGCCGGTCGGGCCGAAGATCTTGTGACCGGAGAACACGAAGAAGTCGGTGTCGAGCGCGCGCACGTTCACCCGCATGTGCGACACCGACTGTGCGCCATCGACCAGTGTCTTCGCGCCGGCACGATGTGCCAGATCGACGATTTCCTGCACCGGCACCACGGTGCCGAGCGCGTTCGACACCTGGGTCACCGCCACCAGCTTCGTCCTTTCGTTGAGCAGGCGCCTGTATTCCTCGAGCAGCACCTGGCCGCTGTCGTCGACCGGTATCACCCGGATCTTCGCGCCCTTCTCGGCCGCCAGCTGCTGCCAGGGCACGATGTTGGCGTGATGCTCCAGATGCGACACGATGATTTCGTCGCCGGCGCCGATGTTCTTCGCGCCCCAGCTCTTGGCCACCAGATTGATCGCCTCGGTCGCGCCGCGCACGAAGATGATTTCCTCGACCGAACCGGCGCCGATGAAGCGCGCGACCTTCTGTCGCGCCGCCTCGTAGGCATCGGTCGCCCGGGCGGCCAGTTCGTGCGCTGCGCGGTGGATGTTCGAGTTCTCGTGCGCATAGAAATACGCCAGCCGGTCGATCACCGCCTGCGGCTTCTGCGTGGTCGCCGCATTGTCGAACCACACCAGCGGCCGCCCGTTCACGCGCTCGGCGAGTATCGGGAAGTCGCGGCGCACTGCGTTCACGTCGAACGGCGGATGACGCCCGGCATCGGCGTTCGGCACGCGACCGGCATGACCGGTCGCGGGTGCCGCCTGCGGATCAACGAAGTAGTAGGCCGGTGCCGGCTGCGCAGCGGGAACGGCGGGCTGCGCCTCGCGCGACGGTTCCGCCAGCAGCGCACGCAGCGCGTCGCCACCCGGCAGCCCGAAGGACTTTGCACTTACCCGGTCGTCGTCCGGCACGCGGGTCGCGGCCTGCGGCGCGGATGGCAGCGCACTCACCTCACCCAGAAAATAGTACGGCGAGGACGGTGCGGATGCCCCACCCGGCGCCGGGAAAGCCGGTGCGCCACCG
Organism: Betaproteobacteria bacterium; assembly: GCA_020621405.1. Taxonomy (GTDB): domain Bacteria; phylum Pseudomonadota; class Gammaproteobacteria; order Burkholderiales; family Rhodocyclaceae; genus Methyloversatilis. Next base: position 122,906 of record JAHRYN010000003.1, read on the forward strand.
ACCGGCGGCAGCGACGCCGCATAGGCTTCGGGCACACCCTGTGCAGATCCGGCGTGCGGCGAACCGACCGGGTAGACGTCGGCCGCAACGTCCGGCACATGATTCTGCGCGGTCGCGTGCGGCACCAGCTTCGGCGACGACGCGCCCAGCGACAGGCCGTGCTGCGGCGCCACCGGCACCGCGGCAGCGGCCGTACTGGACGGTGCGTCAGCCGGTACCGGTGCCACCGGCGACTGCGGCGTCGGTGCCGGAGCGACCGCCAGCGGTGCCTCGAACGACGGCGGCGTCTGCCCCGGCAGCGCCGCGAACAGTTCGCTGGCCAGCCGCGCCAGCACCGACTCGTCGGGCGCGCCCGGCGGCAGCGGAGAGCCGAGGCCGCTCACGTTACTGCTTGTAGGTGTCGGGATACTCATGGTACTTGCCGATCTCCACGTCATCGAGCACGGCCAGCGCGTCTTCGGTCAGCACGGCCAGGGAGCAGTACAGCGAAATCAGATAGGACGCGATCGCGCTGCGGTTGATGCCCATGAAGCGGACCGACAGGCCCGGGCTCTGTTCGCCGGCGATGCCGGGCTGGAACAGGCCGACCACGCCCTGGCGCTTTTCGCCGGTACGCAACAGGATGATCTTGGTCTTGCCGTCCTCGACCGGCACCTTGTCCGACGGGATCAGCGGCAGGCCGCGCCAGGTCAGGAACTGCGACCCGAACAGGCTGACCGTCGGCGGCGGCACGCCACGACGCGTGCATTCGCGGCCGAAGGCGGCGATCGCCAGCGGGTGGGTCAGGAAGAAACCGGGTTCCTTCCACACCTTGCCTATCAGGTCGTCGAGATCGTCCGGCGTCGGTGCGCCGGTCAGCGTCGAGATGCGCTGATCGTCGTGCACATTGGCCAGCAGGCCGTACTCGGGATTGTTGATCAGCTCGCTTTCCTGCCGCTCCTTGATGGTCTCTATGGTCAGGCGCAGCTGTTCCTTGATCTGGTCGTGCGGGCTGCTGTACAGGTCGGAAATGCGGGTATGCACGTCCAGCACGGTGGTGACCGCATTCAGGAAGTATTCGCGCGGCTGTTCGTCGTAATCGACGAAGATCTGCGGCAGTTCGGCCTCGTCGCGCTGCGAGCACGCGACGCGCACGTCCTGCGGATTCTTGACGCGGTTCACGCGATAGATGCCGGCCTCGACCGGCAGCCACTGCAGCAGATGCACCAGCCAGCGCGGCGTGATGGTCGACAGCTGGGGTACGGTCTTGGTGGCGTTGGCAAGCTGGCGGGCGGCGTGGTCGCCGAGCGCCAGCTGCGCGTCCTGATGGTCTGCCATGGAAAAACTCCTTGCGATGTGAGGAAACGGCTTATTCAAAAATTTGCTAAGTGAATATCTCTTTCTTCTAAGCGGGCATCAACCTGCTATAGCCGCCAAACAGCCGGGTCATCGACGGAATGCGTCGGACGTGGGCGCAGATGGCACGTCGTCACCCGAAGGTTCGCAGCGCGCCAGCAGCGATGACAGCGTCAGGCCCAGTGCCCGGGCCAGTTTGAAGATGGTCACCAGCGACGGCATTGCCCGGCCGCGCTCCACCTCGCCCAGATAGGAACGGTTCAGTTCCGCCCGCTCGGCCAGCGCTTCCTGCGACCAGCCGCGCTCCTCGCGCGACACCCGGACCGCCAGACCGAAGGCATCGCCTATCGATGCCGGCGTGCAGGCGGGTGCCGTGCCGTTACCGGCGACAAGGACGCAGGGCGTACTCATATCCGCACCTCCTCGGGCGATCCCTGTTCGTGCAGCGAACCGGCCTGGGTGACATGGCTGCCGGGCGGCACGCTGCGTGTCAGCCACACGTTGCCGCCTATGGTGGAGCCGCGGCCGATGGTGACGCGGCCGAGTATCGTTGCGCCGGCGTAGATGACGACGTCGTCCTCGACCAGCGGATGGCGCGGCAGGCCCTTCTGCAGCCCGCCGTCCTCGCCTGCCGGGAAACGCTTGGCGCCCAGCGTGACGGCCTGGTACAGGCGCACCCGTTCGCCGATGACCGCGGTTTCGCCGATCACCACGCCGGTGCCGTGGTCGATGAAGAAGCCGGCGCCAATCTGCGCCCCCGGATGGATGTCGATGCCGGTCAGCGAATGCGCCGCCTCGGCGATGATGCGGCCGACCAGCGGCACGCCGAGTGAATGCAGCTGGTGTGCAAGCCGGTGGTGGATGATCGCCAGCACACCCGGGTAGCACAGCAGCACCTCATCGACGCTGCGGGCGGCCGGATCGCCCTGGTAGGCGGCCAGCACGTCGCTGTCGAGCAGTCGGCGCAACGTCGGCAACGACAGCGCGAATGCCTCTACGATGCGTCTGGCCCGCACATCGACACCGTCGCCGCCGTCAGCCGCGTGACGTGCGTTGTAGTGCAGTTCAAGCCGGACCTGCTGCAGCAGCGACACCAGGGCCGCGTCCAGCGTGTGGCCTATGTAGAAGTCCTCGCTCTCCTGGTGCAGGTCCGATGGACCCAGCCGCATCGGAAACAGCACGCCGCACAGCGCCTCGGCGATTTCACGCAGCGCGTCGCGCGACGGGAATTCCCGAGCGCCGAATTCGCGTGTGCGCTGCTGCGCACCGCGCCACTGCGCGCGTACCGCACGCAGTTCGGACACGATGCGATCGAGCTGCCAGGGACCGCCGGCTTCGGTCTCGGCCTTCCATTTCCTGCCATCCACTTTCGCGTTCATGCGCAACCTTCGTGTTCTGTCATCGTGCCTTGACGCTCAGTCCTGCTGCCAGGGCAGGCCGGACACCACCCAGCCGCCGCTGTTGCGGCGCTGCTGGTCGGCGTTGAGTTCACCCTCGAAACCCTCGAGCACGTTGAAGACGTTCGTGAAACCGGCCTTGGCCGCGGCTTCGGCTGCCAGAGCCGAACGCTTGCCGCTGCGGCACAGCAGCAGCACGACCGCCCCCTTGCCTGCTTTGGTTTCGAGTTCCTTAACGAAGCGCGGATTGCGCGTCATCGAGGTGCCGGTCGCCCAGGCCACATGGAGGGCACCGGGTACATGGCCGACGAACTTGCGTTCTTCCGCGGTGCGCACGTCGACCAGCACGGCGTCGCCGGCGGAAAACAGCGCCCACGCCTGGGCCGGGGTGACACCACCGGCATAGGGCAGCGATTCGGCGACGGCCCGTGCCCGCGCCTCGTCCAGCACGCTGTCCGCACCGGGCTCACCCGATTCGGGCAGCACATCGAAGACCGCACGGCTTTCGGCGGGCAGATGCCTTTCGGCGAGGGTTGCAGCAGTCATGGTCTCCTCCGGCTGGTTTGTTTCCGGCCGCCGCATGGCGGTCCGGATGCGTTCGCGGGCCGTGCAGGACACTGCTGTCAGCACGCCGCCCGACGCAATCTATCGACCTTGCCGGCGGTATCAAACCAATAGAAATTCAGATCGAAATCAGCATAAGCAATGCACGATTCCGTCTATCCCCGGGCGCTCCCCGGCGAATAAGCAGCGCAGGAATTCTTGGTTCCGGAGCGGCCGGACGCAGCGCTACAGTCGGCTGCATGAAACTGCACAAACCAGCTGATGGCCGCCACAACGGCCGCATCAGGAATCTGTTCGACGATGTGCCGCCCGCCGACCTGATCGGCGCGGCGGTGATGTTCGGACTGGGCGTGGCGCTGCTGGTGCGTGCCTTTGCCTGAGCGGACCGGAGTCGGTCAGAGGCGGAGCAGGCGCAGCCGTCAGGCCTTTCCCGCCATCACGCCTTTCCCGCCACGCCTTTCCCGTTTTCCTGCTAAGAAAATGATTTCTTGTTACTTCCGATGATCGGACACAGCACTTAGCCTGCGCCACTCGATCAAACCCGGGGCGCCCCATGCATTTCCACCGAAGAACATTCATCGCCGCCAGCCTGCTGGCATTCGCATCAATCTCCACACCGGCCAGCGCGCAGAGCACGCTGCTGAACGTGAGCTACGACGTGTCGCGCGAGCTGTACAAGGACATCAATCCCGCCTTCATCGCCCAGTGGAAGGCGAAGGGCGGCGAGACGCTGATGGTCAACCAGTCGCACGGCGGATCCAGCACCCAGGCCGGCGCGGTGATCGGCGGCCTGGAAGCCGACGTGATCACGATGAACCAGTCGCCGGACATCGACATCCTGGTCAAGAACAGCCTGGTGTCGCCGGACTGGCGCAAGCGCCTGCCCAGCGACGCCACGCCCTACACCACCACCACGATATTCCTGGTGCGCAAGGGCAATCCGAAAGGCATCAGGGACTGGTCCGATCTGACCCGGCCGGGCCTGCAGGTCATCGTGCCCAACCCGAAAACCTCCGGCAATGGTCGCTACACCTACCTCGCCGCCTGGGGTTACGCGCTGGCGAAGGACGGCAGCGAGGCCGCCGCGCGCGACTTCGTCACCCGGCTGTTCGCGAACGTGCCGGTGCTCGACGGCGGCGGCCGTGGCGCGACCACCACGTTCACGCAACGCGCCATCGGCGACGTGCTGATCACCTTCGAGAACGAGGCGGTACTGCTGGACAAGGAGCTGGGTGGCGACCAGTTCGACATCGTCTATCCGTCGCTGTCGATCGAGGCCGCCGCGCCGGTGTCGGTGGTCGACAAGGTGGTGGACAAGCGCGGTACGCGCAAACAGGCCGAGGCCTACCTGCAGTACCTGTTCTCTCCCGAAGGCCAGGAAATCATCGCGAAGCATCACTTCCGCCCGCGCAACGAGACAGTGCTGAAGAAATACGCCGACCGGTTCCCGGCCGTGAAGACCTTCACCGTCGAAGGCACGCTGGGCGGCTGGGATGCGGTGAAGAAGGCGCACTTTTCGGATGGCGGCATCTACGACCAGATCGTGGTCAAGCGCTGATGCGGCACTTCGGTTCGACACGGCTCGGCCCATGACCGGATCGATCGCTCCGGCCACCGGACGGCGGCTCACTTTCCCCCGACCGGAGGAAATGACGCTGTCGATCCGCGCCACGGCCCTCGTGTTCGAGGATCCTCGATCGGTCGCGCTGCTGACCGACATCGAACGCGTCGCGGCCCGCGACGTGACCGCGATGATCATCGGCGAGACCGGTACCGGCAAGGAACTGGTGGCACGGCACATCCACGAGGTCAGCGGCCGCAGCGGCCCCTTCGTCGCGGTCAATTGCGGCGCGCTCAGCGAATCGCTGATCGACGCCGAACTGTTCGGCCACGAGGCCGGCGCCTATACCGGCGCGACCCATGCGCGCGCCGGTTGGTTCGAGGCAGCACGCGGCGGCACGCTGTTCCTGGACGAGATCGGCGACATGCCGGCGCCGCTGCAGGTCAAACTGCTGCGCGTGCTGCAGGAACGGCAGGTGGTGCGCCTGGGTTCCCGGGTTCCGCTGCCGGTCGACGTGCGGCTCATCGCCGCCACCAACGTCGACCTGTGGCGCGCCGTGCAGGCCGGTCGCTTCCGCTCCGACCTTTTCTACCGGCTGCACGTGGCACCGATACCACTGCCGCCGTTGCGCGAGCGGCGCGGCGACATTCCGTCGCTGGTCGCCCACTTTGCCGACGTCTATCGCAAGAAGCTGTCGATGGACGAGGTGCGCTTCTCGCCGCAGGCCGAACGGGCACTGCTCGAGTACGACTGGCCAGGCAATATCCGCGAGCTGGAAAACGTCGTCCATTACGCGCTGATCGTCTGCCGAGACGGTTGTGTCGCGGCCGATGATCTGCGCCTTATCGCCACCGGCGGCACGCGCAGTCCGCCGGCGGACAACAGCGGTGGCAATGCGTCACCCGCGGCATTGCTGGAGCGCATCGAGCGCACCGTGCAGCAACTGCTCGCACACGAACACCCCGACCTGCACGGCACGCTGGAACGATTGCTGGTGACCGCCGCCTTCGAATCGAACGGGCACAACCAGGTGCATACCGCGCAGGCACTGTCGATCTCGCGCAACGAACTCAGGACGCTGCTCAAGCGCTTCGGTCTGATCGACACGCGACAGTCGTCACCCTCCCCATCGCCCGCGCGGCAGGGATAAGCCCCGGCGCATCCCCGCCCCTGCGCGGCAAACCCGATGCCCCGCTCCGCGTATCACCTCACGACCGTCATCACCCCGGATCAATTCCATTGCCATCCACATCCGGTCACCCCGTTTTGGGCACGAAGGCGCGCGCTGCTGAAAAACCAGCAGCAGTGCACCCGGCGCTGTTGAAAAGTCAGCAGACGCATCGTGAATCCATCACGGCAACACCCGCAGCGACACAACTTTGTCACGAAAAAAACATGAATCGGTCGTGGCACACGTCCTGCTAAATGAATGCCATCCCCGGGCAATCCGGGCCCTCCCGGCCCGACGCCTGCATGAACCGGAAAGCGAAAACATCATGACGACCCAGGACAAGGAAATCCTCTGCACCATCGGCCCCGCCTCGCTCAACGACCGCGTGCTCGCGCGCCTCGAAGAACTGGGCGTGAACCTGTTTCGCATCAACCTGTCGCATACCCGGCTGGACGACCTGCCGCGTGTGATCGACTTCATCCGCAGCCGCTCCGCGGTGCCGATCTGCCTCGACACCGAAGGCGCCCAGATCCGGACCGGCGACATGCTCAATGGCGAAATCGCGGTACGCGAGAACAGCGTGGTGCACGCGCACAAGCTGCGCGTGCCGGGCGATGCGTTCAACTTCAACCTCTATCCCGAAGACGTCATCGACAGGCTGGAGATCGGTGACTTCATCAGCATCGACTTCAATTCGGTGCTGGTGCAGGTGATCGCCCGCGACGCCGGCAAGGTGACGATGCGCGTGCTGCACGGTGGCGTGATCGGTCAGAACAAGGCAGTCACCGTCGAGCGCGACATTCCGCTCGAAACGCTGACCGCCAAGGACGTCGCCGCACTGGAATACGGCCGCTCGGTCGGCATTCGCCATGTCGCACTTTCGTTCGCGAACCGGGGCTCGGATGTCGATCAGGTACGTGCGCTGGTCGGCGACGACACCTTCCTGGTTTCCAAGATCGAATGCCGCAACGGCCTGATCAATCTGGACGAGATCGCCGAAAAATCCGACGCGCTGCTGATCGATCGCGGCGACCTGTCGCGGCAGGAACCGATCGAGCGCATCCCGCGCCTGCAGAAGCTCATCATCGCGCGCGGCCAGGCACGGAAGCGCAAGGTGTATGTCGCCACCAACCTGCTTGAGTCGATGATCACCGCACCGCGGCCGACGCGCGCCGAGGTCAACGACGTGGTCAATACGCTGCTCGATGGCGCAGATGGCCTCGTGCTCGCGGCGGAGACCGCGATCGGCAAGGATCCGGTCGGCTGCGTCGCCATGATCGTCAAGCTGATCCGCGAATTCCGGGTACTCAACGAACACCGTCCGGCAACGCGCAGCGACGACATGGTCTATGCGTCGACCGACCCCACCTCGCTGCTGATCGATCCGCATGGCGGCGTGCTGGTCAACCGCGTCCGCTCAGCCGCCGCGATCGACGATCTGGCGTCGCTGCCACGGCTGGTGGCGCGCGATACCGAGCTGCTGGACTGCCAGCAGATCGGCGTCGGCACCTTCTCGCCGCTGACCGGCTTCATGGACCGCGACACGCTGCGCAGCGTCCTGCAGCGCAACCGTCTGCCCGACGGCACCGCATGGACGGTGCCGCTGCTGCTGCAGGTTGACCGAGAACAGGCGCGTGCGCTGTCGGTCGGCCAGCGCGTGGCGCTGACCGATGACGATGGCGCGGCACACGCGGTCATCGAGGTCAGCGAGGTCTATCGCCATGACCTGCAGGAACTCGCACAGCAGGCATTCGGCACGACCTCGCCGGCCCACCCCGGCGTGGCCCGCCTGCTGCGCAACGGTGACTGGTTCGTCGCCGGTGACATCACGCTGATCGAGGAACGTCCGTCGCCCTGGAGCGAGTTCGAACTGACGCCGCGACAGAGCCGTTTCATCTTTGCGCACAAGGGCTGGAGCAAGGTGGTCGCCTTCCACGGTCGCAACATCAGCCACCGCGTGCACGAACACCTGCAGATCGAGGCGCTCGAGCACACCAACGCCGACGGCCTGTTCATCAATCCGGTGGTCGGCCCGAAGAAGCCGGGCGACTTCCTGCCGCGACCGGTCATCCGCAGCTACCAGATGCTGATCGACTTCGGGCTCTACCCGAACGGCAAGGTACTGCTTGGCGCGCTCGCCACCTACCCGCGCTACGCCGGCCCGCGCGAAGCGGTGTTCAACGCGCTGTGCCGCAAGAACCTCGGCTGCAGCCACTTCATCGTCGGACGCAATCACGCCGGTGTCGGCGACTACTACGACGATGGCGCCTACCGGGCGCTGTTCGACGAACTGGGCGATGCCGGCGTCACGCCGGTGTTCTTCGACGCCATCGGCTACAACCCGAAGACCGGCGCCTACGAAAGCGGAATCACCGACGACAGCCACGCCATCAGCGGCACCCGCGTGCGCGACTCGCTGCTGAAGGGCGAGGCGCTGCCCGACTGGTACGTGCGCGGCATCGTGCAGGACATGATCAGCGCGGAACTGAAGGCGGGCCAGCCGCTGTTCCATCCCTGAAAATGAAGGCGAAACGACAGATGGGTGAGTTCTGGTTCAAGGTGGACAAGACTGTCCGCCATCACGCAAGGAAGACGCTGGTCGATCTGCGCGGCGCCTGGTGGGACCGCACGCGGCTGGCCGCCGAACGGCCGGTGTTCGTCGTCAGCGGCAGCCGCTCGGGCACGCAGATGCTGTACAAGACGCTGACCGAGTCCGGCGCCATCGGTTCGCTCGACCGCGAGATCTATGCGGTCTGGGATGCGCTTCATCATCCGTCACACAAGGACTGGGACAGCCACTGCCTGGACGCGAGCGACGCACGCGACAGCGACCGCGAACTGATCACCCGCTACTTCTATGCCCACACCGGCCGCACGCGCTTCGTGGACAAGAACAATCAGCACGGCCTGGCTGTGCCCTACCTGCACGCGCTGTTTCCCGATGCGACCTTTGTCTACATCAAGCGCAATCCCGGCGACACGCTGAATTCGATGATCGAGGGCTGGGGCATGCCCGAGCGCTTCGGTTCCTGGTCGCGCGCATTGCCTGCCAGGGTGGCGGTGGACGGCGGGCGCTACACGCGCTGGTGCCACTACCTGCCGCGCGGCTGGCGCGACTACCTCGACGCGCCGGTCGAGCAGGTGTGCGCATTCCAGTACGAAGCCATCCACCGCGCCATCCTCGACGCGAAGGCGTCGATTCCGGCCGATCAGTGGATCGAGGTGTTCTACGAGGACATCGTGCGCGCGCCGGTCGACGGCATCTTCGAAATCTTCGACGCGCTGGGCCTGCCCTTCAACACCGCCATCGAGCGCCATGCCCGGTCGCTGCTGGACAAGCCATACGACCCGCTGTTCGAGATCCGCCTCGAAAAGTGGAAACAGCACGCACACCGCGAACGCATCGAACGCGTACTGCCGTCGCTGCAGGACATCGCCCGCGACATGGGCTACGCCGATGAACCTCGAGGCATGACGACATGAGCACCATTGAACCGCTTCTTTTCATTCCCATCATCCTGGTCGCCATCGTGCAATCGGTATTCGGTGTCGGCGTGCTGCTGTTCGGCACGCCCATCCTGATCGTCATGGGATACGACTATCCGACCGTGCTGGCCACGCTGCTGCCGATCTCCATCGGCATCAGCCTGTCTCAGATCGTGCGCGACTGGCGCAGCGTCGACCTCGCCTTCATCCGCGGCATCCTGCTCTACACCGTGCCCTGCGTCGTCGTGTTCCTGCTGGTGGCGCTGCACGCCCGGCAGACCTTCGGCCTGCTGATCGCCGGCCTGCTGCTGCTGTTCGCGCTGAGGAACCAGTGGGCCGGCCTGCGCAATCTGCTGGACCGCACCGCCCGTTTCGAGCGCGTCTGGCTGGTGAGCATCGGCGTCATGCACGGCCTGACCAATCTGGGCGGATCGCTGCTGTCGATGCGCGTGCAGCAGCTGAACTACGGCAAGAATGCCGCGCGCGCGACGATCGCGACCTCCTACATCATGTTCGCCACGTTCCAGCTGGCGACGCTGATGCTGACCCGCCCGGAGGCGCGCGGCATGCTGGGCAACAGTCTGGTCTATGCGGTGGCCGGCGTCGCCGTCTATTTCGTCGCCAACGAACTGATCTTCAAGAAGATCAGCAATCAGGGCTACGCACGCGCCTTCACCGGCTTCCTGTTCTGCTCGGGTGTGCTGGTTGCCCTGAAGTCGATCTGATGGCGACACTCCAGAACGCCCTGCCCGAGCTGCCGGCGCTGTTCGCCGCGCTCGGCTTTGCCGCACACAAGCATGCCGGCCAGCTGCGCAAGAGCGCGGACATGTCGCCCTACATCAATCATCCGATCGCGGTGGCCGGCATCCTGGCGCGTGATGGCGGCATCTCAGACGCCGCCACGCTGGCTGCAGCGTTTCTGCACGACACGCTGGAAGACACCGCTACCACGGAAATCGAGCTGACCCGGCATTTCGGCGTGCTGGTGGCCGCCATCGTGGTCGAGCTGACCGACGACATGACGCTGCCCAAGGCCGAACGCAAGGCGCGGCAGATCGTGCTGGCACGCGAATACAGCCGGCCGGCAAGGCTGGTGCGCATCGCCGACAAGATCGCGAACATCCGCGACGTCACACACAACCCGCCGGCGCACTGGTCTGCCGAGCGCCGGCTGAACTACCTGCACTGGGCGGCGCAGGTCGTGGCGTCGCTGCGCGGCACACACGCGGCGCTGGAACGCCTGTTCGACGCCGACCTGGCACACGGCCTTGCCGTGCTGGGCGCGCTGGCCGAAACCGCCACCGCCGATTCACCCCGAATTTCACCGCAGCTTCAGGACCGATCATGACCGCCACCCGCGATTCCGCCACCGCCTTCACTGCCCCCTTGGGCGACGACGCAAAGACACTGGCCGCCGGGGCACTGCGCCGCCTGTCGCGCATCACGCCCGAGCGCGTGTTCCGGCACGCCGGAATTCAGCTGGAACGCGCACAGAAGCGGCTGGTCCGCACGCTGACCCTGCATCCGGTGCAGCGGAAGACGCCGGTGTTCATCAGCGGCTCGAACCGCTCCGGCACGCAGATGGTGTGCCGTGCAATCGGCAACTCGCCGCACGGCTGGGACTATCCGGAGGCCGATTTCTCGATCGCCTTCGAACGCTACTCGCTGCGCTCGCATGCGGTCATCGACCGGTTGATCCGCTGGTCGCCGGCGCCGCTGGTCAGCTTCGGCAGCATCCTCGATTCGCAGTTCACCGACGCGCTGCTGGATCGCTTCCAGAATTCGCGCGCCATCTGGGTGTTTCGCCGCTACGAGGATGCGGTCAATTCGTCGATCCGCAGTTGGGGCGGACACCAGAAGAACATGATGCGGCAGGTGTCGCAGGGCAGGCTGTCCCACCTTGGACCGCGCGGCCTGCGCATCGCCGACGAGAACGTCGAACTCATCCGTTCCCTGTACAGCGAAAGCCTCACCGACGAGGATGCCGGCTGCCTTTACTGGTACATGCGCAACAAGGTGTTCTTCGATCTGGGCCTCGACCGCAATCCGCGCGTGATGGCACTGCAATACGAGGACGCCGTACTCAATCAGGAGCGCGCATTCCGCTCGGTCTTCCACTTCCTCGGCTGTCCGTACCACGAGTCGGTCATCAGCGACGTGTTCGCCACCTCGGTCGGCAAGCAGGACTGGAAGGGCGCATCCGCCGAAATCTCGGCGCTGTGCGACGGCCTGAAGGCGCGGCTGGATGCGCATCACGCGCGCACCTTGAACGCCTGGGGCTGAATGGCCGCACGGCATCCATTTTCTTCCAGCGAATAAGCATTCCATCTGCAGTGCGCAAAGCACTGCAGATTTAATTGGTTCGTTCGCGTGGCGGCAGTGCCTAGAGTGGAACCCGTCAACCATTCAGCACGGAGTTCCAAAATGCGCCGCACCCTTCGCACCCTCGCCGCCGCCCTGATTCTCGGCACCGGCCTCGCCGCACCGGCCTTCGCCGCCGACGTCACGCTGCTCAACGTGTCCTACGACCCGACGCGCGAGCTGTACCAGGACTTCAACACCGCCTTCGCCAAATACTGGAAAGCCAAGACCGGCGACAACGTGTCGGTCAGGCAGTCGCACGGCGGTTCCGGCAAGCAGGCGCGTTCGGTCATCGACGGCCTCGAAGCCGACGTCGTCACCCTCGCACTCGCCTGGGACGTCGATGCGCTGCACCAGAACGGCAAGCTCATTCCGGCAGACTGGCAGAAGCGCCTCGCGCACAACGCCTCGCCCTACACCTCGACCATCGTGTTTCTGGTACGCAAGGGCAACCCGAAGGCGATCAAGGACTGGAACGATCTGGTCAAGCCGGGCGTCGAGGTCATCACCCCCAATCCCAAGACCTCGGGTGGCGCCCGCTGGAACTACCTCGCCGCCTGGGCCTACGCCACCAAACAGCCGGGCGGCTCGGACGCCAGCGCGAAGGACTTCGTCAAGAAGCTCTACGGCAATGTGAAGGTGCTCGACTCCGGCGCACGCGGCTCGACCACCACCTTCGTCGAACGCGGCATCGGCGACGTGCTGATCGCCTGGGAAAACGAGGCCTATCTGGCGGTCAAGGAGCTGGGTCCGGACAAGTTCGAGATCGTCACGCCGTCGCTGTCCATCCTGGCCGAACCGCCGGTCAGCGTGGTCGACAAGGTGGTCGACAAGCGCGGCACCCGTGCCGTGGCCACCGCCTACCTCGAGTACCTGTACAGCACCGAAGGCCAGGAAATCGCGGCGCAGAACTACTATCGCCCGGTCGATGCCAAGGTCGCCGCCAAGTACGCAAAGACCTTCGCGCCGGTCAAGCTGTTCACCATCGACGCCGAGTTCGGCGGCTGGGACAAGGCGCAGAAGGCTCATTTCGCCGACGGCGGGCTGTTCGACCAGATCAGCGTGCGCTGAAGCAGCGGACCGGAGCAGGACGGCGGGCGGCGCGATGCCGCCCGCGGCATTTCGGGCATCAGGCGGAGGAGGACACGATGGACCGGATACTGGTGGTACCCGGGCTGCATGGCAGCGGCCCCGCACACTGGCAGAGCTGGATCGAGCCTCTGCTCGGCGCCGGGCGCGTCGAACAGGCGGACTGGTCGGTGCCCGACCTCGACCGCTGGGCGGCGCGGGTCGAGCAGGAGGTGCTGCGTCAGCAGACACCGGTTTTCCTGGTCGCACACAGTTTCGGCTGCCTCGCGTCTGCGGTCGCCGCGCACCGGATGCCGGGACGGGTCGCCGGTGCGCTGTTCGTCGCACCGGCCAATCCCGAGAAATTCGGCGTCGGCGCACGCATCCCCGCGGACCGGTTCGATTTTCCGTCGCTGCTGGCCGCCAGCCGCAACGATCCGTGGATGAGTTACGCGGCATCCCGGTCGTGGGCCGCCCACTGGGACGCGGAACTGGTCGATCTGGGCAATGCCGGCCACGTCAATACCGACTCCGGTCACGGCCCCTGGCCGGACGGTCTCGCGCTGTTCGAGCGTCTGCGGCAGCAGGCGCTGCTGCAGACGGAATTCCAGCCGGCGTAGAAAACCCGTCGCGCGCCTTTTCACGGGGTCGGACGGCAGGCTAGCATTCGCCGATGAACGCGAACCCGACACACATTTCCTGGCGTACCGGCCTGCGCATGACGCGGCCCGGCTTTCTCGTGATCACCGTGGTCGCCTGCCTGATGGGACTGGCATCCGCGGCCACCGGCGGCAGCATCGATGCCGTCCGCGCGGTCGCGACCGTGCTGCTGGCGGTAATCGCCCACGCCTCGGCCAATGTACTCAATGACTATCACGACGCACTGAACGGCGCCGACGCGGCCAATTCCGGCGGGCTGTTCCCGTTCACCGGCGGTGCCCGCATGATCCAGAACGGTGACGTGTCGGTACTGGATACCCGCTTCCTGGCGCAGGCACTGGCGCTGTTCGTAGTGCCGGCCGGTCTGGTGCTGGCGGCCGGCAGCGGCAGCGGCCTGATCGCGATCGGTGCGGCCGGCATGCTGATCGGCTGGGCCTACTCGGCACCGCCGCTGGCGCTGATGTCGCGCGGTCTGGGCGAATCCGCGGTGGCCGCGGCCTGGTGGCTGATCGTGATCGGCGCCGACTATGTCGAACGCGGCGCGTTCAGTCCGCTGCCGGCACTCGCGGCGGCCGGCTACGCGCTGCTGGTGGCCAACATCCTGCTGATCAACGGCTTTCCGGACGCAGCGGCCGACGCCAGCGTCGGCAAGCGGACGCTGGCGGTGAAGCTGGGGCCGGACGCAGCGGCCCTGCTCTACCTCTGCCTGGGACTGCTGGCGCATGGCTGGCTGCTCGCAGCGGTCGCCCTCAACCTGCTGCCCGGCCCGGTGCTGTGGGGCCTGCTGTCACTCCCGCTGTCCGTGGCCGCGGCACTGCAGCTGTTCCGGCACAGGAACGAACCCGACCGTCTCCGGCCTGCCATCGTGCTGACCATAGGCGCGGCCGTCGTGCACGGATCGGCGCTGGCAGCCGGATTGGCCGCGCTCGCCTGACCGTGGGAGCGCTCCGGGATTGCGGGCGACCGCATCGCCACCCGAAATTCGAAATCAAGCTAAGCAATCCACTTCTTATTATTTCCAGTAATTAGCGGCCCTCTCTAATCTGACGCCTCGACACATCATTCGGGGCGTTTCATGACTTCACCATCCTTGGTCCGCGCGGAGCGCACGCCATGAGCCGGCGCACCCTCCGGGTACTGCCGGGCTTCAACCTGACGCTGGGCTACACACTGTTCTACCTGTCGGTGATCGTGCTGATCCCGCTGTCAGCCGTCTTCATCAAGACGTCCAGCCTCGGACTGGCGCAGTTCTGGGAGGTAGTCACCGCACCGCGCGTGCTGGCGTCCTACCGCCTGTCGTTCGGTGCCTCGCTGCTCGCCGCCTCGATCAACGCCGTGTTCGGCCTGATGCTCGCGTGGGCATTGGTGCGCTACTCTTTTCCCGGCAAGAAGCTGGTTGACGCGCTGATCGACCTGCCTTTCGCGCTGCCGACCGCAGTGGCCGGCATCGCACTGACCGCGCTGTACGCGAAGAACGGCTGGCTCGGGTCGATCCTGGAACCGGCCGGCATCAAGGTCGCGTTCGGGCCGCTCGGCGTGCTGGTGGCGCTGGTGTTCATCGGCCTGCCCTTCGTGGTGCGCACGGTGCAGCCCATCCTCGAGGATCTGGATACCGAACTCGAGGAAGCGGCGACCAGCCTGGGCGCACGCCGCTGGCAGACCTTCCGCCACGTGACGCTGCCGATACTGGCGCCGGCGCTGCTGACCGGCTTCGCGCTGGCCTTCGCCCGGGCAGTCGGCGAATACGGCTCGGTCATCTTCATCGCCGGCAACATTCCGATGGTGTCCGAGATCACGCCACTGATGATCATCACCAAGCTCGAACAGTACGACTATGCCGGTGCCACCGCGATCGCCGTGGTCATGCTGGTGTTCTCCTTCGTGCTGCTGCTCGGCATCAACGGCCTGCAGGCCTGGACCGAGCGCGCAACCGGGAGGAACCGCTGATGGCCGGCGCAACCGCACTGCACGCCAAGGCCGACCACGCCGCACGCTTCGAATCGCGTTCGGCGACGCGCGAGCCGACCTGGGTCAAATGGACCCTGATCGGCGTGTCGCTGACCTTCTTCGCACTGTTCCTGCTGATGCCGCTGATCGCGGTGTTCGTCGAGGCGCTGCGCAAGGGCTGGGACACCTATCTGGCGGCGCTGGTCGAACCGGATGCGCTGTCGGCGATCCGGCTCACGCTGATCGCCGCGGCCATCGCCGTGCCGCTGAACCTGGTGTTCGGCGTGTCGGCGGCCTGGGCGATCACCAAGTTCAACTTCAGGGGCAAGCACTTCCTGATCACGCTGATCGACCTGCCGTTCTCGGTGTCGCCGGTGGTCGCCGGCCTGATCTACGTGCTGCTGTTCGGCGCCCAGGGCTGGTTCGGCCCGTGGCTGGCGGAGCATGACCTGAAGGTGATCTTCGCCGTACCGGGCATCGTGCTGGCCACCGTGTTCGTCACCTTCCCCTTCATCGCCCGCGAGCTGATTCCGCTGATGCAGGCGCAGGGCAAGGAGGAGGAGGAAGCGGCGGTGGTGCTGGGCGCCAACGGCTGGCAGACCTTCTGGTACGTCACGCTGCCCAACATCAAGTGGGGTCTGCTGTACGGCGTGATCCTGACCAATGCGCGGGCGATGGGCGAATTCGGTGCGGTGTCGGTGGTGTCGGGCCACATCCGCGGCCTGACCAACACGATGCCGCTGCACGTCGAGATCCTCTACAACGAATACCAGTTCGCGGCCTCCTTCGCGGTCGCTTCCCTGCTGGCGCTGCTGGCGCTGGTGACGCTGTGCATCAAGACCTGGATCGAACACCAGGCTGGGAGGGACTCGTGACACGGATTCAATGCATGCGTTGCCCGCGCGCAGCCGTTGGTCGACCTGAACTTCGCCATTGGCTGGCGCACGAGCAACCCTTCGGGCATGGCGCCCGGAGCTTCCCGGCCTGCGTTGAACCTCCTTGCCTGACAGCCAGTCAGGCCGCGTCGGTCCGCCTTGTCCGGAAAGCTCCGGCCACCACGCGCATACATTGAATCCGCATCACGAGCCCCTCTTGAAGGACAACGAAGAATGAGCATCCAGGTACAGAACATACACAAGGCATTCGGCGACTTCATCGCGCTGGGCGACGTATCGCTGGATTTCCCGACCGGCGAACTGGTGGCGCTGCTCGGTCCGTCCGGCTGCGGCAAGACGACGCTGCTGCGCATCATCGCCGGACTCGAATCGGCCGACAGCGGCCGCGTGCTGCTCGATGGCGAGGATGCTTCGGACACGCATGTGCGCGAACGCCATGTCGGCTTCGTGTTCCAGCACTACGCACTGTTCCGCCACATGAGCGTATTCGACAACGTGGCGTTCGGCCTGCGCATGAAGCCACGCTCGCAGCGGCCCAGCGAGAAGGCGATCAGCGCCAAGGTGCACGACCTGCTGAAGCTGGTGCAGCTGGACTGGCTGGCCGACCGCTTCCCGTCGCAGCTGTCGGGCGGTCAGCGCCAGCGCATCGCGCTGGCCCGCGCGCTGGCGGTGGAGCCACGCGTGCTGCTGCTCGACGAGCCGTTCGGCGCGCTCGACGCCAAGGTGCGCAAGGAATTGCGCCGCTGGCTGCGCCGGCTGCACGACGAACTGCACATCACGTCGATCTTCGTCACGCACGATCAGGAAGAGGCGCTGGAAGTCGCCGACCGCGTGGTGCTGATGGACCACGGCCATGTCGAACAGATCGGCACGCCGGAAGAGGTGTACCGCCATCCGACCACGCCCTTCGTCTATGGCTTCCTCGGCGCGGTCAATCCGTTCAGCGGCCGCATCGAGGGCGAAACCGTGCGCGTCGGCGAAGACGTGCTGCCGCACGGCGCCAGCGACTTCGCGCACGGCGACGAGGTGATCGCGTTTGCCCGCCCGCACGAGCTGGACATCGTGACCGCTGCGGCCTCGACCGAAGGGGTCGCGGCGCGGATCGCCCGCATACTCGCGTTCGGCGTGACCGCGCGTATCGAACTGGACGGACTGAACGGCTCCACCGGACAGCATTTCGAGGTCGAACTGACACGCACGCGGGTCGAGGAACTGGGTCTGCACGAAGGCCAGCCAGTGCGCCTGCTACCCTCGCGGCTGCGCGTGTTCGCCCGCTGAACACGATATCAAGGAAAGAACAGGCATCATGAATTTCCAGCAGTTGCGCATCATCCGTGAAACCGTCAGGCGGCAGTTCAACCTGACCGAAGTCGCGAACGCGCTGTTCACGTCGCAGTCCGGCGTGAGCAAGCACATCAAGGATCTGGAGGACGAACTCGGCATCGAGCTGTTCGTGCGCAAGGGCAAGCGCCTGCTCGGACTGACCGAACCGGGCAGCGAGCTGGTCGAGATCGTCGAACGCATGCTGCTCGACGCCGGCAACATCAAGCGCCTGGCCGAACAGTTCGCCCGGCGCGACGAGGGCCAGCTGCGCATCGCCACCACGCACACCCAGGCGCGCTACGCGCTGCCGCGCGTGGTGACCGAATTCAAGCGCCTGTTCCCCAAGGTGCACCTGGTGCTGCTGCAGGCCAGTCCGAGCGAAATCGTGGAACTGCTGAACGACGGCGAGGCGGACATCGGCATCGCCACCGAAACGCTGGCCGGCGTGCCGGAACTGGTGACCTTCCCGTTCCATTCCTGGCATCACAGCGCCATCGTCCCGGCCGGACATCCGCTCGAATCGGTGTCACCGCTGACGCTCGAAGCCATCGCCGAGTATCCGGTGGTGACCTATCACGAAGGTTTCACCGGCCGCTCCAGCATCGATGCAACGTTCGCCCGGGCCGGGCTGCTGCCCGACATCGTGATGTCGGCGCTCGATGCGGACGTGATCAAGACCTATGTGGAACTCGGGCTCGGCGTGGGCATCGTCGCCTCGGTGGCGTTCGATGCCGCGCGCGACAGCGACCTGCGACTGCTCGACAGCAACCACCTGTTCGGTGCCAACACGACGCTGATCGCGCTGCGTCGCAAGCACTACCTGCGCGGCTACGCCTACCGCTTCATCGAACTGTGCGAGCCTTCGCTCAACGAGGTCACAGTCAAGGCTGCGCTGAAGCCAGCTTCGGCTGAGGACTGAGGCAAGAAGGAGTCTGCTGCCGCAGGGGGAATGCGCAGCGGGCCGGCAGCCCTTCGTGGCTGCCGGCCCGCTTGCGTTGTCAGATGCCGCGCAGACCTTGGCGCAGCGAGCTCTGCAACGCCGAAGTTTCGCGGTGCAGGGCCATCAGACGTTCCGACAGCGCGAGCAGGTAATCTTCCATCATGCGCGACAGCTCGCGCACCGACTGGTTCGGGGATCCGGCCATGGCACGGCTGGCATCGATGCGGACTTGCAGGTCGCGCAGCACTGCCTGCTTGTCCGGCGGGCAGGTATTGATGAAATTGTCGATCACGCGCCGTCGCTCCGCGAAATAGGCTTGCGGATCGGCATGCGCCAGATCCTTCCAGCCATCAAAATCAAACTGCTCCGACTCCGACATCCCGTGCCCTCCGCCGCATCTGCCTGGTTACGACGATTGGAACACGAAGCGTGTGGAGTTATCGCGGCAGGGTTTCACGCGCGGCCACAAGGCGTGCAGCCTGTTCCACGCCCTGATAGGCGAGCTGGCCGGACAGGTCCGGACACAGCGCATCGGTATTGACCATGTCGAGCGTCGTCTGCACCCACGCACGCACTTCCTGCGCACGCATGAACAGGCCACGCGCTTCGGCGTCGGCTGCTTCGCCAGCCAGATTCAATGCGGTCACCATGGCTTCGTTACCGAGCGCCTCGATCGATGACATCAGGCGCATGATTTCCGCATGGTGTGCCTGCACGCTCGCTGCAGGCAGCAGTGCGGCAGCGGGAAACGGGGACGAAATCGGCTGGATCAGGGTAGCTTCGGCCATGGTGTGACTCCCTCTGTTTACTGTCGGCGAAGTGCCGGTTGATGAGTACTTATCGACCCTGATTCAGTACTCTTTAGGGGCAGAGAGATTGCACGGCGGAAATAATGCAAGATATTGATCGATAAATAAAAAACCCGCGACCCCAGAGGGTGTCGCGGGTTTGCCGGGAAGGCTTCCGGAATGACCGTTCAGGCGGCCTGCGCGACCTGTGCGATCAGGCTGGAACGGGACACGCCACGTGCCTCGCCGAGCGAACCGAGCAGTTCCTTCATGTCGAGGATGAGCACGATCTGGCCGTTGGACAGCGTGGTCACGCCGGCCACGCCCTTCGGACGGAAATCGTCCAGGCTCTTGATCACCGCGTCCTCGCGCCCGGCAAAGTTGTCGATCGCCAGGATGAAGGACGATTCGGCCGTCTGCATCAGCACGCCGTACTGCGGATAGTTCTTCTGCGGCCAGCCGAGCAGACGCGCCAGCGGCAGAACCGGCATCACCTCGCCGCGCACCACCATCGTCGCGCGCCCGCCAACCTCCTGTATGTCCTGCGACTGGATCGGCAGGATTTCGCGCACCATCGACAGCGGCACGGCGAAGTGCTGTTCGTCCAGACGCACCAGCAGCACTGGCAGGATGGCCAGCGTCAGCGGCAGGGAAATCACGAAGGTCGTGCCCTTGCCCTGCATCGAGCGGATCTCGATCGAACCGTTGAGCTTCTGGATATTGGTCTTGACCACGTCCATGCCGACACCGCGACCGGACACGTCCGACACGGTGGCCGCCATGGAGAAGCCCGGCAGGAACACCAGGTTCAGGCTCGCGCGCTCGTCCAGCGTGTTGGCTTCCTCGTCGGTGATCAGGCCCTTCTCCAGCGCCTTGGCGCGCAGGCGTTCGGCATTCATGCCGCGCCCGTCGTCGGCCACCATGATGACGATGTGATCGCCTTCCTGGCGGGCTTCGAGGCGCACGACCGACTTGCCGGTCTTGCCCTGAGCCATGCGCTCTGCCGGCGTTTCCACGCCGTGATCAACGGCATTGCGGATCAGGTGGATGATCGGATCGGACAGATCCTCGATCATCGTCTTGTCGATTTCGGTCTCTTCGCCCACCAGCATCAGTTCGACGTCCTTGCCCAGGTTGCGGGCGAGGTCGCGAGCGATGCGCGGATACTTCTGGAACAGGCGGCCGATCGGCTGCATGCGGGTCTTCATCACCGCGTTCTGCAGATCCGACACCAGCAGGTCGAGCTGGCTCACAGCCGCGTCGAGTGCGTGCAGCGTTTCGCTGTCGTTCTTGCCGGCGAGTATGTCCGCGCGCAGCGAGGTCAGACGGTTCTTGGTCAGGCCGATTTCACCCGACAGGTTGAGTACCTGGTCGAGCCGGGAGGTATCGACGCGGATCGAGTTGTCACGGCCCTTTTCCGCATCGCGACGACCTGCCGGCGCAGCGGTGCCCGGGCGATCAGAGCCACGACGGCCGAAGGCCGCATTGACCACGGCGTTGACGTCGCCGTCGTTGGCGGAGCGCGCAGCGGCCGGTTCCGGCACGGCCTGCGGCGCGACCGGAACGACGCCGGTCACGGCCTGATGCAGCATCGCCCAGTCGGGCTCGTCGCCGACAGCTCCGGCACTGCGTGCCGGGGTGGCAACCGGTGCGGGAGCGGATGCGGGCGCCGCAGCCTTGGCAGATTCCGCCAGCTCGCCCGCCAGTGCGGCACGCAGCCGGGCCATCACGCTGGCGTCCGCGGCTGCCGGCAGCATGCCGCGCTCCAGGGCACCGAACATGTCGCGCACGATGCCGGTGGCGTCAAGAATGACGTCCATCAGGATCGGCGTGATGGTCATTTCACCGTTGCGCAGCTTGTCGAACAGGTTCTCCGTCAGGTGGCACAGCGTGACGAGTTCAGCCGCATTCAGAAAGCCCGCACCACCCTTGATGGTGTGGAAGCCACGGAAGATTTCGTTGAGCAGCCCGCGATCGCCCGGCGTCTTTTCCAGATCGACCAGCTTGTTGTCCACGCCGGACAAAAGGTCGGTAGCTTCGACCAGAAAGTCCTGAAGCAGATCTTCCATACCCTGAAAGTCACTCATCTTTCGCTCCTGTGGCAGGCTGGGCCGTCATCGCCCTGCTCTGCCTTGCTGCACCTGTTGTTCCGGCTTTCACTGGCCCCGAGTGCCCGCTCAACCGACCTTTTCGTGCTTTTCAGCCCCGCCCTGCCTCAGAAACCGAGGCTTTCGAGCAGGTCGTCGACCTGTTCCTGGCTGGTCACCACGTCGCTGCGGCCCGCCGCATTGATCACCGGACCGTTCAGCAGACCGTCCGGCGTCGCCGCACGCTTGTCTGCCGGCATGGCTTCGATCAGCACCTGAACCAGACCGCTCTCCAGCTTTTGCGACATTTCCACGATTTTCTTGATCACCTGACCGGTCAGATCCTGAAAATCCTGGGCCATCATGATTTCGTTCAGCTGTGCGCGGGTATCGCGTGCAAACCCCGGTACATCGCCGAGAAAACCGCGGGTATCCGCTGCCAGAGTCTTGAATTCGTCGACCGACAGTTCGTTGCGGTACAGCTTTTCCCAGCGCGAATGCAGCGAGCTGGAGCGCTTCTCGACGTCGTCCTGCAGCGGACTCGCGATGTCGATGGAGTTCAGTACGCGGCTGGCAGCACTTTCCGTCATCTGCGCAACGTAGTTCAGGCGGCTGCGCGCATCCGGCATCTGCTTCGCCACTTCCTCCAACGCATCGTCGTAGCCAAGTTCGCGCAGCGTGTCGTGCAGCTGGCGTGCCAGATGGCCGACCTTGTTGAACACGTTCTCGCAGTTGTGCTCTTCCTCATGATCGGCCGCTGCATGCGATGTCGCGTATTCGCCGGACACCGAATCGAACAGCGCTTCGAGATCGGCGCTGTCGCCCGAATTGCCCGCCACCTCGGGTACCACTTCCAGCCTCACCTTCTGCGGCGTCTCGGATGCGATGCTGTCGAACAGTGCCTGCAGGTCGTCGGAATCGCCCGTTTCATCAAGCTTGTGCTTCTTCACGATGTCATCTCCCGATGCAGGCTCATGCGGCCTTCTGGTTCATCTTTTCAAAGATCTTGGTCAGCTTTTCATTCAGCGTGGCAGCGGTGAAAGGCTTCACGATGTAGCCCGACGCACCGGCCTGGGCCGCTTCGATGATGTTTTCCTTCTTCGCTTCCGCGGTGATCATCAGCAGCGGCAGATGCTTGAGCCCGGGGTCGGCACGCATCGCGCGCAGCAGTTCGATGCCGGTCATGTTCGGCATGTTCCAGTCGGACACCACGAAGTCGAACTGAGACGATCTGAGCTTCTGCAGCGCGATCACGCCGTCCTCGGCCTCGTCGACGTTGGTGAAGCCGAGTTCCTTCAACAGGTTCCGGACGATGCGACGCATGGTCGAAAAGTCATCGACGACGAGAAATTTCATCTTGGGATCAGACATGGCCTACCTCTCTCAGGCTTTGTGAGTTTGCAGCAGCGGGCGCAGCGTATCGGCCAGCACTTCTGCATCGAATTTCGCCACATAGGCGTCGACACCGACGCTCTTGCCCATCGCGCGGTTCGCTTCCGACGACAGCGATGAGTGCATCACTACCGGTATGTCGGAAAACCTCGGGTCATTCTTGATGTTTCTGGTCAGCACGTAACCATCCATTTCCGGCATTTCCGCATCGACCAGGATCAGGTCGATCTCGTCGGTCAGAGGCTGGCCGGTCTGCGAGGAGTGGGCCGCCATGCCCTGCAGCCGCGCCCAGGCTTCAGCACCATTGGTCGCGTGCTTGTGGCGGATGTTCAGCTTGTCCAGCACTTCGGCGATCTTCTTGCGGGCGACCGCCGAATCATCGACGAAAAACACGTTCGGATCGTAGTTGCCGCCCAGCGGGGGAATTTCGCCGATCACGGCGTCGCCGAAGGTACCCGCCAGGATGCTTTCTACGTCGAGTATCGATACCAGCCGGCCGTCATCCAGTTCGGTGATGGCAGTGATGTAGAGCTGCTCGCTGGTCACGACCGACTCGGGCGCGCGCACGCGGTCCCAGTCGACGCGGATGATGCGATCGACCTCATGCACCAGGAAGCCCAGCGTACGCTTGCTGTACTCGGTCACCATCATCGCGCCACCCATGCCTGCGGGTGCATCGGCGAGATTCATGATGCGCGCCAGCGACAGCACCGGAATGACGTTGCCGCGCAGCGAGATCAGGCCTTCCACGCCAGCCGGCATGTTGGGCGTCGGCGTCACGGTCGGCGTGCGGCTGACTTCGCGCACCTTGAACACGTTGATGCCGAACAACTCGTGCGTGCCGAGCGAGAACAGCAGGATTTCCATCTTGTTCGAGCCGGCCAGCTTGGTGCGGGCATCGACCTGTTCGAGCAGGTTGTGATCGGGTCTGTCCATGTTCTGTCTCCTGTCCACTTCAGGCGGCGGCCCGATCACGGCCGCTGGCGCGGCGGATCAGGCGGGTAATCGTTTCGGCCAGGCGCTGTGCCTCGAATTTGGATACGTACTCGTCGACACCTACCGAACGGCCGAGCTGCTGATTGGAACCGGACGACAGAGAGGAGTGCATCACCACCGGTATGTCCATGAAGCGCGGGTCGGCCTTGATGTGCTTGGTCAGGATGTAGCCATCCATCTCGGGCATCTCGACGTCGGTCAGGATGATGCTGATCAGCTCCTTGACCTTGCGCCCGCTCGATTCGGCGTAGGCGGCGACCTTCTGCAGTTCGGTCCACATCTGGGCGCCGTTGATCGCGGACACGTAACGCACGCCCATCAGGTCCAGCGTTCGCACGATCTGGTTGCGGGCGACCGGAGAGTCATCACAGAAGAACACAGTGGCGTCGTCGATGCCCAGCGGTTCGATGTCCTTGAATGCCAGGTCGTTGTCGATATCCGCGGTCTCGGACAGGATCTTCTCGACATCCAGCATCATCACCAGGCGGTGATCGGCCAGTTCGGTCACCGCGGTCACCAGGCCACCCAGATTGGCGGTCAGCATCGCGGGGGGAACACGCATCTGCGACCAGTCCAGCCGCAGGATGGTATCCACCGACTCGACCAGAAAGCCCTGTGTATGGCCGTTGTATTCGGTCACGATCATCACGTCACGCGGCGTGTCGCTCGGAAACTGGGCGAACTTGGCCAGATCGACCACCGGCACCAGCGCGCCGCGCAGGCTCACCATGCCTTCGACCGCGTTCGGCATCTCCGGCGCTGCCGTGATGGTCGGGGTACGCATCACTTCACGTACCTTGAACACATTGATGCCGAATGTCTCGCGTCGCCCGGTGCGGCTGTCGACGCCGAGCGAAAACATCAGTATTTCGAGCTTGTTGGTACCCGCAAGCTTGGTGCGGGCATCGATATTCTTGAGTAACTCTGACATGTCGGCCTCGTCTGTCTGATCAGTGGCACGAAAACAACCGGGTGCTGATGAGTTTACGGCAATGCCCCAAAACTCTTGAATCCCCTTTTGCAAGGAAGATGAACGAGGCAGAAAGGCAAGATAGCGCTCTACCCCCCACGCAATGAAATTCCGCAACACACTGAAAAACATGGATAAAAAGAAAAAGGCCGCACCCGGATGCCGGGGCGGCCATTCCTTGCAACACTTGCAGCGTCATGATCGGGCCGCGTTCCGCAACCCGGCCGTGACGGCACCGTGGCGATCAGACGCGGAAGCGCGCGCCGAGGGATTCCAGATCGAGTGCGAGCGTGCGCAGGTGCTGCGCCTCGTCGGCAATCGCGATGATCGCGCCGCTGTTCTCCTCGGCCATCTGGGCGATCTGCTCCACCGTTCTTGCGACTTCATGGCTCGCCGTGGTCTGTTCGCTGACCGATTCGGCGATGCCCACGATGCCGGTGGACGTCGATGCGGCGGCCTGGGCGGCACGTCCAAGAGCGCTGACCACCTGTGCCAGCTGGTCACGTGAGGTATCGATTGCCTGCACGCCGCGACATACGACGGTTTCGACACTGCCGGCCCGGACGTCCAGCGTGCGCGTGATGGCCTCGATCTGGTGTGCCGACTGAGCCGATTTCTCGGCCAGCTTGCGCACTTCGTCGGCGACCACCGCGAACCCGCGGCCCTGTTCACCGGCGCGTGCCGCCTCGATGGCCGCATTCAAGGCGAGCAGATTGGTCTGTTCGGCAATGTCCTTGACCTGACGGGTCATGTCACCGATGGCACGCGTACTCTCGACAAAGGCGCCGGCCGCCTGCGAAATCTCGCCAACCACATTGCCGACCTCGTCCAGTTCGGCCGTCACCAGATCGATCGCACGGCGGCCGTTGTCCGCCTCATCGCGACTCGATTCGGCGTGCTGCCGCATATCTGCCGCACTGTCCGACACGCTGTTGATGGACACCGACAGCTGTTCGATGGTCGCTGCCATCGACGACGCCGACTGGCTCTGCTGGTTCGACGACTCGCTGATCTGCTGGGTGCCGCTGGCCAGAACCAGGGTCACCCGGCTGACGTCCGACGCCGCCGTTTTCACGCTGGAAATGAGGCCGGACAGGCCATCCGCCATGCTGTTGAAGCTGACTGCGATATCGCCGAATTCGTCGCTCGAGGAAATTTCGATGCGCGCGGTCAGGTCGCCCTGTGCCAGACGCTGACCGCCGTTGATCACGTGCCGGATATCATCCTTGAGCGATGCGTACAGCCCGAGCGCCAGGTAGAACGAAGCGAGCAGGCTGGCAAGCAGCAGGGCGCTGGTCACTATCAGATTGGAGACAAGTTCATGGTGATGCTTTTCCAGCCCTGCGTTCAAGTGGTCCAGCAGCACGTGCGACACTTTCAGTGCGGCCTCGACCGGCGCACTGGCCCGCTTGAAGACTTCGCCTGCCGACAGGTCGAACTGCTGGCCGATCACCGAGGTGTTGATCATGGCCGACGTCGCCGCGAACGCATCGTTGAGCGCGCTGACTTCGGTGGCAACCGCTGCGACGTGATCCGGTGCATGCAGCTTGAGACGCACCATCATGCGATCCGTCGCATCAATCTGCGCCTTCGACAGCTGGAGCAGAGAACCCAATTCGATCGCTGCATCGGTCGGCAGGGCCTTGGCCGCACTGATGGAGGCCGCCCGTCCGCGCAGTCGGGCCAGATATTCGATCGCCTGCGGCGCGATGCCGATGCTTGCATCCATCAATGTGTAGGTATCGGGCGCAGCATCGAACGAAAGACCCGAGGCATCCGCGACCAGCTGGAAATCGCCCAGAAGGTTCCGGATGAGTTCGGAATGGCGCTTGAAATTGTCGCCCCCGCTTGAACCGGACATCGCCTTGCGTACCGCATCCCATTCACCGGACAGCCGGTCGATCTGCGCCTGCTGGCCGATTACCTGCGGATAGGCCGTATTCTGGGTCTTGAGCCGCTCAATGCCTGCTGCAACCTCGGCAGCCTTGGCATCGACGCCGGACTGCAGGCTGGCGTCGCCGTTGAGCATCGCCGAGGACATGCCGCGATGCTGCTGGATCGCGGCGAGAACATCGAGCAACGACCTGACATAGGCCGCACCGACGCGTTCGTTGTCCATCACCTTCAGTGATTCGAGGCGTGCCGCGGTCTGCACTACGGCCAGACCAATCAGCGTCGACAGCAGGATGCCCATCACGAGCATCATCTTCGGCGCAAAACGCAGGCGCGACATCAGGGCGCGAGCGGGCAAAAGCAGGGCGTTCATTGTTACTCCTTGGCTGACGAGGCACTTGATGCGTGCGCTGCCACAGTGAAATTGAACGCAGGCAAGCCGAAAAGCCATCCGGACGTGACCTGCGTCACTGGATTACGGCAGCCGGACGAAAAAATTGAAGCGGATTCCCGGACGGCGCCCGATTGCTTGACTGCGGTCAAAACGGGAAGTGGCTGGCGCCAGTGCGCAGCCGGATGGTCCGGCACTGCACCGGCCGGAATCCATGGAAGGCGGCTTGCTGCGTTCTGCCGGCACGCACCGGGGAGAGCCGCCGGCTCAACAAGGGCGGAACACGCCCTGCGGCGGGGCCGGGTGGCCGTCAGTCGATCTGGAACAGTTTCTGAAAATTCGCCACATCGAGTACCTGACGGACCGGCACGCTGCAGTTCGACAGACGTATCTCGCGTTCGGCCGCCTTGGCCTTGTCGCGCAGCATCAGCAGCATGCCAAGCGCCGAACTGTCCAGATAGGTAACGGCACCGAGATCGATATCGACGGTTTCGACACCGGCGTGCTGCAGCAGCTGCTCGGTTCTTTCACGAAAGTCCCGATGGGCCGAGAAGTCGAACCGGCCACCCAGGCTGAGCCGGGCAACCTTGTCTGCGATGACGAAACTGATCTGCATATGATGAGTCCTGAAGCGGATGAATGACTGGACGGACAACCGGGCAATTACGCCTGGGCCGTCATGCGGCGGCCGCCCTGCAGCGCCGCCATGATGCGTTCGCCGATCTGGTTGAGCGGGCTGACCTCGCAGCAGGCACCGATCTGCGCTGCCTCGCGCGGCATGCCATATACGACGCAGCTGTCCTGATCCTGTCCGATGGTCCATGCGCCAGCCTGGCGCATCGCCAGCAGACCCTGCGCACCATCCTTGCCCATGCCGGTCAGCAGCGCAGCAACCGCACTGCCGCGCGCCTGCGCGGCGGCCGAGTTGAACAGCACGTCCACCGCCGGCCGGTGCCGGTTGTAGGGCGGCGTCTGCAGCAGCTCGCAGACGTATCCGGTGCCGGATTTGCGGATCTCCAGATGCGAATGGCCAGGCGCGAGGTAGGCATGGCCGGGCAGGATGCGCTCGCCGTGCTCCGCTTCCTTCACCCGGACGCGTGCCAGGGAGTCGAGCCGGCGGGCAAAGCTCGCGGTGAACATTTCCGGCATGTGCTGCACCATCACGATGCCCGGCACGTTCTCCGGCAAGCGGACCAGCACGTCCTTGATCGCCTCCGTACCACCGGTAGACGCGCCGATGCAGATGATGCGATCGCCCCAGTTCGTCATCGCGGCTGGCATGGCGGCGGGTGCCGACGCGGCGCGGATCGGGGTGGACGCATGGCGCAGCACCTTGAGGCGGGCACCGTGTGCGGCGCGGATCTTTTCGTGGATTTCATGTGCGTAACTCGGCGGCAGACCTGCCAGCGAACCGCGCGGCTTGGCCACATAGTCGACGGCCCCCAGTTCGAGCGCCTGCAGCGTCGACTCCGAACCCTGCGCAGTCTGGCTGGAAATCATGATGACAGGCATCGGCCGCAGACGCATCACCTTGTCGAGGAACTCGAGGCCGTTCATGTGCGGCATCTCGACATCCAGCGTCATCACGTCGGGCGAAAGCTCTTTCACCTTCTGCCGGGCAAGCGCGGCATCGGGCGCCGTTCCGACCACTTCCATGTCCGGCGACTGATTGATGATTTCGGTCAGAAGCGCCCGCATGACTGCGGAATCGTCGACCACCAGCACCCTGATCTTCATGGCCTTCCTCGTCGTTTTTCCGGTCAGGAGAACAGTTCGATGTCGCCCGACGCATCGTCGCGCGCCAGACGCTCCTGATATTCGCGTTCGCGCCGCGCCAGCGTGTCGTTGTTGACCCGGGCCAGCTTCTTCACCAGCACGCGGCCGGCGCGCGGGAAGAAGTAGATCTTGCGCGCGTAGGCGTCCACAAGATCCTGCGCCAGCACCGGAATGCCTTCCTGGGCAAGATAGGTCAGCACGAAATCCGCGTTCCGTTCGCCGACGTTGGCATTGGTCAGCGCCGCCATCACGCGGCCACCGCCGAACACCTTGGCTTCCAGCGCCGAACGGCGTGCCCCCGCCTTGATCAGTTCGTTGACCAGCAGTTCCATCGCATACGCGCCATAGCGGGCCGAGCGGCTCATCACGCCGGTACCGGCATCCGGCAACATGAAATGGTTCATGCCACCGATGCCGCGTTCCGGGTCGCGTATGCAGGCCGCGACGCACGACCCGAGCACGGTCACCAGCAACATGTCGCGCGTGGTCACGAAGAATTCGCCCGGCAGTATCTTCACCGCCTCGCGCGAGAAATTCCGGTCGAAGTAGCGCTGCCCTGCCTGGTGTTCGATCAGCCCCGGACCACTGCTACCGACCGCTGTCAGCACGAGCATATACAGTTCTTCCGAGGTTGCGGAACAGGTCCACTGCGTGGGAAAAGCTCTCCGAATGGCCGGCAAACATCAGGCCGTCGGGACGCAGCAGTGGCACGAAGCGTTTCAGGATCGTGTATTGCGTCGGCTTGTCGAAATAGATCATCACGTTGCGGCAGAAGATGGCTTCGAGAGGCCCGCGCACCGACCAGTTCGGCTCCAGCAGGTTCAGCCGGCTGAAGCGGATGAGCTTCTGCAGTTCCGGACGCACGCGCACGTCGCCGGCACGGCTGCCGGTGCCACGCAGGAAATACTTGCGCACCAGTTCCGGCGACAGCTTCTCGATGCGGTCTTCGCTATACACCCCGGCCTGTCCCTGCGCCAGCACATTGGTGTCGATGTCGGTGGCGATGATTTCCACCGGCGGCATCATCGAGCCATACAGTTCGCAGCAGGTCATGGCGATCGAATACGGCTCTTCGCCGGTCGAAGCGGCACTGCACCAGATGCGCGCCGTCGGCTTGCCCAGCCGGGTAAGGTGGTCCTTCAGCAGATCGAAGTGGTGCGCCTCGCGAAAGAATGACGTGAGGTTGGTCGTCAGCGAGTTGACGAAGGTTTCCCACTCCGTGTGATCGTTGCGCTCGAGCCGGCGGATGTAGTCCGCAAAGGTCGCATCGCCCGTGGCGCGCAGTCGGCGCGCCAGCCGGCTGTAGACCATGTCGAACTTGATCGGCGACAGCGAGATGCCGGCATGCTGGTGGATCAGCTTCGCGATACGATCAAAATCGTCGCGCGTGAATGCGAATTCACGCGTACCGCCGGTCAAAGTCTTCACATCCGCCAGTTGCCGCGTGATCTCCGCGGCACTGGCTGTCGTCCTGTTTGGCTGAATCACGATGCTGCCCTTTCAATTGACGCCCGGACGACCGGTTGCGCATGACGCGGTGCCCGCAGCGTCATGCGAACGTTCAAGGCGTCCGTCAAAACTCTTCCCACTCCTCTTCGGCGACTGCGGCCATGGCCGGCTGTACCCGCCTGACCTTGCCCAGCGCACCGCCACGCGAGCGCGGCAGTACCGGTTCGCTGTTCGCCGCTTCGCGACGCGATGACACCGGCGCATCGAACTGGATGTGGCCGCGACCATTGCCGTCATCCAGCTTGAACTGGCCTACCGCACGCATCAGCGCACGTGCCTGATCCTCCAGACTTTCCGCCGCTGCCGCCGCCTCTTCCACCAGCGCCGCGTTCTGCTGCGTCACGCCGTCCATCTGGCTCACCGCCTGCGTCACCTGAGAGATCCCGCTCGCCTGCTCCTGGCTCGCCGATGCGATGTCCGTCACCAGACCGGTCACCTGACGGAAGCTGTCGACCACCTGCTCCATCGTCGCACCCGCCTCGGCCACCAGCTTCGCACCGCCATCGACGCGCTCCACCGAGTCCGCGATCAGGCCCTTGATTTCCTTGGCCGCCTGCGCGCTGCGCTGCGCAAGGTTGCGCACCTCGCTCGCCACCACCGCGAAACCACGGCCCTGCTCGCCCGCACGTGCCGCTTCCACCGCCGCGTTCAGCGCCAGAATGTTCGTCTGGAACGCGATCGAGTCGATCACCCCGATGATGTCCGCGATCTTCTTGCTCGAGTCCTGGATGTCGCTCATCGTCAGCACCACCCGCTTGACCGTCTCCGCGCCCTTCATCACCGCCTCGTTGCTCTGACGGCCCAGATCGTTCGCCTTCAGCGCACTTTCCGCGTTCTGCTTGACCGTCGCGTTCAGCTCTTCCATCGAGCTGGCTGTCTCTTCCAGCGAACTGGCCTGCTCTTCGGTACGCGAGCTCAGGTCCGAGTTGCCGGCAGAGATTTCCC
Organism: Betaproteobacteria bacterium; assembly: GCA_020621405.1. Lineage (GTDB taxonomy): Bacteria > Pseudomonadota > Gammaproteobacteria > Burkholderiales > Rhodocyclaceae > Methyloversatilis. The sequence continues at coordinate 154,362 of JAHRYN010000003.1, forward strand.
GTGCCGCGGTGTTGATCGCCTCGGTTGACTCCTTGATCCGCCCGACCACTTCGCGCAGCTTGTCCACCGTCGTGTTGGTATCGTCCTTCAGCTGCCCGAAGGTACCGGCATAATCCCGCTCGATCTTGCGATTCAGGTCGCCGTTGGCCATCGCGTTGAGCACGTTTGCCAGATCGGACAGGCTGTCCGACACCTGCACGACCAGACCGTTGAGGCCTTCGGCCAGCTGACGGAAGAAGCCCTGCTTGTTCCCGATTTCGAGGCGTGTGGTGAAGTCGCCACTGCCGGCGGCACGGATCAGGTCGGTCACTTCCTTCTCGATAGCCGCTTCGTCGGTACGGTCAAGCCACTCGCCGACCGAACCCAGCCGCTGCCCGACGTCGTTCAGGATCGGGCTGGTGGTCAGGCGGTACAGGCGGCCACCGATGACGATTTCGCTGTTGACGGTGGCGGTCAGGCTGGCCAGCCGGCGCCGCGCCGCCTCCGGATCGTCATAGAACACGGTGATGTCGCTGCCGACGAAATGGTCGGCGGAGAACTGCGGCACCTTCTTGCGGATTTCCGCCTCGGTACGGCGCAGGGTGTCCACCAGCGTCTTGTTGGCGTAGATCACGCGGCCACTGTTGTCAGCAATGCGCACATTGGTAGTCACGCAGTCGAGTGCTTCACGCACGCGCAGATTCTCGTCGGCCACGCGACGCGCTTCTGCCATGTCTGCACCGAGCTTGATCTTCATCGATTTTGCCGCATCGAACACGACCAGCATTTCGTCACGCCGGGTCGTTTCTATCTCGACGTCCAGCTGACCGTCGGTCATGCGGTAGAGCAGGTTCGTCACCTCATCGATCGGCTTCCTGATCGCTCGCAACAGCAGCCAGGCACCTCCGATGGCGAAGGCCAGGCCGAATGCGAACAGGGTCGCGATGACCAGGAAAGCCGACGAGGAACGCTCACGCACGCTTTCGATTTCCCCACCCGCAGTCCGGATCTGCAGATCAACCAGTTCGCTGATCTTGCCGGAGATCGGGTCGATCACCGGATACAGGTCCTTGACCGTGTAGGCGGCCAGCGCAGCCGCATCCTTGTCGCGCATGATGGACGCAAGCTTGTCGACCGACGCGTCAGCCGTCTGCATCAGCGGCTTCGCCTGATCGATCAGCCGCATTTCCTCATCGGTCATCGCGCTCGACAGATAGGCGCCCCAGTTTTTCGCAATCTCGCTGCGGGCTTGTTCGATGTTGCGGACACCGTCGGCAAAGTCGAGGTTGCCGTTGCGCGTCTTGTGTGCGGTGTCGACAATGTTGACTGCATACATGTCGGCCACGATCTTGAGCTGCTGGGTCGGCACGACACGATTCTTGTAGGTCACCTCGAGCGCCTTGTCGGTCGAGCGCATGCCATTCAGACCGATCAGGGCGATCGCTGCCATCACCAGCCCGCCGAGTCCAACGATGGCGAACATGCGGGCCTTGATGCTGAGGTTCGCGAGAAAACGGGATGGCGAGAAGCCGGTATTGACCACCGTGCCGTTGCTGATCGCACGCCCTTGCGCCCTGCCTTCGCGAAATTCGCGATAGACGTTCTCGGCGGCCTGTATCTGCTCGCGACTGGCTTTGGTCCGCACCGACATGTAGCCGGTGACTGCACCGTTCTCGAACAGTGGCGTGGCATTCGCCAGTACCCAGTAGAAATCGCCGTTCTTGGCGCGGTTCTTGACCACACCGGTCCACGGCCGCATCGCCTTCAGGCAGCGCCACATGTCCTCGAAAGCCTCTTTCGGCATGTCCGGATGGCGCACGATATTGTGTGGCTGTCCAACCAGTTCCGACTCGTCGAAGCCGCTGATTTCGACGAAATCGCTATTCACGTAGACGATCTGGCCCTTCTTGTCGGTACGTGAAACGATGTTGTGCCGCTCGGTCAGTTCGATCTCACGGTTGGTCACCGGCGAGTTGATCCTCATTGCATCGCTCCAGACATGGTTTCTTGTATGACCACGGTCACTACCTCGGTGCCGGGTCTTTGGTCTTCAAATGAACCGTGCTTCAGAATTCTTCCCACTCGTCCTCGACGGCTGCGGCCATGGCCGGCTGCACACGCCTGACCTTGCCCAGCGCACCGCCTCGCGAGCGCGGCAGCACCGGTTCGCTGTTCGCCGCCTCGCGGTGCGACGACATCGGCGCGTCGAACTGGATGCTGCTGCGACCACCACCGTCGTCCAGCTTGAACTGGCCCACCGCACGCATCAGCGCACGTGCCTGATCCTCCAGACTTTCCGCCGCTGCGGCCGCCTCTTCCACCAGCGCCGCGTTCTGCTGCGTCACGCCGTCCATCTGGCTCACCGCCTGCGTCACCTGAGAGATCCCGCTCGCCTGCTCCTGGCTCGCCGATGCGATGTCCGTCACCAGACCGGTCACCTGACGGAAGCTGTCGACCACCTGCTCCATCGTCGCACCCGCCTCGGCCACCAGCTTCGCACCGCCATCGACGCGCTCCACCGAGTCCGCGATCAGGCCCTTGATTTCCTTGGCCGCCTGCGCGCTGCGCTGCGCAAGGTTGCGCACCTCGCTCGCCACCACCGCGAAACCACGGCCCTGCTCGCCCGCACGTGCCGCTTCCACCGCCGCGTTCAGCGCCAGAATGTTCGTCTGGAACGCGATCGAGTCGATCACCCCGATGATGTCCGCGATCTTCTTGCTCGAGTCCTGGATGTCGCTCATCGTCAGCACCACCCGCTTGACCGTCTCCGCGCCCTTCATCACCGCCTCGTTGCTCTGACGGCCCAGATCGTTCGCCTTCAGCGCACTTTCCGCGTTCTGCTTGACCGTCGCGTTCAGCTCTTCCATCGAGCTGGCTGTCTCTTCCAGCGAACTGGCCTGCTCTTCGGTACGCGAACTCAGTTCCGAGTTGCCGGCCGCGATTTCGCGCGCCGCCGTATTGATCGCCTCGGTCGACTCCTTGATCCGCCCGACCACTTCGCGCAGCTTGTCCACCGTCGTGTTGGTGTCGTCCTTCAGTTGTCCGAAGGTACCGGCGTAGTCACGTTCGATCTTTTCGGTCAGCACGCCGCGCGCAATCGCGTTGAGCACGCGCGCCGTGTCTTCGAGACCCGACGCCATGACCGCCACCAGCTCGTTCATGCTGGCCGCCAGTACCTTGAAGAAGCCCGCCTTGCCCTCGACGTTGATGCGATGCGTGAAATCACCGCTCACAGCGGCCGAGATCATCTCTTCGACTTCCCGCTCGACCGCGACCTCCTGCGTGCGCTCGGTCCACTCCGCAACAACCCCGATGCGCTGACCCGATTCGTCCGGAATCGGTGTCGTGATCACTTCGAAGATGCTCTGACCAATCAACAATTCGCTGCGGTGTCCGGTTCCGTACGGCTCTGATTTGCGCACGAAGTCAGGATTGCTGCACAACGCGGCAACATTGCTGCCCACGATGCGTGCCACGGAAAACTCCGGAACACGTGCACGCACCACCCCCTCGATGCCGGCAAGCGTCTGCATCATCGCGTTGTTGGCGTAAATCACGGTGCCGTCGGCGTCGGCGATGCGGACATTCCTGTTCACGAAATTCAGTGCCGTCCGGATCCTCAGGTTTTCGGCAGCGATGGCGTGATCGCGTTCGGTTCGCGCCTTCAGGTCAATACGCATCTGTTCGAGCGATCCGAGAAGGCTGCCTATCTCGTCCCTGCTTCCCGCCGAAATGGTGCGATCCAGCGTACCGCCGGCGATCGCCTGTGCGTGGCCACCGGCATACTGCAGCCGCGCGGCGATGCTGCGGCCGAGGCGAAAGCCGATCACACCGATCACTGCGGCGACGATCAGCGCGAACAGCGCCACCCAGCCTGCTTCCTGGAGCACACGGGCATTCACGTCATCGACATAGATGCCTGAACCGATGATCCAGCCCCACGGCTCGAACTTGCGGACATACGACACCTTGGCCACGGGTGCATCGGCACCCGGGCGCGGCCACATGTATTCGATGAAGCCAGCCCCCTGGTTCTTAGCGACGGCCACGAATTCCACGAAAATCGCCTTGCCGTTCGGATCCTTGATGGCAGCCAGATCCTTGCCTTCAAGCTCGGGCTTGGCCGGATGCATCACCATGCGCGGCCCGAAGTCGTTGATCCAGAAATAGTCCTCGCCGTTGTAGCGCAGCGTGCGCACGGTCGCGATGGCCTGCCGGCGCGCTTCTTCCTGTGTCAGCTCGCCCGAGGCGACCCGTTTTTCGAACGCATCGAGCACACCCCAGGCGGATTCGACGGCAAAGCGCGTCGCCGCCTTGTGGTCTTCGAGCATGCTGCTTCGCTGGCCAGCCAGCAGCACGCCGGCCAGCAGCACGATGCCTGCGATGCAACCTGCCACCATCAGCATCAGGCGACGCTGAACGGTCATCCCCTGCATGAATGACAAGGACTTCTTGGAATTGGACATGGCAATGATCCTCAGTGCACGTGTTCGTCGACCAGCGCCATATCGGCCGACAGCATCAGTTTTTCGATATCGACGACGATCAGCATGCGTTCGTCGATCGAGCCGAGGCCGTGGATGTAGCGGGTGTCTACGCTGGACGCAAAATCGGGCGCCGGATGAATCTGCGCGGAATCGAGTGCAAGCACGTCGGACACCGCGTCGACCACCATTCCGACCACGCGGCCGCCAACATTGAGAATGATGGTGACGGTGAAGGGCGTGTATTCGACGACACCGACATTGAACTTGATGCGCAGGTCGACGATGGGAACGATGGTGCCGCGCAGATTGATCACACCCTTTATGAAGGCGGGCGCATGGGCGATGCCGGTGACCGCGTCGTAGCCGCGGATTTCCTGCACCTTGAGAATATCGATCGCGTACTCTTCGCCACCCAGCGTGAAGGTGAGGAATTCCTGGGCGTAACCGCCATCAGAGCCGCTTTCCGGTCGATGGGATGCTGCCTGCGCCGCTTGAATCATCGTTGTGCCCCTTGGCTTTCCGTTACCAATGGCTTAACGGCAGCAGGGGCTTTCGCCTTGAGGCAGCGCAGCACCTAAATTGGGGATTATTGTTGCTTCCGGAGGCACGATCCGGCGTGATTTTCCCAGTGTCCGCAGGGGACTCAGCCGGCAAGCCGCAGCCTGAACTGAGGCCTCTCGACGCTTCAGTTGCGAAGCGACATGTCAGGCCGCTGCGGCAAGACTGCCGCGCGCCGATTCCACCAGTGCCGGCACGTCAAGGATCAGGCCGACGTGGCCGTCGCCCAGTATCGTTGCACCGGAAATGCCGGGTACCTTGCGGTAATTGGCTTCCAGGCTCTTGATCACCACCTGGTGTTGTCCCACCAGTTCGTCGACGAACAGCGCAATCTTGTCGCCATCCGATTCGAGCACGACCAGGATGCCCCGCTCCAGATCGGTCGTTCCGCCCGACAGGCCCAGAGCATCCTGCAACGTCAGAATGTTCAGATACTCGTTGCGCACCTGCACCAGTCGCGGCAGGCCACCCACGCTCTTGATCATCGCCGCCGTCGGCTGCAATGACTCGACCACGTAGTTCAGCGGAATGATGTAGTGCTCGTCGCCCACAGCCACCGACATGCCGTCGAGAATGGCCAGCGTGAGCGGCAGCCGCACCGTCATGCGTGTACCGACACCGGTCATCGATTCGATGTCCACGCGTCCGCCCATCGCAGTGATGTTCTTCTTGACGACATCCATGCCGACGCCGCGACCCGACACTTCGGTCACCTGGTCGGCGGTCGAGAAGCCGGGTTCGAAAATCAGCGCCCAGACTTCCTGATCGGTCATGCCGTCGCTGACCGGAAGCCCGCGCTCGCGTGCCTTGGACAGGATGCGCTCGCGGTTGAGGCCGGCGCCATCGTCACCGACCTCGATCAGGATGTTGCCGCTCTGGTGCGACGCCTTCAGCGTGATCGTGCCTTCGACCGGCTTGCCGCGCGCAACGCGCAGGTCAGGCGTTTCAATGCCGTGGTCGAGGCTGTTGCGAACCAGATGGGTCAGCGGATCGGCGATGCGCTCGATCAGCCCCTTGTCGAGTTCGGTCGATTCGCCGGCCAGCACCAGGCGAACCTGCTTGCCCAGTTTCTGCGACAGGTCACGCACCACGCGCGGAAAGCGCGAGAACACCGTGGACATCGGCAGCATGCGGATCGACATCACCGATTCCTGCAGATCACGCGTGTTGCGTTCGAGTTGCTGCACGCCGTTCATCAGGCGTTCGAATTCGACCGGATCGAGCTTGGACGCAGCCGATACGAGCATGGCCTGGGTGATCACCAGTTCCCCCACCAGATTGATGATCTGATCGACCTTGTCGACCCCGACCCGTATCGAGGTATCTCCTGCGGCCACCTTCGGTGCGCGCGTCGAAGCGGACTTCGGTGCATCGACCGGTCTGGCGACGGGCAGCACCGGCACGACGGATTCGGCGGCCGGATGCTGTTCGGCGATCGCCGCCACCGGTGGTGTGTCGAAGAAGCCGTAGCTGCCGTCCTCTGCAACGACCGGTGTCACAACCGGTGCATCGAAGAAGCCGTAGCTGCCATCGGCGTCGGATGCAGGTACCGCGGCCGGCGCCTCGTCCGCGAACAGGCCGTAGCCGGCATCCTCGGTATTGTCTGCAGATGTCCCGGCGGCCGGCGCGTCTGCGTCGTCGAAAAGACCATAGGCGGTTTCGGCCGATGACGATGCGACAGCTGCGGCATCGTCATCGTCGAAGAATCCGTACGCGCCATCGACATCACTCTGTGCCGACGGTACTGCCCCACTTTCGGCGAAGCTGCCGGGTGCGGCGATGAATTCGACAAGATCGCGCACCGCCGGCACATCGGCCTCACCGGTCAGACGGGTTTGCCAGCGACCGCTACCGTCGATCGAAATGTCGATGACGGCCCAACCGAGCGACTTCAGTTCCACCGACAGATTCTCTATGACACCGGCCGCATCCACGCAGTCGGCAGGCAGCACAAAGCTGAAGCAATAACCCTCGGCAGCCGGCGCGGCGACCGGTCCGGTCACGGAGACGACAGGTGCATCCTCGTCACAGTAAAGACGCTTGATCGCGGCGCACACTTCCTCGACCCGCTGCAGATCGGCCTGGCCTACGCCGCGATGGGCGGCAACCAGATCGCGCAGCAGATCGCCCGCCTCGAGCGAGATATCGACCATCGCCGGCGTCATCACGACCTCGTGCTTGCGCACCCGGTCGAGCAGGGTTTCGAGTTCGTGCGTGACCTGGGCCAGATCGCTGAAACCAAAGGTACCCGCGCTGCCCTTGATCGAATGGGCTGCACGGAATATGGCGTTCATCTCCTCGTCATCGATGCTGTCGAGATCGATGTCGAGCAGCATCTGCTCCATGTTCGACAGGTGCTCCGCGGCTTCCTCGAAGAACACCTGGTAGAACTGGCTCATGTCCACGGTCACGGACTGTCTCCTGGTTCAGGATTTCGATGCGGACGCGACGGACTAGCCGATCACCTTCTTGACCACTTCGACCAGCTTCTGCGGATCGAAGGGCTTGACCAGCCAGCCGGTCGCACCGGCAGCACGGCCCTGGGCCTTCATCGAGTCCGACGATTCGGTGGTCAGCATCAGTATCGGCGTCGCCTTGTACTGCGCCATGCTGCGCAGGTTGCGGATCAGCGTGAGTCCATCCATGCGCGGCATGTTCTGGTCCGTCAGAACCAGGTTGACCGATCTGGCCTTGGCCTTGTCCAGTCCATCCTGTCCGTCGACCGCCTCGATCACGTCGTATCCCGAACTTTTCAGCGTAAACGCCACCATCTGGCGTATCGATGCGGAATCGTCAATCGCGAGTACGGTTTTTGCCATGGCCCATCTCCTTCAAAACAGTTCTATGTCACCTTCCCGGAAGGCTTGCTGCGCCACCGGGTTGCTGCTGTTGGCGGCAACCAGCTTTTCCAACGCCTCGCCGACCATCGATGCGTGCCGCGCCGTCGTCTGCCCGTGGGCAGCCGCGTCGCTCAGGTCATGAACCGACCGCATCACCTCGTCCACATTGCCGATGCGTCGCTGCACGTGCCCGATCAGCTGGGACGTCATGTCCTGGAACTGAAGCGAGGTCACTGCATGGGCTACGGCGTTGTTGACGCGCTCGACCGACTGGCCGAGTGTTTCAATCGAAAGCTGTCGTCTGTAGTGCAGTGTTTCAAGCCCCTTCACGACTGACTCCACGCGCGTCTTGGATTCAAGCGCGAAGGTCATGTCCTGCCCCGCCAGCTTGGCCAGCGCATGTTCGGTCTGCTCCACCTTCTGCTGCATGCGGTCGACCAGCGTGACGATCTGCAGGCTGAATTCATTGGTACGTGACGACAGCGTGCGTACTTCGTCAGCCACCACGGCAAAGCCTCGTCCCGCCTCACCTGCACGCGCGGCCTCGATAGCGGCGTTCAACGCCAGCAGATTGGTCTGCTTCGATATGCCGCCAATCTCGCCCAGCAATGAACGCACGCTTTTTGTTTCCTGTGCGATGCCTTCGGTCAGTTCGACCAGTTCCATGCCGAGCTTGCTGTTCTGGACGACGCTCTCGACAACGCGCTGCATGGTGCCGGATGTCTCATCGACAAAACTTTCGAAATCGAACTGCTCGCTACCGTCACCACCGGTCAGCGACAGCGCGGTCGTGCGCTGCTCCGACGTTTCACCCTGCATGCTGACAAAGCTGGCAGTCAGGCCTTCGATCGCCTCGTGCAGCAGCGTCTGGACGCGGTTGAGTTCCTCGCGCATCTGATCGCATTGCGACTGCACCGAAGTCGCCGTGCCGGCAAGCAGTTCATGGGTGGCCCCTCCTGCATCCTGCTCGGCGGCATTCGCTGCAGTCTGTGCAACGACGTGACCGGCCGAGCGGCGTGAATGCACGATGACGACCACACTCCAGACGGCACAGATGGCAGCACCCGACACGAACAGAGACAAGGGCGACTGCGGCCACAGTGCAGCCGCGCCGGCCGCGCAGAGCGCTGCTACCGCCCAGGCCGCAACAATCGTGAATGTCAGGTGTTTCAATGTATTGGTCATCCGTTGGACAGGATTTCAGCAGACAAGGACCTTAACGGCAGGGCATGCCCGAACTTGACCGGAGGCGGGTTCATGGCGTACTTCCACCACCTGCCTTCACGACATCTTCGACGTTGACCGCACGCCCGTCGGCGAGGAACAGTTCCTCGGTCTGGCGGTTGAGCACGATGATGCTGATGCGCCGGTTGATCGGATTGAACGGGTCTTCCTTGTCGAAGGGCACGATGGAACTCATGCCGACGACGCGAAGCACCTTGTCCGGATTCATGCCGCCTGCGATCAGCTCACGGCGCGACGCGTTGGCGCGGTTGGCCGACAGCTCCCAGTTCGAAAAGCCGCCGACACCGCCGGCGAACGGCGTCGCATCGGTGTGGCCCGACAGGAACACCCGGTTGTCGACCTGATTCAGGATGAGCCCGATCTCGCGCAGGATGACCGAGGTGTAGGGCTGCAACCGTTCGCTGGCCGACGCGAACATGGGCCGGTTCTGTTCATCGACGATCTGTATGCGCAAGCCTTCGGATGTCACGTCGAGCACCAGCTGGTTGCGGAACGGGCGCAGATCGGGATTGGCCTCGATGCGCGCCTCGATCTGGCTCTTCAGCTCGACCAGCTTGGCGCGTTCCTCGCGCTCTCCCTTTTCCTTCAGTGCCTGCGCATCCTGACTGGCCGACAGATTGATCGTGCGCTGCTTGGATTCGGTCGCACCGTATTTGACCTGTCCGCTCTGGCGCGTCAGGTCCCGGCCACCGCCCTGGATCACGCTGGAACTGTCGCCCGAGCCCGAGCCGCCCTGCTGCGCGACCTTGAGCGGATTCTCGAAGTATTCGGCGATGCCCTTGAGATCGCCCTGGGAAGTGGAGCCGAGCAGCCACATAAGCAGAAAGAAGGCCATCATCGCGGTCACGAAGTCGGCGTAGGCGATCTTCCACGCGCCGCCATGCGCGCCGCCGCCGCCCTTCTTGATCTTCTTGACGATGATTGGCTGCTGGGTATCGTCGGACATGGCTCAGTCGTCTAAAACGGGTATCGGAACGGAGTGATTAAGGGGCGACTTACTTGCCCTTGCGGTTCTTCACTTCGTCTTCCAGCTCCTTGAAGCTGGGACGATCCGGCGAGTACAGAACCTTGCGGCCGAACTCGATCGCCACCTGCGGCGCGTAGCCATTCATGCTGGCCAGCAACACGACCTTCATGCACTGATAGATCTTGCCGCCTTCTTCCATCTTCTGTTCGAGCTGCGAGGCAATCGGTGCAACGAAGCCGTAGGAAAGCAGAATGCCGAGGAAGGTACCGACCAGCGCGCCACCGATCATCTTGCCGAGCACGGCTGGCGGCTCGCCGACCGAGCCCATCACGTTCACCACGCCCATCACCGCAACGACGATACCGAAGGCCGGCACGCCATCGGCCATCTTGGACACGCAATGCACCGGCACATGCGATTCGGCATGATGGGTTTCGATCTCGGCATCCATCAGGCTCTCTATCTCGAATGCGTTCAGGTTGCCGCCCACCATCATGCGCAGGTAGTCGGTCAGGAAATCGACTGCATGGTGATCACCGAGAAAGGCCGCGTACTTGGAGAAGATCGGGCTGGCTTCCGGGTTCTCGACATCGGCTTCGATCGACATCAACCCTTCCTTGCGCACCTTGGCCAGAATTTCGTACATCATGGCCAGAACATCGACGTAGAACGCCTTGTTGTAGGACGAGCCCTTGAACACCGATGGCAGGGCAGCGGCCGTGGCCTTGATCGCAGGCATGCCGTTGCCGGCGACGAAGCCGCCGATCATCAATCCGAAGATGGCTGCGTACTCGGCTGGCACCCACAGTGCGGCGAGACTGCCGTGGATTGCGTAAGTACCCACCGACGCGGCGAGAATGATTACGTAACCGATGATCAGAAACATGGACTTTTCCTGTGTATGACAGATGTTCGGGGCATCAATCACTGCCTGCCTGTTGGTGTAACGGCACCGACCTGCAAAACTTGACCATGTTTCCGGTATGGAATCAGCGCCGGAACGCCCACTGCGACACACAAAAAAAAAAGCCGCCACGGGTTGCCCCGCAGCGGCGAGCTCCTTGCTTGCGCAAGGAGGAGGTCAGACTGGAGAGTCGTGCTTGGTTCAGGCCGCGATCAGTGCCTCGCGTGCGCGCCGCGTCTTGCCTGCCCGTGCCGGGATGTGGCACAAGCCGCAGACGTAGCTGGATTTCGGGTCGTAGGCATGCGCGACGAACTGGCCACCGCAGCAGGTGCATGCCGTGCGTTGCAGGAGCTTGGCATCGAAGAAGCGGACCAGCGTCCAGGCGCGGGTCAGGCTCAGCACTTCTTCCATGTCGTGCGTCTGCACGTGTTCCTGATACAGCTGGAATGCCTTGACGATGCAGTCGAGCTGCGACAGGCGGGTGTTCTGCTTAAAGAAGCTGAAAAAGGACATGAACAGCGAAGCATGGATGTTCGGCTGCCAGGTCATGAACCAGTCGGTCGAGAAAGGCAGCATGCCCTTCGGCGGCGACACGCCCTTCACTTCCTTGTAAAGCTTGAGCAGGCGCTCGCGCGACAAGTGCGTCTCGGCTTCAAGCAACTGCAGGCGCGCACCGAGGTTGATCAGATTGACCGCCAGCGCGATTTCGCGCCCTTCGGAAACGATGCTTTTATTTTTCATGACCTTGTGCCCCGCTCTCAGAGAACCGCTTCGACCGGCTGCGCGCATGCGAGTATGGTGGCGTGCATGTGTGACGTGGATGCTTCACGGCCATGACTCGACAGCAGGCCGAGCAGCACACGGTCGTCGAAACGCAGGCGGCACAGCATCATGTTGGCGCTGGCCATCTTCAGGACCTGTGCCGGCGAAAGCGACTCGATCATGTCGGCCACATCTTCGCTGACACCGAGACGGAACATCGCGGCATCGCGGTCCTCGCGGATCATCTGCTGGGCGAGCATGAGATAGGCAAGATTCAGATCCCTGATCTCATTCAGCAAGCCTGTCGTCTTCATGTTGCGATCCCTCCGTTGGTACGGCGCTGCACGCGTCGTGGTATGGGATGCATTGTGCCCAGCAGGGGACCGACGCCCAATCAGGACATGGCGAAACTTGTTGTCCGAGCGGACGAACACGCCCCTGTAGGAAGAATTCCTACATCAGGGAGCCCCGGGTGGGTGATCGGAGGTCTGCCGGCCCGGTGCCGGCAGGTCAATCGGCGGACTAGATCAGCAGTGAGCCGTCCTTTATTCGCTGGCTCAGCTGATCGGCTTCGACCGGTCGCGAGAAGTAGTAACCCTGGAAGCGGTCGCACTGCTCGCGCCGCAGGAAGCCAAGCTGTTCAAGTGTTTCAACGCCCTCCGCCACGGTAGTCAGGCGCAGGCTGCGGGCCAGCGCGATGATGACGCGGATGATGGCCGCATCATCCTCGTCGGCGTTGATGTCGCGTACGAAGGACTTGTCGATCTTCACGATATCGATCGGAAAGCGCTTCAGGTAGGACAGCGACGAATAACCGGTACCGAAGTCATCCATGGAAATCCGCACGCCCATGTTCTTCAGTGCCTTGAGCATGCCTATGGTGGTTTCGGCGTCCTTCATCAGCACGGATTCGGTGATTTCCAGCACCAGCTTCTCGGCCGGAAAGCCGGTGTCTTCCAGCGTGGTGCGCACCGTTTCGAGCAGCCTGGGCTGGGCGAACTGTACGGCCGACACGTTGACCGATATCGACAGGTCCTGCATGCCCTGCTGATGCCAGATCCGCCCCTGCGAGCACGCCTCGCGCATGACCCAGGCACCGATCTCGACGATCAGGCCTGACTCGTCGGCCAGCGGAATGAAGCGGTCCGGCGGTATCACGCCGCGTTGCGGATGGCGCCAGCGCAGCAGCGCCTCGACGCCCGAGGTCCGACCGGTCACGCCATTGAGGATGGGCTGGTAGTTCAGGAACAGCTCGCCGCGCTGCACCGCATGCCGCAGATGGGTTTCCAGTACCAGCTTCTCGGCCGAACTGGCACTCATTTCACGGGCGTAGTAGGTCAGTCCGTTGCCACCGGATCGCTTCGTGACGGACATCGCTGCTTCGGCATTCATGATCAGGGACTGCGCGTCGTCGCCATCTTCGGGCGTCATCGCGATGCCCAGCGACGCGGTCAGGAACAGCTCGACGCCATCCTTGACGACCGGCGACGCGAACGCCGCCATCAGCCGGTGCGCGAACGCAGTGGCTTCATCGCGCGTGGTGCACGACGGAGCAAACACGCAGAAACGGTCACCGCTGAGCCGGGCAATCATGGCGCCGGCACCGGCGCGATCGATCAGCCGTGACACGACTTCGCGCAGCACGACATTGCCCGCGTCGTAGCCGAAACTGGTGTTGATGCGCAGAAAGCGGTCGATATCGATCACCAGCAGCGTGGCGTACCGCGGCTCGGCACTGCGCCGGACGGTATCGAGCCAGTCGTCGATCTGCGCCCTGAGCAGAGTCTGGTTGGGCAGTGCCGACAGCGTGTCGAAGAAGGCCAGTGCGTGAATGCGCGCGTCGGCGGTCTGAACCGCACGCCGGGTCGCCACGCCGCGCAGCTCGCGCTCGATGACTGGAACCAGACGGGCAATGTTGCCCTTCTGCACGTAATCGGCAACGCCGTTGCGCATGGCCGAGAAAGCCATGTGGTCGGAAATCTTGCCGGAATAGATGATGAAAGGGATGTCGCGGCCGCTGCGGCGCACGACCTCAAGCGCCGAAGCCGAGTCGAAGCCCGGCATCGCGTGATCGCAGATCACCAGATCCCACTCGCGCTCTTCGAGCACACGAGCGAGATCCCTGGCGCTGTCAACGCGTTCCGAATAGGTGTCCAGACCACGCGCGCTGAGCTGCGCGTTGAGCAGGAACACGTCATCCTCGTTGTCCTCGACCATCAATACCTTGATGGTTCTGAACCCTCCCATACCTTCCGAGTGGCGATCCATCAACTTCATTCCGGGTCGTGATCACAATCAACGGAATGTATGGACGGCTCGCGCGGGCAAAACTTGAGGGTGCGGCAACGAAGTTGCGGTCAGATTTCTCGTTTTTGCGAATCGGATCGCACAACCGTGCGGATCAGGTCGCCGACTGCACCCTGTTCCGGCCGGCCTTCTTGGCGCCCATCAGGGCCTGATCCGCCAGCGCGAGCAACGCGTCCGCGTCCGGCATCGCCGACATGCGTTGCGCCACGCCGACACTGATCGAGCTTTTCAGCCTGAGCTGACCTGCCTGAACCGGTACTGTGGCAACCCCGGCACACACGCGCTGCGCGCACGCCATTGCCTGTTCCATATTGGTGTCGGGACAGATGATGAGGAATTCGTCGCCACCGGTACGGCAGACGACATCCTGCGTCCGCATGCACTCACGGATGGTTCTAGCCGTCTGCTCGAGCACCTTGTCCGCCACATCGTGGCCATAGGTTTCGTTGATCTGGCGAAAATAGTCCACGTCGATCAGCATGCAGGACAGCGGACGTTCGCTGCGCTGGGCGATGGCCCACTCCTGGGCGATCCGGCTCATTGCGTAGCGTCGGTTCGGGAAGCCGGTCAGCGCATCGGTCAGCGCGGCCTCCTGCAGACGGCGGTTGCTGACCCCGAGTTCTGCCGCGTAGCGCCGGATTTCCTCCCGCTCCGCTTCCAGTTCGCGCTGCAGCCTCACCAGCCGCTGGCCGGCCCGCATGCGCGCTTCGAGCACGCGCGGCTTGAGCGGCTTGACCATGTAGTCGTCGACACCGGCCTCGAACGCCTCGATCAGCCGCTGCTCGTCCTCGTGACTGGTCAGCACGATGATGTAGATGTTGCGGCCCATGCGGGTCTGACGCAACGTGCGGGTCAGTTCCAGACCGTTCATCTGCGGCATGACCCAGTCGACAACCATGATCTGCGGCTGGTATTCGAGTGCCTTCTCCATGCCGCTGACACCGTTTTCCGCACACTCCACCTGATAACCGCCGCGCTGAAGCAGAGCCTGCAGGGTCATCCGGGTGCCGGCATCGTCGTCAACCACCAGCACGCGCAGCGCCTCGTCGCCCGGTACATCGTTGGCAGCGGCAGCGGTCAGTTCCGGCACCGCGGCCGCAGCCACCGGCTCGGAGATCGCAATGCCATCGAGGCTGGGCAGCGCATAGGCGTCCACCGGCAATATCTGTGACCACTCCTTCCAGTCCTGAGCGACTTCGTCGCACAGATTGCAAACCTGTTCGGGCAGCCAGTCCATGCGTGCGGCCAGCGAGCGGGCGGCCGCAAGGTGCCTGGGACGGCTCGCATCGTCGCAGACACAGGCCGATTCGATCGCGCGGGCCAGACCCAGTGCGAGCGTCAGGCCATATTCGCGCGTATCGCCATCACCCTGCACCACCAGCGCGGATTCGTGCCCCAGCACCGCGGCCACAAAGAAGCGTGGCATGCCCCAGTCCGCCAGCATGGCCGCACTCAGCTCCACATGGGTCATGGCGAAAGCCAGCCGTTCCTGTTCCAGCAGCGCTGCACCGTCACGCCCCTGCACCTCCTCCAGCACCCTGGAGTACTGGGCAGGAAACACGCTGGCCAGACCGAGCGCGCCGATACCGGACAACAGGCCGACACTGAAACTTTCCTCTACGCCGGCCAGACGGAGCCGCATCATGATCTTCTGCATCGCGATTGCGCGGATCACCGATCCGCTCCAGTAGCGCGAGTAGTCGAAACTTCGGCACAGGCCCTTGCCGTTGCTGGAGATCAGGGAGAAGGCGAGCGCCAGATTGCGGACCGCCGCCATGCCGAGCACCGACAGGGCGTCGCGCATCGCCACCACCGGGCGCGCGCCGTGGGCGAGCGTGCCATTGGCGGCCCGCACCAGGCGACCGACCAGCGCCGGATCGCCCTGCACGAGCCGGGCGAGTTCGGCCAGCGAAGCATCACCGCGCTGAGTCATCCGCGCGATCGCCAGGGCGATGCCCTTGGGCGACGGCAGCTCTCCTGCGGCCTTGATTTCTTCGAACCGGCTGGTATCGATCAACTCGTTCATTGGTTCCGGAAGCTCCGACATGCTGTATCCGAAAAGTGGCCCGCCTTGCTCATCAACAGTTCCACAACGTTCCTCATTCCGATGTTCTTACGGCGGGGAGCCACAGAACTTGAGGGCGTGGAACGAACCTTCATGCGGCCCGGACCGAATGCACGCAGCACGCCGGCGCGACGTTAAACTGCGGTTTTGCCAGGAAGCCGGTCAGCGGCCGGTCGCACAATGAAGTTCTGCAGCCATTGCGGCAGCCGGGTCGCACTCGTCATTCCGGCCGGAGACAATCGCCTGCGCCATGTATGCACGGCCTGCAACACGATCCATTACCAGAATCCGCGCATGGTGGTCGGCACGCTGCCGGTCTGGGAAAACCGCGTGATGCTGTGCCGGAGGGCAATCGAACCACGCTACGGCTACTGGACCCTGCCGGCCGGTTTTCTCGAGAACGGTGAAAGCGCTGCCGACGGTGCACTGCGCGAAACCATGGAGGAAGCCTGCGCACGGGTCGCCCTGATCGCGCCCTACACGATGGTGAGCGTACCCGCGATCGACCAGCTCCATCTGCTGTTCCGGGCCGAACTGCTCGATCTGGATTTCGCGCCGGGCAGCGAATCGCTCGACGTGCAGCTGTTCGGCGAAACCGATATTCCGTGGGACGAGTTGGCGTTCCGCAGCGTGTCGCTGACCCTCCGCACCTATTTCGAAGAGCGACGCACGGGCCAGTTTGGCGTGCATCACTTCAGTCTGGACGCGCTGCCCCGAAACTGAAGCTGAAGGTCGCGCCCTGACCCGGCACCCCCTGCGCGGCAACCTGCCCCCCATGCAGCCGGATCACGCGCTGCACGATGGCCAGACCGATGCCGCTGCCATCGAACTCGCGGTTGTTGTGCAGCCGCTGAAATGGCGCGAACAGACGGCCGACGTAGGTCATGTCGAAACCGGCGCCGTTGTCGCGGACGAAATAGGACGGCTGACCGTCGACCACGGCCTGACCGACTTCGATGCGCGGCTGCGCCTGCAGCCGGGTGAATTTCCAGGCATTGCGCAACAGGTTTTCGAGCACCACGCGCGCCAGCCCCGGATCGGCATCCACCCACAAGCCTTCAGGAATGACCCACAGTGCGTGCCGGTCCGGCGCTTCCGCCTCCAGTTCGTGCGCGATGTCGCGCGCCACGTCGGACAGATTGGTCAGCGAGCGGTGCACCTCGGCGCGCGACACCCGCGACAGTTCCAGCAGGTCGTCGATCAGTTCGCCCATGCGCTGGCTGTTGCGCCGGATGCGCGCGAGGTACTCGCGCCCCTGCTCGTCCAGCAGATCGCCGTAATCCTCGACCAGCAGGCGCGAAAAGCCATCGAGCGCGCGCAGCGGCGCGCGCAGATCATGCGACACCGAATAGCTGAAGGCTTCCAGTTCCTTGATCGCCGACTCCAGCGCAGCCGTTCGGGCACCGACCCGCTTTTCCAGTTCGTCGTTCAGCGACTGCACGCTTTTCACGCGTTCAGCCTGCAGGCGCTCGACTTCTCGCTGGGTACTGACGTCACGCCGCACGGAAACCAGTCCGTTGAACTTGCCGTCGTCGTCGGTCAGCGGAATCACGCTGACCTCGAACACACGTTCCTGGCCGTCCGCCAGCGTCATGCGCTGCTCTTCGTGGTGAGGCTTGCAGCTGAGTGCCACTTCCTGCGCGATCTCGTGATTCTTCTTCAGCACGTCCGCCATCGACGGCAGGTGCGCTGCCAGTTCCTCGCTGGTGGCGCCCAGCCAGGCCATCTTTTTCAGGAAGCTGGCGTCGAGTACCGCCCGGTTGGCGAGGCGCCAGCGCAGATGCTTGTCCTTGAGAACGATCAGCTCGGGCAGTGCGTCGACCAGGGCGCGCAATCTGAACTCCTCCTCGCGCAGCGCCTCGCGCGCCTGCATTTCCGCAGTGATGTCGCGGCTGACACCCCGGTAGCCGGCAAAAGCGCCCTGCGCATCGAACACCGGTTCGCCCGACGACGCCAGGTAGCGCCAGCGCGCCCCGTCGCGCCGACGCGACAGGAAGTCGCGAAACGCCTCGTGGCGTTCCATCGTCTGGCGCAGCAGCACCCAAGGCAGGGTCAGCGCCTCCTCGCCGGGAATTTCCCAGGGGGCACAACCGTCGACCTCGACATCGCCGAAGTGCGCACCGGTCAGTTCATCCGGCAGACGAAAGTAATGCAGGCTGGCATCGAGCTCCCAGTGCCAGTCGGCCGACAGCAAGGTCAGCGCCCGGAAGTGGGATTCGCTCTCGCGCAGCGCACGCCGGGCCATCTGCTTCTCGTGCATCGCCGCGCCGATGAACAGCGCGGTCGCCGCCGACAGGGTGATCAGTCCGTGCAGCACCACGATCTGGACATTCATCGGATACTGGCCGAGCGGCGAAGTGCCGTGCGCCGTACCCGCAAGCGCCACCAGCGACGACGCAAGGAACACGCTCCAGCCTATCCGGGGCGGAAAGCGCAGGGCCCCCCAGACGACCAGCGGCAGCGCTGCATAAAGCTGGAGCACGGGATCGGCCAGCAGCCGGACGCCGAAGAAGGTCGCGGCAAGTACGCCGAGAAGCGCCACGATCACCACCGACTGTTCGATCAGACGGCCGGCTGTCAGCGTCGGCGCCCGCCCGGACGTCCAGGCGAGCAGCGGAAGAATGGTCACGATGATGCCCAGCGCGTCGCCGAGCCACAGAACCGAAGCGGTATCCAGCCACTGTCCGGCGGGCATCAGACCGGCAGCCGCCATGCCGGCCACGGTCGCGCAAGCGCTCGGCACCGCTGCGGCATAGGCGACGGTCAGGAGCTTCAGCGCCGCGTCGGTGCGCTCCAGCAGATGCGCCGGTCGCTCGACGAAACGATTCAGTATCTGCGCGCCGACCCATGGCGCCAGTATCTGGCCGGCGCCATGCAGCAGCGCAAACGGCAGGGTCTGATGGGCCAGAAGCAAGGATGTGGCGACACCCGCCGCGACACCCGGCAGACAACGCTTCCCGTCGCGGAGCAGCGCAAACATCGCCAGACCGATCGGTGCCCACATCGGGACCGGGGCCGACGCTTCGCGCAGCTGGAAACTGATGGCGGCAAGCAGGCAATAGGCAAGGCCAATCAGCCCATTGACGGCCAGCCAGCGCTGCCACGACCATCCGATGGCCGGCACAGCCCCCTCAGGCAAATCATCGTCCTGCCGGGCGATCACGGCGGTCTGTCCGGTCACGACCACCCCCGGCCAGTCGATCCATCGACACCGAATCGCGCCTGGTCGGGCCGATTCCGCAGCAGGGTTTCCGGTGTTTCGTACTCGATGTCGATCACAACGCTAATAGACAGGGACAGGGAAAATTCGGGACGCTGCGCGGCCTCGCCCGGAACGACAGGGCGCGCCGCAGAAAGCAGTGCCCGGTCGTGCACAACGCAGGCCGTGATTGTATTGGAGTCGCACGCGCGAAACGGCACGCACACGATACCTGGACGACAGTCGGCGGACCGGCGCAAGGAAGACCGGCATCGCATTGACGCGCCGGGTGCCTGCTCATCCTGAAGCATGCGGACGTTCATCGTCTGGTGGCTCGGGTTCCCCGCCCTCCAGTTCGAGTTCCACCACGAAACCCTCCACCGGCAGGCTGTCGGGTATTACGGCATTCCCGGCCGCAGCCTTGAAAGCTGCCAGTACCCGCGCATCGAATTCGGCACTGCCGCTGCTGCGGACGATCGCCAGCCCGACCACGTGACGGGCCAGCAGACGCAGTTCGAGCGTCAGTGACGCAGCGGCCGCCGGTATCTCGGCGCCACTCGCCACCAGCCCTCTTGCCAGCGCGAAACGCAGCGCCCGAAGCGCCGATTCGGGTGGCGCGGGCTGCGCTTCAGCGGCCGCACCCGGTTCGACCGATGGCCCGATGACCGGCATGCCCCTCACCGGAACGGCCGGCACGCGGCGGCCCGCAGGCGGCCGTCCGGCTTTCGGCGCAGCGACGCCGGCCAGAACCGGCAGCGGTTCGGCGACGGTTTCCCGCAGCGTCAGATGAGCCCGGACCGGTGGTGACGGACGCCCGGAGGATGCCGGCGGCGACGGCCACAGCAGACCAAGATGCAGCACCGCGGAAAGGGCGACAGCTGCCGGCAGCATCGGCGACAAGCGACGGCGGTCGTGCGGTTGCAAATTCATCTTCCTTTGCTAGAGTACGTCCGCACCCTGCGCCGAAAGCCTACACTGGCCGAGTCGCGGTTGCGTGACGACACGATTCACTTCGACTGGGCAGAACTCACCGGAAGAGGATGCGTAGGACGATCATGCTGGAGCAGCCACCACAGAGCATAGTTCACGAACGGTGCCGCCAGGCGCATCCGTGGATACTGACCCTCGATGCCAACGGCGTGCCGCATCGCTGGGTCAGCTGGCAGCACGCCGTGTTCTATCACGCGAAGGATCTCGTGGCCTGGGTGGCCGGCAGCCACGACTTCGAAATCCGCGGTGGCATCAACCGCGTCACCGGCGAACAGTCCTTCATCCGCACCAACAGCATCATCGCGATCAAGGGCCGCAGTCACGCGCACAAGCTGCAGACAGCCGTGCCTCCGCTGAACAACCGCGAACTGTTCCATCGCGACCGTTCGGTCTGCGCCTATTGCGGTGGCGACTTCGCCTATCAGAAACTGACGCGCGACCACATCCTGCCGGTATCACAGGGCGGACGCGACCTGTGGATGAACGTCGTGACCTGCTGCCGGCCATGCAACCAGCGCAAGAGCGGCCGCACGCCCGAACAGGCGCGCATGCAGCTGCTGTACACGCCCTACGTGCCGAACAAGGCCGAGTATCTGATACTCAGCAACCGCAACATCCTGGTTGACCAGATGGACTTCCTGGCCCAGCACGTCAACGCCAACAGCCGCTGGAAAGCGGCCTGAACACCGCGGAAAGCTGCCTGGCCGTCAGGCCTGCGCCTTCGTGCCGCCCTGCGGGCGGCGGCGCGTCTGACGCGGCAGCAGGAGCTGGAACACCGTCCCCTGCCCGATCGCGCTCTTGCACGACAGCGAGCCTCCCAACGCCCTGGCCTGGGCAAGCGCCTGAACAAGGGCATTGCGCGCGCCGGTCTCGCCCGGCAGCGGTTCGAACAGTGCGGCGACCCGGGCGGCGTCCATGCCGCGGCCGAAATCACGGATGCGGATCTCCGCGTACAGGCCGCCATTCCAGTTGACCCCATCGGCACTGCTGATCGCGATGCGCCCGCCGCTGCCTATCTGTTCGGCCCCCACCGTCAGCAGACTGGTCACGATGTCGCGCATCACCGCCAGCGGCAGGTGCAGCGGCGGCAATGCCGGGTCCAGATGCAGTTCGGTGGTGATGGAACGCGACTGCAGCGTGCGTTCGCCGACCTCCGAAACAATCTGTTCAATCAACTGATTGACGTCGGTCCATTGCGCCGCCGCCGTGACGTCGGGCGGACGCGCTTCGAACTGGCGCAGCACCGCGTCGATGCGCGCGACCTGGTCGTGGAACACCGAAAGTTCGGATTCGAGCATCGAATCCGCACCCATCTTGAGCCGCATCGACTTGACCTGATGGCGCAGCAGGCCAAGCGGCGTATGCAGGTCGGCGCGCAACTGCTTCGAATGCGCCGTGTATTGATCGACCATGCTGCGGCGCAACTCACCCAGATCTCGGTCATGCGCACGCCGGGTACGCAGCGCGCCTGCCGTCGCGCCGGTCAGGGCAGCGAATTCCTGTGTCCGTGCGCGCAACGCCGCGACTGCGGCCACCGGAACGCGGTGCAGTGCCAGCGCCTCCAGTCCGCCGTCGCTCAGTACCGGCAGCATGATGCAGGCCTGATCGCGCGCCGGACGCAACATGCGCTGGAAGCTCACCGGCAGTACCGACGCCTGCTGCGCACTTTCGCAATACCACGGCAAACCCTGCGCAAGCTGCTGCCGGATGGCATCCAGACCGGGCTGCGACAGATCGATCTGCGACGGCCCAGTCTCTCCCGAGGCCTCCATCAACGCAAAACCGGTCTGCCCCTGTACCGGCAGCAATACCGCCGGCGACGGAAGATCGAGCAGCAACGAGGCGGCAAGCCGGTAGGAGCACCAGATGTCCTTCCCGACACCGGGCGCCAGCATCTGCGCGAACAGGCCGGTACGCACCAGGCCAGTCAGCGAAGGCGCATCCTGCGCCAGCGGCACGGCCGGTTCGAACTGCGGGCAATAAAGATCGCCCGCCAGCGTCGGCGCCAGCGGATCGGCCAACTGGAGTGCGGCGAGCAGCCCGTTCACCCGGCTGCTTGCAGCCTGCCAGGCGTCGTTCAGATGCTCCATCGGCAATCCGGTCAGCGCATGCGCCAGCGCAGCGTCGTGCTGGATGGCATCGCCCATCCCCCCCCCTGCCAGCTCTTCCGCCGCCCGCACCACGCGCAGCAGTTCGGGGGCATCACCGAACAACGCGGTTTCGGAATGATGGAAGCGCAGCGCGTCCGCCAGATCGCCGGCACAGAACGCAGGCAGCAGGTCCGCGCCGACTTCGGCATGGGATATGCCGAAGTCGGCGGTTTCACGCAGGCTGAGCCGGTGTTCGCCCATGCCTTCGGACAGCAGCGCCGCATAGTGCGGGGACGACGCCAGCAGCGGCAGCGCGACATCGAGCAGCAGGCCGGCCACATAGGCTTCATCGGGATCGCTGCCGCCACAGCGCGAGGAAAGCTCGCGTGCGGTTTCAGCAGTCAGAAGGGAATGCGCCCAATAGCGCCGGTACCCGGCAGACGGCTGGAGCATGCCGCCTGTACCCTGGTAAGTATCGAGCAGAGCAGCCTGGATCAGCGCCTGTCCGCCGACATCGATCACGGAATCGATGCGCCGGAGAATGCCGGCGCCGCCCGGGCAGTCGATCGCGTCGGACGCACGCAGCAGCCTGAGCACGAATGCCGGATCGGACCGCAGCAGTGCCGCGAGTGACGGAAACTCCCCAGGCAGAGCCTGCATGCCGAGTGCCACCCCGGCGATGACCGGGACGGAGGGAGCGCCAAACAGCATGGCACACTCGATCGCACGTGCGGCGTTGGATGTCATGCTGGACAGGAAACAGATGCACGCCGGAGCGAACCCCAGCGCTGACCTTTTTGGTTTATCGGCCGTTCTTGAGACGGATCTTGATTTGATGATACCGCAGCGAATCCCTGTACAACCCGCGCCAAGACTGGGAAGTAGCATAGTTCACGCCGCCATTGCAGGGCTTCGTCGCCCAATTTCCCCGCAATCCGAACGCCTGCCTTGAATTCGCCAAATTCGCCAAGAATCTTACAAATCGTTACCGCATCGATGGCAGGGGTTTACAGCGCAGGCGGAAACTGTCTGCATGCCGGAACTCTCCGGCAAGACAGAGGAGCCAGACCATGCAACACCCCAGAAACAGCCATCGAAGTGCCCGTCAGCCGATGCAATTTCGCAGCCGCTGGGCGAGCAGCATTGCCACCGCATGCGCGCTGGCCGGGCTGGTCGCGGTCGTACCGCAGGCATACGCACACGCGGGCAGTGACGGGCCGCAACACTGCATGCACCAGATGGACCATCATGGCCCGGGACAGATGGATCAGCGGATGGCGCGGATGGTCGAGCGCGTGTTCACGCGCGTCGGCGCTTCCGAGCAGCAGAAGGCCAAGGCACGCGAGATCGTCAAGGCTTCGTCGGCCGAAATGGCGTCGCTGCAAAAGGATCACGAAGGCGGCCGGCAGGAAATGATCGCGCTGCTGTCGGCGGACACGATAGACCGGGACCGCCTGGAACAGCATCGCGTCGCCCATCACGCGCAGATGGAACAGATGTCGAAGGCGATGACGCGCACGCTGGCCGATCTGGCCGAGGTGCTGACGCCGGAGCAGCGGCGCGAAGCAGCGAAAATGTTCGCGCACATGCGTGAAGAAGGCCGTCACGGCCGGCCGGGAAACCGGCGTCCGCCGCGCAGCGAAAAGCCGGCCGGCTGAGCCGGAACCGGTTCTTTCGTCAGGGGCTGCTGACCTCAGGCAGTGCCGAACAGGCGCGCCAGTTCCGTTCCCGGATCGCTGGCGCGCATGAAGGCCTCGCCCACGAGGAAGGCGTACACGTCGCGGGCCCGCATGGTCGCGACGTGTTCCGGCGCCAGGATGCCGCTTTCGGTGATGACCACCCGATCAGCCGGAATGCGCCCGAGTTGCGACAGCGTGAAGTCGAGCGACACCTCGAAGGTGCGCAGACTGCGGTTGTTGATGCCCATCAGCGGCGTTTCGAGCTGCAGAGCGAGATCAAGCTCGCCGGCATCGTGGCTTTCCACCAGTACCGCCATGCCCAGCTCGTGCGCCAGCTTCTCCAGCGCGCGCATTTCCGACACCGCCTTCGTCCTGGCCACCGCATCGGCTTCGCCCGACGGCGGCAGGAAGGCCGCCACGATCAGCAATATGCAGTCGGCACCCATGGCGCGCGCCTCGACCACCTGATACGGATCGATGATGAAGTCCTTGCGCAGCACCGGCAGGCTGCAGGCCGCACGCGCTTCGACCAGATAGTCGGGCGCGCCCTGGAAGTACTGCCTGTCGGTCAGCACCGACAGGCAGGCGGCACCGCCCGCCTCGTACGAGCGGGCGATGTCGGACGGACGGAAGTCGGCGCGCAGCACCCCCTTGGAAGGACTGGCCTTCTTCACTTCGGCGATCACGGCCGGCCGGCGCTGTGCGACGCGCGTGCGCAGCGCAGCGACGAAGTCGCGCGCCGGCGGCTGCGCCGCGGCACGCGCGCACAGCGCCTCGAGTGGCTCGACGGCGCGGGCAGCGGCAATTTCCTCGCGCTTGGTGGCGAGAATCTTCTGCAGGATGTCGGACATGGCGTTCAGTCGGTAAAGGCGTTGGAGCGGGCAACCAGCTGGTCGAGGCGCGCACGCGCGGCACCGGATTCCACCGCCTCGCGCGCACGGTCCACCCCGTCGCGCAGCGAATCGACGACGCCACCGACGTAGAGGCTGGCTCCGGCATTGAGCAGCACGACATCGCGCGCCGGCGCGAAACTGCCGTCGAGCGCTGCCAGCAGCATGTCGCGCGACCCCTGTACATCGTGTACGCGCAGGGTATCGAGCGCATGGACCGGCAGGCCGACATCGGACGGATGGACGACATGCTCGCGTACCTCGCCGTCGCGCAGTTCGCCGACCAGCGTGTCGCCGCTGATCGACAGCTCGTCCAGGCCGTCGCGGCCATGCACCACCATCACGTT
Organism: Betaproteobacteria bacterium; assembly: GCA_020621405.1. Classification (GTDB taxonomy): domain Bacteria; phylum Pseudomonadota; class Gammaproteobacteria; order Burkholderiales; family Rhodocyclaceae; genus Methyloversatilis. The sequence goes on from JAHRYN010000003.1 coordinate 179,671, forward strand.
GCGCGCGCCCAGCTCCTTGAGCACACGCGCCAGGATGCCGACCAGGTCGGGATGGAACACGCCCATCACCTGGTTGCCGGCACCGGCCGGATTGGTCAGCGGCCCCAGTATGTTGAACAGCGTGCGCACGCCCAGTTCGCGCCGCACCGGCGCGGCGTACTTCATCGCGCTGTGGTGATTGGGCGCGAACATGAAGCCGACACCGACCTCGCCGATGCAGGTCGCGACCTGCTCCGGCGTCATGTTTACATTGACGCCCAGCGCCTCGAGCACGTCGGCCGACCCGCTCTGCGACGAACTGGCGCGCCCGCCATGCTTGGCCACGCGTGCGCCGGCCGCAGCCGCAACGAACATGGCTGCGGTGGAAATGTTGAAGGTGTGCGCGCCATCGCCACCGGTACCGCAGGTATCGACCAGCGTCGCCACATCGTCGACCGGCACGCGGACCGACAGCTCGCGCATCACCATGGCGGCAGCGGCGATCTCGCCGACCGTCTCCTTCTTGACCCGCAGGCCGATCAGGATGGCGGCGATCAGCGGCGCTGACACCTCGCCGGTCATGATCTGGCGCATCAGCGCGACCATCTCGTCGTGGAAGATTTCGCGGTGCTCGATGACGCGTTCGAGCGCCTGGCGCGGCGTGAAGCTCATGCGCCAGCCCTCCACTCGTCGAGGAAATTCTTCAGCATGCGGTGGCCGTGCTCGGTCAGGATGGATTCCGGGTGGAACTGCACCCCCTCGATCGGCAGCGTCTTGTGGCGCATGCCCATGATTTCGCCGTCGTCGGTCCACGCCGTGACTTCCAAACAATCCGGCAGCGTATCGCGCGCCACCGCCAGCGAGTGGTAGCGGATCGCGGTAAACGGGTTCGGCAGGCCGCGGAACATGCCCTTGTCCAGATGGTGGATGGCCGCCGTCTTGCCGTGCATCACCACCTTGGCGTGCACCACGTCGCCACCGAACGCCGCGCCGATGCTCTGGTGGCCGAGGCAGACACCCAGGATGGGGTACTTGCCGGCAAATTCCCTGATCAGCGGCACCGACACACCCGCCTCGTTCGGCGAGCACGGCCCTGGCGACACCACGATGTGGTCGGGTTTCAGCGCGTCGATCTGGTCCAGCGAGATCTCGTCGTTGCGGAACACGCGCACGTCCTCACCCAGCTCGCCGAAGTACTGCACGAGGTTGTAGGTGAAGGAGTCGTAATTGTCGATCATCAGCAGCATAGTCGGCCTATCTATTTGATTCGTAACGGCCTGATCTCAGACCGCCTTCTTCCTTGCCCGGTTTTTCTTCGCGACTGCTTCAGCGCAAGCCACCTGACGTCACAGCCACGCCGGACGCCGTCGGCCCCGGATTGTATCGCCCGCGGGCAGTCCATACCCGACAGGTCACCGGATCAGCCGAAACCCCACGGCCACCGGTGCCTGCCGCAGTGCTTCTGGCCGCACGCACGTGCGACGGCATTCCGCGCCGGTCGCCCACGATTTTCCAACCCATCCGCCCTTTAGTATCGTGGTAATATTTCCCACGTAAAACGAATCCTTCAACAGAACGACCTCCCGTTTCGAGGTCATGGTCGTACATGGCGCACGCCGGGCAGCGAATCCGCGGTCTGGCAACAATCACTTGAATCGGGGATGACAACATGAAAATAACGCCAAAACTTCACTACCTCCTGGCCACGATGGCCGCGCTGTCGGGTGTCTGCTCGCAGTCAGCTTCGGCCGCAAGCGTGGCACCACCGGCCGACCTGGCCGATTGGGTGTACACCGGAAACTGCGGCAGTCTGGCGCAGGACGGTGACGTGACGCTGTCCCCGCTGGGTAATGCGAAATACGGCTACGTGAGCACCGGCTATTCGGAAGCGTTCGGCGTGTCGCCCCTGAGCCTGAGCGACAACAAGGTCGGCGCCGAGACGAACGGATCAAGGATCGTATCCGGCGCATTCAGCGCAGGCGCCGACGACAGACTGAACATCCATTTCAACTTCGTCTCGACCGACGGCAAGGGCTATGACGACTACGCGTGGGCACGGATACTGAACGCTGGCGACAATTCCCTGGTGGCGTGGATCTTCACCGCCCGCGCCACCAACTCCGGGTCCAACAAGATCATTCCGGGTGACGTGGTCGGCAGTGCCGAATTCAATCCGCGCGACACGCTGACCAACTACGCCGACTATGAATTCACCAGCAAGACGGCGGACTGGTCGGCGCTTGGCAGTTCGAACAACATCTGCTGGCAGACGGACGCCAAGGGATGCGGCTATACGGGCTGGCTCGAATCCAGCTTCAAGTTCGCACAGGCCGGCAGCTACAAGCTGGAGATCGGCGTCACGAACTGGGGCGACACGGCCTACGACACGGGTCTGGCGTTCGACTTCCATAACCTCAGCGATTCGCGCATTGCCGCGCCGGTACCCGAACCGGGATCGGTATCGCTGTTCCTGGCCGGTCTGTGCCTGCTGGGATTTGCCGCGCGTCGCCGGGCCTGAGACGGACGAAACGCGTTGCCGGCCGCTGACGGGAGCCTGAACTCCGTCAGCAGCCGGCCCCGGTCATCCGGCCGGCGCGTTCAGTCCGGAACCAGCCCCGCTTCGGCCAGTTCGGCTGCGCGCAGCACGGCGCGCGCCTTGTTCAGCGTTTCCTGCCATTCGCCCTCGGGCGTCGAATCCATCACCACGCCGCCGCCGGCCTGGGCATGCAGCTGGCCGTCCTTGATCACCGCGGTGCGCAGCGCAATCGCCACGTCCATGCCGCCGTTGAAACCGAGATAGCCGACTGCGCCGGAATAGATGCCGCGCTTGACCGGCTCCAGCTCGTCGATGATTTCCATCGCCCGCACCTTGGGCGCGCCGCTGACGGTACCGGCCGGGAAGGTGGCGCGCAGCACGTCCATTGCGGTCAGCCCCGGCTTGAGCACGCCTTCGACATTGCTGACGATGTGCATCACGTGCGAATACTTCTCGACCACCATGCGGTCGGTCACTTCGACGCTGCCTATGGTGGCCACCCGGCCCAGATCATTGCGGCCGAGATCCACCAGCATGATGTGCTCGGCGCGTTCCTTCTCGTCCGAAAGCAGGTCCTCGGCCAGCGCACGGTCCTCCTCCGCGTTGGCACCGCGTTTGCGCGTGCCGGCGATCGGCCGCACCGTCACCTTGTCGCCTTCGAGACGAGCGAGGATTTCCGGACTGGCGCCGACGATGTGGGTGTCGCCAAGGTTGAAGAAATACATGTAGGGCGACGGATTCAGCGCGCGCAGCGCGCGATACACCGCCATTGGCGTCGCCGACAGCGGCTTGCTCATGCGCTGCGACGGCACCACCTGCATGATGTCACCGTCGAAGATGTACTGCTTCGCCCGCTCGACCGCCGCGCAGTAGGCGTCGTGGCCGAAGCCGGACTGCGCCGCGACCGATGCACCGGGCGCGGTATCCGGCTCGCGCAGCGGCGCCTTCAGCAAGGCCACCAGCGCATCCAGCCGCGCGTGGGCATTGGCCAGCGCATCGGGCTGCACCGGATCGGCATAGACGATGAAGGTCAGCCGGCCCGACAGATTGTCGAACACGGCCAGTTCGTCCGACAGCAGCAGGTGGATGTCGGGCACGCCCAGCGGATCGGGTTTGCTCCAGCCCGGTTCGAGCCGGTGTTCGACATAGCGCACGACGTCGTAGCCGAAATAACCGACCAGCCCACCCGAGAACCGCGGCAGCCCCGGCAGGTCGGGCACGCGGTAGCGGCCGAGGAAGTCCTGCACGAAGGCCAGCGGATCAGTCGATTCGACCGACTCGGTCACGCGGTCGCCATTCAGCACGGTGATGGCGTTGCGGCGCACCACGATGCGCGTGCGCGCCGGCAGGCCCAAGATTGAATAGCGGCCCCAGCGCTCTCCGCCCTGCACCGATTCGAGCAGATACGAATATGGCGCGTCGGCCAGCTTCAGATAGGCGGACAGCGGGGTGTCGAGATCGGCCAGCGCCTGGCGCGATACGGGAATGCGGTTATAGCCGGCGCGAACGAGCGCCTCGAATTGATCGTTTTTCATGGACAGTCGGGAGAACTTGATGTGAACGGGCGCGGCGGCTTTTCAGCACGCGCGCCGGACCGTGGAGCGGCGTCAGGCGCCGCGCCACAGGTACCCGTGCAGAAGCGCTGCGGCGCGGCTGCGGGCGGGTGTCTCCTTGAAGGTCACGCTGTCCATTCAGATTTCGGTCCGGATTCCGGGCAGAGGCTCGACCCGCTGCAGCAGGTCGGGGAGCGAGGATAGTAGCCCATCGCAATCTTTTGCGTCCAGCACGCGCCCCTCGCTGTAGCCCCAGGGCACGCCGAACACCGCGACACCTGCGGCGCGCGCGCAGTCGATGTCGTTATAGGAGTCGCCGACATGCAGCATGGCCGCCGGTGCGCAGTCGAGCTGGCGCGCCGCATGGAGCAGCGGCGCCGGATCCGGCTTCTTCTGCGGCAGGGTGTCGCCGCTGACCACGCTGTCGAAATACTCCGCCATGCCCATCTGGACCAGCAGCGGTTCGGTGAAGTCGGCCGCCTTGTTGGTGACGATGCCCAGCCGGATGCCGGCCCGGTGCAGTGCCGCCAGCGTGTCATGAGCGCCTTCGTAGGCGACCGCCTGCTCGCCGTTGCGGTGCCGGTAGGCCCGCCTGAACACCTCGATCGCCTGCGTCAGCAGTGCCGCGTCCTGCGCGCGGTCTCCCAGACAGCGCGCAACCAGATTCGGAATGCCACGCCCGACGAACACCCGGACTTCCGCCACCGAGCGCGGCGGCAGGCCGAGTTCGACCGCCATGTCCTGCGCCGCTGCGGCCAGATCCGGCACCGTGTCGAGCAGCGTGCCGTCCAGATCGAAGGTGATGGCGGCGACCGCCCGCTTGCCGGCCACCGTCAGACCGTCGCCAGCTGCGCGCGCAGCGCGCCGATCACGCTGTCGTAATGGTTGGGATCGGTGTCCAGGCCGGCACCGAACACCGCCGAGCCGGCGACGAAGGTATCGGCCCCGGCACGTGCGATTTCCGCGATGTTGTCCACCTTCACGCCACCGTCGATCTCCAGGCGGATGCGCCGGCCGGTCCGGTCGAAGTAGTCATCCAGCTTCGCGCGCGCAGCGCGCAGCTTGTTCAGTGTTTCCGGAATGAAGCTCTGGCCACCGAAGCCCGGGTTCACCGACATCAGCAACACCAGATCGAGCCGGTCCATCACGTGATCGAGGTGATGCAGCGGCGTGGCCGGGTTGAACACCAGGCCGGCCTGGCAGCCGTGGTCGCGGATCAGCGCCAGCGAGCGGTCGATGTGCTCCGACGCTTCCGGATGGAAGGTGATCACGTTGGCACCGGCCTTGGCGAAGTCGGGAATGATGCGGTCGACCGGCTTGACCATCAGATGCACGTCGATCACCGCGTCGGTGTGCGGACGCAGCGCCTGGCAGACCAGCGGGCCTATGGTCAGGTTGGGCACGTAGTGGTTGTCCATCACGTCGAAATGGATCCAGTCGGCACCGGAGTCGATGACATCGCGCACTTCCTGGCCGAGCCGGGCAAAATCGGCGGACAGCAGGCTGGGCGCAATCAGGAAATCAGGGGCTGAAGATTGACTCACTTGCGGGGCTCCGGATGGCAGAACCGCGATTGTATCGGCTCCCGCCGCGGGTCCGCTTGCGCACTCACTCATCCGGCGCTTGCCGCGTCATGAGACTTCGGTTAAATAGTGCGCATGGCTGAAGCGAACAGATACGAAGTCAAGGTGGCGGTGCAGACGCGCTACGTCGAGGACCAGTCCGATCCGGAAGAGGCTCGGTTCATCTTTTCCTATACCGTGACCATCACCAATACGGGCACGGTTCCGGCGCAGCTGATCAGCCGGCACTGGATCATCCTCGACTCGGCCGAAACCGAACAGCAGATACGCGGACTGGGCGTGATCGGACAGCAGCCGCTGCTAAAGGCCGGCGAGAAATTCGAATACACCAGCGGCTGCGCGCTGAACACGCCGGTCGGCACGATGCGCGGCAGCTATCAGATGGTGGCCGAGGACGGCACTCAGTTCGAAGCCGAAATCCCCGAATTCACGCTGGCCATGCCGCGCATCCTGCACTGAACGGCACGCGGGGCGGCCATGTCCCTCGCAAACTCCTACACCCGGCTGGCGCCGCTCTACGACAGCGTGGTCGAGGCAGCGTCGCGAAATGCCCGCCGCACCAGTCTGGGCGCCCTGCCCCGGGCGCCTTCCGAAATCCTGCTGTGCGGCGTCGGCACCGGGCTGGACCTGCCCTGGCTGCCGGCCGGCCACCACTACACCGGCATCGACTTCAACCACGCCATGCTTGCGCGCAGCCTGCCGCGCGCGAACGGGCTCGATTACACGCCGGTGCTCGGCGACGCGATGCGCCTGCCCTTCGCAGATGCCAGCTTCGACTGCACGGTATTGCACCTGATCGTCGCGGTGGTGCCCGACGGCGCCGCCTGCCTTGCCGAGGCGGCACGCGTGACCCGCGCCGGCGGCTCGATGCTGGTGCTGGACAAATTCCTGACGCCCGGACGCGCAGCACCGCTGCGCCGCCTGCTGTCGCCGCTCGCCGCCCGCCTGGCCACGCGGCTGGACGTGGCGTTCGAGCCGCTGCTGACAGGCCTCCCGCTGACCGTCGCAAGCGACGAACCGGCCGCAATCGGCGGCTGGTTCAGGCGCATACGGTTGGTGAAGGACGATCCGGCAGCAGTGTCCTAGTGCCCGAGCAGACCGGCGATCAGACTGCGACCGACCGGACTGGTCAGCAGCAGGAAGGCCACGACGTTCAGCGCAACAGTGATCCAGAAGGCGCGACGGAATGACTGCTTGACCGACTTGTGGCGAAGGAACTGCTGCGCCAGCAGCGCGCCGGGCCAGCCGCCGACCAGCGCCAGCAGATGCAGCCGCGGTTCGGGCACGCGCCAGCCGTCGCGCTCGGCCAGCGTCTTGTCCAGCCTGTACAGCCCGTAGGTGACGGCGCTGAGCACGAAATAGAGCACGAACCAGCCGGTCGGCATGCGCCAGAACAGCGCCGCGACCACCATAAGCAGCAGGAAGGCGGGGATGGCGAACAGCGTCGCCCCGCCCCACTGCGCCGGATGGTCGGCCGTGCGCCCTGCCACGCGCCGCGTCTTCAGCGGCACGCCTGCCATCGTCACCGACTGCGCGCAGACGCGTCCCCGGCGGTCGCGGCCAAGCTCGAACGACACCCGGTCGCCTGCCGTCGGCCGCCTGCCTTCCGCATCCAGTTCGCTGATGTGCACGAACACTTCGTCGCCGCCGGCATCCGGCACGATGAACCCGAAACCCTTGTCGTCCTTCCAGGACCTGATACGACCTTCGATACGCATGGAAAATTGATGATTGTTAAGGCTCACGTCAGCCAGGCGCGCCACGATAGCATTGCTGCTTCGACGCGCCCGGCCGGATGCGTCCGCCGCACTGGAGTAGACCGCAGATGAAGCTGGCACTGATCACCGACATACACGCCAACCGCGAGGCCTTCGAAGCCTGCCTCGACGAGGCACAGCGCCTGGGCGCCGACCGCTACGCCTTTCTCGGCGACTTCGTCGGCTATGGCGCCGACCCGGCCTGGGTGGTCGAACGGGTACGCGCGCTGGTCGCCGATGGCGCCATCGCGGTCCGGGGCAACCACGACGAAGCCGTGGTGCGCGGCGTGCGCGAGAGCATGAACAGCGACGCGCAGCATGTCGTTGAGTGGACGCGCGGCCAGCTCGACGATGGCCAGCTCGACTTCCTGTCCCGCCTGCCCTATGCGATGGAGCGCTACAACAGCCTGTTCGTGCACGCCAACGCCTACGCGCCGCAAGCCTGGGAATACGTGACCGGCCGCTCGGAAGCGGTGCACAGCCTGCATGCGACGACGGCGCCCTACACCTTCGCCGGCCACGTGCATGAGCCGCAGCTGTACAACCTGTCCGGCCTGGGCAAGATCGCCGACTTCACGCCGACCCCCGGCATCGCCATCCCGGTGCCGGCGCACCGCCAGTGGTTCGTACTGCCCGGTTCGGCCGGCCAGCCGCGCGACGGCAATCCGGCCGCGTGCTGGGCGCTGTTCGAGCCGGAGCGCTCGCTGCTGACTTTCCACCGCGTGCCGTACGACATCGATACGGCCGCCGACAAGATATTCGCGGCCGGCCTGCCGCCGCGGCTGGGCGAACGGCTCAAGGAGGGACTCTGAAGTGTCCGACAACGAACAGGCAGACGCCGCGCCGGTGGCGCGTTACGGTCCGCTCGAAGCGGGTCAGGTGATAGACGGCTTCCGGCTGGAAGAGCACCTGCATCAGGGCGGCATGGCCAATCTGTGGCGGGTCACCCACCCGGACCATGCGCTGCCGATGATCATGAAGGTGCCGCGCATCAAGGGCGGCGAAGACCCGGCCACCATCGTCGGCTTCGAAGTCGAACAGATGATCCTGCCGATACTGCGCGGCGCGCATGTGCCGCTGTTCATCGCCAAGGGCGACTTCACGGCCCGACCCTACATCGTGATGGAGCACATCGACGGCCCGTCGCTGCGCCCGCGGCTGGACCACGCGCCGCTGCCGGTCGATGAGGTGGTCGGCGTCGGCGCGCGCGTCGCCACCGCACTGCACGACCTGCACCGGCAGCATCTGGTCCATCTCGACGTCAAGCCCAGCAACATCATGTTCCGGCCGGACGGCACCGCGGTCATGGTCGACTTCGGCCTGTCGCGCCATGACCACCTGCCCGACCTGCTGGACGAGGAATTCACGCTGCCGATGGGCACCGGCCCCTACATGTCGCCGGAGCAGATCCAGTTCGTGCGCGACGAACCGCGCAGCGACCTGTTCGCGCTCGGCGTCATGCTCTATTACATGCTGACCGGCAAGCGGCCTTTCGGCCAGCCCGACAGCGTGCGCGGGCTGCGCGAGCGCCTGTACCGCGAACCGGTGCCGCCGCGCGTGCTGCGCCCGGACTGCCCGCCCTGGCTGCAGGAAATCATCCTGCGCTGCCTCGAGGTCGATCCGGAGAAGCGCCACGACACCGCGGCAATGCTGGCATTCGACCTGACCCACCCCGAGCAGGTGGCCCTCACCGCGCGGGCCACGCGCATGCAGGCCGGCGGACGCATCGACACCTTCCGCCGCTGGTTTGCCGCGGTCGGCAACGAGCCCAAGGAACGCGGCAACGCCTCGTCGAACATCGCCCAGCACACCATCGTGATGGCGGCGGTCGACGTTGCCGGCGCCACGCCCGGCCTGATGGAGGCCCTGCGCGAAGCGCTGCAGCGCTCGCTGCAGAACGAGCGCTCGGCGCGGCTGGCCTGCGTCACCGTGATGAAGACCAAGCGCATCGGACTGGACGAACTGACCGACAAGGCCGGCGAAAGCGTGCACGTGAAGCTGCTGGTGCAGCTCAAGCACTGGGCGCGGCCGCTGGTGCAGGCACTGCAGCTCGACGACCCGGCGCGCGGCGCCGGCGTGACCTATCAGGTGCTCGAAGCACCGGACCCAGCCAATGCCATCGTCGAATTCGCGCGGCGCAACGCGGTGGACCACATCGTCATGGGCGCGCGCAGCAGTTCGGCGATGCGCCGCTTCCTCGGCAGCGTGTCGGCACGCGTCGTCGCCGAGTCGGACTGCAGCGTGACCGTCGTGCGCGACATGGCGGGGCGCGGCACGTCCTGAGGCGGGTACCTCATTGCCCGGCCGGTCCGGCGGGCAACACCCGCAGTGCCGTGACCCAGGGCTCGAGCCGCCGGCCCCAGGCGATGTCCGCCTCGAAGCGCTGCCCGTCTGCACGCCCGGTCATGCGGTCCGCCCCATCCAGACCACCGCGCAGACTTTCCGGCACGGAGATGCTGCCGACCGACAGCGACTCGATCCACCCCGATGCGACAACGCCCTTGTCGCCATGGGTGACATGAGGCCGGATGCGGCCACCCACGATCAGGTGGCGGTTGCGGTCCGGATAGCGTGTGCGCAGCGCTGCCGCATCGAGCCCTGCATCAATGGCGAACAGGCGCGAAAAGGTGTCGCGCTCGCGCTGCAGGTTTTCGCGCGCCGCCTGCAGCGCCTGGGCGCCCTGCTTGTCGTCCGGCAGTTCCCTTTCGGCGCGTTTTTCGGCGCGTTCGACCCGCTGTGCAGCTCGTTCGAGCGCAGCCTTGTAGGCCGGTCCGGCAAGTTCGAGTACCAGCACCACCTCGCGGCTGGACGCACGCCCCCGGTCGTCGGCACGCAGATCGAAGCCGAGCGCGCGCAGCTTGCCGGCGTCCAGCCATGCCGGCGTACCGTCGGTCGAACCCTGCAGCAGATCGTATTCGCGATTGTCCGGTGACACCGGCATGCGCCATTGCAGCGTCAGCGACAGTCCGCTGCGTTCGCGCTCCATGCCCCACATGTAAGGCAGGCGCAGTTCTCGCTGCGTCAGCGTGAGCGTGCTGTCCGGCGCGCCGGAGCGGTTCCACGCCACACCGCCGAGCGCCAGCGCATTGACGACGACGATGAGCACCGCCCCGGCGACCAGAAGCTTCCGCTGTACCCGGTTCATCGCAGCGCTCCCTGCCGTGCGGCGGCCGCGCGCAGCCGCTTGAGCACCATGATCACCAGCAGTGCCGACAGGCCGAGCACCATGAAAAACAGGTACTTGGGCATCATCACCCACCACCAGTCGAAGAACTTCGTGTAGAGGAAGATGACGAAGAACACCACTGCGGTATTCATCACTTCCGGCCAGCCCTGTCGTGCGCCGGCCCAGGCCAGTGCCGCGCCGGCAATGAATCCGAGCAGCTGATAGATGACTTCCACCGTGTCCGCATCGAGTGCGAGATAGCTGCCTTCCCCCCAGTGCCCGAGCACCAGCATGGGCAGGAATAGCGCCAGCAGCGCGGTCAACCGGTAGGTCGCATCGAAGCCGGGGTGGCGGCGATGACTGATCAGCCACGGCATGGCGAACATTGCGAGCGCGGCCGGAAAGAAATTCTCCGGCCGTTCGCCGACACTGAGCCAGTACATGCCGCCCCAGGCGCCGACCCGCGCCGCAATGAAACCGGTCACGCACAGCAGCCCCGCCACCAGCAGCAGACGCAGGTCGCAGCAGTACGCGAGCAGGAAGGCAAAGGCCGCCCACGGCAGCAAGGCCTTGTCCGATGGCGTGATGTTGAAGGTGTCGCCGAGCAGTGCGAGATTCAGCACGAAACAGGCGAAGGCGACCATGGCCGCCAGCTTGGTGAAATAGCCTGCGCCCTCGCGCCCGTGCAGCCAGACTGTGACCAGCAGGCTGAGCAGCGAGGCGGACAGCAGCACCGCCACCTGGACCGGTTCGGCAAACATCGCCCAGAACTGGTTGAACAGGAAGAACACGCTGGCCGCAAGCGCCAGCGCACCGAGGAAGGACGCGATGCGCAGGCCCAGCGAAAGCTGACGCGAACGGATATTGGTATCGACGTCGTGACGGGCCGACAGCTGCGCCAGCAGCGCATCGTGGTGCGCCCGCACCGCGCTGCGCCGACCATCGTCGAGCGCCAGCACGTGCTCGCCCTCCAGTCGCGCCAGTTCGCGCCGGAACACGTGGATGTCGTCGACGCGCTGCTGCGCCTCGGTCCGAGACAGATCCTCGTTCATGCGCGTTGCCCGAATGTCATCGCGGCATCATGCCACGGCCCGCCGTCCGGCTGTCGTGGGGCACAATACGGTCTTGTCGATGCCGGAGCCGGCATGCACCAACAGAACATTCCCCTGCTGCGCGGCAGCCTGCGCGCACTCAAGATCATCCTGCTGACCTTCACCGGCATCGGGCGCAAACGCATGATCCAGACCACCACCGAAGGCCTCGGGCCGCAGCACTTCCTGCTCGGCGGCCTGTTCGCCGCCATCCTGGTCAATCTCGCGCTGGGCACCCTGGTCTATCTGGCCGTGCATTGATCCGGCCGGATCAGGACGTCCGCACAGTCAGCCGCCACAAGGTCGTCACTTCAGCCGCGCGCGCCGCATGCAGCGGATCGCTGGCATCGGCCGCCTTCGGGTGACGCGGTCGCGCATCAAGCCGGCCGACCACCTTCAGCCCGGCAGCCTCGATCCAGTCATTCAGGTCGTTCGGCGCGCGCAGGCCTAGGTGCTCGGCGAAATCGGACATGATGAGCCAGCCTTCTCCCCCCGGCCCCAGATGGCTGGGCAGCCCTGCGAGAAAGCCTTTGAGCATGCGGCTGTCCGGGTCGTACACCGCGTGTTCCAGCGGCGAACTCGGACGTGCCGGCAGCCAGGGCGGATTGCACACCACCAGCGGCGCCAGCCCTTCGGGAAACAGGTCGGCCGCGATCACCTCGACCTGCGCCTGCAGCCCCAGTCGTGCGACGTTGTCGCGGGCACAGGCCAGCGCCCGCTCGTCCTGGTCGGTGGCAATCACGCGCGCCACGCCGCGGCGCGCCAGCACCGCCGCAAGCACCCCGGTTCCGGTACCGATGTCGAACGCCCGCGACGCCTTCTTCAGTGCCGCCGGCAGTGGCGCCTTCGCCACCAGATCGACGTACTCGCCGCGCACCGGTGAAAACACGCCGTAATGCGGATGGATGCGCGCCCCCAGCGCCGGAATATCGACGCCGTTCCGGCGCCATTCGTAGGCGCTGATAATGCCCAGCAGCTCACGCAGTGAACACACATACGGCGCTGACGCTTCGCCGTGCGCCTGCGTGCAGGCCTCGACTACATCAGGCGCCCGGCGCAGCGGAATGACGTGACCGGCCTCGAACGGAATCAGCAGCATGCCCAGCGTACGTGCCCGCTGCGACTGCGCCAGCCGGTGCTGATTGAACGCATCGCGCGGCGTGGCCGCCGGCTTGCGCGGCTTGCGGTCGACGCGGCGCACCAGCGCCTGCAGCAGCTGGCGAGCGTTCTGAAAGTCACCGCGCCACAGCAACGCCGTCCCTTCGCTGGCCAGCCGGAACGCCGAATCGGCATTCATCGTGTCATCGGCAACGACCACACGCTTCGGCGGCGCCACGCCGGCTTCGGACTGCCAGCGGATGCTGCGTTCGACGTCACTTTCGATCCAGCCGAGTTCGGCGGTCATGACCGGCACGAGCGGAAACAGGGAACAAGGGCAGCGAACAGTGGCATGGCAGATCCGTCTTTGAAAACTGGAGCGCGCACGCTACACGATAAGCCGACCTGGTGCGATGCCTACCGACCGGACTCTGGCAATACGCCCCCGGGATCGGCGTCGCTCGCACCGATTACGGCTTCATGCTCCCCTTCGTCAGGCGTCAACCGGTTAGCCCCGGTTCACCAGACCACGTCAGCTGCGGTAGTCCGCGTTGATCTTGACGTAGTCGTAGCTGAAATCGCAGGTCCAGCAGGTGGCACGCGCGTCGCCTCGGCCGAGGGCGACGCGGATGGTGATTTCGGCCGGTGCCATGGCCGCTGCACCCTGCTCTTCCTTGTAGTCCGGGTTGCGTCCGCCATCCTTCGACACCAGGAAGTCGCCGATCCACAGGCTCACCCTCGACGTGTCGAGGTCGGCCAGCGGCGGGTGATTCTGCGCGGCGTTGCCGACGGCGGCCAAGATGCGGCCCAGATTGGGGTCGGACGCGAAGAAAGCGGTCTTGACCAGCGGCGAGTGGGCGATCGCGTAGCCGACCGCCTTGCACTCGGCGACATCGCGCCCGCCTTCGATTTCGATGGTGATGAACTTGGTTGCGCCTTCGCCGTCACGCACGATGGCCTGCGCCAGTTCGGCCGCCAGCGAGGTCACGGCATCGGCCAGCGCCTTGCCGGCGGCGCTGTCCAGCGACGTGATCTCGGCGTTGCCGGCGGTACCCGAGGCAATCAGCATGAAGGAGTCGTTGGTCGAGGTGTCGCCGTCGACCGTGATGCAGTTGAACGAACGGTCTGCGGCGTACTTGACCATCGCTTCCAGCGCCGCCTGCGACACCGCCGCGTCGGTCGCCATGAAACCCAGCATGGTCGCCATGTTCGGCTTGATCATGCCGGCGCCCTTGCTGATGCCGCTCAGCGTGATGGTGCGGCCATCAATGGTCACCCGGCGGGACGCGACCTTGGCCACCGTGTCGGTGGTCATGATGGCGTGCGCGGCGGCGTGCCAGTTGGCTTCGTCCAGATCGTCCATGCAGGCCGGAATGCCGCGCTCGATGCGGTCCACCGGCAGCGCTTCCATGATGACGCCGGTCGAGAACGGCAGCACCTGTTCCGGCGCCAGGCTCAGCGCACGGGCGACCGCGATGCAGGTCGCACGCGCGGCGACCAGCCCCGGCTCGCCGGTACCGGCGTTGGCGATACCGGTATTGATCACCAGCGCACGGATGTCGCTGCGCGACAGATGGTCACGGCACACCTGGACCGGCGCCGCGCAGAAGCGGTTGACCGTAAATACGCCAGCCACGCGCGCGCCGGGCGCCAGCGAAATCAGGCACAGGTCGCGCCGGTTGGCCTTGCGGATGCCGGCCTGGGCGATGCCCAGGCGCACGCCGGCGACCGGCAGGATGGTTTCGGCGGGAGGCGTCTGGTAGTTCACGGGCATGGCAGGCTCATCCAGTCAGGCAAAGCGCGCAGTTTACACGCCGCGCCGCGCCTTCTCGCCCGCACTGCGCACGCGCCCGTCCCGGCATGGGACCAGGGCCTGTTGGTCTTGATGGTCCGAACGGATTATCCGGGCTTCATGGCAGTGAAAAGCGCCCCGCATACCGTGCGCGTGTAACGCTTTGTTACAAACGCCTCGCCCACGGAAAAGGATCCGCCATGAATATCCGTACCCGCCTCACCCTCGCGCTGGCCATCGCCGGCGCCTTCGCGAGCGGCGCCCATGCCGCCCAGAACACGCTGACCGGCTGGGCAATGATGCCGGCCGCCACTTTCTCCGACGGCCCGACCTCCGGCCAGTTCGCCTTCACCAACAGCGCCAGCCCGGCAAACAACCCGCCTTACGTGAACATGCAGCCGGCGCAGGGTTTTTCCGGCGTGCTGGCAGGCCCGAACGGCAGCTACCAGATGCTGGTGGACAACGGTTTCGGCGCCAAGGCCAACTCGGCGGACGCGCTGCTGCGCATGTACGCGGTGCAGGTGAACTGGGGCGCCCACACGGTGAGCGCCGCCGGTTTCGGCACCGGAGCGGCCCAACCCGGCTTCGATGCGGCCTCGCGCATCACGCTGAATGACGCGAACCGCAAGCTGCCCTTTGCCATCGTTGCCGACGGTGCGAACTACCCGGGCAGCAGCATCGCGGTGGACAGCCGCATCGCCAGCGGCCGCCTGCTCACCGGCGCCGACCTGGATCCGGAATCGGTGCGCCGCGATCGCAACAGCAATCTGTGGTTCGGCGAGGAATTCGGTCCCTTTCTGGTGAAGACCGACGCCAGCGGCACGGTACAGAACGTGTTCCGCACACCCAACGTGCTGGGCCTGGGCAGCAATCCCTTCGTGCAGTCACCGTCCAGCCCGCTGGTCAACGGCGCCGTCAACCTGCCCGGTTCGGGTGGCTTCGAGGGCATGGCGCAGAACGCCAGCGGCACCAGGCTGCACACCCTGCTGGAGCGCCCGCTGACCACCGACAGCGACCAGAAGCGCCTGCTGGTTCAGGAATTCGACCTGGCCACCGAAGCGTTCACCGGCAACTGGTTCGGCTACAAGCTCGACGCCGCCGGCACCAATATCGGCGACATGACGGCCATCGACGACAGCCGCTTCCTGGTGATCGAGCGCAACGGCGGCACCGGCACCAGCGGCACGCCGTTCAAGAAGCTGTTCATGATAGACAGCAGCCAGAAGGACGCGGACGGCTTCGCCAAGAAGACCGAGCTGGTGGATCTGATGAACATCGCCGACCCGAACGACCTGAACGACGACGGCAGCAACACCTTCACCTTCCCCTACGTGACGATCGAGGACGTGCTCGTCCTCGACGCGAACACCGTGCTGGTGGTCAATGACAACAACTTCCCGGGCGGCGGCGGCCGTGCGCTCACTTCGGACAATACGGAGTTCCTGAAGATCAGCCTGGCCAGCCCGCTGCCGGTGCCGGAACCGGACGGATACGCGCTGATGCTGGCCGGCCTCGGCCTGATCGGCCTGAGCGCACGTCGCAGGATCCGCTGACCGGCTTCGTCTGTCGGCCCGGGTCAGCGACTTTTGGCCGACAGCTCGAGTGCCATGCCGGCAAGCCGGGCGAAGTGCAGCAGCGCGTCCTGGGTGCCGGTGGGCAGCGGCGGGCGCGATGCGGCACGGTCGACGTAGAGCACGCCGACCACCTGGTTGTTGGCATGGATGGGCACCAACATCTGGTGCCGGTCGCCCAGTGCGGCGCGCAGGCGTGCCACCGACGGCAGACCGGGTGCCGGCGCATGGGTGGCGGATATGTCGATCACGCGGCCGTGATCGACCAGTTCGGTCAGCGCATCGCGCGCTGCGCCGGCAAGCAGGAAGACGAAGTGGCGCATCAGCTGCTGCGAGCCCGTGCCGTAGGTCGCCCGGGCTGCCAGCTGCGCGCGGTTGGCCGTGACCAGAGCCAGTACCGCGCGATCGGCACCCAGTGATTGCCCGGCACCTTCCAGCGCCGCGTCGAGTACCGCACCGGTCGGCGAGCGCGCGGCAACCAGTGCCACCATGCGCCGGGCAACGTCGAATTGCAGGGCCGGATCGGGCTCAGCGACTTCACCCTCTGGCTCCGGATCGGGATCGATCGATCGCGACGGCTGGGGAATGCGCGCCGCGGCATCGTCACAGCCGTAGAAGCCGGCAATGCGCGCAGCCTCGCGCGCATGACCGGCCACGACAGGCGCGACGACTGCCACATCCTGACGCAGCACGCGCGCGTAGTCGCGCAGCGCCTCGCGTGCACGCTCGCTGTCCCAGCCGCCCTCGGCCGCAGCGGCAAGACGGTATCCGGCCTGCACGAAGGCTTCGCGGCTGTCGGCACGCACATGGTCGGCGCAGGCGTTCTGCACCAGCCCCGGCAGCGTCCAGTCGCGCGCCAGCTGCTGGGTCAGGCTGCGCAGCCGGAACCCCAGCAGATCGATCTCGACCTGCTCGGGCTGAGCCTTGCTGCGACGCAGCGCCAGGTCCAGCTTCTGCCCGGTATCCCCGGAAAAACACCAGAAGGCGAGTTCGCCGATGCGCGACAGCAGGGTTGCGATGAACACCTCTTCCGGCGACCCGTCGCCACGCACCACCGCTGCGTGCCGTGCATGCACCGCCGCGTGAAAGCAGCGGGCCATCTCGGCGGTCACCCTGTCGCGCACGCCGCCAGCCAGAAAGGCGTCGATCAGCGCGACCGATATCGCGATGTTCCGCACCGTGTCGAATCCGAGCAGCACGACGGCACGCGAGATCGTGTTGATCCGGTTGCCTTCGCCCCGGAAGAACACGGAATTGGCCATGCGCAGCACCCGTGCCGTCATGCCGGCATCGCGCAGCACGATGCGGCCGAGCGCCGAAGTCGGACTGGCTTCGTTTTCGGCGACCTCGCCGATGGCGGCGAGCGTCGCACTGAAGATCGGCATGTCCTGGTTGCGCAGCCGCTCAACCCAGGATTCAAGCGACTCGCCGACGACGTGGGTAGCGCTCATTGGTATATCCGTAGCGGAAAAATCGGGAACATTTCCCGCTAACGGCTTGCTGGCGCGATTTCTTGAACACCAGCGGCCAAGGGCGGCCGGTTGGCCATGTCTACTTGACCAGCAATACCGGACGCTTGGAGTGGTGCAGGACGCCACTCGCGACCGAACCGATCGCGAAACTGGCCAGCGCACCATGACCGCGACGTCCCATCACGATCAGTTCGCAGTCGTGCTGCTCGGCGTAGCGGGCAATGGTTTCCGCCGGCGGTCCCACGTGCAGATGCACGATCGGTTCGATCTTCGCATTGCGCAGGGTTTCGAGCGCACTGCGGGTCGCATCGTCGCCCTCTTCGCGATAGTAGTCGTTCAGCGCCTCGCGGCTTACATGGTGCTGCAGCAGGCCGCCGGGCACCGGTGCATGAACGAACAGCAGATGGATTTCCGGTTTCGTGGTGAACATGGAGGCAAGGCGCAGCACTTCGGCAGTGGCGCGCACGCCATGATCGGAGCCATCGACGGCAAGCAGGATACGCATGGTGTTGTCAGTCATGTTCTCAGGCATTCAAGTATGGCAGATGAGACCGTTCCACAGGCCGTCGCCCAGCGTCGAGGCCCGGGCCAGACCGGCAATGCCGAAGCCGAACACCAGCAGGCCCGCGATGCGGCGCAAAGTCGGGCTGCGCGTCAGCGCGCGCAGGCGTGTCAGCAACATGCCGGCCAGCAGCAGATTGGGCAGCGTGCCCAGGCCGAACGCCAGCATGATCAACGCACCGCTGCCGGGCGAACCAGACAGCAGCGCCAGCCCGAGCATGCTGTAGACCATGCCGCACGGCAGAAATCCCCATAGAAGGCCGACGCCGAGCGCGTGTGCCGGCGTACGTGCCGGCAGCAGGCGACGTGCCAGCGGCTGCACACGCGCCCACAGCGGACGGCCCAGCGACTCGATTGGCGCGAGCACGCGCGTGTAGCCGGCAAGATAGAGGCCCAGCGCAACCATCATCAGATTGGCCAGCACATAGAGCACGGTCTGCAGCGGCAACGCGCCGCCGGCCAGCAGGCCGACACCACTGACGCCACCCGCGACCGCACCGGCCAGCGAATAACTGAAGATGCGGCCACTGCTGTAGGCCGCGTGCATGGCCAGTACGGGAAGCTGCGCACGCCAGCCGGGACGGGGCGACCGCGGCACGCCGGCCGATATGGCCGACACGATGCCGCCGCACATGCCGGCGCAGTGCACGCCGCCAAGCAGGCCGACCAGGAACACTGCGGCAAGTCCGGAATTCATTGCGGATCGAGGGCTTTCACGATGCGTGTTGCAGAAGGAAGCGTCCGCCCGCCCCCGGGGAAACCGCGGACGCTGGAGACTTACACCACCTTAGAGTAGCGCACCGTCTCCGAATCGAGCCGCAGATAGCGGTCGAACACCATGCACACCGCGCGCACCAGCAGGCGACCACGCGACGTGATGCCTATCCAGTCCGGCTCCAGCGTCAGCAGACCGGCTGCTTCGAGTTCGCGCAACTCTTCGAGTTCCGCCGAAAAGTACTTCTTGAAGTCGATGGCGTAAGTGCTCTCGATCGCTTCGATCGACAGTTCGAAATGGCACATCAGCGCGCCGATCACCGCGCTGCGCACGCTGTCGTCAGCGGTCATGTCGAGCCCGCGCATGACCGGCAGTTCGCCATCGTTGATCGCCTGCGACCAGCTCTCTATCGTGCGATGGTTCTGCGCAAAGCTCGCACCCACCCTGGAAATGGCCGATACGCCGAGACCGACCAGATCGCAACCGGCGTGAGTCGAGTAGCCCTGGAAATTGCGTTGCAGCCGCCCGTGGCGCTGCGCTTGGGCCAGTTCATCGTCGGGGCGGGCGAAATGATCCATGCCGACATGTACATAGCCCGCTTCGTGCAGACGGTCGATCGCCAGCTTCAGCAGCTGCGGACGCACTTCGACGCCGGGCAGCATGGCTTCGTCGATGCGCCGCTGCGGCATGAACTGCTTCGGCAGATGGGCGTAGTGATAGATCGCCACGCGATCGGGCGCCAGCCTGACCAGCGTGGCCAGCGTCGCGTCGAAGCTGTCGAGCGTCTGGCCCGGCAGGCCGTAGATCAGGTCCACGCCGGTGGACACGAAGCCGTTTTCGCGCGCGGCGCGCAGCACGACTTCGGTTTCCTCGACGCTCTGTACGCGATTGACGGCGCGCTGCACGACCGGATCGAAATCCTGCACACCGACACTGATGCGGTTGAAACCGAGCGAGCCCAGATGCGCGATGCGCGCCGCGCTGACGCCACGCGGGTCCATCTCGATCGAGCATTGTGCCGAATCGGACACACGGAAATGGGTCCGCAGGCCTTCGATCAGCCGACTCATCTGTTCATCGCTGAGAAATGTCGGCGTTCCGCCGCCCAGGTGAAGCTGTGCCACCTCCCGACTGCCCTTGACCAGCGCCGCCTTCATCGCCATTTCCTGCAGCAGCGTGTCCAGATAGCTGTCGGCGCGGGCATGGTCGCGCGTGACGATCTTGTTGCACGCACAGTAGTAGCAGATGGTGTCGCAGAACGGGATGTGCACGTAGATCGACAGCGGCCCGGCACCCGCCGTTCGCGCGCCGAGCCTCGCCGCGTGGGCGCGGGCATCATGCGAAAAATTGAAACGATCAGCGGTGGGATAGGAGGTGTAGCGTGGCCCCGGCACGTCAAAACGACGCATCAGTTGCGGATCGAACACCAGTTCCTTTGCGACATTCATGATTTGTTGGCACACTTTGCGGTATGTCCATCATGCAAGTGCGCATTTCCCTGCGCATTGATCACCGTCAATAATGAGCAGTGTTCCCATACCCATCACACCACAGGGGCTTCAGGTCGCCTGCTCGGCCTGCAACCTGCGTGAGTTGTGCATGCCGGTCGGTCTGTCGGACAACGACCTTGAGCGGGTGGATGAGCTGATCGGCGCACGCCGCAGGGTGGCCCGCGGCATGCCGCTCTACCTGACCGGAGAATCTTTCCAGTCGCTGTACGCGATCCGTACCGGTTTCTTCAAGACAGAAGTGATTTCCGAGGACGGCCGGGAACAGGTGACCGGCTTCCAGATGGCCGGCGAACTGATGGGGCTGGACGGCATCGGCACCGGGCAGCACAACTGCGACGCACGCGCGCTGGAAGACAGCGAGGTGTGCGTGATCCCGTTCAACCGTTTGTCCGAGCTTTCGCGCGAGATCGACACGCTGCAGCATCACTTCCACAAGGTGATGAGCCGCGAAATCGTGCGCGACCAGGCGGTCATGATGCTGCTCGGCACGATGCGCGCCGAGGAGCGGCTGGCCGCCTTCCTGGTGAACATGTCGCAGCGCTTCGCGTCGCGCGGCTATTCGGCGACCGAATTCAACCTGCGCATGACGCGCGAGGAAATCGGTTCCTACCTCGGACTGAAGCTCGAAACCGTCAGCCGCGGCCTGTCACGGCTGCAGGAAGAAGGTCTGCTGACAGTGCAGAACAAGAATATCCGCATCCACAAGCTGGACGAACTGAAGCGGGCGATGAGCCCGAGGTGTTGAGATTCAGGCTGCGAGTTGCAAGCTGAAAGGAAAGGCGCCTGCGGGCGCCTTTTTCGTTTGCCAGGGGTTTGCGCCCCGGCGTTATTGAATCTTGAGTCTTGCTTGAGACCTTCATCCGCACACGCGGGCGAAGGTCTCAAGCACCACGTCCGCCGCGTCCTCGCGCAGGCAGTCGATGCGCCGGTCGATCTGCATCGATCGCAGCCAGGTGATCTGCCGCTTGGCGAGCTGCCGCGTGGCGTAGATGCCGGTATCGCGCATCGTGCCGGCATCGATGCTGCCCTCCAGATGGTTCCAGACCTGGCGGTAGCCGACGCAGCGCATCGACGGCATGCCGGCGTCGAGCCGGTACCTGGCGCGCAGCGCGCGTACTTCATCGACCAGCCCCTGCCCCAGCATCTGGTCGAAACGCTGCGCGATGCGCGCATGCAGCCAGGCGCGATCCGACGGCTCCAGTGACAGTACGGTCATCGGCGGCAGCGGAGCGTCGCGTTCGCGCTTCGCGTAGCTTTCGGCGAGCGGGCGACCGGTCAGGGTAACGATTTCCAGCGCGCGCTGGATGCGCTGCGCGTCGGTCGGCTGGAGCCGGGCCGCGGCCTCCGGGTCCAGCGCAGCCAGTTCCGCGTGCACTGCTGGCCAGCCCAGTTGCGCAGCGCGACGGTCGATGTCGGCACGCAGACCGGCATCGGCCTCCGGCAGGTCGGACAGGCCATCACGCAGCGCCTTTATGTAGAGCATGGTGCCGCCAGCCAGCAAGGGGATGTTCCCGCGCGCCTGTATTGCGGCGATCAGCGCCCGCACGTCGGCGGCAAAGCGCGCGGCCGAATAGGCTTCCTCCGGCGACACGATGTCGATCAGGTGGTGCGGGCACAGCGCCTGCTCTTCAGCCGAAGGCTTGGCGGTGCCGATGTCCATGTCGCGGAACACCAGAGCGGAGTCGACGCTGACCAGTTCGACCGGCAGTGCGCGCGCGAGGCGCGCAACCGCGGCCGTCTTGCCGCTGGCGGTCGGTCCGAGCAGGACGAGAACGGGCGATGCGGCCGGCGCGCTCATCGGCCGCGCATGAACAGGCGATCCAGCTCGGCCATCGACAGCTGCACCCAGGTCGGCCGGCCGTGATTGCACTGGTCGGCCCGCTCGCACGCTTCCATGTCGCGCAGCAGCGCGTTCATTTCCGGTACGGTGAGCAGGCGGTTGGCACGCACCGCACCGTGGCAGGCCATGGTAGCCAGCAGTTCGTTGCGCCGCCGTTCGACCACCTGGCTGGCCGGCGCCTCGCGCAATTCCTCCAGCAAGGCACGCAGCAGGGCACCGGTATCCGCGCGTGCCAGCAGCGCCGGTACGGTGCGCACCGTCAGTTCGGCCGGCCCGGCCTGACCGATGTCGAAACCCAGCCGTTCGAGCACGTCGGCGTATTCGAAGGCAGTGGACACCTCGCGTTCGCTCATCGACAGCACGGCCGGAATCAGCAGCCGCTGCACCGCCGGTTCGCCTTCAAGCAGCTTCTTCAGCTGTTCGTACAGGATGCGTTCGTGCGCCGCATGCATGTCGACCAGCACCAGGCCAGTACTGTTCTGCGCCAGCACATAGACGCCGTGCAGCTGGGCCAGCGCGAAGCCGAGCGGCGGGCTGGCACTGGCGTCGGCCGGCGGTTCCTGACGCTCCTGCATCGTGGGTGCCACAGCCCCTTGTCGGACGAAATCGAAATAGCGCGCCAGCGGCTGTTCGACATTCATGCCCTGCTGCTGCGTCCGCGCGGGAGGCCAGGCTGCAGCGCCTGCGCTTGCCGGTGACACCGCCGCAGCCGGTTGCTGCTGCGCCTGCGCCGACAACGCCAGTGCGCGCTCGACCGCGTGGAATACGAACTGATGCACGCCGCGCGCGTCGCGGAACCGGACTTCGGTCTTGGCCGGATGCACGTTGACATCGACCGCGCGCGGATCCAGCTCGATGAACACGACGTAGGCCGGATGACGCGCTCCGTGCAGCACGTCTGCGTAGGCCTCGCGCAGCGCATGCGCGAGCAGCCGGTCGCGCACGAAGCGGCCATTGACGAAGCAGTACTGCGCGTCGCGCCCGGCGCGCGAAAAGGCCGGCTGTGCGACGTAACCGGTGACGCGGATGGCGCCGGCATCGGCCTCGACCGCACGTGCGTGCTGCATGAATTCGTCGCCCAGCAACGCGCGCACCCGGGCATCGAGGCCGGCCGCCGGCAACCTTTGCGTGAGCCGGCCGTTGTGCTGCAGCTGGAACGCGACCTGCGGCGTCGACAAGGCGATGCGGCGGAACACGTCGTCGCAGTGCCCGTACTCGGTCTGCTCGGTGCGCAGGAACTTGCGCCGCGCCGGAGTGTTGTAATAGAGATCGGCGACGTCGACCACGGTGCCGCCGTCGAGCGCAGCGGGTTCCGGCTGTCCACCGTTGTCGATGCGCCACGCGTGGCTGCCCCGGGCCTCGCGGCTGGTGATGGTCACGCGCGCGACACTGGCGATCGACGCCAGCGCCTCGCCGCGGAAGCCCATCGTGGCGACCGCCTCGAGATCATCGAGCGATGCGATCTTGGACGTGGCGTGACGTGCCAGCGCCAGTGGCAGGTCTTCCGGCGGCATGCCGCAACCGTCATCCGCCACCCGCAGCCGCTTCACGCCCCCCGCTTCCAGCTGTACCCGGATGTCGCGACTGCCGGCATCGAGGCTGTTTTCCAGCAGCTCCTTCAATACCGACGCCGGACGTTCGACCACCTCGCCGGCGGCAATCTGGCTGATCAGCAGGTCGGGCAGCAGTTGAATCGAGGGCATGGCGAAGGTCGGACAGGGTCGGCGCGTGATTTTACGGGCCGCAACATGCATCCGCTATCATCGCGGCTCGAATTCAGCCGGCAACGACATGGACCTGCTCGCCACCTTCCTCGAAATCATGCTGCATCTGGACAAGCACCTGGCCGGGCTTGTCGCGCAGTACGGCACGTGGGTCTATGCCATCCTGTTCGTGATCGTGTTCTGCGAGACCGGGCTGATCGTATTGCCCTTCCTGCCGGGTGACTCGCTGCTGTTCGTCGCCGGTGCGCTCGCGGCAGCCGGCGGCATGCATATCGGCCTGCTGATCGTGCTGCTGATCGTCGCCGCCGTACTGGGCGACGCAGTCAATTACGCCGCAGGGGCATGGTTCGGGCCCAAGGTCTTCCGCTGGGAGAATTCGCGCTTCTTCAACCGCACCGCCTTCGACCGCACGCACGGTTTCTATGAGAAGCATGGCGGCAAGACGGTCATCATTGCGCGCTTCATGCCGCTGATCCGTACCTTCGCGCCGTTCGTGGCCGGTGTCGGGCAGATGAGCTATGGCCGGTTCGCGATGTTCAACGTGACCGGCGCGGTACTGTGGGTGACTTCGCTGTCGCTCGCCGGCTACTGGTTCGGCAACCTGCCGTGGGTGAAGGACAACCTGACCATGGTCATCCTGGCGATCATAGCGATATCGCTTGCGCCGCTTGCAGTGGCCTGGCTGCGTGCAAAAGCCGGGCGCGCCTCGGGGAATCCAGTCTGATCCTCGGCCAGCAGGCCTCGAGCGCCACAGAGTAGCGCTCGGCGCCGGCCACGATCACGACGATGCCCGCGCGCTGTACGTCCGCCAGCAGACGTTCCGCACGCATGCCGGCAAAACCGCCGCTGACCCGACCGAACACGGAATCAGCGCCGTCGCCCAGATGCAGGTAGAGCACGGCGGACTGCCTCTGCGCCTGTTGCAACGAAGGCTGCCAGTGCGCGGCACTGATGGGTTCATCGTTCGCCGCCTCCAGTTCAACGCGCATCAGGGGCTGGTCACGCAGTCGCGCCAACGCCATCGCCAGCGCATCGCACTGGACATCCCGTCCGCCACAGATCAGCACACCGCCGCGCTCGGTGCGCGCGAGACTGCGCAGCAGCTGGCCGAAACGCCGGCTGCCCGCCTTCACGCCCTGCGCGCGAACCTGCTCGAGGTGTTCCATCTTCATTGCTTGGTCACGATCGGTGGGGTGATCAGACTGACAGGGGCACTTGCGCGCCGGCATGTCACGACACCCCGGGTTGTCGTACGCTGTCGGTCTATGAACTCGACGACAGCCTGTAAATCGATTGTGCACGTGCTGTGTTGCGCCGCGATAGCCAACTGGATCACAGGCTGCGGGAGCACCGGCCAGAAACCCGCTCTGGTGGCCGGTTCCAGCAATCCTAAACAGATTGTTAAAAGTGATATCGACCGTGTTCTCGAGGCACATCACCGGGAAATGTTCGTCAGCCTCGAGCGGCTGGCCGACAAGTTGTACCGTCGAAATCCGCGCGAATGGCGGCGTGCAGGCCTGGAAAGTCGCGACGCGGCGATGGACCGCCTGTTCCGGGCAGAGCACCAGTGGCGGCTGGCCGAGTTCGAGCACCGGCGCGGCGTGGAGGTGATGCGACTGGCGTTCGCCAGCGATTTTTCCGGCGATCGCGTGGCGGCGCTGATCGCCGGCATGGGCGGCATGATCCAGACCGCGTGGTCGGACCGGACCGAACTTTTCCTGCTCGATGAACTTGATCCGCAGGCATTGTCCAACTGCGCGCGCAACCTCGAAATTTCAGCCTGGAAGCTCGCCCAGTCGCGTGACGACATGGGCGAACTTCTGCTGCTGTCGAACGAGATTTCCGCCGACGGTTCACGCAACCTGAGCTTCGAGCGCGAGATGGGCAAGATGATCGGCTGGCTGGACATGAGTTCGCAGATCGTCGCCGAGAAGAACAACCGGGTCGTCACCCGCGTACTGCAGTCGCTCGCAACCGCGGTCTTCATTCCGGTCCGATAGGCATATCCGGGCCGGCGCGGCGATAATCCGCACTCCGCCACCGAACATAGCTGGAATGAAATCCGTCGTAATCCTTATCTCCGGACGCGGCAGCAACATGCGCTCCATCATCGAGGCCGGGCTTCCGGTCCGGATCGCCGCCGTCATCAGCAACCGTCCGGACGCTGCCGGGCTGGTCTATGCCCGCGAACAGGGCATCGCCACCGCCGTCGTCGATCACAAGCAATACGCCGGCCGGGAAGCCTTCGACCTCGCACTGGCCGCCGAAATAGACCGCCACGCGCCGGATCTGGTCGTACTGGCGGGCTTCATGCGGATACTGACGCCAGGTTTCGTCGAGCATTACAGCGGACGGATGATCAACATACATCCGTCGCTGCTGCCCGCCTTCACCGGGCTGCACACGCACCAGCGTGCGCTGGATGCCGGCTGCCGGGTCGCCGGGGTGACGGTGCATTTCGTCAGCGGAGAACTGGACGGCGGACCGATCATCGCGCAGGCGGCGGTACCGGTGCTGCCCGGCGACACCGAATCGTCGCTGGCTGCACGCGTGCTGGAGCAGGAGCATCGGCTGTACCCGCAGGTGGTGCGCTGGTTCATCGAAGGACGACTGTCGCTGCGCGACGGCCGGGCCGAACTGTCCGCGGAAGCGACGCCGGTCACGTCCGTCCTGTGTGTGCCGAGTGCGGATGCCTGATTCGATCACCCGTTCGCGACTGGCGCTTGCGCTGTTCGTTTCGCTGTTGCTGCACCTGCTGCTCGTCGGCGGGCTGAACAGTCTCGGCCTCAGCGACGAACCGGATGAAGAACCGGACATCCGCGCCACGCTGATCGCGCCTCCGGCGCAGCCGGACAAGCCGGTGGCCGACGTCCCTGTGGCCAAGCCGAAACCACCCAAACCGCGTCGGCCGAAGACGGAATCGACAAGCCAGCCCGCAGCCGAGTCTGCCGGGAATGCGGCCGAGGCACCTGCCGATGCGGCCGAAGCAACGCAGGAAACACCGCAAGTCACCTCCGACACGGCGCAGGATGCGAGCGACATCGACAAGGATTACGGTGCCGAAGGTCCCCGCCAGCCGGAACCCGACCGGACGCTGTCTCCCCGGCTGGCCCTGATCGGCGAGGCGCGGATCGAATTCGACGTGTATCGCGGGGAAAACCTGCAGATCGGCCAGGCGCGCTATCACTGGGTGCATGACGGCACGCACTACAAGATGGACACCACGATGGAGACTACCGGTCTGGCCGGCCTGCTGCGCCCGATACGCATAGATCAGAACAGCGCCGGCGAGGTCGACGAAGCCGGCATCCGGCCGGCACGCTATACCTCGCGTTCGACGCTGGGCAAGGCGATCGACGAGGAGGTCATTTTCGATCGGACCACCAACCGGGTTATGCTGCGCGCCGGCAGCACACGATCGGAATTCGATCTGGGTGCAAGCGCCCAGGACATGGCGAGCATGTGGCTGGAGATCATCTGGCGCTCGCAGACGGGCGAGGTCTTCGATTTCCCGCTGGCGACCGGAAAGCGTTATACGCCGCGCTGGTTCGTACCCGATGCGGAAACGAGCAGCCTGGACACCGCACTGGGACGCCTGCTGGTGATGCATCTGCGGGCCCGATCGCAGCCGGGCGACAACAAGATCGAGGTCTGGCTGGCGCCGAATCTGCGCTGGTTGCCGGTACGCATCCGCTACACCGACCGCAAGGGCGACGCTTACGACCTGCACGCGCGTCTTGTCGAATATGAAAACCAGAGCCTGCGGGCCGGCGCGACAGCGTCGACTGCAGCCGCGCCGCGCGATGCCGGCGCACCGGCTCCCGAGCCCATCAACCCGTTCCTGCGATGAAACCGACCGAAAAACTGATAGACAGCACTGCCGACGTACTGACCCGGTTGTTGCGCTTCGAATATCCGGCCGACAGCGTGCTGTCGGCACACTTCCGCGACCAGCGGGCACTGCAGTCGCGCGAGCGCGCCTTCATTGCCGAGCACGCATATCTCGTCCTGCGCCGGCTGCGCTGGCTGCGTGCAATAGCCGGCCAGAACGCCGGCGCGCGCAAGCTGCTGATCACCGCACTCGCGCGTATCGAAGGTCTGGGTCACAAGCAGCTCGCACCGCTGGTTTCGCGCAACGAGGCACAGTGGCTTGAGACCCTGGCGCCAAGTTCGTCCACCGAACTGTCGCTGGGCGAACGCACGGACCTGCCCGACTGGGTGATCGAACGCCTGTCGGCGCAGATGGACGAGGCCTCCCTGCTGTCGCTTGCACGCAGCCTGAACACGCAGGCGCCGCTCGACCTGCGCATCAACGTGATGAAGACGGACATTGACGCCGTGCAGGCCACGCTGACCAACAACGGTCTCACCTCGACACCGGGGCGTTACTCCCCTTGGGCGCTGCGCCTGGAAGAACGCCCTTCGCTGACGAAAAACCCGCTGTACGAGAAAGGCATCATCGAAGTGCAGGACGAGGGCAGCCAGTTGCTGGCGCTGCTGCTCGCGCCGAAGCGCGGCGAAATGGTGGTCGATTTCTGTGCCGGCGCCGGCGGCAAGACGCTGGCACTGGGTGCGATGATGAGGTCTACCGGCCGCCTGTACGCCTTCGACGTATCGGAAAAGCGCCTGCTGAAACTGCGGCCGCGCGTCGCACGCTCGGGCCTGTCGAACGTGCATCCGGTGCTGATCGACAGCGAGAACGACATCAAGGTGAAGCGTCTGGCCGGCAAGGTAGACCGGGTGCTGGTCGACGCGCCCTGCTCCGGCCTCGGCACATTGCGCCGCAACCCCGACCTGAAATGGCGTCAGACGCCCGAAGCGGTGACTGAACTCGTCGCCAAGCAGCGTGCCATCCTGGCCGGTGCGGCGCGGCTGGTGAAACCGGGCGGCCGGCTCGTGTATGCGACCTGCAGCCTGCTCGATGCGGAAAACCGCGGCGTGGTCGATGATTTCCTGGCCAGCCACTCGGATTTCGTACGCCTGCCCGCGAACGAGGTGCTGGCCGCCAGCCGCGTCGAACTGGACACCGGAATCGACCTCGAACTGCGGCCCGACGTTCACGGCACCGACGGCTTCTACGCCGCAGTCATGGAACGCCGCAAATCCGCGGCAGTCGAGGATCACGGCAATGAATGACAAGCGCAGCGCACTGTTTGCCGCAATGATGCTGACGGCGCTGCCGTTGCAGGCAGGCGGGGTGATCCGCGCCGAGGGTTCGGTCGAAGTGGCCTTCGCGCCCTGGGACGATGCGGAACGTCTGGTGATCGACCAGATCGACGGCGCAAAGCAAGCGATCTATGTGCAGGCCTACGCGCTGACCAGCCGCAACATCGCCCGTACGCTGATCGCCGCACGTGAACGCGGGCTGAAGGTGGAGATCATTGCCGACCGCGACAAGGTGCTCAAGGACGAGCACAGCGCGCTGCCGAGGGTCGCCGGCAGCGGTGCTGCGCTGTGGCTGGATGGTCGCCACGCCGCCGCACACAGCAAGGTCATGATCGTGGACCCCGACGGCAAGGATCCGGTGGTGGTGACCGGATCGTACGATTTCAGTGCCAACGGCAAGCCGGAGAACGCGGAGAACGTACTGGTGCTGTCCGGCAACCGCGCACTGGCGAAATCCTACATGGACAACTGGCAGCGGCATCGCATGCAGTCGGTCAGCTTCGCCGACGCCATCGACCAGATGAACAAGGACCCCGCGAGGCCCTGAAGACATGACGGATCTGTCCTTCGATGCATTGATGCACCTGCTGTCCCTCGACAGCACGCGTCTGGAACTGGGGGTGATCGCGCTGTGCCTCGCACTGGCCGGCCTGATCAACCACCGCTTCGCCGCCCGGCATGACGTGGAGGCGCTGGCAACCGGGGGCGACACGCTCGGTGCAGCTGCCCGCATGGGGCGCGAAGGTCTGCAGCGGCTGATCTTTCCGCTGTCCGCGATCGGACTGCTGGCATTCGCCCGGATGATCTACGGCGTGCTGCACCAGCCGCCGGTGCTCATGCATCTGGTGATCGCGATGCTGGTCGCGATGGGCGTGATCCGGATGATCGTCTACGCGCTGCGACAGGTCTTCTCGCCGGCGGGCTGGCTCAGCACTTTCGAGTTCATCATCGGCCTGACCATCTGGTCGGCCTGGGTGATGCACGCGCTGGGCATCCTGCCCGAAGCGATCGACTGGCTGGACAGCCAGCAGATCGCGCTCGGCAAGCAGAAGCTGTCGCTGTGGGCGCTGATCCAGGGCGGCGCCTGGGTGCTGGTGACGCTGATCGCGGCCATCTGGCTGTCCGGATCGATCGAACGCAAGCTCATGCGTGCGCCGATCGACAGCAATCTGCGCATCGTGCTGGCGCGGCTGTCCAAGGTCGCGCTGATGTTCCTCGCACTGATGGTCACGCTGCCGCTGGTCGGCATAGACCTGACCGCGCTGTCGGTGTTCGGCGGCGCGCTCGGCGTCGGCCTCGGTTTCGGCCTGCAGAAGATCATGGCCAACTACGTGTCGGGATTCATCATCCTGCTCGACCGCTCGATCCGCATCGGTGACCTGATTTCCGTGGGCAGCGACCGCGGTCAGGTGCAGCGGATCACCACGCGCTACACCGTGCTGCGCAGTCCGTCGGGTGTGCATTCCATCGTGCCCAACGAGACGCTGATCAGTTCGGTGGTTCAGAACGAAGGCCTGTCGGACCGGGCCGTGCGGCTGGCCGTCACTGTACAGGTGGGTTACGCGGATGACGTCGAGCGGGCAATCGCGGTCGTCGAGGAGTGCGCACGCGCGCACGAACGCGTGCTGGCCGAACCCGCACCGCGGTGTTTCCTGCACTCTTTCGGCGACTCGGGAATCAATCTGGAACTGGGCATGTGGATCACCGACCCGGAAAACGGCACGCTGGCCATCCGTTCTGCGGTACAGCTGGAAATCCTTCGGCGCTTCCGCGCCGAAGGTATTGAAATACCCTTCCCGCAGCGCGAGATAAGGGTATTGGGTGATTCTGCTAGCAATGTTGCAGTTTGTGACGCAAAGGCTTGACGCTGAGCAAATTGACCGCTAGCGCTGGTCGCGTAGAATGCCCCTTTTCTATCTGTGTATTCTGGAAAGTTCTTAATGCTAAACGGTCTTATCGACCTCCCCTGGTGGGGTTACATCGTCGTCGCGCTTGTTTTCACGCACATCACGATCGCCGCAGTCACGATCTACCTGCACCGGCATCAGGCACATCGCGCGCTTGAACTGCATGCGATTCCGAGCCATTTCTTCCGTTTCTGGCTGTGGATGACCACTGGTATGGTCACCAAGGAGTGGGCGGCCATCCACCGCAAGCACCACGCCAAGTGCGAAACGCCGGAAGATCCGCACAGTCCGCAGGTTCTCGGCATCAAGAAGGTGCTGTCGGAAGGCGCCGAACTGTATCGCGCCGAAGCCAAGAACAAGGAAACCATGAGCCGTTACGGTCACGGCACGCCGGACGACTGGGTCGAACGCACGTTCTACACCGGCCGCTCGGCGCTGGGCATCAAGCTGATGCTCATCATCAACGTCCTGCTGTTCGGTCCGCTGGGTCTGACGATCTGGGCCGTGCAGATGGCCTGGATCCCGATCTGGGCTGCCGGTGTGGTCAACGGCATCGGCCACTACTGGGGCTATCGCAACTACGACTGTACCGATGCGGCGACCAACATCTCGCCGTGGGGCATCATCATCGGTGGCGAGGAGCTGCACAACAACCACCACGCCTTTGCCACGTCGGCCAAGCTGTCGTCGAAGTGGTACGAATTCGACATCGGCTGGATGTACATCCGTATTTTCGAAATCATGGGCCTGGCCAAGGCCAAGAAAACCATTCCGCAGCCCCGTTTCGAAGCACGCAACGTGGTCGATACGCAGACACTCGAAGCCATCATCACCCACCGCTACGACGTGATGACGCGCTACATGAAGTCCCTGCGTTCCATCTACGCGGAAGAGATCGAAAAGCTGCGCACATCGCATGTCAGTCTTGCCGACGGCGATCGCTACCATCGTTTCAAGCGCTGGCTGAGCCGCGGCGAAAACGCCCAGCCGACCAGCTACGACGCGGAAATGGAATCGGTGCTCGCGCACAGCAGCCGTCTCGAGACAGTGCACACCATGCGCCAGGAACTGACCGCGCTGTGGGCCCGTTCGACGGCATCGAGCGAACAGTTGCTGAAACAGTTGCAGGACTGGTGTGCTCGTGCAGAATCGAGCGGCATCAAGCAGTTGCAGGATTTTTCGATGCGTCTGAAGACCTACGCCATCTGACGCAGGTTTCAGCCAGTCAGTAAGCCGGGAGCGCGGAAACGCCCTCCCGGCTTTTTTGTGCCCTTAACACTGGGTTCCATGGCGCCACGTTCCGCGTGCGCCCGAAGCAGCCGCGGGGCAGCGGGCCTCTTCGATCCGGCACACACCAGGAATCCTGTGATGCAGCATGCAGTGGACGGCCCGTCGAGCAATACAGCGCGCCGGGCGCGCGGCCAGTGAGCGACAAATCAGCAATGTGTCAGGAAGGGAAATACGCGGATATGAAGAACTGCTGCGCCCGGAACCGCTCGTCCATCATCCGGACGCGGTCTCAGAGCCGAGGCGGGGTAGCACGCGCCAAAACCAAGGAACCAGCCGGGACGCACCCGGCAGGCGCGCAAGCCTCTTGAATCAGCGGGCCGGCAGCTTCTCGGCCAGCCAGGCGGTGAGCAAGCTGGATGCGCCCGTTACGCCCCAGAAGGCAAAAAACCCGATCGAATAGGTTGCAACCGGAGAGAACCCGACAGGTTCACCCAGCAGGTAGAGCTCCTGCGGGTTGATGACACTGAAAAACACGGCTTCAGCCGCAGCCGCCACCATGAATGATGGCCAGGAAACGAGTGCAAACAACCGGGCTCCTCCCCCAGGCATGCGCCGTGTTTCCTCAAGATCTTCGTCGTTTATCGCTTCAGCCACCGTTATGTCCCGCGACGCGCGACGCGTCGATCACCAGATCACCCTGATGACGCCAGACACGTGCATCGTCCTCGATGACGAGTTTCCAGTGTGTCGGCGCCAAATTGCGCACGATACCAGTGTAGTGGCCATTCTCGCCAGTCAACAGCAATTCGCGATCGAGTTCGCTGCGGGTGGGGTGGGTAAGCAATACCCTGAGGCGCTGTGGATATCCGGTCTTGTCGCGCATTTCGAGGACAACATCGAGGCTGGTACCGTCGTCGCCCTGAGGCTTTGTATCGACGGTGACGCGCACACCAAGTTCATCAGCACGGGTTTCGCGTTCCAGCGTCCGGTTGATCGTCAGCCCCTGCTTGTAATAGTCATCAGCCACCAGCGCCGTATTTCCGGTCGCCGCCAACCAGGTGGTGATCCCGCCGGCAATGATCACGATCACAGGCCCGGTCGCCAGGAACCAGGGCCAACGATGGCGATACCACGGTTGCGGCAGAGTCGCTTCCTTGTTCACGCTGCTCACCTCGGTTGCATGAATGAGGCCTTTTCATGAACGCGGACATCCGGCGCATCCACGGCCTGCAGATTGAAGTAGATCACGTGCGAGCCCGGGGTCAGCGATTCCGCGTCGACCTGGACACGCATCGGGATATCGCGCGAACCGGCTGCCTCGACCTCGATTTCGCGCTGTCCCTCGATGGCCGCACCCGGCAAGCCTTCGATTTCCAGCAGGAAGCGGCGCGGCGCTTCGGATGTATTCATGATCCGCAACTGATAGACGTTCTCGATCTTGCCGCCTTCCACCTCCCGTGCCAACGAAGCACGGTCACGCATGATGTTCATCTTGACTGGAGTGCGGGTCAGCAGCGCCCACGCGAATCCCGATACGATGAAGGCCAGCAGGCTCGTATAGAGAATGACGCGCGGCCGGACAATGTGCGCCACGACCTCCCGCCAGCTCTCGTGCGCAGGCTTGCCGGCAAGCTGGGCGCGTTCGGTCGAATAGGCGATGAGCCCGCGCGGACGGCCAAGTTTGTCCATCACCTGATCGCAGGCGTCGATGCACAGCGCACAGCCGATGCACTCGTACTGCAGACCCTTGCGGATATCGATGCCTGTCGGACAGACCTGCACACACCACTCGCAATCGACGCAGTCGCCGATCGCCTTGCCTTCCTGTCCCTTGCGCCGGGAACCCCTCGGTTCGCCACGCGTGGCGTCATAGCTGACGATCAGGGAATCCGGGTCGAACATGACGCCCTGGAACCGGGCGTACGGACACATGTACTTGCACACCTGCTCCCGCATGTGTCCGGCAAAGACATAGGTGAATGCCGCATAGAACAGCATCCAGAAGATTTCCCACGAACCCGCCGACCACGTGAGAACCTCCGCCGCCACCTCACGAATAGGCGTGAAGTAGCCAACGAAAGTGAAGCCGGTCCATAGCGCAAGCGTCGCCCACGCGCCGTGCTTGGCGGTGCGGAGGCTGAATTTGCGCAGGCTCATGGGCGCTGCATCGAGCTTCATGCGAGCGGAACGGTCGCCTTCGATGCGACGCTCTATCCACATGAACATTTCGGTGTAGACCGACTGCGGACAGGCGTAGCCGCACCACACCCGCCCCGCAACGGCCGTCACCAGGAACAGGCCCAATGCACTGATGATCAGCAGCAGCGACAGAAACACCACGTCCTGAGGCCACAGCACCAGACCAAATATGTAGAACTTGCGTTCCAACAGATCAAACAGCACCGCCTGACGCCCATTCCACGGCAACCAGGCCAAGCCGTAGAACACCAGTTGCGTGATCCACACCATGGCCCAGCGCACATTGTTGAAGCGCCCCTTTATGCTGCGCGGCTGTATCTTCTTGCGCGCCGCATAAAGTTCCCCGTCGTCCGAGACGACCTCGGCAATCGGAATCACCCTGGCACGCTTCGGTGCCGCAGCGACGGGGGGGGTATTACCAGGCGATGCGTTGCTGCTCATTACTTTGCTGCTGTCGTGTTGGACAGGCCCCAGACGTAGGCGGCCACGAGATGCACCTTGTTGTCGCCGAGCAGTTCGCCGTGTGCGGGCATATGACCGTTGCGACCGCGCGAAACCGTCTGCGTTACGATCGCCTCGGTGCTGCCGTACAGCCAGACACCATCGGTCAGATTCGGAGCGCCGACGATCTGGTTGCCATGAGCATCGGCACCGTGGCAGGCAGCGCAGTTGGTGGCAAAGACATCCTTGCCGCGCTGGATGCGCATGTTGTCGCCGGTCAGGCCGGACAGCGACCGGACGTACTGGACGACATCGCGTACCTGCTCACCATCAAGCGTCGCCGCGAACGGCGGCATCATCGCGTTGCGTCCGCCGGTGATCGTGGTCTTGATCGCCTCGGGCTCGCCGCCGTACAGCCAGTCGGCGTCCGTCAGATTCGGAAAGCCGCGCGAACCGCGTGCATCGGTACCGTGGCACTGCGCGCAGTTGTTCAGGTAGAGCCGTTCGCCCATGGCACGCGCATCGGGATCAGCCGCAACCTGCTTCAGATCCATCTTCGCGTAACGCTCGAACAGCGGTGCAACCTTCGCATCTGCGTCCTTGACCTCCTTCGAGTACGCATTAGCGGACGACCAGTCCAGCTTGCCACCAAAACGGCCAAGGCCAGGATAGGCAATCAGATAGACAATCGCGAACACGATGGTGATCCAGAACAGCCAGACCCACCAGCGCGGCAGCGGATTGTTCCACTCAGCCAGCGTTTCGTCCCATTGGTGACCATGCAGCTCTACCGTCCCGCTCGGGCGAGCCCCCTTGTTTGAAAGAATGATGAACGCACAGAACAGCAGACTGGCGATGACGAGCACCACCACGTAGATGTTCCAGAAATCATTGATGAAGTCGCTCACTTTTTTTCTCCATTTCCGGTGTGCGGGCTTTCGTCGTCGGCGAAGGGCAGCATGGCGGCTTCCTGATAGGCGCCTTGTGCGCCCGGACGCCAAGCCATGATCACGATGGCGACGAAGCAGACGAATCCTGCGACAGTGACTGCAGAACGCAGAGTGTTGATATCGAAGTCCATGACGCCTCCGCTCAATTCACACGCTTGAGAGCCGTACCCAGACCCTGCAGGTAGGCAACCAGCGCATCCATTTCAGTCTTGCCCTTGAGCTGCTCGGCAGCGCCCTTCATCTGCTCTTCGGTATAGGGCACTCCGACAACCGCCAGGGCACGCATGTGCTTCTCGATGGTGCTGGCGTCGGCCGGACGGTCCAGCCAGGTGAAAGCCGGCATGTTCGACTCGGGAACGACATCACGCGGATTGTTCAGATGCACACGGTGCCATTCATCCGAGTAGCGCCCACCGACACGGGCCAGATCCGGACCGGTGCGCTTGGAACCCCACTGGAACGGATGGTCATAAACGAACTCGCCGGCGACCGAGTAGTGGCCGTAACGCTCCGTTTCGGCACGGAACGGACGGATCATCTGCGAGTGGCAGTTGTAGCAGCCTTCACGCACATAGATGT
The DNA here is from genome assembly GCA_020621405.1 of Betaproteobacteria bacterium. Lineage (GTDB taxonomy): Bacteria > Pseudomonadota > Gammaproteobacteria > Burkholderiales > Rhodocyclaceae > Methyloversatilis. Next base: position 216,092 of record JAHRYN010000003.1, read on the forward strand.
CCCGCCCGGCCAGTTGCAGCGGTTCGTAAGGCTTGACGCCGGCGACCGGCTCGGTCGTCGAATGCTGGAAAAACAGAGGCACGATTTCGACCAGACCACCGACAGCGATCACCAGCACGGTGAGGATCGCCATCAGACCGATATTGCGCTCGATAGCTTCGTGTTTTGATGCAGCCATGATGAATCTCCAGTAATCAGGCGTGCGCGGCGGCAGGCGCCACCACCGGTGCGTTGTACGGCTTCTGGCCGGCGATGGTCTTCCAAACGTTCCAGGCCATCACGAACATGCCGGACAGGAAAAGCGCGCCACCGAGCAAACGGATGAACCAGAACGGATAGGTCGCCTTCACGCTTTCAACGAAAGTGTAGGTGAGCGTGCCGTCGTCGTTGATCGCGCGCCACATCAGGCCCTGCATCACGCCGGCGATCCACATCGAGGCGATGTAGAGCACCACACCCAGGGTCGACATCCAGAAGTGGATGCTGACGGCCGGTACGCTGTACATCTTTTCCTGACCGAACAGACGCGGGATCAGGTAGTAGATCGAACCGATCGAAATCATCGCGACCCAGCCCAGCGCACCGGAATGCACGTGACCGATGGTCCAGTCCGTGTAATGCGACAGCGCGTTGACCGTCTTGATCGACATCATCGGACCTTCGAAGGTCGACATGCCGTAGAACGACAGCGACGTGATCAGGAACTTCAGGATCGGGTCGGTACGCAGTTTGTGCCATGCACCCGACAGGGTCATGATGCCGTTGATCATGCCACCCCAGCTCGGGGCCAGCAGGATCAGCGAGAACACCATGCCGAGGGACTGGGTCCAGTCAGGCAGCGCGGTGTAATGCAGATGGTGCGGACCCGCCCACATGTAGGTGAAGATCAGCGCCCAGAAGTGCACCACCGACAGGCGATACGAAAACACCGGCCGTTCGGCCTGTTTCGGCACGAAGTAGTACATCATTCCGAGGAAGCCTGCGGTCAGGAAGAAACCGACCGCGTTGTGGCCATACCACCACTGCACCATGGCGTCCTGTACGCCGGCGTAAGCCGAATAGGACTTCCAGAGACCAGCCGGAATCGCCGCGCTGTTGACCAGATGCAATACTGCGACGGCGAGGATGAACGCACCGTAGAACCAGTTCGCCACATAAATGTGCGGCGTCTTGCGCTTGACGATGGTACCGAAGAACACCAGCGCATACGCCACCCACACCAGCGTGATCAGGATGTCGATCGGCCATTCAAGTTCGGCATATTCCTTGCCGGACGTGATGCCAAGCGGCAGCGTGATGGCGGCCGACACGATGACGATCTGCCAGCCCCAGAACACGAATTCCGCCAGCCACGGCGCAAACAGCCGGGTGTGACAGGTACGCTGCACGACGAAAAACGAAGTTGCCATCAGCGCACATCCGCCGAAGGCGAAAATCACTGCATTGGTATGCAGCGGACGCAGGCGACCGAAGTGGAACCACTCGCCGAAATTCAACTCTGGCCAGACCAGCTGGGCGGCAATCACCACCCCGACCAACATGCCCACGATGCCCCACACCACCGTCATCAGTGCGAACTGCCGCACCACCCGGTAGTCGTAGGTCTCCTGGACGGACCCCATTGCTGCTGTTTTCATTTTTTCCCGCTCCCACATTGAAGTTGCACCGTTGCGCCCGCAAGGACGCACGCACGCATGATCCGGCACGAAGGTTAGGTGTGCAGGCCTCGTCTGATCTTGACCCACGTCAAGCGACACCCCGATAGCGCCCGATCGGAGCTGGACCTCGCCTGCGACGGCCGCCGGTGGTAGCGTCGTCCGGTAATCAAACAGCGAAAATGCGGGCCGGTATTGATTCAGGGCACCATGGAATCAATTACATGAATTCCGAAACAGGTCTATCATCCCGATCCATCACCCATTGGAGGAATATCGATGTCAGGTCAGAGCTACGATGAATTGATGGCAAAAATCGCTGAACTCCAGCATCAGGCGGAAGCAGTGCGTCGTGCGGAACTCGATGCGGTAATTACCGATGTAAAAGCGAAGATAAAAAAATACAATCTGTCGGCAGCTGATATCGGGCTGACAGGATTGGCAGCACGTCGCTCTGCGCGACCGGCAGCGGCAGCGAAAATCAAGATCGCTCCGGGCAAGTACAGGAATCCCGCCACCGGGGAAATCAAGGAAGTCGGCGCTGCAGGTCGCAAGCCGGCTTGGCTTTCCAGCATGGATGCGGCCGAATTGGCGGCAGCGCGCGTGGGCTGACAAAAACAATGAAAAAGGCACCTTGCGGTGCCTTTTTCATTCATCGAACAGCAAAACCAGCCTCCTCCTTCAACGCACGTCTCAATATCTTTCCGACATTCGTTTTCGGCAATTCCGTGCGGAATTCAATCTGCCTCGGGATCTTGTAGGGTGTCAGCAGGGTACGGCAGTGGGCAATCACCATATCGACCGTCAGTGATGGATCCCTGCTGACGATGAACACCTTGACGATTTCGCCTGAATGTTCGTCAGGTATCCCGATGGCACAGCATTCGAGCACGCCCGGACAACTCGCGACGACATCCTCGACCTCGTTCGGATATACATTGAATCCGGATACCAGAATCATGTCCTTCTTGCGATCCACGATCCGGACAAACCCCTTCTCATCAACGGTCGCGATGTCTCCGGTCCGAAGATAGCCATCGTCCGACATCACCCTGAATGTCTCGTCGGGACGACGGTAATACCCTTTCATGACCTGCGGTCCGCGCACGCACAATTCACCGGCTTCGCCCAGGGGCAATTCCATCCCCTCATCGTTCCTGATCGATATTTCCGTAGATGGCACGGGTAGTCCGATCGAGCCGGTGAAATCCTCCTGATCAGGCCGGTTGATACAGACAGCCGGCGATGTTTCGGTCAGGCCGTACGCCTCGATCAAGGTCCGCCCCGTAATGCTTTTCCAGCGATCCGCAACCGCATGCTGTACGGCCATGCCACCACCAAGCGATACCTGAAGTCCGGAAAAATCGAGTTTTGCAAAATCCGGATGGTTCAGCAGGGCGTTGAACAGCGTATTGACGCCAGTAATGATCGTGAAGCGGTATTTCGACAACTCCCTGACGAAGCCGGGAATATCGCGAGGATTGGTGATCAGGACGTTTGTCGCCCCGAGCTTCAGGAATACCAGGCAATTCGCGGTCAATGCAAAGATGTGATACAGCGGCAGCGCCGTGATCACGATCTGCGGCCCGTGCGCGAACGGATGTATCCATGCATCGGCCTGCATCATGTTGGACACGACATTGCGATGCGTCAGCATTGCGCCCTTGGCAACACCGGTGGTGCCACCGGTGTATTGCAGGAACGCGATGTCGTCGTGAACGACGTTGACCGGATTCAGCGCATGGTCGCTCCCGAGCTTGAGCGCATCGTTGAAGCGGACTGCGTCCGGCAGGTCGAAGGCGGGCACGATTTTCTTCACGTGACGCACGACGAGATTAACCAGCCAGCCCTTCGGTACCGACAGCAGATCGCCCAGCGCAGTCACCACGACGCGGCGAACCTGTGTCCTGGCGATCACCCGCTGCAGTGTGGACGCAAAGTTTTCAAGGACGACGATGACCTCGGCACCGCTGTCGTTGAGCTGGTGTTCCAGCTCACGCGGCGTGTACAGCGGATTGCAGTTGACGACGGTGTAGCCGGCGCGAAGTGCAGCGAACATCGCAACCGGATACTGCAGCACGTTGGGCATCATGATGGCGACGCGCGACCCCGGCACCAGACCCAGAACCGACTGCAGGTAGGCCGCAAAATCCGCGCTCAGCCGATCCAGCTCGGCATAACTGATCCCCTTGCCCATGCAGACGAAGGCGTCGCGGTCGGCGAATTCCCGGCAGCTGCGCTCGAACACCTCACCGATCGACATGAACTCCGATGGATCGATTTCAGCCGGAACCCCTGCAGGGTAGCTTTGCAGCCAGAGCTTCTCCATACCGCCTCCTCACACCTTCGCTACGCGGTCGCGCTGCGGCTGCTCAGCGAACGCACGGACCGACCGGGTCCTCAGCCCGCAGTATCGTCCATCGGCCAGTCGCGGATATAGCTCTTCAGCATACGGTTCTCGAAACTCTGCTCTTCCAGCACCGCACGCGCAACGTCATGGAAAGACAGTACGCCCATCAGCGTGTCCCCTTCCATCACCGGAAGATAGCGGCAGTGCTTCTCGAGCATCAGGCGGCGCAGTTCGTCAACTTCCATGTCGGGATGCGCGGTGGGCGGATCCCTGTGCATCAGCGTCGACAGCATCAACCCCTGCCAGTCGCCGCCCGATGCGTTGATGGTACGCAGTACCTCGCGGAAGCTCAGCATTCCGACCATGCGCCCGTGTTCCATGACGACGAGAGAACCGACATCGAGTTCGGTCATGGTGGCAACTGCATTGCCCAGCGTCTGCTGCGGCGCAACGGTGTAGAGCACGGTTCCCTTGATGCGCAGGATTTCGTGAACTTGCATGGCTGGCACTCCTTCTTGCCGCACGTGCTCGAAGCGCACGCCGCGGATAAATACGGTCGATGGTAGTCAAAACGGCGCGTGCCGCAAAGCGCGCCGGAGGCCGTCGCCCTGCAATCTGCGCCTGTTGTGTGAATCCGGTTACACCCTGATCGAAGAGCGCCGATTCCGGCCGGCCTGCGACGGGTCCGGCAAGTCCGGACGGACACGAATGCTCGCCGCGTCACGCAACAACTGCCCGTGCTCACAGCTGGATATCCAGCCGGCCATCCGGCCGGATCAACGCCGCCCGCAGCGGTTTCCCGGGACAGATCAGACGCACCGCTTCAACGTATCGGAGCAGCTGGTCGGCATAGTCCTGTTCATACTCGTTGCCCGCTCCGCTCTTGTAATCGAGAACCCATATATCGTTCTCGAATTCGACCAGACGGTCGATGCGGCCAATGCTGCCGTCAGGCAGCACGAATTCGATCTCGCTCGCCGCCCGGACATGAAACACCGGATCGAAGAAGCGACGCAGATCGTCACTTGACACCATGCTGCGCGCAATCGACTCCAGCTCGCTCCACTGCACGACATCGAGTCCGGGCAGACGGGCCGGCGACGGTTCGCCGCAACCGAGTGCTTCCAGCCAGGCGTGCAGCCCAGTCCCCCACAGCTGCGCTGGCTGCAAGGGCGACAGCGACCGTCGCACACCGACCGGCGCCAGATCCAGACCGGACGCCGCGGGACCGACTTCAACAGGAATAGCCGGCAGCAGCCCAACAGGACTGGCATCGACATCGCCGAATGCGAGCCTCCAGCCGCCTTCGGCCGTAGCCTCCGCACCGGCGCAAGCGCGTACCGCGTCGGTCAGGCGTTCCAGCCAGCTCGTTCCGGCATTGCCCCGCGCCGGGGCGACACCGCTGGCAAACAGGAACTGCTTCGCCCGGGTGAGCGCGACATAGAGCAGGTTGGCGTCTTCGCGGGCAGCGGCACGTGCTTCGGCATCGATGAAGGCGACACGGACGGTGCCCTGATTGTCCTTGCGCTGCAGCAGCGACAGATGTTCGGGCGCAGACGCCCCGGGCGGCCAGGCCAGCAGCACGCGCGCCCCCGAGTCGGCCCGCGGCCGTGCAATAGCGTCGGCCAGCCAGACGATCGGCGCTTCCAGCCCCTTGGCCGCATGCACCGTCAGCACGCGTACCCGGCCGCGCGACGGATCCTCGCCGAGGATGAGTCCTTCATCAGGCGCTTCGTCGTCCTCGCTGCGCAGGCGGTCCAGTTCGTCGAGGAAACGCGGCAGGCTGGGGTAACGGCCGCTATCGACCTTGAGCGCCAGTTCGATGAAGGCCTCCAGATTGGCGCGCACGCCGGGCCAAGCCATCTCCCCGACCGCCGACGCATAGCGCGCCATCAGCCCGCCCTGATGGAACACACGGTCCAGCAGGTCATGCACCGGCAGCTGTACCGCTGCGACCAGCCAGTCCGACAGCAGCAACGCGGCACGCGCAAAATCCGCGTCGTCGCCGGCAGCCGCGGTGCGCAGCGTGGGCCACAGCGAGTCGGCACCTCCTGCCGTCAACGCCAGCAGCTGCTGATCACGGAAGGCGAAAATCGGACTGCGCAGCACGTGCGCCAGCGCCAGCGCATCGGCCGGCGCGGCAAGAAATCGCAGCAGCGCCTGCAGGTCGGCCGCTTCCAGCGTGTCGAGCAGACAGCCACGGCTGGCGCCGAAATACGGAATGCCATGCCTGCGCAAGGCGGCTTCATACACCGCCAGACCGGTGCGCCGGCGCAGCAGGATCATCATGTCGCCATAGCGTGCCGGTCGCGCTTCGCCGTCATGGGCGTCACGCACCGCAAGGCGGCCGACCATCCGCTTCAGGCGCGCGCACATCGCCTCGGCCTCGCGCTGGCGACGGCTGTCCTCGGCGGTCACGCGCGACGTGGTCAGGGGATTGCGCAGACCGTCCGGTACGTCCGCTGCGAGCTCCGGCGTTTCAGCATCGTGACCGAAGGCCGGCAGCACCTCCACCGCACCGGGCAACGCCGTCTGCGACGTGGTGTGCGGCGCAAAGCCCTCGAACACGTCGAGCGAGCCGAACAGCGCATTGACCGCCTCGACCACAGCCGGGCTGCTGCGCCGCGTTTCGTTGCGCCGGATGTCGATCGCGCCGAAGCGCGCAGCGAAGGCCTCTCGCGCATGAGTGAAGATGCGCGGATCGGCACGACGGAAGCGATAGATGGACTGCTTAGGATCGCCGACCACGAACACCCGCGGCTGCACCTGATCCGGCGCATAGGCATCGAGCCAGTGCATCAGCACCCGCCACTGCAGCGGGTTGGTGTCCTGGAACTCGTCGAGCAGCAGATGACGGTAGCGCGCGTCGAGCCGCGCCTGCACGAAAGGGCCGGTCTGCGCATCGGACAGCAGCCGCGCGGCCTGCCATTCCAGATCTCCGAAATCGAGCACGCCGGCGCCGCGCTTGACCCGGTCGTAGGCGTCGAGCATCGCCGACGCGACAGACAGCGCATGGCGGTTCAGCACCCAGGCTGCGCCATCGGTCAGCGCATGCAGGCACTGCAGCACACGATCGGCACACCGATCGAATAGCTGCTGCGTAAGTTCGGCAACACCGAGTTTTTCCATCGACTTGCCAGGCTTGAAGGCGATCGGCATGCCGGCCTTGGTCAGCAACTCGGCGCTCAGTCCCGCGAAGTACATCTGTGCGTCGCTCTGTTCGCAGGCCATCTCCAGACCGATCGCCTTGCGCTGCTGGGCCTCTGTCCCCTGCCCCAGCAAACGGGCGAATTCGAGCACGGTCGCGCGCAGCGAGTCGTCCTGCGCAAGCGCCTCGACCGGCTCGACACCATCCGCGCCGAAGAACGTCTTCAGACGCGCGAACACGCCGTCCAGCCCGTTGTTCGCCGCCAGCCAGGCCTGCCACTCGGCGCGGCGGTCGATCAGGGCGGCGGCCAGACTGCGCGTGCCGGACACGCCGGCCTGCGACAGCAGCCAGCGTACCGACTGCGCCAGTTCGCCGTCCGGCGCACTGCCGGCACGGCGCATCAGCATTCCCCAGGCCTGATCGCGCAGCCGGGCGGTGCGTTCCGCCAGCTGCATGCCGCCTAGACCGGCAGACAGCGGCGCAGCGCCGAGCAGCGACGAAAACCAGCCGTGGAAGGTATTGATAGTCAGCCCGGGGCGGGCGCACGCAACCCGTTCGAACAGGCCGCGCGCGCGTTCGATCAGCGCCGGATCGCCGCGCGCATCGACGCCGCGTTCGGCAAGGAAGCCGATCACCCGGGCATCGTCCGACACCGCCAGTTCGCCCAGCCAGTGCTGCAGCCGCTCGTCGATCTCGCGTGCTGCCTTGCGCGTGTAGGTGATGGCCAGTATTTCGCCCGGTGCGACGCCGGCCAGCAGCAGACGGATCAGCCGCGACACCAGCGTCCAGGTCTTACCGCTGCCGGCGCAGGCCTCGACCACGACGCTGACGCCCGGATCGAGCGCTCTCAGGTTGTCGTTCATGTGCGCCAGTCCTTCCGGCACAGCCCCCGCATGTCGCAATGGCTGCAGGCCCTGTCGTCACCGTTCGCCGGCAAAGCGGCACCGGCACGCATGGCCGGAAACAGCGTGACCACGAGCGCCTGCAGCGACTCGGCGGCGACATGCGGATCGGCCTGGGCGTGCGGCACCGGCACATCCTCGTCCAGCGCCAGATAGGCCGCTTCGCTCACCGACTCGCCTTCGAGCAGCGTGTAGAACGCAAGCTGCAGATCCTCGCCGCCTTCGACGCTGTCCTTGACGTTCTTCGCACTGCGCAGCTTGTAATCGAGCAGCGCCCGACCCGCGGCACCGCTGTCGATACGGTCGATGCGGCCTTCGAGCGACAGCGTGCTGCCGTCTGGCAGGTCCAGCATGCGGCTGCGAGCCTGCTCGCCGCTTTCGAACAGCCAGCCTGCGGCTTCGCGTGCGAGTGCCCAGGCGACATAGCCATCGGCCCGTGCGTGCAGGCGATCCGCCCACGCGTGCTCCTGGAAGTTGCGCGCGATTGCGGCGCCGAAGGCTGCCGCAATCGCGCTGCGCAGATCGGCTACCAAAGCATCCGGCGCATGCTCGCCCAGGCGAGCATGCGCGACATGGAAGTCGCGCAGCACCGCATGCACCAGTTCGCCCACGCTGCCCTTGCCCATCGTTTCCTCGACCTCGTCACCCTGGCCAAGACCCAGCACACGGCGCGCGTAGTAGCGGTAAGGGCAGGCCATCAGGTCAGTCAGCGCACTGGCGGTGAGCCGCCCCGGCACGCGGGCCGGATCGAGCACCGGTGCGCTGACCGACTGCGGCAGGGTCAGCGGCCGGGGATCTGGCTGCACAGGCGCGGCCGTGACCGCACTTGGCAGGCCCGCGCGCACGAACAGCAGATCGAGCAGCTGCAGGTCCGCCGCCGGCAGGTTGGCCTCGCCAGCGCGTTGCGCCTGCCAGCTGAACACCACTTCGTCGCAACCAAGAATCAAGCCGGCGAGGTCGTCGCGCAGCTGGCGCGCAGCGACCTGCGCATCCGGCAGTCCCAGTTCGCGCCTCAGACCTTCGTGACCGAGCATGCCGCGCAGCGCAGGCGGTGCGAGATGTCCGGCGTCGGCGCCAATGACGTAGGCGGCGTCAAAGCCGCGCAGACGGGTCGCTGCCAGATGCGTGAGCACGACCGGACTGTCGATGGCGGTATCGCGGAACAGCGTCTGCTCCAGTTCGCCATTGAGCCACTGGCGCCAGTCGGCAAAGGACAACTTGAGTGACTCGCCGGCGCATTCGGTACGCAGCTGCTCCAGCAGTCCGATCACCTGCACACCGGCGACATCCCGCTGCAGCGCGGCGCGCGCACCCAGTTCGTCCAATGCCGACAACAGGCGCTCCATCCAGAACGCGGCCGGTGCCTGTCCGGTCGGCATCAGCGCGGTCGCACGCGACAGCGCATTCAGCAGCACCTGCGCCGGCTGCCCCGCCAGATCGCTCACCGCGTCGTCGAGCAGCGCCCGCAGGCCGTCCACATGGTTGCGACGAACCACCCAGGCGTCGATGCCGGCGATGGCCCGTGCGTGCGCATCGGCATCGAGCGTGCCGGCGACGTAGGGCGAACGCACCAGATCGAGCAGGTCGCGGTGATAACCGTCGGATGCGAGGCATTGCAGGAAGGCGTCGACGGTGGCCGCCGCGCGGGTGGTCGACAGTTTCCAGCCGGTTTCGTCGGCGAGAAGTACCTGATGGCGTTCCAGCAGCGCACGCGTACGGCGCGCCGCTTCACGGTCCGCCGCCACCAGTGCGATCCGGCTGCGTCCGGCGGCAAGCCAGCCAGCGATGCAGGACGCCGCGTGCCGGGCTTCCTGCTCCAGCGACTGTGCGCTGACCAGACGAATGCGTTCGCGCAGCGCACTGGCGTCATCGACCGGCACCGCACGCGCCCACAGCGAGCCGGCACTGTCGTCCTGCACCGGCCAGGCGGCGGCCAGCGCCCGCGCCAGCGGACTGCCGTCGACATCGCGCGTCACGCGCACATCGAGCACCGGCACACGGAGAGCGAATTGATCGAGCCATGCGGGCAATGGTTCGATGCCATCCGATACATGGATCAACGGGCGCTGTGCGCCGGCTGCCGCACGCAGCAGGGCGCGAACCCGGGCGCGGGCGTGACCGGGCGTACCGGTGCAGTCGGCCTCCCATACGGCACGCACCAGCCTGGCTTCGAGCGACAGCGCTTCGCTGTCGGACAGCGCATGCGAACGGGCGAACGCACGCTCGAGCTGACGGTCGTCGTCCGGCGCTGGCAGATCTGCCAGCGCATCGGCCAGCTGGATCAACGCACGCGCGGTCGCCCAGGGATCAGCGTCGCCGAGCCAGGTCTGCTGACGCAGCTGCCCGACCAGACGCAGCAGGCGGCGGGAGTCCGCATCGACCGGCTCGTCGCCTGCCCAGCGGGTAGCGAGGGTCGCCGGCGTGAGCAGGCGCGGCATGAAGAGGGCACTGCCGGCAACAGCGCGCAGGAAGGCATCGCGCAATGCCGGCGCATGGATCAGCGACGGGATGAGCAGATCGCAGTCGGCCAGCCGCTCACCGCAGCGGCCGACGACCGCCTGCGCCAGCCTCGTGAAGAAGCCGGGGCCGGCAGGAATGTCGATGGACGTCCTGTCCGCGCCGGTCATGCGCAGGGGCGCGGCATCCGGCAGCGGAACGCGCAGGGGGTGATCAGCGCTCGAGCAGACCGAGCTTGTCCTTGACCTTCACCCATTCGTCGGCGTCGGCAGGCGCATCCTTGCGCTCGATGATGGCCGGCCACTGGGTGGACAATTCGGCGTTCAGCTTGATGAAGTGGACCTGGTCGGACGGCACGTCATCCTCGGCAAAAATGGCTTCGGCCGGGCATTCCGCGACGCACAGCGTGCAGTCGATGCACTCGTCCGGATCGATGACCAGAAAATTGGGACCTTCGCGGAAGCAATCGACCGGACACACGTCGACGCAGTCGGTGTACTTGCACTTGATACAGGATTCGGTAACGACGTAAGTCATGATTTCTCCGTACGACGGCCGCTCTGCCCCAGGCAGGCGAACCGCAAAAAGGCTGGATTCCGGATTCCGGCGATCATCAGCCCGCGACAAGCAGCGGATTTTATCACCGCGCTCCCATATGGACCCCAACACGCTGTCGCACGCCCGCGACATGGCGGCATGACTTTTTGTAGCTTTCACGTGCGCAGCCCTGCGCCATCGACGGATTTTTGTATTAGCATCGCCAGATCAATGTAAGCAAAGCTTTCGGCACTGCTGCATGCACTGCCATCACCGTGTGCAAACCGGTGACCAGAAAGTCCCGCACCAGAATCCTGACTACGCCGCATGAACAGGCGGCACTTCCAGCCCAGCCAAAGACAGCGATCTGTCCATATCCGGTTTCAAACGATATATCCCGCAAGCGGTATATCCATTTCCAGGAACAGCCCGGAATCCCCAGGTCCTTCCTTAGTCAAGCCCCGCGAGGAAACGATGAGCGAACACATCCACCACGTCACAGATGCAAGTTTCGAAGCCGAGGTCGTCAAGTCAGCGCTGCCCGTGCTGGTCGACTACTGGGCCGAATGGTGTGGCCCGTGCAAGATGATTGCGCCTATCCTTGACGAAGTCGCCCGCGACTACGCTGGCAAGCTGCGCGTGGCCAAGGTCAACATCGATGAAAACCAGGAGACACCGGCCCGTTTCGGCATCCGCGGCATTCCGACGCTGATGCTGTTCAAGGACGGCAATGTCGAGGCCACCAAGGTCGGTGCGCTGTCGAAATCGCAACTGACCGCCTTCCTGGACAGCCACCTCTAAAAGCACTGTTTTCTTCGGCGACGGGCGCTGCAGGCGCCCCGCCCGCCGGCACCGGTTCCGGTTCCGCCCCCTCATCCCGCCAGTCGCAGATACCCCGTCACCATGCACCTTTCCGAACTGAAAGCACTCCACGTCAGCCAGTTGCTCGAAATGGCCCAGTCCTTCGAAATCGAAGGCGCCAATCGCCTGCGCAAGCAGGAGCTCGTGTTTGCGATCCTGCGCAACCGCGCGAAGAAGGGCGAGAGCATTTTCGGAGACGGTGCGCTGGAAGTGCTGCCCGACGGCTTCGGCTTCCTGCGCTCGCCCGAAGCGAGCTATCTGGCCGGAACCGACGACATCTACGTGTCGCCCAGCCAGATCCGGCGCTTCAACCTGCACACCGGCGACACGATAGAGGGCGAGATCCGCACGCCGAAGGATGGCGAACGCTACTTCGCGCTGGTCAAGGTGGATCGCGTCAACAGCGAACCACCCGAAGCGACCAAGCACAAGATCCTGTTCGAGAACCTGACGCCGCTGCACCCGACCGAGCATCTGAAGCTCGAGCGCGACATGCGCGGCGAGGAAAACACCACCTCGCGCGTGATCGACATGATCGCGCCGATCGGCAAGGGCCAGCGCGGCCTGCTGGTGGCGCCGCCCAAGACCGGCAAGACGGTGATGATGCAGCACATTGCACACGCCATCACGACCAACCACCCGGAAGCGGTGATGATCGTGCTGCTGATCGACGAGCGGCCGGAAGAAGTGACCGAAATGCAACGCTCGGTGAAGGGCGAAGTGGTTGCCTCGACCTTCGACGAACCCGCCACCCGCCACGTGCAGGTCGCCGAAATGGTGATCGAGAAGGCCAAACGCCTGGTCGAGCACAAGAAGGACGTGATCATCCTGCTCGACTCGATCACCCGTCTCGCGCGCGCCTACAACACGGTGCAGCCGGCATCCGGCAAAGTGCTGACCGGCGGCGTCGACGCCAACGCGCTGCAGAAGCCGAAACGTTTCTTCGGCGCCGCGCGCAACGTTGAGGAAGGCGGCAGCCTGACCATCATCGCCACCGCGCTGATCGAAACCGGCAGCCGCATGGACGATGTGATCTACGAGGAATTCAAGGGCACCGGCAACATGGAAATCCATCTTGACCGGCGCATGGCGGAAAAACGCGTTTATCCGGCAATCAACGTGAACCGTTCCGGTACCCGCCGCGAGGAACTGCTGCTGAAGCCGGAAATCCTGCAGAAGATCTGGATACTGCGCAAACTGCTGTACAACATGGATGACCTCGAAGCGATCGAGTTCCTGCTCGACAAGATCAAGGCCACGAAGAGCAATGGGGAATTCTTCGACGCGATGCGTCGGGGTTGAACGCCAGCCTTCAGGTCTGAAAAACGCCGCCTTGCGCGGCGTTTTTCATTTCGGCCTCAGTTGCGCAGCACGTCACCGACCGTAGCCACCTCGCCGGGCGAATTCGGTGCGTAGCCGGGCAGACCCGCCACCGCCGCCGAGAACTCGGCCGAGCGCAGCGCCTCCAGCATGCGCTGCATCGACGGCAGATCCAGCGTCTCGACGCGGCAGGCCAGCAGATAGTGTTCCTGCGCCAGCGGCACGAAATCGAGCTTGAACTGGCTGGCCGCCGCCTCGACACCGAAGCCGGTATCGGCCATGCCGCTGGCGATGTGTGCCGCGACCGCCGCATGCGTGAATTCCACGGTCTCGTATCCGCCGATCCGTTCGGCGTCGATCTGCTGCTCCGCCAGCAAGAGGTCGAGCAGCACACGCGTACCCGAACTGGCCTGACGATTGATGAATCGCACATCGGGCCGGACGAGGTCTTGCAGCGAGGCGATGCCCAGCGGGTTACCGGCGGCGACGAACAGACCCTGCGTGCGGGTCACCAGACGGATCACACGATGCGAGCGGGGTTTGAGGTAGTGCCCCAGCCGTGTTGCCAGTTCCGGCGTCACGCGACCGCTCGGCAGATGGAAGCCGCACAGGTCGCAGTTGCCGCGCGCCATCGACGCCAGTGCGTCGATCGATCCGAGGTACTGCAGTTCGAGGCGCACACCGGCCACCCGCTGTATCAGTTCCGGCAACAGCGCAATCGCGTAACCATGGCTGGCGTGCAGGCGCAGTACCGGGTGGGTGTCCATCAGCGCCGCATTGATTTCGCGGTCGATCTCGACCGACAGGTTTTCCAGCTGGGGCGTCAGCCGCGCCTGGATGCGCTGCGCCGCCCAAGTGAGCTTCTCGCCCAGCGGCGTGAGTTCGGCCCCCTTGCCCTGCGACAACTCGACCAGCGGCGTGCCGAAAAAGGCGGACCAGGTGCGAATCAGATTCCAGCAGTGCCGGTAGGAAAAACCGACATCACGTGCCGCCTCGGTCAGCTTGCCACTGCGCTGGACAGCCTGCAGCACCCGGAACAGCAAGGGGTCGATCTCGCGCCCTTCGGCATTGCGGAAGCGCCACGCAGGTTCGATCTGGATGCGCATGTTAGGTATTCATTTTCATATCGTTAAAAGAAAAATCGACTGCTAACCTGCATTGCCAAGCCAATATTGGACATTGTCGATGGCAAATTCGCAATTATGAACTCGAGTTCCAATTAAAAACTCCGAGGAGACAGGAAAATGCCGTCGCACGCTCGCACGCACGCCCCGGGATCTCTGGAGATCGGGCGCCTGATCGAACGCTACGCCGATCTGCCCGGCTCACTGCTGCCGATGCTGCACGCCCTGCAGGACGAATTCGGCTGCGTGCCCGGACAGGCCGTGCCGGTCATCGCTCAGCGCCTGAATCTGTCGCGCGCCGAGGTACATGGCGTGATCACCTTCTATCACCACTTCCGCACGCACCCGCCGGGTCGGCACATCGTCCAGGTATGCCGCGCAGAGGCCTGCCAGGCCGTTGGCGCCACCGCGCTGGAAGCGCATGCGAAGCAAGGTCTCGGCATCGATTTCCACGAAACCACTGCCGACGGTGCGGTGACGCTGGAAGCGGTGTACTGCCTCGGCAACTGCGCAACCGGCCCGTCGCTGCGTGTGGACGACGACATCGTCGGACGGGTGACGCCTGATCGCTTCGACGCAATCATCGCTGAGCTGCGGACACCGAGAACATCGGAGGCATCCGAGTGAGCATCCGCATCTACGTCCCGATCGACTCGACTGCACTTTCGCTGGGCGCGGAAAGGGTCGCGACGGCCATCGCGGCGGAGGCCGCGAGGCGCGATATCGCCATCGAACTGGTACGCAACGGCTCGCGCGGCGCCTTCTGGCTGGAACCCATGGTCGAGGTGCAGACGCCGGCCGGCCGCATGGCCTACGGCCCGGTGCAGCCGACGGACGTGGCGCCCCTGTTCGACGCCGGCTTCACCACCGGCGGCAGGCACACGCTGTCGCTCGGCCCGGCCGACGACATCCCGTACCTGAAGCATCAGGAACGGCTGACCAGCGGGCGCATCGGACTCACCGATCCGCTCGATCTCGATGACTACATCAATCACGGCGGCTATATCGGCCTGTGCAGCGCGCTGCAGATGAGCGGCGCCGATGTGGTGAAGGAAGTCACCGATTCCGGCCTGCGCGGCCGCGGCGGCGCCGGCTTTCCGACCGGAATCAAGTGGAATACCGTGCGCGGCGCCAGCGCCAGCCGGAAATACGTCGTCTGCAACGCCGATGAAGGCGACTCGGGCACGTTTTCCGATCGCATGATCATGGAAGGCGACCCCTATTGCCTGATCGAAGGCATGACCATCGCCGGCATTGCGGTCGGCGCGACCCAGGGCTACATCTACCTGCGTTCCGAATACCCGCATGCCTTCCGGACGCTGCAGGAAGCGATCCGGCGTGCGCGTGCCGCCGGCTGGCTGGGCGAGGACGTGCGGGGTTCGGGCAGGACCTTCGAACTGGAGGTCCGGCTGGGCGCCGGCGCCTACATCTGCGGCGAGGAAACCTCGCTGCTCGAAAGCCTCGAAGGCAAGCGCGGCATCGTGCGCTTCAAGCCGCCGCTGCCCGCGCTCGAAGGCCTGTTCGGCCAGCCGACCGTGATCAACAACGTCATTTCGCTGGCGTCGGTGCCCGTCATTCTGGCCAAAGGCGGCGCCTTCTATCGCGACTACGGCATGGGCCGCTCACGCGGCACGCTGCCCTTCCAGCTGGCCGGCAACATCCGGCGCGGCGGCCTGGTCGAGAAGGCCTTCGGTCTGACGATGAACGAACTGCTGTACGACTTCGGCGGCGGCTCGCTGTCGGGGCGTCCGATCCGGGCGGTGCAGGTCGGCGGCCCGCTCGGCGCCTACCTGCCGGAATCGCAGTTTGACCTTCCTCTCGACTACGAGGAATACGCAAAACACGGCGCAATGATCGGCCACGGCGGCATCGTCGTGTTCGACGACATGGTCGACATGGCCCGCATGGCCCGCTACGCGATGGAGTTCTGCGCCGTTGAATCCTGCGGCAAATGCACGCCCTGCCGCATCGGCTCGACGCGTGGTGTCGAGGTAATAGACCGCATCGTCGCCAACGAGGAGCGCGGGCGGAACATCGCGCTGCTGCAGTCGCTGTGCGACACCATGGTCAACGGTTCGCTGTGTGCGCTCGGCGGCATGGCGCCCTATCCGGTGCTGTCAGCGCTGAACCACTTTCCCGAAGACTTCGGCATCGCGAAGTCGGCGGCGGCGTGAACGCACAGGTTCGAAGGAGATCCACGATGACCCTCCCCCGCAACACGGATTACGGCACGCCCGCGCGTGCCTCGGAAGCCGAAGTCACGCTGTCGATCGACGGCATCGACATCACCGTTCCCGCCGGCACCTCGGTCATGCGCGCGGCGCAGGACTGCGGCACCGGCATCCCCAAGCTGTGTGCCACCGACAGTCTGGAACCTTTCGGTTCCTGCCGCCTGTGTCTGGTCGAGATCGAAGGCCGTCGCGGCTACCCGGCCTCATGCACCACGATCGCCGAAGCCGGCATGCAGGTACGCACACAGACGCCCAAGCTGGCGGAACTGCGCCGCGGCATCATGGAACTCTACATTTCGGACCACCCGCTGGACTGCCTCACCTGTTCGGCCAACGGCAACTGCGAACTGCAGGACATGACCGGCGTGGTCGGCCTGCGCGAAGTGCGCTACGGCATGAAGGGCAGGAACCACTTCGACCTGCTGTCCGCACTGAGCCGGGAAAAGGACGAGTCCAATCCCTACTTCAGCTACGACCCGTCGAAGTGCATCGTCTGCAACCGCTGCGTGCGCGCCTGCGAGGAAACCCAGGGCACTTTCGCGCTGACCATTTCCGGGCGCGGTTTCGACTCGCGCGTGTCACCGGGCGAAAGCCAGCCCTTCATGGAATCAGAGTGCGTGTCCTGCGGCGCCTGCGTGCAGGCCTGCCCGACCGCGACGCTGATGGAAAAGGGCGTGATCGAACACGGTCAGGCGGAGAGGAAGGTCACGACCACCTGCGCCTACTGCGGCGTCGGCTGCGCCTTCGACGCCGAGGTCAAGGGCACGACCGTGGTACGCATGGTGCCGAACAAGGACGGCGGCGCCAACCATGGCCACTCGTGCGTCAAGGGCCGTTTCGCCTTCGGCTACGCGACCCATCCGGACCGCATCACCACGCCGATGATCCGCCACAGCATCGAGGACGCCTGGCAGCCGGTGTCGTGGGACGAGGCGATCAAGCACGCCGCATCCGAGTTCAGACGCATCCAGGCGAAGCACGGTCGCGACTCGATCGGCGGCATCACGTCGAGCCGCTGCACCAACGAAGAGACCTACCTCGTGCAGAAGCTGGTGCGCGCCGCCTTCGGCAACAACAATGTCGACACCTGCGCGCGCGTCTGTCACTCGCCGACCGGCTACGGACTGAAGCAGACGCTGGGCGAATCGGCCGGCACCCAGACCTTCGATTCGGTGATGAAGGCGGACGTCATCGTGGTGATGGGTGCCAACCCGACCGACGGCCACCCGGTATTCGCCTCGCAGATGAAGCGCCGCCTGCGCGAGGGTGCCCGGCTCATCGTCATCGATCCGCGCGGCATCGACCTCGTACGCTCGCCGCACATCGCGGCCGACCATCACCTGAAGCTGAAACCGGGCAGCAATGTCGCACTGATCACGGCAATGACCCATGTCGTCGTGACCGACGGGCTGGTGAAGGAAGATTTCGTGCGTGAGCGCTGCGAATGGCATTCGTACGAACAGTGGCGCGATTTCGTCGCACTGCCCGAGAACTCGCCCGAAGCCATGGCAGCCGCGACCGGCGTGCCCGCTGCCGACGTACGGGCCGCAGCACGGCTGTTCGCCACGGGCGGCAACGCCGCGATCTACTACGGCCTGGGCGTGACCGAGCACAGCCAGGGTTCGACCACGGTGATCGGCATCGCCAACCTCGCGATGGCCACCGGCAACATCGGCCGCGAAGGCGTGGGCGTGAACCCGCTACGCGGCCAGAACAATGTTCAGGGCTCCTGCGACATGGGCAGCTTTCCGCACGAACTGCCGGGCTACCGCCACGTGTCGGACGCGGCCACGCGCGCGCTGTTCAGGGAGGCCTGGGGTGTCGAGCCGCAACCGGAGCCGGGGCTGCGCATCCCGAACATGTTCGAGGCGGCACTGGATGGCAGCTTCCTCGGCCTGTACTGCGAAGGCGAGGACATCGTGCAGTCCGACCCGAACACGCAGCATGTCGAAGCCGCGCTGCGCGCAATGGAATGCGTGGTCGTGCAGGACCTGTTCCTGAACGAAACCGCCAAGTTCGCGCACGTGTTCCTGCCGGGTTCGAGCTTCCTCGAGAAAAACGGCACCTTCACCAACGCCGAGCGCCGGATCTCGCCGGTGCGCAAGGTCATGCCGCCGCTGGGCGGCAAGGAAGACTGGGAGATCACGGCCATGCTGTCGAATGCACTCGGCTATCCGATGCACTACAGCCATCCGTCGGAAATCATGGACGAGATCGCGCGTCTGACGCCGACCTTCCACGGCGTCAGCTACCGCAAGCTCGACGAAATGGGCAGCATCCAGTGGCCATGCAACGACGACGCACCGGACGGCACGCCCATCATGCACATCGACGAATTCGTGCGCGGCAAGGGCCGATTCATGCTGACCGAGTATGTACCGACCGAAGAACGCACGTCGAAGCGCTTCCCGCTGATCCTGACCACCGGCCGCATCCTGTCGCAGTACAACGTCGGCGCACAGACCCGTCGTACCGCGAATTCGATGTGGCATGACGAGGACAGACTGGAAATCCATCCGGTCGACGCGGAGACGCGCGGCATCGGCGAAGGCGACTGGGTAGGCATCAGCTCGCGCGCGGGTCAGACCGTGCTGCGCGCGCGGGTGTCGGAGCGCATGCAACCGGGCGTCGTCTACACCACCTTCCACTTCCCGGAATCCGGCGCCAACGTGATCACCACCGACAATTCGGACTGGGCGACCAACTGCCCCGAATACAAGGTGACCGCGGTCGAGGTGACACGCGTGACACAGCCATCCGAGTGGCAGAAGCGCCACCGCGATTTCTCGCAGCACCAGATCGCCTTGCTGCCGCGCCGGCAGCGCGAAAAGGTGTGAGCGATGCCGGCACAGGCATCGCTCATCGACGGACCGGACACCCTCTGCGACGCCTTGGCCGGGGACGTCGACTGGCCGGCACAGACGCTGCGCGGCGCGACCCGCGTCGATGGGGGGCGCCGCGAATCCCGGCTCGAATGCGTGGCCGAGGAAGTGCCGGTCGCACTCGTCTACAACGGCATTTCGCATGCAGTGATGCTGGCCAGCCCGATCGACCTGGAGGACTTCGGACTCGGTTTCAGCCTGTCCGAAGGCATCATCGCGCAGGCGTCGGAACTGTATGAAACGGAAACACGGCGGCACGCCGGCGGCATCGAAGTTCACCTGCGCATCGGCAACCGCGCCTTCGATGCCTTGAAATCGCGCAGGCGCTCGCTGGCCGGACGCACCGGCTGCGGCTTGTGCGGTGTCGACAGTCTCGCGCAAGTGACGCGCCCCGTCGCACGGGTGGCGGCTCGCGCGCAAGCTGACGAGCGCGCCATTCATCGCGCGTTCGCCCAGTTGTCGCAACGCCAGGCCTTGCACGCACTGACCGGCGCCGCGCATGCCGCGGCCTGGGCGACGCCGGACGGAAAGCTGCTGCAGGTGCGCGAGGACGTCGGCCGCCACAATGCGCTCGACAAGCTGATCGGCGCCATCGCGCACGCCGGCCACGATCCGGCGCAGGGTTTCGCCATCGTCACCAGCCGCGCCAGTTACGAAATGGTGCTCAAGCTGGCGAGCGTCGGCGGCGGCCTGCTCGCCGCGATCTCCGCACCGACCGCAATGGCCATCGATCTGGCCGCGCGGACCGGCGTCACGCTGTGCGGATTCGTGCGCGACCGCCAGATGGTCATCTACAACAACGCGGCAACGGACGGCACGCGACCACAGGAGATCGACTGAACATGGACGTGCAGAATCTCGTCAGGATGGCCAACCAGATCGGCCAGTTCTTCCACAGCTATCCTGACCACGATGAAGCGGTGCGCGAGGTCGCAGCACACCTCCGCCGTTTCTGGGAACCACGCATGCGCCGTGCGCTGGTTGAACACATGAACCGCGATGGCAACGACGGACTGCTGCCGCTGGTCAGCGAAGCGCTGCACCTCATGCAGACGCAGGAAACCACACCCACCTGAAAGGACAACCGCGATGAGTTCACTGACCACGCTGCGCGACCTGATGGGCCTCGGCCACAAGCCCGGCTCGCTGAACGACGCGGCTCTGGTGATGATCGACTGCCAGAACACCTACCGTGAAGGCATCATGCAGCTCGCCGGCATCGACGCCGCGCTGCTCGAAGCGCGCCGCGTGCTCGACCGCGCCCGCGCCCTGGGTCGTCCGGTCATCCACATCCAGCATGACGCGGGGCCCGGCACACCGTATGACGTACACGCCCATATCGGTCGCATCGCCGACATCGTCGCACCACAGGACGGCGAACGGGTCATCACCAAAGGGCACCCGAACAGCTTCGTGCACACCACGCTGGAGGAGGAACTGAAGAAGCTCGGCGTGACACAGCTCGTGCTGGCCGGCTTCATGACGCACATGTGCGTGAATTCGACAGCTCGCGGCGCCTTCAATCTCGGCTACGCATCCACCGTGATTGCCTCGGCCACCGCGACACGCGACCTGCCGACACATGGCGGCGGCACGCTGCGTGCCGATGCGCTGCAGGCCGCCAGCCTCGCCGCACTGGGCGACCTGTTCGCGGTCATCGTCGATACGGTGGACGATCTCGCCGGCTGACCCGGCAACACGCGCCAACCATGTCCTTGAGTACCGCTGTGCGGCCTGCAGCGGTATTTTTTTGCCGCACGCGCTGCACGCGCCGGGACATCCCGCACAATCCATCCACCCATGGAAGCTCACGGATGAAAAACGCCTTACGCCTGCTCGCTGCAATATTGCTGAGCCTGCAGCTTCCGCTGGCAAACGCGGCCGACCTCGTCGTATTCGCTGCCGCCAGCCTGACCAATGCGCTGCAGGACATCGGCCGCGACTTCGAGGCCAGAACCGGGCAGAAGGTTAAGTTCTCGTTCGCCGCATCGTCGGCACTGGCGCGGCAGATCGAGGCCGGCGCGCAGGCGCAGGTATTCCTGTCGGCCGACGAACAGTGGATGGACTATCTGGCCGAACGCAAGCTTCTCGCCGCCGGCAGCCGTTTCGACCTGCTCGGCAACCGGCTGGTGCTGGTGACGCCTGCGGAGAACAAGACGGCAGTCGAACTGAAACCCGGGTTCAACCTGGCCGCCCTGCTCGGCGACGGCCGGCTGGCCACCGGCGACCCGGCGCACGTACCGGTCGGCAAGTACGCCCAGGCGGCACTGACCTCCCTGCGCGTGTGGAACATCGCCGAACCGCGCCTCGTACGCGCCGATTCGGTACGAGCTGCACTGACCCTGGTCGAGCGCGGCGAAGTCCCGGCCGGCATCGTCTACATCACCGACGCGGCAGTGACGCCGAAGGTGCGCATTGCCGGCATCTTCCCGCCCGACAGCCATCCGCCCATCGTCTATCCGGCCGCCATCGTCGCCGGGCAGGACACGACCGCAGCGCGCGACTTCCTGGCCTCGCTGCGCGGCGAAAATGCGCGCAGCGTGTTCCGCCGCTACGGCTTCGCCCTGAAATAGTCGCCGGATGCTGAGCGCGCTCGAGACGGAAGCCCTGCTGCTGAGCCTGAAGGTCGGGCTGGCCAGCACCGCGCTGTGCCTGCCGTTCGCGCTGGTCACCGCCTGGCTGCTGGCGCGCACGCGCTTCCCCGGCCGTGCGCTGTTCGACGGCATCGTGCACGCGCCGCTGGTGCTGCCGCCGGTGGTGATCGGCTACCTGCTGCTCATTTCGCTCGGCACGCGCGCGCCGCTCGGTGCCTGGCTCAAGCAGACCTTCGGCCTCCAGCTCATCTTCACCACGCAGGGCGTCGTGGTCGCCGCAGCCGTGATGTCGTTTCCGCTGATGGTGCGGGCGATCCGGCTGTCGCTCGAAGCCGTCGACCGCGGACTCGAACTGGCCGCACGCACGCTGGGCGCCACCCGCCTGGATGCCTTCTGCAGCGTGACGCTGCCGCTGATGCTGCCGGGCATCCTGTCCGGCTCGATGATGGCGTTTGCCGCCAGTCTCGGCGAATTCGGCGCCACCATCACCTTCGCCTCGAACATCGAGGGCGAAACCCGCACCCTGCCGCTGGCCATCTACACTGCAACGCAGACACCGGACGGCGACGCCGTCGCGCTGCGACTGGTCGGCCTGTCGATGGCGCTGGCGATCGGCGCCATCGCCACCTCGGAATGGCTGCACCGGCGCGCGCAGCACTGGCTGGGGCGGCCGTGATCGAACTGCGTTTCCGCAAGCGGCTCGGCGCGCTCGGGCTCGACGTCGATGTCGAGCTGCCATCGCAGGGCATCAGCGCGCTGTTCGGCCGCAGCGGCGCCGGCAAGACCTCGCTGGTCAACGCAGTAGCCGGCATCATTTCGCCGGACGACGGCATCATCCGCGTCGGCGACCGGGTGTTCTTCGATCGTGCGCGCGGCATCGACCTGCCGCTGGAACAGCGCGGCATCGGCTACGTATTCCAGGACGCCCGCCTGTTCCCACACCTCAATGTCGCCGGCAACCTGCGCTACGGCCTGAAGCGCGCCCGCGGCACGCAGGCAGTTGATTGGACCGGCGTGATCGACGTGCTCGGCCTCGCCCATCTGCTCGACCGCCGGCCGCACCACCTGTCCGGCGGCGAACGGCAGCGCGTCGCGCTCGGCCGCGCACTGCTGCGCCAGCCGGCACTGCTGCTGATGGACGAACCGCTCGCTTCGCTCGACGCGCCGCGCAAGGCCGAGGTACTGCCCTACATTGAGCGCCTGGCGCATGAATTCGAACTGCCGGTGCTGTACGTCAGCCACTCGATCGACGAAGTGACGCGCCTGGCCCGCCATCTGGTCATTGTCAGCGAGGGGCGCACAGTGGCCAGCGGCGAACTGGCCCACATCATGTCGCTGCCCGAACATTCGCCGCTGGTCGGCCGCTACGAGGCCGGTTCGGTGATCGACTGCGCGGTGGCACAGCATGACGATCATTACGGCATGACCACGCTGCGCTTCGCCGACGGGCAGATCCGGGTACCGCGCGTCGATCTGGCAGCCGGCACCCCGGTGCGCGTGCGCATCCGTGCGCGCGATGTGGCGCTCGCGCTGACGCAGCCGGTGGACGTCAGCATCACCAACCAGCTGGCCGGACACGTGCTGTCGATGACGCCGCGCGAAGGTCCCTACGTGGATGTCGCTGTCGATCTGGGTTCGACCTCGATACGCGCGCTGATCACGCGCGAATCCTGTGACCGCCTGCAGCTCGCGATCGGCATGCGCGTCTGGGCAATGGTGAAGTCGGTCGCGCTCGACAGCCGCAGCGTCGGGTTCGCGCGCCAGGCGCGACCGAAGCCCGATGCGGCCGCCGGCTGATCTCGGCGACCTGATTCCCTCGTTCAGCCGTGCCCTGCTCCGGCAAGCGCCGGCTCACGGTTCAGCCCTTCGAACAGGATGTTGTTCTCCAGGTGGATGTGCTCCATCAGGTCCTCGCGCAACGCGCTCAGGCCGAGATAGAGCGCGCGCCAGGTGTTGCAGGCACCGCGCGGCAGCGTGATGTCGTGCGTCAGCGCCTCGAGCGTCACAAGCGCCTCGCCGTGCTGGTCATGCTCATGCCGCATCACCTCGAGCGGCCCTTGCAACTCGGCTATATAACCCTGCGACAGCGCAGGAAACAGTACCTGCTCCTCCTTTTCCATGTGACTTTCGAGTTCCTGCCGCATCAGTATCAGGTGATCGGCCAGACCGATCGGGCAGTCGGCGCGGTCGCCATGCACCTGCTCGACGCGCTGGGCGAGGCGGATCAGTTCCGGCAGCTGTTCGCGATGACGCTCATGGAAGCGATACAGGATGTAGGCGATCAGGTCGGCGGCCGTCGCCGCACGCCAGTCGCGCCCCTCGCCAACCACCTCCGCCTGTATGGCTTCGAGCCGGTCGGCGATCTGCTGCGCATCGATGCCCCGCTGTTCGGCTGCTTCGCGCAGGCTGTGCTTGCCACCGCAGCAGAAGTCGAGCTTGTGCTCATGAAACACCTGCGTGGCACCGGGAATGCTGCGCGCCAGCGCACCGAGGGATTGATCAAGCAACGTCATGTTCGGGTTCCTTGCCAGATGAAGACCCGAAGTACTTTGCAAGGACGATGCCAGCGGATATACCCGAATTAAATCAGCCACCTGAGAAAATAAAAGTATTTTTAACCATCGAAAAAAAGGTCAAAAAAACCTTACAAAGGTACTATCTACACGATGGAATCCTCATTTCTCGCCGATCTGGCGGTCGACCTGCCGCACGCCGTACGTCTGCAGCGGCTGGTGTCCAGCCTGCGCACCCATTTCCGCTGTGGCGCGGTGGCGCTGCTGCAGCTGGAGGAAGACAGCCTGCGCCCGCTGGCGGTGGACGGTCTGGTGCGCGAAACGCTGGGCCGGCGTTTCGTCGTCAGCCAGCATCCACGGCTGTCGGCGATCCTGTCGCGACGCGACATCACGTCGTTCGATCACGACAGCGCACTGCCCGACCCGTACGACGGCCTGCTCGACGCGCGGGTCGGCGAACCGCTGCCGGTGCACGACTGCATGGGCATCAGCCTGCATGTCGAGGATCAGCCCTGGGGCGTGCTGACGCTGGATGCCTTGCAGACCGGCACCTTCACCGCCCGGGCACGCGGCGACCTGCGCCGGCTCGCGCTGCTGGTCGAGGCGGCCATCCGGGTCACGCGGCTGGAGCAGGAAATCCACGCCATGCGGATGTCGCGCAGCGTCGCCGGCGATCCGGCCGGCCCGCGCACAACGGCGGCCGACGACACCGACATCGTCGGCCGGAGCGACATCATCCAGCGCCTGCTGCATGAACTGAAGGTGGTCGCAGATTCCGAACTGCCGGTGCTGCTGCTGGGCGAAACCGGCGTCGGCAAGGAACTGTTCGCCCGCCATGTGCATCGGCATTCGCGCCGCGCGACGCAACCCCTGGTCCATGTGAATTGCGCAGCACTGCCGGAATCACTGGCCGAAAGCGAGCTGTTCGGACATGCCAAGGGCGCCTTTTCGGGTGCGACGACCGATCGCGCCGGCCGCTTCGAGGCGGCAGACGGCGGCACGCTCTTCCTCGACGAAGTCGGCGAACTGCCGCTGCCGGTGCAGGCCAAGCTGCTGCGCGCATTGCAGGACGGAGAAATACAGCGGCTCGGCGCCGACCGCCCCAGACATGTCGACGTGCGCGTGATCGCGGCAACCAACCGCAATCTGCGTGACGGTGTGCGCGATGGCGCCTTCCGTGCCGACCTCTACCATCGCCTGTCGGTCTATCCGGTACCGATTCCGCCACTGCGCGAACGTGGCGCCGACGTGCTGGTGCTGGCCGGACGCTTTCTCGAACTGAACCGAGCCCGCCTGGGCCTGCGCAGTCTGCGCCTGTCGCCGGAAGCCGAGGACGCCCTGTGCCGCTACGCCTGGCCGGGCAATGTGCGAGAGCTGGAGCATGTAATCAGCCGCGCCGCGCTGAAGGCGGTGAGCCGCGGCGCGGCGCGCACCGACATCGTCACGCTGCCGCCGGCATTGCTCGATCTCGACAGCACCGGCACGCCGGCGCCCGGCGACGACACGCGCCCCGTGGCCGGTGACAGCGCACCCGCCACCACCGCACTGCACCTGCGCGATGCCGTCGACGCGGTGCAGCGCCAGCAGATACGCCAGGCACTGGACGACTGCCGGCAGAACTGGGCGGAAGCGGCACGCCGGCTGGACGTGGACCCGAGCAATCTGCGCAAGCTGGCGCGCCGGCTGGGCCTGACCCGGGAGCGCGACACCGGCGAAGGATGACGCGTACCATGCACTGGAATGGGGCATGGCAACAGCCCGACGGCCCGTGCCAAATGCGCCTGCTGCCGAAAAACCACCGAAAAGCCCGTATCCCGATGCGCACGCTAATTGCTTAGACCCCAGCAGGGCGCCATCCGGGCCCGAGTCCCAGGGAGTCTTCCGTGTCCATCCACGTCGCGCTGAATCACGTCACCCATTACCGCTACGACCGTCCGGTGATGCTGAGCCCGCAGGTCGTGCGCCTGCGCCCTGCACCGCACACGCGCACGCCCGTCCTGTCGTATTCGCTGCGTGCCACGCCGGGCGGGCATTTCATCAATTGGCAGCAGGATCCGCAGGCCAACTATCTGGCCCGGCTGGTATTTCCGGAACCGACGCGCGAACTGCGCATCGAGATCGATCTGGTGGCCGAAATGTCGGTCATCAATCCATTCGACTTCTTCCTCGAGCCGGAAGCCGAGAAGATCCCTTTCACCTACACGTTCAGCCAGAAGCACGAGCTCTTCCCCTATCTGGTGAAGCTGCCGCTCGATCACAACAAGGCGCCGCGCTTTGCCCGCTGGGTCGACAACGCGCGCGCGCTGTGCACGGGCGGCAAGGCGAGCGTCGACTATCTGGTCGCACTGAACCAGCAGCTGCAGCAGGACATCCGCTACCTGATCCGGATGGAACCCGGCGTGCAGACGCCGGAAGAGACGCTGCAGAAAGGCAGCGGCTCATGCCGGGATTCGGCCTGGGTCATGGTGCAGGTGCTGCGCCATCTCGGTCTGGCGGCACGCTTCGTGTCCGGCTACCTGATCCAGCTGACCGCGGACGTGAAATCGCTGGACGGCCCGAGCGGCCCGGAAAAGGACTTCACCGATCTGCATGCCTGGTGCGAGGTGTATCTGCCAGGCGCCGGCTGGATCGGCCTGGACCCGACTTCAGGCCTGTTCGCCGGCGAGGGCCACATTCCGCTGGCCTGCTCGCCCGAACCGTCGTCGGCGGCACCGATCACCGGCCTGACCGAAAAGTGCGAAACCGAATTCAAACACCACATGAAGGTGGAGCGCATCTGGGAAGCGCCGCGCGTCACCAAACCCTATGCCGACGACGCCTGGTCGCGCATCGAGGCACTCGGGCACCACATCGACGTCGATCTGCGGCAGCACGACGTCCGGCTGACGATGGGTGGCGAACCGACCTTCGTGTCGGTCGATGACCGCGATGGCGACGAGTGGAACACCACCGCCGATTCGCCGCCGGACAAGCCGGTCAAGCGTCTGCTCGGCACCGAGTTGCTGGCGAAGTTGAAGGCACGCTACGCGCCCGGTGGCCTGCTGCACTACGGCCAGGGCAAGTGGTATCCGGGCGAGCAGCTGCCGCGCTGGTCACTCAGCTGCTTCTGGCGGCGCGACGGCGAACCGGTCTGGACGCGGCCCGAACTGTTCGCCGACGAGTCGGTGCACTACGCACTGACCGACGCCGACAGCGCACGCTTTCTGGACGCGCTGGCCACCCGGCTGGCAGTCGACGCGAAATACGTATTCCCGGCCTTCGAGGACGTCTGGTACTACCTGTGGCGCGAGCGCAAGCTGCCGGTGAACGTCGATCCGTTCGATGCCCGTCTCGACGATGCGCTGGAGCGCGAACGCATGCGCCGGCTGTTCGACACCGGACTGGACAGCGTGGTCGGCCACATCCTGCCGCTGGCGCGCACACCGTCCGGCAAGGCCTGGCAGAGCGGCCAGTGGTTCCTGCGCGCAGAGCGCTGCTACCTGATACCGGGCGACTCGCCGATGGGCTATCGGCTGCCGCTCGATTCGCAGCCCTGGGTGTCGGAGACCGACTACCCGTGGGTGCACGCACCGGACCCGATGCAGCAGGAAGTGCCGCTCAAGCCCTGGCGCGAAATTTCGTGGCGCATGCAGACGCCGCTGGACGAGCTGCGGAGTTCGGTCGACCCCGGCCATGAAACCGATCGAACGGCCCCGGCCGATCGCCCGCCCCAGCCCTTCGAGTCGGCTGGCTGGATCACACGCACGGCGCTGTGCGCCCAGGTACGCAACGGCATCCTGTACCTGTTCATGCCGCCGCTGCCGACGCTCGATGACTACCTCGAACTGGTCAGCGCTATCGAGGACACGGCCGCCGACTGCGGTTTGCCGGTCGTGCTCGAAGGCTACGAGCCACCGCGCGACGCACGGCTGGAGGTGCTGCGCATCACGCCCGACCCCGGCGTGCTGGAAGTCAACATCCAGCCCAGCCACTCATGGGACGACATGGTGGCCGGCACCACCTTCCTGTACGAAGCCGCGCACGAGTGCCGGCTCGGTACCGAGAAGTTCATGATCGACGGCCGTCACAGCGGCACCGGCGGTGGCAACCACTTCGTGCTGGGCGGTGCCACGGTGGCCGATTCGCCCTTCCTGCGCCGGCCCGACCTGCTGCGCAGCATGATCAGCTACTGGCACAACCACCCGTCGCTGTCCTACCTGTTTTCCGGCCTGTTCATCGGCCCGACCAGCCAGGCACCGCGCATCGACGAGGCGCGCAACGACGCGGTCTACGAGATGGAGATCGCGCTGGCCGAGATCGAGCGGCGCAGCCAGGACACCGGCTACACGCCGCCCTGGCTGATAGACCGCATCCTGCGCAACCTGCTGGTCGACGCCACCGGCAACACGCACCGCGCAGAGTTCTGCATCGACAAGCTGTTCTCGCCCGACGGTTCGACCGGGCGGCTCGGCCTGCTGGAAATGCGCGGCTTCGAAATGCCGCCGCATGCGCGCATGAGCCTGACCCAGCAACTGCTGCTGCGCTCACTGATCGCCCGTTTCTGGCAGGAACCGTACTCGCCACCACGGCTCAAGCGCTGGGGCACCGAACTGCACGACCGCTTCATGCTGCCGCACTTCGTCTGGGAGGACATGCGCGACGTGGTCGATGAACTGCGCGCCTTCGGCTATCCGATGGAGCTGGACTGGTTTGCGCCGCACTTCGAGTTCCGCTTCCCGCGCATCGGCGAGTACGTGGCCAACAACGTGCGGATCGAACTACGCAGCGCGCTCGAACCCTGGCATGTGCTCGGCGAGGAAGGGTCGGCGGGCGGCACAGTGCGCTACGTCGATTCCTCGGTGGAACGGCTGCAGGTCAAGGTGCACGGCCTGGTCGACGACCGGCACGTACTGGCGGTCAATGGCCGCCGGGTACCGCTGGCACCGACCGGCCGGATCGGCGAATTCGTCGCCGGCGTGCGTTACCGGGCCTGGCAACCGTCGAACTGCCTGCACCCGATGATCGCGCCGCATGCACCGCTGACCTTCGATCTGGTCGACGACTGGATGAAGCGCTCGATGGGCGGTTGCCAGTACCACGTGGCGCATCCGGGCGGACGCAACCACGAAACCTTCCCGGTCAATTCCTACGAGGCGGAAGGACGCCGGCTGGCCCGCTTCTTCGCGATGGGCCACACGCCGGGGCATGTGTCGCCACCGCCGGAAGAGCGCAATCCGAACTTCCCATTCACGCTCGACCTGCGGCGCTAGGGTCCGTCAGCCGGGGGCACCATATGGCGTCCCCGGCCGCGATCAGGCGGCGTCCAGCGTCGGGTAGTCGGTATAGCCCTCGGCGGCGCCGCCGTACAGCAGGTTGGCGCGCAGCTCGTTGTAGCCGGCGTTCTCGCGCAGACGACGCACCAGATCCGGATTCGAAATGAAGGGCCGACCGAAGGCGACCGCATCGGCCGCGCCCGACGACACGGCTTGCATCGCGCTCGCGCGGTCGTAGCCGTTGTTCACGATCCAGCCGCCCTTGAAACGGCGGCGCAGCGCCGCGTAGTCGATCGGCGGATTGACGCTGGCGGGCGCGCGTTCGCCACCGGTTTCGCCCTCGATCATGTGCACGAAGGCCAGGCCCAGCGGCGACAGCCGGTCGAGCACATGGCCGTGCAGCGCCTGCGGATCGCTGTCGAGCGGCGTATCGCAGAAGGTGGTCGCCGGCGACAGCCGTACGCCGGTGCGCGCGGCGCCGATCTCGGCAGCCACGGCCTGCATGACTTCGATCAGCAGCCGGGCGCGGTTCTCGATCGGACCACCGTAAGGCCCGCTGCGGTCGTTCACGCTGTCGCGCAGGAACTGGTCGAGCAGGTAGCTGTTGGCCGAATGCACCTCGACGCCGTCGAATCCGGCATCGATCGCGTTGCGCGCAGCCTGGCGGTAGTCGGCGATCAGGCCCGGCAGCTCGTCGTCACGCAGCGCGCGCGGAGCCGACACGTCGGCAAAGCCGTCACGGGTGAAGCACTGCGCGTTCGGACGGCGCGCCGTCGATGACACCGGCGAGGCACCGCCCGGCAGCAGCGAGGTGTGCGAAATGCGCCCGACGTGCCACAGCTGCAGGATGATGCGTCCGCCGGCGACATGCACGGCATCGGTCACCTGTCGCCAGCCGGCGACCTGCTGCGCCGAATGGATGCCCGGCGTGCCGAAATAGCCCTGTGCCATCGGACTGATCTGGGTCGCCTCGGCGATGATCAGACCGGCGCTGGCGCGCTGGCGGTAGTACTCGACGGTCAGCGGACCGGGAGCCAGGCCGTCGACCGCACGGTTGCGGGTCAGCGGCGCCATGACGATGCGGTTGGCGAGGTCCAGTTCACCCAGCCTGAGCGGGTCGAAAAGTGAAGTCATTCGTTTCTCCTGTAGTGCAGCCAAAGCAAGAATGCCCGGCCGCGCACGGCGCGGCCGGGCATCGGAATCATTCAAGCACGATCTTGCCACGCGGCCGGCGTCGACCATTCCGGCCATCTGACGCAGGTCAGCACGCCACCGGACGCGACGGATCGCTGCACCACTCGCTCCATGAGCCGGGATACAGGCGGGCGCCGTGCAGCCCAGCAAACTCCAGTGCCAGCAGGTTGTGGCAGGCGGTGACCCCGCTGCCGCACTGCATGACCAGCGATGCCGGGTCACGCCCGCCGACCAGCGCCCGCCATTCGGCGCGCAGTGCGTCGGCGCTCTTGAAGCGGCCGTCCGCATCGAGATTGAGTCTGAAGAAGCGGTTCACGGCACCCGGAATGTGGCCGCCGACCGGGTCCAGCGTCTCGTTCTCGCCGCGGAAACGGTCCGGCGCGCGGGCATCCACCAGCAGCAGCGCACCATCGTTCAGGTTCGCGAGCACGCCGGCGGCATCGACGGTCGGTGCCACCGCTCCCACCGGATAGCGGCACGCCGGCAGCACGCGCACGCTGGTATCCAGCACGCCGCCCGCCGCCTGCCACGCCACCAGACCGCCATCGAGCACCGCCACCTCGGCGTGTCCGATCCAGCGCAGCATCCACCACAGGCGCGCGGCGAACATGCCGCCCGCGTCGTCGTAGGCGACGACACGATGACGCGGCGTGATGCCGAGCCGCCCCAGCAGTGCGGCGAAATCCGCCGGTGCGGGCAGCGGATGACGGCCGTTGCGCCCGTTCTTCGGCGCCGACAGGTCACGATCGAGGTGCATGAACAAGGCGCCCGGCAGATGACCCTCGCGCCAGGCGGCTTCGCCCGCATCCGGTCTGGCCAGGTCATGACGGCAGTCGACGACCACCAGTCCTTCGTCACTCGCCGCCGCGGCGAGTGACGCGGCACTGATCAGCGGTGCCACGACCGTCTAGACCGTGGTGCCGAGCCAGTCCGCAGCGGCCGACTCGTCGTCGAACACCGCTACTTCGGCATCGACGAAGACCTGCGACAGCCAGGCCGTCCAGGCCATCCACGGGCTGCCGGCCAGTACCGCGATGCGGCCGAAATCATCGCTGTGGGCGCGTGCGAAGCGCATTTCCTCGAGCGCCATGTCGAGCGTGAAATCGGTCATCTGGCGCAGGTCGATCAGCAGATTGACCACGCCATGGAACTTGACGCGGTAATTGACCAGTTCTTCGAACTCACGGTAGTCGGCGAGCGTGAATTCGCCGAACGTGGTCACCGTGACCAGATTGCCCTTGAAATCGGTAGTGATCATCGTGACGACTCCTGTTTTGATGCCGGCAAGACTACAGCCTGGCCGGCGGTGGCTTGAGCAGGGCCAGCAGGCCGCTCGCAACAATGAGCAGCATGCCGGCCCAGACTACTGCAGTTGGCACCTCATGCCAAAGCAGCACGCCGTAGATGGTGGAAAAAGCCACCGTGGTGTAGGCCAGACTGGCCGACACCAGCGTACGTCCGCCCTTGTAGGCCGCGGTCATGCACAGCTGCGCGGCGGTGCCGAACACGCCGACGCCGAACAGCAGTGCCCAGGTGCGCGCATCGGGCAGGTGAAAACCGCCGTTGACCAGCACCCACAGTGCGGCCAGCACGGAAGAACAGGCGGAAAAATACAGCACGATGCGCCACTCAGGCTCTCCCAGGCGCCCGAGGTCGCGCACGCTCAGATAGGCCACGGTAGCGATCAGGCCCGACCCCAGCCCGCACAAGCCGCCCAGCCACTGGTCGCTGCCCAGCGTCGGCTGCAGCACGAGCACCACGCCAGCGAAACCGATGGCCAGCGCCAGCATCAGCGGTCGCGACAGTTCGCCGGCCACGGTGAAACCGAGCCAGGCTGCCATGAACAGCGGCGAGGTGTAATTGAGCGTCACCGCGGTCGGCAGCGGCAGCAGCGAAATCGCCTGGAAATACAGGATCAGCGAAATCGCGCCCGATACGCCCCGTTTCAGGTGCGTCGCCGCATGGGGCGTGGCGAACGTGGCACCGCGCAGGCGCATCACGCCAGCCACCAGCAGCAGCGAAATGAAACAGCGGTAGAAAGCGATTTCCGGCGACTGCAGCGTATTGCTCGCGAGCTTCACGCACACACCCATCGATGCGAAAAGCAGGCTGGCCAGCACCATCCAGAGCGACTGCATGGCGCTCAGGCCGGCAAAAAAACAGGGCACCGAAGTGCCCTCGACAGCCCTGAAAGGCAAGCCGCAATCACAGATAGTCCGCCAGTTCGCGGCGGTACCATTCGTGGAAATGCTGCATGCCGTCTTCCATCGGCGACTGGTAGGGGCCGACTTCCGAGCGGCCCTGCTTCATCAGCGCACGCCGGCCGGCATCCATGCGCTCGCCGATCTCGTCGTCCTCACGCGCGGTTTCCATGTAGGCCTCGCGTTCCGCTTCGATGAATTCGCGTTCGAACAGCACGATTTCCTCGGGATAGTAGAACTCCACGACATTGAGCGTGCGCTCGGGCGACAGCGGATGGAGCGTGCTGACCACCAGCACGTGCGGATACCACTCGACCATGATGTTCGGGTAGTAGGTCAGCCAGATCGCGCCGTGCGGCGGCATCTCGCCACGATAGAACTCGAGCACGGCCTTGTGCCAGCGCTCGTAGGCCGGCGAACCGGGTCGTGCCAGGCGGTTGTTGACGCCGACACGCTGCACCGAATAGTCGCGCGCGAACTGCCAGCTCAGGTCATCGCAGGTGACGAACTTGCCCAGCCCGGGGTGGAAGGGCTCGACGTGGTAGTCCTCGAGATAGACCTCGATGAAGGTCTTCCAGTTGTAATTGCATTCGTGCATCTCGACGTGGTCGAGCATGTAGCCCGAAAAGTCGAGATCAGGCGCCACCTGCATGCCGGCCAGGTCGGCCACCACGTCGCGCTTGCCGGAAAACAGCAGCCCCTTCCAGTTGATCAGCGGGCTGCGCTTCAGGTTGAGGCAGGGCGTGCTCGGGAAATGCGGTGCGCCGAGCAGTTCGCCACGCGTGTCGTAGGTCCAGCGATGCACCGGGCAGACGATGTTGGGCGTGTTGCCGCGCCCCTTCATCATCAGCGCCTGGCGATGGCGGCACACATTGGACAGCAGTTCGATGCCGCCGTCGCTGCCAGATTCGCTGCGCACCAGCATCAGTGCGTCGTCGGCCCAGCCCAAGGTCTGATAGTCGCCCACATTGGGCACCATCAATTCGTGACCTACGTATCCAGGCCCGTTGTCGAACAGCACGCGCTTTTCGATTTCGAACAGCGGCGCATCGAAATACCAGGACACCGGAAACTGCGTGTGTGCCTGTTCCAGACGGGTAATGGACTGTATATCGGACATTCCCCAACCCCCGAAGTCAAAGTTGGAAAACCGCAACCCCACTCTCGCGGGACGCACTGCGCAGGGGTGTGCGCACATGCGCGCGACGAACGGAATCGCGTGGCAAAGCCGGGCAGTATAGCGTTTGACCGGCCGTGTTGGATCAGCTATTTTTCAGAGTTTGCCCGACGCGCACTGACAGAATGACCAGAAAAGCAGACACGGCCTCTGCCCCCGCCAGCTTCGAGCACGCGATCGAGGAGCTCGAAGCCATCGTGCGCGCAATGGAGGATGGCAAGCTGCCGCTGGACGGCGCACTGGAGCGCTATCAGCGCGGCGTGGAACTGGTACGCCACTGCCAGTCGGCACTCAATGCCGCCGAGCAGAAGGTACAGATACTCGAGGATGGTCTTCTGCGCGATTTCCCGGCCGGCAGCGGCATCGATGAGTGAGCTCGCGCCGACATTCGGCGAGTGGACCGGCGCCATCCAGCAACGCACCGAATCGGCGCTGGACCGCTTCCTGCCATCCATCGCGATCGCGCCTGCCCGGCTGCACGATGCCATGCGCTATGCAGTGCTGGGTGGCGGCAAGCGCGTTCGCCCCCTGCTCTGTCATGCAGCCGGCGCGCTGTCCGGAGCCGATCCGGCGGCGCTCGACGCCGCGGCCTGCGCGGTCGAACTGATCCACGCCTATTCGCTGGTGCACGACGACATGCCGTGCATGGACGACGATGTGCTGCGCCGGGGCAAGCCGACCGTGCACGTGCAGTACGACGACGCCACCGCGCTGCTGGTTGGCGACAGCCTGCAGTCGCTCGCCTTCCTGCTGCTGGCCGAGCACTGTCCGGTCGAACCGGCGGCACGCGTCCGGCTGGTGTCTGAACTTGCGGTCGCGTCCGGTTCGCGCGGCATGGCCGGCGGACAGGCGATAGATCTGGCATCGGTCGGCGTCGCACTGGGCGTGGCCGAACTCGAATTCATGCATATCCACAAGACCGGCGCACTGATACGCTGCGCGGTCAGGCTGGGCGCCGGCTGCGGCAGCCTCGACGTTGCCGCCGCAGCCCGGCTGGATCACTATGCGGCGACGGTCGGACTGCTGTTCCAGGTGGTCGACGATGTGCTCGATTGCGAAGCCAGCACGGCCGCACTGGGCAAGACCGCCGGCAAGGATGCCGCCGCCAACAAACCGACTTATGTCAGCACCCTGGGCCTCGGCCGCGCGCGCGAACGGGCGCGCGAACTGCATGGCGAAGCCGTGGCCAGCCTCGAGCATTTCGGCGCCGGTGCCCGGCGCCTGCGCGAACTGGCGGATTTCGTGCTGACAAGACAGAACTGATGGACAGATCCACCCAAACAATGAGTGCCTACCCGCTGCTGGACAAGATCGCATCGCCGGCTGACGTCCGTGCCCTGGAAGCGCGAGAACTCACGCCACTGGCCGACGAACTGCGCAAGTTCCTGGTCGAGTCGGTGTCCCGCACCGGCGGCCATCTGTCGTCGAACCTCGGTACGGTGGAACTCACCGTCGCACTGCACTACGTCTACGACACGCCGAACGACCGCATCGTCTGGGACGTCGGCCACCAGACCTACGCGCACAAGATACTGACCGGCCGGCGCGAAGGCATGGCGACACTGCGCCAGTACAAGGGCGTCAGCGGCTTCCCGCGCCGCTGCGAGAGCGAGTACGACACCTTCGGTACCGCCCACTCGTCGACCTCGATCTCGGCGGCACTCGGCATGGCCATCGCATCGCGCGCGCAGGGTCAGAAACGGCACAGCATCGCAGTGATCGGCGACGGCGCGATGAGCGCCGGCATGGCTTTCGAGGCGCTGAACAACGCCGGTGTCGAGGATGCCGACCTGCTGGTCATCCTGAACGACAACGACATGTCGATCTCGCCGCCGGTCGGCGCACTGAACAAGTATCTGACCCGACTGCTGTCCGGCCAGACCTACAATGCGGCCCGCCGCGCCGGCGCGCGCGTGCTCGAACTGGCCCCCTCGCTGAAGGAGTTCGCCAAGCGCGCCGAAGAGCACGTGAAGGGCATGATCACGCCGGGCACGCTGTTCGAGGAATTCGGTTTCCACTACTACGGCCCGATCGACGGTCACGACCTCGACGCACTGATTCCAACGCTGGAAAACCTGCGCGAACTGCCCGGACCGAAGTTCCTGCACGTGATCACGAAGAAGGGCTACGGCTACAAGCTGGCCGAAGCCGACCCCATCCTGTATCACGGCGTCGGCAAGTTCGATCACCAGGCCGGCATCCAGACCGGCAAGGGCGGCGGCAAGCTGACCTACACCCAGGTGTTCGGCGACTGGCTGTGCGACATGGCCGCGCGCTGCGACAAGCTGATGGCGGTCACGCCGGCGATGCGCGAAGGTTCCGGCATGGTGCGTTTTGCTGCCGAGCATCCGAAGCGCTATTTCGATGTCGGCATCGCCGAGCAGCATGCACTGACCTTCGCCGCCGGCCTGGCCTGCGAGGGCATCAAGCCGGTGGTCGCCATCTACTCGACCTTCCTGCAACGCGCCTACGATCAGCTGATCCACGACATCTGCCTGCAGAACCTGCCGGTCATGATGGCGCTCGACCGCGCCGGTCTGGTCGGTGCCGACGGTGCCACCCACCACGGCGCCTTCGACCTGTCCTTCCTGCTGTGCCTGCCGAACATCGTGGTGATGACGCCGAGCGACGAGAACGAATGCCGGCAGATGCTGTACACCGCCTACCTGCACGAAGGCCCGAGCGCGGTGCGCTATCCGCGCGGCAGCGGGCCGGGCACGGAACTGCAGGCCGACATGCAGGCGCTGGCCATCGGCCGCGGCGAACTGCGCCGTTCAGGCAAGGGCGCAGCCGCGCTGCTGGCGTTCGGCGCCATGCTCACGCCGGCGCTGGCGGTGGCCGACGAATTCGATGCCAGCGTGGCCAACATGCGCTTCGCCAAGCCGCTGGACGAGGCGCTGGTGATCGATCTGGCCCGACGCCACACCTTGATCGTCACGCTGGAAGAAAACGCGCTGATCGGCGGCGCCGGCAGCGAGGTCGAGCGGGTGATCCACAATGCCGGGCTGTCCTGCCGCGTGCTGCGCATCGGCCTGCCCGACCGTTTCGTCGATCACGGCGACCCGGCACTGCTGATGGCGGAAGTCGGACTGGATGCAGCCGGCGTGCGCGCACAGATCCTGCAGGTGCTGCAGCCAGACCGCGGCGCCTGACACCGGCGCGCACTGCCGCCGCGCAGCATCGCACGTCACAAATGAAAAAGGGACCTTGCGGTCCCTTTTTCATGCCCGGCGCAGCGGCGGCGCCGGTGGCAATGCCGATCAGCTCTGCTTGGCGGCCGGCGTGACTCGCTTGGCCAGCTTTTCCTTGATGCGTGCCGACTTGCCCGAACGCTCGCGCAGGTAGTACAGCTTGGCGCGGCGCACATCGCCACGACGCTTGACTTCGATCGACGCGATCATCGGCGAATAGGTCTGGAAGGTACGCTCGACGCCTTCGCCGCTGGAAATCTTGCGCACGATGAAATTCGAGTTCAGACCGCGGTTGCGCTTCGAGATCACCACGCCTTCGTAAGCCTGGACGCGCTTGCGGTCGCCTTCGACCACATTCACGTTCACGATCACGGTGTCGCCCGGTGCGAAGTCGGGGATCACTTTCGCCAGACGGGCGATTTCTTCCTGTTCGAGTTGTTCAATCAGATTCATTGCGATGACTCCTGGTCAGTGGCATTGCCTTGCCGCAGAGCACTTGTTCCGTGATGCGCGCGTTTATTTCGGACAGTCGGTACTGCAGACTGCCCACTACTAAAATCATTTCCCGTCGTCCTGCCCGGCACCGGCCAGCAGGTCCGGTCGCCGCCGGCGCGTCAGCGCCAGCGCCTGTTCCGCACGCCAGCGCCTGATCCGCGCATGGTCGCCGGACAGCAGCACTTCCGGTACCGCCTCGCTTTCCCACACCTCCGGCCGCGTGTAATGCGGACAGTCGAGCAGGCCGGCAACAAAAGAATCCTCGACCGCCGAAGTGGCATCGTTCAGCGCACCCGGCAACTGCCGGATGATTGCGTCCATCAGTGCCATCGCGGGCAATTCGCCACCCGACAGCACGAAATCCCCGAGCGACAGTTCGAGATCGACATGACGATCGATCAGCCGCTGGTCCATCCCTTCATACCTGCCGCACAGCAGCAGCAGCGCCTGCTCGCCAACCAGATCCATGACCCGGCCATGCGTCAGCCGCTCGCCCGCCGGCGAAAAATGCACCACCTTGAGCGGCGTATCATGGCGTGCCTTGCATTCGGCAATCGCCCGGGCCAGCGGTTCGGCCATCATCACCATGCCGGGTCCGCCACCGTACGGGCGGTCATCCACCGTACGGTGCGCGTCCTGCGCGAAGTCGCGCGGGTTCACATAGCGCCCCTGCCACAATCCGCGCTCCATCGCGCGCCGCGTGATGCCGCTGCGTTCGATGGCAGAAAACATTTCCGGAAACAGCGTGACCACTTCGAAGGTGATCGGCTCGTTCCGCGCCCCTCCATCCGGCGCGGACTCCGCCGCCGGATCAGCTACCACTGCGCGCCCCACTCCACGCGCACGACCGCAGCATCGCGATCGACATCCTTCACCACCGCCGAAACGAAAGGAATCAGACGTTCAAGCGGCTTGTCGGCGGACGCGGAATCGTCAACGACGACAAGCACCGAATCGGCGCCGGTTTCCAGCAGGCGATCGATGCGCCCCAGGCGCTCACCTTCGGCATTGACGACGTCGAGGCCGATCAGATCGCCCCAGTAGTACTCGCCATCCTCGGTCGCCGGCAATTCGTGGCGGGGCACACCCACGTACAGACCCACCAGTTTTTCAGCGGCAGTCCTGTCGTCGCAGCCGTCGAACTTCACGACCGGACCGTTGCCCTGCAGCTTGAATCCCTTCAGATCCAGCGTCTTCCACAGGTCTGCCGACGCATCGGCATCAGCGGATACCCGCCAGTGCTCGATGACACGCCAAGACTCCGGATCATCGCCGAACGGATGCAGGCGCAACCAGCCCTGGACACCGAACGGAGCAGCCAGCCGCCCCAGCACGACCATCGCGTTGCCTG
The DNA here is from genome assembly GCA_020621405.1 of Betaproteobacteria bacterium. Taxonomy (GTDB): domain Bacteria; phylum Pseudomonadota; class Gammaproteobacteria; order Burkholderiales; family Rhodocyclaceae; genus Methyloversatilis. Next base: position 255,527 of record JAHRYN010000003.1, read on the forward strand.
AAATCAGGCGACCTGCTTGACCAGACGAGCGACCGTCGGGCTCAGTTGTGCACCGACGCTGGTCCAGTAGGCCAGACGCTCGGCATTGACCGACAGACCGGTACCTTCCGGCGCAACCGGGTTGTAGTAACCGACGCGCTCGATGAAGCGGCCGTCGCGACGATTGCGGGAATCGGTCGCTACGATGTTGAAGAACGGGCGCTTCTTGGCACCCCCACGCGCGAGGCGGATAACGACCATTGCAGTTCCTTCGAAACGAGGAAAACCCGCGATATTAGCGAAAGACCACGACCTCCGCAAGAAACATCGGCGCCATGCGCCCGGCCCGGTCAAATCACCGGGTGTTGCGACCTGACCAGCGTCTGCTGCACCAGCGCACGCAGGCGGGCCGGGCGCACCGGCTTGTGCAGCACCGGATAGCCCCGCGTCGCCGCCAGGCGCCGGACCAGCGGATCGGTGTCGCCGGTCACCAGCGCGGCGGCGATGTCGGACGCCTGCTCGGCAAGCAGCGTATCGAGCACATCGATGCCGCTGGCCACCGCAGCCAGCCGGAAATCGCACAGGATCAGCGACGGAGCCCGATCATGCTGACGGATGGCGTCGCGCGCTTCGGACAACGTGGCCGCGCACAGCACCTGGCAACCCCATGACGCCAGCAGGCCGGCGATGCCGGTACGCGAACCGGCATCGTCGTCAATCACGAGCACGGACATCGACAGGCGCTCGGGCAGACCCTCCGGCTCGGCCTGTCGATGCGCGTGATCAGGCGCTTCGGCGCGCTGCACCTCGATGGCGAACACGGCACCCCGGCCAGCGTGCGACCTGACCGTGACGCCGTGACCCAGCAGCACGGACAGTCTGCGCACGATGGCCAGGCCAAGACCCAGACCCTGACCACGCGTGCGCGCAGGATTCTGCAGCTGATAGAACTCCTCGAAAATCATGTCCTGCGCCTCGTCCGGAATACCCGGCCCAGAATCGCGGACTTCGATCACCACCCGCCGGCCACGCCGACGTGCGGCAACCAGCACACCGCCGCGCTGCGTATAGCGCACCGCGTTCGACAGCAGATTGATGACGATGCGTTCGAACAGCAGCGGATCGGACTCGATCCACAGATCGGTGGCACGCAGCTTCAGTCGCAGGCCACGCTGCAGGGCATCGGCCGAGAAGTCATCGACGATGCGCGACAGCAGCGGCTGCAGCGCGAATACCGAACGGCTGGCCGTCACACCGCCGGCATCGAGCTTCGACATGTCGAGCAGCGCATCGAGCAGGTCTTCCATTGCGCCGACCGACTCCTCGATCTGCCTGATCAACCCGCGATGCTCGGAACCGTGCAGCCGCCCGGCAAGCTCGGCAACGAACAGGCCGAGCGCATGCATGGGCTGGCGCAGGTCGTGGCTGGCTGCGGCAAGGAAACGGGATTTCGCGTGGTTGGCCCGTTCCGCGTCGTCGGTCCGGTTGCGCAGCTGGCTGGTCGCGTCGGTAATCCTCATTTCGAGTTCATCACGTGCCTGCATCAGGCGCTCCGCCATACTGTTGACGCCTTCGGCCAGCACGCGCAGAGAGCCGCCGCCGTCGACCGACACCCGTTCCGACAGGCGCCCTTCGCCGATGCGCCGGACGACGCGCGACACTTCACGCACCGGCCCGGTCACCGTCCGGCTGATGCGGATGGCGAAGATGCTGGCGGCGAGCAGTGCGCTGGCGATGACCAGCACGCTGGTAATGAGGAAGTTGACCTTCAGCGCCCTGACCCGATCCCGCGATACCTCCACCAGCACCCAGCCGATCGGACGGCGATCCTGATTGGCTTCGCCCAGGCCGTCGAACATGTCCGGATCATTGGTCAGGCTGTTGCGCATGATGGGTTCGACGAAAAGTATCGAGGCATCGAGTTCCACCTGCGCCAGTTCAGGCAGGCGGGCGCCGGAAACACACGCATGCGGACTGAGTACGCCACCGGACACCACCAGATCGCCGTCACGGCTGGATACCATGACGCCGCTGACATCCCGTTCGCGTCGTGCCGCCTCGATCAGCGACACCAGGGCGTCAGTGTTGCCGGAAAAAATGCCGTAGTCGGCCGAGGCTGCAACCTGCCGGGCCGTCGCGTGACCACGCTCCATCAATGCGCTTTCCAGCTCGGACAGGCGGTTCAGCACAGCCCAGACACCGGCCCCCAGCCCGAACACAAGTACCGGTGCCAGCGCCACCAGAAGCACGCGCTGCCTGACGCCCCAGTGCTTCATGGCTGCTTCTCCTGCCGCACCAGGCGATCGCGCAGTACGTCGCCGTCCTCGATGCGCAAACCGAGCGAACGGGCCACATGCGTGTTGACCGACACCGTGAAATGCCGTGGATGACGGGGCGCCGGCCAGGTCCGGTCGCGAAACCATCCGGCAATGACGTCGGTCGTCTGCCTGGCAATCTGTTCCGGTGTCGAATAGATCGACATCAGGGCGCCGGCGCGCGCGTAGGCAGCGGAAAATCCGATCACCGGCACACTGGCCCGGAACGAGGTCAGCAACAGATTGCGGACGGTACCAGCGTTGTGCACCTGGGGGTCGGGCAGTGCAAGAAAGACGTCGGCCTGCTCGAGTACCTGCGACAGCGCGACGAACAGGGACGATTCGCCGGTAAACGAGCCGGTCACCAACAGTAGCGGCGTGCCCGACAGGGCCGCCTTCAGCGGCTGCAGCCTTTCCGGATGCGAACCGTCGTTGAGTACGCCGATGCGCCGCGCTTCCGGCAACGCCAGGCGGATCAGCTCGACCTGGCGGTAAAACGGCTGATCGATGTGGATCGCGGACCACCGGCGCCCGTCGCCGCCGCCCACCACCGATTCATAGGCGGACTGCGGCACCAGCACGCTGAGTACCGGCACACCGGGATCACTCTGCGCCAGAGTGCGCAGAGCGCCTGCCCCGACGGCCACAACAAGGTCATGCGCAGCAAGATCGGCCGGGGAAAACTCGGCGCGCGTCAGCACAGCCAGCGAAAAGCCACCGCGTGCGCTGCGTTCAACCTTCAGCGCTTCGGCAAACTCCGAATAGGCGCCACCGGATTCGCTCAGCAGGACGAGCACCGACGAGGCCAGTGCGATCTGCGTCAGCAGCAGGCCGGCCAGGAATGCCAATATTCTTGCGACCAGACCTGCCAGACGGCGAGTCCGTGTATCGGCGGATGGATCGATGAGCGCGGGCACTCGTGCGCGGACCTTGCCCGGGGTGGACTGATGACCGCTCGAGTATGCAGCAAGGCCGGAACTGGCATCATCATCCGAAGGGCTGATGATGCACATTGGATTTTTTTCAGCGGCCGCCAAGCGCCCGGGATATCTGCTCCTGCATGCGCCAGGCCGCGGCGACCGGGTCTGCCGCATTGCGGATCGGGCGTCCGACCACCAGATAGTCGGCACCGTTGGCCAGCGCCTGCGCGACGTCGACCGTGCGCTTCTGGTCGTCCGCCGGGCGGTTTTCCACCGGACGGATGCCCGGCGTAACCACCAGCACCCGTCCCCCCAGTTCGGCGCGGATGTGCGGCGCCTCCAGTCCGGACGACACCACGCCATCACAGCCGGCGGCCAGCGCACGGCGTGCGCGCGACAGCACGAGGGCCTCGACATCGCAGGCGAATCCCAGATCGTCGAGATCACCGCGATCCAGACTGGTCAGCACGGTGACCGCCAGTATCTTGAGCGCGCCCTTGTCGGCCCCGGCCGCTTCCATGATCGCCTGATTGCCATGCACGGTGGCGAAAGTGGCACCACTTCCGGACAGCGCACGCACCGCGGAACGCACGGTTTCCGGCACGTCGAAGAACTTCAGATCGACGAACACCTTCTTGTTGCGCGCAACCAGCCAGTCGAGCAATTCGAAGTAATTGCCGCTCATGAACAGCTCGAGGCCGATCTTGTAGAAACGGACGGCATCGCCGAGCTGGTCGACGATGGCCCGTGCCTGTTCGGCGCTGGGGACATCAAGTGCAACGATCAGCCGGTCTGCCGGGTCGATCGGCGCCCGGGGCAACTCGGGGGAGATGGGAGAATTCATGATCCGGAGTGAAAGTGAGGCGTATGGCCTGCGTGCAGAAAGCGCGAGTTTACTAGAATCACGCATCCACCCGTTCGGGCAATGCATGCAGACGATGCTTTCCTCCGCCTCCGTTTCCCCCGTGATCGAAGGCCTCCTCCGCGATGCGCAGACGGGCGACACCCTGCGGACGGTACTCGACTGGCTGGCCGTACCGCCCGGCCGCGACATGGCCGGACACGCACGGGAACTGTCGGCGCATATGGACCTGCTCGAACAGGTTGCGCTCGCGCCGGCGGTCCGGGTACGCATTCTCGACATCTTCCACGACCGTACGCTGTCCTGCTCGGCCATGCTGAGGCCACAGCTCGCCGCCAGCGCGCTGCCGGTCGAAGCGGAATTGCGCAACGCGGCGGACCAGCTGTGCGCAAGCTGCATGCGTCTTGCCCGGGGTTATCTGGAAGCCTTGCGCACTCAGGCAGCACACCGGCCGGCGCGCGTCGCGGGCCACGCCATGATGTGCGTACTGGACGCCTGCATGCTGAACGTGCTGGTCGGCGCGACCGATCCGGCCGGGATGTGGGGCGTGGCCAACGCGCTGCTGATGCAGTCACGGGCACAGGAGACACCACCGGCCAACGCGTCGGCTCCGGTCGACACCGAACATCTGTTCCGGCAACTGGTGGCGCTGTCCCTGGCACAGACACCGAATCTCGCACCCGCCGATTTCTTCAGTGTCGCCGAATATGTCCGCAGTTACTCGGGCGCGGTACAGATACAGGCGCAGACGCCGCACCGCGACCTCGATTCGTGGTACTGGCTCGACGACGAATGCGACCGCGGCCCCACGGCGCTGCTGCGCGTACCGGCAGACAGCGCACGCGCAGAACACATCATCTTCTGTTCCTGCCAGCGCCTCGGCCAGGTACTCGGACAGCACCTTGACCTGATAGACGAAGGCGGCAGTTCAGCGGGCCTGCATCTGCCCGCCTGCCTGAACGACCCGGCGACCCGTCGCCTGATGCGCACGCTGCAGGCGCGCTGGATGGCCATGCCACGCCGGCAGCATGCCCGGCGCGAACGCGTCCAGCAGGTACGCATGCTCATCGGATTCGATCCGATATGGCATCTGCTGGACCAGCGCGACGAGACGCACGACTGGGCAAGCATCACCACCGGCTGGGAAATCATCAATGACAGCGCGAACGGCTTTGCGCTGCGGCTCACGGACGGGCGGACCGGACTGGTGCGTCCGGGCGCCCCGGTCATGATCAGGGGCGTCGATTCCCGCAAGTGGCTGATCTGCGTGGTGCGTTGGGCACGCAGCACCGAGCCCGACCGGATGGAGATCGGCGTCGAGCTGCTGAGCCACGGTGCGCAGTCGGCAACGGTACTGTTCCATGACGACACATCCGGGCGCATGCCGGTCGCAGCACTGCGCCTGCCGCCGCTGGCCCGCCAGCGCAGTCATCCCTGCCTGATGCTGCCGCGCGGTACGGCGAAGGGTCGCAATATGGTGATCGCTCACGAGACGGGCACACGCTGCCGGCTGGGCGACGCCAGACTGTCCGACCTGGATCTGCAGACCCAAGCGTTCGAACTGTTCGAACTGGACGAGATTTCGGCGATTTAGGCGACGTGGGCGATGCCTGCCGTCAGGACCGGCGCAGATGCAGTTCGGCGGTGACGCTGGCGCCGAACAGCACGATGCTCCAGAACAGGTAGAGCCAGAGCAGAAACACCGGCAGCGTCGCCAGCGTGCCATACACCACTGCGTAGCCGGGCATGTGCGCGATGTACATGCTGAGCAGCTTCTGCATCAGCGTCAGCAGCGCGGTCGCCACCACGGCTCCGGCCACCGCATGGCGCAGCGTGACCCGGGTGCGCGGCAGGGTCCGGTACAGCAGCACAAGAAAACCGGCGGTCACCAGTGCAGTGGCAGAACGCAGCAGCAGGACCTTCAGCCACGCCGGTTCGTCGACCATGCCCAGAGAGGCGGTCACCAGATACAGGCTGAGCGCGGTTCCGGCCCCCAGCGCGAACGGCGCCAGCACCGGCAGCCCCAGATAGATCAGCGCGGTCCGCCGCACGCGGCGCGACGGCGCCTGCGGCCACATGGCATTCAGTGCATGGTCGGCGATGCGCACCCATACCCAGGCGCTGCCCAGCAGCAGGACCAGATCGGCCAGCGACAGCCGGCGTGCCTTGGCGACGAACCGCATCGCGTGGCGCACGACAGACGTACCGGTCTCGTCGGGCAGCAGCGCGCCGGTCAGATAGGCGCGCAGCGGCGCACCGAACTGCAGCGCTGCAGGTAGCAGGTCCATCACATGCTGTGCCAGCACCAGCAGCGGCACCAGCGCGAACAGCATGGCGAAGGCCAGCGCCGCCGCAGACTGTGCGGCATTGGCGTCGCGATGCCGCAGGCAGGCCGAGCGGAAAATATCGACAGGACGGAGCAGGAAGGCCGGAAAACTGGAAGACATGTCGTGCCGGAAACGGGAAGGGCTGAATGCGGGCCGGAGCAAGCCGGTCTTAGGGTCTGTTGACATTGAATCGCGGGCCGCGCGCGAATCCTGTTGCGTCCGGATCAAGGCGGGCCGACGCCGGCTGACTGGCCGTCAGGCCAGGAGGCTCAACGCCGAGCTGGGCGCAACAGAACTCGCGCCCTTCGGGTTTGCAAGGTGCACGCCACGAACTGCGTTGCGCTCCTCGTCGAGACGGCCAGTCTCGACTTCGTCGCACGCCTTGCCCGTGGCGTGCGCCTTGCAAACGTGGCCTGCGATTCAATGTGAACAGACCCTAAGCCTGTACACTCCGGCCGTCATTGTGCTGGATAGACTGCGTTGAAAGAAATACTCGTGCTGTACTACAGCCGCCATGGCTCGGTGCTGAACCTGGCGCGCCAGATCGGCCGCGGCATCGATTCGGTCGAAGGTGTCGCCGCACGCATCCGCACGGTACCGCCGGTATCGGCCGTATGCGAAGCCGTGGCGCCAGCCGTACCCGGCAGCGGTGCCCCCTACGCGGAAGCGCGTGACCTCGAGGAATGCATCGGCCTGGCGCTGGGCAGCCCGACCCGCTTCGGCAACATGGCGGCACCGCTCAAGTACTTTCTCGACGGCAGCAGCCCGCAGTGGCTGTCCGGCGCGCTTTCCGGCAAGCCGGCCAGTGTGTTCACCGCGACCACCTCGCAGCACGGCGGCCAGGAAAGTACCCTGCTGTCGATGATGCTGCCGCTGCTGCACCACGGCATGTTCATCGTCGGCCTGCCCTACTCCGAACCCGATCTGGCCACCACGCCCGACGGCGGCACGCCTTACGGCGCCAGCCATGTCACCGGCGGCGACGGCAACCCCAACCTGTCGGAACCGGAAGCCCGCCTTGCGTTTGCCGCAGGGCGGCGGCTGGCGACAGCCGCACTGAAACTGACCAACTGATATGAACGCTCGTCACTGGAACCTGCTGGCCGGCGCCAGCCTGATCGCCCTCATCCTGCTCGGCCTGGCCTGGGAACTGTGGCTGGCACCGCTGCATCCGGGTGGTTCGGCGCTGGTGCTCAAGGTCGTACCGCTGCTCGCGGCACTGTTCGGCATCCTGCGCGGCAAGCGCTACACCCATCAGTGGATGTCGCTGCTCAGTCTGGTCTACTTCGCCGAAGGCATCGTGCGCGCGACCTCTGACAGCGGACTGTCGGCCCAGCTGGCGGCGCTGTATACGCTGCTGTCGGTCACGCTCTTCCTCGGCTGCCTGTTCTACTCCAAGCTCACCGCGCCCAGCCGGCTCGCAGGGACTGCCTGACGCCAGACGTCAGGCAGCGCCCGGTCAGATCGGGCCTTCGTCCTGCGGGTTGAGCTTCTGGCCGCCGCGCAGCTTGTTCAGCGCATTGATGTAGGCCTTGGCGGACGCCACGATGATGTCGGTATCCGCACCCTGGCCGTTCACGATGCGACCGCCCTTGGCCAGACGTACCGTCACTTCGCCCTGGGCGTCGGTGCCGGTGGTGATGGCGTTGACCGAATACAGCAGCAGTTCGGCGCCACTCAGGGCCACCGATTCGATCGCCCGGAACGCGGCATCGACCGGACCGCTGCCGGTGGCCTTGGCCTGCGTCTCGCGGCCGGCATCGGTCAGCGTCACCGCCGCCTGCGGCGTCTCGCCGGTTTCCGAGCGCACGCTCATGGCGACCAGCTTGAACTGCTCCTCTTCCGGCGTGACCGACTCGTCGCTCATCAGCGCCTGGATGTCCTCATCGAAGATTTCGTGCTTCTTGTCTGCCAGCTCCTTGAAGGCGGCAAAGGCGACGTTGAGCTGTTCCTCCGAATCGACCACGATGCCCAGATCGGTCAGGCGCGCGCGGAAGGCGTTGCGACCGGAGTGCTTGCCCAGCACCAGCTTGTTGGCATTCCAGCCGACATCCTCGGCACGCATGATTTCGTAGGTTTCGCGGTGCTTGAGCACGCCGTCCTGATGGATGCCGGATTCGTGCGCGAAGGCGTTGGCGCCGACCACCGCCTTGTTCGGCTGCACCGGATAGCCGGTGATGGTGGACACCAGGCGCGAGGCCGGCACGATCTGCGTCGCGTCGATCCGCGTTTCCACGCCGAACACGTCGCGCCGCGTGCGCACCGCCATCACCACTTCTTCGAGCGAGGCGTTGCCGGCCCGTTCGCCCAGACCGTTGATCGTGCATTCGACCTGACGCGCGCCCGCCATCACCGCTGCCAGCGAGTTGGCGACCGCCATGCCCAGATCGTTGTGGCAGTGCGTCGACCAGATGACCTTGTCCGCGCCGGGCACGCGCTCGATCAGCTGCCTCATGCGCTCGCCCCACTGCGCCGGCACCGAATAGCCGACCGTGTCCGGCACATTGATCGTCTTCGCGCCGGCCTTGATCGCCTCTGTGAAGATGCGCACCAGGAAATCGATGTCGCTGCGCACCGCATCCTCGGCCGAGAATTCGACATCATCGGTGTATTCGCGCGCCCAGCCGATGGACTTGACCGCCTGCTCGACCACCTGGTCCGGGCTCATGCGCAGCTTCTTCTCCATGTGGATAGGGCTGGTCGCGATGAAGGTGTGGATGCGGCCGCTGGCGGCCGGCCGGATCGCCTCGCCGGCGCGCCGGATGTCGTGTTCGCTGGCGCGGGCAAGCGAACAGACCGTCGATTCGCGTATCGCCTCGGCCACCGAGCGGACCGATTCGAAGTCACCGTTGGAGGCTGCCGCGAAGCCCGCCTCGATCACATCCACGCGCATGCGCTCCAGCTGGCGTGAGATGCGCAGCTTTTCGTCGCGGGTCATCGACGCGCCGGGGCTCTGTTCGCCATCGCGCAGGGTGGTATCGAAAATGATCAAGCGTTCGGACATGACAGTCTCCAGATCGAATGGGCACTCATACAGATACAGATCTCCGGTGCGGCTGCATCGATGCGCCGCGGGCCGGTTTCGGAAATCGCGTACACCGGATCCTGTCCGGGTACCGGCAACGCCCGGATTCCGGTTCAGGCCGCGGGCGGCGGCTCTGGTTTCCGGCGCAGGATTTTCACCAGCCACATCACGTAGCCGGACAAAGCGTAGGCGACGAACAGGCTGAACAGCACGATGGGCGGGTCCACCGACACCGCGACGAAGGCGAGCACGAAGCCGAAGATGGCGATGAAGGGCACGCTGCGCCGCAGGTTGATGTCCTTGCCGCTCCAGAACTTCACGTTGCTCACCATAGTCAGTCCGGCGAACAGCGTGATGGCGAACGCCACCCATCGCATGTCCGGACCTTCGATGCCGTTGTCGGTGGTCACCCAGACCAGTCCGGCCACCAGGGCAGCGGCGGCCGGGCTCGGCAGTCCCTGGAAATAGCGCTTGTCCACGGTGCCGAGGTTGGTATTGAAGCGCGCCAGCCGCAGCGCCGCACCCGCGCAGTAGATGAAGGCGGCGATCCAGCCCCATTTGCCGAGGCCGCGCATCGCCCATTCGTAGGCGATCAGCGCCGGTGCCGCGCCGAAGGACACCATGTCGGACAGCGAATCGAATTCTGCGCCGAACGCCGACTGGGTGTGCGTCAGGCGGGCAACGCGCCCGTCCAGCCCGTCCAGCACCATGGCGACGAAAATCGCCACGGCCGAGTATTCGTAGCGACCGTTCATCGCCTGCACGATGGCGTAGAAACCGGCGAACAGCGAGGCGGTCGTGAACAGGTTGGGCAGGATGTAGATGCCACGCCGGCGCTTCAACGGGTCGGCAGGCTTGACGTATTGCGGGTCGTACTCGGACATGCGCTCACTCCGACAAACCGCGCACGGCATCACCGCGCGCGGCAGAACATTGCTTTCAGGGCAATTCGGCGAGAACCGTACTCGTGGCACTGACCTTTTCGCCGATGACGACACGGGCCCGTGTCTCCGGCGGCAGATACAGGTCGACGCGCGAACCGAAGCGGATGAAACCATAGCGCTGGCCACGCGCCAGCGTAGCGCCTGCATCGACATAGCACAGGATGCGGCGGGCGATCAGGCCGGCCACCTGTACGCAGGTCACGTCATGACCTTCGCGCGTGCGTAGCCAAAGCGCGTTGCGCTCGTTCTCGACCGAAGCCTTGTCGAGCGCGGCATTGACGAACTGGCCGGGGTTGTACCAGCGACGCTTCACTTCGCAGTCCAGCGGCGAGCGGTTCGAATGCACGTTGAACACGTTCATGAACACGCTGATCTTCAGCGCAGGACGGTTCAGGTAAGGGTCAGTCACCGGTTCGATCGACACGATGCGACCGTCTGCGGGCGACAGCACGATACGCTCGCCCTGCGGCACAGGACGCGGCGGATCGCGGAAAAACTGGATGACGAATACGGCGATGACCCAGATCGGGATCGACCACCATGCGCAAGCATAGGTGGCAGCCAGTGCGGCAATCAGGCTCGCTGCGATGAACGGCCAGCCCTCGCGGGCGAGAATCGGATGGGGATAATTCATGTCTTCAATGAATAACCGGCCGCCCCGTACTGACGCACGGAACGGCCGGGCACAGCGGGAACGGAATCAGTTCTTCGACTGATCGACCAGCTTGTTCTTCGAAATCCACGGCATCATCGCGCGCAGTTCCGCACCCACCTTCTCGATTTCGTGGGCGGCGGTCAGGCGGCGGCGGGCCGTCATTTCCGGATAGTTGGTGCGACCTTCGAGGATGAAGCGCTTGGCGTAGTTGCCGTTCTGGATGTTGTCCAGGCACTCCTTCATCGCGGCGCGCGCCTCGGCACCGATCACGCGCGGGCCGGTGACGTACTCACCGTACTCGGCGTTGTTCGAGATCGAGTAGTTCATGTTGGCAATGCCGCCCTCGAAGATCAGGTCTACGATCAGCTTCACTTCGTGCAGGCACTCGAAATAGGCCATTTCCGGCGCGTAGCCGGCATCGGTCAGCGTTTCGTAGCCGGCCTTGATCAGTTCGACCAGGCCGCCGCACAGCACGGACTGTTCGCCGAACAGGTCGGTTTCGGTCTCTTCGCGGAACGACGTCTCGATCACGCCACCCTTGGTGCCGCCATTGGCTGCCGAATACGACAGCGCGAGGTCACGCGCCTTGCCCGACTTGTCCTGATACACGGCGATCAGCGACGGCACGCCGCCTCCGCGCAGGTACTCGGAACGCACGGTGTGGCCCGGGCCCTTCGGCGCAATCATCACGACGTCGAGGTCGGCACGCGGAATGACTTGGTTGTAGTGGATGTTGAAGCCGTGCGCGAAAGCCAGCGTGGCACCCTTCTTGATGTTCGGCTCGATGTCGCCGTAGTAGACCGCAGGAATGTTCTCGTCCGGCAGCAGGATCATGACCAGATCCGCGCCCTTGACGGCTTCGGCGACTTCCTTGACCTTCAGGCCGGCACCTTCGGCCTTCTTCCAGGACGGGCCACCCTTGCGCAGGCCGACCGTGACCTTGACGCCGGAATCCGACAGGTTCTGCGCGTGGGCATGGCCTTGCGAACCATAGCCGACGATAGTGACTTTCTTGCCTTTGATGAGGGACAGGTCTGCGTCCTTGTCGTAGAAGACTTTCATGAGTTTTCCCTTATGCGGTGTGGGTTTTAGCGGTGGTGTGGCTTGAACGGTGAAACGGGTTCGGCGCCGGTTACAGGCGCAGGATGCGGTCGCCGCGGCCGATGCCGCAGACGCCGGTGCGTACTGTTTCCAGAATCAGGGCCGCGTCGATCGCGCCGACGAAGGAATCGAGCTTCGTCGTGTTGCCGGTCAGTTCGATCACATAGGTCGAATCGGTGACGTCGATGATGCGGCCGCGGAATATGTCGGCGACGCGCTTCAGTTCCTCGCGATCCTTGCCGGTCGCGCGCACCTTGATCAGCATCAGTTCGCGTTCGATGTGCGCCGCTTCGGACAGGTCGACCACCTTGACCACCTCGATCAGCTTGTTCAGCTGCTTGGTGATCTGCTCGATGATGTCGTCGGAACCGGTGGAAATGATGGTCATGCGCGACAGCGACGCGTCTTCGGTCGGTGCCACGGTCAGCGATTCGATGTTGTAGCCACGTGCCGAAAACAGGCCCGACACGCGTGACAGCGCGCCAGCTTCGTTTTCGATCAGTACGGAAATCACATGCCTCATTGCGAGTGCCTCAATTGGAATTGCAGGAACCACCGCCACGGATACGGACTGCCGGAGGCCGGTGCCCGCTGCCTGCCGGGCGGGTAATCCCGACAGGCGGACACGCCGACAGCGCCGGCGCGATCCGCACGACAGCTTTCAGATGAAGGGTTACAGATCCTCTGACGACATGATCATGTCGGTCAGGCCCTTGCCGCCCATCACCATCGGATACACGTTTTCGGTCTGATCCACCTGGAAGTCGAGCAGCACCAGATCGGTCTTGCGCTTGAACGCCTCACGCAGCGCATCCTCAACGTCGCCCGGCTTCTCGACGCGGATGCCGATGTGGCCATAGGCCTCGGCCAGCTTCGGGAAATCCGGCAGCGAATCCATGTAGGACTCCGAATAGCGGTTGCCGTGGATGATTTCCTGCCACTGGCGGACCATGCCCAGATAGCGGTTGTTCAGCAGACAGATCTTCAGCGGCAGGCGGTACTGCTTGCAGGTCGACAGTTCCTGGATGTTCATCTGCACCGAACCTTCGCCGGTCACCACCGCCACCGGCGACCCCGGATGGGCCAGCTGCACGCCCATGCCGTACGGAATGCCGACACCCATGGTGCCCAGGCCGCCGGAATTGAGCCAGCGACGCGGCTTGTCGAACTTGTAGTACTGGGCCGCCCACATCTGGTGCTGGCCAACGTCGGACGTGACGAACGCGTCGCCCTTGGTCACTTCCCACAGCTTTTCGATGACGAACTGCGGCTTGATGATTTCGTCGCTGCGCTTGTACTTCAGGCAGTCGCGACGGCGCCATTCCTCGATCTGCTTCCACCACTCGCCGAGCGCTTCCTGATCGGGCCGTTCGGGCGAGCCGTCGAGCAGGCGCAGGATGTCGTCCAGCACGTCCGGCAGATTGCCGACGATGGGCACGTCCACCTTCACGCGCTTGGAAATCGACGACGGGTCGATGTCGATGTGGATGATCTTGCGGGCGATGCGGGCGAAATCCGCCGGATTGCCGATCACACGGTCGTCGAAGCGCGCACCGACCGCGATCAGCACGTCGCAGTACTGCATCGCCATGTTGGCTTCGTAGTTGCCGTGCATGCCGAGCATGCCGACGAACTGCTTGTCGGTCGACGGATAGGCGCCCAGGCCCATCAGCGTGTTGGTACAGGGCGCACCCAGCGTGCGCACCAGCTTGGTCAGTTGCTCCGAACAGTCGGACAGGATGACGCCGCCGCCGGCATAGATCATCGGGCGCTTGGCCTCGAGCAGCAGCTGGACCGCCTTCTTGATCTGCCCCTGATGCCCCTTGACGATGGGGTTGTAGGAACGCATCGACACCGACTTCGGATAGTCGAACTCGGCCTTGGCCATCGTGACGTCCTTCGGGATATCGACCAGAACCGGGCCGGGACGGCCGGTCTTCGCAATATAGAAGGCCTTCTTGATCGTGCTGGCGATGTCCTTGGCGTCCTTGACCAGGAAGTTGTGCTTGACGCAGGGACGCGTGATGCCGACCGTGTCGCACTCCTGGAAGGCGTCCTGGCCGATGGCAGCCGTCGGAACCTGACCGGAGATGATCACCATCGGGATCGAATCCATATAGGCGGTAGCGATGCCGGTGACCGCATTGGTCACGCCCGGGCCGGAAGTCACCAGCGCCACGCCGACGCGGTCAGTCGAACGCGAGTACGCGTCAGCCGCGTGCAGTGCCGCCTGCTCGTGCCGGACCAGTACGTGACGTACCTTGTCCTGCTTGAAAAGCTCGTCGTACAGGTACAGAACGGCGCCGCCGGGGTACCCGAAAACATATTCGACCTTTTCTTCCGCAAGGCACCTGACTACAATTTCCGCTCCGGTCAAAAGCATTGATACACCTGTCTAAAAATTCCGGAAAAGCGTCAGAGGGTAGCCTCCGGCCCGTATCCGGTCAAGGCATTTGTCGGCTGGCGGACAGTTCCTCCGGCCATCCGCCGCCGAGGCTTCCCGGGGAACTCTCGGGGAACAATTCCCCTCCGGTCAGCTCCGAAACCACGGAGTGTCCGGCGCCGATCACCCTTAGAAAGAAACATCCTGGCTTCCCGCGAAGAACTTTCCAGCTTTCTCGCCGCCGTCGAGCGCCGCGCCTTCAAGCAGGCCGTATTTGCGCTGAGGGACGACGAGTCCGCGCTCGACGCGGTGCAGGACGCCATGATGAAGCTGGCGGAAAAATACGGTGGCCGCCCCGCTGACGAATTCCCGATGCTGTTCCAGCGCATCCTGCAGAACATCATCCGCGACGTGTTCCGGCGGCGCAAGGTCCGTTCGACCTGGACCACGCTGCTGTCCGCCTTCGGCGGGTCGGACGACGACGAGGACTACGATCCGCTCGACACCATGGTGATCGAGGACCCGTCGGAACTCGGCCGCACGCCGGAACAGAATCTCGACCAATCGGAAACCATGGCGCTGATCGAGCGTGAAATCGCAAGGCTTCCCGGCCGTCAACGCGAAGCCTTCCTGATGCGTTACTGGGAGGAAATGGACATCGCCGAAACGGCCGCAGTCATGGGTTGTTCGGAAGGCAGCGTGAAGACGCACTGTTCGCGCGCGACCCACGCACTCGCTGCAGCCCTCAAACTTCGTGGCATCAAGTTATGAAAACCACTGACTTTTCTTCCGCACCCGGTGCGGCCGAAGAAGCGCGGATAGGCCAGCGGGCGCACGCCGCGCTCGAAGCGGCAGCGGCGGCGCTGCCGCCGGACATCGCATTCCGGCTGCGCCAGTCGCGCGAACTCGCGCTGACCCGCCACGCCCCGCGCCGCAGTCCGGTCGCACTGCTCCAGCTGGCGGGTTTCCCCGGTGCCGGCACCGGCAACTGGATGCGCGACATCATCGCACCGGCCGTCGGCATCCTGATGCTGGCACTGCTTGCAACGGCCGCAAGCCAGTATTCGCAGGCGGAAAATCACAACGACACGGTCGACATCGACAGTTCGCTGCTGATCGACGACCTGCCGATCGACGCCTATCTCGACCGCGGCTTCGGCGCCTGGCTCGACCAGGGGAATCCCTGATGCGAGCTGTACTGGCGGGGTTGTCGATCGCATTGCTGGTCGCATCGGGAATGGCAGAGGCCGGCAGCGCTGCCGCGCCGATCGCGCCCGCACGGGACTGGCAGCAGCTGAGCCCGTCGCAACGCGACATACTGGCGCCGCTGGGGGAGGACTGGAACCAGCTGGACACCGAACGGCGCCGCAAATGGATCGAACTGGCGGCACGTTATCCGTCGATGACGCCGGACGAGCAGTCGCGGATGCGCGCGCGCATGAGCTACTGGGCCAGCCTGAGCCAGCAGGAACGGATCGAGGCGCGCGAGCGCTACAAGCGCCTGCAGGCGATGCCGCCCGACCAGCGGGAAGCATTGCGCAAGCAGTGGGAAGCCTACGAAAGCCTGTCGCCCGAAGAACGCAAGCGGCTCGGCACCAGCACGCGGCCTGCAGCCAAGGCACCCGGTGCGCCGGCTGCCACCCCGGTCCGCAAATAACAATCCATCGCGGCGTCACGCCGCCCTTCCGATGTCAGACAACGCCCGCTTTCCCGCGGCCGGCCTGCGCCGCCGGCTTGCTTCACTGCTTTACGAATCGCTGCTGCTGCTCGGCGTGCTCGCGGCCGGCTTCATGCTGCCCTACCTGATTGTCGGCCTGTTCCTCAAGGTGGCACCTCAGGGCTGGTTCGCCTGGCTGCACATCATGCTGCTGCTCGGGCTGTATTTCGTCTATTACTGGCGACATGGCGGCCAGACACTGGCCATGCAGACCTGGGGCATCCGCATCGTCGATGCCACCCGTGACCAGCCACCGGAACTGCGTCGCGCCCTGCTGCGCTACGTTCTGAGCTGGCCGTCAGTGCTGTTCTGCGGCGCCGGACTGATCTGGGCCGTGTTCGACCGCGATGGCCAGTTCCTGCACGACAGACTGGCCGGAACACGGGTGATCCGGATCAAATAGGAATTGATGACCGGGCGCACTCAGCGCCGGTCTTCCCACCACAGCATTGCCGCCGCAGCGAACAGGAACAGCAGGCCGGGGGTGATCGCCGCCGCCGAAGGTGGCCACGAATTGATCGCGCCGAGGTTCGAGAACAGGCCGTTCAGCATGTGGAACAGCACCCCGATCATGACGCCGGTGAACACCTTGATGCTGACCGGCGTACTGCGGTTGTGCATGTAGGCGAACGGCAGCGCCAGCGCCAGCATCACCAGGCAGGCGAGCGGATAGGTGAACTTCTTCCACAGCGCGATTTCGTAGCGCCCGGTCTCCTGCTTGTTCTCGATCAGGTGCTGGATGTAGAGCCACAGCTTCCACGCCGACATGCGCTCCGGCACAACCAGCATCACGCTCATCACGTCCGGACTCAGGCCCGACTCCCACACCAGCTTGTCGTACCGATGCACGCGCGGGCCGCCGGGCGAGAACTCTGTGCGGCTGACCTTGCTCAGCGTCCAGCCCTCGGGCTGCACATAGACGCCCCGCTCGGCCTCGGACACCGACAGCAGCACGCGCTTGTCGTCGAATTCGAAAATCCGTATCTGCCGCAGCGTCCCGTCGGGCGTGACATTGCCGACGTTGACGAAGTTGTGTTCGTCCTTGATCCAGAATCCGCTGCGGAATTCGCTGGTCAGCAACTGCGAGCGCGCCGCCAGCTTCAGTTCCTGCGCCGCGCGTTCGGCCGGCGGCGCGATGAATTCCCCGGTCAGGAAGGTCAGCAGCACGCACGGAAAACCGATGCGGGCGAGCAGCCACAGCAGGCGCAGCGTCGACAGGCCGGACGCCCGCAGCACAGTGATCTCGGAATGGCGTGCCAGCGTGGTGAGCGCATACAGACCGCCGATGAGCACCGCGATGGGCAGCGTTTCATACACCCGGCCCGGCATCGTCAGCAATGTATACAGCACTGCGTGCTCGAGCCCGTAATTGCCACGGCCGATGTTGTCCAGCTCGTTGATCAGGTCGAAGAACGCGAACAGTCCGAGAAAGGACGCCAGGACCAGCAGGGTCGCCAGCAGCAGTTCGCGACGCAGATAACGTTCGTGTATCAGCATGATCAGCGGTTCAACCAGGCCCGCGGTACGTTGGCGTACGTGCGCCAGGCGAACATCAGCGCCATCAGCAGGAACATCGTGCCGTGCAGCGACCACAGCGCCATCGAGAACGACAGCTTGCCCTGTGCCACCCAGGCCTGCGTGACGCTCAGCAGGTTCGAGTAGATGAGGTAGATCAGCAGCGCCATCAGCAGGTTGTTGGCGCGGCCGGCACGCGGATTGACGAAGGACAGAGGAATCGCCAGCAGTGCCAGATTGAGCGCCGCGATCGGCAGGCCGATGCGGAATGCCAGCTCGGCGACATTGGGTGGCGTCGGATCAGCCAGCAGTTCGTCGACGGTCAGCATGTAGGGGCGGACTTCGACACCCTGCGCCTCGCGCGTCTCGATGCGCACCGCGTAGCGCTCGAATTCCATCACGCGATACTCGAGACTGCCCGGCTTGCCTTCATAGCGCCGGCCGTTGAGCATGACCACGAAGCGGTCGCCATTGGCCACGGTCTGCGTGTAGCCATCACCGGCAACCATCACGCCAAGTTTGCCCTTGTCGGTCGAACTGACGAAGATGTTCTTGACCGCGCCGTCCTTGCCTTCACCGCTTTCGACGAAAAACACGCGATCGGCCTGTGACGATTCGCGGAAGCTGCCGGGCGACATCTGCGCCACGTCGTCACGGTTGCTCATGCGGGTGCGGAATTCGGCGCTCTTGTTCAGCGACCACGGCGCCAGGTACAGCGACAGCACCGCCACTGCCAGCGTCATCGGCACGGCAAACATCAGCACCGGGCGTATCCAGGTAGACAGCGGAACGCCGGTCGAAAACCAGACCACCATCTCCGAATCCCGCCAGGAGCGCGACATCGACAGCAGGATGGCCACGAACAGCGTCAGCGACAGGATGACCGAAAGGTAGCGCAGCGCGCCGAAACCGAGCAGCGCCAGAACCGCTTCCGAAGCAACCTTGCCCCCCGCCGCCTGTCCGAGCAGACGCACCAGCTGGGTGGACAGGACGACCGCGTACAGGGCGACGAAGACCGTGAGTGCAGTGCTGGCGAATTCGCGCAGGGCGGCGCGCTGGAAGATCAAACCTGAGGCTCCGTGCGATACGACCGTGCGCAAACAGGCGTCAGGTCGTTCTTTTTTGACTCGTGCACGACTTCACGCCGATAATCGGCGCGTTCAAAGCAGCGCGACTTGACTTGAGGAGAAGCGGGTGGAATTTAGCATAAAGAACGGCAGCCCCGAGAAACTGCGCGCCGGCGCGCTGGTCGTCGGCGTGTTCGAATCGCGCAAACTCACCGCCGCGGCAAGCGTGCTGGACGCCGCCAGCAAAGGCCGCATTGCCGAAATCGTGGCCAGCGGCGACATGGAAGGCAAGGCGGGCAGCACGCTGCTGCTGCACAAGCTGCCGGGCGTGGCCGCGGATCGCGTGCTGCTGGTCGGTCTGGGCAAGGAAAAGGAATTCGGCATCCGCGAGTACCGCGACGCCATCGCAAACAGCGTGCGCGCACTGCGCGACACCGGTGCCACCGACGCGATCAGCACGCTGGCCGACACCGCGCCGCGCAAGAAGGGCGCCGCCTGGGCGCTGCGCCAGGCGGCCACCGTGTCGCTCGACGTGCTCTACCGCTACGACACCCACGCCCGCCACAAGCCGGACGAATCGCGTGCGCTGGCGAAGATGGCCTTCGTCGCGCCGAAAAAGACCAGCGCCGCCGCCGCTGGCGAGGCACTGGCACAGGGCGAGGCCATCGGCCACGGCATGGCGCTGGCACGCACGCTGGGCAACCTGCCACCCAATGTATGCACGCCGACCTATCTGGCCGAACAGGCTGTCGGCCTTGGTCGCAAGACCGGCATCGCGGTCACCGTGCTGGAGCGCGCCGACATGCAGAAACTGGGCATGGGATCGCTGCTGTCGGTCGGCAACGGCTCGCGCCAGCCGCCGAAATTCATCGCGATGGAGTACCGCGCCGGAAAGAAGGCCGATGCGCCCATCGTGCTGGTCGGCAAGGGCATCACCTTCGACAGCGGCGGCATTTCGCTGAAGCCGGGCGAAGGCATGGACGAGATGAAGTACGACATGTGCGGCGCCGCCAGCGTGCTCGGCACCATGCAGGCGCTGGCCGCGATGAAGCTGCCGATCAACGTCGTCGGACTGATTCCGACCACCGAGAACATGCCGGGCGGAGCCGCCACCCGGCCGGGCGACGTGGTCAAGTCGATGTCCGGCCAGACCATCGAAATCCTGAATACCGACGCCGAGGGCCGGCTCATCCTGTGCGACGCGCTGACCTACGCCGAACGCTACGATCCGGCCTGCGTGGTCGATATCGCCACGCTGACCGGCGCCTGCATCATCGCGCTCGGTCACGTCACCAGCGGCCTGATGGCCAACGACGACGCGCTGGCCGACCAGCTGTACCAGGCCGGCCAGACCTCGCATGACCGCGCCTGGCGCCTGCCGATCTGGGACGATTACCAGGAGCAGCTGAAGAGCAATTTCGCCGACGTCGGCAACATCGGCGGCCGCCCCGCCGGCTCCATCACCGCCGCCTGCTTCCTCGCCCGCTTCACCAAGAAGTACAAATGGGCGCACCTGGACATCGCCGGCACGGCATGGAAGAGCGGCAAGGAAAAGGGCGCGACCGGCCGTCCGGTGCCGCTGCTGACCCACTTCCTGCTCGAACGCGCCGGCAAGCTCTGACGCAGATGCCCAGGGTCGACTTCCACCACGACGCGCCTGACAAGCTGCGCCACGCCTGCACGCTGGTCGCGCAGTGGCACGCCGCCGGGCAGCACGTATGGATCAACTGCCCCGACAGCGCGCTGGCCGCGCGGATCGACCAGATGCTGTGGACCTTCGAACAGCTGTCCTTCGTTCCGCACGTGCGCGACGGCCACCCACTGGCCGAACTCAGCCCGGTGCGCATCGGCCACGACCCGGCCATGGCGCCGGCCGATGCGCTGCTGCTGAACCTGTCGGCGCAGCTGCCCGAAGGCTTCGAACAGCGTGCGCACATCGTCGAGATCGTCGGCCGCGACGACGCCGACCGCGAGACGGCGCGCGCGCGCTTCATGCGCTACCGCCAGGGAGGATTCGACATGCACACCCAGTACGCGACGGCGGACCACGCATGAGCGACGACCTGCTCGGCCGTGCCGATTCCCTGATGCGGCGCAGCCGCACCTTCGTCGCCGGCCGCACTGCGGCGAGTCCGGCGGATGACGGCATTCCGCTGCTGACCGAGGAGGTCGACCTCGAAGCGCTGATCGCCGCGCCGGAGCCGGAAGACCACACCGAAGAGATCACGGCAGCGGTAACGGCCCGTGTCACCGAGGAAGTCACCGGGCGGGTCACGGCCGAGGTCACCGAACGGGTTACCGCGGAAGTGACCGAACGCGTAACCGCCGAGGTCACCGAACGCGTAACCGCCGAAGTCACGGAACGGGTTGGCGGCGAGGCGGCGGCCCGAGCACGCGAGGACATGCAGCGCGCCGCCGCCGATGCACTGAGCGCGCAGTTCGGCGATCTGGCCGGCCTGATCCAGAGCCTGATCGACGACTGGTGCAGCACCACGCTGCCGGCGCTGATCGGCGCCGAGATCCAGAGCGCGTTCGAAAGCGCGACCACCCGCATTCGCGAGCGGGCCGTGCTCGACCTGCACGACAGCATGGCCGATGAAATCGCGGCACGCAGCCGTGCCGTGGTCGGCACCGTACTTGCCGGGAACCCGCCGGCGGCAACGGAGCAGCCTCTATAATCCCGGGTTTGCATTCACGCTGACCCTCCATGACGCTGGCCAAGAGCTTCGAGCCGGCCGACATCGAGCGCCGCTGGTACCCCGAATGGGAAGCCCGCGGCTATTTCGCTGCCGGTCTGGACACAGACACCCCGAACAAGCCCAACTTCTGCATCCTGCTGCCGCCGCCGAACGTCACCGGCACGCTGCACATGGGCCACGGCTTCAACCAGACCCTGATGGACGCGCTGACGCGCTACCACCGCATGCGCGGCGACAACACGCTGTGGCAGCCGGGCACCGACCATGCCGGCATCGCGACCCAGATCGTGGTCGAGCGCCAGCTGGACGCCCAGGGCATCTCGCGCCACGACCTCGGCCGCGAGGAATTCGTCAAAAAGGTGTGGGAGTGGAAGGAGTACTCCGGTTCGACCATCACGCGCCAGATGCGCCGGCTCGGCACCTCGCCGGACTGGACGCGCGAACGCTTCACGATGGACGAGGGCCTGTCGAAGACGGTGACGCAGACCTTCGTGCGCCTGTTCGACGAAGGCCTGATCTACCGCGGCAAGCGCCTGGTGAACTGGGATCCGGTGCTGGGCACCGCGGTGTCCGACCTCGAGGTGGTGCAGGAAGAGGAAGCCGGCTCGCTGTGGCACATCCGCTATCCGCTGGCCGATGGGTCCGGTCATCTGACGGTCGCCACCACCCGTCCGGAAACCATGCTGGGCGACGTCGCAGTCATGGTTCATCCGGAAGACGAGCGCTACGCCACGCTGATCGGCCGGACGGTGAAGCTGCCGCTGACCGACCGCGAAATCCCGGTCATCGCCGACGACTATGTCGACCGCGAATTCGGCACCGGCGTGGTCAAGGTGACGCCGGCGCACGACTTCAACGACTACGCGGTCGGCCAGCGGCACGGCCTGCCGATGATTTCCATCCTGACGCTGGACGCGAAGATCAACGACCACGCGCCGGAAAAGTACCGCGGGCTGGACCGCTTCGTCGCGCGCAAGGCCATCGTGGCCGACCTCGACGCGGCCGGACTGCTGGAAAAGACCGACAAGCACACGCTCAAGGTGCCGCGCGGCGACCGCACGAATGCAGTGATCGAACCGATGCTGACCGACCAGTGGTTCGTCGCGATGAGCAAGCCGGGCGCCGACGGCAAGAGCATCACGCAAAAGGCGCTCGATGTCGTGGCCAGCGGCGAGATCCGCTTCCACCCGGAAAACTGGGTCAATACCTACAACCAGTGGCTGAACAACATCCAGGACTGGTGCATCTCCCGCCAGCTGTGGTGGGGCCACCAGATCCCGGCCTGGTACGACGACAACGGCAATGTGTTCGTCGCGCACTCGGAAGCCGAGGCCTACCAGAAGTACTTCGAACACCTCGCGCAGACGAATCCGGACCTGAAGCGCCTCGCCGTCGCCACCGCGATGGCGCGCGAAATGTCCGGCGACACGCTGCCCGACGTCGGGAAGAACTACGCCATCAAGGAAAACCTGCCACTGCTCAAGCGTGACGAGGACGTGCTGGACACCTGGTACTCGTCGGCACTGTGGCCGTTCTCGACGCTGGACTGGACGCCCGACTGGGTGCCGGGCTCGGCCGAAAAATCGAATCCGGCGCTCGACCTCTACCTGCCGTCGTCGGTGCTGGTCACCGGCTTCGACATCATCTTCTTCTGGGTCGCACGCATGGTCATGATGACCACGCACATCACCGGCAGGATTCCGTTCCGCGACGTCTACGTGCACGGCCTGATCCGCGACGCCGAAGGCCAGAAGATGTCGAAGTCCAAGGGCAACGTGCTGGACCCGATCGACCTGATCGACGGCATCGCGCTCGACGAACTGGTGAAGAAGCGCACCACCGGCCTGATGAACCCGAAACAGGCGGAACAGATCGAGAAGCGCACGCGCAAGGAATTCCCGGACGGCATTCCTGCCTTCGGCACCGACGCGCTGCGCTTCACCTTCGCCTCGCTGGCCAGTCCCGGCCGCGACATCAAGTTCGACATGCAGCGCTGCGAGGGCTACCGCAACTTCTGCAACAAGCTGTGGAACGCCACCCGCTTCGTGCTGATGAACTGCGAAGGCCAGGATTGCGGCATGGCGCCGTGCAACGAGGACTGCGGCCCGGACGGCCCGCTGCACTTCCAGGCGCCGGATCTGTGGATTGTCAGCGAACTGCAGCGCGTGGAAGCCGAAGTCGAGAGGCAGTTCGGCGACTACCGCTTCGATCTGGTGGCGCAGGCCATCTACCGCTTCGTCTGGGACGAGTACTGCGACTGGTACCTGGAACTGGCCAAGGTGCAGATCCAGAATGGCACGCCGGCGCAGCAGCGCGCCACGCGCCGCACCCTGCTGCGCGTGCTGGAAACCGTGCTGCGCCTGGCGCACCCGCTGATTCCGTTCATCACCGAAGAGCTGTGGCAGACCGTTGCGCCGCTGGCGGCCCGTCGCGATACCGAGTCGATCCAGCTGGCGGCCTACCCGCAGGCGATGCCGAGCCGGATCGACGCCCCGGCCGACGCCTGGGTGACCCAGCTCAAGTCCATGGTCGATGCCTGCCGCAGCCTGCGTGGCGAAATGGGCGTGTCGCCGGCGCTGAAGGTGCCACTGCTCGCCGCCGGCGACAGCGAAGCCATCCGCGGCTATGCGCCCTACCTTGCGGCACTGGCCAAACTGTCCGAAGTGCAGGCAGTCGGCAGCGAACTGCCGGCCTCGCCGGCGCCGGTGCAGGTGGTCGGCGACTTCCGCCTGCTGCTGAAGATCGAAATCGACGTCGCCGCCGAACGCGAGCGCATCGGCAAGGAAATCGCCCGCGTGCAGGGCGAGATCACCAAGTGCGAAGCCAAGCTCGGCAACGAAAGCTTCGTCGGCCGTGCACCGGCCAATGTGGTCGATCAGGAGCGCAAGCGTCTGGCCGATTTCGTCGATCTGGCGGGCAAGCTGAACGAACAGCTGGTGCGTCTGGGCTGAGCGGACACCACGGCCGCGTTCCGGCCGTGGTTCTGACTGCATCGGCGCCAACACAACCTCAAACGGAATTGGCGTCGCGTCTTATGTAGGAGCGAGCCATGCTCGCGAAATCCCCACGTTGATTCAGCGCCTGCCGTTGTTTGGAGGCTGAATCGCGAGCATGGCTCGCTCCTACAGGACGGCCGCTGGTCTGATTCGCGGTGGTCGCGGCGGCGCGCTACCAGTACACCTGCCGCATGCGCTCGCAGTAGGCGACGAGCCGCGGAAATTCGAGTGCGGCACGCCGGATCGGCAGGTCGACATCGACCAGGATGATGTTCGCCAGCATGCCGTAGGCGCTGGCGTCGAGGCTGGTCGGTTCGCCCAGCATGAAGGGCTTGTCACCGAGCACGGCTTCGATCGCTGCCAGATCGTCGCGCGCCATCGCGGTGATGTCGTCCGGCGTGTGGCGGCCGATGCCCGCGCTGCGCACCTGTCCGACCATGCCGCGGCGCGCCAGCGGCGGCACGATCCAGCATGCCGGTGCGCCCAGCGGGCTGAACACGGCTTCCCGCGTGGCCGGCCAGTAGCGTTCGTCCACCCAGCGGAAATACACCACGCACCAGTACAGGTGCTCTTCCAGCGTGCGCCGCGCCATCAGCGCCAGTGCGCGCTGGCCGTCATTCAGATGGCTGTCGAGCGTCACGCCATAGCGGCGGGTCAGGTGGTCGATGATCAGCGCGCTGTCCGCAACCGGCGTGCCGTCGTCGTCGATGTGCGGCAGCTTGCCCTTGGGCGCCCGCGCCAGATTCATCGTGTAGACGTTCTGATAGGGCAGCCCGGCCATGCGCAGCCAGGTTTCCAGCTTCAGGCAGAAGCCGCTGGCATTGGGCAGACCGAAGGCGGGCGGAAACTGGAACAGGCGGATCATGTTTCGGCGGCCTCCCCGGCCGGCGCCGGCTATTTGCGCCGCAGCAGGAAAATGAAGTCCTTGTCGGCGTTCGAGCTTTCCAGCAGGGTATTTCCGGTCTGTCGCGAAAATGCCTCGAAGTCGCGCACCGATCCGGGATCGGTGGCAACCACGCGCAGCACCTGGCCGCTGGTCATTTCGGACAGCGCCTTCTTCGTGCGCAGGATGGGCAGCGGACAGTTCAGTCCGCGCGCATCCAGCTCCTTGTCGAATTCCATATCAGTTCCGTACGCATCGGCAGCGCTCGTTTATACCCGCTCGGACAGGCGGAATCAACGCGGCACGAGCCTCACAGGCCATCGCGCTTCAGTTCCACCGCACGCTGGCGCATTTCGCGCAGCCGCGCATCGACCGACGACTGCTGATAGAAGTCTCCGTCGGCAGCCCGCTGCGCCAGCTCGAGCTGTTCGACCGCGGCCTGTATCTGGCCGTTGAGCACATAGGATTCGGCCTGCGCCTTGTGCTGCAGCAGCCGCTTGTCCAGCATCGCGGCGGCGCGCGCCTGGTACTGGAACAGCTGCGGGTCCTGCGTGTACAGCGTGACTTCGTCGCTGACCAGCGCCAGCGCCTCCTCCGTCCGGTTCGCCGCCAGCAGCGAGTCGATCATCCCGTACACGAGCGCCCGCGCATGGGGCGCCCGGTTGAGCGCTTCGCGGAACCGGCTGACCGCCGTCGCGGGGTCGCCCGCGTCGAGGCTGATGCGTCCGGCGAGACTGTCGAACATCGGCGAACTGGCATGCTCGGCGCGCAGCGCGTCGATCTCCTTCTGCGCCCGGGCGAAATCTCGCAGACGCAGCGCCGCATGCGCCAGTCCGAAGCGCGCGGCGATGCGCTGATTGCCCTGCACGTCGCGCAGCCTGTTGTCGAAGTCTGCCAGCGCCTCGCGTGCATCGCCGTCGTAGGCGCGCAGCTTGGCCCGCACCAGCAGGAAGTCCAGGCTGTCCGGCACCTGCCGGTACGAGGTTTCCTGAATCCGCGCGGACGCGTCGGTGATCCGTTCGACCGTGAGCGGGTGGGTGCGCAGATAGGCCGGCGAACTGGATTCGTAGAACCGCAGCGAGCGCTGCATGCGCTCGAAGAAGCTGGCCATGCCACGGGTATCGAAGCCGGCGCCGTCCAGCATCTGCAGGCCCATGCGATCGGCCTCCCGCTCGAAATCCCGGGTGTAGGCCAGCTGCGACGCCACGCTGGCGGCCTGACCGCCGACCAGAGCGGCCTGCGCCACCTGCGGGTTGCTGCGCGCCCCGAGCAGCGCAACCAGCAGCGAGGCGATGGCGATCGTCGTCATTTCGCCGCGCTTGGCGAACTGGCGGGCGATGTGATGCTGGGTGACGTGCGAGATTTCGTGCGCGATGACCGACGCCAGCTCGGACTCGCTCTGGGCCGTGACGATCAGGCCGGTATGAACGCCGATGAAGCCGCCCGGCCAGGCAAAGGCGTTCAGTGTCGGATCGCGCAGCGCGAAAAGCTGGAAATCCTGGCGCGAATCGGGCAGCTTCGACACCAGCCGGTCGGCCAGACGGTTCAGATAGTCGCTGATTTCCGGATCGTTGATGTAGCTGCGCTCGCGTACCCGCATGTCGCGGAACAGCGATTCGCCGATGCGCCGCTCGAGCGCGGGCGGCAGGTCGGCCTGCGACATGTCGCCCAGATCGGGCAGGTTCTGCGCGGGCAGGCCGAGCGGCACCAGCAGCAGCGCAATGACTGCCATTCGCAGCTTGCGGACGGTAAAGAAGTGACTCATGGCGATGCTATGATACCGGCGCGAAGTGAACGATCGTTCGGGTAGTCGTTACCGGGTGTGAGGCGTACAGCGTGCCCCCGAAACCGAAACAATAGATCCAAGAAGCGTCCGGCTCGTGCCTCCGCGATGTGCGGCAGGCCGCGCTTGCGGAGCCGGACATCGAATACCGGCGTGGCTGCGGCTTGCCCGCCGATGATTCCAATACCTACAAGCCTACGCTTCCGATGTCATCGATTCCGGTTGGTTCGCACGCACTGCTGCTGATTGAAGATGTGCCCGAGGACGTGAAGCTGATCACCACGGCGCTGCGCACGATCGTGCCGAACGAGCAGATCAAGGTCGTGGCATCCGGCGAGGAAGCGCTCGACTACCTGTTCGGCCGCGGCAGCTACAGCGGCCGGGACACGCGCTATCAGCCGTCGCTGATCATGCTCGACCTCACGCTGCCGCGCATCGACGGGCTCGAAGTGCTTCGTCTGGTACGCGAAGATCCGCAGACCCACGTATTGCCGATCGTCGTCGTGTCGGCATCGTCGCAGCAGAAGGACATACGGACTGCGGCCCAGCTCGGCGCCAACAGTTTCGTGCGCAAGTCCCTCGATTTCGTCAGCTTTTCGGAAACGCTGACCCTGCTGGCGCGCTACTGGCTCGAACTGAACATTCCGCCGCCCCATCCGTCGGCCATGACACGATGAGCACCGACAATCCGCTGACCCACTTCGACGCCGACGGCCAGGCACACATGGTCGATGTCGGCGACAAGGCGCACACCGCCCGCGTGGCGCGCGCTGCCGGCACCATCAGCATGGAACCCGCGACCTTCGAACTGGTGCGTTCCGGCAACGCGAAGAAGGGTGACGTGCTCGGTGTCGCGCGCATCGCCGGCATCCAGGCTTCGAAGCGCGCGTCCGACCTGATCCCGCTGTGCCATCCGATCGCGCTGACCAAGGTCAGCGTCGACTTCACGCTCGACGCGGACACGCACCGCGTGCTGTGCGAAGTCACCGCCCGCACCACCGGCCAGACCGGGGTTGAAATGGAGGCGCTGACGGCGGTCAGCGTCGCGCTGCTGACGATCTACGACATGTGCAAGGCGGTCGATCGCGGCATGCGGATCGGCGACATCCGGCTGCTGGAAAAGGCTGGCGGCAAATCCGGCCACTGGCAGGCCGGCTGACACGGCCGTCTCCCCCGTCCGAGGTGACGAAGAGGCGGGGTTTCGTTCTACCATCGGCGCCGACGCGGGCGATGACGCCCGGAAAAACGGGGCTGACATGGGTCGGGAAACAGAACTGAAGCTGGCACTTGCCGATCACGGCTGGCGCGCCTTTGCCCGGCATCCGCTGCTGCGCGATGCCATCGCGGCACCGCACCGCCAGAAGCTGCGCAATCTCTACTTCGACACGCCGGACTTCACCTTGCGCCGGCAGCGCATCGCGCTGCGGCTGCGTCAGGCCGGCCGACGCTGGCTGCAGACCGTCAAATGCGCCAGCGCGGCGAGTGCCGGACTGTCGTCCCGTCCGGAATGGGAACAGCCCTTCTCCGGAAAATTCGATTTCTCGCAGGTCGATGACGCAGCCGTGCGCAGCCTGCTCGAGAAGCTGCGCGACGGCGGCACGCTGGCAACGGTGTTCGACACCCGCTTCGAACGCCGCGAGTGGCGCTTCGCCGGCACCGGCGGCGAACTGCTGCTGATGGCGGACCGTGGCGTCATCGAAGCCTGCGGCAAGCAGGAAGTCATCTCCGAACTGGAACTGGAGCTGGCTGGCGCCCCGATAGAGATGCTGTTCGACGTCGCCGGCCGGCTGGCACAGTCGCTGCCGCTGCGTGCCGAGTCGCGCAGCAAGGCGCAGCGTGCTTACGATCTGGTCGACGGCACGCCGCCGGTCGCGACCCGTGCCAGCCGCTCGCCGATCGACCCGAAGCACGGTACGGCCAGCGCCTTCCGTACGGTGGCCCTCGACTGCATCACCCATTACCAGGCCAACGAAGCCGGCGCGCTGCAGTCGGATGCACCGGAATTCATCCACCAGATGCGCGTCGCGCTGCGCCGTCTGCACAGCGCCCTGCGCCTGTTCTCGTCCGTCCTGCCGGAAGGTGCCGCCGCCGACCTGGCGCCGCGGCTGCGCGCGCTGGCGCGCGATCTGGGCGAACTGCGCGATCGCGACGTGCTGCAGTCGGAATTGCTGTCGCCTGCCCTGGCCGGCAATGACGATCGCGACATCCGGCGCCTGGCCGCCGCTCTGCGCGACGCCAGGGAACAGACGCGGGCGCGCATGCTGGGTGCCCTGCAGGACGGCCGCCAGGCCAGATTGATGATCGCACTGCTCGAAACGCTTTACCGGCTGCCGCCCGACGACGACGCCGGAAGCCTGCGCAAGCTGGCCCACAAGCGGCTGAGCCGCGCTCACGCGCGCATGCTCGATGCCGCCCGCCACGCTTCGGATGGCGACATCGCTGCGCTGCACGCGCTGCGCATCGACATCAAGCGCCTGCGCTACGCCACCGAGTTCTTTTCGCCGCTGTTCGGTGCGCGCCAGAGCCGGCAGGCACTTGGCGCACTGGTCGATGCGCAGGAGCAGCTCGGTTTCCTGAACGACCTGAGCCAGGCCGGACCGCACCTGCTGGCAGTCGCCGGCAACGACCAAGCACTGCTGGCCGCGGTGTCGCGGATCGCGACCCATCATCTGCCGCGCTACCGGAAGATCGTCGGCGACACACCGAAGCTGCTCGGGCGCCTGGCACGGATGCGCCTGCCGCACTGAGCGGGCGGTCCGCATCGTCATGGATCTGTCACGCAGTCCGCCCACACTGCGGCGCGTCCGAAACGACCCGAGGAGAAATGCGGAATGGACTTGATACTGTGGCGTCATGCCGAAGCGCTCGACACCGTACCGGACGCCAAGCGCAAGCTGTCGTCGCGCGGCGAACGCCAGGCGACGAAAATGGCGCAATGGCTCAGGCCACGGCTGCCCAAGCACACGCGCATCCTGGTCAGTCCGGCCACGCGCACGCAGCAGACCGCGCAGACTCTGGGCCTGCCTTTCGAAACATCGGCCCGACTCGCCACCGACGCCTCGGTAGCCGACCTGATCGCCGCAACCGAATGGCCGACCGCCGGTGGCGCCATACTCGTGGTCGGCCATCAGCCGACGCTGGGGCGACTTGCGGCGCTGCTGCTGTCCGGGCAGGAGGCCGACTGGACCGTGAAGAAGGGTTCGGTGTGGTGGTTCAGCAACCGCGTGCGCGACGGCGAAACGCAGACCGTGCTGCGCGCCTGCCTGGGCGCCGACCTGACCGACGCACCCGCGTGAGCGGTGCCGATGTAACATCCGCCTCGCATCCGGCAGTACCCATCCGGCAAGGTCCGTTTCCGGTGTTCTGAACCGCCCCGCCGTCTGTCCGTGAGGTGCAGCGGCGGATCGCTCGGCCACCACCACCCCGTCGCTGAGGTCATCCACACAGTGAATAACACCCGGCTTCACGCCACGCTGCGCCGCTTATCGCCACTGCTCATTCCCGCGCTGATTCCGCTCCTCGTCGCCGTGCTCTACGGCGCCTTCCTGAACAATCCGCTGGTATTCGACGATCAGTACTTCTTCCTGCCGGGCAACCCGGAGAAGTACGTGGCGGATGGCTTTCAGTTTCATCCACGCTGGCTGCCCTATTACACGCACGGCCTCACGTTCACTCTGATCGGTGACCAGGTCATGTGGCAGAGGATGGGCAACCTGATCCTGCACGCCGCGACCGGACTGGCTCTGTACGGACTCGTCCGGCAACTGTTGACCGACCTGCAGCCGGAGAGGGACGGCGCACATGGCACCCGCTGGGTCGCGCTGTTTGCCGCGCTGCTGTTCGTGCTGCACCCGGCGGCCGTCTATGCGGCCGGATACCTTATCCAGCGCACCATCGTGATGGCAACGCTGTTCGGCCTGCTGTGCTGGCTGTCATTCTGGCGCGGCCTGAATGGCTCGCGGACCGGTCTGTGGGCTTCGGTCCTGTTTTACCTGCTGGCCGTGTTTTCAAAGGAGCACGCCATCATGGTTCCGGCAATATGCGGCGTGATGCTGATCCTGCATCAGCGCAGCCGTCTTCCGCTGGCGCCGAAAAGACCCGAACTCGGCGCAGCAATCGCGGCCCAGTGTGCGATCGCCCTGTTTGTATATCTGCGCTTCAAGGGCTTCGTCGGCAACACCTACGAACCGCTCGCGTCCAGCATGCTCGATACGCTCGACGCATCGATCCCGAAGGGGCTGGCCTATCCGCTGAGCGTGCTGACCCAGGCCGGGTTGTTCTTCAAATACCTGCTGCTGTGGATCCTGCCAAACGGCACATGGATGTCGATCGACATGCGCGAGCCCTTCGTGCTGCCGCCGGTGGCACTGCAGGACTGGGCTTTCGCGGCGGCCTTCGTCGCCTATCCCGTCGTGGCGGGCCTGATGCTGTGGCGCGGCCACACCGCGGGTCTGATCGGGCTGGCGCTGCTGGCACCCTGGCTGATGTTCGCGACAGAAATATCGTCGGTCCGGATTCAGGAGATTTTCGTGCTGTACCGCAGCTATCTGTGGATGGCGCCGCTTTTCATTCTGGTTGCTGCAGGTCTGTCACGCGCACCAGCAAGGCAGGCGGCAGCTGTCGGGCTGATATTCGGCGCCGCTTACCTGGCCTTTTCGGTGAACAAGCTGAATACCTTTTCGCACTCCTATCTGCTCTGGGACGAAGCGGCGCAACTCGCAGAGAAAAGAGGAGCAGACAGCCCGACGACCGGCATGTCGCGGATCTATTACAACCGCGGACTCGCGCTGATGCGCGAAGACTTCCTGCCGAATGCGATAGAGGACTTCAGCCGGGCCATTTCGGTGAAACCGGAGCATGTCGAAGCTTACGGAAGCCGCGGCAATGCCCACCTGAAAATGAAAGCGTACGAAGCGGCGCTTGCCGACTACAACAGCGCGCTCGGGCTGGCACCGGGGGTGGCCAAGTACCACATGGGGAAAGCACAGGCTCTGGACGGACTGGGGGATTTTGCCGCCGCTCGAAACGAACTGTCGGAGGCCTGCGAACTCGGGGCCCTGCAAAGCTGCAGGATATTGAGAGGGGAACAGTAGAAGACAGTGGCCGCGACTGCCGGACATTGCCTCACGCGGCTGCATTCCACTCGGATCACGAGCGACAGACAAAAAAAAGACCGCAGATGCGGTCTTTTTTTTCACCGATTAGGATTACTTGCACAGCGGAGGCGTGTTCGTGAGGCAGGTGCCGTCGTTGGCCCACTTCAGCGTACCGCCATCGATGGACGGCGTGACACGGTAGGTCAGGCCACCGAGTCCTGCGGTTGCCGTAGCGGTGATGATCCCGTTTTGAATCGTCATGCTCGCCAGATTGGCGCTGGCATTCGGTGCAGTGGGAATGCCGTTGGAACCTTCGTCACAGTCCGTCAGCGCACCGGTTTCCTGCGCGCAGAGCGCGACCGCGGTCTTGTACGCTTCCGTCTGGGCCACGACGTCCGCAAACTTTGCCTTCTTGGTGTAGTCCTGATACTGCGGCAGCGCGATGGCGGCCAGAATACCGATGATGGCAACCACGATCATCAGTTCGATCAGGGTAAAACCTTGCTGAACCTTCTTCATATCACTCTCCTGGGGTTTGAACGGGACGGGCGCCGATGCGCTCAGGTTGATATCGAGCAAGGCAGGTGCCAGCTTTAGCACTTTTTTGCAAAGTGCTGAATTTCCGCAGGATTTTCTCTCACCCGGGTTGACACAGTTCGAAACAGATGCCGCCGTACTGACGCGTACAGGCATCATGTGACGCAAATTGTCAGTTCACGGCTGGAAACCCGGGATGACTGCCGGATCGACGTCGTCGATCTGTTCCGGGTCAAGCCAGGTTTGGGCGTACTTCAGATAGACCTTCTGCCGCACGAACACGTCGAACAGGTCGGGGTCGATGTGACCGTTCAGGCGGAACCTGCCCAGGATGTTCAGCGCTTCGGACAGACGCATCGGGCGTTTGTACGGCCGGTCCTTGGCGGTCAGCGCCTCGAAGATGTCGGCGATGCCCATCACGCGCGCCTGCACGCTCATCTGCTCGCGCGCCAGACCGCGCGGATAGCCCTTGCCGTCCATGCGCTCGTGATGTCCGCCGGCATACTCCGGCACATTGGTCAGATGGCGCGGCCAGGGCAGTGCTTCCAGCATGCGTATCGTCGACACGATGTGGTAATTGATGACTTCCCGCTCGGCCGTGGTCAGCGTGCCGGCGCGTATGGTCAGGTTCTCGACTTCCTCGTCGCTCAGGCAGGAGCGCTCGACGCCCTGCGAATCAACCCAGCGCCAGCGCCGCGCGATGTCGTGCACGCGCCCGACGTCGGCGTCGCTCATGCGCTCGGAGCCGATGTTGGCGTGGTGCAGGAAGGCGCGGTCTTCGTCGATCTCGCGCAGCCGGTCGGCGCCATGGCGTTCGATCTGCGCCAGCACGACCGGGCTGGCCGACGGGCCGGCGCTCATGCGGCTGTTCAGCGTGGCCAGCTCAATGTCGCGGCGGATCAGTTCGAACCGGGTGTCGATCAGCTCGATACGGTCGAAGATGGTCTGCAGCTTGGTCGCCTTGTCGACCACATGCACCGGCGTGGTGACCTTGCCGCAGTCATGCAGCAGGCCGGCAATCTTGAGCTCGTAGCGGTCGGCGTCCGACATCGTGAAACCGGCCAGCGGCCCCTCGGTCGTGTCGTTGACCGCCTCGGCCAGCATCATGGTCAGCGTCGGCACGCGCTGACAGTGGCCGCCGGTATAGGGCGACTTCTCGTCGATCGCGTCGTTGATCAGCGTGATGAAGGACTCGAACAGCGCCTCGAGCTGGCTGACCAGCTGCCGGTTGGTCAGCGCGATCGCCGCCTGCGAAGCCAGCGATTCGGCCAGCTTGCGGTCGGCGTCGGAAAATTCGCCGACCTCGCCGGTCACCGGATGCAGTGCGTTGATCAGCTGCAGCACGCCGATGACCGTGCCTTCGTGGTTCATCATCGGCACGGTCAGGAAGCTGGTCGAACGGTAGCCGGTATGCGTGTCGAAAGAGCGCGTGCCGGAAAAATCGAAGCCTTCCGCACGGTAGGCGTCCGCGATATTGACCGTCTGGCGCTGCAATGCGCTGTAGGCAGCCACCATCGACAGGTTGGGCGAGCCGTCGTCGCAGTGCAGCTGCAGCGGCGGAAAGGCGATCGGGTGGCCGCTGGTGCCGCCCATCGCGATGCCCAGCGAGTCGGTACGCAGTATTTCGAAGCGCAGGTGCTGGCCGGATTCGTCCGTGCGGTACAGCGTGCCGCCGTCAGCGTGGGTGATCGCCTTGGCTGCCAGCAGTATCTTCTCGAGCAGCGCGTCGATGCTGCGCTCGTTGGACAGGGCGCTGCCGATCTCGTTGAGCTGTTCGAGCCGCCGCAGAAGATCATTCAGCTTGTCCATGGCGCGCTCAGCTCCGGTCGCCGGCTATTTGATGCACACGGCGCGAACCTGCTTCATGTCGGTCGCGCCGGACAACACCTTTTCCATGCCGTCCATCTTCAGCGTGCGCATGCCCTCTTCCAGGGCCGTGGCCAGCATGGTGGCGACGCGCTCGCGTTCCTGGATGTTCTTCTTGATCGCGTCGGTACCGATCATCAGCTCGTGCAGACCGAGCCGGCCGCGATAGCCCGTGCCGCTGCATTCGGGGCAGCCCTTGGGCCGGTACAGCGTGAAGCGCCCCTTGTCGTCCGCGTAGGCCGTCAGCCAGCCCTTGAACACGCGGTCCATCGCCCCGTCAGCGTCGACCCTGAAATCCGGCGTGCTGCGCAGTTCGGCGCAGTACTCTTCGAGGAACAGCCGCATCTCGTCGGCGTCGGGGTGATAGGCCTCCTTGCAGGTCGGACACAGGCGTTTGGCCAGACGCTGGGCCAGCACGCCGAGCAGCGCATCGGCGAAATTGAACGGGTCCATGCCCATGTCCAGCAGCCGCACGATGGATTCCGGCGCACTGTTGGTGTGCAGCGTCGAGAACACCAGGTGGCCGGTCAGCGATGCCTCGATGCCGATCGCCACGGTTTCCTTGTCGCGCATTTCGCCGACCATGATCACGTCCGGATCGGCGCGCAGGAAGGCCCGCATGATGGACGGGAAGTCCAGCCCGGCCTTCTTGTTGATCTGTACCTGACGCAGGCCCTTCTGCGTGATTTCAACCGGGTCCTCCGCCGTCCAGATCTTGGTTTCCGGCGTATTGATGTAGCCCAGAATCGAATGCAGCGTGGTGGTCTTGCCGGAGCCGGTCGGACCGCATACGAAGAACAGGCCGTACGGCTTGCTGACCGCTTCCTTCAGCTTGGCCAGATTGGCCGGCAGCACACCGAGCTTGTCGATCGGGATCGGCTCGCCGGCCGCGAGGATACGCATCACCACGTCCTCGACGCCACCGGCGGACGGAATGGTGGCCACCCGCAGCTCGATGTCCAGCGGACCGAACTTGCGGAACTTGATCTTGCCGTCCTGCGGCTTGCGGCGCTCGGATATGTCGAGGTCGCACATGATCTTCAGCCGGGTGACCAGCGCGCTGCGGTAGCTGGCCGGCACCTCGATGTAGGGATGCAGCGTGCCGTCCTTGCGAAAGCGCACGTGCGTCTTGTCCTTGCCCGGGCGCGGCTCGATGTGGATGTCGGACGCGCCCTGCTGGTAGGCATCGATGATGATCCGGTTGACCAGTCGGACCAGCTCGTTGTCGGCCGCCGCCGTGACGTCGTCGGAACTGCTCTCCAGCACGTCCTCTTCGCCCAGCATGTCGGACAGAAGATCCCCGACGCTGGTCTGGTCCATGGTGGCGCCGTAGAACTGCTCCAGCGTCTGCACGAATTCCTTGGTCGTCGTGACACGGTAGATCAGCTTCGACTTGGGGAAGATATTGTTGACGACGCGCGAGCTTTTGACCTTTTCCGGGTCAAGCGCAACGATCACGATGCCGTCCTTGCCCTCTTCCACCGGTACCCACTGCTGCTCTTCCAGGTACTCGCGCTTGAGGTTCTTGATCAGGTCCATCGGCTTGATCCGCTCGGCCTTGAACGGCTCGTGCGCGACGCCGAAGAACTTCGAGAGCGACGCACCGATGGCCGGCTGCTTGACCTGGAAATCGAGTGCCAGCACTTCCTCGATGTCCACGCCCTTGCGCCGTGCCGCACGCGATGCCAGGTCGAATTCCTGGGCCGACATCACGCCGTCGACCACCAGATAGTCGTACTTCGACTTCACGACATGCTGCGGCTTGTTCCGCTGCTGGAAGGCGACCGCCAGCGTATGCGCCATGCTGAGCAAACCTTCTTCCGCCAGCGCCGAGAAGGGCTGACCGGACTTGTTGTTGATCAGCTGGACCACGCCGAGCAGATCCTTTTTTTCCGGCTCGAGGATCGGCGCCACCAGCATCTGCTTCGTGCGATAGCCGGTCTTCTTGTCGACGCCGTCGAGAAAATGCAGGCTGGGCGAATAGGAACGCAGCTCTTCCGCGTCGTACACGTCGCGCAGGTTCATCAGCTTGCGACTCATGCCGACAAATCCGGCAATGGACTGTTCGGTCAGCGGCAACCTGAGGTCCTTGAACGAATTCAGACCGGTCTTGACCTTGGATACGATGGTCGAGCGATCGTCACCGAGCACGTAGATGGTCAGGCGATCGGCGTTGAACAGCGCAGAAATTTCCTGCGACAGTTCAAGCATGATCTCGTCAATGTTGGTGGTGGCGTGGATCTTGGTCGTCACGCCCTGAAGGTTCTTGAAGAACGCCAGCCGGCTTGATACGTCGCTCATCGCACCCAGATCGCTGGCCGGTGGCAGCACTGCACTCATCGGATCACCCCGTTGCTGCTGATCGGTGCGCCGGCACGGGTTGCACCCGTGGCGCGCGGCAGGCGCCGATCAGAAGTCGAAAACATGATTGTTGCGCAACATGTGCGGCTTGATTGTGCCAAGTGTGTCGGCGATCTCGCGCATGGTCATGTCCATCTGGCTGGGTTTCAGATGGGTTATGTAGATTTCCGCCTGACGGGTCAGCTTCGCGAGCTCGCCGGCCAGCATGTCGGGGCACAGATGGCGCGACATCAGCGCAAGCTGCCGGTCACGGTCGGGAAACGCCGTTTCGATGATCAGATGGCGCAGATCGTGCAATGCATTGACCGCTTCCCAGAACTCGTCGCACACGGTGGTATCGCCCGAAAACGCCAGCGTACCGCCGGCCGAGCGCACCGCGTAGCCGACCGCCGGCACCGTGTGTTGCGCCGGCAGTACACGGATGGAACGCCCGCCCAGATCGATCTCGTCGCCGACACGCAACTCGCGGAAACGCATGAACGGGCGTTCGGCCGACGGAATTTCGGTGAAGTCAGGCCAGATCGACCAGTTGAAGATGTGACGGCGCAGCACTTCTAGCGTCGGCGCAGTGGTCCAGACCGTTAGCGGCTGCTCGCGCAGCTCGCCAACCGTATCTACCATCAGCGGCAGGCAGGCGATGTGATCGAGATGACTGTGGGTGACGAATACGTGATCGATGCGGGCGAGTTCGGCGATCGACAGGTCGCCGACACCGGTACCGGCATCTATCAGGATGTCGTCATCGACCAGCAGCGAGGTGGTGCGCAGGTTCGCCCCCCCTATGCCACCACTACAGCCGAGTACCCTTATCCTCATCTGCTCCCCATGCGCAACAAGACTATTTCGTTTCAAAGGTGCGTACGCCGTCCCAGTCCCGGCCGGGCGGCTCTCGACGATACTGTGCGATCTGGTCCGCGTAGATCCGGTACAGCACACACTGCGGCGCCATGCGCTGCAGGTTGAACAGCGTCAGCTCGGCCTGATCCCACTCCTGGCCACGGAACTGGCGCAGCGCCAGGTTCCATAGTTTCAGCTCTTCCAGACGAGCGCGATCGAAATCGCCTTCAAGTGCAAGCGGTTCATAGATCGAAACCGGCTCGTCCTTGCCTTTCACTCGCACGCGATCGATCTCGCGGAATACCACGTCCTTGACCGCACGACGCGTCGCCTCGCCAACCAGCGTACCCACACCGTACTGCTTGGTGAGTCCCTCCAGCCTGGATGCCAGATTCACCGCGTCGCCCATGACAGTATAGGCTTTGCGTACTGGCGACCCCATGTCGCCCACCGTCATCGGACCGGTGTTGAGACCGACACCGATCTTCAGCTCGGGCCACCCGCGTGCTGTCAGCGAGTGGTTCAGTTCCGCCAGCGCCGCATGCATCCGCAGCGCCGCCTTCACCGCATGCCCGGCGTGCTCGGCGTCGTCCACCGGCGCCCCCCAGAAGGCCATGATCGCGTCGCCGATATACTTGTCGAGCGTTCCGCGCTGATCCTGAATGACCGACGTCATTGCGCCCAGGTATTCGTTCATGAGCTGCGTCAATTGTTTCGGTTCCAGGCCCTCGGAAATGGTCGTGAAGCCCCGGATATCGGAAAACAGCACGGTCAGTTCCGCATTGCGCCCGTCCATGCTGTAGTGCTCGGGATTGCGGCTCATTTCCTCGACCAGTTCCGGCGGCACATACTGACCGAACATC
Organism: Betaproteobacteria bacterium; assembly: GCA_020621405.1. GTDB lineage: Bacteria > Pseudomonadota > Gammaproteobacteria > Burkholderiales > Rhodocyclaceae > Methyloversatilis. Next base: position 294,258 of record JAHRYN010000003.1, read on the forward strand.
CGCGCGAACTGCCGTTTGGAACGGGATTCGAAAAAATAGCCGTAGGACATGTTCAGCGCGTACAACCCGATCACCAGCAGCAGACTGGCCGCCAGCGGCTGCACGAAATCGGCGAACTGCCAGAACGCGAAATTCATGCAGACGAGCAGCAGCAGCGTACCGCCGGTAAGCAGCGTCGCCGCCTGCGGCGACAACTTGGGCAAACTCCAGATCAGCACACCGCCGACCAGCAGCAGCAGGACGATATCGAAACCGGTCACGTACTGCGGACGGTGCTTGACACGGCCGTCCAGCATGCCGGCGATCAGGTTGGCGTGTATCTCTACGCCGGGATAGGTGCTGCCGACCGGCGTTGCACGCAGATCGAGCAAGCCGGGCGCCGTCGTGCCCAGCAGGGCGATCCGGCCCTTCAGCGCATCCACCGGCGTGCGCTTTGCCAGCACATCCGCCAGCGAGTAATAGGCAAAGCTGCCCTGCGGACCGCGATAGGGAATGAGCGCTGCAACGTTTTCATCTACCGGCACCCTCAGCGTCCCCTTCCTGGTCGGAAGATCCAGCCACTCGAGCCCGGCATAGTCGCGAGCCGCGCCGGAGAAGAACCCGGCATCCGGATAACCCGGCACCAGCTTGGGGCTGCCAAGCAGCGTACGCACGATGGCCAGCGACAGCGATTCGTAGTACGCCCCCTTGTACTCGACCAGCATCGGTACACGACGATTCAGACCATCGAAGTCGGGCAGCGGATTGAAATGCCCTGCGCCCAGAGCCGACTGCTGGAAGCGCGACAGATTGGCGCCAAAGCTGTTGAACGATGCGAAGGCAATGTTGCGTCCCCGGAATGTGCCGGACGGCAAAATCGGATCAGGCAGCATCCCGCTGTTCAGTCCGTCGCCGCGGTCGCTGAAGTAATAGCCGAGCAGGACCGGACGGTCCCTGAGCGATTCCGCGAATTTCTCGTCGTAGTCGAGCTGCGGCCGCAATTGTTCCAGAGCCGCTCGAAAATCGGCATTGCCTGCCAGCGGGCCTGACGCAAGCCGCTCCAGCGCCGGCAGGCCCGAACTCGCGTCCGGCTCGGCGAAAACGACGTCGACGCCGAGCAGGCTGACACCGTAATGATCGAACAGCGTGTCGAGCAGGGTCGCCAGCCGCTCCCGCCCCCACGGCCAACGTCCGATCTCGGCCAGCGAGCGCTCGTCGATGTCGAGGATCACCACGCGCTTGTCGACATCGCGCGGCATGGTCAGCTTCAGCTTGGTGTCGTACGCGATCTGGTCCAGATTGCCCAGAACGGGAATCTGATAGAGCCGCGCCGCATGCCCGAGAAGCAACAGCAACAGCAGCACGCCGATGCCATGGCGCAGGAGGTGCTGGTTCATCGCCGCAGCCGGGCGCTGACCGGCCGACTGCCGACCGGCGCACACCTCGTGTGATGGCTGGCGGCTGGCGCCGTGGGCAGCGGCATGGAATCGGTTCCCGAATCAGCGCTTGATGAAGAACTCCATCTTGACCCCGGCAATCTCGATCACGTCATGGTCCTCCAGCGGATGGGCCTGTGCGTCGAGCTGCTTGCCATTGACGATGGGAAGATTCGATCCTTCGACATGGGTGATGAAGTAACCCTGCGGACGGCGCGTGATGACGGCTACCTGCAGGCCCGGTTTGCCGAGCGTGGTCAGTGTCTTGGTCAGCTCCAGCTCGCGACCGGCATTGGCGCCATTCAGTATCTGTATCGCACCCAGCTGATTCGCACTCGCCGCGACCGGCGGCGGAGCGGAAGGCGCAAGCGGCTGGGGCGGAGGCGGCAGACCGGAGCCCCCCATCGACGAACCGGCAGGCAGCGACTGCCCTGGTCTGAACCCCGTCTGCGTGTCGGTCTGCGGACGTGCCGGCGACGCGGCGGGCGCATCCGCCGGCGCCTTGCGCATCATGTCCGGGCGCAACACCATGGTTTTTTCGAAATCCGGTGCCTGCGACTGGGTCGGTGTCTCGTTGATGTATTTCAGGCGGTACTTGCCGAGCTCGACCACATCGTTGTTCTGCAGGAAGTGCTTCTTGATCGGCTGACCATTCACATAGGTGCCGTTGGTGCTGTTCATGTCCTCAAGGAAGGAATCGTTGAGGATGGTGACGATGACGGCGTGCTCGCCACTGATCGCCAGATTGTCGATCTGGATGTCGTTATGCGGTTTGCGCCCAATGGTCGTCCGCTCCTTCAGGAGCGGCAATTCCTTGAGGACCAGACCATCCATGCTGAGTATGAGTTTTGCCATTTTCCAGTCCCTTTACTTCAACCATCCAAGCAGGCGCGCCAGCCAGCCTCGTTCCGTCGCCGGAAAGGGCTGCAGCACCTTGACCAGTATCACCGACACGTTGTCGCGCCCGCCATTGTCGTTTGCCATCTGCACCAGCTGCTCGGCCGCCAGATCCAGATTGGCCGACAGCGCCTGCAGCGTCAGCGCTATATCCTCGTTTTCGACCATGTCGTTCAGTCCGTCCGAACAGAACAGATAGAGGTCGCCGGGCGCCGTCTCGTAGGTATGTATTTCCGGCTCGACCACCGGATCCACGCCCAACGCGCGGGTGACGAGGTTCTTGTTCTGCGAGCGACGTGCATCCTCCTCCGTAATCATGCCGCTGTCGATTTGCTCCTGCAACAGCGAATGATCGCGGGTCACGGCCTCGAAAACCCCGCCGCGCAGACGATACATGCGCGAATCACCGATATGCGCTACGGATATGTGGTTGTCGCGAAACACCCCCATGACCAGCGTGGTACCCATGCCCGAGTACTGCGGCTGGCTCTCGGCCGCCTGGTAGATGGCATTGTTGGCATTGCCGATCACCGTCTCGAGCATTTCCGACACGTTGCGCTTGCCTTCAAGCAAGCCTTGCTCGAGTTCTGCGCCGATGACGGCGGTTGCCATCCCGCTCGCCACTTCACCGGCGTTGTAGCCGCCCATGCCGTCGGCGAGCACTGCGAGCCCGACATCGACACGCGTGAACACGGCATCCTCGTTGTGGGTGCGCACCATGCCCGCATGGCTGCGGCTCACCATCTGCAGTGCCTGGCTGAGATCCTGAGTCATGTCAGATATCGAAATCGACTTGTGTGATGGATTGTGTAAGGTTACCCGAGCAGGTACGCAGATCGGCGGCCATATCGTTGCCTGACTGATACCGGGCTTCGACATCCTTGGCCAGCGCGCGATCGATGATGGCCGACAGGCAGTCCGGCACGTCCGGGCGTATGTCACGGATGTCGGGATGTGCATCGTTGGCGATGCGGAACATCAGTTGCGCCATCGATTCGCCCTCGAACGGCAGCTTGCCGCAAACCAGCTGGAACAGCATCACGCCGAGCGAGAACAGGTCGGAACGACCGTCTATCTTCTTGCCCGCCAGTTGTTCGGGCGACATGTATGACGGCGTACCGAGCACCATGCCGGTCTTGGTGCGCGACGAATCGGTGATGCGCGCGATGCCGAAGTCGGTCACCTTGACCTGGTCGGATTCCGGTTCGTACATGATGTTGGCCGGCTTCACGTCGCGATGGACGACGTTGTTGCCGTGCGCGTACGCGAGCGCCTCGGCGATGCGCGCGACGATATCCATCACCTTGGGCAGCGGCAGCAGCTGGCCCGGCTTGGTCTGGGGCACCAGATCCCGGCCCTTCAGAAACTCCATCGCGATGTAGGCCAGATCGTGTTCCTCGCCGGCATCGAAGATGGTCACTATGTGCGGGTGGTTCAGCCTGCCAGCCGTCTCGGCCTCGCGGAAGAAGCGCTGCTTCACGTCCGCCAGCTCGTCCTCGTCGAATTCCTGCGACAGGGCCATGGTCTTGATCGCCACGACACGGTTGATCTTCGGATCCCGGCCCAGATAGACGACGCCCATCGCGCCCTTGCCCAGTTCCTTCTCGACCTGATAGCGGCCCAGCATCGGCTTCTCGACGGTACCGTCCTCGAGGATGCTGGCGTTCGTCCGTCCGCCGGTGCCGCCGCCGAGCATCACCGTTTCCGACATCGCCTTGGCGCGCTTGACCCGGGTTTCGAGATCCCTGAATTGCGGATTGAATTCGGCCATGTGGCGGAACACGCTCTCCGCCTTGTTGAACTGGCGCTTGCGTTCGAAATCGAGCGCCAGATTGTAGAGATTCTCCATCACGGCGTCGGACAACGGAACCTGGCGGAACTTGTCCCAGGCCATGTCGAGCTGCCCCTGCCCCTGGAAGGCAAGCGCCAGCATGCGGTTCGACTCTGCCGACTGCTCGTCGGATCTGACCTTGCCGCGTTCCGTGACCAGGTAGCGCTTGGTCGTCAGCAGCAGATGCCCGACCAGCAGCAGCGTCGCCGGCAGCATCAGCTGCAGCCATACGAGCTGTCCGGTCATCAGGAAGAAGTGAGTTGCCAACAGTGCGACGAACAGGCCGGCCGTCACACCCGCACCGAGACCGGCTTTCAGGCGCGGCAACAGCACGATGAGGTAGAGCGCCACCAGCAGGAACACGCCGAGTTCTGCCGCCAGCGCCCAGGATGGCGTCACGAAGAAGTGGCCCTGCAGGATGCTCGACAGCCCGTGCGCCATCACCTCGACCGACGACATCGCCGGCGACACCGGTGTCGCATAGAAATTGCCGATGCCCGGCGCCGTCTGGCCGATCAGCACGATCTTGTCGCGATACTTGTCGAGCGGGATCTTGCCGCTCATCACGTCAAAGAACGAATCGACCGGAAAAGCCGGTTTTCCGTCGACACCACGGTAGTAGAAGCTGTACATGCCGAGACTGGAATCGGTCGCCACCTTCAACCGGCCGAGCGACACCGACTCTCCGAGTTTCACGGCGATATCGTCCACACCGAGGTTGAGGCTTTTCGCCGCCAGCAGCAGCGGCACTGACGGGTAAAACTGGTCGAAATGCGTCATCACCAGCGGGTGCAGGCGGAGCCCGCCGTCGCGATCGATCGACGGATTCAGGTGTCCAACCCCGGCGGCAACCTTGCCGAGCTGATCGATCACCCCGGCGGACACGTCGAGCGTCAGCGGCGGCAGCGGTTCGGTGCCTTCGACATGCTTGAGCGCCATGTTGCGGACGAATTCAGGCAGCGCCTTGTCCGGACGCCCTTGCGGTTCGCCGTCCAGGAAGAGCATAGGCAGCACGACGTTGCCTGCCTTCGCCACACTCAGCGCCAGTTGCCGGTCGGTGTTGAGCGCCCCTTCCGCCTCGTGCAGCAGGGCACCGAAGGCATCGAGCGGGCCCGCAACCGGCGCCGCGTCCGGCGGCGCGGCTTCCGTCAGCGGTTGCTGCGCCTGATCACGGACCTGTTTCTCCAGCGCCAGGAGCCGATTGATATAGACGAGTCCCGGGTCGAGCTGCGGCTCGGCAAAGAAGATGGTCGTTCCGACGACCTTGGCCTGCGCTTCGGCAAGCTTGTCGACCATGCGCGCATGCACATCGCGCGGCCATGGCCAGCGGCCGATATTGTCGATGCTCTGCTGGTCGATCGCGATGATGGCGATGCGCGGGCTGGGGGCACGGGATGTGGCCGCGACGCCGACATCGTAGGCCTTGCGTTCCAGACTCTGGATCAGGTCCGACTGGCCGGAAAGGAGGAACAGGACGCTGATGACCACGCCCAGGAACCAATCCGTCTTCCATACCGCGCCTTTGGCCACACTCACCCCCGCAAAGTTATGGCGTCCCCTGTGCCGGATGCCGGTGACCGTATGATCTGATTATTGTGCGTGCTTCCCGATCCGCGTCAAAACACAACTACCGCGGAAAAACAGTGGTCTGTCGCATATTCTTGCAGTTCAGCCTCAACACAGTCAAACCGGCTTTCACGGCAGCCGGTGGAATATCACGCTGGGCGCCCGCAAATGACGCGCGGAGGCTGGCCTCAGTACGGCAATTCGGTCCCGAGGGAAGCCGCCCGTGCCTTGTCCAGCAGGCGTGATGCGAGCACCAGATCCTGGATGCCCATGCCCTGAGATTCGAACAAGGTGATGTCCCCGTCGCTCCGGCGACCCGGCCGCATGCCGGCCAGCAGTTCACCCATCTCGACCATGCCGTATTCGGTCAGCCGCCCCTTTTCGAGTGCGGGCAGCAGGTCGCCGGATTCGCGCAATGCGGTGGCACGGGAATCGACAGCGACCACGGCGGCACGACGAATCACGGTCTCATCGATCTCGCGCCGTATCAATGCATTCGAACCGGCGGCCGTCACATGCGCGCCGGCCTTGAGCCAGCCGCCGTCGAACAGCGGTTCGGTCGCCGTGGTGATGGTGACCACGATATCGGCCTCACGAACCATGGACTCGGCACTTTCGGCAGGACGGATGCGGCAGCCGAGACGCGCCGACCGCTCGGCACAGAAAGTCTCCAGTTTGTCGCGCTTGCGCGCGAACACCTGTATTTCGTCGAGCTGCCGCACTGCGCACAGCGCTTCGATCTGGCTGCGCGCCTGCCAGCCGGAGCCGAAAACGCCGGCCACCTTCGACGCCTCACGCGACAGCACGCGAGCCGCAAGCCCTCCGATGGCGCCGGTGCGCATCATGCCCAGGAAGTCGGCCTCGAGCACCGCCAGCGCCCGGCCGGTCGCCACGTCGAACAGATGCACCCAGAAACGGGCCGCTTCGCGACTGGTCGTGTAGCTCTTGTAGCCCATCACGCCGAGCGGCAGGACCGCTCCGTGCAGGACGTGCAGCGCGGATGACGGCGTACGGCTGCGCGCACGCGGCGTATCTACCGCCTCGCCCGAGGCGTGCCAGCGGTGTGCATCCTCAACTGCGGCCAGCGCATCCGCCATCGTCAGCACCTGGCTGACGTCGCCTTCCGTGAGATAGAGCGCCATGCCGCTTACTGGACCGGGTAGTCGGCCGGTTTGCTGCGCGAGCCGAAATACTTGCCGACCGCCAGCACGAACAGCGCACCGACGACACCTGCACCGTAGTGAAAGGCGGCTTTCACCGCAGGCAGCGACGAGGCGGATTCAGCCTCTTCGTAAGGCACGTAGCCGGCCAGTGCCGGGTCGGCCACCGCCATCGTGCCGGCAATCCAGCCCAGCAGCATGCCACCGACCGTGATGATGACCGGGAAGCGGCTCATCAGGCCAAGTACCAGCTGGCTGCCCCATACGATGATGGGAATCGACACCAGCAGGCCGAAGATGACCAGCGGCAGTTGGTGATCGCCACCCGCACCATGCGCCGCACCGGCGATTGCGATCACGTTGTCCACGCTCATCACGAGGTCGGCGACAATGACCGTCTTGACCGCAGACCAGAGCCTGTCGCTCGACTGGATGCCGGCATGCTCGTCCTCGTCCTCCGGCACCAGCAGCTTGATGCCGATCCACAGCAGCAGCAGCGCACCGACCAGCTTCAGGAAAGGCAGCTTCAGCAGCGTCAGCGCGAACATGATCAGGATGACGCGCAACAGCACGGCACCCGCTGTGCCCCACAGGATGCCCAGCTTGCGCTGTGCCGGCGGCAGCTTGCGGCACGCCAGCGCGATCACCACCGCGTTGTCGCCGCCGAGCAGGATGTCGATCATGATGATCTGACCAACGGCAAGCCAGAATTCGGGAGAAGTCAGATCCATCTGGGCGTATTCGGAAAGCGAAAGCGCGGATTCTACCGGTGCAGCCCGGCAGCGCGCAGAAATGAAAAGGGCCACTGCCGAAGCAGCGGCCCCATCATCAACATCGACGGATCAGTGCATCACCCTCAGAGCAGGCCCTTCAGCAGCTTGGCCATTTCCGACGGGTTGCGGGTCACGGTGAAGCCGCACTCTTCCATGATGGCGAGCTTGGCATCGGCCGTATCGGCACCGCCGGAGATCAGCGCACCGGCATGGCCCATGCGCTTGCCGGCCGGCGCTGTGACGCCGGCGATGAAGCCGACGATCGGCTTCTTCATGTTGGCCTTGCACCAGTAGGCCGCTTCGGCTTCGTCCGGACCGCCGATTTCGCCGATCATGATGACCGCATCGGTATCCGGATCATCATTGAACATGCGCATCACGTCTATATGCTTGAGCCCATTGATCGGATCACCGCCGATACCCACTGCGCTCGACTGGCCGAGGCCGATCTCGCTCAGCTGACCGACCGCTTCGTAGGTCAGCGTACCGGAGCGGCTGACCACGCCGATGCGACCCTTCTTGTGGATGTGGCCCGGCATGATGCCGATCTTGATTTCGTCCGGCGTGATCAGGCCCGGACAGTTCGGGCCGAGCAGCAGCGTCTTCTTGCCGCCGGCGGCTTCCTTGGCCTTCATCTTGTTGCGCACCATCAGCATGTCACGCACCGGAATGCCTTCGGTGATGCAGATCACCAGGTCGAGGTCGGCTTCGACCGCTTCCCATATGGCTGCCGCAGCGCCCGGGGGCGGCACATAGACGACCGAGACCGTGGCACCGGTCGCCGCCTTCGCGTCGGCAACGGTGGCGTGGATCGGGATGCCTTCGAAATCCTCGCCCGCCTTTTTGGGATTGACGCCGGCGACGAAGCAGTTCGCGCCATTCGCGTAATCGCGGCACATGCGGGTGTGGAACTGGCCGGTCTTGCCGGTGATGCCCTGCGTGATGACGCGGGTGTCCTTGTTGATCAGAATCGACATGTCTGTTTTCCCCTCAGTGTCCGGCCACGGCGGAAACGATCTTCTGTGCCGCATCCGCCATGCTGTCGGCCGTAATGATGGGCAGACCCGAGTCAGCCAGTATCTGCTTGCCCAGTTGTTCGTTGGTGCCCTTCATGCGCACCACCAGCGGCACCGTCAGATGCACTTCGCGCGCCGCCGCGACCACGCCGGTGGCGATGGTGTCGCAACGCATGATGCCGCCGAAGATATTGACCAGGATGCCGCGCACGTTCGGGTTGCGCAGCATGATCTTGAACGCTTCGGTCACCTTCTCGGTGGTGGCACCGCCACCCACGTCGAGGAAGTTGGCCGGCTCGGCGCCGTACAGCTTGATCACGTCCATGGTAGCCATGGCCAGACCAGCACCATTCACCAGGCAGCCGATGTTGCCGTCCAGCGACACATACGACAGATCGAACTTCGAGGCCTCGATTTCGGCCGGATCTTCTTCGTCCAGATCGCGGTAGGCCACGATGTCTTCGTGACGGTACAGCGCGTTGGAATCGAAATTGAACTTGGCATCCAGCGCCTTGATGTTGCCGTTGCCCTCAAGGATCAGCGGATTGATTTCCGCCAGCGAGGCATCGGTTTCCATGTAACAGGTGTACAGCTTCCTGAAGGTGTCGATCGCCTGTGCCTGCGACGCAGCGGGAACGCCGATACCGTCGGCCAGTTCCTTCGCCTGCGCATCAGTCAGGCCGACCAGCGGGTCAACGAACACCTTGATGATCTTTTCCGGTGTGTTGTGGGCGACCTCCTCGATGTCCATCCCGCCTTCACTGGATGCCATCAGCGCCACCTTCTGCGTCGCGCGATCAGTCAGCGCGGCGACGTAGTATTCCTTCTTGATGTCGGCGCCTTCCTCGATCAGCAGGCGACGGACCTTCTGACCTTCCGGCCCGGTCTGATGGGTCACCAGCTGCATGCCCATGATCTGCTTCGCGAAATCGCGTACTTCGTCGAGCGACTTGGCCACCTTGACGCCGCCGCCCTTGCCGCGGCCACCGGCGTGAATCTGCGCCTTGACCACCCAGACCTTGCCGCCCAGCGATTCCGCTGCGGCAACAGCCTGATCAACATCGAAACAGGGCACGCCCCGCGGTGTAACCACACCGAAACGGCGCAGTACTTCTTTCGCCTGATACTCATGGATCTTCATGCGTATTCCTCGCCTTGTTGTCTGCACAGGATGGTGAAACGCCCGCTTCGGGCTCCGGCCCTCGCAAGTCTTGTTTGCGTTCGCTCACCCTGAGGCAAGCGATACAGCGATCCGGCATGCAGACCGGACCGCATAATCCATAATTATACAGTGCATTTCGCTGCACTGCAGCGAGCTGAATTCACTCGACCGGTCGCAAGACATGCACTTCGATCGCGGCCACACCTTCAACACTGGCACTGACCCGGTCGCCGGGCTGCAGCGCCGCCACCCCGGCCGGCGTACCGGTAAACAACAGGTCGCCGGCACGCAGTTCGACCAGTGTAGACAGGCGCTGTATCAGTGCATCGACGTCCAGAATCATGTCGGCCAGATCGCCTTGCTGGCGCAACCGCCCATTCACCGAAAGCTCGATGCGCCCGCTGCGCGGATGACCGCACATGCTGGCCGGCACCAGTTCCGACACCGGTGCGCTCTGGTCGAAGCCCTTGCCCATATCCCACGGCTGCCCCTTGTCACGCGCCGCGCGTTGCAAGTCCCGTCGCGTCAGATCCAGCCCGACCCCGTAACCGTAGATGCACGCCCGCGCCTGCGCCGCATTTAGATTGCGCCCACCTGCGGCCAGCGCCACCACCAGCTCGACTTCATGATGAAGATCGGCGGTGGCCGGTGGATACACCACGTCGCCTGGGACGACGACCAGCGCATCGGCGGGCTTGGAGAAGAAGAACGGCGGCTCAAGCGCGGGGTCGTGGCCCATTTCGCGCGCATGCTCGGCAAAGTTGCGCCCGACGCAGTAGATGCGGCGCACCGGGAACAGAACATCCGAGCCGCGGACCGGCAGCGCGGGCGGCGGCAGTTGGAACATCATGTGCTGCATGGCGGGTTCCAGTAGGATTGTAGGACACACAATTTTGCCCTCTGGCGCTGCGCCTTGCAGGGCGCCATTGACGAAAGCATCCGCCATTAAAGTAAAGTTTCCCCTCGTAGTGCCGAAAAACACAAGAATCGTCATTCGCCAAAAGTAACAGGCACGGAGACATCAGTGAATTCACAGCCCCCTGCGCGCAGTCGCTTGCTGACGCGCATGCGCCCCACGCTGCTGGCAGCCGCGCTGTTGGCCGCAGGTCTGCATGCGCCACATGCCATTGCAATGGGGCTTGGTGCAATCAAGACCCGTTCGGTCATCGGTGAGCCGTTCCGTGCCGAGATCCCGCTGATCGGGACCAGTGAGGGCACGCCGGCCGGCAACTGCTTCGTGCTGGACCAGCCCGCATCATCCGGTCCGGACGACCTTCCGTGGCTGACCAACGCCCGCGTCCGCGTGCAGGGCCGCACCGTATATATCAGCAGCCCGGTCGCGGTCAGCGAACCGGTGCTGATGGTCGGACTCAGGGTGGGCTGCGGATTCGAACTGGCACGCGAATACACGGTACTGATGCAGCCGGCAGGCACAACGGTCGCGGAAGAGCGCACGACGGACAGCCGGTCCGCGCCGGGCAGCAGCACCGAAGCGCCGGCTGCGGTTGCGCCCGTGACGACACCGGCTCGTGCCAGAACGCCTCGCCGCACCAGTGCGGCGGCAACACCGGCAGCTTCCGGCGAGACGTCCGAGGCCGCAGCACCTGCTGCCCCGGCACCACGCCCCGTGCGCAAACCCCGGCAAACCGGAAACGTGACTGGCAACGACCGCCTGTTCGTGGCGCCGAATCTGGATGCCGGCACCGGCGGCCTGAAAATGTCCGCTGGTCTGGCCCCCCGTGCCGCCGCCACCGAAGCGCAGCGCGAAGCCCTGCGCACCGAACAGCGGCTGCTCGCGGCGCTGGACGAGCAGATCGCAACCCATCTGGCCATCGCCGACAAGGTGAAGCAGCTCGAAGCGCGCATGGCGCAGCTCCAGCAGCAGCTCGGCCGCAGCGAAAGCGCGCTGGATTCCAGCGTTTCACGTGCCGTTCCGGCGCTGCCTCGCCCCGAGATATCGCAGGCCGAGCCCACCGCCTCACCTCAGACGCCGACACTGGCGCCGGCCGAAACGGAATCGTCCAGCCCGGCGCAGACGACCGCGACGGCAGAGCCGTCACCGCCCGCCAGCGATGCGGCTGCGCCGCCACCGCCTCCCCCCGGACTCACCAACGAACCGGTGAAAGTCATCAGCAAGCTGCCACCGGAGCCGGCGCCGGTCAGTCCGGCATCCGACGCCCCCGGCGTGAACTGGATGATCGCCGCACTGGGCGCAATGGCGGCCGGCTCGGTGCTTGCCGGCGCTTGGCTGTGGCGTCGCCGCGCCCGGAAAGTCGCAGCGACCGCGGCGGTGCGCCAGCGGCTGGCGGCTGACGCAGTCGCCGGTCTGATGTCCGACAAGCCAGTGCAGGAAGCCTCCAGCTGGTCTCCTGGCGCGGCACGGCGGTCACCGTGGCGGGAAAGACGGGCCTCTGAGCAGGATGTGCTGCCGGATATCGACCCGCCGGAGTTGCTCGAACATGTTCCCGCGGAATCCTCAGCTGAAAATCTGTCGGACCTGACTGCAACGGTCGAAAGCCGCACGCAGTTCGACATCAGACCAAGATGGACCGAAACCCCCTCAGATATGGACGCAACGGTCGAAGTCCCGGCGCTGACCGGCACATCGACCGTTGACATCGAACTTGGCGAAGGCAGCCCCCCGGAACTGCCTCAACCGACGCGGCTGGATCTGGAATTCGACAGTTTCGTCGGTTCGGCAAGCAGCCTCGGCACCGTCGAGGACGTACCCGCACCAAACGGACCACGGCTGGTCAGTACCAATCCGGCACCGTCGGCCGGTCTTTCTTTCGACCACGGCGCCCGCCCGGCAAATGAGGAAGACGCACCGTCGCACCAGCACGTGCTCGAACTGGCCGAAATCATGATGTCCTTCGGCCGCGCCGAGGGTGCGGCCCAGACCTTGTCCGAATTCCTGCGCGACTATCCGAAGGAATCGCTGATTCCCTGGCTCAAGCTGCTCGATCTGTACTACAGCAGCGGCCGGCGCGGGGAATACGACGATCTCGCGCCCAAGCTGAACCGTGCCTTCAATGTGAAGGTGCCCGACTGGGAAAGCTTCAACGGCCCGGTGGCAGCCGAATCGGTCGAACAGTTCGGCCACATCATGGCGCGCATCAGTGCGACCTGGCCCAATCAGGACTGTCTCGACTACGTCAATGAACTGCTCAGCGACAACCGGGCCGGAACCCGCATCGGCTTTCCGCTCGGTGTGGTGGACGATCTGCTGCTGCTCAAGTCGCTGCTTGAATTCCTGATCGCAAATCCGTCAGCCACTGCCACCCAGCCGTCCCGCCTGGCAATCATCTAGCTGCGATCCGATCACGCCGGATTGTCTATATCGACGCAGTCGACGCGGATGCCAAAACATTCCGCCAGATGCCGGCCGAGCGCCTGCACACCGTAGCGTTCGGTCGCATGATGCCCGGCCGCAATGTAGGGAATGCCGGATTCGCGTGCCAGATGCGTGGTCTGTTCGGATATTTCACCCGAAATGTAAAGGTCGGCGCCGGCATCTATCGCCTGTTCGAACATGCCCTGGGCACCACCGGTACACCAGGCGACCCGCCGGACAGTGCGTCGGGCATCACCGACCAGCAGAGCCTGACGCGTCAATGTCCTGCTGACGTGAGCGCACAGTTCGTCTGCCGTCCCGGCTGATCCGGTTTCACCCAGCCAGATCAGTCCCTGTTCGCCTGTGGTACCGGTCGGGCGCAAGCCCAGCACGCGCGCCAGCTGAGCGTTGTTGCCCAGTTCGGGATGGGCGTCGAGCGGCAGGTGATAGGCGAAGAGGTTGATGCCGTGTTCGAGTACGCGTGCAATGCGCGCCCTCTTTGTTCCGGTGATGCGACCGTCCTCGCCACGCCAGAACCAACCGTGATGCACGAGCAGGGCCTGTGCTCCGCGTTCGATGGCAGCGTCGATCAGCGCCAGGGTGGCACTGACGCCAGCCACCACGTGACTGACCTCCGGAGCGCCTTCCACTTGCAGGCCGTTTGGGCAATAATCCTTGAACCGCGCGGCATCCAGCAGTTCATCCAGATAACTGTGCAGCTGCGTCCTGTCCATTCACCCCCCTGTTCAGTCTTTCGATTATGCAGCGTCTCTGGCTGGTCTTCGCACAATCGGTCACGGCCGCTGTTGCGGTACTTTTCGTTGTTGCCACGTTGAAACCCGAATGGCTGCCGTCACGCAGCCTGCCCGCCAGCCCGGTCATCGCCGACATCGACGCCGGCACTTTCACCACGGAAGCGCCCACCACACCGACACGAATCGAATCCGCGAAGGTCATCAGCTACGCGGATGCAGCGCAGAAGGCGTTGCCTTCGGTCGTGCACGTATTCACCACCAAAGCCGTCAAGACACCGCAGCACCCGTTGATGAACGACCCGGTGTTCCGCCACTTCTTCGGCGACCGCCTCGGCAACCAGCCACAGCGGCAGATGGGGCTCGGTTCGGGCGTCATCGTCAGCGAGGACGGCGTCGTGCTGACCAACAACCATGTGGTCGAAGCAGCCGACGAGATCGAAGTATCGCTGAATGAGGGCGGCAAGTACCCGGCCACGCTGATAGGCAGCGATCCCGAATCAGACCTTGCCGTGCTGCGCGTCAAGGCGCCCAAAAAGCTGCCTGCGGCAAGCTTCGGCACCAGTGACACCTTGCGCATCGGCGATGTCGTGCTGGCCATAGGCAACCCCTTCGACGTCGGACAGACGGTGACGATGGGGATCGTATCCGCGCTGGGCCGTTCGCAGCTGGGCATCAACACCTTCGAGAACTTCATCCAGACCGACGCCGCCATCAACCCGGGCAATTCGGGTGGCGCACTGGTCGACGCCAATGGCAATCTGGTCGGCATCAACACCGCAATCTACTCGCGCAGCGGCGGATCGCTCGGCATCGGTTTCGCGATTCCGGCCAGCATTGCACGCAGCGTGATGGAACAGATCGTCACCAATGGTTCGGTCACGCGTGGCTGGGTCGGCGTGGAGGTCCAGGAACTCACGCCCGAACTGGCCGAGAGCTTCAAGGTACCGTCTGCCGGTGGTGGCGCACTGATCGCCGGCGTCATGCGCGGCAGCCCGGCCGACAAGGGCGGCGTCCGCCCGGGCGACGTACTGCTCCAGGTCGAAGGCAAGAAGGTGAAGGACTCCGCCGGCATGTTGCAGCTGATCGCGGCACTCGTGCCCGGCAGGCTGGCAACACTCACGGTATACCGGGGGGGCAGCGAACGCGACATCCAGGTGACCGTCGGGAAACGGCCTGTCAGCGCCCAACCCCAGCGCAGCGACGACTGATCAGGTTTCTTCGGTGTGCGGCCTGCGCTCGGCCGACGTACCGATGACGCGCGCGCACAGGATGCCGATCTCGAACAGGATGCACAGCGGTATCGCCAGCATGAGCTGGGACACCACGTCAGGCGGCGTGACGACGGCAGCAACGATGAACGCGCCGACGATGACATAAGGCCGTGCTTCCTTCAGCTTTTCCATCGACACCAACCCGAAGCGCACCAGCACGATCACCACGATCGGCACCTCGAAGGTGACACCGAAAGCCGTAAACATCGTCAGGACGAAGGACAGGTACTGTTCGATGTCAGGCGCCGGCGTGATGCTCTTCGGCGCGAACTGGGCGATGAAGTGGAACACCACGCCGAACACGAAGTAGTAGCAGAAGGCCATGCCGGTCACGAACAGCAGTGTGCTCGCGATGATCAGCGGCAGACCGAAGCGCTTCTCGTGCGCATACAGCCCCGGCGCGACGAAAGCCCAGGCCTGGTAGAGCACGACCGGCAGGGCGATCAGGAAAGCCAGCATCAGCGTGACCTTGACCGGTACGAAAAAGGGCGTCACCACGCCGGTGGCGATCATCTTCGTGCCCTCCGGCAGCGCCACCATCAGTGGATGCGCCAGAAAGTCGTAGATGTCCGCTGCCCAGGGCATCAGACAGATGAAAACGACGATTACCGCTACCACCGAGCGCAGCAGGCGGTCGCGCAGTTCGACCAGGTGCGAGATGAAACTTTCGGCGGGCTCGCTCATGCTTTGTCCGAGCCCGACGATCTGACGGCAGCCGGCTCAGAGATATCGAGCGACAACTGGCCAGACTGCAGCTGGGGAACGGCGGCCGGAACGGATTCCGGCACCGCCGGTTCTACCGCATTCTCGATCGCAGCGTACTTCTCCTGCTCGGCCATCGCGGCGCGCATCTGATCGCTCAGCCCGGCCGCCTCGTCGCTGACCTGTGCGGTGACCGCGCTGGCCTCGTTTCCGACCTCGCGGACCTGCTGCTCGACCTGGGACTGCAGCTTGCGCAGTTCTTCCAGCTGCATCTCGCGCGATATGTCGGACTTCACGTCATTGACGTAGCGCTGCAGGCGTCCGAGCAGATGCCCCGCCGTGCGCGCCACGCGCGGCAGGCGTTCGGGCCCGAGCACGATCAGCGCAACGATCCCGATGACGAAAAGTTCGGAAAAACCGATGTCGAACATGAAATGGACTGATGAGGCACTGGAGCGTCAGCCCCGCATGCCGTTTGATGGGGCGGCGTGAAGGCCGCGAAGGTCAGGACTTGACCTTTTCCTCGGCCTTGACGTCAATCGTGTGACCGACATGCTGGGTTGGCTGATCTGCCGATGCGGCACCGCCTTCCGCCCCCTTCATGCCGTCCTTGAAGCCCTTGACCGCACCGCCGAGGTCGGACCCGATGTTGCGCAGCTTCTTGGTACCGAAGATCAGAAGCACGATGACCAGCACGATGAGCCAGTGAGTGATGCTGAACGAACCCATGATTACCTCTCGAAAACGATCATGGGCGGCAGGGGATCCGGGCCGCCCACGACATGCATGTGAAGATGATACACCTCCTGCCGACCCACCCTTCCGCAGTTGATCAGCGTCCGGAAGCCGTCCGTACAGCCGGCTTCCCGGGCCAGATCCCCTGCTTTCGTCAGCATCCGGCCGAGCATGGCTTCATGCGCGGTTTCAGCGTCGGACAGCGTCGGAATGTGCGCCTTCGGGATGATCAGGAAATGCACGGGCGCCACCGGACGGATGTCGTGGAACGCGAATATCAGATCGTCCTCGTACAGCTTGCGCGACGGAATCCGGCCATCGATGATCTTGCAGAAGATGCAGTCTGGATCGTGCATGGAATCAGTGTGTCCGTGTGATCGGGAGTATGGAATACGCGGATTGCCGTATTGCGTCGTCAGGCCGGCCGCGAACGCTTTTCGTCGATGCCGGAAATGCCCTCGCGGCGACGAAATTCGTGCAGTACATCGTCGACGGTCAGGCCGTGATGCGCCAGCAGCACCATGCTGTGGAACCACAGGTCGCACACCTCACGCACCAGATGACCCGCATCGCCGTCTTTCGACGCCATGATGGTCTCCGCAGCCTCTTCGGCCACCTTCTTGCAGATGGCGTCGGTACCCTTGTGCATCAGCGACGACACATAGGACGAGCCCGGTTCGGCCGACTTGCGCTCGGCGATGGTCTGCGCGACACGACGAAGCACTTCAATATCAATCATTTGTAGATCTCGTCCGGGTTCTTGAGCACGGGGTCCGCCTCGGTCCACCGATCTTCGGCCAGCGCGTGGAAAAAGCAGCTGTGCCGCCCGGTATGGCAGGCGATGCCACCGGTTTGTTCCACCTTGAGCAAAAGCACGTCGCGGTCACAGTCGAGGCGGATGTCGAGCACCTTCTGCGTATGGCCGGACTCCTCGCCCTTGTGCCACAGCTTGCGGCGCGACCGTGACCAGAATACGGCTTCCTTCAGCTCTGCCGTGCGCTCGAGCGCCTCGCGGTTCATCCACGCAAACATCAGCACATCGCCGGTGGACGCCTCCTGCACGATGACCGGCAGCAGGCCGTTGTCGTCCCAGCCGATATCCTTGATCCAGGCCGGCGTACTCACAGCCTGACCTCGATGCCGCGATCGCGCATGCGCTCTTTTGCTTCGCGCACCGTGTGCTGCCCGAAATGGAAGATGCTGGCTGCCAGCACGGCGTCCGCACCGCCTTCCAGCACGCCATCGACCAGATGATCGAGCGTGCCGACGCCACCGGATGCGATGACCGGAATGCACACCGCGTCCGATACCGCACGGGTCAGCGCCAGATCGAAACCATTCTTGGTGCCGTCGCGATCCATGCTGGTCAGCAGTATTTCCCCCGCGCCCAGCGCCTCCACCCGGCGCGCCCAGTCCACGGCGTCCAGTCCGGTCGGGTTGCGCCCGCCATGCGTGAACACCTCCCAACGGGGGCGGCCATCACGATCCTCGACGCGCTTGGCGTCGATGGCGACCACGATGCACTGCGAACCGACCTTGCCTGACGCGCGCGCAACCAGTTCCGGATCCTTGATCGCGGCGGTATTCATGCTGACCTTGTCGGCCCCGGCATTGAGCAGGCGACGCACGTCCTCGACCGCGCGCACGCCACCGCCGACAGTCAGCGGAATGAACACCTGCTCGGCCACCTGCTCCACCACGTGCAGGATGATGTCGCGCGCGTCGGAACTGGCGGTGATGTCGAGAAAGGTCAGCTCGTCGGCACCCTGCTCGTCATAGCGTCGGGCGATCTCGACCGGGTCGCCGGCATCCTTCAGCGACAGGAAATTGACGCCCTTGACCACGCGGCCGGCGTTGACGTCCAGACAGGGAATGATGCGCTTGGCTAGCATGGGTATATCCGCGCCTCGCGCGACAGGAAAGAGTTCAGCCTTCGCCGTTCAGGCGGTCGGCCTCGGCCTGGGCCTTGGCGAAATCCAGCGTGCCTTCGTAGATGGCGCGGCCGGTGATGGCCCCCATCACGCCCTCGTCCTCGACGGCGCACAGCGCCCGGATGTCGTCGATGTTGGTGACGCCGCCCGACGCGATGACCGGAATGCGCAGCGCCTGCGCCAGCTTCACGGTCGCCTCGATATTGACGCCGCTGAGCATGCCGTCGCGACCGATATCGGTGTAGACCACCGCCTCGACGCCCTGATCCTCGAATTTCTTCGCCAGATCGACGACGTCGTGGCCGGTCATCTTGGACCAGCCATCGACTGCCACCTTGCCGTCCTTGGCATCGAGACCGACGATGATATGACCGGGAAACGCGCCGCAGGCGTCATGCACGAAGCCGGGGCTCTTGACCGCCGCCGTCCCGATGATGACGTAGCTTATGCCGTCGTCGAGATAGCGCTCTATCGTGTCCAGATCTCGGATACCGCCGCCGAGCTGGATGGGAATCTCGTCACCCAGTTCGCGCACGATGGCCTTGATCGCCGCCTCGTTCTTCGGCTTTCCGGCCACGGCGCCGTTCAGGTCGACCAGGTGCAGACGGCGCGCGCCGGCATCCAGCCAGTGCCGGGCCATGGCAGCCGGGTCTTCCGAGAATACGGTCACCATATCCATATCACCCTGTTTCAGGCGTACGCAGTGGCCGTCCTTGAGGTCGATGGCGGGAATGAGCAGCATGGCGGGAAGTCTGTCGTGTCGGGGAAAGGGGAATGACCGGGGCGCTGCCTGACGGCGTCGTCCGGCAGTCGTTTCAGGGGGTCCAGCCGATGAAATTCTGCAGCAGGCGCAATCCTGCCTGCGCGCTCTTCTCGGGATGGAACTGCACCGCAAAAATATTATCTCGCGCTATCGCGCTGGTAAAGGGCGCGCCGTAGCTCGTCCGGCCGGACGTCAGCGTCGGATCCTGCGGCTGCACATAGTAGCTGTGAACGAAGTAGAAGCGTTCGTCGTCACCGATACCCTGCCACAGCGGATGCGGACGGGTCTGCACCACGCCGTTCCAGCCCATGTGCGGCACCTTCAGGCGCGCGCCGGTCACCGGGTCAACGGGATCGGCAAAGCGCAGGACATCGCCGTCGAACACGCCCAACCCCGGCACATCGCCCTCCTGGCTATGGCGGAACAGCATCTGCAGACCGATGCAGATGCCAAGGAAGGGTTTGCTGGCTGCCGCGTCGAGCACCGCCGAACGCAGGCCACGGGCATCGAGTTCGCGCATGCAGTCCGGCATGGCGCCCTGACCGGGGAACACCACGCGGTCGGCACCTGCAACGGTAGCGGCATCGCTGCTGACGATGACCTCGGCTTCAGGTGCAACGTGTTCGATCGCCTTGGCGACGGAACGCAGATTGCCCATGCCGTAATCGATGATGGCAACGCGAGTCATGAACTGAAAACTTGAAGTCGGCGCGGAAAACTCTGCGGCCGCTCAGAGCGATCCCTTGGTCGATGGCATCTGCCCGACAGCGCGTTCGTCGCGCTCGCTGGCAGCACGCAGTGCCCGCGCAAATGCCTTGAACACCGTTTCACACTGGTGATGGGCATTGATGCCGCGCAGATTGTCGATATGCAGCGTCACGAGGGCGTGATTGACGAAGCCCTGGAAGAACTCGCGAACGAGGTCGACATCGAAATCGCCGATGCGCGCCCGCGTGTATTCGATGTTGTATTCCAGTCCCGGTCGCCCTGACAGGTCGATCACGACGCGCGACAGGGCTTCGTCCAGCGGCACATAGGCATGACCGTAACGACGCAGCCCCTTCTTGTCGCCCACCGCCTGCGCAAAAGCCTGACCCAGCGTGATGCCGACGTCTTCGACCGTGTGATGCGCGTCGATGTGCAGATCACCCTTCGCCACGACCTCCAGATCGATCAGGCCATGACGGACGATCTGATCGAGCATGTGATCGAGGAAGGGCACGCCGGTATCGAGCTTGCCCTGACCCGTGCCATCGAGATCGATGCGCACGCGGATCTGGGTTTCCAGCGTGTTGCGCGTAATTTCGGCTTGCCGCATGAATGGTGGAATCGCAGTCGGTAAATCGTTCCGGCCAGCCGCCGGAACAGGGATGGCCGGATGATAACATCGACTTGCTGCCGGTCATTCCTGCCCGTACATGCCGCAACCATGCGCCGCACAACTTCCGTCCCCGTCACGCCTTCGATCGCCATGAGCAAGTTCTGGAGCCCAGTCGTCCATACCCTCGCACCGTATACACCGGGTGAGCAGCCGAAAATCGAGGGGCTGATCAAGCTCAACACCAACGAGAACCCGTATCCGCCCAGCCCGCTTGCCGTCGCGGCGATGCAGGCGGAACTGGGCAGCGACGGGGACCGGCTGAAGCTCTATCCAGACCCGACCGGCCATGTGCTGCGCGAGGCGATCGCTGACCATTTCGGCATCGACAGCGACCGGGTGTTCGTCGGTAACAGTTCCGACGAGGTACTTGCGCACACCTTCATCGGCCTGTTGAAGCACGAGCGGCCGCTGGCGTTCCCCGACATCACCTACAGCTTCTATCCTGTCTATTGCCGGCTCTATGGCATCGAACACGTCTGCGTGCCGCTGGACGGACAGTTCGCGATCCGCGTCGACGACTTCATCGAACGCGCGCCCGGCGCCGTCATCTTTCCGAACCCGAACGCACCCACCGGCCGCCTGCTGCCGCTGGCGGAGATTGCGCGCCTGGCCTCCGCGCTGCCGGACAGCCCGGTGGTGATCGACGAGGCCTATGTCGATTTCGGTGGCGAGTCGGCGGTTGCCCTGATCGCGGATCACCCGAACGTGCTGGTCACGCAGACCCTGTCGAAATCGCGCTCGCTGGCCGGCCTGCGCGTCGGCTTCGCGATCGGCCAGCCGGCGCTGATCGAAGGCTTGACCCGGGTGAAGGACAGCTTCAATTCCTATCCGCTGGACCGGCTGGCGCTGGCCGGCGCCACGGCGGCAATGCAGGACCGGGCATGGTTCGACGCCACGCGCCATCGCGTCATCGCCAGCCGCGACCGGCTGACTGCGGACATGCGGGCACTCGGCTTCGAAATACTGCCGTCGGCGGCCAATTTCGTGTTCGCCCGCCATCCTGACCACGACGCTGCAACGCTGGCGAGCGCATTGCGCGAGCGCCGCATCCTGGTCCGCCACTTCCGGCTGCCGCGCATCGAGCAATTCCTGCGCATCACGGTCGGCACCGATCCGCAATGCGCAGCGCTGGTGGACGCCCTGCGCGCCCTGGTTTAAGCGGGCGGACGTCCACGGAGCGCTTCTTGCTACACGATCCGGGTTCACACAACCGGATCGTCAGTCATGCGCAGCGCACCCGTCATTCTGTTCAACGCCGTACTGATCGCAGCCCTCGGCGGCTGCACCAGTGTTTCCTTCAAGCAGGGGGCAGGCGGCGACGAGTTCCGCCGCGCCGAGGCAAACTGCCGGAGCACCACTTCGGAGCGCAACGCCTTCACGCAGTGCATGGAAGCCAGTGGCTGGTGGACGCGCTCGGTCGAAGAGCTGTCGGAGATCGGTTTCGTGCCGGCCGACGCTGACGAACCAGCTGCAAGTACCGGCTCTCCGTCCCCCACGGCATCACCGTCAGGCAACGCGACGCTGCTGCCCGCTGCCAAGGGAACAACCGCTGCAACGCCCGCCGCGGCCGTCGCCCCGAAAGATCCACTGTCCAGAATGCGCATCGCGATGTGGGCCAAGGCCGGCGCCGGTGGCGCGGAGCTGACGGCAGATCAGGATCGCTGCCTGTCCGGGCTCGGCGACGCGCACCAGCCGGACCCGGTAGCCGGCACCGTCACGCGCGGGCTGTACGACTGCCTGCGCAGGCAGGGATGGGTGGGCATGACCCTGCGCTGAATATTCCAATTTGATATTTGTAACTTAATGTCATAGATTGCCTGCGGGTGATCGCACACGCAAGCAATCCGAACAGCGAGATTGCAGCCGGCCAGGCTGCAGGAGACACCACCCGAAAGCGCCCGCTCCAGACCGGAGCGGTCCGTTCCATTTCGATAGGAGTGTTTTCATGTTTTCAGCCAGAAACTTGCTGTGCGCTTCGCTTTGCCTGTCCACCCCGAATGTGTTCGCCCTGGGGGCCGGAGACATTGCCTTCACCGCCCTCAACACCGACGAGGATGGCTGGGCAATCGTCGCGTTGACCGATCTGGGCGCCCACAGCACGCTGTATTTCTCCGACAGCAGCTGGAACGGCTCAGCATTCACGAGTGCGGAAGGCTTCCACACCTGGGACACGGGCGCTGGCATCATCGCGGCGGGTACTGTCGTCCGCTTCAGCCAGATCGACCAGATCGGTCATTCGGTATCCGTCGGCACGCTGACCTCGACCGGCAATCGTGCGTTGAGCAGCACCGCGGAGACGCTGTATGCCTATCAGGGAGCCGGCGCCAGCCTGCCGGCAACCTTCCTCGCCGCAGTATCGAGCGAATCGGCATCGGCGGGCGCAGCCGCCATTGCCGCAGCAGGTCTGCAAGGCGGTATCAACGCACTGATCCTTCCGGCCAGCACGGATTATTCCGAATACGCGGGCATCCGCAACGGCACGGCGAACTTCGCGTCCTACCGCCCACTGATCAACAACGCGGCGAACTGGAGCGGATTCATCGACGGCGACCATGCCGCCGCACAGCCGGATCTGGCGGCCTTCACGATATCGCCGGTACCGGAACCTTCAGACGGCTGGATGATGGTGGCCGGTCTGACACTGATCGCCGCGCGCTGGAAGCGCTAGCGATCAGGATCAGAATCAGGGCGCTGCAGTGGTTCCACCAGCGCCCTGTAGGCATGCCAGGTCGCGTGACCAATCAACGGCATCAGGATCACCAGCCCGAGAAACAGCGTGGTGAAGCCAGCCACGGTCAGCAGCACGATTATCACGGCCCAGATCAGCATCGGCAGCGGATTGCGTCCGAGCGCGATCAGGCTCGCCAGGATGGAGGTCACCGCGTCCTGACGCCGATCCAGCATCAGCGGCATCGCCACCACGCTGGATCCGAATACCAGGGACGCGAAAATCAACCCGACCACGGCATAGGCCATCAGGAATTCGGCATTCTGCAGGCTGACCACCTGCTGCAGGAAGCTGCTGACCGACGGCATTTCCGACGTGTAGAACAGCGCGAACACGATCAGCGACGCGCGGGCCCATATCAGGAAGATGATCACGAGCACGAGCGCGAATATGCCGATCGAACCCGCGTTGTGCTGTACCGCCAGCAGCGAGTGCGCCAGCATCGGCGACAGCCCTTTTTCGCGCTGTCGCGACAGGTCGTAGAGCCCGAGCGCGAGAAACGGACCGAGCAGCAGGAAGCCGCAGACCAGCGCCGATGTGAGATGGGACGCATGGTTGAACACGACGGACAGCAGCAGCCCCATGAATGCAAAGCAGGCACCGTAGAAGATGCTCGCGCCAGGCTGCCTTGCGAGATCGGCGGCACCTTTGGCCAGCCACTCGAAGGGGGCCAGCGCACCGACTTCGCGCACCACGGGAAATGGCAGACCCTGTGCGTCTTCCCCGGTCACCGGATGTTCTTCGTTCGGTACTTCTGACGGCTGCATGCGCACTCCCCGCTCAGATCACACACCTGCAACGATGCGCGTCCGCCTCTGCCAGGGAGCGTACGCACGGCCCGGCGCAACTGTACGCCGTGTCGTGCGCCCGCGGAAGTCATTCGCCGATGCGGAACTCGGCCGACATGGCGTGCGCCTGCAATCCTTCTCCATGGGCCAGGACCGAGGCGATCCGGCCCAGCGTCTGCGCCCCTTCGGAAGAAATATCCAGGATGGAAGTGCGCTTCTGGAAGTCATACACGCCCAGCGGGCTGGAAAAGCGCGCGCTGCGCATCGTCGGCAACACGTGATTGGGCCCGGCGCAATAGTCGCCGAGCGCCTCGACCGAATAGTGGCCGAGGAACATCGCGCCGGCATGGCGGATGCGGTCGACCAGCGCCCGCGGGTCTTCGGTGCAGATTTCGAGGTGCTCGGGCGCGATGCGGTTGGCGATATCGCAGGCTTCGCCAAGATCGCGCACCTTGATCAGCGCACCCCGATTGGCGAGCGATGCCGCTATCGTGTCGCGCCGCGGCATGCCGGGCAGCAGCCGGTCTATCGCCGAATGCACGCGATCGAGGAAGACCGCATCGGTGCACAGCAGGATGGATTGCGCGAGTTCGTCGTGCTCGGCCTGAGCGAACAGGTCCATCGCCACCCAGTCCGGGTTGCCGTGACCGTCGGAAATCACCAGCACCTCGGACGGACCGGCCACCATGTCGATGCCGACGGTACCGAACACGCGGCGCTTGGCGCTTGCCACATAGGCATTGCCGGGACCGACGATCTTGTCGACCTGCGGAATGGTCTGCGTGCCGTAGGCCAGCGCACCCACAGCCTGGGCGCCGCCTATCGTGAACACGCGATCCACGCCGGTGATCGCCGCCGCCGCCAGCACCAGCGGATTGCGCTCGCCACCCGGCGTCGGCACGACCATGATCAGTTCGCTGACCCCGGCGACCTTGGCCGGTATCGCGTTCATCAGCACCGAACTGGGATAGGACGCCCGTCCACCCGGCACATAGAGACCGACCCGGTCGAGCGGCGTCACCTTCTGCCCGAGCCTGGTGCCGTCGGCTTCGGTGTATTCCCATGAGGTCAGCCGTTGCCGTTCGTGGTACAGACGCACCCGCTCGGCCGCGTCCACCAGCGCACCGCGCTGCACGTCGGTCAGGCTGGCATAGGCCTCGTCCAGCACGCTGCGCGGCAGTTCGAGTTCGACCATGGAGCCCGCATCCAGCCGGTCGAAGCGACGCGTGCAGTCGAGCACGGCTGCATCGCCCCGCGCACGTACGTCGCGCAGGATGCCCGCGACCGCTGTTTCGATTGCCTCGTCGGCTGACGCATCGAAAGCGAGCAGCCTGTCCAGCGTCTTGAGGAAGTCGGGCGCGTCGGAATCCAGGCGGCTGATTGCGGTATTCATTTCACCGCTCCCGCGAAGGCCTCGAGTATCGGTGACAGCGCGTCGTGCTTCACCTTCAGCGAAGCCTGATTGACGACGAGACGCGAGCTGATGTCCATGATGTGTTCGACCTCGACCAGATTGTTGGCACGCAGGGTGCCTCCGCTGCTGACCAGATCGACGATGGCATCCGCGAGCCCGACCAGCGGCGCCAGTTCCATCGATCCGTACAGCTTGATGAGATCGACGTGGACGCCCTTGGCCGCGAAATGTTCGCGTGCGGTGTGTACATATTTGGTCGCCACCTTCAGCCGAGCGCCGCGGCGTACCGCCTGCTCGTAGTCGAAGCCGGCCTGGGTGGCCACGCTGAGCCGGCAGCGCGCGATGTTCAGGTCGAGCGGCTGGTACAGCCCGGCACCACCGTGCTCGAGCAGCACATCCTTGCCGGCGATGCCCAGATCGGCCGCGCCGTACTGCACATAGGTCGGCGTGTCGGACGCACGCACGATGACCAGACGGACATCGGGGCGGTTGGTGCCGATGATGAGCTTGCGCGACGACTCCGGGTCGTCGGTCGGCACGATGCCCGCCGCCGCCAGCAGCGGCAGCGTTTCTTCGAAGATGCGTCCCTTGGACAGCGCGAGGGTGATGCCTTGCACGGTATTGCCTCGTTTCGGTATTGATCGGCCGCGGATCAGGATCAGGACACGCGCCTGACGACGGCGCCCAGTTCGGTCAGTTTCTGTTCGATGCGTTCGTAACCGCGGTCCAGATGATAGATCCGCTCGATCAGCGTTTCGCCGCGGGCTACCAGTCCGGCGATGATCAATCCGGCCGAGGCGCGCAGATCGGTGGCCATCACGGTCGCGCCGTCCAGCCGGGCAACGCCCTGCACCACCGCCGTATTGCCGTCGATGCGGATATCGGCACCCAGTCGCGCCAGTTCGACCGCATGCATGAAGCGGTTCTCGAAAATTGTCTCGCGAATGATCGCCGTGCCTTCAGCGACGGTATTGATCGCCATGAACTGCGCCTGCATGTCGGTCGGGAATGCAGGATAGGGCGCCGTCCGAATCGATACCGCCTTCAGCTTGTCCGGCGCCTTCAGCACGATGGCTTCATGCGACGGCGACTTCTCGGCACGAATGTCGCAGCCGGCATCCATCAGTTTGTCGATCACCGCATCGAGATAGCCGGCGGAGGTGCCGGTCAGCCGTATTTCGCCGCCCGCGGCGGCTGCGGCACACAGATAGGTACCGGTTTCGATGCGGTCGGGCATGATGCGGTGGGTCGCGCCATGCAGTCGCTCAACGCCCTGGATGCGGATCACGTCGCTGCCGGCGCCGGAGATGCGGGCGCCCATAGCCACCAGACAGTTCGCCAGATCGACGACCTCCGGTTCGCGCGCCGCGTTTTCGATCACGGTTTCGCCTTCGGCCAGCGCGGCCGCCATCATCAGGTTCTCGGTACCGGTCACGGTCACCATGTCGGTGAACAGCCGCGCGCCCTTCAGTCGCGTCGTTCGCGCAACGACGTAGCCCTGTTCGACCGCGATTTCCGCCCCCATCGCGGTCAGTCCCTTGATGTGCTGATCCACGGGCCGGGCACCGATCGCGCAACCGCCCGGCAGCGACACACGCGCCTCGCCGCAGCGCGCGACCAGCGGGCCGAGCACCAGGATGGACGCACGCATGGTCTTGACCATTTCGTACGGCGCGACCGGGTTGTTCAGCCCGGACGCGTCGAGCGTGACCGTATTGCCATCGCGCTGCACCGAAACCCCCATCTGCTCGAGCAGCCTGAGCATGGTGCCGATGTCGTTGAGCCGGGGAACGTTGGTCAGCATCAGCGGTTCGCGCGTCAGCAGTGCGGCGCACAGGATGGGCAGCGCGGCATTCTTGGCGCCGGACATGCGGGCCTCGCCCTGCAGCCGGTGGCCGCCTTCAATCAACAGCTTGTCCATGATGTCGGGGGGTCAGGCAGCCTGCCATTCGGCCGGAGTGAGCGTTTTCATCGACAGCGCGTGGATTTCCTCGCGCATGCGGTCGCCGAGCGCAGCATAGACAAGCTGATGGCGGCGCACGCGGTTCAGGCCGTCGAAAGCCTGCGACACGATGATGGCCTCGAAGTGCTGTCCGTCGCCAGTCACCTGACAATGTGTGCAAGCAATGCCGGCGACGATTGAAGCCTGGATGCTGTCTGGAGTCACCATATCAATTTCTCAGTTTGTAGCCACGAGCGAGCATGTTCAGCGTGGCCAGCGAAAGCGCCGCGAAACTGCCTATCGTGATCAGGGCACTGATCCACGGCGACATGTCCGACTGGCCGAAGAAGCCATAACGGAAGCCGTCGATCATGTAAAAAAACGGGTTCATGTGCGACACCGCCAGCCAGAACCCCGGCAGCGAGTGGATGGAGTAGAACACACCGGACAGGAAGGTGAGCGGCATCACGATGAAATTCTGGAAGCCGGCCAACTGATCGAACTTGTCGGCCCAGATGCCGGCGATCACGCCCAAGCTTGCGAGTATCGATCCGCCCAGCACCGCGAAGAAAAGTATCCACAGCGGATGCGCATACGGCAGGTCGACGAACCACAGCGTGACCAGCCAGACGCCGGTTCCGACCGCGAGTCCCCGGATCACGGCTGCCATCACGTAGGCGGCGAAGAATTCGCGGTAGGAAATCGGCGGCAGCAGCATGAACACGATGTTGCCGGTGACCTTGGACTGGATCAGCGACGACGAACTGTTGGCGAACGCGTTCTGCAGCAGGCTCATCATGATCAGGCCCGGCACCAGGAAAGCCGTGTAGCCGACACCGCCGTACACCTCGACCCTCCGGTCCAGTACATGCGAGAACACCAGCAGGTAGAGCAGCGCGGTCAGCACCGGAGCGGCCACGGTCTGGAATCCCACCTTCCAGAAGCGCAGCAGCTCCTTGTAGAGCAGCGTTCTCAGCGCGACGCTCATTGCGCGGACTCCTGCATCATGGCGATGAACACGTCTTCGAGGTCGGGTCGCACCAGCTCGACCTCGTCCAGACCGACGCCCGAAGCATGCAGATGCGCCAGGCAGGCGGCCACCTCGTCGGCGCTGTCCAGCACGAATGCGACACGTCCATCGCTGGTGGCGCGTGCGACCGGCAGCACGTCGGCCGGCAAGGCGGCGCCGCTGCTGAGACGGATGCGCAGCGTGTGCTGCACCGGCCGGGACAGCAGGTCGGCAGTGCGTTCGAGCGCCAGCATCCTGCCCTGCTTCAGCATGGCGATGCGCCCGCACAGGCTTTCCGCCTCTTCCAGGTAGTGCGTAGTGAGCACGATGGTGTGACCCTGACGATTCAGCTGCCGCACGAAGGCCCACAACCCCTGCCGCAATTCCACGTCGACGCCGGCAGTCGGCTCGTCCAGCACGATCACCGGCGGACGATGCACCAATGCCTGCGCCACCAGCACGCGCCGTTTCATGCCGCCGGACAGCGCGCGCATATTGGCATCCGCCTTCGGGGTCAGATCGAGGTGATGCAGGATTTCATCGATCCAGTCGTCGTTGCGGCGCAGGCCGAAATAGCCGGACTGGATGCGCAGGGTTTCGCGCACCGTGAAGAACGGGTCGAACACCAGTTCCTGCGGCACCACACCAAGCTTGCTGCGTGCGTTCCGGTAGTCGGCGACGACGTCGTGCCCCATTACCTGAATGCGCCCCGCGTCCGGACGCGACAGTCCTGCCATCAGCGAAATCAGCGTGGTCTTACCGGCGCCATTGGGGCCGAGCAAGCCGAAAAACTCGCCCTGGCGTACTTCGAATGAGACGTGATCAAGCGCCTGCAGCGAACCGAATCGCTTGCAGACGCCTTCAATCAGCAACGCTGCAGACGGATCAGGCATGAGGAAACTTCAGAACCGGCGCCTTGCCGGCCCGGGAACACACAGATCAGCGGGCGGACGAGTCCGCGTCGAGACCACAGTAGTCGGACACCTCGTACAGGTGTGCCAGACTGAGCAACCCTTCCGGCGCGCCGGTGACGGGCAGCGGGCCATTCGGCCGCCCCGCCGCCCGCTCCCACGCCAGAAGCACGGCGATCGCGGAGGAATCCACGTCAACGACACCTGACAGATCGATAGCCTGCGCGGCCGGAACCAGCGCCAGACCGGCGTCGCGCAGCTTCACCGCCTCCGGCAGGCGCATCGTGCCGGTAACCCGCAGCACATTGTTTTCGATCGTGATCACTTTGCCGCCGTCGTCGTGGTGTTCTTTGCGTGCAGCGACTTGACCAGCCCGTCGACACCACCGGTACGCATCTCGGCGGCGAAGGTCTCGCGATAGTTGGTCACAAGGCTGACGCCTGCCACCATCACGTCATACACCTTCCAGCCGGCATCCTGCTTCTCCAGCGCGTAGTCGATGGGAATCGGACGACCACCCGGCTGAACGATCTGCGTGCGCACCGTCACGTCAGTGTCCGTCGGCGCCATCTTGAACGGCCGGTACTCGACAGTCTGATTGCGGAAACTGGTCAGCGCGTTCGAATAGGTGCGCACGAGCAGCGTACGGAACTCGTCGGTCAGCTGCTTCTTCTGCTCGTCGGTCGCAGTGCGCCACTCACGGCCAACCGCCAGCGCGGTCATGCGCGTGAAGTTGAAATGCGGCAGCACGCTGGTCTCGACCAGTGCCGCGGCCTTCTTGACATCACCCGCCTTGATCGACGGGTCGGTACGCAAGGTCGCAAGCACCTCCTCCGTCACATCCTTGACCAGCGCATCGGGCGTGGAGGTGTCGACGCTGGCCTGCGCACCGGCATTCAACGCAAACGAGAGAAGCAACAGCTGGAAAATACGTTTGAACATGTGTCCTCCCAGAAGAAAAAGGCCTGCCGCCATGCGACAGGCCGATGTGACCCGTTCGCCCCGCAAAACTGGCGGGGCGTCCTGACTGTCAGTGCGACGCTACTTCAATTTCGGCCGCAGCGGGCGACGCATCTGTATCAACGTTTGCCGAAGCCGGCGCGCCGACAAACATCAGCGCCCAAGTCGACTCGGTGGGCGTCACATCGAGAATGTTTTCGGTCACGTCAAGCGACGGATAGTACTTGTCGCGCGGTGGGTTGCCATCGTGGATCAGACTCTGGCGACGCTGCAGATAAGCGTCACGCACGTAGGCATACTTGTCGAGCGCCGCAGCATCGATCGCACTCTCCGCCTTCAGGAAGGACGCGCGGTCCGACACGGCCCGCACGCCGACTGCGGTGTAACGCACCTCGGAGGAATCGATGTACATGATCGGGTCCCCGAAGATATCGACAGCCAGACCGCCGGCATCGCGCAAGGTGCGCGGGCCGAATATCGGCAGCACAAGGTAGGCGCCATCACCGACGCCCCAGCGCCCCAGCGTCTGACCGAAGTCCTCTTCATGCTTTTCGAGGCCCATGCCGGTCGCGACATCGAACAGGCCGAGGATGCCCACCGTGCTGTTGACCACCACGCGGCCCACGTCCGACAGTGCATCGGCCGGTTTGCCCTGAACCAGATTATTGACGCTGATCCAGACGTCGGCGATGTTGGAGAAGAAATTGAGAACACCCGTCTGCACCGGCTGCGGCATCACGTATTCGTAACCTTGGGCAACCGGCTTGAGCACTGCCTTGTCGACCGTCTCGTTGAACGTGAAGACCGCCCGATTGACCCCTTCGATGGGATCCTTCGGGTTGCCGGACGTTGCACAGCCAGCGAGCATCGCTGCGGCAAGCGCAGCGGCGACTGAGGAGCGGACGTTGGATGTCTGATTTTTGGTATTGGTCATCTGCGAGCTTCCCGGCTATGCATTCCGCGGATCACTGCTCGGGAGCTTTGGGGCTCTCGGCAGCCTTGTTGAACATGAACTGGCTGATCAGCTTTTCCAGCACCACGGCACCCTGGGTCTTGTTGCGATTGACGGTGTCGCCCGGTTTGAGCACTTCCTCGTCACCGCCGACCTCGAGGCCGACATACTGTTCGCCAAGCAAACCCGACGTCAGAATGGTGAAAATCGTGTCACGCGGGAAACTGTAGCGCTTGTCCACGTCCATTCTGACTACCGCGACATACAGTTTGGGGTCGAAAGTGATTTCCGTCACCCGACCGACCACGACACCCGAACTTTTGACGGGCGCACGCGGCTTCAGGCCACCGATGTTATCAAAGTTGGCTTGCAGCCTGTATGTCTCGCCAATGTTAGCGGACGAAAGGTTGCCGACCTTTAGCGCCAGAAACAACACCGCCGCGACGCCGATGGCGACGAAAACACCGACCCAGAGGTCGAGCACAGTCCGATTCATCCGTTACCCCTGAACATGAACGATGTAAGTACGAAATCCAGCGCCAGAATGGTGAGCGCCGAATTGACGACGGTTCTGGTGATCGCACGCGACACACCTTCGGCCGTCGGCGCCGAGTCATAGCCTTCGAACACGGCAATCAGCGACACCGCGAAACCGAACACGACGCTCTTGATCACGCCGTTGACGATGTCGTAGCGGAAATCCACCGCTGCCTGCATCTGCGACCAGAAGGCGCCATCATCGACGCCGATGAACACGACACCGATGAACCAGGCGCCGAACACGCCCATCGTCGAAAACAGCGACGCGAGCAGCGGCATCGAAATGACGCCGCCCCAGAAGCGCGGTGCAACCACTCGGGCGATCGGATCAACCGCCATCATGTCCATCGCCTTGAGCTGTTCGGTCGTCTTCATCAGGCCGATTTCGGCAGTCAGCGCCGAACCGGCACGGCTGGCGAACAGCAGGCCCGCCACCACAGGGCCGAGCTCGCGCACCAGCGACAGCGCAACCAGAATGCCGAGCGCGTCGCTGGAGCCGTAGCGCTGCAGCGTTTCATAGCCCTGCAGGCCAAGGACCAGGCCGACGAAAAAGCCGGACACCAGAATGATGATCAGCGACAGCACGCCGGTCGAGAATATTTCGCTGATGGTCAGCGGAAAGCGCGCGAACGACGTACCCGAGCGCATCAGCACTGCGAGGAAGAAGCGGCTGGCGAAACCGAGGCGCCAGATGCCATCGACGGTGCGCGCGCCCATGGAGCGGAGGATGCGCGCGATCATGTGCGCCGGTCCATCAGGGTCTGACGATAGTCGTCGCCGGGGAAATGGAAGGGCAGCGGTCCGTCGATTTCGGCATTCACGAACTGGCGGACGAAGGGATCGGTCGAGGAACGGATCTCGTCCGGCGTCCCTTCGGCAACCACCCGGCCAGCCGACAGGAAGTAGAGATAGTCGACGATATCCAGCGATTCCTGCACGTCGTGCGTCACCATGATCGAACTTGCGCCAAGCGCGTCGTTGAGGCGGCGGATCAGCTGCCCGATCACCGCCAGCGAAATGGGGTCGAGACCGGCAAACGGCTCGTCGTACATCACCAGCATCGGATCCAGCGCCACTGCACGCGCGAGGGCAACGCGACGCGCCATGCCACCGGACAGCTCGGCCGGCATCAGCTTGTGCGCACCGCGCAGGCCGACCGCATGCAGCTTCATCATGACCAGATCACGGATCATGTCGGGCGGCAGATCGGTATGTTCGCGCAGCGGAAACGCCACGTTGTCGAACACGTTCAGGTCGGTAAACAGCGCACCGAACTGGAACAGCATGCCCATGCGACGGCGCAGCGAGTACATGTCGCGACGCGACAGCGCCGCCATGTCCTGACCGGCCACCACCAGTTTGCCGGCGGTCGGCTTCAGCTGACCACCGATCAGGCGGAGCAGCGTGGTCTTGCCGCAGCCGCTCCCGCCCATGATGGCAACCAGCTTTCCGCGGGGAATGCGCAGGTTGATGCCGGACAGGATGGGCCGTGTGTCGTAAGCAAAATCGACGCTGGCCAGATCGACCAGGATGTCTTCGGCCGGAAGGGAAGCAGACACGTGCGCAGGACGGACTCGTAATCGGGACGCGGATTGTAGCAGACAGCCCCGCACCACCCGCGCATCGGGGAAGCGCCGCCAGCCCGCTGCGCTATCATCGCCGATGACCATGACGACCGCCGCCCGATCACGAGGTTCCACGACGCCCCGCCCGGGACTGCTCATCGTTGACGATGATCCGCTCATCGCCGACTCGCTGTCCTTTCTGCTGGACAAGGATTTCGACGTCGTCAGCCACGCGTCGCGCGGCGCCGCCATAGACTGGCTGCGTCATCAGCCCGCACCGCCGCGGCTGGCGCTGATCGACCTCGGCCTGCCGCCGTGCCCGCACCGTCCGGACGAAGGCTACGCGCTGATCGCGGATCTGCTGGCCCACGCACCCGACACGCGCATCATCGTGCTGTCCGGCCAGGGAGAGGAAGGGCTGGCACGTCACGCCAGGGCGCTCGGCGCCACCGAGTTCATGGCCAAGCCGGCACCACCGCGCGCATTGCACGCCCTGCTGTGCCAGCTGGCGGAAACCTGCGAGCCACCGACACCCGAACTGCCGTCGCTGATCGGCCGCAGCGCCCCGCTGTCGCGCCTGCGCGCCCAGATCGCGCAATTTGCCGACCTGCCCTACCCGGTACTGGTGGAGGGCGAGTCCGGCACCGGCAAGGACATCGTCGCGAACTGGCTGCACGCGGGCACCGCGCGTGGCGGCAAACCCTTCCTGGCACTCAATTGCGCCGCGATCTCGCCCAGCCTGGTCGAGCCGACGCTGTTCGGCCACGCTCGCGGCGCATTCACCGGCGCGCAGAGCGCACGCGCCGGCTACTTCGAGGAAGCCGCCTCGGGCAGCCTGTTCCTCGATGAAATCGGCGAACTGCCGCTCGACCTGCAGGCCAAGCTGCTGCGTGTTCTGGAAAACGGCGAATACCAGCGGGTCGGCGAAACCCAGCTGAGGCGGTCGAACGCGCGCATCATTGCCGCGACCAACCGCGACCTGAGCGGGGAAGTCCGCGCCGGCCGCTTCCGGTCCGATCTTTATCACCGGCTCAGCGTATTCACCATCACCCTGCCGCCACTGCGCGACATGGGAGACGACCGGACCCTGCTGCTCGACCATTTCCGCGCCCAGTTCTGCGCACAGCTCGGACGGCCACCCTTCTCTCTGGCCGCAGCCGCGAGCGAAGCCTGGCTTGCCTACCGCTTTCCGGGCAATGTGCGCGAACTGCGCAATATCGTGATCCGCCTCGCGACGAAACATCCCGGACGCGAAGTCGGTGCAGC
This sequence comes from Betaproteobacteria bacterium, assembly GCA_020621405.1. Classification (GTDB taxonomy): domain Bacteria; phylum Pseudomonadota; class Gammaproteobacteria; order Burkholderiales; family Rhodocyclaceae; genus Methyloversatilis. Next base: position 329,025 of record JAHRYN010000003.1, read on the forward strand.
CGACCTGCTTGCCGAGTTTGACCCGACCGAGTCGGCAGCCGGCACCGGCAGCGAACAGCCCGACGAGGAACGTGACCTGGCCTCGGTCGCCGCAGAGCACCTGCGCGCCGGCGGCTTCCGGCTGGATGCGCGCCTGCGCGAATGGGAATCCGCCTACATCCGGGCCGCGATGCGGCTGGCGCGCGGCAACGTGAGCGCCGCCGCACGCCTGCTCGGCATCGCCCGTACCACGCTCTATCACCGCATGGACGAGCCGGACGCCGGCGACGAGGGCCAGGGCTGACATGTACCTCGAGCATTTCGGCCTGCGCGAAGCACCGTTCCGCATCACGCCGCACGCCGACTTCTTCTTCGGCGGAGCCAATCGCAGTGCGCTGCTCGATGCACTCGTCTACGCGCTCGGTCGCGAGGAAGGCCTGGTCAAGGTCAGCGGCGAGGTCGGCACCGGCAAGACCATGCTGGCGCGGGTTCTGATAGCCCGGCTGCCGGCGCATCTGCGCGCCATCTACCTCGCCGACCCCCTGATGAACCGTGGCGAACTGCTGGCCGTGCTGGCGGATGAACTCGGCTGCCCGCCGGCCACCGGCAGCGACGGCAGCGCGCACCGGCTGCTGCGCACCGTGCAGGAAGCTCTGGTTGCCGAATTCGCAGCCGGACGGCAGGTCGTGCTGCTGATCGACGAGGCGCACGCGATGCCGGCCGACACCCTGGAACAGATACGCCTGCTGTCCAACCTCGAATCCGAGCGCCACAAGCTGATCAAGATCGCGCTGTTCGGCCAGCCCGAGCTGGACGACATGCTGGCGCGCGCCGACATGCGCCAGCTCAAGGACCGCATCACCCAGCATTTCCGGCTCGACCCGCTGCTGCCAGCCGATGTCTCGACCTATCTCGATTTCCGCCTGCGCGCCGCCGGCTACCGCGGACCGCCGCTGTTCGAGGCGCCAGCCACGGCACGCATCGCACGCGAATCCGGCGGGCTGACCCGGCGCATCAACGTGCTGGCCGACAAGGCGCTGCTGTCTGCATACGCCCGCGGCGCGCACTCGGTCGGCGACAGCGACGCCATGCGGGCGGTGGTCGATACGCAGGTACGCAGCGGGCCGGCGCCGCGCGGTGCAGCCGGCCGCATCGCCCTGACCTTCGCGGTAGCCGCCGCGCTGGTCGCCGGCGGCTTCCTGCTCGGCCGCGGCAGCGCTGCACCTCCGGTGACACCGGCACCGTCGGCGCCATCACCGACTCCATCATCACCACCTGCAGCGGGGCCAGCGCCGGACCCTACGCAAGCTCCTGCCCCGCCACCGACCATCACGACGGCAACCTTGTCCGAGCCCCGTCACGCCGAACCGACAACGGACGCCCGGCCCGCTGGACAAGTCACGACGGACGATCCGCTGCAGGCACTGCTCGCCACCAGTCGCCAGTGGTCGGGCAGCGCACCCGGCGAACACTGGTTCATCCAGCTCATGTCGGCGCCGGCGGCCCAGGGCGGCTACGTACATAACTATCTGCAGCGCGCGCGCCGCTCGCTCGATCCGGAACAGTTGCGCATCTACCGCACGGACGCTGCCGGCGGCCCGCAGATCGCGGTGATCTACGGCGATTTCCCGGACCAGCGCAGCGCGCTGCAATCACTGGCGGGACTGCCCGACTGGATCGCCGCGTCCCGACCGCTGCCGCGGCAGGTACGCAGCCTGCGACAGCCCTGAAAAATACCAATGACATTGACTTGCCGACACCACCTGCGCATCATCTTGATCGAGCAAGGATTACGCGTACCATCCTTCCCCAGGTTCCGTCAGCCCAAGTACCCATGACCGTATCGATGCGCCCAGCCTTTTTCTGCGCCGTGACTTCCCTGCTCGCCGGCTGTGCGACGCATCCTCCGCAACCGGTGTCGGCCGCCCACGTGCTGGCAGGGGTACCGGACAGCAGCACGCGCAACGACATCCCTCCCCCGGTCACCCGTCCACTGACCCCGCCGCAGCCGCAGCCCCGGCACAAGACCGAGACCTACAGCGTGGTGGTCAACCAGGTGCCGGTGCGTGAACTGCTGTTCGCGCTGGCGCGCGACGCGCGGGTCAATGTCGACATCCATTCGGGCATCGAAGGCGTGGTCACGCTGAACGCCATCGACCAGACGCTGCCGCAGCTGCTCACCCGCATCGCCAGTCAGGTCGACATGCGATTCGAGCTGGACGGCCCGAACCTCGCCGTCATGCCGGATACGCCCTTTCTGCGCAGCTACCGCGTCGACTACGTGAACATGTCGCGCGACGTCACCGGCGCGGTGGCAATCAACACGCAGATCGCTTCGACCAGTTCCGCCGCCGTATCCGGTTCCGGCGGTGCCGGCAGCGTCGGCACGAATGCCGGTGGTGCCGGCAACAGTTCCAGCACGCGGATCGAGAACGTCGCGAAGAACCGCTTCTGGGAATCGCTGGAACGCAACATCCGCGACCTGCTGCATGAGACCGACAAGGTGATGCCCGAGACGGCGCCGGAAGTGTCGGCGGCGCAGGACGCAGCGACTGCGCCGGCCGGGGCCGGCGTCCGCGCACCGGCCGAACGCCGCATCACCTTCCGCGAGGCGGCGTCGGTCATACTCAACCCGGAAACCGGCGTCATCAATGTGCGTGCGACATCGCGCCAGCACGAGAAGGTGCAGGAATTCATCAGCCAGGTCACCCGCATCGCACGCCGGCAGGTACTGATAGAGGCGACCATCGCCGAGGTACAGCTGACCGACAACTACCAGCAGGGCATAGATTGGACCGCCTTCGCCGCAGGCGGCAAGCGCGGCGGCGCAACCCTGTCGCTGAACACCAGTTCGCCCGAACTGACCACCAACAAGCCGTTCGCCATCGGACTGGGCAGCGGCCGCCAGCTGCTCGACAGCATCAAGCTGCTGGAGACCTATGGCGACGTCAAGGTGCTGTCCAGTCCCAAGCTGTCGGTGCTGAACAACCAGACTGCGCTGCTGAAGGTGGTCAACAACATCGTCTATTTCGAGATCAAGTCGGACGTCGTCGCCAATACCAATACCCAGGCCGTGCGCAGTTTCACCGCGACGCCGCGCTCGGTGTCGGTCGGCCTGGTGATGGCGGTGACGCCGCAGATCAGCGCCGATGGCTATGTGCTGCTCAATGTACGGCCGACCATCTCGCGCAAGGTCGGCGACGCGCAGGATCCGACGCCCGACCTGAGCGCCCCGAATCTGGTACCGGTCATCCAGACGCGCGAACTCGAATCGGTGATGCGCGTGGCCAGCGGCGAGACCGCGGTGCTCGGCGGCCTGATGCAGGACGAAATCAACTTCAAGCGCGACAGCGTGCCCGGTGCGACGGCGCTGCCCTTCCTTGGCGCCCTGCTGTCGGCCCGTAACGAGACGTCGCGCAAGACCGAACTGGTGGTGCTCATCCGTCCGGTGGTCATCAATGACGCCAGCCTCGAGGGCGATTACCGCGCGCTCGCTGGTGCGCTGCCCGACGCCAGCTTCATGACCCCCACCTTTCCGGCGCCAGCGGCACTGCCGAAACCGGAGCCTGCACGTTGAGCCTGCTGCTTGAAGCACTGAAGAAGGCCGAGGCCGCCAAGCGACGGGACGACGAATCCACGGCCGAAGCCCCCGCCAGACCGGTCGAGGCACCGGCCGTACCTGCACCCGCCCCGCGCATCACGCCGGCGCACGAACTCGAGCTGATCGACGACGAGATCGCGCAGGCAGCCCGCTTCGCCGGGCTGGACGTACCGGAACCGCAGCCGGCGCCGGCGCCCGCCCCGACACCGGGAGCCGAAGCAGCACGCGTGCTGTTCGACGCCAAGCGCCCGCAGTCGCGCAACCGCTCGCCACTGCCCTGGCTGCTTGGCGGCTCGGCGCTGCTGCTGCTCGGCATCGCGGGCTGGGTGGCCTGGCAGATCGGTCTGCTCGAGAACGACCAGGGTGCATCGCCCGTCGCACAGCGGCACAATGCGCCGCTTGCCATGCCAGCCGTCACGACGCCCGCGCCTCCGACACCGGGCACTCCCGCCACACCGGGTCCGGTTGTTTCCGCCCCGGTCGAGACTGGCGCACCGCCCGCACCGGTGACGAGCGCCGCTGCCACGCCGTCGTCACCGTCGGTCGAATCGTCCCGTTTCCTGTCCGGCCAGGCCGTACCGGTCGCACCGGCCGCCGCCGCGCCGACACCTGCGGCACCGGCAACGCCGCCGATCCGCGTCACGCGCAACGCACCCGCCATTCCCCAGGATGTTGCCGACGGCTTTGCGGCATTCAACGCCGGCGAGATGGACCGCGCGCGCATCGCCTACGAGCGTGCGCTGCGGGCCGACCCGCGCAACCCGGACGCGCTGTACGGTCTGGCTGCGCTGGCACAGGCGCGCGGCGACGAGGCGCAGGCGACTCAGCTGATGCGACGCATCGCCGAGGTCGATCCCGGCAACGCGGCCGCCTTGGTCACGCTGAACGAAAACGCCGATCCGGCCATGCAGGAAGCGCGTCTGCTGAACATCGCCGCAGCCCAGCCCGGATCGGCAGCGGTCGCGCTGGCACTGGGCAATCTGTATGCATCCCAGGCGCGCTGGCGCGAGGCGCAGCAGGCGTATTTCAACGCCTGGACGCTGGCGCCTGACCAGCCGGACCACGCCTACAACCTGGCGGTCAGCCTGGACCAGCTGCGTCAGCCGCGGCTGGCACTGCAGTACTACCGCGAGGCGCTGGCGCTGCGCGCCCATCGGGCAGCGGCATTCGACGCACAGGTCGTGACCGCACGCATCGAGGCGCTGCAGACGCCGGTACCGGACGCGCACTGACAACCATGAGCCACCAGGACAATCCGCTGCGCCAGCCGCTCGGCCAGCTGCTGCTGGCGCAGGGACTGGTCTCAGAAGACCAGCTGCGCATCGCATTGCAGGAGCAGCAGCGCCAGAACATCCCGATGGGCCGCCTGCTGGTGCAACTCGGCTTCGTCACCGAAGCGACACTGCGCGACGCGCTCGGCGTGACGCTGGGCAAGCGCACAGTCGACCTGTCGCACGCACTGATCGATGCCGACGCGCTGCGGCTGGTGCCGCAGGCACTGGCCAAGCGGCACCGCCTGCTGCCGGTGCACTACGTCGCCAGTACCCGCCGGCTCACGGTGGCGGTATCGGACATCAACGACATCGTCGCACTCGACCAGCTGCGCGCACTGCTGCCCGAAGGCATCGAACTCGACACGGTACTGGCCGGCGAAACCGAGATCGCGCACGCGATAGACCAAGCCTACGGCCACGAACTGTCGATCGAAGGCATCCTGACCGAGCTCGAGACCGGCGAGGTCGACTACCGTTCGCTGTCGGCGTCGGCCGATGAATACAGTCAGCCGGTGGTGCGGCTGATCGACGCGCTGCTGACCGATGCGGTCAAGCGCGAAGCGTCCGACATCCACTTCGAGCCGGAAGCCGGCTTCCTGCGCATCCGCTACCGCATCGACGGCATGTTGCGGCAGATCCGCGCGCTGCATCGTTCCTACTGGCCGGCGATGGCGGTGCGCATCAAGGTGATCGCCGGCATGAACATCGCCGAGATGCGCGCACCGCAGGACGGCCGCATCTCGCTGACCATCAGTGGCCGACCGGTGGATTTCCGCGTGTCCTCTCAGCCGACGCTGCACGGCGAGAACGTCGTGCTGCGCATTCTCGACCGCGCGCGCGGCATCGTGCCGCTCGACGACCTCGGTCTGGCCGACTCGCAGCTTGACCAGCTCAAGCTGATGATCGCGCGCCCCGAGGGCATCATCCTCGCCACCGGCCCGACCGGCAGCGGCAAGACGACGACGCTGTATTCGGTGCTGAACCACATCAACACCGAGGGCGTGAACATCATGACGCTCGAGGATCCGGTCGAGTACCCGATGGCGCTGATACGCCAGACCTCGGTCGCCGAAGCGGTCAAGCTCGACTTCGCCAACGGCGTGCGCTCGATGATGCGGCAGGACCCGGACATCATCCTGGTCGGCGAGATCCGCGACGCGGAAACCGCCGAAATGGCCTTCCGCGCCGCCATGACCGGTCACCAGGTGTATTCGACGCTGCACACCAATTCGGCGCTCGGCGCCATTCCGCGCCTGCTCGACATCGGCATCCTGCCGGACATCATGGCCGGCAACATCATCGGCGTCATGGCGCAACGCCTGCTGCGCAAGCTCTGCCTGTACTGCCGCCGCATCCGTCGGGCCGAGGCGCATGAACTGCATCTGCTCGGCCTGCGCGACGACCGCGCCGCACCCGAAATCCACGATGCGGTCGGCTGTCCGGCCTGCGAATTCACCGGTTACCGGGGTCGCCTTGCGGTGATGGAACTGCTGCGCATGGATTCCGATCTGGACGAACTGGTGGCCCGCCGGGCCACCGCACGCGAACTGCGCAACGCGGCGCGCGCCAAGGGTTTCCGCACGCTGGCCGAAGACGGGCTGCGGCGGGTGATCGACGGTTCGACCTCGCTCGAGGAACTGGCGCGCGTGGTTGACCTCACCGAACGCATGGGCCAGAGCGGGCCGGACTGGTACGCGCGCTGACCATGGCGATGTTCTCGTACAAAGCGATGAACGCGCAGGGCCAGCTGGTGTTCGGCCGCATGGACGCGGCCAATCTGGTCGACCTCGAAATGCGCCTGAAGCGCATGCAGCTCGATTTCGTCAACGGCGCGCCGATGAAGCACGCGCAACCGCTGTTCGGACACAGCCTGCCGCGCATCGAGCTGATCAATTTCAGCTTCCACCTGGAACAGCTGGTGCGCTCGGGCGTACCGCTGATCGAGGCACTGACTGATCTGCGCGATTCGACCACCCACCCGCGCATGCGCGAAATCGTCGCCTCGCTGGTGGAAAGCATCGAGGGCGGACGCTCGCTGTCGCAGGCGATGGCCGAACATCCGGCCGCGTTCAGCAAGGTGTTCTGCGCGCTGGTGCGCGCCGGTGAACTGACCGGCAATCTGGCCGAGGTGCTGCGCGAACAGATCGACGCCTTCAAGTGGGAGGACGAACTGGTATCGCAGACGCGCCGCCTGCTGACCTATCCGGCCATCGTCGGCACCTTCCTGCTGTTCGTCATCGCGGTGCTGATGCTGGTGGTGGTACCCGACCTGGCCCGCTTCTTCAGGAACACCGGGCTGGAACTGCCGCTGCAGACGCGCATCCTGATGGGCACGTCGGAATTCCTGCAGCACTGGTGGCCGGCCGTCGTCGTCGCCGTCGTGCTGGCCGTCGGCGGCACGGTGACGCTGCTGCGCGTGAACCCGGCGGCACGTCAGCGTTTCGACTGGTTCAAGCTGTCGATACCGGTGATCGGCCCCATTCTGCACAAGGTCGTGCTGTCCCGTTTCGCCAGCATGTTCGCGATGATGTACGGCGCCGGCATCCCGATCATCGATGCGGTGCGCACCTCGGAAGACGTGGTCGGCAACGAGGCGGTGCGCGATTCTCTGGCGCGCGCCGGCATGCTGATAGGACAGGGCCAGAACGTGACCGCCGCCTTCCAGAGCGTCGGACTATTCCCGCCGCTGGTGGTGCGCATGCTGAGGGTCGGCGAAAGTACCGGCGCACTCGACCGCGCGCTGCGCGAGGTGTCCTACTTCTATACGCGCGACGTACGCGAATCGATCGCGCGCGCGCAGGCCGCTATGGAGCCGGCACTGACGCTGGTGCTCGGCCTGCTGCTGATGGCCGTGGCCTTCGCGGTGCTCGGACCGGTGTATGACATGCTGACCAAGCTGAAGACCTGATGCCGCGCCGCCACGTTCTCTATCTCGATGCCACGCAGCTGGTCGCCTACAGCTGGCGCGCCGGCGAGGTCATCGAGCGCGCACGCTTCACCAGTGACGCGGACGGTCACGCACGGTTCGCCGAATTTCTGGGCGAACACGGAGACAGCCTGTTCCTGCTGCTGTGCGATCTGGCGGATGAAACCTTCATCGCCGAAATGGTGCCCTTCGTGCGCGGCCCGGACCGGGTGGCACTGATACGGCGCAAGCTCGCCCAGCATTTCTTCGGCACGCCGCTGACCTGCGCCCGTTCGCTCGGCCGTGCGCGCAGCGGGCGGCGCGACGAGCAGATACTTTTCTGCGCACTCACCCGCCCGGCTACGCTTGAACCCTGGCTGGCCGCACTGCGCAACGCCGAAGTCGCACTGAGCGGCATACACAGCGTCGCACTCGCCAGCGAACCCGTGCTGGAACGGCTGCAGCTGACCCAGGGGCAGACGCTTTTGCTCAGCATCAGTTCGGCTGGCGTCCGTCAGAGCTTTTTCGAAGGTGGCCGACTGCGTTTTTCCCGGCTGACGCCGATGAGCGCGCTGTCCAGCAACGACCTGCCGCGCGCCTGTGCGGAGGAGGCGCGCCGGCTGCATCCCTATCTGCTCGGCCAGCGGCTGATCACGCGCAACACGCCGCTGACCGTGCGGGTGCTCGTTCCGCCGACGCACATCGACGATTTCGCGCTCGCCTGCCGCAGCAGCGACGCCCTGCAGTTCGAGCTGATAGACAGCCGTCAGGCCGCGTCGCGCCTCGGCCTGCGCCCGCCGCCTGACGATCTCTACAGCGAAACGCTGTTCGTGCATGCGCTGATGCGGCGCCCCCCCGACGCGCAGTTCGCCCCGGCGGCAGAGCGCCGTTTCTTCCGCATCTGGCAGGCGCGCTTCGCGCTGCGCGCTGCCGGCAGCATCGCACTCGCCGCCTGCCTGATGATGGCTGCGCACAGCGCACTCGACAGCTTCGAGCTGCGTCAGGACAGCGGCCGGCTGATCGACGAGGGGCAAAGGGCCGAGCGCGTGCGTCGCGACATCATCGCCCGACTGCCCCCCACGCCGGTGCCGCTGGACACCTTGCGTGTCGTGCATGAGCGCAGCCTGCAGATCGAACATCGCAGCGCGATGCCCGAAGACCTGCTGCGCGAACTCGGCACCGTGCTGCAGCAGTATCCGCAGGTCGAACTCGACCGCCTTGAATGGAAGCTGACCAGCCCAGCCGGATCGACCGCTGCCAGCCAGGGCGACGGCCTGCCTCCGGTTCAGGCACAGCTGCTGATGCAGGCACACCTGCCCGGCGAATACGGCACCCAGCAGCGGCGTGCACTCGAGCTGGTCGACATGCTGACCGCCGAACTCGGGCGACGTCCCGGAGTACAGGCACGCGTCACGCGCCAGCCCTTCGACGTCGAATCCGGCCAGGTGCTGCGCGGCGGCACCCGCAGCGAGCGTGCGGACATCGGCAGCACGCCGCAGATATCGATCCAGCTCAGCCGGACGCTCGCGCCATGACCCTCGCCGACCTGAAAAGGATCCGCGGCAGCGCGCTGCTCGCGCTGGCGATGGCCATGGCGGGCGGTGGCGCGCTGTGGGCCAGCGCCCGCCTCGCCGACGACGTCAGCCGGGGACACGCTGCTGCGCTCGATGCGCGCGGCAAGGCACAGCGCGGCCTGATGTCGGCGCGCGCGGAAGAAGCCGAAATCACGCAGAAGATCGACCGCTTCCGGCATCTGGTCGAGCGCGGCGCAATCGGCAGCGAACAGCGGCTGACCTGGGTCGAGTTGATCCGCGATGCGCGTGCGCGCCATCAACTGGGCGCTCTCGATTACGAATTCTCGCCGCAGCGCCCGCTCGACCCGGCAATCGCGCCGTCCGACGCCGGCCAGCTCGAGGCGGCGAGCAGCGCACTGCGCATCCGCCTGCCGCTGCTGCACGAAGGCGAACTGCTGACCCTGCTCGACGACCTCTCGGCCAACGCGTCCGCCCTGGTTCGGGTACGCGAGTGCAGCATCGTGCGTCAGACACCGACGGACACCTCGGCGGAAAAGTTGCAGGCCGACTGCCTGCTCGACTGGATCACCTTCCGCCCCAGAACCGGAGGCGGCTCGTGAAGCGCGTGCTCTGTCTGCTGGCGCTGCATGCCTGCGCGGTCAGCGCGCAGTCAGGCCCGCTGGGCCGCCTGTTCCATACCGACGAGGAGCGTGCCCGGCTCGAATTGCAGCGCGGACAGACTGCGAAGCAGGCCAGCCAGCCACGCAGCATCGGCACGCTCAGGCATGACGGCATCGTGCTGCGCTCGTCCGGGCCGGCAACCTGGTTCGTCAACGGCAACGCACACGACACACAGGCACTGCCGTCGCTATCGGCACGACCGGCCGGCACTGCCCTTCAGCTGCCGGGCAGCGACGGCCGGGCAGTCAAGCTTCGGCCCGGCGAGCAGACTGCCGTCGACGAGAGCGGACAGGCCGCCCCGGCAACCGGCGTCATCGACATCCGCACGGGACCGGCACGATGAGGCGGCATCAACGCGGTGCTGCTCTGCTGATCGCCGTGGCGCTGCTCGGACTGCTGGCGATCGCGACACTGGCACGGGCGCTGTCGACGCCCGCCGGCGTCGAGCGACAGCTGGCGACGGAGCACGCGCTGACCCGGGCGCGTGATGCGCTGGTGGCCTACGGCGCACTCGGCAACGCGGCCGGCAACCAGAACAACTCTCCCGGTGCCCTGCCCTGCCCGGATCTGGACAACGACGGGGTGTCCGAACAGCTGGCCGGAAACTGCACCAGCGATATCGGGCGCCTGCCGTGGCGCACGCTGGGGCTCGGTCCGCTGACCGACGGCGCCGGCGAATGCCTGTGGTACGCGCGCAGTGCCACCTTCAGCAACAACATCCAGACCAGCGAACGGGGCACCAGTGCCGACAAGCCGGCACTCAACCCGTCCACACCCGGCGGCATCGTCGAGATAACGGCCGGCGGTCCGAGCGGACAGCGGGTTGCAGCGGTCATCATCGCGCCGGGCGCGGCGCTGCCCGGGCAGTCGCGCGGCGGCACCTACAGCAGCGCGGGCTGCCGCGACGGCGGCGTCGAACAGTTCGTCGAGGGCGTGACGGTAGACGGCATCTTCTACAGCCACGCCAGCGGCGTCTTCGCAATCGCACTCAGCCGCCGGGACGATTTCAACGACAGCGTGCTGGCGGTGGGCACGACACGCCTGTTTTCGGCGGCCGGCGCGCGCGTGCTTGGCGAGATATCCCTGAGCGGCGACGGCACACCACCCTATGACTGGTGGACCAACAACGCCTGGTGCGAGCATGTCTGCGTGTCGCCCTCGGGCACCGGCGCCAGCGTGCGCCTTGCCGACGGCTCGCAGGTCAGCCGTCTGCTGCAGATCCTTCCCGTATGCGCCGCTCCATGTACCGGATCATGAACAGACAGCGCGGCTTCACGCTGATCGAAATCGCCATCGCGCTGACCGTGATCGCGCTGCTCAGCGTCGGTGCGATGTCCGCATTGCAGCTTGCGATGCTGCGTGCGCGCATCGCGGAAACGCGCGACGCGGTGCAGGAGGCGCGCGAGGCGGTGGTGGCGTTTGCCGTAGTGAACCGCTCGCTGCCCTGCCCCGCCGTCTCTGCAACCGATGGCACCGAACAGAGCCGCACCGGCGGCAGCTGCACGAACCGGCGCGGCCTGCTGCCCTGGCAGACGCTCGGGGTGCGTGGCGTCGACGGCTGGGGCAACCGGCTCGGCTACGCGGTATCGCAGCCGCTGGTGAAAGGTGCCGGCAACCGCATCCAGCTGACGGACGTCGGAGACCTGAGGATCATGGGACGCGCAGCCGATGGCAGCGCGTCCCAGATGGTGACCGGCGCAGCGGTGGCATTCGCGCTGTGGTCGCACGGCGCGAACGGGCGCGGCGCGACCACACTGGTCGGCAGTCAGATCGACGACGAGTCGACAACCAACGCCGACGAGAAGAGCAACTCGTCGCAACCCGGCTCATCGGTCGACATCTATGCGCGCGAGGGCAGCGTAAGCACCGATGCAGGTGGCGGCGAATTCGACGATCTGGTCGAATGGGAGTCGCGCTACGTGCTGTTCGGTCGCATGATGAGCGCAGGACAGTTGCCATGAAAATGCACTTCGCCGATACGGCAGCGCCCGGCTTCGGCATTGCGAGAACATCCGCGTGAAGCCCGAACACGACCATCGCATGCCCATCCCCGGTTTCGTCGCCCGTTTGCGCACTGGCGGCATTCGCCCCGAAGACAGCGCGGAAGAGCGTCTGAACAAGTCCCTGCTGCTGCTGGCCACCGGCCTGCTCTGCGTCGCGTCCATCCTGTGGCTGGCCGTCTATTGGAGCATCGGACCGAAGCTTTCGGCCACGCTGCCCTTCGTCTATCAGCTACTGCTCGCCGGCAATCTGGCGTTCTACATCCAGACCGGCAATTTCCACCTGTTCCGGAACACGCAGCTCGGACTATTCCTGTTCGTACCCTTCGTCGCGCAATGGGCGATCGGCAACTTCATCTCGGCCAGCGGCATCCTCCTGTGGGGCTTGCTGGCGCCAGTCGGCGCCATCCTGTGCATCGGCGCGCGCGAAGCGCTGGCCTGGTTTTTTGCCTACGCCTTCCTGATCGTGCTGACCGGCGTGTTCGACTATTACCTGGCGGACGCAAACACCTACCGCAACGCCGCCGTATCGGTAGAGACCAGCGTCGTGTTCTTCGCGCTGAACTTTCTGGCGATATCGACCATCGTTTTCCTGCTGCTGCGCTTCGCGATCGAGCAGAAGCAGATCACGGCCCGACGTCTTGCCGACGCCCACGCTCTTCTGGAAAACGAGCAGGAGCGCTCGGAACGCCTGCTGCTGAACATCCTGCCGGGCCCGGTGGCGCAGCGGCTCAAGCAGAACGAAAAGAACATCGCCGACGGTTTCGCCGACGTCAGCGTCATGTTTGCCGACATCGTGAATTTCACCCAGGTGGCCGCGGGCATGACACCGCCCCAGGTGTTCTCCATGCTCAACCGCGTGTTCTCCCGGTTCGACGAACTGGCGGAGGCGCGTGGTCTGGAGAAGATCAAGACCATAGGCGACGCCTACATGGTCGCCGGCGGACTGAACGAGAACACGGCTGACTACACGGTCGCGATCGCCGATCTGGCGCTCGACATGCGGGACTGGCTGCGCAATCAGACCACCGGCACGGGCGTGCTGCTCGATCTGCGCATAGGCATAGGCACTGGCCCGGTAGTGGCCGGCGTGGTCGGCAAGAAGAAATTCATCTACGACCTGTGGGGCGACACGGTGAATCTGGCCAGCCGCATCACCTCGGAGGGCGTACCCGGGATGGTGCAGGTCGACACTGCAACGTGGTTGCGGCTGCGCAAGCGCTACGACTTCCATGAACCACAGACGCTCTATCTGAAAGGCAAGGGCGACACAATCGTGTACCGCCTGATCGGCCCCAAGGAGACGACCCAGGCACAGATCTCTTCCGGCAGCGTGGACATCCTGCTCGACGCCGGCTGATTAGCCGGCAGCCCAACCCGGAGCAAGCTCTGCAACAAGCAGAACAGGCGTTCGGTACGCCACCTCCTGTCGACACCCGACCGACCAAAGCTCCCGGCATCAATCTGATTCGCAGCCCCCGCCAAAACACTCTGCGGCAGGAGCAGCAACGCCGGGCCACTGGCTCTCGATGCACCGCAGGCCGGTGCAGCGCCATCCTTCCTCGATTCAGACAGATGACGCCAGGTCGCCGATCTTCAGACAAACCGCAGGTTCGATCATCCGAGCCCTGCCGAGCAAAACACATCCGGCAAGCGTGAACGAAAAACGGGCGCCCGAAGGCGCCCGTTTCAACACGACTTTCTGATCGAAAACCGATTAGAAGGTGTGAGCAACACCGAGGTTGAAGCCGGTGTCGCCATAAGCACCGGTCGAGCTCGGGGCAGCCGAACTGCGACCTGCGGTCGTGATACCGGCGGACACGCCGCTATCAACATCCATCTTCGCCCAGGTTGCGTACAGGTAGGTACGCTTCGAGAAAGCGTACTCGGCACCAACTGCCACCTTCTTGACGTCGCGGTTGTTGGCGCGATCGTCGCTACCCTGAACGTAGCTGGCCAGAACCTTGATGTTCGCGGTGACCGGCACGGTCGCGCCGATGAACCAGCCTTCGCCATCCGAGCTCAGATTGGCGCCGGTCGGGTTGGTAGCGGTAGCAACGACGTTGTTCGCGAGGCGACGGGCAGCACGGGTGTCACCACGGGTGTTTTCGTAGTAGCCGGAGATCTTCGCGAAACCGAAGTCGTAGCTGGCGCCAGCAACCCAGATGTTGAATTCGAGATCGCCACCGGTCAGACCGACGTTCTTGACTTGGAGGTTTTCATAGTCCAGCGTCACGCTGATCGGGCCATTGTTGTACATCGCGGCGACGGCATACAGAGGCGTATCGCCGGAATCGACATCAACACCAGCACCCGGAGCTACGCCGAGGAAGCCCTGACCTTCTTGCGTCAGCAGCGACTTGGTGTAGGCGCCGAGGAACTTCAGGCCGGGAACGACTTCCGGCGAGATGTAGACGATGGCGTTGTCAGCACGGTCAGCCTGGCCGAGACCGGAGGTCAGACCGAAGACCGAAGCGGCGTTACCGACGGTCTGGTTCTTGAACGGGTCGTACTGACCGGTGAAGGAGTAGCGGGCGCCATCAACACGGCCACCGAGCACGGTACCGTACGGGGTTTCCAGACCGACCCAGGTGTGACGGTTGAAGCCGATGCCCTTGCCTTCCTTCGCGTTGCCGACGTTCTCGCTGTCGCCGGAGAAGCCGAACTCGAGTTCGAAGATGGCCTTCAGGCCGTTGCCCAGGGCTTCGCTGCCCTTGAAGCCGATGCGGTTGCCGCCGGCGATGCCGTCGGTGAATTCATTCTTGCGGTCTTTGATGCCAGCCTTCGAACCAGCGCCGTCGTTGCCGCTGCGCGACAAGAAGCCGTAGTCGATGCGACCGTACACGGTCACGTTGGAATCTTCGGCCATGGCAGCAGCCGGGACGAGCACTGCAGCGATCGCCACAGCAAGCAATTTCTTGGACATTACGCAGATCTCCTCTTGCGATGATAGTGGGTGCCCGGATCAATCTCGGCCGCGTGACGGTTGCACTGCCGGGCTACACACCTTCGGACTTTCAGAAGGTGTGCGGACTTTACCCAAGCATGAAAGAAGTCAGCAAGCCATGCGTCGAATTACGTATGCGGCGGCATTCATCGCTGTGGCTTTGACGCAACAGCATCGTGCTTTCCAAGGCTGCATGCGGAAAACGGGGCGGAACCGTCATGTAATCGCAACAATCCGGCAGACCCGGGCAGCCGATGTCGCAGGAACCCGCTTCGCCCGGATTCACGGCACCAGAACGGCACGACGCTGGTCAGGACACAGTCCTTCAAGCCGGTCAGACCAACCGGCGCTGCGGCACCGCACAATGACGCGCGCAATCGTTGCCGGTGCGGAATCACAGGATCGCCGGCAAGGCGTCGATCGATGACACCCGAGCCGCGCCGGCTTCGGCCGGATCAGCCCTCGCTGCCGCTGGCCGAGCGCCCGATCAGGTTGAAGAACTCGCGACGGGTACTCGCGTCGTCGCGGAAGGCACCCAGCATCCGGCTGGTCACCATGGCGACGCCCGGCTTGTGCACGCCGCGCGTGGTCATGCATTCGTGCGACGCCTCGATCACGACCGCCACACCTCGCGGCTGCAGTACCTCGTAGAGCGCATCGGCGATCTGTACCGTCATCTTTTCCTGGATCTGCAGGCGCTTGCCGAACACCTCCACCAGACGGGCCAGCTTCGAAATGCCGACCACCCGGCGATCCGGCAGATAGGCGATGTGCGCCTTGCCGATGATCGGCACCATGTGGTGCTCGCAGTGGCTCTCGAACCGGATTCCGGTCAGCGCGATCACCTCGTCGTAGCCTTCTACTTCCTCGAAGGTGCGCGACAGTACGGCACGCGGGTCTTCGCTGTAACCGGCGAAGAACTCCTCGTATGCCTTGGCAACGCGCGACGGCGTATCGAGCAGCCCTTCACGCGACGGATCGTCCCCTGCCCAGCGGATCAGGGTACGGACGGCCGCTTCGGCCTCTTCGCGGCTGGGGCGCGCGATGTCTGTGCTCTTCATGTTCATCCTGTACTTGGTTATATATATGGTGGCGTCAGCGGCGTTGGCGCGCGGAGCTCGGGTCCCGGACCGGGCATGGTGGCGGTGTGCCGCCCGGTTTTCAAGTACCGCAGCGAGCCTGTGACCCTTGATATGGCGGTTTGGCTCCCCAACTTGCTCAGCGGAGCACGGCCGGCTGCCCTTTGTTTCCGGATGCTAACCTCCGGAACGGCCTGCAACCGCTTCGGCTCCATCGTTTCCAACGGGTTGCCGCGACCGACCGGCGGCACGTAACAACACGTCAGGAGAAGACAAAAGATGAAGATCACCCTGTCACGCACCGCTCTGGCAGCGCTTGCAGCGACGGCATTCGGGCTCGGTGCGACGGCGACCACCATCGACTGGATGGGTCATGCCGAGGCCGCGCCCCAAGGCAAGCCGACCCAGCTTGCCCAGGCAGCACCCGCGCCGAGCGCGGCGGCGTCGGCACCACTGGTGTCGGGCCTGCCGGACTTCACCACGCTGGTGGAACAGACATCGCCATCGGTCGTGAACATCAGCGTCGTCGGCAAGGCATCGAGGCAGACCATCAATCCGAACGACCCGATGTTCGAATTCTTCCGCCGCTTCGGCATTCCGATGCCACAGAACCCGCAGCGCGGCGGTGAAGGGCAGCAGGTACCGCGCGGCATCGGCTCCGGCTTCATCATCAGCGGCGACGGTTACATCCTGACCAATGCCCACGTGGTGGCCGATGCGGCCGAAGTGACGGTCAAATTCACCGACAAGCGCGAATTCAAGGCCAAGGTCATCGGCAGCGACAAGCGCACCGACGTGGCGCTGATCAAGATCGAGGCGAAAAACCTTCCGGCCGTCAGACTCGGCAATCCGGACCAGGTCCGCGTCGGTGAGTGGGTGGCCGCCATCGGCGCCCCGTTCGGCTTCGAGAACACCGTGACCGCAGGCATCGTCAGCGCCAAGTCGCGCGCGCTGCCGGACGAATCGCTGGTGCCATTCATCCAGACCGATGTCGCGATCAACCCCGGCAATTCCGGCGGCCCGCTGTTCAACCTGAGTGG
The DNA here is from genome assembly GCA_020621405.1 of Betaproteobacteria bacterium. Taxonomy (GTDB): domain Bacteria; phylum Pseudomonadota; class Gammaproteobacteria; order Burkholderiales; family Rhodocyclaceae; genus Methyloversatilis. The sequence continues at coordinate 346,045 of JAHRYN010000003.1, forward strand.
CGAGGTGATCGGCATCAACTCGCAGATCTACTCGCGTACCGGCGGCTTCATGGGACTGTCGTTCGCGATCCCGATCGACGTCGCGATGCGTGTCGCCGACCAGATCAAGCAGTTCGGGCGGGCCAAGCATGCGCGCCTGGGCGTCAGCATCCAGCCGATCACCCGCGATCTGGCTGACAGCTTCGGCATGGACCGCGCCCGCGGCGCGCTGGTAGCCAGCGTCGAACAGGGCGGCCCGGCCGACCGCGCCGGCCTGCAACCGGGCGATGTGGTGCTATCGGTCGATGGCCGCGATGTCGCCGATTCGTTCGACCTGCCCAAGGTGATCGGCAACCTGCCGCCGGGCAAGGCCGTCAGGCTCAAGCTGTGGCGTCAGGGAGCGGAACGCGAACTGAGCGTGACGCTGGGCGAGCAATCGGATGGCGAAGCCGTTGCGCAGGGCACGCCCGGCAAGGACGGCACCTCGTCGCGCGACCGTCTGGGACTGGTGGTACGCCCGCTGACCGGTGCGGAGTCGCAGCAGCTGGGCGTCAATCGCGGCGTGGTCGTGGCCGATGTTGACGGTCCTGCAGCCCAGGCCGGCATCGAGCCGGGCGACGTGATCCTCGCCGTCAACGGTCGGGCGGTGGGCAGCGCGGAGGAACTGGCCAAACTGGTGGAGCAGGCACGCGGTCGCGTGGCGCTGCTGGTCCAGCGCGGCGACACCCGGCTGTTCGTGCCGATCCGCGTCGGCTGACCGGCTGGCAGGCATTCGGGGGCAGACAGCCGGCTACTCGGGCCGCTGCCTGCCCCCGGTCATTTGCAGTTCAGCCGCGAGGCCGCACTCTCGCCAGCACCCGCCAGTCGCGACCGACGGCGCGCAGATCGCGCACGTCGAGATCGACGCGCTGCGCCAGCGTATCGAAGGGACCGAGGTTGAACAGTCCCATGCCATGACCCAGCAGGGTCGGCGCCAGATACATCAGCAGTTCGTCCACACAGCCTTCGCGCAGCAGCGAGCCGTTCAGCTTGTGACCCGATTCGGCATGCAGTTCGTTGATGCCGCGCGCACCCAGAGCCTGCAGCATCGCCGGCAGATCGACCTTGCCGGCGTCGTTCGGCAGTACCAGAAGCTCCGCACCGGCGTCGCGCAGCACGCGTGCACGCAGTGTGTCGTCAGAGGCGCAGACCACCAGCAGCGGCGCCCGTCCGATATCGGCGAACAGCCGTGCCTGCGGTGACAGCGCGAGTCTGGCGTCGACGATCACGCGCAGCGGCTGGCGCTCGGTGTCGACCTCGCGCACGGTCAGCGACGGATCGTCCTCCTGCACCGTGCCGATGCCGGACAGTATGGCGCACGCACGTGCGCGCCAGCGGTGGCCGTCGCGCCGCGCCGCCGGACCGGTGATCCACTGGCTGACGCCGTTGTCGAGCGCGGTGACGCCATCCAGCGTCGACGCGGTCTTCAGCCGCACCCAAGGCCGGCCGCGCGTCATGCGCGACACGAAACCGATATTAAGTTCGCGCGCATCCGCTTCCAGCACGCCGCATTCGGTGGCGATGCCGGCAGCAGCCAGCCTCGCCATGCCCTGACCCGACACCAGCGGATTCGGGTCGCGCATGGCGGCAACCACGCGCGCGACGCCGGCTGCAATCAGCGCGTCGGCACACGGCGGCGTGCGCCCGTGATGGCTGCACGGCTCCAGCGTTACATAGGCCGTGGCGCCACGTACGTCTCCGCCAGCGGCACGCAAGGCATGCACTTCGGCATGCGGCTCGCCGGCCCGCACATGCCAGCCCTCGCCGATCACCTTGCCGTCGCGCACGATGACGCAGCCCACGCGCGGATTCGGGCTGGTGGTCCACAGCCCTCGTTCCGCCAAACGCAACGCGCGCGCCATGAAGCGATGATCGGCTGCAACGTCCCCCATCGCTCAGGCCCCGCTCTTGCGCGGCGCACGCACGGGTTTGGTCACCTCGCGCACCACTTCCGAAAATTCATCGACATCCTCGAAGTTGCGATAGACGCTGGCGAAGCGGATGTAGCCGATCTTGTCGAGCTTCTTGAGTTCGCGCATCACCAGCTCGCCCAGCCGGTCGGTCGCCAGTTCGCGCACGCCCATCGTGAGCAGCCGTTCCTCGATGCGGTCCATCGCCATATCCACCGCCTCGGTCGTGACCGGCCGCTTGCGCAGCGCCAGCATCATGCTGGCACGCAGCTTCTCGCGGTCGTAGTCGGCCCGGCGGCCATCCTTCTTCACCACCTGCGGCATCTTCAGGTCCACCCGCTCGTAGGTCGTGAAGCGCTTGTCGCAGGCCGCGCAGCGGCGGCGGCGGCGGATGATGTCGCCATCCTCGCTCTCGCGGGTTTCGACCACCTGGGTATCGGGGGAGCTGCAGAACGGGCATTTCATGGCGGTGCTCCATGCATGGACCGCGCGAATGTTACGCCCTGAAGGGAATCAACGCCGCGCCGCCATCCGGTGGCGCGACCCGGATCGGATCAGCCGCCTTCGGAAGCCTGTATCAGCTGGTGATAGACGAAGGCGGTCAGCGCCAGCCGGTCCTGCTCCGGCACTTCGGTGAATTCGAGGCCATGATTGACAGAAACGGCGTCGTTCTCGGGTTCGCTTGCAGTGCTGACCGAGCGGATGACGACGCCCACCTGCACGAACTGGTCGATGTCGTCGAACTGCAGACGGAACTTGCAGCGCAGGGTGTCGCCGGTTGCGCCGAGCTTCGCCTTGGCGGCCAGCAATGCCCCGCCCTTGCTGATGTCGATCAGCGTGGCCGCATGCGAACCGCCCGCCGCATCGGTCACGGCCGCGATGATGCGCACCGCCGCCCGCTGCGTGTTGCGAACGCGCATGCCGCGCACCTTTTTCGGATAGCTCAGGTGCAGATAGGGGAACGGAGTGTTGGCCATCTTCAGCACGTGCGCCGGAAAGGCGTACACGCTCTTGCCGGAGAAGAAGCGCACGACGAAGGCCGCATCCTGTTTCACGATGGCGTAACCGCCATCGACCATCGGCGCAGTCACCATGACGCTGCGCCCCTTCGAATAGCCGAGCAGACGCAAGGTATGCCGCTGTGCGTCCTCGCCGGTCGCCTGCAGCTGCAGCACATCGCCGATCTGCAGCCGGATGTCCTCGAGATCGAGCAGGATGCCGCCCTTGTCGGCCTCCGGCTTGGGTTCCGCATCCTGACCGGCACGGGCGGTGACCGACGGCAGGGTGTTGCTGACCTTGTCCCTGTAAAGACCGCGCTCGCTCAGCACGTCGAGCTGGTTCTGCGTCTGGACGATCACCCCGGCACGCAGCAGCAGCTTGTTGTTGCTGTCGAACAGCGAATAGGGCAAGGGTTTGCCCAGCACCACATCGGTTTTGCGTACGGGAATCATCGGCGCGCTCGTTGCAAAAGGTTCGTGCGGATTATCGGCCGGCTGCGGCAAAACTTGATGCCCCCCGGTCATGGCCGTGCCGCACGAACCGGCACCATCCGGCCATCAGGTCAAGCGGCTGACGGTGCGGTTTTCACTACTGGCAGCCTGCCGGGGGTCTGTCCATAATGGCGTCATGCTCACGCGGGCGATCCCTGCGTGCTGCGTTGCCGTGGCAGCCACACGCTGCCGACCGAGAACCGCAACACCATGCATCACCGATGCGCAACAGCCATGCAGCCGTCCGGGGGCCATGCTCCGTACGGTCGCGTACCGGGCTCGCGTGGCGTCATGCGGTTCACTATAAGAGGAGAAACCTGGATGTCCGCCTTACCCAACCCCCTTCTGGTGTCTGATCCGGATGCCGTCGAAACCCAGGAATGGCTCGACGCACTCGAAGGCGTGATCGAACACGCCGGCGAACAGCGCGCGCATTACCTGATCGAACGGCTGACCGAGCTGGCGCGGCGTGCCGGCATCAACCTGCCGTATTCGGCGACCACCGCCTACGTGAATACCATCCCGGCCGGCAAGCAGCCGCCGGCGCCCGGTGACCACGAAATCGAGCACCGCATCCGCAACTACATCCGCTGGAATGCGATGGCCATGGTGCTGCGGGCCAACAAGGACACCAATGTCGGCGGACACATCGCCAGTTTCGCCTCGAGCGCCACGCTGTACGACGTGGGTTTCAACTGGTTCTGGCGCGCACCGAGCCCGACCCACGGCGGCGACCTGGTCTACTTCCAGGGTCACTCCGCGCCCGGCGTCTATGCCCGCGCCTTCCTGCTCGACCGCATCAGCGAATCGCAGCTCGACAATTACCGGCAGGAAGTCGGCGGCGAAGGCCTGTCGAGCTACCCGCACCCGTGGCTGATGCCCGATTTCTGGCAGTTCCCAACCGTGTCCATGGGTCTGGGGCCGCTGCAGGCCATCTACCAGGCCCGCTTCATGAAGTATCTGCAGGACCGCGGCATCGCCAACACCGAAGGCCGCAAGGTGTGGTGCTTCATCGGCGACGGCGAGACCGATGAACCGGAAACGCTGGGCGAGATCGCCATGGCGGCGCGCGAGAAGCTCGACAACCTGGTGTTCGTCGTGAACTGCAATCTGCAGCGCCTCGACGGGCCGGTGCGCGGCAACGGCAAGATCATCCAGGAACTGGAAGGCGATTTCCGCGGTGCCGGCTGGAACGTGATCAAGCTGCTGTGGGGCGGCTACTGGGACCCGCTGCTGGCGCAGGACAAGAACGGCCTGCTGGCGCAGCGCATGATGGAAGTGGTCGACGGCGAATACCAGACCATGAAGGCGCGCGACGGCGCCTACGTGCGCGAGCAGTTCTTCGGCAAGTATCCGGAACTGGCGGCCATGGTCGCCAACTGGAGCAACGAGGACATCTTCCGCCTGAACCGCGGCGGCCACGACCCGCACAAGGTCTATGCGGCGTATGACGCGGCGGTCAAGCACACCGGCCAGCCGACGGTCATCCTGGCCAAGACCATCAAGGGTTACGGCATGGGCGGCTCGGGCGAGGCGCAAAACATCTCCCACCAGCAGAAGAAGGTCGATCTGGAATCGCTGCGCGCTTTCCGCGACCGCTTCGACCTGCCGATCAGCGATGCCGACATCGAAAGCCTGCCCTACCTGAAGTTCGAGGAAGGTTCGAAGGAACTGCAGTACATGCGCGAACGGCGCATGGCGCTCGGCGGTTACCTGCCGAGCCGCCGCGGCAAGGCCGAGCCGCTCGAGGTGCCGCCGCTGTCCGCCTTCGACGCGCTGCTCAAGGCCTCGGGAGAAGGGCGCGAACTGTCCACCACGATGGCCTTCGTGCGCATCATGAACATCCTGCTGCGCGACCCGCACGTCGGCAAGCGCGTGGTGCCCATCGTACCTGACGAGTCGCGCACCTTCGGCATGGAAGGCATGTTCCGCCAGATCGGCATCTGGAACCAGGAAGGCCAGAAGTACGTTCCGCAGGACGCCGATCAGCTGATGTTCTACAAGGAATCGAAGACCGGCCAGATCCTGCAGGAAGGCATCAACGAGGCCGGCGGCATGAGCGACTGGATCGCCGCCGCCACCAGCTACTCGGTGCACGGGGTGGCCACCATCCCGATCTACCTCTTCTACTCGATGTTCGGCTTCCAGCGCATCGGCGACCTGATCTGGGCCGCCGGCGACCAGCGCTCGCGCGGCTTCCTGATCGGCGGCACGGCCGGGCGCACGACGCTCAACGGCGAAGGCCTGCAGCACGAGGACGGCCACTCGCACCTGTGGTCCGGCGCGGTCCCCAACTGCATCAGCTACGACCCGACCTTCTCGTATGAAGTGGCGGTGATCGTGCAGGACGGCCTGCGCCGCATGATGGCCGAGCAGGAGGACGTGTTCTATTACCTGACGGTGATGAACGAGAACTACGAGCACCCGGCGCTGCCGGAGGGCGCCGAAGCGGACATCCTGAAGGGCATGTACGCGTTCCGCCGGGGCGCGGCGTCGAACGGTCCGCGTGTCCAGCTGCTGGGCAGCGGCACCATCTTCCGCGAGGTGATCGCCGCCGCCGACCTGCTGCGCAACGACTGGGGGGTGGAAGCCGATCTCTGGTCCTGCCCGAGTTTCACCGAGCTGGGACGCGACGGCGCCGACTGCGTACGCCACAACCTGCTGCACCCGACCGATGCGCCGCGCGTGCCGCATGTCGACAGCTGCCTGCGCGACACGCGCGGCCCGGTGATCGCGGCGACCGACTACGTGCGCCTGTTTGCCGAGCAGATCCGCGCTTACGTGCCGCGCCGCTACGTCGTACTCGGCACCGACGGCTTCGGCCGTTCCGACACGCGCGAGGCGCTGCGTGCGCATTTCGAGGTAGACCGGCGCTGGGTTGCGGTGGCCGCGCTGAAGGCACTGGCCGACGACGGTGCGCTGGACAAGGTAAAGGTGGCGGAAGCCATCGCGCGCTACGGCCTGGACGTGTCCAAGCCGAACCCGCTGTACGCCTGACACCACGATGCGCCGGCCGGCCTGTTACCGCAGCATTGCGCGGACATTTCCGATGATCGCCGACGGAGGCGAATGTGCACGCGACATCCGGTCGCGGCGATCCCCGTCCGCGTCATCGGCGCCACGCCGGCATCGCGCCCCGGCCGCAACAGCGGCCACACCCGAACATGCGAGGCTGCAATGAGCACGATCAATATTGAAGTACCGGACATCGGCGACTTCACCGACGTCCCCGTCATCGAAGTCCTGGTCAAGGCCGGCGACCGCGTCGAAGCCGACGCGCCGCTGGTCACGCTGGAATCCGACAAGGCGACCATGGAGATTCCGGCGCCGTGCGCCGGCGTCATCGGCCAGATCACGGTCAGGATCGGCGACCGCGTGTCGCAGGGCACCGTGATCGGCACGATGGAAGGTGCCGCGGCTGCGGCGCCGGTCGCGGCGGCAACCGCCGCCCCTGCCGCCGTCACCAGTGCCGAAACGAGTACGCCGGTTGCGCCGGCGCCAGCCGCCACTGCGGCCACGAGCACCACCCCACCGCCCCCTTCGGCACCCGCCCCGGTCCGGGCCGCGGCAATCGAGGCTACCGGCGGCAGCAAGCCGCACGCCAGCCCGTCGATACGCGCCTTCGCACGCGAACTCGGCGTCGATCTGACCCGCGTGCCGGCGAGCGGACCGAAGAGCCGCATCACGCGCGAGGACATCCACGCCTTCGTCAAGGGCGTCATGCAGGCGCCGGCCGCCGCACCGGCCGGTTCCGGCGGCGGCGCCGGACTCGATCTGCTGCCCTGGCCGAAGGTCGATTTCGCGAAATTCGGCGCCATCGAGCGCCAGCCGCTGTCGCGCATCCGCAAGCTGTCTGCGGCCAACCTGTCGCGCAACTGGGTGATGATCCCGGCGGTCACCTACCACGAGGACGCCGACGTCACCGATCTTGAAGCCTTCCGCCAGCAGATCAATGCCGAACAGGCCAAGGCCGGCGTCAAGCTGACGATGCTGGCCTTCATCATCAAGGCGGTGTGCTCGGCACTGAAGAAATTCCCCGAGTTCAACAGTTCGATCGACCTGCAGAACGATGAACCCGCGCTGATCCTGAAGCAGTACTGCCACATCGGCTTCGCCGCCGACACGCCGGGCGGACTGGTGGTGCCGGTGATCCGCGACGCCGACCGCAAGGGCGTCGCCCAGCTCGCCGCCGAATGCGGCGAACTCGCCGCCAGGGCGCGCGACGGCAAACTGTCGGCAGCCGAAATGCAGGGCGCCTGCTTCACCATTTCCAGCGTCGGCGGTCTGGGCGGCACCGGTTTCGCGCCCATCATTAACGCGCCGGAAGTGGCCATCCTCGGCGTCAGCCGGACCACGATGAAGCCGGTGTGGGACGGCAGCACGTTCCAGCCCAGGCTGATCCTGCCGCTGTCGCTGACCGCCGACCACCGCGTCGTCGATGGCGCTGCCGCCACCCGATTCAACGCCCATGTCGCCGCATTGCTGGCCGACATGCGTCGCGTGCTGATGTGAGGAGACGATGATGAGCGAACTTCTCACTGTAAAAATCCCCGACATCGGCGATTTCAAGGACGTGCCGATCATCGAAATCATGGTCAAACCGGGTGACACGGTCGAGTCCGACGCGCCGCTGATGTCGCTCGAATCCGACAAGGCCACGATGGACATTCCGGCGCCGTCGGCGGGCCGCATCGTCGAACTGAAGGTGAAGGTCGGCGACCGGGTATCCGAAGGCGCCGTGGTGCTGACGATGGACGCAGCCGACGCGACACCCGCGGTGGCCGCCCCGGCGGCGCCGGCGCCCGCCGCAGCTGTCGCGCCCGCGCCGGTCACCGCCGCACCGGCTGCCACCGGCAGCGCACCCGCGAAGGTGGATGACAGCTGCGCGGTACTGGTGATCGGCGGCGGTCCGGGCGGCTATTCGGCCGCCTTCCGCGCCGCCGACCTCGGGCTGGACGTGGTCATGGTCGAACGCTACGCAACGCTGGGCGGTGTCTGCCTGAACGTCGGCTGCATCCCGTCGAAGGCGCTGCTGCATGTCGCCGCCGTGGCCGACGAGGCCGAGGCGCTGGCCGCTCACGGCGTGAAATTCGGCGCGCGCGAAATCGATCTGGACGCGCTGCGCGGCTGGAAGGACAAGGTGGTCGGCAAGCTGACCGGCGGTCTGGCCGGCATGGCCAGGGCGCGCAAGGTCAGGATCGTGCGCGGCACGGCACGCTTCGTCGATCCGCATCATGTCGAGGTGGCGCTGACCTCCGGCGACGGCCGGGTGACGACCGGCGACACGAAGGTGCTGAAGTTCGATCACTGCATCATCGCGGCCGGCAGCCAGTCGGTGAAGCTGCCCTTCATGCCGGCCGATCCGCGCATCGTCGATTCCACCGGCGCACTGCAGCTCGCCGACGTCCCGAAGCGCATGCTGGTGATCGGCGGCGGCATCATCGGTCTGGAAATGGCCACCGTCTATTCGACGCTCGGTGCCCGCATTGACGTGGTCGAAATGACCGGCGGACTGATGCAGGGCGCCGACCGCGACCTGGTCAAGGTGTGGGAGAAGCACAACGCCCGCCGCTTCGACGCCGTCATGCTGAATACGCGGGTCACCGCGGCAGAAGCGGGACCGACCGGCATCAGAGTGAGTTTCGAAGGCGCGCAGGCGCCGGCCGAGGCGCAGACCTACGACCGCGTGCTGGTGGCGGTCGGGCGCACACCGAACGGCCGCGCGCTGAACGCGGAGGCAGCCGGCATCGTGGTCAACGAGCGCGGCTTCATTCCGGTCGACAGCCAGATGCGCACCGGCGTGGCCCACATCCATGCCATCGGCGACATCGTCGGCCAGCCCATGCTGGCGCACAAGGCGGTGCACGAAGGGCATGTCGCGGCCGAGGTGATTGCCGGCCACAAGCGCCATTTCGACGCCACGGTAATCCCGTCGGTCGCCTACACCGACCCGGAAGTCGCCTGGGTCGGCCTGACCGAGGACGAGGCAAAGGCGCAGGGCCGCACCGTGAAGGTCGGCCGCTTCCCGTGGGCCGCCAGCGGCCGCGCCATCGCCAACGGACGCGACGAAGGCTTCACCAAGCTGCTGTTCGACGCGGAAAGTCATCGCATCGTCGGCGGAGGCATCGTCGGCGTGTCGGCCGGCGACATGATCGGCGAGCTGGCGCTGGCGATCGAGATGGGTGCGGATGCGGTCGATATCGGCCACACCATCCACCCGCACCCGACCCTGGGCGAAAGCATCGGTCTCGCAGCCGAAGTGGCCGAAGGCAGCTGTACCGACCTGCCGCCGGCACGGCGGTAACCCGTCCGGTTTGCGCCTGCTTTCCCGTCAGGCGCAAACCAGTCGGCAAAATTTACAGTCCACCTTCGGAATCGATTTCCGGCAATTGAAAAATTCGGTCAAGTCTTTTCAAATCATCCGCTTGCAATCAGAAAACAAACGAGGCCCGACTTTTGCTTACAGTAATCCCATCGCGACAATCCACGGACCGGAACGCGTAGTTGAGTGCACGCGTGAAGCAGTCGGCGCACCCCGAAGGTGCGAGCGCGCTAACATCCGGCCCAACCTTGCCTTATCGGTGACCGCACATGAACGAACACGACAACAAATCCAGCGTAGAGACCACCACGCCGCAGGCCGGCGGGGTCGATGAAGCACGCCGTCGCATCACCCGTGGCGGAGCCGCCGGCGCCGGCGTCCTGATTTCGGTAGCCAGCCGCTCGGCCTTCGGTACGAGCACCTGGGGCACCTGCACCGGTTCGGAACTGGCATCGGGCAATCTGTCGCGCGAAGGCACGGCGCGTCCCTGCGGCTGCAGCCCCGGTTACTGGAAGAGCAGCAACCCGAATGGCACGGCAGTCTGGAACGACCCGAACCTGATTCCGGCGACCTACGGTCCGAACCAGAGTTTCAATACCGTTTTCGGGGTGACCTTCTTCAAGACGTCGGATGGCGTGACGCTGCGCAACGCGGTAGACCAAGCGAAGCTGCCCTATCAGCAGCCGAGTGGCTGGTGCCCGACCAACAAGGCGTCGAACATGCAGACCGTCGCCTTCCATGCCGTCGCGGCACTGCTGAACGCCCAGTTCTACGGCAGCCGTTACCCGGTAACCGGCCTGCAGTCGCCAACCGCCGTCATTACGGCGTTCCGGAACGCCTTCAACACGGCCGGCACGATCACCGACAAGATCAATGCGCTGAATGCCTTCCTGGTCAAGGTCGACATCTACGCGAGCACACCGGACCTGTGGTGCAACGGCAGCCCGGAAAACTAGTGGCCGCTGATTCCGAAGAACGGCGCTGGGCACTGAAATCACCCGAAGCGATATCCGTCAGGCACTGGCCTGACGGCAGCGTGGTGTACGACGCCCGCGAATCCTTTACCTGGATGCTGTCGCCGCAGGCTGGCGCAGTGATCGACGTGCTCAAGCTCGATCCTGCCCCGGCTTCGGTCATCCACGCGGCGCATCCTGAAGCATTTTCCGACCTCCAGGAAGTGGCCGACCTGTTGTCCAATCTGTCCGATCACGGCATCGTGCACTCTGCACAGTGACCCGGCCACGTTGCCGCCCCCTTCCTTGGCTTCCAGCAGTCGCATTTCCGATCTGACCGACACCGAACTCGCGGCACGACTGCGCAGTCCGGCCGGTCTGCGCATCCGTCTGGGCAGTTTCGTGGCGGGCATCCGCTCCGACATCCGTCCGGTGGCGCGGGGCATCAGTGCGCTGTATGCCGACTTCCCGCTGGCCGGACACGACGAGTTCTGCGATTTCCCGGTCGAGCTGAGCGGATCGGGTGGAATCCGGCGCGTGATCCGCCCGCAGGCGATATTCCGCTTCGAGGGCATGCAGCCGTTCAAGCCGCTGCCGGGCGAACAGGCCTTCGCGATGCTCGAGTGGGGTCTGAACTGGGTGTTCACCAATCACGCCCAGCATTCGCTGATCATCCATGCCGCGGTGCTCGAGCGCGACGGTGCCGGCCTCATCATGGCGGCGCCGCCGGGTTCCGGCAAAAGCACCCTGTGCGCTGGACTGGCGCTGCGCGGCTGGCGACTGCTGTCCGACGAACTGGCCATGGTCGGACTTGACGACGGCCTGCTGACGCCGCTGCCGCGGCCGATCAGCCTGAAGAACCAGTCGATCGATCTGGTCAGGAAACTGTCACCGGACGCCGTCATCGGCCCGATCGCCTACGACACCGCGAAGGGTACGGTGGCCCACATGCGCCCGCCGAGAGCAAGCCTGAACGAGGCTTTGCTGAAGGTTCAGCCGCGCTGGATACTGTTTCCGAAATTCGGCATCGACAGTCCCTGCGAAATCGAAGCGACCGGCAAGGCGCAGACCTTCATGCAGCTGGTGAACAATTCATTCAACTATCCGCGGCTCGGAACGACGGGCTTCGAAGCGATGGGACGGCTGGTGGACGCATGCGACGGTTACACTGCGCGCTACGGGTCACTCGACCAAATCGTGCCGGAGCTGGAATCCATCTGCTCCCGCAGCAGCTGAAGCGCACAACAGTTCGTGTCCGGGCCGGCTGGCTCGCACGTCGAGACACCATGAGCCGAAAAACGGACACGCATCTGGCGAGAGCACTCGCCAACCCCGATTTCATCGCAGATTTTGATTCCGTCGACTGGGAAGCGCTGATCGGCCAGGCACGCACCAGCGACCTGCTGGGCCAGTTGGCCGAGCGCCTGCTGGCCGCCGGACACATGGAGCAGGTGCCGGCTGCCGTGCGCTTCCATCTGGATGCGGCGCTTCGTCTGGCCGCCCTGCACAAGGCTTCGCTGCTGAACGAACTGGCAGTGATCGGAGCCGCCCTGCAGGATCTCGGACAATCGGTACTGCTGTTGAAGGGTGCCGCCTACGCGGCAACTGGCCTGCTGGCCGGGCGGTCGCGCATTTTCAACGACATTGACCTGATGGTCGCGAAGAGCGTGATCAACCAGGCCGAAGGCGGGTTGTTCCGGCGCGGCTGGCTGCCAACCCACCTGAATGCCTACGATCAGCGCTACTACCGGGAGTGGATGCACGAACTGCCGCCGGTCGAGCACCGTACGCGCGGCACGGTGATCGACCTGCACCACACGATCGTGCCGCCCACCTCCGGCCACGTTCCGGATGCCGCCCGGCTGATCGCGGATGCCCGGCCGGTGCATGTCCCTTACTGTCCGGACCTGTTCCGTGTACTCACGCCGGTGGACATGGTGATGCACTCAGCCTGCCACCTGTTCTTCGGCGAACTGCAGAAAGGGCTGCGCGATCTGTACGACCAGCACTGTCTGCTGAGCGAGTTCGCGGCTGCCGACGGCTTCTGGGAAGCGCTGCTGCCGCGCGCCCGCCAGCACCAGCTCGAATATCCCGTGCTGCTCGCCATCCATTTCTCGCAGCGCGTGTTCGGCACCGACATCCCGGATGCCGTACGCGACGAAAGCACGCGCCGCCTTTCATCGCGCTGGACGGGTCGCCTGACGGATCACCTGATCGACGCCTCCATGTACCCGCTGCACCCGAGCAGCGACTCGTCGTGGCGGCGTGCACGCCGGCAGATTCTTTACGCACGCAGCCACTGGCTTAGAATGCCGCTGCATCAGCTGTTGCCTCATCTCGCCTACAAGGCGTTCGTTCATTCCGACGAACAGGCGGGATAACCATCGGACATTGCCAGACATCATGACACCCGACGAACTTAAGATCGCGGTCGCCCGCGCCGCCCTGCCCCACGTGATCGAAGGCGAACTGCTCGGCGTCGGCACCGGCTCGACAGCCAATCACTTCATCGATCTTCTGGCTTCCGAGCAGCTCCGGATTTCCGGTGCCGTCGCCAGTTCCGAAGCATCGGCCGCGCGCCTGCGCGGTCACGGCATCACGGTGCTGACACTGGACGAGGTCATCGCATCGGGCCGCCGCATTCCGGTCTATGTCGACGGTGCCGACGAGATCGACCCCGGCCTGCACCTGATCAAGGGCGGCGGCGGCGCGCTGACCCGCGAAAAGATAGTCGCCGCCGCATCGGACTGTTTCGTCTGCATCGCCGACGATTCCAAGTGTGTCGAGGTGATGGGTCGTTTTCCGCTGCCGATCGAAGTGATTCCGATGGCGGCCGGGCTGGTCGCCCGCGCGCTGGCCCGGCTTGGCGGCATTCCGAAACTGCGCGAAGGTTTCGTGACTGACAACGGAAACATCATCCTGGACGTTGCTGGTCTGAAGATCAGCGATCCGGTGGCATTCGAAAGCGAACTGGACCACCTGACCGGCACCGTCACCAACGGGCTGTTTGCACGGCGCCGTGCCGACCTCGCACTGGTATCGTCCGCAGCCGGTGTGCGCACGCTTCGGGCGTGACCGACGACAGCAGAACATTTACGCCGACAGCGAGTCGGACCTTGACGCAAACATCCGGAATGCACTGACATGAGCGAACACATTTCCAAGCGCTACGACCACGAACTCGAGGGCGTACGCACCGGCCTGCTCCAGATGGGCGGACTGATCGAACAGCAGATCGAACATGCCATGCGCGGCGTGATCGAGCGCAACCTGCCGCTGCTCGAGGAAGTGATCGCCAATGACAAGAAGGTCAATTCGATGGAAATCGAGCTGGACGACGCCTGCAATCACCTGATTGCCAAGCGCCAGCCGGCCGCCAGCGACTTGCGCGTCATCATGTCGGTGGTCAAGACCATCACCGACCTTGAGCGCATCGGTGACGAGGCCAAGAAGATCGCCAAGATGGGGCGTCACATACTGGAATCGGACGTCGTGTTCGTACCGCGCGTCGAACTCCGCCATGCGGCATCGATGGCCGTCGACATGCTGCGGCGTACGCTGGATGCCCTGGCCCGGATGGATCTGGCCGGTGCCACCGAAGTCGTGCGTCAGGACCGCGAGGTCGATGCCGAATTCAAGTCCATCATGCGGCAGCTCATCACCTTCATGATGGAAGACCCACGCACCATCTCCTGCGGTCTCGACATGCTTTTCATCGCCAAGGCGATCGAGCGGATCGGCGACCACTCGAAGAACATGGCGCAGTACGTGGTTTTCATGGTGAAGGGCACCGACGTGCGCCACGCCGGACTGGCGGCAATGGAAGCTGCCGCCGCCAGCGACTGAAGCCGGTCAGCGCTTGCCCGGAAAGTCGACAGGCTGCGGACGGACAGCGTCCGTCCGGGGAGCCTCGACGGCATCCTTCGCCGGAAGCGCCTCGGCAATGATGGCCGCGCGCGACAATTCCTGAGCCTGTGCCAGCTGTTCGGGTTTGAGTGATGCCGCAATCTCGTCCCGCGCACCCCGCGCGGCACCGTGGCCCTGTGCTGCAGCGCGGTTGAACCATGCGTAGGCGCGCACCAGATCCTGTGTGACCCCTTCACCGATCCGGTAGAGCCGCCCCATGTGGTACTGGGAGCTGACATGCCCCTGATTGGCCGCCTTGGCAAACCACTGCGCTGCAGCCGCATAGTCCTGCAAGGTTCCGCGCCCGAGCTTCAGTGCCAGAGCCAGCTCGTACTGGGCCCGCGCATTACCCTGCGCCGCGGATTTTTCCAGCCACTTGATCGATTCCACCAGATCAGCGCGCTCGCCAGTCCCGCCTTGGGACAACAGCATCCCGTAGTCGTACTGCGCTTCCGGATCGCCCGTTTCCGCGCGCGCACGCTCCGCCTCGCGCGGATCGAGTTCGGCCATCAGTTTCTGGTGCTCGTCCGGCGTACGCGTTTCGATGTTGTGAAACACCACTGCGATCGTCGCAGTCAGACCGACTACCAGTACGCCTGCCACGATGGCAAGCGGAGTACGCCTGACGCGCACATAACGCTTGTGGCAGGTGCGGCAGCGCACCGGCTTGAGCCAGAACCGCCCCGCCTTTTCGCCGGAGGTCTTCCAGCTCGAATCAGCGGTATCGGTGCTCATGCAATACGGGCAGGAGCGCGCACTCTGCAGGACGCTGGACGTACGTGTATCGACATTCATCGTTACAAAATTATCACGCCACATCGCTCACGTGCCGTGAATTACTGTGGCGGGAATCAGCCCGCAGGCGGAACGAAGCCCGAAACGTGATCTGCGCCCTCACCGAAGAAATGCTTTTCCATCTGCTCGGCAAGGTATTTACGCGCACGCTGATCCATCAGGCTGAGCCGGTTTTCGTTGATCAGCATGGTCTGGTATTTCACCCACTGCTGCCACGCCTCCTTCGATACGGATTCAAATATCCGCGCGCCCAGCGCACCGGGAACCGGCGGAAAATCCAGGCCTTCGGCTTCCCGGCCGAGCTTGATGCATTGAACCATGCGTGCCATGTTGCAACTCCTGTAGATGAACAGCGCGGATTTTACGCTTGCGGCCCGCCGATGCCGATTGCCTCTGCAGGATTCTCCCGTCCTTTTGCCGGTTGGCAGCACGACGCCGTGATACGGAGGCGGGTCGCACCGGACACGGGTCAGGCGGCGTGAGGCGGCTCGTACATCCGGAAGGCGTTCTTGCCGCCCTGCTTGGCGGCGTACATCGCCGCGTCGGCGGCGCCGAGCAGCGTCTCGCCGGTGTCCGCGTGCAGCGGGTAGATGCCGATGCCGATGCTCACGGTCACGCCGGCAGACTGACCGTCGAACGAGAAGGTCATGCGGGACACGCGTTCACCGATACGGCGCGCCAGACCGGTCAGGGCAGTCGCGTCGGTATCCGGTGCCAGCACGCCGAATTCGTCGCCACCAAGACGGAAGAACATTTCATTTCTGCGCACGACGGCGCCCACTTCGCGCGCGAGCGTCACCAGAACCTCGTCGCCGGCCTGATGCCCGTGCTGGTCGTTGACCGGCTTGAAACCATCCAGATCGAACAGGAGCAGGCCGAGCTGGGTGCGACGCCGGCTCGCGTCGGCAATCATGCGCTCCAGCTCTTCGTGAAACCGGCGGCGGTTGTACAGATTCGTCAGTGGATCACGCTCTGCCATCTGCACCAGGGCATCCGCAGCGCGGCGTTCCGCCGTGACATCCTCGTAGATCCATACCCGGCCGAGAAAGCGTCCCGGCACGACCGATGGCACCAGCGCCGAATGCTCCCGGATGATGCGCCCGTCGCGCAAGGGGATGTCCTTAGGTTCGGTGGGCACGCGCGCCTCGAGCACGCTCGCGAGATTTGCGCGATAGACATCCTCATCCATGCGCAAGGCAGCCGTGCGGTCTATCAGTACGCTGTCGCGCACGCCGGACAGATTCTCGTCCGGCGAAAAGCCGCTGATCACGCGCAGCATTCGGTTCACATGCTGAACCCGGCCGTCACGATCGACGAACAGCACGCCCAGCTTGATCACGTCGAGCAGGGCCTCCAGCCGCGACCGCTCCTCCTCGCTGCGCGTGAGGTAGTAGTCGCGCAACCCCTGTTCGCGACGCAGCGCAGTCACGGTATCAAGCAGCTTCAGTTCCGCTTCCTTGCGGCTCTGGATGTCGTCGGCCGACACGCGCACGCCCAGGCAGACACCGCTTTCGTCGTAGATCGGCTGCCAGTTCAGCGACACCCAGACGATGGAGCCGTCGCGGCGCAGCAGGCGCACCTCGAAGTCTTCGCCGCTGGCGCCGGCCAGTGCGTCCTGCGCGCGCGCAGCGAATATTTTGCGGTCCTTCTCGTGGATGAGCAGGTCCGCGAGGTTTTCGCAGAGCAGGCAATCGAGCGGGCTGTGGCCGGTCACCCGTTCGATCGAACGGTTCACCCAGATCAGGCGCCCCTGCGGACTGAACCATGCCTCGACGCCGAAGGTGAAATCCGCGATTGCGTGGAAACGCGACTCGCTCTTGCGCAGTGCAGTGACCCGTTCATCGAGTGCCTGCACCATCTGATTGAACGCGCGCGTCAGGCGGGCCAGCACATCGTTTCCGGCCACCGGCAGCACCGGCGCGAGCGTTTCGGAGCGGCGCAATGCCAGCGCACGCGCCTCGATCGCGGCAACGCCATCCAGCACGCCGCCAAGCACCCAGCGCGCAAGCAGAACCTGCAGGATCAGTATCAACGCGGCCAGAACCAGCATGCCGTTGCGCATGCCGTTCAGCGACGACACCAGTTCGCCCAGGTCCGCACGGGCTCGCAGCGTACCGGCGGATGCGCTGTACCCGGGCTGCAGCAGATCGACCTGGAAATCGTAATGGACCCGGCCAGCGTCCAGTGCCGTACGCAGATCGGCATCCGGCGCACCGAGCATGGCCGGACCGCCTTCTGCCACCAGTACCCGGCCGGCCGCATCGCGTACTTCCAGGTAGGCAAGTCCGCCGATGCGTCTGAACATCGACACCTCGGCGGCCAGCCGGCCCGGTTCCCGCATCACGACATCGCCCAGGCGGGCCTGGAATTCCGCCGCCAGTGCATCCAGCCGCACGGCCTCGCGCGCAATCAGGCGCTCGGACATGGCCGAATAGCCCGATACCAGGGCAACAAGCAGCACGCAACCCAGCACCGCCGACGCGGCAAACTGCCGCGCCCGCACCATGCCGATCCGCTGCAGCAGCGCCGGCATCATTTCAGTGGCGGCTCCGCGCGATCAA
The DNA here is from genome assembly GCA_020621405.1 of Betaproteobacteria bacterium. GTDB lineage: Bacteria > Pseudomonadota > Gammaproteobacteria > Burkholderiales > Rhodocyclaceae > Methyloversatilis. The sequence goes on from JAHRYN010000003.1 coordinate 364,000, forward strand.
AGTACCTTTACCAGGACCTTGCTGCGTCGTTGCGGGTTGTAGGCATCGCGCCGCACGCGCGGCAGGGCGTCGACACCGGCCTCGACGAAACCGCGTTCGACGAACCAGTGCGCGGTCACCGTCGTCAGCACGAACAGGCGCGTGATCCTCTCGGCGCGAGCCCGGCCTTCGACATAGCTCAGGATCTGTTCGCCGTAGCCGTGGCGGCGGTATTCCGGCATCACCGCGAGACAGGCCAGTTCGGCCATCGCTTCATCGACGTACGGATAGAAGGCGGCACACCCCATGATCACCTCGTCGTGCTCGAGCACGCTGAAGCGGTCGATCTCGCGCTCCAGCCGCTCGCGGCCGCGGCTGACCAGCGTACCGTCCGCTTCCAGCGGCGCGATCAGGCCGGCGATGGCCGGCACGTCATCGACATGGGCATCGCGCATCAGGGCCAGGCGCTCGCGCGAAATGACGCTGCCGACGCCCTGGGTGGTGAAGAACTCCAGCAGCAAGGCGCCATCGAGGTCGCGGTCGATCATGTGCGCGCGCGCGACTCCGTGCTTGACCGCCCGGATCGCGCGCGGCAGATAGAGACCGAGATCTTCGGTGATGCCCCGCCCGGCGGCCAGCCATTCCGAGGCCTCGTCGGCCGTCAGTTCCGGCACCAGTTCGCCCGACTCGTCGACGATGCCCGGCGCATCGCACAGATAGATCAGCTTGGTGGCCTGCAGCGCGATGGCAACCGACTCGGCGACCTCCTCCATGCACAGGTTGAACACCTCGCCGGTCAGCGAATAGCCGTAGGGCTGCATCAGAACGATGTCGCTGTCGACCAGCGCGTCATTCAGCGCCTCGACATCGACCTTGCGCACGCTGCCGGTGTAGCCGTGATCGATGCCGTCGACCACGCCGACCGGACGCGCAGTCAGGAAATTGCCTGACGCGACTTCGATCGTGCTGCCGGCCATCGGCGTATTGGGCAGGCCCTGCGAGAATAGTGCCTCGACGTCGATGCGGATCGCACCGTTGGCGCGCTTGACGCAGTCCATCGCGGGCGCATCGGTCACGCGCAGTCCCTTGTGATAACGCGGCTCCAGCCCGCGTGCGGCGAGTTCTTCCTCGATCTGCGGACGCGCTCCGACGACCAGCACCAGCTTGATGCCGAGCGCGGCGAGCAGGTTGCAGTCCTGCACCAGCGAATTGGCGAGCGGTCCCTGCAACACCTCCCCGCCGACCGCGATGACGAATGTACGTCCGCCGAAGGCGTGGATATAGGGCGCGGCACTGCGCACCCAGGCGACGAAGCGTGGCGAATCCTGATCGGCGTACATGCGTGTTCCATCGGGCAATCAGCGGATTCTATCCGAGCCGGGCGCCCGGCAACGGCTCAGCGCAGTTCGGCCTCGAGCCGGGCGCACAGGGCCTGCAGTATGCTCAGCCGTGCCCGGTACTTGTCGTCCGCCTGAATCACCGACCATGGCGCCACCTCGGTGTGGGTACGCGCCAGCATGTCCTGCACCGCCGGCTCGTAAAGATGCCACTTCTCGCGATTGCGCCAGTCTTCCGGCGTGATCTTGAAGCGCTTGAACCGGGTGCGGCTGCGTTCGTTGAAGCGTCGCAATTGCTCATCGGCGCTGACCTCGAGCCAGAACTTGCAGACGATCACACCGTGTTCGGTCCACTCCTGTTCCAGTGCATTGATCTCGTCATAGGCGCGTGACCAGTCGGCTTCGCCGGCAAAACCCTCGACCCGCTCGACCAGCACGCGGCCGTACCAGGAGCGGTCGAACATCGCGATGCGGCCGTCGCGCGGCACATCGCGCCAGAACCGCCACAGCCACGGATAGCGCTTCTCGTGTTCGGAGGGTGCCGCCACCGGATAAACGCGGTAGTGGCGCGCATCGAGCGCATGGGTGATGCGGCGTATCGCACCGCCCTTGCCGGCGGCGTCCATGCCCTCGAACACCACCGCCAGGGAGCGATCGACGAATTCGGGGCGGCGCAGCAAAAGGTTGAGGCGCCCCTGCAGACGCTCCAGTTCCGGCTCGTAGGCTGCCTTGGTCATGGCCTTGCCGGCCCGCACCGATGACGACGACGACGGTGCTTCGCACGGCACGAAGGCCGGCGGCAGCGCGGTCGCGGGGCGGACCGTCTTGCCGTCGAGTGCATGGCGCAGCGCATGCAGCAGCTTGCGGCCGACTTCCAGTTCGCTGTGCCGGTTATCGCTGGCATCGATCAGGAACCACGGTGCATGCGGCGTATCGGACAGCCCGATCGCCTCCTCCGCCACCTTGCAGACCCGCGCGTGCCGGCGATGTTCGCGCCAGTCGCCCGGCGTCACGTGCCAACGTCTGGCGGCATCGCGTTCCAGCGACTTGAACCGCGCATGCTGGGTGTCGGCATCCAGATGCAGCCAGAACTTGAGCACCAGCGTGCCTTCCATCGCCAGCATGCGCTCGAAGCGCTGGATCGCATGCAGCGTGTGCCAGAAGGCCGGCCGCTTGATCCGGCGCGCCACGCGCGCCTGGATCGCTTCGCTGTACCAGCCTTCGAAGATGATGCTGGTGCGGCCGCGCGCCGGCAGCGACTGCCAGTAGCGCCACATGTGCGGGCGCAGACGTTCAGCCTCGTCGCGCTTGCCGAACGCACTGGTCCTGATGTGGCGCGGGTCCATCCATTCGTTGAGCCGATTGACCAGTTCGCCCTTGCCGGCGCCGGCCACACCCGCGATCAGCACCACGACCGACCGGTTCGCCTGTTCCAGCAGCGAATACTGCGCGTCGAGCAGATCGGCCCGCAGCCGCGCCACCGCGCGGTCGAAGGCAGCGTCGTCGATCCGTTCGACCAGCGGAAGCGAGGAAAACATCAGAAATCTCCGATCAGCAGGTTGAGTGCCGCAAGGATGGCGACGCCCGCAGTTTCGGTACGCAGCACGCGCGGTCCGAGCGTGATGGCGGCAAACCCCTTGTTGCGGGCGACCGCCAGTTCCTCGCCATCGAAGCCGCCTTCCGGTCCGATCAGCAGGCTGATCGGCGCATCCGCCTGCAAGCCCGACTGACGCAAGGGCACGCCGCCTTCCGGATGCAGCAGCAGACGCTGTCCATCGGCGGCGCCAACCGCCTGCGGCAATGCCAGCAGGGGCAGGACCTCCGGAATGCGGTTGCGGCCGCACTGTTCGCAGGCGGCCACCGCAATCTGCTGCCAGTGCTCGACGCGGCGCTGCGCACGGTCACCAGCCAGCCGGACCACCGCACGCCGGCTGACCACCGGCTGTATGCGCGCCACCCCGAGCTCGACCGCCTTCTGCACGATCCAGTCCATCTTGTCGGAACCGGCCAGGCACTGCATCAGCGTGATCTGCAGCGGCGACTCGCGTACCGGCTCGCTGCTTGCGCCGAGGTGCGCACGCAATGTGCGCCCCGCCTTTTCCAGGCGCGCGTCGATCTCGCGACCGCTGCCGTCGAACAGCGTCACGCGGTCACCGTCGGCCAGACGCAATACGCGCTCGATATGATGTGCCACTGCTGACGGCAGCTCGACGGAACCGGTGTGCCCGGCCGGAACAGGACAAAAAAATCTTGGAATCATGATGTTATGTTTTTTTCGCCGCAAAAATCTCGTTGCCGTGCAGAATCGGCGCCATGGACCGATGCCCCGACGTGCCGCGGTTGGCCGCTCGCCAAGCCACACTCCGCCGCTCACGCAGACCCGCGTCCGCATCTACCGCAACAGGATGGGAAGATACTGCCATGACCCGCAGCCCGAAGCACCCAGACCGGAAGCCCAGGCGCGCATCCGGCGCAGGCCGGTCGACGCGGCGCCCTCAGGACTGACCCGGACATGAACTCATCCATATTGACCCAGATCGTCGACACCGCGCGCAGCGTCGCACGCGAGGTCATCATGCCGCAGTTCCTGACGGCAAAACGCAATCAGAAGGACGATGGCAGCCTGTTTACCGTCGTCGATCTGGCGGCCCAGGAAGCGCTGATCGAACGGTTGCCACGCATCATCGACCGCCCGGTGCTGGGCGAGGAAATGCCGGAATCGCTGCAGTTGCGCCTCTGGCACGAAAGCGATGACGGCCTCTGGTGCATAGATCCGATCGACGGCACGACGAATTTCGTCAATGGCATTCCGTTCTTCGGCGTGGCAATCGCCTATATCGAGCGTGGCGAGACGCACTACGGCGTGGTCTATAACCCGATGACCGACGAGGCCTTCTATGCCGAACGCGGCAGCGGTGCCTTCCTGAATGGAGCGGCCCTGCCGCTTCGGACGCCCGCGAAGCATCTGCTGGATGCGGTTGCCGGCGTGGACTTCAAGCGGATCCCGAAAACGCTCGGTGACGCACTGGCCACGCAGTCGCCGTTCTACTCGCAGCGCAATTTCGGTTCAAGCGCGCTGGAATGGTGCTTTGTCGCCGCAGCGCGCCTGGACGTCTATCTGCATGGCGGTCAGATGCTGTGGGATTTCGCCGCCGGCAGTCTGATTGCCACGGAAGCGGGCGCCTGCTGCTCAATGCTGGACGGCGAGGCGCTCGACATGTCCCCCGGCCGCAAGACCCCGGTGGTCGTCGGCGCCAGCACCAGCCTCTATCGCGAATGGATGGACTGGCTGGGCGCGCACGGCGGGCGCTGAAATCAGGTCAGATGTGCTCGGGCTGGACGACCGGCGTCAGTTGCGCCGTGATGAGCCGCCCGCCGTCGAGCATCAGGAAATCGCGCAACGCCAGCGCCGCCGGCAACAGGCTCTTGCGATCGCGATACACGACGTGCCAGTTGCGCACGATGGGCGTACCCGGCGTCGCTACCCGGCACAGCACACCGGTCCGCAATTCGAGCTGGCAGGTGTGTTCGGACAGGAAAGCCAGCCCCATGCCGGCGATGGCCGCCTGCTTGATGATTTCATTGCTCGGAAGCTCGATGATTTCGGCAGGACGCACGCCCTGCTCGGCCATGTAGGCTTCCTGCGTCCCCCGCGTACCTGAACCGCGCTCACGAATCAGGAATGTCTCGCGCCCCAGATCCCCGGCCGTCACCATCTGCCCGCCGGCCAGCGGATGCCCGGCGCAGGCCAGCACCGACAGCGGGTGTTCGGCGAACACATGGGCCTCGCAGCCAAGCGCGGCCGGCGGGCGTCCCATGATCGCCATGTCGATCAGATTGTCCTCGAGCTGGCGGAATATGTCGTCGCGGTTGTGCAGCGAAATTCTCAGCTGCACGTCCGGATAGCGCTCGCGAAACGCCATCAGCAGCTTGGGCGCCACATATTTCGCAGTACTGACCACGCCTACCGACACCAGGCCCACGTGCCCGCCCGCCATCAGCGCCAGCGCAGCTTCCGCCTCGGCCAGCTGACGTTCGACCGCCCTGGCGTGACGGGCGATCTCCATGCCGACGTCGGTCACGCGCAGCTTCTTGCCAAAGGTCTCGATCAGCGGCAGACCGATCAGTCCGTCGAGTGCCTTTACCTGCATCGACACTGCCGGCTGGGTCAGGTGAAGCTCCTCGGCAGCGCGGGAAATCGACCCGAGACGCGCCACGGCCTCGAAGATTCGTAACTGACGGAGGGAAACGCCGCGCGCCCAATGGGTAGACATATCAGGTCAGACAATAAATGTTTCGCCTAGATTATCAATAAAATTTATTTTTAACCAAGACTGATTCCAGATATATTGCACTGCAACAGCGACGGAAAAGCAGACGGGAAATCAGACACCCTTCGATTCCGAAGCACCAAGTTTAGCGTCAAAGCCTGTCGGCTCAATAAAAATGGACAGGTGACCCAGGCTCCTCCTCCACAACCTTGTTTGTGGATTCATGCCCCGACTCGAAAGAGTTCGGGGCATTTTTTTGCGACGCACACTGTACGTTCCGGCTGGAGCACATCGTTCCGGCACTGCAGCACACATCTCGCTCAAGCCGTGGAAGCGCTTTCCTCGATGCTGTCGTGTGACAGCGCCGCGCCGCTACGGCTACGATTATCTGATATCGGTTCGGTAGGAGGCTGCCATGAGTGAAGGGCGCAAAACGCTGACGCGTTACACCATCGAAGCCCAGCAGCGGCATCCGAACGCCAGCGGAATCTTTTCCAGTCTGCTCAATGCGGTGGCGACCGCAGTCAAGATCATCGCCAATCACGTCAACAAGGGTGCGCTGGTCGGTTCGCTCGGCAGCTTCGAAGCCGTCGGCAGCGGTGCGGCGATCAACCTGTCGGGACGCGTCACGCAGAAGCTGGACACCATCGCCAACGAGGCGATGCTGCGCGAATGCGAATGGGGTGGTCATCTGGCCGCGCTGGCACCGGAAGGGCTGGACGGCTTCATCCCGACGCCCGAACAGTCGCCGCGCGGCAAGTACCTGCTGCTGTTCGATGCACTCGACTGCAGCAACAACATCGACGTCAATCTCACCGTGGGCGGCCTGTTCTCGGTGCTGCACACGCCGAATCCGGGTGCCGACCCGCAATTGTCGGACTTCCTGCAGCCAGGCACCGAGCAGGTGTGTGCGGGGTTTGCGCTGTACGGCCCGTCGACCATGCTGGTGCTGACGACCGGGGAAGGCGTGGACGGCTTCACACTGGACCGCGACATCGGCGCCTTCATCCTGACCCATCCGCAGATGCGCATCCCCACGCAGACCTCTGAGTTCGCGATCAACGCCTCGAAATCGCGCTTCTGGGAAGCGCCGATCAAGCGTTACGTCGAAGAGTGCCTGGCCGGACAGACCGGCCCACGCCAGACCGACTTCAACATGCGCTGGATCGCCTCGCTGGTGGCGGAAACCTTTCGCGTGCTGACGCGCGGCGGCGTCATCCTCTACCCCGAGGACACGATGCAGCCGTCACCCCCCGGACGCATCTCGCTGATGTACGAAGCCAACCCGATCGCCTTCCTGATAGAACAGGCAGGGGGCGAGGCCACCACCGGGCGGGGCCGCATACTGGACGTGATGCCGCGCAACCTGCAGAGCCGCACGCCGCTGATCTTCGGCTCGCGCGACGAAGTACGCCGCATCATCGAGTACCACCACGAGAGCGATCAGGGTCTTGATCGCGAATACACTTCGCCGCTGTTCAATGCGCGCGGACTGTTCTCCGCACTCTGATCTGCCCGGCGCAGACGAGTCACAGGAAAGGCCTTTGCATGTCAGCCCGCCATCCCGTCATCGCGATCACCGGTTCGTCGGGTGCCGGCACGAGTACGGTCACGCGCACCTTCCAGCACATATTCAGGCGCGAAGGCGTCAATGCGGTCGTCGTCGAAGGCGATGCGTTCCATCGTTATGACCGCGAGGAAATGAAGGCCGCAATGGCGCGCGAGGCCGCCACAGGCAACGAGTACTTCAGCCACTTCGGCCCCGATGCCAACCTGTTCGACGAACTTGAAGCCCTGTTTCGGCAGTACGGCGCCGAAGGCAGCGGCCATTACCGCGCCTATCTGCACAACGAGCAGGAAGCGGCGCGCTACAACCAGCCTTCAGGCACCTTCACGCCGTGGGAGCTGATCCCGCCCGGCACCGACATCCTGTTCTACGAAGGTCTGCATGGCGCCGTGAAGACCGACAAGGTCGATGTCGCGCGGCACGCCGACCTGCGCATCGGCGTGGTGCCCATCATCAACCTGGAGTGGATACAGAAGCTGCACCGCGACCGCGAACAGCGCGGCTACACCACCGACGCGGTGACTGACACCATCCTGCGGCGCATGCCGGAATACGTGCACTACATCTGTTCGCAGTTCGAGAACACGCACATCAACTTCCAACGCGTGCCGATGGTCGATACTTCCAACCCCTTCATCGCACGTGCCATTCCCACACCCGAGGAATCGATGGTGGTGATCCGGTTCGCCAACCCGCGCGGCATCGACTTCCAGTACCTGCTCAACATGATCCAGGGCTCCTTCATGTCGCGTGCGAACACCATAGTGATTCCCGGCGGCAAGATCGATCTGGCCATGCAACTCATCTTCACGCCACTGATCCTGCGGCTGGTCGAGAACGGCCGGAAGGCGCGCGCGCGTTACTGAGCGGCACGCACGACGCCGGCCGCCGGTCCGCGGATGCATTAATGCACCGCAACACGCTATCCAGAGGCCTTGTTTTCGCGGATAATTATGGGTTTTTCTGGCCGGAACCCTATCCGATGAGCGCCTCGACAGTTACTCCCCGCGCAGGTTTCAATCCGATCACCGGCGCCATCCGTGCGCTGGCAATGGATGCCGTGCAGAAAGCCAATTCCGGTCACCCCGGCGCCCCGATGGGCATGGCTGAAATCGCCGAAGTGGTGTGGCGTCGTCACCTGCGCCACAATCCGGCCAATCCGCAGTGGGCAGACCGCGACCGCTTCGTGCTGTCGAACGGCCACGGCTCGATGCTGCTGTATGCGCTGCTGCACCTGACCGGCTACAACCTGTCGATCGACGACCTGAAGTCGTTCCGCCAGCTGCATTCGAAGACACCGGGCCACCCCGAGCATGGTTACGCCCCGGGCGTCGAGACGACCACCGGCCCGCTCGGCCAGGGTCTGGCCAACGCCGTCGGCATGGCGGTCGCGGAACGCGCGCTCGCGGCGCAGTTCAACCGACCCGGCCACACCGTCGTCGATCACTACACCTATGCCTTCGCCGGCGACGGCTGCCTGATGGAAGGCATTTCGCACGAGGCGTGCTCGCTGGCCGGCACCCAGGGTCTGGGCAAGCTGATCGTGTTCTACGACGACAACGGCATCTCGATTGACGGGCACGTCAAGGGTTGGTTTGCCGACGACACGCCGAAACGTTTCGAAGCCTATGGCTGGCAGGTCGTGCCGGCGGTCGACGGTCACGACAGCGAGGCCATCGATGCGGCGATCCGCGTTGCCAAGTCGGACACATCGCGTCCGACGCTGATCTGCTGCCGCACCGTGATCGGCCTCGGCTCGCCGAACAAGGCCGGCGGACACGACGTCCATGGCGCGCCGCTGGGTGCCGCTGAAATCGAGGCGGCACGCGCCTGCATCGGCTGGAACCACCCGCCGTTCGAAATCCCCGCCGATGTCTATGCCGCATGGGACGCGCGTCCTGCCGGCCAGAAGGCGGAAGCCGGCTGGAACGAGCGTTTCGCGGCCTACGCCGCGGCCCACCCGGACCTGGCCGCGGAATTCACGCGCCGCATGAGCGGCAGCCTGCCCGGCAGCTTCGATCAGGTGGTCGCCGACACGCTGGCGAAGTTCGACGGCAAGGCGGAGAACATCGCCAGCCGCAAGGCCAGCCAGAACTGCATCGAAGCCTTCGCACCGGCGCTGCCGGAACTGCTCGGCGGCTCGGCCGACCTGGCCGGCTCCAACCTCACGCTGTGGTCGGGTTCGAAGGGCATCTCGGCGGACAACCCGGGCGGCAACTACTTCTATTACGGCGTGCGCGAATTCGGCATGGCGGCCATCGCCAACGGCATCGCGCTGCACGGCGGTTTCATTCCCTACACCGCCACCTTCCTGATGTTCTCCGAGTACGCACGCAACGCGCTGCGCATGGCCGCGCTGATGAAGGTGCGCCAGCTGTTCGTATTCACGCACGACTCGATCGGCCTGGGCGAGGATGGCCCGACCCACCAGCCGGTAGAGCAGGCCGCAACGCTGCGCCTGATTCCGAACATGGATGTCTGGCGCCCGTGCGACACGGTGGAATCGGCGGTCGCCTGGGCACATGCGCTCAAGCGCGCCGACGGCCCCAGCTCCCTGCTGTTCTCGCGCCAGAACCTGCCGCACAACCCGCGCGATGCCGCCACGACCGCCGCCATCGCGCGCGGTGCCTACGTGCTGTCGGAAGCGGCCGGCAAACCGCAGGCCGTGCTGATCGCAACCGGCTCCGAAGTGTCGCTGGCGCTGGCGGCGCAGAAGACGCTGGCGGCCGAGGGCATCGCGGTGCGCGTGGTGTCCATGCCGTCGACCTCGGTGTTCGACCGTCAGGACGCCGCCTGGCGCGAACAGGTGCTGCCGCGCGGCATTCCGCGTGTCGCGGTCGAAGCCGGCGTGACCGATCTGTGGCGCAAGTATGTCGGGCTCGAAGGCGCGGTGATCGGACTCGACCGCTTCGGCGAATCCGCACCGGCCGGCGAGCTGTACAAGGCGTTCGGCATCACCGCCGACGCTGTCGCGCAGGCCGCGCGGCAGCTGCTCGGCAAGTGATCCGCTGCAGATGCCAACTACGGCGCAGCGCGGCCAAAAGCTGCACTGCACAATAAGCAGGTTTATTTGACTCCATACCCACTGGAAAGGAAGTTGCAGAAATGACGATCAAGGTTGCCATCAATGGTTACGGGCGTATCGGCCGCAATGTGCTGCGTGCGCACTACGAGGGCGGCAAGCGCCACGACATCGAGATCGTCGCCATCAACGACCTCGGCGACCCGAAGACCAATGCACACCTGACGCAGTACGACACCGCCCACGGCAAGTTCCCGGGCACGGTCAGCGTCGATGGTGACTACATGGTGGTCAACGGCGACCGGATCCGCGTACTGGCCAACCGCAACCCGGCCGAACTGCCGTGGGGCGAGCTGGGCGTCGACGTGGTGATGGAGTGCACCGGTTTCTTCACCACCAAGGAAAAGGCTTCGGCCCACCTGAAGGGCGGCGCGAAGAAGGTGATCATTTCCGCACCCGGCGGCAAGGATGTCGACGCCACCGTCGTCTATGGCGTGAACCACGGCGTGCTCAAGGCCACTGATACCGTCATTTCGAACGCCAGCTGCACCACCAACTGCCTGGCACCGCTGGTCAAGCCGCTGAACGACAAGATCGGCGTCGACACTGGCCTGATGACCACCATCCACGCCTTCACCAACGACCAGGTGCTGACCGACGTCTATCACGAAGACCTGCGTCGCGCCCGTTCGGCCACGCAGTCGATGATCCCGACCAAGACCGGCGCCGCCGCCGCGGTCGGTCTGGTGCTGCCGGAACTGAACGGCAAGCTGGACGGTTTCGCGATGCGCGTGCCGACCATCAACGTGTCGGTGGTCGACCTGACCTTCAGCGCCAAGCGCGCCACCACGGTCGATGAAGTCAACGCCGTACTGAAGGCCGCCAGTGAGAACGAACTCAACGGCATCCTCGGCTACAACACGCTGCCGCTGGTCAGCATCGACTTCAACCACGATCCGCGCTCGAGCGTGTTCGACTCGACGCAGACCCGCGTGTCGGCCGACGGCAAGCTGGTCAAGGTGCTGTCCTGGTACGACAACGAATGGGGCTTCTCCAACCGCATGCTGGATACGACAGTTGCACTGATGAACGCGAAGTAAGGATGCGGAAGCACTGAAGCGGGGTTCGAGGCGGCGACGCGCTCTGCCCCGCTTCGCCTTTTCCCTTTCCCGAAAACACCCGATCACGCACCCGCGCGGAGGATTCACGATGCAGTTCAAGCGACTTTCCGATCTCGATCTCAAGGGCAAGCGGGTATTCATCCGCTCCGACCTCAACGTGCCGCAGGACGACGCCGGCAACATCACCGAAGACACGCGCATCCGCGCCTCGCTGCCGGCGATCCGCGCCGCGCTCGACGCCGGCGCCGCCGTGATGGTGACGTCGCACCTCGGACGTCCGACCGAAGGCGAGCTGAAGCCGGAAGATTCGCTGGCGCCGATCGCGCGCCGCATGTCGGAACTGCTGGGTTTCGAGGTCAGGCTGGTCGCGAACTGGGTCGATGGCGTGGCCGTCGCGCCGGGCGAAGTCGTGCTGCTGGAGAACTGCCGCGCCAACAAGGGCGAGAAAAAGTGCGACGACGCGCTGTCGCGCAAGCTCGCCGCACTGTGCGACGTGTGGGTCAATGACGCGTTCGGCACCGCGCATCGCGCCGAAGCCACCACGGTCGGCATGGGTCAGTACGCGCCGATCGCCTGCGCCGGCCCGCTGATGGCAAGCGAACTCGACGCGCTGGGCAAGGCGCTCGGCCAGCCGGCGCGCCCGCTGGCTGCCATCGTCGCCGGCTCCAAGGTATCGACCAAGCTCACGCTGCTGGAAAACCTGGCCGACAAGGTCGATCAGCTGATCGTCGGCGGCGGCATTGCCAACACTTTCCTGCTGGCTGCCGGCAAGAAGATCGGCAAGTCGCTGGCCGAACCCGATCTGCTCGACGCCGCGAAGCGCGTGATGGCCAAGACGAAGGTACCGCTGCCGGAAGACGTGGTCTGCGCGAAGGAATTCTCGGCCACCGCCGTCGCGACCGTGAAATCGGTCGACGCGGTCGAGGACGACGACATGATCCTCGACATCGGCCCGAAGGCCGCCGCCGCACTGGCCGAAGCACTGAAGGCGGCCGGCACCATCGTGTGGAACGGCCCGGTCGGCGTGTTCGAATTCGACGCCTTCGGTCACGGCACCGAAACCGTCGCGCGCGCCATCGCCGCATCGAAGGCATACTCGATCGCCGGTGGCGGCGACACGCTGGCTGCCATCGCCAAATACGGCATCGCCGATCAGGTCAGCTACATATCGACCGGTGGCGGCGCCTTCCTCGAATTCCTCGAAGGCAAGACGCTGCCGGCAGTCGACATCCTGCTCAAACGCGCCCGGGATTGATCCACCACTACAACAACAAGGACTCCATCACGCCATGCATCGCTTTACCAAAATCGTTGCAACACTGGGCCCCGCTTCCAGCGATCTGGCCACGCTGACCCGCCTGGTCGAGGCCGGCGTCGATGTGGTGCGGCTGAATTTCTCGCACGGCAAGGCGGACGACCATCGCGCACGCGTCGAGACGCTGGCGCAGGCAGCCGCCACGGCAGGTCGCACGGTGGGCGTCATGGCCGACCTGCAGGGGCCGAAGATCCGTGTCGGCAAGTTCGTCGATGGCAAGGTGATGCTCAAGCCGGGCCAGATGTTCATGTTCGACATCGAGTGCCAGTTGGGGGATGCCGGCCGGGTGGGCCTCGACTATCCGGAACTGGTGCGGGACGTGGAACCCGGTGCCGTGCTGCTGCTCGACGACGGCCGCATCGTGATGGACGTGAAGGCGGTCAACGACACGCAGATCCACTGCACCGTGCGCCACGGCGGCGAGCTGTCGAACAACAAGGGCATCAACCGCCAGGGCGGCGGCCTGTCGGCACCGGCGCTGACGCCCAAGGACATGGAAGACATCAAGATCGCGGCGTCGCTGAACGTCGATTACGTCGCGGTCAGCTTTCCGAAAAGCGGCGCCGACATGCGCCAGGCGCGCGAACTGCTGCGCGCGGCCGGTTCGAATGCACTGCTGATCGCCAAGATCGAGCGGGTCGAAGCCATTCCGGCGCTGGAGGAAATCCTCGAAGCGTCGGACGGCGCCATGGTGGCGCGCGGCGACCTGGCCGTGGAAGTCGGCGACGCAGCCGTGCCGGCGATGCAGAAACGCATCATTCGCGTGTCGCGCGAGATGAACAAGCTGGTGATCACGGCGACCCAGATGATGGAGTCGATGATCCACAGCCCGGTGCCGACGCGCGCCGAAGTGTCCGACGTCGCCAACGCGGTGCTCGACGGCACCGATGCGGTGATGCTGTCGGCCGAAACGGCGTCCGGCGAATATCCGGTTGAAACGGTCGAAGCCATGGCGCGCGTCTGCGTCGAGGCGGAAAAGTCGGCCGAGGTGAAGCTGGACCAGGAATTCCTGCAGCGCGTGTTCACCCGCATCGACCAGTCGATCGCAATGGCGGCGCTGTTCTCGGCCTTCCACATGAAGGTGACGGCGATTGCCACGCTGACCCAGTCGGGTTCGACCTCGCTGTGGATGTCGCGCCTGAACAGCGGCGTGCCGATCTACGCACTGACGCCGGAAGTGCGCACCCGCTACAAGCTGTCGATGTACCGCGGCGTCACGCCGCTGATGATCGAGATCGACCCGGAAGCCGACCGCGACCGCATGCTGATCGATGCCGAAACCGAACTGCTGCGTGCCGGTGCCGTGAAGGTCGGTGACCTCATCGTGCTGTCCTTCGGCGAGCCGATCGGCGTTCCGGGCGGCACCAATACACTGAAAATCGTCAAGGTCGGGGAGTATCGTCAACTCTCGACCGCCCTCTGATCCAGTCAGGAGAATTCTCATGCCCATGGTTTCCATGCGCCAGCTGCTCGACCACGCCGCCGAAAACGGCTACGGCATCCCGGCCTTCAACGTCAACAATCTCGAACAGGTGCAGGCCGTGATGTCGGCCGCCGACGAGGTCGGTGCTCCGGTCATCCTGCAGGCCAGCGCCGGTGCCCGCAAGTACGCCGGTGAGAGCTTCATCAAGCACCTCATTCAGGCTGCCGCCGAAGCCTGGCCGCACATTCCGCTGGTGATGCACCAGGATCACGGCCAGACCCCGGCCATCTGCCAGGGCGCCATCGATCTGGGCTTCGGCTCGGTCATGATGGACGGCTCGCTGCGCGAGGACGGCAAGACGCCGGCTTCGTTCGACTACAACGTCGAAGTCACCCGCAAGGTGGTCGACATGGCGCACAAGGTCGGCGTCACCGTCGAGGGCGAACTCGGCTGCCTCGGCTCGCTGGAAACCGGCGAAGCCGGCGACGAGGACGGCCATGGCGCCGTCGGCAAGCTCGACCACTCGGCGCTGCTGACCGACCCGGAAGAAGCTGCCCAGTTCGTCCAGGCCACGCAGCTGGACGCACTGGCGATCGCCATCGGCACCAGCCACGGCGCCTACAAGTTCAGCCGCAAGCCCACCGGCGACATCCTGGCGATTTCGCGCGTGAAGCAGATCAACGCCCGCATCCCGAACACCCATCTGGTGATGCACGGTTCGTCGTCGGTGCCGCAGGACCTGCTGGCCATCATCAACCAGTACGGCGGCAAGATGAAGGAAACCTACGGCGTG
>JAHRYN010000004.1:0-21517 GCA_020621405.1 Betaproteobacteria bacterium
CGCCGGACTGTTAATCCGTAGGTCCCTGGTTCGAGCCCAGGTCGGGGAGCCAGAACACAAGCGGCCCGCAGCGATGCGGGCCGTTTTCGTTCACGCCGTTCGAGCGTGAATGTAATGGCGCAAGCGATTTGGCACTGATTCGCGAGTGTTTTGGCACAGACCTGTTGCGCACCTCACCCGAAGAACAGCCCTCCTTCGTCGGGCATGCAGTTCGTTTTAACGAGCTCCCGGCCCTCGTCCTGTGCGCCGTGCTTGTTGGCGACGCTGTATGTGAGCCGAGGTCGAGCATCTGCAGGCGGTTCGCTGTAACCGATTTACTCGGGGTGAAAGCAGCCTGTTTGTTTGCTGAATTTCATCAGAGCGTCTTACCTCCCCAAGATGATCACGTGGGCAGTACCGTTCACACCCGCCCCGCTGCCACCAACAATCAGACCGCCAAACCCAGGCAACCCGACGCTACCGGCTTCGAACGCTTTGACACCAGCGTAGTTATTTCCGATTGACGTCCCGAGCAGCGCATAAACAGCGTTCGGCAACGCTATCGACGCCGGGAGAGGAAATGCCGAGACGGATCTGTGCCGTGCCAACGCGAGCGGAACAGGCAGCCTCGACCGCACGATTGAAAGGCGGTGCAGTCGGCGCCCCCGGTATCGGCAGTCATGACAGGACGGTTCAGGTCGTTCGGATGAGTGTGCTTCATCGCGCTATCGAGTGAATTGGGATGGGGCGACCCGCGGTCGGTCCGCCTCCCGAAAGAAACTGCGCATCGCCACGCAAAGCGATGGATCAGTCCTTCCGGATCCGCATGTGACCGGACGTCCAGATCGTCCGGCACATGTGCGCGCAAGGCCGGTCGCGGGTCCGTTCGACGCCGCACATAGGGGCGCCGCGTGAAGGCCCCGCCCAATGCGCCTGCCGGACCCGCCTGCGGAGATGCCGCATGCGCGTGCAGACGCTTCCCGTGAAAGCCACTCTGATAGACACTGCGGGTCCGCCGACACGAACGGTCCCGTGCTTCGCCCATCAAGACTGTCATGACATCACATACGATCTTCGCGCTGTGTGCCGAGTGGTGCGGCGTGTGCCGCGAATTCCGCACGCACTGGAACACCGCCGCAGCCACCGATTCGGACACCCGCTACGTCTGGATCGATGTCGAGGACGAGGCCGACCGGCTGGGCGATCTGGACATCGAAACCTTCCCGACGATCGCCATCGCGCAAGGCACGACGCCGCTGTTCTTCGGCGTTACGCTGCCCAGCATGCAGGCGGTCGTCCGGCTGACCAGTGCCGGCCTGTCGCCGGACGCATTGCCCGACGAGCACAAGTCGCTGATCGGACTGCTGATGACGGAATTCCCGCCGCAGGACTGATCTGCACCGGCTTGCTGCATGACCGGTACCGCCGGTGTGCAGACAAAAAAAAGCCCGGTCGGTCCCCGGGCCTTCCTTCATCCGAAAACTGCGTCCTGCGCTGCCGTCAGTGCTTGTGCGGCATGTCACCGGTGGCACCGAGCGCACGGGCCGTTGCCTTGACCTCGACGTTTTCGCGCTTCTTGTCGGCGTGCTCGATCACCAGTGTGAGCGGCACCGCCTGACCTTCGGCAATCGGCGCCTTCAGATCCATCAGCATCACATGGTAGCCACCGGGTTTCAATTCGACCGCCTTGCCCGCCGGCAAATCGATGCCGGACACCTCACGCATGCGCATGACGTTGTTGTCCATCGACATTTCGTGGATCTGGACCACGCCGGCCACCGGCGAGCGTGCTTCGATCAGGCGCGCCGCCTTCGGTGCGGTGATCTGCATGAAGGCGCCCGTCGCGGTCTGCTGCGGCACGGTGGCACGTACCCAGGGCTCCTTCACGGTCAGGTCGGCCATGGCGGCAGAGGTGGCAAGGGCAAGTACGGCAGCGATCAACATCCGGTTCATGCGGATTCCTTCATGGAAAGATTCGGGGGGAGCCAACATTCAGCGATAGTGCACTTCGACCACATCGATCTCGCGCAGGCCGGACGGGCTCTGAACACGCACGGTGTCACCCTCGCGCGCCTTGAGCAGCGCGCGCGCCAGCGGGGAAATCCATGAGATGCGCCCTTCCGAGGCGTTCGCTTCATCGACGCCGACGATCTGCACCGTGTGTTCGCCATCTTCGTCTTCATAGACCACGGTGGCGCCGAAGAATACCTGATCGGTGTTCTGCTGGTCCTGCGGGTCGACGACGGTGGACGATTCCAGCCGCTTGATCAGGAAACGGATGCGGCGGTCGATCTCGCGCAGCCGCTTCTTGCCGTAGATGTAGTCACCGTTCTCGGAGCGATCACCGTTGGAGGCCGCCCAGGCGACCGTTTCAACCATCCGCGGACGTTCGTCGCGCACCAGCTGGTCGAGTTCCGCGCGCAGCCGACCGTAGCCGACGAGCGTCATGTAGTTCTTGCTGCCTGCAGGCAGCGCGGTGACCGCTTCCGGATCGTCTTCCTCGGTGTCGGTTTCCCTGGTGAAGGCCTTGCTCATTCAGATAGAAAAAGGATGCGCGCTCGGGCGACCAGCGCGCATCTTACCGAATCAGTGATAGATCGCCGGCTGCGTCAGCAAGGCCGCCCAAGGCACCATGAAGGCTTCGAACTCTTCGGGGCCGACTTCATGATCCACCAGCTCCTTCAGTTCCTCGCGGAAGCGCTTCGCCGCATCGTCGCGGATGAGCGCGCCGCGCCCGACGCGCTTGTCGATCACCTCGACCGCTTCAAGTCCCGAATACTCGACCACATAGACCAGCGGATTGTTGAACATGATGTGCATGATGTTTCTCCATGGCTATTGCGGCTGAACAACACAGGCGGAACGGTCGTCCCGGCATCGATCGCTGCACCGCAAGCCTCTGCATTGCAGGTGGGGCATGGCGGCGGCCTTTCAAGTACCCGCCCTTCAACTGGCTTTACGGCCCGGACGGTCCTGCACTGAAGGGTGCTTGCGCCCCCACGAAGTCGCACCTACCATCCATTCCTCTAACGGGACGGAGCGAGCGCAGGTTGTCATGGCTGCGCGCAAGGCATGGAACAACATGAACTGCTGGCCTCGCTCGAGGCGCTGCGCACCGAACATCGCGATCTCGATCAGGCGATCACCGACCTGCAGGCTGCGTCGGCAAGCGACGAACTGCTGCTGCGCCGGCTGAAGAAGCGCAAGCTCGCGTTACGCGACCGCATAGACCAGATCGAACGCCTGCTGGAACCCGACGAACTGGCTTGAACCCGGGGTCTGGCCCGCGGCCTGATCCCCGCGCTGCCGGAACGGCTGCGTATCAGTCGCCCAGTTCGATCCACAGAGGCTGATGGTCGGACGCGTCGGTGACCGGGTCGATACCGACATCCCGCAGACGCGGCAGAAGCGCCGCGGTAACGAAGGCAAAATCGCAGCAGTACGGCCGGTCGGGCCAGTCGGCACCATGCAGGCCGACCGAGCAGGCGTGCGGCAGTGCGCCGTGGCGACAGGCCCAGGCATCGTGCCAGTCGGCGGCCGCATCCTTACCCGGCTGGATCAGCCTGCGGTATTCAGCACTGGCCGGCTCACAGTTGAAATCACCACACAACAGCGCGGCCGCCGGGCGTGGCACCAG
This sequence comes from Betaproteobacteria bacterium, assembly GCA_020621405.1. Classification (GTDB taxonomy): domain Bacteria; phylum Pseudomonadota; class Gammaproteobacteria; order Burkholderiales; family Rhodocyclaceae; genus Methyloversatilis. The sequence goes on from JAHRYN010000004.1 coordinate 3,617, forward strand.
CGCGAAAGCGGGGTTGCCCTCGCGCGTCGCCGACGGCGTGTGCGCATGTGCCAGCGCTTCGGCATTGAGTGCGCACAGTGCCTCCATCTGCGCCATGCGCTGCGTCGGCGAGTAGTACTCCAGATGCGTGTTGAGCACGCGCCAGCACCCGGCGGGATCGTCCAGCATCAGCTCCATGCAGGCGCGCTGCATGCTCGGCACCGAGCCGTCGGCCGGCCACGGCAGCAGATGGCGGCGCGCCGACAACACCGGCAGCCGGCTCAGCGTCAGGTTGCCGAACTGCATGCGCGCACCGTCGTGTCGCAGGTGGTCGGTGCCCGGTGCAAAAAAGGCCTGATGTGCGGGAAACAGCGCGGAAAACTGCGCCACCTGATCCTCTCCGGCAAGGCCGGGCAGGCTGTCGAAGCCGCGTGCCACTTCCTGCAGGCAGATCACATCCGCGTCGCCCAGTCCGCGTACCACGTCGGCGATGCGCCGCGTGCTGACCATGCCATCGCAGCCGCGCGCCCACTGGATGTTCCAGCTCACGAGCTTCATCGCCCCTCCGTACCGGCTGTCCCGGACATCGGCCGCCGGCCCGCGATGTCGCGGGCACCCTCCGACGGCGTGAACATCACTCTCCCCGGAAAACCGGTTTGCGCTTTTCCTTGAAGGCGCGCACGCCTTCACCGTAGTCCTTGCTGTTGTAGACCACCCGGCGCAGCCCCTGGATCCGTTCGAATTCTTCGGGCGACATCGAGTGTGCGCCGGCCAGTATGCGCAGCTGCTCCTTCATCACCGCGATGGACAGCGGCGCGTTGGCGGCGATGCGCCTTGCCATGGCGTAGGTCGCCTGTTCCAGTTCCAGCGTGTCCAGCACATGGTTGATGATGCCCAGGCTGCACAGGCGCTCCGCCGGTATCGCATCGGCCGTGAACAGCATTTCCTTGCCGATGCGCAGCGTGGCCGCATTCAGGAAGGTCAGCAGGCCACCGATGTTGTACGGCACGTTGAGCTTGGCGGGTGTCGCGGCAAACGTCGCGTCGCGGGCCGCAAGAATCAGATCGCAGGCAAACACGGCTTCGCAAGCGCCACCCCACACGCTGCCCTCGATCATGGCGATGACCGGAGCCGGAAAGGATTCGATGTCGCGGATCAGCTTGCGCAGCGGATCCCGCCAGGCAAGGGGGTCGAGGCCGGCCACCGGCAGTTCATTGATGTCGTGACCGGACGACCATACCCTGGCGCCGGGTCTGGCACGCAGCACGACGCAGCGCACACCGACCGAACGGAAGGAGTCGAGCGCGCTGGCAATCCGGTGCACCATCTCTTCGCACAGAGCGTTCCGGCGCTCGTCACGGTCAAGGGTGAGCGTGCCGACATGGTCGGTGATGTCGATCTGCACCATGGTGAAAGACTTTCTTCGAAGTTCGGGATGATCGTGACGGGAGTCTGCAGCGCGTCCGATGCCGGGCATCGATTCCGCGCGGGCAAAACGTAGCACACTCCCTTCCGTATGGTCAGGCACGGTCGCCGTCTCCGCGCAGCTGGCCCGGTACCCCGCCGAGTGCAGGCATGGAGGACGACGATGATGCGACGGGCGATCACCTGTTTCGGTCTGATGCTGTGCACCGGTGCGTCTGCCGGCGACACCGCATTCGAGCATCTGCGCGTTCCGCCCGGTTTCGCCGTGGAACTGTGGGCACGGGTGGACAATCCGCGTGCGATGACGCTGGGCGGCCCAGGCCGCGTCTATGCCGGTTCGCGCGAAGGTCATGTCAGCGCCATCCCGTTCGACCCCGCGACCATGCGTGCCGGAACGCCGGTGAAGATTGCACGCGGTCTGGATATGCCTGTCGGCGTCGCCTGGCGCAAGGGCGACCTTTACGTGTCATCGGTCGACCGCATCGTGAAGCTGGACGGCATCGACCACCGGCTCGATGCACCGCCGGTTCCGGTGGTGGTCACCGATCGCCTGCCCAAAGCCACTGCCCACGGCTGGAAATTCATCGCCTTCGGGCCGGATGACAAGCTTTACGTGCCGGTCGGCGCGCCCTGCAACGTGTGCGATCGCGACCGTGACGGCTTCGCCGCCATCCTGCGCATGAATCCCGACGGCAGCGGGCCCGAGACGGTGGCACGCGGCGTGCGCAATTCGGTCGGATTCGACTGGCATCCGGCCAACGGCGAGCTGTGGTTCACCGACAACGGACGCGACTGGATGGGCGACGACCAGCCACCATGCGAACTCAACCGGGTGGCACGGGCCGGTCAGCACTTCGGTTTTCCGTTCTGCCACGGCGGCAACGTTCCGGACCCGGAATTCGGCCGGCTCCGGTCATGCAGCGAATTCACCGCGCCAGCGTTGCGGCTGGGCGCCCACGTCGCGCCGCTCGGCATGCGCTTCTACACCGGCAGTCAATTCCCGGACGCCTTCCGCGGCGCGCTGTTCGTGGCCGAGCACGGCTCCTGGAACCGCAGCAGGCGCGATGGCTACCGCGTGATGGTGGCGCATCTCGACGGCAATCGCGTGGTCAGTTACCAGCCCTTCATCGAAGGCTTCCTCGGCCGTAACGACGTCGTGTTCGGCCGCCCGGCCGACGTACTCGTCATGCCCGACGGCTCGCTTCTGGTGTCCGACGACTCGTCGGACGCGATCTATCGCGTGCGCTGGAACGGCCTGCCGGCAGCAACTGACGCCCCACATCGCATTGACATGCCGGCCGCGCTGTCGTTCACTGTTCCGAGAACCTCAGGAGAGCAGCAATGAACAGCGAAACCACGCTTGAAGACAGTCGCATCGAAAATTTCGCCGTGATGCCGGCACCGGCCGACATCAAGGGCGACACGCCTTTGAGCACGCGCGCCGCCGCGACGGTTGCCGCCGGACGTGAGGCGGTACGCGCCATCCTGGAGCGCCGGGACCCGCGCCTGCTGGTCGTGGTCGGCCCCTGCTCGATGCATGACCCGATCGCCTGCATCGACTATGCGAACCGCCTGCACGCGCTTGCCGCCGAACTGTCCGGCACGCTGCTGCTGGTGATGCGCGTCTATTTCGAGAAGCCGCGCACCACCACCGGCTGGAAGGGCTACATCAACGATCCGTTCATGGATGACAGCTTCCGGATCGAGGAAGGCATGCGCCTGGCGCGCAGCTTCCTGGTCGACGTGGCCGAACTGGGCCTGCCGACGGCGACCGAGGCACTGGACCCGATCTCGCCGCAATACCTGGGCGACCTGATTGCGTGGACTGCAATCGGTGCACGTACGTCGGAATCGCAGACGCATCGCGAAATGGCCAGCGGCCTGTCCACGCCGGTCGGCTTCAAGAACGCCACCGACGGCGACGTCGACGCCGCGATCAACGCGATCATCTCGTCATCCCGGCCGCACAGCTTTCTCGGCATCAACCGCTACGGGCGTACCAGCATCATCCGCACGCGCGGCAACCCGCACGGCCATCTGGTACTGCGCGGCGGCGCCGGACGGCCGAACTACGACTCGGTCAGCGTGGCGCTGGCCGAACAGGCGCTCACGCGCGCCGGACTGGCCGCCAACATCATGGTCGATTGCTCGCACGCCAATTCCTTCAAGAAGCCGGAAATGCAGCCGCTGGTGCTGGCTGACGTCGGCGCACAGATCCGCGACGGCAACCGCTCGATCATCGGCGTGATGATCGAAAGCCACATCGAGGCCGGCAACCAGGCGATACCGAAGGATCTTTCGCAGTTGCGCTACGGCTGCTCGGTCACTGATGGCTGCGTGGACTGGGCGACCACCGAACGCATGCTGCGCGATCTGGCGGGCACCTGCGACCAGGCGCTGCGCAAGCGCATCCAAGTCGGGTGATCCGCTCCGACGGATCACCTGTTTCCAGATATTGTTCGCGCGCTACATATCCGCTACCCTGCAGCGGCGTCATCGTGACGCTTCAACACCCATAACCCGAGGAATGTCTGATGAACACTATTCGCAAGGCCATCGCCGGAACCGGACTGTTGCTGATCGCCTCGTGCAGCTTCGCCGCAGGCGCACTGTCGGTCGAGCGTGAAGCCACCGTGGATGCGGCACCGGATACCGTGTGGAAGCTGGTCGGCAATTTCAACGCACTCGACGTCTGGCATCCGGCCGTCGCCAAAAGCACGATGAAGGGCGCCGGCACCAAGGCGGGCGCCACGCGCGAACTGACGCTGGGCAACGGCGCCAAGATCAACGAAAAGCTGACCGCCTACAGCGCGGTCAAGCACAGCTACAGCTACGCGATCACCGCATCGCCGCTGCCGGTCAAGAACTACCTGTCCACGCTGACGCTGAGCCCGGCCGGCGAAGGCAAGACGCTGGTCAAATGGTCCTCGACCTTCGACGCGAACGGCGCCAGCGACGATGAGGCCAAGAAGGTGATCGAAGGCGTGTACGACGGCGGCCTGGCCAAGATCGGCAGCACGTTCAAGAAGTAATCCTGCGCTACCGGCGCCATCCGACCCCGGGTCCGGATGGCGCACCAGGCGCCCGCCCGGACAGTCAGCGGGTGCGCACCGGCGGATAGGGGTAGAGCATGTTCAGCGCGATGCTCTGGCCGTTCGGCTGCACGATGCGCGTGTGTTCGCGCCTGAATTCCCGCGCATGCCGCAGCCCGCACGAGTGCGCGATCATGTCGATTTCCTGGTTCATGTTCAGGCAGTAGTTGGCGACGCGTTCTGCCTTGTCTTCGACCACCAGCCCGCGATGCAGCTTGGGGTTGTGCGTCGTCACCCCGGTCGGGCAGGTGTTGGAATGGCAGCGCAGCGCCTGTATGCAGCCCAGCGAAAACATGAAGCCGCGCGCGGTATTGACGAAATCCGCTCCGGCCGACAGCGCCCATGCTGCACGTGCCGAGGTCACCAGCTTGCCGGCGGCGATCACCCTCACCCGTTCCCGCAATCCGGCTTCGATCAGCGCATCGACCGCCCGCGGCAGCGCTTCGTCGATCGACAGCGCAACGTGATCGGCCAGCGCCTGCGGTGCCGCGCCCGAACCGCCCTCGCCACCGTCGATCGCGATGAAGTCGGGCGCCGACGCCACACCGCGCCGCAGGATCGCCTCGCACAGGTCGTTCATGAAGCGCCAGCCGCCGATTGCGGTCTTGACGCCGACCGGCTTGCCGGTGAGGTCGCGGATCAGCGCGATGCGGTCGAGCAGCTGTTCGACGTTGGCCACCTCGGGGTGACGGTTCGGGCTGATCGAATCCACGCCCGCAGGGATGCCACGGATGCGTGCTATTTCCTCGGTCACCTTGGCACCCGGCAGCACGCCGCCCTTGCCCGGCTTGGCGCCCTGCGACAGCTTGATCTCGAACGCCCGCACCGAGTCGATGGCCGCCAGTTCGCGCAGCCGCGTCTCGGACAGTTGCCCCTGCGCGTCGCGCACACCGTACTTGGCGGTACCGATCTGCATGATGATGTCGCAGCCACCTTCCAGATGGTAGGGCGACAGACCGCCCTCGCCGGTACTCATCCAGCAGCCGGCGTGCGCCGCGCCACGCGACAGCGCCTGCACGGCCGGCGCAGAGATCGCGCCGAAACTCATGCCGCTGATGTTGACGATGGAGCGTGCGGCAAACGGCTTGTCGCAGTAGCCATCGCCAAGAATCAGCGGCGGCGTGTTCTCGCGGTCCTCGTCGAGAACCGGGAACGGCGCATTGACGAAGATGAGCGCACCCGGCTCGTGCAGCGAATAGGTCGAACCGAAGCCGATGATGCCGCCCTCGTTCTTCGCCAGCCGGTACACCCAGCCGCGCGTCGCACGGTTGAACGGCATTTCCTCGCGGTCGCCGAGAAAGAAGTACTGCCTGAAGTATTCGCCGAGCTGCTCGAAGAAATAGCGCAGGTGGCCGACCACCGGATAGTTGCGCAGGATGGTGTGCTTCTTCTGCGTGCTGTCCTGGACGTAGCGATAGAGCAGCAGCAGACTCAGCGAAATCGCCAGAACCACGCCCAGGCTGACCTGGAACACCGACATCAAGGCATCCACACCGACACTCCCGAAATTGCCGCGCCCACGCGGGCGTCCCGGACCATACCCGCAAAATGCCCGCGCCGCTGCCCGAATGGCCGCTGCCTACGCCGCCTGCTGCAGCGCCTGCCTGAGCAGACCGCGTATCACCGAAGGTTCGAACGGCTTGTCGCAGATGCCGGATACGCCGGACTGCTCGACCGCGGCAAGTCGGCCCTGGTCGGATTCGCTGGTCACCATCAGGATGGGCACCGTCGCCTGCCAGCTCTGGCGGCGCACGTACTCGACCAGCGCCAGGCCGTCCATCTCCGGCATGTTGTAGTCGGTCACGATCAGGTCGAACATCGTCGAGTCGAGATGTGCCACTGCTTCGCGTCCGTTTTCCGCTTCGACGAAATGGCGCAGGCCGAGGTTTTCCAGCACGCGCCGGATGAAGTGGCGGGCATTCCGGCTGTCATCGACCAGCAGCACGCGCAGCGCCCCGAAGTCGATGTCCATGTCGTCCATGCCCGCCTCGGCCAGAAATTCCAGCGTCGCATCGAGCACGTGCCGCAACTGTCCGACCTCGAACGGCTTCGGCAGGATGCCGCAGACGCCCGACTGGCGGACGGCCTCCAGCGCCTGTGGCCGCGTTTCGCTCGACACGAGCACGAAGGCGACCTGCTGCAGCGCCGGCATCGCGCGCATCGCGTGCACCAGATCGGTACCGTCGCCGTCCGGCAGATAGAGCGCGCTGATCACGACGTCCGGTGCCTTGCGGCGCATCACCGCCAGTGCCGACTGCACGCCGTCGGCCTCCCGCAGGTGACGGATGCCGAGACAGGCACACCGTTCGCGCACGATTTTCAGCTGGGTCGGCGACGGTTCCACCAGCAGCACGTCGAGATGGGCAAGGTCGAGGGACATGGATTCGGCGGCCGCAGCCGCATGGAGGGGAGTCATTGGCTTAACGGTCCGCCGGCCTGCAACATGAGCGTCATGAGGCAATGCCGGTGGCACGGCGATCCCGATGCAAGCGTCCGGCACCAATGAAAAGGCCCGCCGGAATCCCGGCGGGCCTTTTCAGTTCGACTGCAATGGTCTGAAGATCAGGCCGTCACTGCCTTCGCGGTCTCCGCATACTCTTCGATCTGGTCGAAGTTCATGTAGCGGTAGACCTTGTCGCCGTCCTTGTTGATGGCGCCCATGTCGGCGTGGTACTCGGCGACGGTCGGGATGCGGCCCAGCTTCGAGCAGATCGCGGCCAGTTCGGCGGAACCCAGATATACATTGGTGTTCTTGCCCAGACGGTTCGGGAAGTTGCGGGTCGAGGTCGACATGACCGTAGCACCTTCACGCACCTGCGCCTGATTGCCCATGCACAGCGAGCAACCCGGCATTTCGGTGCGCGCACCGGCCGCGCCGAACACACCGTAGTGGCCTTCCTTGGTCAGTTCGGCCGCGTCCATCTTGGTCGGCGGAGCAACCCACAGCTTGACCGGAATGTCGCGCTTGCCTTCGAGCAGTTTGGACGCCGCACGGAAGTGGCCGATATTGGTCATGCACGAGCCGATGAACACCTCGTCGATCGCCTGGCCCTGCACTTCGGACAGGAACTTCGCGTCGTCCGGATCATTCGGGCAGCAGACGATCGGTTCCTTGATGTCGTCCAGGTTGATGTCGATCACCGCGGCGTACTCGGCATCGGCGTCGCTTTCCAGCAGCTTCGGATCGGCCAGCCAGGCTTCCATCGCCTTGATGCGGCGGGCCAGCGTGCGGGCGTCCTGATAGCCGTTGGCGATCATGTTCTTCATCAGCACGATGTTCGAATTCATGTACTCGATCATCGGTTCCTTGTTCAGCTTGACCGCACAGCCGGCAGCCGAGCGCTCGGCCGACGCGTCCGACAGTTCGAATGCCTGTTCCACCTTCAGGTCCGGCAGGCCTTCGATTTCCAGGATGCGGCCGGAGAAGATGTTCTTCTTGCCCTTCTTCTCGACGGTCAGCAGGCCGGCCTTGATCGCGTACAGCGGAATCGCATGCACCAGATCGCGCAGCGTGATGCCGGGCTGCATCTTGCCCTTGAAGCGCACCAGCACCGATTCCGGCATGTCCAGCGGCATGACGCCGGTGGCGGCGGCAAAGGCGACCAGGCCGGAACCGGCCGGGAAGGAAATGCCGATCGGGAAACGGGTGTGCGAGTCGCCGCCGGTACCGACGGTGTCGGGCAGCAGCAGGCGGTTCAGCCAGGAGTGGATCACGCCGTCGCCCGGACGCAGCGCGACACCGCCGCGCGTGCTGATGAATTCCGGCAGTTCGCGGTGCATCTTGACGTCGACCGGCTTCGGATAGGCGGCGGTGTGACAGAAGGACTGCATCACCAGATCGGCCGAGAAGCCGAGGCAGGCCAGATCCTTCAGTTCGTCGCGCGTCATCGGGCCGGTGGTGTCCTGCGAGCCCACGGTGGTCATCTTCGGTTCGCAGTAGGTCCCCGGGCGCACGCCCTTGCCTTCCGGCAGGCCACAGGCGCGGCCGACCATCTTCTGCGCCAGCGAGTAGCCCTTGCCGGTATCGGCCGGGTTCTGCGGCAGGCGGAACAGCGTCGACGGCGGCAGGCCCAGCGACTCGCGCGCCTTGGCCGTCAGGCCACGGCCGATGATCAGCGGAATGCGGCCACCGGCGCGCACTTCGTCGAACAGCACGTCGGACTTGACGGTGAATTCGGCGATCACCTTGCCGTCCTTCAGCGCCTTGCCTTCGTACGGGCGCAGTTCGATCACGTCGCCCATGTCCATCTGGCTCACGTCCAGCTCGATCGGCAGCGCGCCGGCATCTTCCATCGTGTTGTAGAAGATCGGGGCGATCTTGCTGCCCAGGCACACGCCACCGAAACGCTTGTTCGGCACGTACGGAATGTCTTCACCGGTGAACCACAGCACCGAATTGGTGGCCGACTTGCGGCTCGAACCCGTACCCACCACGTCGCCGACGTAGGCAACGAGGTTGCCCTTGGCGCGCAGCGATTCGATGAACTTGACCGGGCCGCGCTTGCCGTCTTCTTCCGGCGTGATGCCCGGGCGTGCGTTCTTCAGCATCGCGAGTGCGTGCAGCGGAATGTCCGGGCGGCTCCATGCGTCCGGTGCCGGCGACAGGTCGTCGGTATTGGTTTCGCCGGTCACCTTCAGGATGGTCAGCGTGATCGACTTCGGCACTTCCGGACGGCTGGTGAACCATTCCGCGTCGGCCCAGCTCTTCAGCACGGCGGCCGCGTTGGCATTGCCGGCGTCGGCCTTTTCCTTGACGTCATGGAACTGGTCGAACATCAGCAGCGTGTTCTTCAGGCCTGCAGCGGCCACCGCGCCGGTCTCGGCGTCGTCCAGCAGGTCGATCAGCGGGCTGATGTTGTAGCCGCCGAGCATGGTGCCCAGCAGTTCGGTCGCCTTCTGCTTCGAGATCAGCGGGCACTTCTCGGTACCGTGCGCCACGGCGGCCAGGTAGCTGGCCTTCACCTTCGCGGCATCGTCCACACCCGCCGGCACGCGGTAGGTGATGAGTTCGACCAGAGTGGCTTCCTCGCCCTTGGGCGGCGCCTTCAGCAATTCGATCAGTTCGGCAGTCTGCTTCGCGGTCAGCGGAAGCGGGGGAATGCCGAGCGCGGCGCGTTCAGCAACATGGGCACGGTAAGCTTCAAGCACGGTGGGTCCTCCGGTAAACAGATATTCCGCATGATAGAACGACACACACTTCTGATGGTGCATCGCACGACGACGCGGGCAGAAAATCCGAAACCTGTTCCGATGCGGATGTGCAATAGTGTTTTTAAATCAGCACCCTGCAATCAATCGCAAAAGCGTGTGGCGCAGCGCAAAACCGGATGACGCCAAACGTGGATCAAGTCTTATATATGATATCTTTTATTCAATTCCAAGCCAAGGCAGCCAGCGCGACTACAACGCACTGTCTGGCTATACTCGCGCCCCATTTCACGACCGGCGCACCATGATCCAGCCCGCCATTTCCGACGCCGACCTGCGCGACTGCAACACGCTGCACCTGCCGGCACGTGCGGCGCGCCTGCAGCCTGTCGACGACGCTGCGGACCTCCCTGCCCTCACCGACGACCTGCAGCGCCGCGGCGAACCGCTGCTGGTGCTGGGCGGCGGCAGCAACATCGTGTTCGGTGCCGACTTCCCGGGCACGGTGCTGCACATGCGCACGCGCGGCATCGAGCTGCTGGTCCGCTCCGGAGACAGCGTGACCGTCGCCGTCGCCGCCGGCGAACCCTGGCATGACTGGGTGGCCTGCGCGCTGGCGCGTGGCTGGCACGGACTCGAGAACCTCGCACTGATCCCCGGCACCGTCGGCGCGGCACCGGTACAGAACATCGGCGCCTACGGCGTCGAACTGATCGATCATCTCGATCATGTCGTGGCATGGGACACGGCAGACCGCCGCTGGCTCCGTCTGAGTGCGGCCGACTGCCGCGCCGGCTACCGCGACAGCATCTTCAAGAACGAACTGGCCGGGCGCGCCATCATCACCCGGGTCGCATTCCGGCTGACGACGCGGCCTGAAGTACGCTGCGACTACGCCGACCTGAGACGCGAACTGGCCGCCCGTGGCATCGCCGAACCGACGCCGCAGGACGTGTTCGACGCGGTCTGCGCAGTGCGTCGCGCCAAACTGCCCGATCCCGCCGTGCTGGGCAACGCCGGCAGCTTCTTCCGCAATCCGGTGCTGCCGGCAGCAGCGGCGGCACAGCTGCTCGAAGCCCATCCCGATGCGCCGCACTATCCGGCTGCCGACGGCAGCATCAAGTTCGCCGCCGCCTGGCTGATTGACCAGTGCGGCTGGAAGGGCATTCGACGGGGCGATGCCGGCGTACACGAGCGCCAGGCGCTGGTGCTGGTGAACCACGGCAACGCCAGTGCAGCCGACCTGCTCGGCCTTGCCGCCGACATCCAGGCCAGCGTCCGACGGCGCTTCGGCGTGGCGCTTGAACCGGAACCGCTGATCCTGGGGCGGTAATCACGTCTCCCGCGGGAACGATCAGTGATTTCAATCCGATCCTCGGGCCACAGTGCGCGAAGAGCAACCTGCGTTATCGCGAGCATGGCTCGCTCCTACGAAAACCTCCGCGCCGCACCCCCTGCAGAAGCGACCCATGGTCGCGATCCGGCCGTCGAGCGGCGGTGGGTGGTGATCGACGTGGGTTTTCGCGAGCATGGCTCGCTCCTACGAAAAACCTTGCGGTACCCCCCTGTAGGAGCGACCCATGGTCGCGATCCGGTCGTCGACCGGCGGTGCGCGATGAGCAACGCGCGCTGTCGCGAGCATGGCTCGCTCCTGCAAAAAACCTCGCCTTGCGCCCCGGCGATCCGGTCGTCACCTGCACGGGCTCATGCGGAATCAGGCAGCCCGTGCCGTCGGCGCGCGCGTTTGCAGGCGTCCGATCCGGCTTCGAATTCGCGGCACGGTTCCGGGCGCTCGTCGTAGATGACGCAGCGAACCGCCTCGCCTATCGTCCCGCGCAGCGCCCGGCAGCGCGGTTGCGCGTCGTCGGTGCCGCGCATGCGCGCGATCGAGGCGTTCAGCTCGTCGTACAGTCCCTCGGGTACGCAACCACCCTGCGCCTCGCCGGCCGACGGATGGAAATCGACGCGGAAACTGGCGCAGCACGCGCCGCACCGCCGGCACAGGTCGCTCACGTCCGCCCCGCCAGTGGCAAGACGCAGCGGAACAGCGGATGCCCGCTGGCCAGATACTTGCGTTCGAACGGCGTCATCGGTTCCCCGGGCACGAAGGTATCGACCGGCGCGTCGATGCCGGCGATCAGCTGCGCGGCAAGCGCGAATTCCTCGACATAGATGCGCCAGTTGCTGCGGCATTCGATGACGCCGCCCAGCGCCAGCACGACCGGAAACACCGGGTGCGCCGGCCAGCGGCGGGCGAGCTGGCCGATCTTGGGCCACGGGTTCGGATACAGCAGGTACTGGCGCGCCGGTCGCCAGGCGTGCTGGCGCAGCAGGCACCATATGTCGGCCATGTCGGCGCGCAGCAGCAGCGCGTTGGACGGCAGCGCCGGAGCACGCGACAGCCGGTCGGACGACTGGTCGACGCCGAGCACGAAGTGGTCGGCAAAGCGTTCAGCCAGATTCAGCGTGCTCTCGCCGATGCCGCAGCAGCTGTCGACAATAAGCGGCCGGGCCGGATCGCAGATGGTGGTGAAGCGGGCGAACGCCTCCAGACTGAATGGCGCGACCGGCTTGCGGAACGGATTGCCGGCGCGGCGCGCGATCAGCGCCGCGAGCTGTTCGTGCGGCCCGGTCTGTGCGCTGTGCGGAAGGCTGGATGAGGCGGCTGTCACGACGATTCCGTTTCGCCCGCCTCAGTCCGCCAGCAGTTCGCGGTAGACGCGCAGATTGCCCTCGATCATCGCGTCGGTATTGAATTCCTGTTCGACGATGCGGCGCCCCTGCTCGCCGAGCCGGGCACGCAACGCCGGATCGTCGAGCAGCCGCAGCAGCGCCGCCGCCAGCGCGGGCGGGTCGCAGGGCGGCACCAGCAGGCCGGTGACGCCATCGCGCACCGACTCGGGCATGCCGCCGACCGCCGACGACACCACCGGAATGCCGGACGCCATCGCCTGCATCGCCACATTGGCGAAACCTTCCATGGTCGCTGGATGCACCAGCACGTCGCAGGCGCGCAGGATGTCGCCGATGTCGTTGCGATAGCCGAGGAAGCGAACGCAGGCTTCGAGTCCGCCGCGCGCCACCTCGGCCCGCAGGGCGGCCTCTTCCGCGCCTTCGCCGACGAACAGCACCCGGGTGCCCGGATGCTGCGCCAGCACGGCCGGCAGCGCCTGCAGCAGGAAGCGGTGGCCCTTGCGCGGAATCAGCTGGGCGATCACCACCAGCACCGGCACGCCGGGCGGCAGATCGAGCCGCGCACGCGCAGCCGTGACATCGAGCGCCGACTGGTAGGCGCGGAAATCGATGGCGCTGTATACCTGCCGGATGCACGACGCCGGCACGCCGGCCGCTTCCAGCACGCGGGCGATGCCCTTGGACACGGTGACCACGCGATCCGGCAATTTCACGTAGCGCAGCTGCGTCAGCCAGCCCGGCTTGACCGGATCATCCACGCGCCGCGACAGGATGACCTTGCCTATGCCGGTGATCTTCGCCGCGATCAGGCCCAGCGTGTCGGCACCGCGCCGGCTGTGGATGTGGATGATGTCCGGCCGCTCGGCACGCAGGATGGCGGCCAGCCGCCAGACGAAGCGCAGGTCGACGTCACCGGCGAAATCGACCGCGCGCAGGTTCAGTCCGTCGCGTGCAGCCAGTTGGTGCAGGTCGCCGCCACGCGCGCACACCAGTACCGCCGGTACGCCGCGCTCGCGCAGGCCGCGCATCAGGTAATAGACCTGCATGGTGCCGCCGAGACGATGGCGGCCCATTTCGATATGCAGTGTTTTCATGCGGGAAGACCGGTCAGGGGCAACGCGACGTCGATGACGTGCTGCGGCGTGATGTCGCGCAGGCAATGGAAGCTGCCGCCGCAGGTCGGGTGGCGCCGGCATGGCGAGCAGGACTTGCCGAGCCAGATCACCTTCGCGTTGTCGCGCCCGGTCACGCTGTACGGACAGGTCGACCCGAAGATGGCCACCGTCGGTCGTGCCAGCGCGACGCCCATGTGGGTCAGCCCGGTATCGACGCCGACCAGCAGTGCCGCGTGGCGGATCAGCGCCGCCGCTTCGGGCAGGCGCGTGCTGCCGGCCAGATTGACGATGCGCGCATCGGCTGCGGCGATGCGCGCCGCAGCCTCGCGGTCATCCGGGCCGCCCAGCAGCACCGGCGTCAGCCCGTGCTCGTCGGCCATCCGGGTCGCCAGCGTCTGCCAGGCATCCTCGAACCAGTGCTTCTGCGGCCGCGTGGTGAAGGGCGCGAATGCGACGTAGCGCCCCGGTATCAGCCGGTGCGCCGCCAGCAGGTCGAGCGCGCGTGCGTCCGCGTCGGCCGCGACCGTCAGCCGCGGCAGGAAGTCGGCGCAGTCGAGCCCGAGGTGCTGCGCGAGGAACAGATATTCCGAGCTGATGCGCGCGTGGTCGCCGCCGCGTTCCAGCACTTCGGTCATCAGCCAGCCGCTGCCTTCCTTCGATCCGAGCCCGACACGCCGGCGCGCCCCGCTCATCCAGGCGAGCAGCCCGCTTTTGAGCAGGCCCTGCAGATCGAGCGCAGTGTCGAAGCGGCGCTCGCGCAGCATGGCGCGGAAGGCGCGCACGCGGCGCCACAGTTCCAGCCGCCGGCCATCGCGCCAGAGCGCCTTCCATTCGCCCTTGGGCCAGGGGATGACCTCGTCGATGCAGGCGTCGTGCGCGATCAGCGGCGCGATGCCCGGTTCGACCAGCCAGGCAATATGTGCATCCGGGTGCGTGCGGCGCAGCGCGGCCGCCAGCGGCGACGCGAACACCACGTCGCCGATGGCCGAGGTGCGGATGATCAGGATGCGCTTCACGCGGCGGCGTCCTCGGTGCCGCGCCACAGCGCAGCGAGGAAGAGCACGTACATCAAGCTGGTGTTGGAACGCATCAGGTAGGACTCGAAAAAGCACAGCACGAAGAACAGCGTCGGCAGCGCCCGGCTCATGCGACGTCTGCCGTCATCCCGGTTGCGCCGCAGGACCGGCGCCAGCAGCACCGCCAGCAGCGCGACACCGCCCGCCAACCCGGCGCTGGTCAGCGCCAGCAGGTACTGGTTGTGCGGATTCCACGCCGGCTCCCACTGTGGCGTGTGCAGCGCGTTCATCTTCCGGTACTCCTCCGGATAATCGCCGGCACCGATGCCGAGCAGCGGATGTTCGGCATAGATGCGCCATGCATTGGTCGAATAGACGATGCGCAGGCCGACCGAGGAATTGGGACGATCCTCGTAGTGGCTCACCTGGTCGATCGCGTCGTCCACCCGCTCCCTGAAATAGCTGTTGCCGTGATAGCCGCTGAGCACGACGGTGGTGATCAGCAGCGCAGCGGTCGCCGCCGCCAGTACCGGCCGGCGCGCGAAGCGCTGGAACACCAGCAGCGCGAGCAGCACGAGGAAGCCGACCATGCCGGCCCGGCCGCCGGAAATGAGCAGATTGGCCGTGGTTGCCAGCAGCAGCAGCACGTACATCGCGCGACTGCGCAGCGTTTGTGCCTCGAACAGCAGACGGTGGCCGGCCAGATAGCCGGCCAGCGCCAGCGACGGCGTATACAGAATGCGGTCGACGAAGGGCGCCGTGTCGTCCGAACTTTTGGCGACGCGGATGCCGTCCGGCAGACCCGGCCACAGCTGGAGCTGTGCCCAGTTGTAGAAGGCGAGCAGTTCGCACATCGACACCGCGAGCAGGAAGGCGCCGACATAACGGCCGAGATGCTCGCGCCGCGCGACCGTGAAATACAGAGGGAACAGCAGGAAGAACTGCTGCTTGCCGACCATGCGCCAGCCCCACGCCCGGTCCTCGGTCCACAGCATCGACAGCAGGAACACGCCGTAATACGCGGCGAATATCCAGGTCAGCGGCTCGGCCCGCAGCGTACGCAGCTTGTCCGCATACCGCCCTTCGACCAGCCACAGCAGCAGCATCAGCGCGGTCAGCCAGAACGCCGGTGCGACCTGTATCGGAATGCAGAAGAACACACCGGCCAACAGCCAGGAATTGATAGCGGGGATGCGTGCCCGCAGCGTCGCCAGACTCATGCGAACACCACGCCACACTGTTCGAAGGCGTGTTTCATGTCCGCTTTCTCCGCTGCCGACTTGAAGCTCAGCGCCTGCCAGCCGAAGGCCAGCACGGGCACCGATGGGTCATAGATCTGCCGCGCGAACAGCAGCGCACTGGAACGCACGCCGACCACGGCGTCGTAGCGTGTGCGCGCCATGTGCATCTCCAGCGCGCACGGCGGATCGATCACCCGGTAGTCCGGGTGGCACAGCTCGCGTGCCGGGTCCTTCGGGTGCCCCTTGTAGTCGATGTCGGCAATGCCCTGCCCGGCCAGCCAGTCGCGGATGCCCGCGGTGAGCGGCGCCAGGCGTTCAGCCGGCATCAGACCGGCACCGACCAGCGGCTGGCCGATCACCAGCGCGCGCCGGGATGCGTCCGGCAAGCGCGCGGACATCGCCGGCAGCGCATCGACCAGCGGCGGCAGCACCCTCACCTTGTCCGGCGGATACTCGTATGGCAGACCCGGCAGCACGTAGATGCGGTCGCAGAACGGCGCGTCCGAACCGATGCGGTCGCCGGCGAAGCAGCGGTAGCGCAGTTCCGGCGCGAACAGGCGGCGCAGGCCGCGCGCCCGCTGCATGACGCGCTTGAGCAAGGTCAGCGGGTAACGGCGGATGCTGATCAGCCCGTCCGGCAGTATCCGTGCATGCATTTCGCGCGCACCGGACAAGCGCGGGAGGGCATCGAGAAAGTAGTTGATCGCTTCGGTGTCGAACACCGCGCTGTGCAGGATCAGGCGCTCGCAGCGTCCAACCAGCCCGGCCACCAGCCCGATGTTTGCGCGCAACCGGCGATGCCGCCCGAACCAGCCCGGCAGCGGCTCCCAGCGCGGCCATGGCATGTAGGTGCACGCGTCCCACTCGGCCGCATCGACAACAGGCTTCATGCCCGGCTTGTACCAGACCAGCACCTGACGCGCGCCGCGTTCGATATCGGTCGCGATGCGCCGGGCGGCGAGGTACTGCAGCGGCGAAGCGACGAAATAGACGGCAACCGTTCGGTGCTCAGACATGCCGGCGGCGGAGGGCAGGATTTGCAAAGGCGGGATGTTACTTGCTCGGGTCGGTGCGTGGTGGATGGGCCGTGCGCGCTTTGTAAGGGCAGATGACGGCGCGCCTGCTCTGCCGCTTGCCGGGCTTAGGGTCTGTTGACATTGAATCGCAGGCCACGTTTGCAGGGCGCACGTCACGGGCAAGGCGTGCGACGAAGTCGAGACTGGCCGTCTCGACTAGGAGCGCAACGCAGACCGTGGCGTGCACCCTGCAAACCCGAAGGGCGCGAGTCCTGTTGCGCCCAGCTCGGCGTTGGGCCTCCTGACCTGACGGCCAGTCAGGTCAGGAGGCCCGCCTTGATCTGAACGCAACAGGATTCGCGCGCGACCTGCGATTCAATGTCAACAGACCCTAGGATTGACGCCGCTGCACCGGACCGACCAGAATCGCGCTCCCCGGCAGCGGACGCGACCATCGCGTCACGATCTGCCGCATCCGACACGAGCCCATGAAACGCCACCGCACCGCCGCCACCGCACTCCTGATCGCCGCCTTGCTCGCGGGCTGCGCGACCGAACACCCGCCGATGAGCGAAGCGGACTGGAACAGCATGGTGAGCCGCGAATATCCGGGCAAGTCGGCAAAGCAGGTAGTCGATGCCGCAGAACAGCTCTGGCGGCTGTCGGGAGGCAAGCGCTTCATGATCGAACACAGCGAAAGCGGCCTGACGGCGACACGTCACTGGCAGAACTACGAACCGATGGTGCTGATCACCGGTGTCGACGACTGGACGCTGGACGTCACCGAAGCCGACGGCACCACCCGCGCGAAGGTGTCGATCCGCACCTCGCAGCGGCATACAACCGCGTCGCTGCTGGGCATGACGCCGGCCACGCACACCGGGCCCCGGGTCGGCGGCGAGGTCCAGGGCACCTCGATCTACGACCTGTTCTGGGCGCGCATGGACTATCTGCTCGGCGTCCGGAGCGACTGGATGAGCTGCGGCGACTCCGACAGCCGGGTCAGCGCCGACGTCACCTGGGGGCAGAACGACGCGCTGTGCAACGGTCTCAACCTTCCGGACGAGCCACCGAAGCCGGCAAAGTAGGCCAGCCGCAACGCCCAGGTCGCGATCCGGTAGTCGGGCAGCGGTGGGCGCTGATCGACGTGGGTTTTCGCGAGCATGGCTCGCTCC
>JAHRYN010000004.1:21617-215603 GCA_020621405.1 Betaproteobacteria bacterium
TACAGAAAACCTTGCGACGCTGCCTCTGTAGGAGCGACCCATGGTCGCGATCCGGCCGTCGGGCGACGGTGGGCGGTGATCGACGTGGGTTTTCGCGAGCGTGGCTCGCTCCTGCGAAAACCTCCGCGCCGCACCCCCTGCAGGAGCGACCCATGGTCGCGATCCGGTCGTCGGGCGGCGGTGGGCGGTGATCGACGTGGGTTTTCGCGAGCATGGCTCGCTCCTACAGAAAACCTTGCGACGCTGCCTCTGTAGGAGCGACCCATGGTCGCGATCCGGTCGTCGGGCGGCGGTGGGCGGTGATCGATGCGGGTTTTCGCGAGCATGGCTCGCTCCTGCGAAAACCTGCGCACCGCGCGGAGTTTTGCGGATGCAACACCCGTCGCGAACGGACCGGCATGACCCGGTGACTTTCAGCGGAACATCAATCGCTGACCGCCCGCATCGCCAGCGCGGCGGCGGCGGCGCGGGTTTCGACGCCGAGCTTTTCGTACACGTGTTCGAGGTGCTTGTTCACGGTGCGCGGGCTCATGCCGAGGATTTCACCGATGTCGCGATTGGTCTTGCCCTTGGCCAGCCAGGACAGCACTTCGGCTTCGCGTGGCGTCAGCTGGGCGCCGGCGATGCGCGTACTCGATTCACCGCGGCGGCGCACGTCGAGCAGCAGCATGTGCTCGCCCAGTCCGACCGCGCCAAGACTGCGCGCGTACAGCGACTGCTCGCCGCGCTCGCTCAGCAGTTTGGCGTCGGCACCCGGCTCGTCGGCCATGCCGGCGGCTTCTGCCAGCCACTCGCCCGGCGGCGCCTCGGAAGTATCGATGCCGAACTGCGCCAGATTTTCCGCAGCGCGCGGCGAACGCCAGGCGATGCGGCCCAGCGCGTCGATCACCAGCACGCCGAGACCGGCGACGTCCACCGCCTGACGGGCGATGCGCACCGCACGCGCATTGCGCACATGCGCCGTCAGGCGCGCCAGCACCTCTTCGACGCGCAGCGGCTTGACCACGTAGTCGGTGCCGCCGGCGGTGAAGCCCTGCACCACTTCGGCGGTGCCCGACAGACCGGTCATGAAGATGACCGGCACGTGGGTCAGCCCGGGTTCCTCGCGGATCAGGCGGCAGGTTTCGAATCCGGACAGGCCGGGCATGACCGCGTCGAGCAGGATGGCATCGGGCACCACGAGTTCGAGCCGGGCCAGCGCCGACGCACCGTCGTTGGCGACCAGCACGAGGTAGCCGGCCTGGGTCAGCGCCTCGCACAGGAAGCCGAGCGAATCGGGCGCATCGTCGACCACCAGCACGACCGGCTGGTGAAAGGAGGTTTCATTGGACATGGGCATCACGTTGCAGAAGTTCGGTGAAACGGATCAGATCGAAGCCGTCTATCAGGGTACGCAGGCGGCGGCAGTCGTCGCGTGCTTCGTCGGAGCGCTCGGCGATCGCGTCGAGCAGCGTCGCAATCCCGTTGACGTGCCCAAGGCGCGACAGGCGCAGCAGCGCCGCGCGTTCCTCCTCGTCCAGCGCGAGCAGCGGCTGGTTCGCTTCAGCCTGGCGCGGTGTCGGCGCAGCGTCATCCGGCACCTCGACATGCCAGGTCAGGTCGAGCGCGTCGCGCAGCTGGTCGAGCAGTTCGGATTCCATGACGGGTTTGGGCACGAAGCCGGCGCAACCGGCGGCGCGCAACAACTCGCTACGGTTGTCGAACACATTGGCCGACACCATGATGACCGGAATCGGATCGCCATCGAACTCGCGCAGCCGGCGCGCCGTTTCCCAGCCATCCATACCGTCCATATTGATGTCGAGCAGCACCACGTCGGGTCGCCGCAGACCGACGCGCTCCAGTCCTTCGCGGCCGCTGGCCGCTTCGTCGACATCGAAACCGAGCGGCTGCAGCATGCCGGTCAGCATGTGCCGCTGCGTGGCGTCATCGTCGACCAGCAGGATGCGGCGGCGCGCCCCCTCGTAACCGATCACCTGCCGGGTCGGCCGCACACTGGTCGGCACCGACAGATATTCCGGCAGGTAGAGGCGGAGGCGGAAGATGCTGCCGCGTCCCGGTTCGCTTTCAAGCGTCAGTTCGCCACCCATCAGCGAGCTGAGCATGCGGCTGATGCTCAGGCCAAGACCGGCGCCCGGCTCGGCCACGGCGCGCCCGGAACTGCTGCGCTCGAACGGCATGAAGATGCGCGCCTGATCTTCCGGCGCGATGCCCGGGCCGGTGTCGGCCACTTCGAAGCGGGCCACCTCCATGCGGTAGTCGATGCGCAACGCCACTTCGCCGCGCGTGGTGAACTTGACCGCGTTGCCGAGCAGGTTGATCAGCACCTGGCGCAGTCGCTTGACGTCCACCCGCACGTAGTCGGGCATGCGGCCGCTGGTTTCGATGCGGAACGCCAGGCCCTTGCGTGCCGCCTGCGGCTCGAACATCTTGGCCAGGTCGTCGAGCAGCTCGCGCATCGGCATCGGTGACGGATCGAGCCGCAGCTTGCCGGCCTCGATGCGCGCCAGATCGAGCAATCCGTCGATCAGGCCGAGCAGATGCTCGCCGCTGCGCAATATGGTGCCGAGCGCGCGGCGCTGCTGCTCGCCATGCGCCAGACCACCCGTGTGCGTCCCGCCGGCCGGCTGCCCGCCCTGCCCCAGTTCGCGCAGCAGGATCTGCGCGTAGCCCAGGATGCTGTTGAGCGGCGTGCGCAGTTCGTGGCTGATGCCGGTAACGTAGCGCGTCTTCGCCAGATTGGCCGATTCGGCTGAATCCTTGGCCTTCTGCAGCGCCAGATCGGTCTTGCGGTGGGCATCGACCTCGCGCATCAGCAGCTGGTTCTGCCGGTTCGATTCGTCCTGCGCCATGCGGCGGCTCTCCGAGCCGAGCACGATCCACCAGGCGCACACCGCGCACAGCAGCACCAGCAGCGCGAAGGTCTTGAGCAGCGTCAGCAGCAGGCTGTCGCGCGCCGCCGGATAAAGCCCGGACACCACCGCCTCCTGGTAGTAGACGACGCCAAAGATGACCGCCAGCAGCACGGTCAGCGACAGGAACACCACCAGAAAGTGGCCGATGCGGAAATTGACGCGCCGGGCCAGCCGTACCGGCAGGATGGCGTTCAGTACCGCATGCAGCTGGTCGGCCGCGCTGGCCTGCGACTTGCAGCGGTCGTGGCAGCGCGATTCCAGCGTGCAGCACAGCGAACAGATGGGCTGCCCGTAGGCCGGACAGTAAGCCATGTCCTCCGACTCGAAGCTGTTTTCGCAGACGTGGCAGGTGACGGTCTGGCCCGGGCGCCAGTGCGCGGTGCTGTGCCGCGCAAGGTAGTAGCGGCCACGCGTGCTCCAGGCGATCAGCGGTGCGGTCACGAAGGCGGTGGCCAGCGAGATGAAGGGCGAGAAGGCCTGCGCTGCGTCGCCCATCCAGCCGGTGTAGGCCAGCACGGACACCAGCGTGGCGATCAGCATGGCCCCCAGGCCGACCGGGTTGATCTCGTACAGGTGGGCGCGCTTGAATTCGATGTGCGCCGGGCTGAGGCCGAGCGGCTTGTTGATCACCAGATCGGCGACCAGCGCGCCGACCCAGGCGATGGCGAGGTTGGCGTACAGCCCGAGCACGTGTTCCAGCGCCTCGAACACGCCGAGCAGCATCAGCAGCAGCGCGATCACCACGTTGAACACCAGCCACACGACGCGGCCGGGGTGGCTGTGCGTGAGCCGGGCAAAGAAGTTGGACCAGGCCAGCGAGCCCGCGTAGGCATTGGTCACGTTGATCTTGAGCTGCGACACGATGACGAAGAAGGCGGTCACCGCCATCACGACCGAGGGCGAATCGAACACATACGCGTAGCCCGCCAGGTACATCTGTGTCGGTTCGACCGCGCGCGTCACCGGTACCTGTGCCTGCAGCGCAACGAAGGCCAGGAAGGCGCCGCCGAGCATCTTGACCATGCCGGGCACGATCCAGCCCGGGCCGGCGATCAGCACCGCCGCCCACCAGCGGCCGCGGTTGGCGGCATTCTTCTCGGGCAGGAAGCGCAGGTAGTCAACCTGCTCGCCGATCTGCACCACCAGTGAAATCGCCACCGTGGAGGCCGCACCGAACATCAGCCAGTCGAATTCGCTGCTGCCCGACGAGCGCCCGCTCAGGGTGGTGAACTGGCTGTACAGCTCGGGCGCCTGCAGCCACACGGCGACGTAGGGTAGCGCCAGCAGCACCAGCCACAGCGGTTGCGTCCACAGCTGGATGCGGCTGATCAGCGTGACGCCGTGGATGACCAGCGGAATCACCACCACCGCACACAGCAGGTAACTCCAGACCAGCGGCAGACCGAAATACATCTCGAAGGCCAGCGCCATGATGGCCGCCTCGATGGCGAAGAAGATGAAGGTGAAGCTGGCATACACCAGCGAGGTGATGGTCGAACCGAGATAGCCGAAGCCGGCGCCACGCGTCAGCAGGTCCATGTCCACGCCGTACTTCGCGGCGCAGTAACTGATCGGCAGACCGGTCAGGAAGGTGATCAGCCCGACCAGCAGGATGGCGTACAGCGCGTTGGTGAAACCGTAGTTCAGTGCGATGGCACCGCCGATCGCTTCAAGCGCGAGGAAGGACACCGCACCGAAGGCCGTGTTGGCGACCCGCCATTCGGACCACTTGCGAAAACTGCGCGGCGTGTAGCGCAGCGCGTAGTCCTCCAGCGTCTCGGTCGCGACCCAGCTGTTGTAGTCGCGACGGATCTTGAATATCTGCTGAGTGGCTTCGGACATCTGTACGGGCGAAAGGACGGATGGCCCGACACATGCAAGAAACGCTCCGGGCGGCAACGCCGGAACGCGCATCGGCGCTCCGCCCGGAGCACAAGGTACAGCTTCCCTCCACGCCACCTCCACCGCGCACCGCAACGGTGCCTGCAGCCACATCGTGGTGCAGTGCAGAAGCGCAGGACTTCACCTTAGCACCGAACCCCGGTCCGAACAGGTGTTGCACCGAGTACGCACATACGTCGATTGACGTATGTGCGTACGCACCCCCGACGACTAATTTTCGGTCCGCAGCGAACGGTTGCGGTGCACCGCACAAAAGTCCCAATGACCTCGGCCGTCTCGCCTGAAGCTCCCCAACCCGTCCGCCCAGGAGAACAGATATGGCTGAAAAGAAAGATCCGATCCAGACGCCGCTGACCGATGAACAGCGCCGCAAGGTCCTGATGGGCATGGCTGCCGCGCCGGCCCTGATGGTGCCCGGCCTCGCGCTCGCCCAGGCCGGGCAGTTCCCGACCGCGAAGGTCAATACGACCAAGCTGGCGGTGACCGACACCGAAGTCATCGTCGGCCAGCTGCACTCGGCCACCGGCACGATGGCGATCTCCGAAACCGGATCGATCCAGGCCGAACAGCTGGCCATCGACCAGATCAATGCGATGGGCGGCATCCTCGGCCGCAAGATCAAGGTGATCAAGGAAGACGGCGCGTCCGACTGGCCGACCTTCGCCGAAAAGTCGAAGAAGCTGCTGGTCAATGACCGCGTGGCCTGCGTGTTCGGCTGCTGGACCTCGGCCTCGCGCAAGGCGGTGCTGCCGGTGTTCGAGAAGGAAAACGGCCTGCTCTACTACCCGACCTTCTACGAGGGCCTCGAGCAGTCGAAGAACGTCATCTACACCGGTCAGGAAGCGACCCAGCAGATCATCTGGGGTCTGGACTGGGCATCGAAGGAGAAGAAGGCCAAGACCTACTTCCTGGTGGGCTCGGACTACATCTGGCCGCGCACCTCGATGAAGATCGCACGCAAGCACATCGAGTCGGTCGGCAAGCTCGGCTCGGTGGTCGGCGAGGAGTACTACCCGCTCGGCAACACCAACTTCAACTCGCTGATCAACAAGATCAAGGTCGCCAAGCCGGACTGCATCTTCGCCGCCGTGGTCGGCGGCTCGAACGTGGCCTTCTACAAGCAGCTCAAGGCCGCTGGCATCACCGGCGTCAAGCAGTTCCTGCTGACGCTGTCGGTGACCGAGGACGAAATGCTGGGCGTGGGCGGCGAAAACTTCGCCGGCTTCTACTCCTCGATGAAGTACTTCCAGTCGCTCGACAACGCCAACAACAAGGGCTTCGTCGAGGCATTCAAGAAGGCCTATGGACCGAAGTCGGTGATCGGCGACGTGACGCAGGCGGGCTACCTCGGCCCCTGGCTGTGGAAGGCGGCCGTCGAGAAGGCGGGCAGCTTCGATGTCGACAAGGTGGTCGCCGCCTCGCCCGGCATCGAGCTGAAGACCGCACCCGAGGGCTACGTGAAGCTGCACGAGAACCACCACCTGTGGAGCAAGGCGCGCATCGCCCAGGGGCAGCCGGACGGCACCTTCAAGGTGGTCGCCGAATCGCCCGAGCTGATCGAGCCGAATCCGTTCCCGAAGGGCTACCAGTAAGCCATCGACGGGATGAGGCACGTGCTTCGTCCCGTCAGCGGCTCTTGACCTGCATGCCGTCCCGGCCGAGCCGGAACGGCATTGCCCCGCAGCCAACGCCGGCGCAACGAAGCGCCCGTTCCACGTCCGGAGGTCCGTCATGTCATTCGACGAAATCTACAACATCGCCCTGATGCAGGGCTTCGCCGGCCTGAGCCTGTTCTCGGTCCTGCTGCTGATGGGTCTCGGCCTGGCCATCATCTTCGGCCAGATGGGCGTCATCAACATGGCACATGGCGAATTCATGACCATCGGCGCCTACACCATCTACCTGTTTTCCAGCCTCACCGAAACCCATGCACCGGGGCTGATGCAGCTCTATTTTCCGTTCGCCATCCTGGCCGCCTTCGCCATCGCCTTCATCTTCGGCTGGCTGGTCGAATGGGCGCTGATACGGCATCTGTACAAGCGGCCGCTGGATACGCTGCTCGCCACCTGGGGCCTGTCGCTGGGCATGCAGCAGGTGTTCCGCTCCACCTTCGGCCCGAAGGAAGTGAGCCCCACGCTGCCCGACTGGCTGATGGGCTCGTGGTCGCCTTCCGAGGGGCTGGACATCCCGATCAACGGCCTGTTCGTGCTCGTGCTCACCCTGCTGGTGACCGGCGGTGTGCTGCTCGCGCTCTACAAGTCGCGCTGGGGTCTGCGGGTGCGCGCCACCGTCGCCAACCGCCCGATGGCCAACGCCACCGGCATCAACACCCGGCGCACCGATCGCCTGACCTATGCCATCGGCTGCGGCATCGCCGGTGTCGCCGGCGCCGCCTTCACGACCATCGGCTCGACCGGTCCGACCTCCGGCTCGCTCTACATCGTGGATGCCTTCCTGGTGGTGACCTTCGGCGGCGCCGGTTCCCTGCTCGGCACCGTGGCTTCGGCCTTCGGCATCGCACAGACGCAGTCGATCGCCGAATTCTTCCTGACCGGCTCGATGGCCAAGGTGCTCACGCTTCTGCTGATCGTGACCATCCTGATGATCCGTCCCCAGGGCCTGGTCGCTTCGAAGATCCGCCGCTGAACGCGCCACCGACCGCGCTTCAGAACGCTTTCGCACCTTCCAGGAGATTCACATGGACGCATTCAAGAACTGGGTCGCACGCAGCGGGATGGGCAGCGTCCTCATCCTCGCGCTGGTGATCATGGTGGTTTTCCCGCTGACGATGGACATCTTCCGTTTGAACCTCGTCGGCAAATATCTCAGCTACGCCTTCGTCGCCGTCGGACTGGTGATGCTGTGGGGCTACGGCGGCATCCTGAGTCTGGGCCAGGGCGTGTTCTTCGGCCTCGGCGGCTACATGATGGCCATGTTCCTGAAGCTCGAGGCCTCCGACCCGATCACCACCAAGATCCAGTCGACGCCGGGCATTCCCGACTTCATGGACTGGAATCAGCTGACCGCCCTGCCGCTCTGGTGGGAGCCGTTCCGCCACCTGCCGCTGGCGCTGATCGCGGTGGTCGCGGTACCGATGATCCTAGCCTTCATCATCAGTTTCGCGATGTTCAAGCGGCGGGTCGGCGGTGTGTATTTCGCCATCATCACGCAGGCGGTCGCGCTCATCCTGACCGTGCTCATCGTCGGCCAGCAGGGCTACACCGGCGGTGTCAACGGCATCACCGACCTGAGGACGATGCTCGGCTGGGACATCCGCGACGACTCGGCGAAGTACATCCTCTACTTCGCCAACTGCGTACTGCTGCTGGCCGTGATCCTGCTGTGCCGCTGGATACAGATGTCCAAGCTCGGCACCCTGCTGCTGGCGATGCGCGACAAGGAAGACCGCGTGCGCTTCTCCGGCTACGACGTGGCCATGTTCAAGGTGTTCGTGTTCGTGCTGGCAGCCGGCATCTCGGCCGTCGGCGGCGCGATGTTCACGCTGCAGGTCGGTTTCATGTCGCCGTCGCTGGTCGGCATCGTGCCGTCGATCGAAATGGTCATCCTGGCGGCGGTCGGCGGCCGCATGTCTCTGGTCGGCGCGGTGTATGGCGCGTTGCTGGTCAATGCCGGCAAGACCTACTTCTCCGAAGCCGCCCCCGACCTGTGGCTGTTCCTGATGGCCGCGCTGTTCATCGGCGTCGTGCTCGTGTTCCCGAACGGTCTGGCCGGCCTCTATGAAAGTCATGTGAAGCCCTGGCTGGCGCGCCGCAAGGCGCCGAAGGCCTCCACGCAGGCCGTCGAACCGCCCGCCGCACCGCTGTCGTCCCCCAGCCACAAGTCCGCCCCGTCGGCCCCGCTGCCGGGCGGCGTGCAGGGCCAATCCGCCTGACACCGCGCCTGACCTGACCGGAGACAAACATGAGCAATACCGACTTCGTACTCGCGATCGAGGACCTGACAGTGTCCTTCGACGGCTTCAAGGCGATCGACGCACTGACCCTCTACGTCGATCGCGGCGAGCTGCGCGTGATCATCGGACCGAACGGCGCCGGCAAGACCACGCTGCTCGACCTGATCTGCGGCAAGACGCGCGCCAGCAGCGGCAGCATCAAGTTCAAGAACCAGGAAATGACGAAGGTGCAGGAACACAAGATCGTGCGCGCCGGCATCGGCCGCAAGTTCCAGACACCGTCGATCTACGAAAACCTGTCCGTCTTCAAGAACCTCGAAGTGTCCTTCCCGCGCGGCCGCAGCGTGCTCGGCGCGCTCGGCTTCCGGTGCACCGACGAGGTGAAGGACAGGGTGCAGTCGGTGGCCACCGAAATCGGCCTGGCCGACACGCTGGACACCGAAGCCGGCCTGCTGTCGCACGGCCAGAAGCAGTGGCTGGAGATCGGCATGTTGCTGATGCAGGAGCCCGAGCTGCTGATGCTGGACGAACCGATCGCCGGCATGAGCGTGCGCGAGCGCGAGCTGACCGGCGAACTGCTGCAGCGCATCTGCAAGGGGCGCTCGGTGATCGTGATCGAGCACGACATGGATTTCGTCAAGCGGATCGCCCACAAGGTCACCGTCATGCACCAGGGAAAGATCCTGGCCGAGGGATCGATGGAGAAGGTGCAGTCCGATCCCAAGGTCATCGACGTCTATCTGGGCCACTGAGCCCGGACCACCGCGAGGAAAACATCATGCTCAACGTCAGGGACGTACACGTCGCATACGGCCAGAGCGAGGCGCTGCACGGCATCTCGTTCGAGGCCAACAGGAACGAAACGGTCGCAGTCATGGGCCGCAACGGCATGGGCAAGACCACGCTGTTCAAGTCACTGATCGGCATCCTGCCGCTGAAGAGCGGCCAGATCGAGGTGGCCGGCAAGGAAGTGTCGAAGGACGAAAGCTTCCAGCGCGTCGCCAAGGGCATCGCCTACGTACCGCAGGGCCGGATGATCTTCCCGACGCTGACGGTCGAGGAAAACATCCAGACCGGGCTCGAGAACGCCCGCGTCAAGAAGGTTCCGGAAGACATCTACGCGCTGTTCCCGGTGCTGTGGGAAATGCGCCGGCGCAAGGGCGGCAACCTGTCCGGCGGCCAGCAGCAGCAGCTGGCGATCGCCCGCGCACTGGTGACCGATCCCAAGGTGCTGCTGCTCGACGAGCCGACCGAAGGCATCCAGCCCTCGATCATCAAGGACATCGCGAAGGCGCTGAACGAGATCCGCAAGCTGCGCGAAATCACCATCGTCGTGTCCGAGCAGGTCCTCAGTTTCGCCATGGACGTTGCCGACCGCCTGTTCGTCATCGAAGGCGGACGCCTGGTCCACGAAAGCACGCGCGCCGAAACCGATACCGCGCGCATCAAGCAGTTCCTGTCCGTCTGACCGCCTTCCATCCGCCCGCACATCCCAAGGAGATAAACATGGCCGAGACCCTGATCAAGGTAGACCTGAACCAGTCGCCGTACGAAAACGACATGGTGCACAACCGCTGGCACCCCGACATCCCGATCGTCACCTGGGTCAAGCCGGGCGACGACTTCAAGATCGAGACCTACGACTGGACCGGCGGCTACATCAAGAACAACGACAGCGCCGACGACGTGCGCGACATCGACCTGACCACGGTGCACTTCCTGTCCGGCCCGATCGGCATCGAGGGCTGCGAGCCGGGTGACCTGCTGGTGGTCGACATCCTCGACATCGGCGCCAAGGAAGACAGCCTGTGGGGCTTCAACGGCTTCTTCTCGAAGAAGAACGGCGGCGGCTTCCTGACCGACCACTTCCCGCTGGCCCAGAAATCGATCTGGGACATCAAGGGCATGTTCACCGAGTCGCGCCACGTGCCCGGCGTGAAGTACGCCGGCCTGATCCACCCGGGCCTGATCGGCTGCCTGCCCGACCCCAAGCTGCTGGAAGAGTGGAACAAGCGCGAAGTCGATTTCATCAACACCGATCCGGACCGCGTGCCCGCGCTGGGCTGCCCGCCGTGCGCACCGACCGCCCACATGGGACGCATGAAGGGCGAGGCGCGCGACAAGGCGGCGGCCGAAGCCGCCCGCACCGTGCCGCCACGCGAACACGGCGGCAACTGCGACATCAAGGACCTGTCGCGCGGCTCGCGCATCTACTTCCCGGTCTATGTGAAGGGCGCCGGCCTGTCGATGGGCGACCTGCACTTCTCGCAGGGCGACGGCGAAATCACCTTCTGCGGCGCCATCGAAATGGCCGGCTGGCTGCACCTGCGGGTGAACATCATCAAGGACGGCATGAAGAAGTACGCGATCAAGAATCCGATCTTCAAGCCCAGCCCGATCGCACCGAAGTACGACGACTACCTGATCTTCGAAGGCATTTCGGTCGACGAGCAGGGCAAGCAGCACTACCTCGACGTCCATGTCGCCTACCGTCAGGCCTGCCTGAACGCCATCGAGTACCTGAAGAAGTTCGGCTACTCCGGTGCCCAGGCCTACTCGATCCTCGGCACCGCACCGGTGCAGGGCCACATCAGCGGCGTGGTCGACATTCCGAACGCCTGCGCCACGCTGTGGCTGCCGACCGACATATTCGACTTCGACATCATGCCGACCGAAGCCGGTCCGGTGAAGTTCATCGACGGCAGCATCCAGATGCCGCTGTCGCCGGACGTGGTCTGAGGCCGCCGCCATGCCGACCTACGACTATCAATGCGCGTCGCATGGCGGCTTCACCGCCATGCGCAGCATCGCGCAGCGCGACGCCGCCTGCCTGTGTCCGGAATGCGGCACGCCGGCGCAGCGGGTGCTGGTCACGGCGCCCTCGTTCGCCGACATGCCGGGCCAGCTGCGTACCGCCCACGCCACCAACGAACGCAGCCGCCACGAACCGAAGCTGGCCAGCCGCACGCACGGAGCCGGCTGTTCCTGCTGCAGCGGCAAACCCGGCCGCAACACCGCGGTCGCGAAAGACGGCTCCAAGGCTTTCCCCTCGAAGCGCCCCTGGATGATCAGCCACTGACCCTCATCAGCCCATTTCCAGCCAGTTTTCAGCCCATTGCACCTTGAACCTTTGTTACCAACCCGGGAGTCCCGCATCATGAAAAACACCACCAAAACCCGTCTGCGCAGCGTGTCGTCCATTCCGCGCCTCGGCGCCCTGGCCGTGGCGCTGGCCGCCGCCGGCAGCGCCAATGCCGGCGTCACCGTAGCCGGCCCCGGCGACAGCTACCTGACGCTCGGCCTGTGGCTGCGCACCTCCTACACCAACGCGGAAGATGCGGCGCCGAACGGCACCTCGCGCTCGAGCGACTTCAACGTCGATTCGATCCGCATCATCACCAGCGGCAAGATCACGAAGAACATCGGCGCCATGGTGAATTTCGAACGCAAGTCGGACGAAACCATGCGCCTGCTCGACGTGGTGGCGCAGTTCCAGCTGATGGACGGCCTGAACTTCTGGTTCGGCCGCATGCTGCCGCCGAGTGACCGCGCCAATCTGGCCGGCCCCTACTTCGCCAACGTGTGGGAATACCCGATGGTGTCGCAGTACCCGAACGCCTTCACCGGCCGCGACACCGGCGCGCTGCTCTGGGGCAACATTTTCGACGGCAAGCTGCTGTACGCAGTCGGTGCCTATCAGGGCAAGAACCGCGGCACCGGCCTGTCGAACGACTCGGCAGATCCGCTGTACGCCGGTCGCATCGCCTACAGCTTCCTCGAGCCGGAACTGGGCTATTACGGCACCAACAGCTATTTCGGCGGCAAGGAAGTGTTCACCGTCGGCGCCGCCTACCAGTACCAGAAGAACGGCGTCGGCACCGCCACCGCCAATGGTGACTACCGTGCCTGGAACGTCGACGCGCTGTTCGAGACCAAGATGGCCAACGGCGGCGTGATCACCCTCGAGGGTGCCTATTACGACTACGACACCGACGACATCTCCGACACTTCGGCTGGCGTGGTCGCAGCCTGTGCCGCAGTCAATGCCAACAACTGCGGCGGCGCGGTGCAGGGCGACGCATGGCTGGGAACTGCCGCCTACCTGATCCCGGTCAAGGTCGGCATCGGCCAGTTCCAGCCCTACGTCCGCTACCAGACCTTCGATCCGGATGGCGGCTCGAAGAGCAAGCAGTGGGACATCGGCCTGAGCTACATCATGGCCGGACACAACGCACGCATCACCGCGGTCTATTCCGACATGGACCCGGGCGCCGGCGCCAGCAACAAGGACAAGTTCATCCTCGGCGTGCAGCTGATGTATTGATGAACGCGGCAGCCGGCGTGCAATGCGCCGGCCGCGTCTTCGAAGGGTGCGCCACGGCGCACCCTTCTTGTTTTCCGGCACGGCGCGTACCGGCCAGACCGCGGACTCGGGCACCCCGTACATTTGGCCGGTCGACCGAACGCACCATAACGGTGCACAATCCGTCCCGCCATGCATCCAGCCTTGCCGGCAATGGCGACTGGAAACGGAAGCGGGCATCGACCCGCACCAACGCGATCCACCGGAAAACCTTCTCGATGACGACGACAAAACAAGAAATCCGCGCACGCGGAACGACTGCCCGTGCAGTACGCAACACGATTTCCACTGCCCTGGCCGGCCTGCTTGCCGCGGCCGGCTGCGCCCAGGCCGCTTCGACCTTCAACGGGCCGGGCGACAGTTCGCTGACGCTGGGCATGTGGACGAGCGGCGCCTACACCAACACCGAACAGGCGGGCGGCGTCCACCACAGCGACCTGTCGCTGGATTCGTTCCGGATCATCACGGTCGCGCAGATCACGAAGCAGGTGAGCCTGATGACGAACTTCGCGCGGCTGGAGGGTGAGTCGATGCGCCTGCTCGACCTGATGGCGCAGATCGAACTGACCGAGGGCGTCAATATCGCGTTCGGCCGCCTGCTGGTACCGGGCGACCGCGCACAGATGGCCGGCCCCTACTTCGCCAACGTGTGGGAATACCCGATGGTGTCGCGTTACCCGAACGCCTATACCGGCCGCGACAACGGCGCCACGCTGTGGGGCAACATACTGGACAAGCGCCTGCTCTACATGGCCGGCGTCTATCAGGGCAAGAACCGCAGCGCCGGCCTGTCGAACGACTCGTCGCGCGACTATCTTTACGCCGGCCGCATCGCCTGGAGCTTCTTCGAGCAGGAAACCGGTTACTTCGGCAATGACGACTACTTCGGCACCAAGGAAATCCTGACCATAGGTGCCGCCTTCCAGACGCAGAACAACGGTGTCGGCCTGGCCGGCGCACGGGGCGACTTCACCGCCTGGAACATCGATGCGCTGCTGCAGACCCGGCTGTCGACCGGCGGCCACCTGACACTGGAAGCCGCGTACTACGACTACGACACCGACGGCGTCGCCGACGTCGCCCCGAACGACCCGCTGTGCCACCACACGACCAACTGCGGCGGCGCAACCCAGGGCGACGCCTGGAAGGTGACCGCGGCCTACCTGTTCCCGACACGCATCGGCATCGGCCAGTTCCAGCCCTATGTGCGCTACCAGGAGTTCAATCCGGACTCCGGCCCGTCAAACGACCAGTGGGACCTCGGCCTGACCTATGTCATCGCCGGCCACAACACCCGCATCAGCGGCGTCTATTCCAGCATGGGCACCGACGGCGGGCCGTCGCGCGACAAGTTCATCCTCGGCCTGCAATACATGTACTGAGGCTTTGCCGCACCGGCAGCGGCCGGTACGTTCCAGGGGGCACGCATTGCGCGTGCCCCTTTTGTTTCATGCGCCATCATTTATTGCACCGGCGTCACGGTCCTGTCATGCGCGCAGGCTTGAATGCCGGCCGTGACCACCATAGAAACATACGCCCGGCGCCTGGCGCCCCAAGCTTGCTCCGGCCGGCCGGTCCGGGGCTGCAACATCCCGGCAGAGGCCGGGCCCCGCGACCGAAACGCATGAGTGTCGAACCGCAGCGGGTACGCGCCCTCTTCCTGTCCGACATCCATCTGGGCACGCGCGGCTGCCAGGCCGACGCACTGCTCGACTTCCTGCGTCACTACGAGTCCGACTATCTGTACCTGGTGGGCGACATCATCGACTTCTGGGCGATGAGCCGGTCCATCCACTGGACACCGGCCCAGAACACCGTGGTGCAGAAAGTGCTGCGCCGGGCGCGCAAGGGCACCCAGGTCATTTTCGTTCCCGGCAATCACGACGAAGCACTGCGCGAATACGCAGGCATCGTGTTCGGCGACATTCCGGTGCATCTGGACCACGTACACGTTGCCGCCGACGGTCGGCGCTACTGGCTGGTGCATGGCGACGATTTCGATCAGGTCACGCGCCACCACCGCTGGGTCGCGCTGATGGGCGACGTGGCCTACAACGCGCTGGTGCGCATCAATGCCTGGCTGTCCCGCGTACGCAGGCGGCTCGGCATCGCCGGCTACTGGTCGCTGGCCGGCTACGCAAAGCGCAAGGTCAAGAGTGCGGTCAGCTTCATCTTCGACTTCGAGGACTCGGTGATGCACGAGGCGCGCGCACGCGGCGTCGATGGCGTCATCTGCGGCCACATCCACGCGGTCGCGCTGCGCGAGGTGCGGGGCCTGACCTACATGAACTGCGGCGACTGGGTGGACAGCTGCACCGCCATCGTCGAACACGCCGACGGCCGTTTCGCCGTCATCGACTGGGGTCAGGAGCTGCGCAGCGCCGGCCCGCGCCCGGCGCCTGCCGGTGAATGAAGAAGCAGCCGCGGCCAGACCGTCGTCCGGTGGATGACGATCCGATCGCGACCGTTCGCTGCGCCCCCTTCAGCCTTCCAGCGCCGCCGCCGGCCCGAAGAACTCGTAACGGGTGTGCTCGGCCGGCACGCCGACTTCGGCCAGTAGCGTCTTCACCCGCTTCATGAAGGGCTTCGGACCGAGGAAATAGGCATCCAGCGCCGCCGGCTGCGGCAGCCAGCGTTCGAGATGCAGGCGCTCGATGAAACCTTCTGCATGCGCCTGATCACCCGCGCGCGGTTCGCTGTATACAAAGAAATGCTTCAGCTTCGGATGCCGCTGCGCCAGCGCCTCGACCTGTTCGCGGAAGGCGTGCACGCCGCCGTGCCGCGCACAGTGGATGAAATGCACTTCGCGCCCGTCCTGCAGCGCCTTCTCCATCATCGGCAGCGCCGGCGTGATGCCCACGCCCGCGGTGATCAGCGCCACCGGGCGTTCCGACGTCTGCAACGTGAAATCGCCGGCTGGCGGGAACAGATCGAGCACATCGCCTTCGCGCACCGCATCGTGCAGATGGCCGGACACCCGACCGCCCGCCTCGCGCTTGACGCTGATGCGGTAGTCGCGCCCGTTGGCGGCGGCCGACAGCGAATAGTTGCGGCGCATCTCCTGACCGTCGATCGCGACGCGCAGGCCGATGTATTCACCCGGCGCATGGCGCAGCACCGGTTTGCCATCGACCGGCGCCAGGTGAAAGGAGGTGATTTCGTCGCTCTCGCGCACCCGGCGCTCGACGCGGAAGGCGCGTGCGCCGCGCCAGCCGCCTTCGGCCTGTGCGTGGTCGATATAGGCCGACTCCTCGGCGCCGATCAGAAGATCGGCCAACAGGCCGTACGCGGCGGCCCAGGCCTCGATCACCGCGTCGGTCGCCACCTCGGCACCCAGCACCTCGCGGATCGCGCGCAGCAGGCAACTGCCGACGACGGGGTAATGCTCGGGCAGCACCTGCAGCGATACATGCTTCTGCACGATCTGCCCGACCAGTGGCCCGAGCGCCTCCAGCCGGTCGATGTGCTTCGCGTACATCAGCACGCCATTGGCCAGCGCGCGCGGCTGCTCGCCACTGGCCTGGTGCGCCTGGTTGAACAGCGGCCGCACCTCCGGGTGCTCGGACAGCATGATGCGGTAGAAATGAGTGGTCAGCGCCTCGCCGCCGCTTTCCAGCAGCGGCACGGTGGCCTTGACGATGGCTCGGTGTTCCGGGCTCAGCATGATTTTCTCCTGACAGTGAATGAAACGCCGGCACGAAAGTCCCGTAACGCGCCGACCCTCCTTCCTATCAAGTCGCGTACCACATAAAGATCGATTACGAATCAATTGTCTGCTAATCATAAGAGTCATAAGGACTACACTCTGATCAAGTCAATTCGACAACACGAGTCATTATGACCACACATCCGCTGCTGTCCGCCCTGATTCCGCTGGTCGATGACCTGTCGCGCGAACTGCCGGCGCAGGAGCGCTACCGGCGACTGCTGCAGGCGCTGCGTGAACTGCTGCCCTGCGACGCCACCGCGCTGCTGCGGCTCGACGGCGAACACCTGCTGCCGCTGGCGATCGACGGCCTGAGCCCGGACACGCTGGGCCGCCGCTTCCGCATCGCCGAACACCCGCGCCTCGCCGCACTGCTCGACGGCGCGCAGCCGACCCGCTTCGCCGCCGACTGTCCGCTGCCCGACCCCTATGACGGGCTGGTGCTGGGCCACGGCGCCCACCTCGAAGTGCACGACTGCCTCGGCTGTCCGCTCTTTCTGGACGGCCAGCCCTGGGGCGTACTGACGCTGGACGCGCTGGACCCGGCCCGCTTCGACGGCACCGATCTCGACATGCTGGCCGGCTTTGCCAGTCTGGCCGCCGCCACCGTGAAGGCGGCTCAGCGCATGGACACGCTGGCGCGCCGTGCCGAGGACGGCGAACTGCGCGCCGAGGCCTACCGCGCAGCGGCCAGCCCGGGCGACAGCCGCGGCATGGTCGGGCACAGCGTGGCGCACCGCCGCTTGCTGAAGGAAATCGAAGTGGTCGGCGCCAGCGAACTGACCGTGCTGGTGCAAGGGGAAACCGGCACCGGCAAGGAACTGGTGGCGCGCGCACTGCACGCGGCCTCGGCTCGCGCAGCGCGCCCGCTGGTCAGCCTGAACTGCGCCGCGCTACCGGACAACCTGGTCGAAAGCGAACTGTTCGGCCATGTGCGCGGCGCCTTTTCCGGTGCGGTGGCCGACCGACGGGGCAAGTTCGCGCTGGCCGACGGCGGCACCCTGTTCCTGGACGAAGTGGGCGAACTGCCGCAGGCCGCCCAGGCCAAGCTGCTGCGCGTGCTGCAGGGCGGCCAGCTGCAACGGGTCGGCGCCGAACAGGATGTGCATGTCGACGTGCGGGTGATCGCCGCCACCAACCGCGACCTCGCGGACGAGGTGCGCGCCGGCCGCTTTCGCGCCGATCTCTATCACCGGCTGGGCGTGTATCCGCTGCATGTACCGCCACTGCGCGAACGCGGCCGCGATGTGGTGCTGCTGGCCGGCCGCTTCCTCGAACAGAACCGCGCCCGCCTCGGCCTGCGGGGACTGCGACTGGCGCCGGATGCGCAGGCGGCACTGCTCGCCCACGACTGGCCGGGCAATGTGCGCGAACTGGAACACCTTATCGGGCGCGCGGCGCTGAAAGCGCTGGCCGGCGCCAGCGAACGGCCGCGCATCGTCACGCTGAACGCGGCCCATCTCGAACTGGGCAGTCCTGCACCGGCCAGAGCGGCCACCACAGAGGTCGCAACGCCGAGTGCGGACGGCGACCTGCGCAGCGCAACCGACCGCTTCCAGCGCGACGTCATCGCCGCCGCCCTGGCCCGCGCCGACAGCAGCTGGGCAGCAGCCGCGCGCGAACTGGGTCTGGACCGTGCCAACCTGCACCGGCTGGCACGGCGGCTGGGCCTGCGCTGAAGCGGCCGTTCACCCCAGCAGAGCAAAAGGCTTGACCCGCACAGTTAAAGAAACAAAACTTCTTCGTGCGCAACAGCACGCCGCCGGCGGGACGACCCGCAAGGTGTTTCTCGCGACGGGGACGGCCCCTGATTCCGGAATTGCTGTCATGTCTTCAATGCCGTGGGCCATTCTCCTGATCGCCGGCCTGTTCGAATGTGCCTGGGCGATCGGCCTCAAATACACGGAAGGGTTCACCCGCTTCTGGCCGTCCGCCTTCACCGTGGTGGCCATGGTCACCAGCGTGGTGCTGCTGGGCATCGCCATGCGCAACCTGCCGGTAGGCACTGCCTATGCGGTATGGACCGGCGTCGGCGCAGTCGGCACCGTCATCCTCGGCATCGTGCTGTTCGATGAGCCGGCAAACCCGGCACGCTTGATCTGCACAGCCCTCATCGTGACCGGCATTCTCGGCCTCAAGCTCGCTTCGGCCTGATCACCCGGACCGGCGCGGCAGCCGCGCACTTGTGCCGACTGCCCGCTATCGGCGAAAATCGCGGGCTTTCGCTTTTGCCGCGCACACTTGCGTGCGCAGCCCACCTTCCAGAGCCCACCATGACCGATTCCGCCGCACTGCCGCCCGACGACGAAAACCACATCATCGCGGAGCGGCGCGAAAAACTGCGCCAGTGGCGTGAAAGCGGCACGGCCTACCCGAACGATTTCGAACGCCACCACTACGCCGGCGAACTGACCGCACAGCACGCCTCGACCACCGGCGAGGCGCTCGAAGCCGCGCCCGAACAGGTTCAGCTTGCCGGACGGGTAATGCTCAAGCGGGTGATGGGCAAGGCCAGTTTCGCGACCATCCAGGACATGTCGGGCCGCATCCAGCTCTACGTCACCAACGACGGCGTCGGCGAGGACGTGCATGGCGCGTTCAAGCACTGGGATCTGGGCGACATCGTCGGCTGTTCGGGTGTGCTTTTCCGGACCCGCTCGGGCGAGCTGACGGTCAAGTGCGACACCATCCGGCTGCTGTCGAAGGCGCTGCGCCCGCTGCCGGAAAAATTCCACGGCCTGGCCGACCAGGAAACCAAGTACCGCTTCCGCTATCTGGACCTGATCACCAACGAGTCGTCGCGCAACACCTTCATCGCGCGCAGCCGCATGATGAGCGCCATCCGCGCCGAAATGACGCGCCAGGGCTTCCTGGAAGTCGAGACGCCGATGATGCACCCGATCCCCGGCGGCGCCGCAGCCAAGCCGTTCAAGACCCACCACAATGCGCTCGACATGGAGCTGTTCCTGCGCATTGCGCCCGAGCTCTACCTGAAGCGGCTGGTGGTCGGCGGTTTCGAGAAGGTGTTCGAGGTCAACCGGAACTTCCGCAACGAGGGCATCAGCCCGCGCCACAACCCCGAATTCACGATGATGGAGTTCTATCAGGCCTACGCCGATTACCGGCAGCTGATGGATTTCACCGAATACCTTCTGCGCCATTGCGCCGAGCAGGCGCTGGGCACGACGAAGTTCATGTACCAGGGCCGCGAACTGGATCTGGGCCAGCCTTTCCACCGGCTGACCATCGTCGGGGCGATCCGCAAGTACAACCCGCAGTATTCGGAAGCCGAACTGGCCGACGAGGCCTTCGTCAGGAAGGCAATCAACACGCACGGCGAGAGCGTCAAGCCGGGCGGTCTGGGTTCGCTGCAGCTGCAGCTGTTCGAAGCCTGCGCCGAAGCGCAGCTGTGGGAACCGACCTACATCATCGACTATCCGGCCGAAGTCAGCCCGCTTGCCCGCCGGTCTGACCGCGAACCCGACATCACCGAACGCTTCGAGCTGTTCATCGTCGGCCGCGAGATCGCCAACGGCTTTTCCGAGCTGAACGACCCGGAAGACCAAGCCGCCCGCTTCCACGATCAGGTGAAGGCCAAGGACGCCGGCGACGAGGAAGCGATGTACTTCGACGCCGACTACATCCGCGCGCTCGAGCACGGCCTGCCGCCGACCGGTGGCTGCGGCATCGGCATCGACCGTCTGGTGATGCTGCTGACCGACAGCGCCAACATTCGCGACGTCATCCTGTTTCCGCAGATGCGCCGGGAATGATCGGTTCGCTGCGGGCGTGCGGCGGGTCCGGTGCCGCCCGGCTGCGCCATCGTTCGGCAGGTGTCCGGACGTCCGGCTGCGGCAGGCACTGAACCGACATGTCCCGTCCGCTACAGCCTATCCGGCACGCCACCTTCGACTTCGACCGTGAAGGCGTGCCGCGGTCGTCGGACTACGACGACCGCTACCACTCGTGCGAAGGTCCGCTGGCGCAGTCGGCTTACGTCTTCCTCGGCGGCAACGGCCTGCCCGGCCGCTGGGCCGGACGCGACCGCTTCGTCGTGCTGGAAACCGGCTTCGGCCTCGGCCTGAACTTCCTCGCGACCTGGCGTGCCTGGCGTGACGACCCGGCGCGCTGCGCGCGCCTGCACTTCGTGTCGGTCGAGAAGCATCCGTTCGCGCCGCACGACCTCGCCGCGCTGTACCAGCGCCTGCTGCCGCCGGACATGGCCGATCTTGGGCGGCTCGTCGTCGAACACTGGCCGCTGCCGGTCAGCGGCCTGCACCGCATCGAATTCGACGGTGGCCGCGTTGTACTCACACTCGCGCTGGGCGACGTGCAGGATGTGCTGCCGCAGCTGGTACTGCGCGCGAACGCCCTGTATCTGGACGGTTTTTCGCCGACGAAAAACCCGGACATGTGGTCATCCCGCACGTTCACGCAGCTGAAGCGGCTGAGTGCTGCCGACGTGACGCTGGCGACCTGGACCATCGCGGCGGCGGTACGCAAGGCGCTGAGCGATGCCAGTT
Organism: Betaproteobacteria bacterium; assembly: GCA_020621405.1. Lineage (GTDB taxonomy): Bacteria > Pseudomonadota > Gammaproteobacteria > Burkholderiales > Rhodocyclaceae > Methyloversatilis. Next base: position 42,940 of record JAHRYN010000004.1, read on the forward strand.
TCGTGACCGAAAAGCGCGCCGGCCTGCCGCCGAAGCGCGACATGCTGGTCGGTCATCTGCACCCCGCCGCCTGCGCGGCGGCCCTGCGGCATCGGCCGGAGCTGACACCGCCGAAGCGGGTTGCCGTGATCGGCGCCGGCCTCGCCGGCTGCTCGGTTGCCGAGCGCCTGGCGGCGCGCGGCATCGCGGTCACGCTGATCGAGCGGCACGCCGGTCCGGCACAGGAAGCCTCGGGCAACGCCGCCGGCGTGCTGAGGCCGATGATTGCGCGCGACGACAGCGTGGTGGCGCGTTTCTCACGTGCCGCCTTCCTGCATGCATCCAGTCACCTGCACCGGCTGGCCGCCGAAGGCCGGTCGCTGAAATGGGCGCCGACCGGCGTGGTGCTGATCGCTCACGACGCGGAACACGAACAGCTGCAGCAGGCAGTGTGCGCGACGCACGCACTGCCCGAATCACTCGTGCGCTACCTGCCGAGCCCGGAGATGAGCCGCCACATCGGCTATCCGGTCGCGCATGGCGGCTGGTGGTTTCCGCTCGGCGCCTGGGTCAATCCGGCCAGCCTGTGCGATGTCAGCCTGGAGCGTGCCGGCGCGGGCGTGACACGCGTGTTCTCGAACGAAGCGCTGAGGCTGGACCACGACGGCACACGCTGGCGGGTGTCCGGCGCACGGCACGTACTGGCGGAAGCGGATGCGGTGGTGCTGGCCAACGCCGCGGATGCAAACGCGCTGTCGCCACAGCCCCTGCCGCTGGTCCGCGTGCGCGGACAGGTGACCCGGCTGCCGCGCGCGCTGCTGCCGGATCTGCACATGACCGTGTGCCGCGAGGGCTACATCTGCCCGACGCCCGACGGCGACCTGAATCTGGGCGCCAGCTTCGATATTGGCGACGAAGACCGTTCGGTACGCAACGACAGCCACGCCGGCAACCTCGCGCGACTGGAACGACTGCTGCCGGGTGCCCTCGCCACCACTCCGGACCTGACGACACTGCGCGGCCGGGTCGCCTTCCGCACGGCCACGCCCGATCGCATGCCGCTGGTCGGCGCACAATCAGCCGGCGGCACGCTGCACGTGTTCGCCGGGCTGGGCGCCCGCGGCATCGTCTGGGCGCCACTCGGCGCCGAACTGCTGGCGGCACAGATGTGCGGCGATCCGCTGCCGCTGGAGACCGACATCACGCTTGCCGTGTCCGCTCGCCGCTTCCAGCCCCACAGTTAGATTTTCATCAAATCAGCTGCGACGGCGTAAAACCACTACCCGGCTGAAGTCCGGAGCGCCTGTGCCGTAAATCACGTTAGCGCCCGGAACAGCGCGGCTCCGCCTTCGCGATTTTCGCCGGCAAGCCCTTTCTGGACGCACCAGACACCAGGAGAGAAGTCGTGAAAATAAACATGCCGGTCACGCAGAAAGAAGTCTTCCTGGAACCCGGGAAGCCCATCGTCACCAAGACGGACCTCAAGGGCATCATCACCTACGCCAACGAGTCCTTCGTTGCGATCAGCGGCTTTTCGCGCGACGAACTGATAGGCGCCAGCCACAACATCGTGCGTCACCCGGACATGCCGCAGGAAGCGTTCCAGGACCTCTGGGACACGGTCAAGACCGGCCGGCCGTGGCGCGGCCTGGTCAAGAATCGTGCGAAGAATGGCGACCACTACTGGGTCGAGGCCTTCGTGACGCCGATGACCGTAAATGGAAAAACGGTCGGCTATCAGTCGGTGCGCAACGTTCCGAAGCGCGAAGAAGTCGCCGCGGCGGAATCGCTGTACCGGGCGGTTCGCGACAAGACCGCTCCGTTTCCGAAAACACCGATCAGCCGGGACAGGCTGGGCCTGGGTGCACTCGTCTGGCTGACCGCATTGACAAGCGGCGTGCTGGCCGTCGCCGGCGCAGCGCTGGGCGGTACCGCAGGCATCGGTCTGGCGGTGCTGGCGGCATTGATCGGACTCGGCGGAGCCGGCTATCTGAGCAGTGGCGTGGCATCGAAGCTCGATGCGCTGCACCGCACGATCCTGGCACTGGACGAAGGCAAGCTGGCCACCCGCATCGAGGCGCCGAGCGGCCCGTTGCGCGAACTTTACGTCGGACTGGAAGTAATGCGCATCCACCTGCGTGCGATGTTCGCCGACGTGCTGGTCAGCGCACGCGAAGTCGACGAGCGCTCGCGGGAGCTCGACGGCGCCATGCAGGCCCTGGTCAGTGCCACCGGCTCGCAGGGTGAGAACGTGATGCAGGTCGCCGCTGCCATGGAAGAGATGAGCGTGTCGATCAACGAGGTATCGAACAATACCGATCGAAGCCTGGAAGCGGTCAAGCGCACCGAGGAATGTGCAAACGACGCGATGAAGACGATGGAAGCGGGCATCGCCAGCAGCCACCGCGTCGTCAGCGTGGTCACGCAGTCGCAGACGCGCATCTCCGAAGTGAATGCATCGGTCGAGAAGATCCGCGCGGTGTCGCAGGTGATCAACGAAATTGCCGAGCAGACCAACCTGCTGGCGCTCAATGCGGCCATCGAAGCAGCACGCGCAGGCGAACAGGGGCGCGGCTTCGCGGTCGTGGCCGACGAGGTGCGCAAGCTGGCCGAGCGCACCCGCACCAGTACCAAGGACATCACCGGCGCCGTGAGCGACATCATCGGGCTGGCCGGATCGGCGGTCGAAACGATGAGCACCACGGCCGGAGAAGTCAGCCGCTCGACCAGCGAGATCGAGGCCAGCAGCGCAGGACTGCAGGGCATCTGGGACGCCAGCCGCGAGGCCGCCACCTGCTCCGAGGAAATCACGATGATGCTGCGCCAGCAGTCGCTCGCCTCGCACGAGGTAGCGTCGAGCATGGAACGGATATCGGGTTCGGTCGAACAGACCACCGCAAGCGTGTATTCGGTCGGCGCGGCCGCCACCCGGCTGCATGCCACGTCGAGCGAACTGCGGGAACTGGTCAGGCATCTCGAACAGGCGCTGCACTGAAGCGCCGCGTGCGTCGCCCGCCGCCCCCGGCCACGCAGCTGAACTTCCCGTCAGGCGATCGGTTCCGGCCATTCCGGAGCGGTCGCCTTTTTCGTCAACCGTCGCCGGCGCCGGTCTGCAGCACCCGGTCCGCCAGCGCGTTCGCGCTGTCGAAGGCATCCTCGATGCGCTCGCCAAGACAGCCGTCGGACGCGTAGCCGATCCGGTTCACCCCGTCCCACAGACAATCCTGCCCCAGCGGTTCGACCACTCGCGCATGGCGCCAGCGATGCGCGGCCTGATGCACGGGCGCCGCGGTCACACCCAGCGCAGCGGCAAACGCTTCGAACAGCAGCGACACGATCTGCCCGGGCGACAGTTCAAGATGCGCGGCCGACCACTGAGGATCGGCATGGACCACCCAGCACTCGCTTGCGGCATCGCGCTGCGGCTTGCAGCTGTCGCGAGCCGCCCAGTTCAGTACGCCACCGGGCTCGAAACGCAGGCAGTCGGCGGCATCGAGCCGCACATCGAACGACAGCATCAGCGTCCAGCAGGGCGCATAGCGGATGCGCCGCACCGTTTCGGCGAAGTGCGTGGCATCGACCCCGGCGCAGTTCGCGAACAGCCCTGCGGCCTGCGGTGCCGGAATGGTGACCAGCACGGCATCGAAGCAGTCCGGCAGACGACCGGATCCGCATGCCAGCCACCAGCCGAGCCGATCGGCGCCGATGGCGGAGACGGTCGTCCCGTTGCTGACTTCAGCGCCCCACAGCAGGCGTGGCGCCAGCGCATTCATGCCCGGCACGCCTACCCAGCGCACGCCACCTTCTCCCGATGACCGGGTTGCCTGTGGCCAGGGCGCAACGCCCCCCGCCCGCTGCCAGTCGACAAGCATCGCGGCCAGCCTGTTGCCGCGGATGCTCATGAACTGCGCGCCGTGATCGAAGCGCCGCCGGCCATCGACCCGGGTCGCCATGCGGCCGCCGGCCGCACGCCCCTTGTCGAATACATGGACAGACAAACCGGCGTCGACCAGCCGGCGCGCCAGCGCACACCCCGCCATGCCGGCTCCGATCACTGCGATGTTGCGCAATTGCCTGTCTCCTGTCGTCGGCCGCGGCTTGAAGGTTCAGCCATCCGGTTCGACGTCCGCGCGCCGGATGACCCCGGACGACGATACTGTCGAATTGAATGCCGACGGACCCTAACACGGCGCGGATCGGGCAAGGTCTGTGCTAGGGTGCGTTCAAAACACAATAGATGTCGCTGGCGGGACTCACGGCCGGCTGCGCGCCCAGACTGCAACACCGATGCCCCGCCAACTGCTCGCCCATTACCCGCAATCGGGTTCGCGTTACGACGAACTCCTGTCCAGCCCGTGGACGCTGCGCCCGCACTGGCGCAGCCTGTTCGACACGCTGGCACGGGCACGCCCCGAGCAGATGGCGGAACGACTTGGATCGGTGCGCCGGCAGATCCGTGAAAACGGCGTTACCTACAACGTCTATGCCGATCCGCGCGGCGTCGAACGGCCGTGGGAACTGGACGTACTGCCGCTGATCATCCCGCCCGACGAATGGCAGCAGATCTCGTCCGCCATCGCGCAGCGCGCCGAACTGCTCAACCGCATCCTGCTCGACGTTTATGGCCCGCAGCAGATGCTGGAAGAAGGCCTGCTGCCGCCGGCGCTGATCTACGGCCATTCCGGATTCCTGCGTCCCTGTCACGGCATGGCGGTGCCGGGCAACATCCATCTGCATCTGTACGCCGCCGACCTGGCGCGTTCGCCCGACGGCCGCTGGTGGGTGCTCGCCGACCGCACGCAGGCACCGTCCGGCGCCGGCTATTCGCTCGAGAACCGGCTGGTCATTTCGCGCGTGTTCGGCGAGCAGTTCCGCGACCTGCGCGTGGAGCATCTGGCCAGTTTCTTCGCCACGCTGCGCGACACGCTGACGCAGAACGCGCCGCAGGGCGACGGGCCGCCGCTGACCGTGCTGCTGACCCCGGGGCCGTACAACGAAACCTATTTCGAGCATGCCTATCTGGCGCGCTACCTCGGTTTCCCGCTGGTCGAAGGCTCCGACCTGCTGGTGCGCGACGGCAAGGTCTGGCTGAAGAACCTGTCCGGCCTGCGCCGCGTACACGTCATCCTGCGCCGGCTCGACGACGACTTCTGCGACCCGCTCGAACTGCGTGCCGACTCCGCCATCGGCGTGCCGGGACTGGTCGACGCGGCGCGCCAGGGCAATGTGCTGATCGCCAATTCGCTCGGCTCGAACCTGCTCGAATCCGGCGCCCTGCTCGGCTTCCTGCCGCGCCTGTGCGAACGCCTGCTGGGCGAACCGCTGGCCATGCCGTCGCTGGCCACCTGGTGGTGCGGCGAAGAGGCTGCGCTGGAGGACGCGATCGAAAAGCTCGATCACCTGGTGATCAAGCCCGCCTTCCCGCAGCTACGCATCGAGTCCGTGTTCGGCCAGGATCTGGACCGCAAGGAACGCGCGGCACTGATCGCCCGCATGCGCGCCAGACCGCATCACTATGTCGCACAGGAGCTGGTGCAGCTGTCGCAGGCACCGGTCTGGGATACCCAGCACCCGCGCCGGCTGGCTGCCCGCGCCGTCGGCCTGCGCGTGTTCGCCTGCGCCTCGCCCGACGGCTACACGGTGATGCCGGGTGGACTCACACGCGTGGCCTCCGAGCACGACGCACGGGTGATCGCGATGCAGCGTGGCGGCTCCAGCAAGGACACCTGGGTGATGACGCACGGCGCCGTCAACACCTTCAGCCTGCTGCGCCGCTCGATCAGTCCGTCCGAACTGGTGCGTACCGGCACCAACCTGTCCAGCCGCGTCGTCGAGAACCTGTTCTGGTTCGGCCGCTACTGCGAACGCTGCGACAACACCGCGCGGCTCCTGCGCGCCCTGATTTCGCAGCACATCGAGCACGGCGACGTCGCCCGGCATGCGCTGATGCGGTTGTGCCAGCACACGGGTCTGCTGCCGGACGAACTCGATACGGCGCCCACCGCAGAGATCGAGGCGGCGATACGCAGTGCCGCACTCGACGCCAGGCACCCAGGATCGCTGGCGGCCGGACTGCAGCAGCTGTCCGGCGTGGCGTTCAGCCTGCGCGAACGGCTGTCGATCGACAACTGGCACATCATCAGCCGGCTGGCCGGCGACCTCGACAGTACGCCGGCCGATCTGGGGGAAGTCCTGCAGTGGCTGGACCAGTGCGTGCTCGCCATGATGACGCTGTCCGGCTTCGCGCTCGACGGCATGACGCGCGACCAGGGTTGGCGTTTCCTGTCGGTCGGCCGGCGCATCGAGCGCCTGCAGTTCATGAGCGGCGTGCTGCGCCATGCACTCGACGAAGGCGGAGACACGCCGGACTGGCTGCTGGAACTGGCCGACAGCACCATCACCTACCGTTCGCGCTACATGACGCGACCGCAATGGCTGCCGGTACTCGACCTGCTGGTCGCCGACGAGACCAATCCGCGCTCCGTGTCCTACCAGGCACTCGGACTCGCCGACTATCTGTCGCGCCTGGCAGCGCAGTTCGGCGCCATCGAGTCGGCAGCGCTGTCGGACGCAGTCGCCGACATGCTCGCACTGCGTGCCGACCGGGACTTCCGCACCGGTTCGCCGCACCTGCTCGATGTCTTGCAGCGCCTGAGCAGTTCGGCCTTCGCGCTGTCGGAACAGCTCGGCCTGCGCTTCTTCAGTCATGCGGACACCCAGTGGCCCGGCACGCTGCAGGACTGACCATGACGCTCATCCGTTATCACGTCCTGCATGAAACACGGTATGTCTACGCGCATCCGGTGTCGCTGTCGCGCCAGCTCCTGCACCTGACGCCGCGCGAAACACCACGCCAGCACACGCTGAACCACCACATCACAGTCGATCCGGCGCCGGCCGAACGGGGTACGCGGCGCGACTATTTCGGCAACCTGCTCGAGCATTTTGCGGTCGGCAGTGCGCACGAAGAACTCGTCGTCGTGGCCGAATCGACGATAGAAGTGACCGGACAGGACGAAGCCGGCCCCCCGGTTTCACCGGCCTGGGAGTTCGTGCGCGACCGGCTGCGCCAGGTCGGTCCGGCGCCGCTGCTCGAACCCAGCCAATACCTGTACGCCAGCCCGCATGTCGAACCGATGGCCGCGCTGGCGCGCTACGCACGACTGGACTTTCACCGCGGGAGGCCGCTGTTCGAGTCGGCCAGCGCACTGATGGAACGCATACACCGGGATTTCGAATTCGATCCCGAGGCCACCACGGTCAGCACGCCGCTGGAGACGCTGCTCAGGGAAAAACGCGGCGTCTGCCAGGATTTCGCGCACCTGATGATAGGCAGCCTGCGTTCTCTCGGGCTGCCGGCACGCTATGTCAGCGGTTACCTGCTGACCCTTCCACCACCAGGACAGCCGAGACTGGTCGGCGCCGACGCGTCACACGCCTGGGTTTCCGTGTTCTGTCCCGGAGCAGGCTGGGTCGATTTCGATCCGACCAACTGCGTACAGCCGGACGACCAGCACATCACGGTCGCCTGGGGACGCGACTTCAGCGACGTGACACCGATGCGCGGCGTCATCCTGGGCGGCGGCGAACACACTGTGGACGTCAGCGTCACGGTGACGCCCGATGACGAGCCGATGGCTCCGGGAACTTGAATCGAAAAGAAATTCACTCCATAATGCTGGTTTTTCCTCCGCGGGCACCGTCTGCAACAGCCAATCAAGGCGCAGCCGACCCGGGGTTCGATGATCCGCAGTCGTGGCATCAGGTCACGCAGCGCTTGAGAAAGAAACCAGCATGAAAGAAGGCATTCACCCCAATTACGCAGTGGTCGCCGTGACCTGCTCCTGTGGCAACACGTTCGAAACGCGTTCCACGCTGGGCAAGCCGCTGCATATCGAAGTGTGTTCGGCCTGCCATCCGTTCTACACGGGCAAGCAGAAGATCGTCGATACGGCTGGCCGCGTCGAACGCTTCCGCCAGAAGTACGCAAACGTGCCGCGCGGCTGATCGCCCTCCACGCGAACACCGCACGACAAAAAAGGCAGCCTGTGGCTGCCTTTTTTCATTTTTGCGCCGGCTTTTCGACGGCAGGCGGACACGCCGTGCCCACCTGCCCATAAAATCCGCTCGCCACTCACGTACATCCGATCCGATGCCGGTTCCGCCGCAGATGCGCCAGTCCCCCCGTCCGCCCCTGATCACCGATCCGCCACAGACGGCGTTCGTGATCGCGATCGGCCTGCTCTTTATATTCACCGGCCTGTTCGGCCGGGATCCGGGCAAGGGCGACGATGCGCTGCATATCGGCATAGCAATGGCGTTTGCCCGCGAGGGCGACTGGCTGGTTCCCCATCTGGCCGGTCAGGTATGGCTCGACCTGCCGCCGCTGTTTCACTGGATTGCGGCGCTTGCCGGACAGTCGGCGGCCTGGCTGGGTGCGAGCTTTGCGGATGGCGCGCGCCTCGCCAGTGCATTCTTCGTCGCACTCTGGCTTTGGGGAAGCGCAGGCGCCGCGCGCGAGCTCTACGGCGCCCCGGCCGCACGCCTGGCACCATTGCTGGGCATCGCTTGCATAGGGGCCGTGCTGCACGTACACGATGCCCAACCTGCGACCACACTGCTTGCCTCGCTTGGCCTCGGCATGTGGGCGCTCGCACTGATCGTGCGCAAACCGCTGCAGGGCGGTGCTGTGCTGGTGCTCGCACTGGCCGTGTCCGGTCTGGGCACCGGCTTGTGGCTCACCGCAATATTGCTGGCCACCGCAGCCGTGATGCCGGCCCTTCCCGTATGGCGCTCCGTGGCCGGCACACCGCTGCGCATGGCCGCGCTTCCGCTGTGCATGGCGCTGGGCACCCTGCTGGCTGGTGCCTGGCTCCTCGCGCTCGCCCAGTCGAATCCGGACTTCGCCGCACGCGTGTTGCAGCAGGACATCGAGCGCCTGCTGCCGGAAAGCGCACTGTTCGCGAGTGGCGCGGCAAAATGGCTCAAGGTAATGGCATGGTTCGCCTGGCCGGCCCTGCCCCTGACCGGCTGGGCGCTATGGAAACGGCGACAGCAATGGCGCTCGCCGGTTCTGATGCTGCCCCTGCTGCTGTTCATCCTGCTGTTCATGCAGCTCAGCGGCGACAGTGTGGTCCGCAATCAGCGCGCGCTCCCGCTGCTCGCACCGCTCGTCGTACTGGGCAGCGCCTCGATGCCGACCTTGCGGCGCGGAGCGGCTAACGCGCTCGACTGGTTCGGTGTCATGACATTTTCACTGCTCGGCCTCATCATCTGGCTGGGCTGGACTGCAATGATCACCGGCTGGCCGGCCCGTCTCGCACGCACTTTCTCCCGGCTCGAACCGGGCTTCGAAATGCCTCTGTCGTGGTATTCGCTGCTGCTTGCGGGAGCCATCAGCTCTGCATGGCTGTGGATGTTGTGGCGTTCGCCACGAACGAGTACCCGCGGCGCCGTCACATGGGCCTGCGGCATGGTATTGATATGGTTTCTGGTCAGCAGTCTGTGGCTGCCCTGGATCGAGTACGGTCGCTCCTACCGCGACGTTGCCCAGCAGATGGCGGGAGCGCTGCCGGCATCACGTGAATGTGTCGCCTACAGCGGTCTGCAGGATAGCCAGCGCGCGGTGTTCTATTACTTTGCGGACGTGAAGATGCTCAAGATGGCAGGCAGCGCCGGCCGGAAGTGTGACGTGCTGCTGGCGTATCACGGGCGGGGCGGGAAACCGCCTCGTCTCGACGCCAGATGGTCGTTGTTGTGGGAAGGCCGACGTCCCGGTGACCGGCACGAAAGATTCCTGCTGTACAAGAGAAACTGAAATGACAGGCAACACGAGGGCGCGGACGACATGAACCTGCTGATGCAGACCTCAGCCTGGCCCGCTTTGCGCTCGAAGGCGATCCAGCTTTCCCGCGTACACCTGCGCAATTTCTTCGAACAGGACCCCGAGCGCTTCGCCCGTTTTTCGCTGCGCTACGGCGACTGGCTTCTGGATTACTCAAAGCAGCGCGTCGACGGCGAGACGATGACGCTGTTGATGGAACTGGTGCAGGCCCTCGACCTTCCGCGCGGCATCCGCGCGCTGGCGGCAGGCGACCAGATCAACTTCACGGAACGCCGAGCTGCGCTGCACATGGCGCTGCGTGCCCGCGAAGGTGTCCACGCCGATGTGGTACGCGACTGCCTCGGTGCGCTGGAGCACTGGGTCACGCTGATCCGCAACCGCGAACTGCTCGGCGCCACCGGACAGACCATCACCCACATCATCAACCTGGGTGTTGGCGGCTCCGATCTCGGCCCGCGCATCGCGACCGAGGCTCTGGCGCCGCAATGCAATGGTCCGGTGGTGAAGTTCGTCGCCAATCTTGACCCGGCCGCGCTCAATCTTGCACTGCGAGACTGCAAACCGGCACATACAGCCTTTGTCGTGTCGTCGAAGAGCTTCTCGACGCAGGAGACGCTGACCAATGCCCAGGCCGCAAAAAAATGGCTGGCAGACGCGCTGGGCAGCGCCGGCGTCGGTCGGCACCTGTTCGCCGTGACGAACCGCCCCGCGGCCGCACAGGAATTCGGCGTTCCGGCGGAAAGATGCCTGTTCCTGCCGGAATGGGTTGGCGGACGTTACTCCGTGTGGTCGTCGATCTCCCTGCCGCTCGCCTGCGCCATCGGCATGCAGGCATTCGGCGAAATGCTGGCAGGTGCACGCGACATGGACGAGCACTTCACCAGCGCCCCCATGAGCACCAATCTGCCAGTCATGCTGGGACTGACCGATTTCTGGAACGCGAGCGGCATGGGCCTGGAGACACTCGCCGTTCTGCCATACAGCCACCTGCTGCGCGACTTGCCGGCCTACCTGCAGCAGCTGGAGATGGAAAGCAATGGCAAGCGCTGTACATCGACTGGCGAACTGAGCCGTGCGCCCACCGCTCCGGTGGTGTGGGGCGGCTCCGGCATCGTCGGTCAGCACGCCTACCACCAGCAGCTGTATCAGGGCACGCGCATGATGCCGATGCATTTCATCGTGCCACGCCAGGCGGCTGATGAGCGGACGCGCCTGCTGCAGCTGAACGCGCTGGCCCAGAGTGCGGCGCTGATGCGCGGCAAGACGCGCGATGAAGCGATGGATGAATTGCGGCGCAACGGCCTGCCGGAACCCGAAGCGCAGCGGCTCGCACCGCATGTCGCCTGCCCGGGCAATCAGCCCAGCACAACGCTGCTGATGCCGGATCTGACACCGCGTACGCTCGGTCAGCTGCTGGCCCTGTACGAACACAAGGTGTTCGTACAGGGATGGCTGCTCGGCATCAACAGCTTTGACCAGTACGGCGTCGAATACGGCAAACAGATGGCGCGCTCGCTGGCCGCCGGCAGGCTGCCCGCCGATACCGATTCATCGACGCGCGGCCTGTTCGACGCGCTGGAAATCACACCCGACCTGCGCCGCTGACCGGCAGTCAGCCGGGCCGGACTGCGGCGACCTGGCCGGATGTCACGTCACGGCGCAAGTCGCACCCGGCTCCAGCCCTCGCCTTCCCGCCGGTACAGCAGGCGGTCGTGCAGACGGTCGGACCGGCCCTGCCAGAACTCGATGGCGTCCGGACGCAGGCGATAGCCCCCCCAGTGTTCCGGTCGCGGCGGCGCCGAACCGAAGCGTGCCTCGTATTCGCTCACGCGCGCAGCAAGCGATTCACGACTGGGAATGACCCTGCTCTGCGGCGACGCCCATGCGCCCAGACGGTTGCCGACCGGGCGCAGCGAGAAATAGGCATCCGATTCTTCGGCACTCACCCGCGTCACTGTTCCTTCGATGCGGATCTGCCGCTCTAGCGCGGCCCAGAACAGCAACAGGCTGGCGTGCGGATTCTTCGCCAGCTCGTGTCCCTTGCGGCTGTCGTAATTGGTGAAGAAGACGAAGCCGTCCTCGCCGTAGCCGCGCAGCAGCACGATGCGCCCGCTCGGGCGGCCGTCGCTGCCTACCGTGGACAAGGTCATCGCATTCGGGTCTCGTTCGACCACACGACCGGCCTCGGAAAACCAGATGCGGAACTGTTCCATCGGGTTTTCCGCAGCGTCGCACTCGTCGAGACTGCCGCTGGTGTAGTCGATGCGATGATGGATGGGATCCATGTGACTCTCCTTCAATTCGGTGCCGGAGCCCGCTCCAGACCTGCGATCCGCGTTCCTGCGGCGATCTTGCGGACGGCGAACCAGCCGGCATTGGTTTCGAGCGCATAACGCGCGGGCCCGCCAGCACAGTGGGCCGCATCGGTCTGCGGCTGCATGTCTTCGATGTTAATGATCACGCCCTGCTCATCGATGAACGCAACGCTGAGCGGAATCAGGGTGTTGCGCATCCACATGCAGTGCTTCTGCTTCTCGGTGAAAACGAACAGCATGCCGGCTCCTGCCGCCATTTCGGTACGGTGCATCAGTCCTGTCATGCGCATCTTCTGCGTCGCGGCGACCTCGGCCTGTATGCGATACAGCCCGACCGACAGTTCCAGGGTCGGCGCCTCCGCGCGTGCGGCGGAGAGCAGCCAGGGCAGAAGACAGCAAAGCAGGATTCTTTTCATGATGTCCGTGGTTCCGGGGAAGGGCATGATGGGCATGCAGCGATGCAGCCGCATTGATCCGCGTCAGTCCGCGCTTTCATCGTCGCCTCGATCGGACGGATGGCAGCGATGAAGGATCCGCATCTTGCCATTGACCGGGCTGAAGGTCGCCTAGTTGCCACGGACCGATCGTGACACGGACAAGCCGCAGCGTCGGATGACCGATGGCGGCGGTCATCCGCCTGACCTGGCGGTTTCTCCCCTCGCCGATCTCGATCTCGAGCCAGCAGGTCGGCACGGCAAGCCGCTGGCGCACTGGCGGATCGCGCGGCCACAGACCGGCCGGTTCGTCGATACGGCGCACACTGCAAGGCCGGGTCGGCCCGTCCTTCAGCATCAGGCCCTCGCGCAGGCGCGCGAGGGTCTCGTCATCCGGCAGCCGCTCGACCTGAACGCGGTAGCGCTTGAGCATCTTGTGGCGCGGATCGGTGATGCGGTGCTGCAGGGCGCCATCGTCGGTCAGCAGCAGCAGACCTTCGCTGTCCGTATCCAGTCGCCCGGCCGGATAGACACCCGGTACCCTGACCCAGTCGGACAGCGTCGGATGCATGCCGTCCGGCGAAAACTGGCAGATCACGCCGTAAGGCTTGTTCAACAACAGCAGACGCGTCACGCAGCGCGCCCCGGCGTTCCATCCGCATTCGCGAAGCGGCGCGAGAAGCGCAGCTGTTCCGGATAGGGAAAGAAATCCTGGATGTAACCCTCACGGATGCGTTGCTGAGTCTCCTGCCAGAACTTCACGTCCAGCAAGTCGCGGTGGTACTTCAGGAAGGCGGCCCGCACCTTCGGCGTCGACAGCAGGAAGGTCGCGAATTCCTCGGGAAAGATGTCGTTTCGTGCCACCGAGTACCACACCTCGCCCGACATTTCGTGTTCGAAACTCGGCGCCGGCGGGATGCGGCGGAAATTGCAGTCGGTCAGGAACTCGATCTCGTCATAGTCGTAGAACACCACCCGGCCGTAACGCGTGACGCCGAAGTTCTTCCACAGCAGGTCGCCCGGGAAGATGTTGGCCACAGCCAGTTCGCGGATCGCATTGCCGTATTCGTAGACCGCATGGTCGATCTGCTCCTCGGTCGCGCTCTCGAGGTAGATGTTCAGCGGAATCATGCGCCGCTCGATGTAGCAGTGACGTATCACCAGCTTGTCGCCGTCGCGTTCCAGCATCGATGGCGCGAGATCCTCGATCTGGGCCAGCAGTTCCGGCGTGAAGCGGTGCGCCGGCAACGCGATGTCGGAAAACTCGATGGTGTCCGCCATGCGGCCGACCCGGTCCACCTGCTTCACCATCAGGAACTTGCGCTTGACCGTGGCACGATCGGTGTCCTTGGAGCTGCCGAAGCGGTCCTTGATGATCTTGAATACGTAGGGATAGGAAGGAAGCATGAACACGAGCATCACGAGGCCCCGTATGCCGGGTGCCTCGATGAAGTTGTCGTTCGAGTGCCGCAGATGGTTGATCAGGTCGCGGAAAAACATGGTCTTGCCCTGTTTTCCCAGCCCGAGCATGGTGTAGATCTCGGATCGCGGCTTTTTCGGCATCAGCGTGCGCAGGAAATGCACGTTGGCCGACGGCACCTGCATGTCCGCCATGAAGTAGGCGCGCGACAGCGAGAACATGACGCTGACGCGCCATGGCTCGAGCAGGATGGTGTCGAGGAACAGCCCGCCCTTGCGGTCATGCAGCACCGACACCATGAACGGATACTCCTGATGGCCATTGATCGCCTTGCCGATCACGTAGGCCGCCTTGTTGCGGTAGAAGGCCGAACCGAGCACCTGCAGCTGGAGATTGGCCTCCGCCACCGGCCAGTCGCCGCCGAGGTGCGACAGCACGGCGCGCATGATGTAGTCCACGTCGCGGTCCAGATCGGTGAAGGGACGCGTCCAGCCGAAGTCCGTGAATATCCGCTTTACCGCCGCACGCAGGCCGATCTGGTTCGGGTAATAACTGCGCCAGGTCGGCGGAGAACTTTCGATCAGCTCGGTCGAAATCGCCGGGCGAACGAAGATGAAGTCGTTGTGGAAGTACTGGCGGTGCAGGATCTTCGTTGTGACGGAATTGAAGAAGGTTTCCGCCAGCTCCGGCTGCTTGTGATTCACCAGCAGTCCGATGTACAGCAGCTTGGCCTGCTGCCACGTGTTGTCGTCCAGGGAATCGGCGTGGAACTCGCTGTGCAGGCGCTCCACGCATTCCCGCACCCGGTCGTCGTAATACTGTATGCGCTCGCGGATGCAGCGTTGCTGCCCCTGCCAGTCGCCCTGCTCGAAGCGCTCCCTGGCATTGCCGCTGACACTGCGGAACAGGCGGTAGTGCTTGTCGAAACCGTCGATCAGCGCCTGTGCGATGGCCTGTGCCACCTGGTTCTGGCCTGTCGGAAGATTCATGTGCGCCCCGCCGTTTCGATCAAGTCATCGATTCTATGGCCTTGGCAGCTTGTCGTGATGGCCGTGCGGCAGTGCAACATCGATTGCCTGTGCGCGCGTTGTCAGGTGGATGTCGCATCGCGTCAGGATTGGGGGATAATCCTGGGTGCCCGCGGGCGGCAACCCCGCCGCAGGAACGATAACCAGACAACACACCAAGGAGCTGGATGGCATGAGTACCACTCACATCAAGATTCCCGCCGAGGGGACCAAAATCGTCGCTGGCCAGCCTATGCCCGACAATCCCATCATTCCGTTCATCGAAGGTGATGGCATCGGCGTGGACATCACGCCTGTGATGAAGGATGTGGTCGACGCAGCCGTGGCCAAAGCATACGGCGGCAAGAAAAAGATCACGTGGATGGAAGTGTACGCAGGCGAGAAGGCAACCCGCCTGTACGGCCCCGATGTATGGCTGCCGGAAGACACGCTGGCCGCGCTGAAGGAATACGTGGTGTCGATCAAGGGCCCGATGACGACGCCGGTCGGCGGTGGCATCCGCTCGCTGAACGTTGCCCTTCGCCAGGAACTCGATCTTTACGTCTGTCTGCGTCCGGTGCGTTACTTCACCGGCGTACCCAGCCCGGTCAAGCAGCCGGAACTGACCGACATGGTGATCTTCCGCGAGAATACCGAAGACATTTACGCCGGCATCGAATGGCAGGCCGAAACCGACGGTGCGCGCAAGGTGATCAAGTTCCTGCGCGAGGAAATGGGCGTCAAGAAAATCCGCTTCCCCGAAACGTCGGCGATCGGCATCAAGCCCGTGTCGCGCGAAGGTTCGGAGCGGCTGGTCCGCAAGGCCCTGCAGTACGTGGTGGACAACGACCGCAAGTCGCTGACCATCGTGCACAAGGGCAACATCATGAAGTACACGGAGGGCGGTTTCCGCGACTTCGCGTACGAGCTGGCGCAGAAGGAATTCGGTGCGCAGCCGATCGATGGCGGACCGTGGTGCAAGTTCAAGAACCCGAAGACCGGCCGCGACATCATCGTCAAGGACGCGATCGCCGACGCCTTCCTGCAGCAAATCCTGCTGCGTCCGGCCGAATACGACGTGATCGCGACGCTGAACCTGAACGGCGACTACATCTCCGACGCACTGGCGGCTCAGGTCGGTGGCATCGGCATTGCGCCGGGAGCGAACCTCTCCGACAACTACGCAGTCTTCGAAGCCACCCACGGAACGGCGCCGAAGTATGCGGGTCTGGACAAGGTCAATCCGGGTTCGCTGATCCTGTCCGCCGAAATGATGCTGCGTCACATGGGCTGGACGGAAGCGGCCGACCTGATCATTTCGTCGATGGAACGCGCCATCGGCGACAAGCAGGTCACCTATGACTTCGCGCGTCTGCTCGAAGGGGCGAACGAAGTATCTTGCTCTGCTTTCGGACGCGCAATGATCGCCCGCATGTAGGAATGGCAGACAGTGGCGCCCGCCCGGACGCCACTGTTGCCTGCACGAAAAAAAACCCGGCCGAGGCCGGGTTTTTCATGTGCTAAATCCGCGGGAACAGATCAAGCAGCCTGGATGTTTGCGGCCTGCTTGCCTTTGGGCCCCTGGGTCACGTCGAAACTCACCTTCTGGCCTTCCTTCAGGGTCTTGAAACCACCCATCTGGATTGCTGAAAAATGGGCGAAAAGATCCTCGCTACCATCGTCCGGGGTGATGAAGCCATAACCCTTGGAATCATTGAACCACTTCACGGTACCAGTTGCCATTGATCTTATCCTCTCAACCTCTCAAATGAGCCGAAGCTCCCGTACATGTTTGTGCTTCAAGATCCGCTTCGCCAACCCGGGAACTACTGACTGAGACGGAACTCTGCATCAGTCAGGGACTGTGTTCACTCGAGAGCTTGAATCAAACACAGAACGGCTTTTAGCTCAGATGAAGTACGTGGTCAACACGTTTCCATGCTGCACCACGGAAGACGGCGGCGCGCCGTTTGGAGCAAAACCGGACCTGTCACGCAAGCGCATGTGGCGACCGTCGCGCAGCCGGTCGGCAGCGACTATTTTCGGGGTGTCCGAAGTGCCCGGAAAAGCCTGCAGGAAGCGGGCGAATTCCCGTGTTGCAGACAGGTTGATTGTGATTAGAATGAGGCCATGGTTACACGCAAGCAGGAAGAATCGCTCCTTGAACTTGAAAAGACCCGGGTAAAGCCCCCACCTCTGTTCAAGGTCATGGTGCTGAATGACGATTACACCCCCATGGATTTCGTGGTTGGGGTACTCCAACGATTTTTCGGCATGAGCCGGGAACAGGCGACGCGCGTCATGCTCAAGGTACATACGGAGGGGGCCGGCGTTTGCGGCATTTACCCCAAGGACGTGGCAGCTTCCAAGGTTGAACAGGTGAGTACCTTTGCCCGCCAGCATCTGCACCCGCTGGCGTGTGTGATGGAGGAAAATTGAAATGATCGCGCAGGAGCTCGAAGTCAGCCTTCACATGGCCTTTGTCGAAGCACGGCAAAAGCGCCATGAATTCATCACCGTCGAACACCTGCTCCTCGCTCTGCTGGACAATCCGTCAGCAGCCGAGGTGTTGCGTGCCTGTGCAGTCAATATTGACGACCTGCGCAAGGAACTGTCGGCCTTCATCAACGAGCACACTCCTGTGGTCGATGGCAGCGAGGAAATCGACACGCAGCCGACACTCGGATTTCAGCGTGTCATCCAGCGCGCCATCCTGCATGTCCAATCATCCGGAAAGAAGGAAGTCACTGGCGCGAACGTGCTGGTAGCCATCTTCGGCGAGAAGGATTCGCACGCGGTCTACTTTCTGCAGCGCCAGGGGGTCACGCGGCTGGACATCGTCAACTTCATCTCGCACGGCATCACGAAGGCGGCGCAACCAGCCGCTGCCAGCAAGCCGGAGGCGGAACAGGGCGAGCACGAGCAGGAAAGCGGTCAGGCCGGCGGTGCGCTGGACAGCTTCACGCAGAATCTGAATTCGCAGGCGCTGATGGGAAAGATCGACCCGCTGATCGGACGCGACAACGAACTTGAACGCGTCATCCAGACACTGTGCCGCCGCCGCAAGAACAACCCCCTGCTGGTCGGCGAAGCCGGCGTGGGTAAGACGGCGATCGCCGAAGGCCTGGCCCGCCGCATCATCGAAGGACGTGTGCCGGACATCCTGTCGGACGCGACCATCTACGCACTCGACATGGGTGCCTTGTTGGCTGGTACCAAATACCGCGGTGATTTCGAGCAACGTCTCAAGTCGGTACTCAAGCAGCTGCTCGACAATCCGAACGCCATCCTGTTCATCGACGAAATCCACACCCTGATCGGTGCCGGTGCGGCGTCGGGCGGGACGCTCGATGCGTCCAACCTGCTCAAGCCTGCACTGTCGTCGGGTCAGCTGAAATGCATCGGTGCGACGACCTATACCGAATACCGTGGCGTATTCGAGAAGGATCACGCGCTGTCGCGACGTTTTCAGAAGATCGATGTGAACGAACCCAGCGTCGAGGAGACAGTGTCCATCCTGAAGGGGTTGAAGTCGCGCTTCGAACAGCATCACGGCATCAAGTATTCGGCAACCGCACTGTCGTCGGCAGCCGAACTATCGGCCCGCTACATCAATGACCGTCACCTGCCCGACAAGGCGATCGACGTGATCGACGAAGCGGGTGCTGCCCAGCGTGTTCTGCCGAAATCGAAGCAGAAAAAAGTGATCGGCAAGACGGAGATCGAGGAAATCGTCGCCAAGATTGCACGTGTTCCGTCGCAGCATGTGTCGAATGACGATCGCTCGGCGCTGCGCAATCTCGATCGCGATCTGAAGAACGTCGTGTTCGGGCAGGACAATGCGATCGATGCACTGGCGACCGCAATCAAGATGTCGCGCTCTGGCCTCGGCAATCCGCACAAGCCGATCGGCAGCTTCCTGTTCAGCGGCCCGACTGGCGTCGGAAAGACGGAAGTGGCCCGGCAGCTCGCGTACTGCATGGGTATCGATTTGATCCGCTTCGACATGTCGGAATACATGGAACGCCATGCGGTAAGCCGCCTCATCGGCGCGCCGCCGGGCTATGTCGGATTCGACCAGGGTGGATTGCTGACCGAAGCCGTGACGAAAAAACCGCATGCCGTGCTGCTGCTCGATGAAATCGAAAAGGCGCACCCGGACATATTCAATATCCTGCTGCAGGTCATGGATCACGGCACGCTGACCGACAACAACGGACGTCAGGCGGACTTCCGCAATGTGGTGATCATCATGACCACGAACGCCGGTCAGGAAACACTGCAGAAGGCGCTCATCGGCTTTACCGCGGAACGCGAGGCGGGCGACGAGATGGTCGATATCAAGCGGCTGTTCACTCCGGAATTCCGGAACCGTCTCGACGCCATCATCTCGTTCCGTGCGCTGGACCGCGAAATCATCCTGCGCGTGGTCGACAAGTTCCTGATGCAGCTCGAAGGTCAGTTGCAGGAGAAAAAGGTCGAGGTCGTCTTCGCCGACGCACTGCGTACCTGGCTTGCAGAAGTCGGTTTCGATCCGCTGATGGGTGCCCGCCCGATGGCGCGGCTGATCCAGGACACGATCCGTTCTGCCTTGGCAGACGAATTGCTGTTCGGGCGGCTTGTCAGTGGCGGCAAAGTCACCATCGATGTCGATGCCGAAAAGAAGGTGAGGCTGGTGTTCGACGAAGAAGAACTCGCCACACCTGCCTGACCGGAACCACACCATCAAGGCGGCCCTTTGGGGCCGCCTCTTTTTTTGTCCGAATTTCTTGATCAGACGATAGGGGAAACGATATGGATATCCATACTGCAGACCTGTGCGACCAGTTCGAATCAGAACTGCAGATATGCGCTCCGATGTTCCGCAGCTACGGTGGCAAAGCCGCATTCGGCGGGCCGATCACGACATTGAAACTGTTCGAGGACAACGGGCTCGTGCGCAAGGCGCTGGAGCAACCCGGCAACGGTCGGGTTCTGGTGATTGATGGGGGCGGATCGATGCGCCGCGCGCTGGTGGGTGACCAGATTGCGCTGCTTGCGGCAACCAATGGCTGGGCCGGCATCGTTGTATACGGTTGCATCCGCGATTCGGCCGCCATCGGACAGATGAACCTGGGCGTCTTCGCACTCGGCACGCACCCGCTGAAGACGGTAAAACGCAATGAAGGACAGACTGATGTCGTTGTGACGTTCGGTGGCGTCGACTTCGTACCCGGGCAACACCTTTACGCGGACAGTGATGGAATCATCCTCTGTCCTCGCACGCTCATCTGACTTGCGCAGCGCACAACTTTTTGGCTGTATTTGTGCATATTTTCTTCTTCTCTAAGCCAAAACACAGACAACACTTTGATTATTAATAAAATACAATTTCTTATATCTTATAGAAGACCCCTTGTTGCTTTGCCCAAGCCTATTTATACTTGGCTTCATCACGATAGCTTGCTGATCTCATGCGACAGCCGGCTTCCCGGGCGCCCGGTTTGCTTGCCGCCACACGCGGCTGCAGGCCACGCGGGTTTCGTGCGTCGGCCAGCATCAGTCAAAGTCGGCCGAAAGATGTGTCCGGACAACGACGTCGGACCCGGGTGTCAAGCTGCAATGAATTTCAGGGCGTGCAGAAGCCAGAGGCCGCCGATCGGATTTGTTTTTTTCTTCGAGGATAAGCAATGAGCACGAAAGATCAGGAAATCGCCAAGATTCAGAAGGATTGGGACGAAAATCCCCGCTGGAAGGGCATCAAGCGCGGCTACACGGCTGCTGACGTCTATCGTCTGCGCGGCTCGTTCCCGGTTGAGTACACGCTGGCTCGCCGCGGCGCGGAAAAGCTGTGGAACCTGGTCCACAACGAACCGTTCATCAACTGTCTGGGCGCACTGACCGGTGGCCAGGCAATGCAGCAGGTGAAGGCCGGCGTGAAGGCGATCTACCTGTCGGGCTGGCAAGTCGCTGCCGACAACAACTCCTACGAAGCCATGTACCCCGACCAGTCGCTGTATCCGGTCGACTCGGTACCGACGGTCGTGACTCGCATCAACAACAGCTTCAAGCGCGCTGACGAAATCCAGCATGCCAAGGGCGTGTCGGCTGGCGACAAGGGTTACATCGACTACTTCGCCCCGATCGTGGCCGATGCAGAAGCCGGTTTCGGCGGCGTGCTGAACGCCCACGAACTGATGAAGGCGATGATCCGTGCAGGCGCAGCCGGCGTGCACTTCGAAGACCAGCTCGCATCGGTCAAGAAGTGTGGCCACATGGGCGGCAAGGTGCTGGTCCCGACCCAGGATGCCGTGCAGAAGCTGATCGCTGCCCGTCTGGCTGCCGACGTTTGCGGCGTGCCGACCCTGATTCTGGCGCGTACCGATGCCGAAGCTGCTGACCTGCTGACCAGCGATTGCGACGACAACGACAAGCCGTTCGTTACCGGCGAACGTACCAACGAAGGCTTCTACAAGACCAAGAAGGGTCTGGACCAGGCCATTTCGCGCGGTCTGGCCTACGCACCGTACGCTGACCTGATCTGGTGCGAGACCGGCACGCCGGACCTGGCTTTCGCCAAGGCTTTTGCCGATGCGATCCACGCCAAGTTCCCGGGCAAGCTGTTGGCCTACAACTGCTCGCCGTCGTTCAACTGGAAGAAGAACCTGGACGATGCAACCATCGCCAAGTTCCAGCGCGAACTGGGCGCCATGGGCTACAAGTACCAGTTCATCACGCTGGCCGGCATCCACAACATGTGGTACCACATGTTCGATCTGGCACAGGACTACGTCGCCCGCGGCATGTCGGCCTATGTCGAGAAGGTTCAGGAGCCGGAATTCGCAGCTCGCGACCGCGGCTACACCTTCGTGTCGCACCAGCAGGAAGTCGGTACCGGCTACTTCGACGACGTGACCACCACCATCCAGGGTGGCAATTCGTCGGTGACCGCGCTGACCGGTTCGACCGAAGAAGAGCAGTTCCACTAAGAACCGCTCGCCCCGCGCAAGCGGGTAAAAAAGCCGCCCGGCGCAAGCCCGGCGGCTTTTTTTTCTTTCGTGTCCGGCGGAGCTCAGTCGTCCATCGACTGCGGCAGTTCGGGCATGAAGCGCCCCCCCGATTCCCAGTAGGCCAGATCACCGTAGGTAAGTTTCAGCAGGTCGACGAACAGCCTGACGCGCAGCGGCAGGTGTCGTCGCTGCGGGAACAGCGCATAGATTCCGATCGGCGGCGCTGCGAAGTCCGTCAGGACCTCGATCAAGGCACCTGTCGCAAGATCCTCGCGCACTTCCCAGTAGGACCGCCATGCCAATCCAAGACCACTTAAAGCCCAATCCCGCAGTACAGCCCCATCATTACATTCAACCAGATGTGTAATGCGCAGCATGATGGGTTCGCCGTGCGCGGTGAAGCTCCACCCGCGTGCCTGCGCGCGATTCGGCCCAAGCCCCAGACATCGATGCTGCAGCAGGTCATACGGATGCCCCGGCTTGCCGTACCGCGCCAGATAGTCCGGACTGGCCACCACCACGCGCCGCGTTTCCCCCAATTTGATACTGATCATGCTGGAATCGGGCAGGCTGCCGATCCGGACCGCGCAATCCACGTTTTCATTCACGAGGTCGACCATCCGGTCGGTCAGATCAAGCGATATCTTGACGTCAGGATTCAGGCCCATGAAGCGTTTGACCAGTGGTGCAACGTGGCGGCGACCGAATCCGGCCGGCGCACTGACGCGCAGCAACCCGGTCGCCCTCGCCCCGCCTGCGCCGACCGCCGCATCGGCACTTGCCATGTCGTTCAGGATGCGCTGGCAGTCTTCGAGATAGGCACTGCCTTCGTGCGTGAGCGTGAGCTTGCGCGTCGTGCGCAGCATCAATTTGACGCCCAGTCGCTCCTCCAGCGCATCCATGCGCCGACCGATCACCGCCGGTTGAACCCCCTCCAGCTTGGCCGCCGCCGACAGACTGCCCTGAGCCACGACAGAAACGAAGGATTCGATCTCTTTGAATCGGTCCATTTTGTACTTTTAGTAAAAGATAAATGTACTTCAGCGGATCTTAACTATTACATAAGGAAAGTCTAGTATTTGTGCAGATGCAGCAATTCATGCCGGGCACAAGCCGGTCTGATGCATCGGACGTTAGAACTCGGTCCTCCCGCCCACTCATGCGCAACCCGCCGACGGTGGCACACCTGCCTGGTGACGGAATCACCGTCATCGCTCGGGTGTGAGGGACGGCCACCTTCTGTCCGGAGCACGTAGCTCTTCCGCTCACGTCATACCGGTTCACGAATTGCCCGTTGGAGCGCATGCGCATGTCTACTGCTGAATCCGCACAAAAACTGAATCCTTCCCTCGATCTTCCGGAAGGCGTGACCATAACCGCCCCGGTAAGTGCCGAATATCAGTCCATCCTGACCTATGACGCACTGAGTCTGCTGGCGACCCTGCATCGCCAGTTCGAGCCGCGCCGCCGCGAAGCGCTGGCGGCCCGCGTTGCGCGCGCAGCCGAACTCGACGCTGGCACGCCGCTCGACTTCCTGCCCGAAACACGCCACATCCGCGAAGGCGACTGGAAGATCGCAGCGCTGCCGAAGGCGCTCGAGCGCCGCCGCATCGAAATCACCGGCCCGACCGAGCGCAAGATGGTCATCAACGCGCTGAATGCGGGCGCGGACAGCTACATGAGCGATTTCGAGGATTCGAACGCGCCGTCGTGGGACAACCAGGTCCGGGGCCAGATCAACCTGCGCGACGCGATCCGCCGCACCATCAGCGTCGAACAGGGCGGCAAGACCTACAAGCTCAACGACGAAGTGGCCGTGCTTCAGGTGCGTCCGCGCGGTTGGCACCTCGACGAAAAGCACGTGCTGATCGATGGTCAGCGCGTGTCAGGCGGTCTGTTCGACTTCACGCTGTACTTCTTCCACAACGCGAAGGAACTGATTGCCCGCGGCGCAGGCCCCTTCTTCTATCTGCCCAAGATGCAGAGCCACCGCGAAGCACGGCTGTGGAACGACATTTTTGTCGCGATCCAGGAAGCACTCGGCGTTCCGCGCGGCACGATCAAGGCGACGGTGCTGATCGAGACGCTGCACGCGGCATTCGAAATGGACGAAATCCTGTACGAATTGCGCGAGCACAGCGCCGGTCTGAATGCCGGGCGCTGGGATTACATCTTTTCCTGCATCAAGGTTTTCCGCAACAAGCGCGACTTCTGCCTCGCAGACCGCAGCAAGATCCTGATGACGGTTCCGTTCATGCGCGCCTACGCGCTGTCACTGATCAAGACCTGTCACAGACGTGGTGCACCAGCGATCGGTGGCATGAGCGCGCTGATCCCGAACAAGAACGACCCGGAAGCCAATGAAAAGGCCATGGCCGGCATCCGCTCCGACAAGCGTCGCGATGCGACCGATGGCTACGACGGCGGCTGGGTCGCGCACCCGGGCCTGGTCGAAGCGGCGATGGCGGAGTTCGTGGCCGTGCTTGGCGACAAGCCCAACCAGCTGGAAAAGCAGCTGCCGGACGTGAACTACGGCGCGGCCGACCTGCAGGATTTCCGTCCCGAAGGCCCGATCACCGAAACCGGTCTGCGCACCAATATCAACGTCGGCATCCACTACCTCGGTGCCTGGATGGACGGCAACGGCTGCGTACCGATTCACGGCCTGATGGAAGATGCCGCGACGGCTGAAATCAGCCGCGCACAGGTGTGGTCGTGGATTCGCAGCCCGAAGGGCGTACTCGACGACGGCCGCAAGGTGACTGCCGACATGGTGCGCTCGCTGATTCCGCAGGAACTGGACAAGATCCGCGCGCTGCTCGGCGCCGGTTACAAGGATACCTACGTGCGTGCCGCCAACCTGTTCGGCGACATGTGCGTGGCGACCGAACTCGCTGACTTTCTGACGCTGCCGGCTTACGAACGCATGGACTGAGCCTACCCCCAGCAGCCTCTCAGACGGCACCTCAAAAGGGTGCCGTTTTTATTTGCCCGTCTGCCAGACCCCGTCCGGCACGCACGCAAAAAAAAGCCCGCTGACGCGGGCCTGTACGACTGGACAGCGAAATCAGCGGATCACTCGTCGATTCCAAAAACCTTGCCCGGGGCGATCTTGCCGTCCGAACGGCCCTTCAGGAAGCTGTAGAGCGCATCAATCTTTTCACCCTTGAGGAAGGGGTGCGGAGGCATGCCCTTTTCGGCACGGCCATCAAGCACGGTCTTCGTGAAGTCATCCTTGCTCAGTGCTTTCAGCGAGTCGGTCAACGAGGGGCCGACCATGCCTTCCTGATTGGCGCCATGGCACCGTTCGCACGCGGCCTGACGCCAGGTTTTCCAGCCTTTCAGGGTCTTCGCGTCGACCTTGTTGCCTTCGGCAACCGTGTACGGTGCAGCTTCCTGGGCAATCGCCGCCGAAGCCAGCACAGCAAGCACTGCCGCCGCCAGATGTTTACGAATCACAATCACCTCTCCTCGATAGATTTATAGATATTGCAGTTGAAAAACGATCTTTCCGGTCAAAAGGATTACATGACCTGCGACGGACCGAGAAGAAGAGTCTGCTTTTGGCGGGCGCTTCCCTTAATTTCGCAAGCTTACCGCGGCCCTTAACCGAAAAAAAGGGAGCGGATGATTTGTCTTCGAATCAATGATTTCCTGTGGATCCGAAGCCACCTTCACCACGCTGCGACACATCGAACCGCTCCACTCGCCGCAGCGCCACCTGCACCACCGGGACGACGACGAGTTGCGCAATGCGTTCCATGGGTTCAAGGACAAATTCGGCATCGCTCCGGTTCCACAGCGACACGAAAATTTGTCCCTGATAGTCGGAATCGATCAGTCCCACCAGGTTGCCGAGCACGATGCCGTGCTTGTGCCCGAGGCCCGAGCGGGGCAGCACCATTGCCGCAAGACCGGGATCGGCAAGATGGATGGCAATGCCGCTGGGCACCAGGACGGTCTGCCCCGGCTTCAGGATCAGCGTGGAGTCGATACAGGCGCGCAGGTCGAGGCCCGCCGAACCGGAGGTCGCGTAAGCAGGAGGTACGTCGTTCAGACGCTCGTCAAGAATGCGGTAGTCAAGCGTGGACATCGGGTGTCTAGTCTTTCAGAAGTCGGGAAATGTGATCGAGTATCGCGCGTGCAATCGTCACCTTGGACGCCCGCGGCAGCGGGTGACTTCCGTTGGCGTCGTACAGTACGACCTGGTTGTCGTCACCGCCAAGTCCATCGGCGACAAGATTGCCAACCACCAGCGGCAGCTTCTTGCTGATCCGCTTGCCCTCGGCATAGCTGTCGAGATCATGGCTTTCGGCCGCAAAACCGACGCAGAACGGTGCGTCCGGACGTCCGGCCACATCGGCGAGAATGTCCGCATTGCGCACCAGTTCGAGGGTCAGCGTGTCGGCGTTCTTCTTTATCTTGCGATCGCTCGCGGCAACCGGCCTGTAGTCGGCCACGGCAGCCACCGAAATGAACACGTCGCAGGCATTCAGGTTCCGCAGTACCGCGCCGTGCATGTCGCCGGCACTGACCACATCGACACGATCAACGCCGAACGGCGCCTCCAGCGCCGTCGGACCACTGACCAGCGTCACCTGCGCACCGGCCCGGGCTGCTGCGCAGGCCAGGGCATAGCCCATGCGCCCGGAACTCAGGTTCGTGATCACTCGCACCGGATCAATGGCCTCGGCCGTCGGGCCGGCGGTAATCAGGAAACGCCTGCCGGCCAGCGACTTCGGCGTGAAATGCGCAAGCACCGCTTCAAACAGGGTAGCCGGCTCTTCCATCCGCCCCTGCCCCACTTCGCCACATGCCTGCTCGCCCGCCGCCGGGCCGACGATCTGCGCGCCGTCGGCGGCCAGCTGCCGCACATTGCGCTGCGTCGCCGGGTGTTCCCACATCTGCCGGTTCATCGCCGGCGCCACCATCAGCGCGCACGATGCGTCACGCGCCAGGCAGAGCGTACTCAGCAGGTCGTCCGCCCGCCCCTGCGCGAGCCGGGCCATGCAGTCGGCGGTGGCCGGCGCGATGAGTATCAGCTGTGCGTCGCGCGTCAGATCTATATGTGTCATGCCGTTCGGCATGCGCACGTCCCACAGGTCATCCCATACCGGCTCGCCGGTGATGGCCTGAAAGGTGGCGGCTCCGACAAAGTGACCGGCCGCTTCGGTCATGACCACGCGCACGCGGGCGCCTGCCTTGACCAAAAGACGCGCCAGTTCCGCCGCCTTGTAGGCCGCCACGCCGCCGCTGATGCCCAGCAGGATGGAACGACCGGACAGTTCGGGGACCGATTTCATGACAATGTAGTATCCTGAAGCAACTTGACCACGGATTGTAACGCGATGGCTATCAAGGACTGGAACAGCGACCAGCGCCCGCGCGAGCGCCTGTTGGCGCACGGCGCCGAAGCGCTGTCACCGGCCGAGCTGCTGGCCATTTTCCTGCGGGTCGGCGTGAGCGGCAAATCGGCGGTCGATCTCGCGCGCGACCTGCTCGCCCACTTCGACCACAGCGTGGTCCGGCTCGGCAGCGCACCGATCGACGAGTTGTGCCGGGTCAAGGGCATGGGTATCGCGAAATCAGTGCAGTTGAAGGCGACCTTCGAACTCGCCCGGCGGGCGCTCGGCGAGCAATTAAGAGAGCGCGACGCGCTGAACTCCCCGGATGCTGTACGCAGCTGGCTGAAACTCGGGCTCGGCGGTCTGGCGCACGAAGTATTCATGGTGCTGCTGCTCGATGCACAGAACCGGCTGCTCAAATCGGTCGAGCTGTTCCGCGGCACGCTGACGCAGACCAGCGTCTATCCGCGCGAGGTCGTGAAACTCGCGCTGGCGCACAACGCCGCCGCGGTCATCCTCGCGCACAACCACCCGTCCGGACTCGCCGAACCTTCACGCGCGGACGACTTCCTGACACAGTCGCTGAAGCAGGCGCTGGCGCTGGTGGATGTACGTGTACTCGATCATGTGATCGTCGGCGGCGGCACGACCTGCTCGTTCGCCGAACGGGGTTTGCTCTGAAAGACTTGAACAAATCCGGATCCATCCGCTATAATCGCGAGCTTTTCCGCTTCTGGAGCCAGAACATGTCCCGCGTTTGCCAAGTTACCGGGAAGTCGCCGATGGTGGGTAACAACGTTTCCCATGCTAACAACAAAACCAAGCGCCGCTTCCTGCCCAATCTCCAGCAACGCCGGTTCTGGCTGGAGTCCGAAGGTCGTTTCGTCAGCCTTCGTGTAAGCACGAAAGGTCTCAGGACGATAGACAAGAAGGGTATCGAAACCGTACTCGCCGAGATTCGTGCTCGCGGCGAGAAGATTTAATTCCGGCTCAGCCGGCATAGACAGGAAGGAAAAACGTCATGGCCAAGGGCGGACGCGACAAGATCAAGCTGGAATCCACTGCCGGCACCGGTCATTTCTACACGACCACGAAGAACAAGCGCACCAAGCCGGAAAAGATGGAAATCATGAAATTCGATCCGAAGGCACGCAAGCACGTGATCTACAAGGAAACGAAGCTCAAGTAAGGCTTCCGGCTGCCCGAAGCTGCTTAGGCAAAAACTTAGGCAGCAACATCAGGGCCGCATTAAAAAACCCGCCATCGGCGGGTTTTTTATTTTCAGCGCTGCTGCGCGTTCAGCGCACGATCGTCTGCGCTTCGCCGTCGGCACAACGCTCGATGCGGCCGATGCGATAGACGGTTTCACCGCTGTCGGCCAGCGATTTCATCGCCCGTTCCGCATCGGCCGGCGACACGATGACCACCATGCCGATGCCGCAATTGAACACGCGGTACATTTCCTGTTCCGCCACATTGCCCGCTTCGCGCAGCCAGGCAAACAGTGGTGGCAGCGTCCACGACGCAGCGTCGATATGTGCCGACATGCCGGCCGGCAGCACGCGCGGCACGTTGTCGAGCAGACCGCCGCCGGTAATGTGGGCCATGCCCTTGACCAGACCCGGCGCTTCCTTCATCAGCGCGAGCAGCGACTTCACGTAGATGCGGGTCGGTTCCAGCACGGTTTCGCGCAAGGTGCGGCCGTGGAAATCGGCCGACAGGTCGGGCGCATCGCGCTCGAGTATCTTGCGCAGCAGCGAATAGCCATTAGAGTGCGCACCGCTGGACGCCAGACCGAGTACGACGTCACCTTCCGCGATCGTTTCGCCCGTGATCAGCGTGCTTTTCTCGGCGATGCCGACCGCGAAGCCGGCGAGATCGTATTCACCGGCCGGATACATGCCGGGCATTTCGGCAGTCTCGCCACCGATCAGCGCGCAGCCGGCCAGTTCGCAGCCACGCGCGATGCCGCCCACGACACGGGCCGCAGTATCGACGTCGAGCTTGCCGCAGGCGAAGTAGTCAAGGAAGAAGACCGGTTCGGCGCCCTGGACAAGAATGTCGTTCACGCTCATCGCAACCAGGTCCTGACCGACCGTATCGTGGCCATCGAGCTGAAAGGCGAGCTTGAGCTTGGTGCCGACACCGTCTGTACCGGACACCAGCACCGGTTCCCGGTAACTCTTCGACACTTCGAACAGCGCACCGAAACCGCCGATGCCACCGAGCACTTCCGGGCGCATGGTGCGTTTGGCCAGCGGCTTGATGCGTTCGACCAGCGCGTCGCCGGCGTCGATGTCCACACCGGCAGCGGCGTAACTGAGGGGGGCTCTGGAATCCTTGGATGATGTCATGACATTTCGGGGCGCAAGGCGCCGGGAATAGGGAAGGTCGGAACGGAAACTTGCTACACTCGGGGCCGTTTTCGCACTGCACCAGCGCACCGGGGTACAAGGGTGCGCATTCTACCCCTGCCCGCAACGCGTCATGAGCTCTCCCGGCATCAACCACAAGCAAACCCTGCTATGGGCCGGCGTCGCGCTGGCCTTCGCGGCGCTGTTCTGGCTGCTCGGGCCTGCATTGTCGCCCTTCATGCTCGGTCTGGTGCTGGCCTACATTTTCGAACCGCTGGTCGCCCGGCTGTGTGATCGGCGCGTGCCGCGCTCGCTGGCAGTCGTACTGGTGATCCTGCTTGTGATCGGTCTGGTCGTCGGACTCGTCCTGATCCTCGTTCCGGTCATCCAGCAGGAAGTTCGCACCCTGCTGGAACGTCTGCCAAGCTATCTGACTGCAGCCCAGCAGCAGTTCCTACCCTGGGTGCACAAGCATCTGGGCGTCGAACTGCAGTTCGATATCGACAGCCTGCGCCGCTTTGTCACGAAGAACTGGTCGAGCGCGCAAGACTATCTGGTACTGGCTTTCGAATACGTCACCAGCCAGGGGGCCGTCATTGCCGGCGTGATCGCCAACGTGCTGCTGACGCCGGTTGTCATGTTCTATCTGCTGCGCGACTGGCAGGATCTGCGCCAGCGCGTGAGCAGCTTCGTTCCGCGCCCCTGGCTGGAGCGCGCGCTGTCGCTGGTCGATGAAATCGACGCCGTACTGGCGGAGTTCCTGCGCGGTCAGCTGTCGGTCATGGCCGCACTCGCGCTGTTCTACTGCGCCGGACTGTGGATCGCCGGCATCGACTACGCGCTGCCGCTGGGCCTGTTGTCCGGTCTGCTGGGCTTCATCCCCTATGTCGGCTACTCGACCGGGCTGCTGCTGTCGCTGCTGGTGGCCGCCCTGCAGTTCAACGGATGGGAACCGGTGATCGGCGTAGCCATCGTCTATGGGCTCGGCCAGGTGCTGGAAAGCTTCGTGCTCACGCCGTGGCTGGTCGGTGAACGCATCGGTCTGCACCCGCTGGCGGTGATTTTTGCGCTGATGGCCTTCGGACAGCTGTTCGGCTTCGTCGGCATTCTGGTCGCCCTGCCCGCTTCGGCGGCCCTGCTCGTCGGCCTGCGCGAACTGCGCCGCCACTACCTCGCCAGCCAGCTCTATCAGGGCAACGCTCCGAAGCTGATCGAATGATGCGTCAGCTGCTGCTCGACATCCGCCCGATCGCGTCACCCAGCCTGAACAACTTCATCGCCGGTGCCAATCGCGAACTGCTGAATCACCTGCGCGCGATGGCGGCTGACCAGACTGCGACGGCAACCTACCTTTGGGGTGAAAGCGGCAGCGGACGTACCCACCTGCTGCGCGCGCTGGCCGCCCAGGCCAAGGCCCGCGGTCTTTATCTCGATGCCGAGCAGATCAACAACACACCCGCCGACACGCTGATCGCAGCGCTGGACGCAACGCATGCGAAACTGTGGCTGTTCGACGATGTCCATCTGCTGGAGCCGATGGCCCAGATCGGTCTGTTCCGCGCCATCAACCTTGCGGCCGCACGTGGCATAACGCCGGTGGCGGCCGGCAACGGCGCACCGCGCGACCTGCCGCTGCGGGAGGATCTGCGCACGCGGATCGGCCAGATGCTGGCCTTCTGCATCCAGCCGCTGCACGACGAGGAGCGGAAGGAACTTCTGCACGCCCACGCCGGCGCCCGCGGCATGAAGGTCGACGCGGAGGTATTCGACTACCTGCTGCGCCACGGTCGGCGCGACATCCGCTCGCTGCTGGGCATTCTCGACCTGCTCGACGAACACTCGCTGACCCGCCAGCGGCCGGTAACCCTGCCACTGCTGCGCGAAGTCATGCAGGCACGATTGATCTGAAACGGATTTTCGACATGGAACTGGTACTTTTCGACCTCGACAACACACTGCTTGCGGGCGACTCCGACTTCGAATGGGCACAGTTCCTGATTTCGAAGGGCGTGCTGGATCGCGAGCTGTACGAAGCGCGCAATGCCACCTTCTACGACCAGTACAGGGCGGGAACGCTGGACATCCATGAATTCCTGAATTTCCAGCTGGCGCCGCTGGCGCGCCACAGTCGTTCCGAACTCGACGCCTGGCACGCGGAATTCATGGCCAAGCAGATCCGTCCGCGCCTGTCGGACGGTGCGCGCGGTCTGGTGAACGGCCACCTCGAAACAGGGGCGCTGTGTGCCATCGTCACTGCAACCAACAGCTTCATCACCGGCCCGATCGCACGCGAACTCGACATCCCGCATCTGGTCGCTACCATTCCAGCGCAGCAGGATGGCGAATTCACCGGCCAGCCACGTGGCACACCGGCATTCCGCGAAGGCAAGATCGAGCGGGTCGAACGCTGGCTGGAAGAGCTTGGACTGTATCTCGGCAGCTTCCGCCGCACGACCTTCTACAGCGACTCGCTGAACGATCTGCCGCTGCTCAGCCGCGTCAGCAACCCGGTGGCAGTCGACCCCGACCCGACGCTCGAAGCGCATGCGCGTGCGCACGGCTGGCAGATCATGCACCTGCATACCGAGGGTGAATGCGCGCAGGCTGACGAGGACTGCTGACTTCGGCGGTCGCCGCGGAATACACCCGCCCGCCGGCGTCCTGCCGCTCAGCCGCCCGGCACGCCGGTGCGGTTCACCTGGCTGTAGAAGATTTTCTGGTTGTGCAGGCTGCCGAGCAGATCCGACAGTTCGCGGATCAGTTCATCGTTGGTACGGCTCTCGGCGCTCTGCGCGTCACCACTGGTGAGTACCACGTGCGCGAGAATGCCGATCTTTTCGCGCACCGCCTCTTCGATCAGATCGATCTCCCTGATCGACAACTGAAACGTCTTCTGATGCTTTCCCATGCCCTGACTCCCTCGATGCGAATGCGCCAAGCGTAACGTATTGACCGCATCGCGGCACGAAGTCGGTCACTTGCCTGCCCCGGCGGGCAGCCCGCGAGCCATCCCCGGGACCTCCAGGCAGCCGGGCCACGGAATACACGATCATCCGACGACCGCCGCAGCCGAATCAGGCTAGGACCGGTCAACGAGGCCCGGTCATGATCGTCTGGCTTGACGCATGGGACTCGGGCGACAATCCCCTGGGATCGCAACCAATCTGCACACGTCCGGCAATCCGAAAACGGCATTCCGCAGGGTAGCGCTCCGCTCTCTTCGGCAGTCCGGCCGGCCTCTCTCTCGGGGCCGGAGCCCGCCGGCAAAGGACGACATAAACCAGCGGTTTTCAGGAGCACTCGATGATCCGAAGCATTTTGTCCAGATCCCGCACGGGCAGATCGACCTGCCGATGGATCAGCTCATGTTTCCTGGTGCCGGGTTTGCTTCTTTCCCTCACGGGTCACGTCAGTGCGACCGAAGCGGTGCCCGACGTCCCCCTGGTGATCGGCAATCGCACGATCCACGTGTTTCGTGCTCCGCTGGGTGCGTTTTCTACGACCGAGCGGATGGACGGCGCCCGGCAGCGGATCGAGCGGACTCTGGAGGACGGCGGGGAGGGCTGGAGCTCGGTCAAATCGACGCCACAGGGCGTCGTCGTCGAAATCGACGGCAAACCGATGTTCTACGTATTGCCCGGTGATGCGCGGGAACTCGCTGGCGAAACCGCCGAGGGTCTTGCCAACCAGGCGTCCCGCGTCCTGCAGAAGGTCTGGAGCGAAGCGCGCGAGCGGCGTGACCCGAAAGCCGGCCTGCACGCACTGCTGCGGGTCGTACTCGCCGGCACACTGCTGATCGCGGCGCTTGCAGGTCTCCTGAAGGGATCCCGCCTGGTCCAGCAGCATCTGGATCGTCTCATCACCGGCCATCTGAAATCCCTGCCGGGCGGCGCCCTGGGCGCCCGCATCGGCATGCTGTTGCCTTCCGTCGTCAAGCGACTGTCGGGTCTGGCCGCCTGGCTGCTGGGTCTGGCCGTGCTCTTCCTGTTCCTGACCTACAGCCTAGGGCAGTTCGTGGTTACCCGTCCGGCCAGCGAAAACCTGTCGCAATCAATAATCCGGCTCCTGATGCAGGCTGTGCACGGAATCACCGACTCACTACCGGGAATATTCGTATCGATACTGATATTCCTTGTCGCGTCCGGGGCGACCCGCCTGTCCTCGGAATTCTTTGCCCACGTCGAAACCCTGACCTCAGGCACCGGGGTACTGAACGCCCACACGGCACCCGCGACACGGCGGATCGTGAACGCGTCGCTGTGGCTGTTCGCCATTGCAATGGCCTACCCCTATCTGCCCGGCGCCCATACCGAAGCGTTCCAGGGCCTCTCGGTCATACTCGGCCTCATGGTGTCCATCGGCGCCTCCGGCCTGATCGGATAAATTGCCAGCGGCGTGATGCTGGTCTACACGAAAGCCCTGCTGGTGGGCGAATACGTGCGTATCCAGGATTGCGAAGGTACGGTGACAGAACTGGGTACCTTCGTCACCCGTCTGCGCACCGGTCTCGGCGAGGAGATTTCCCTGCCCAATTCGCTGGTGCTGGCAAACGTGACGCGCAACTTCTCCAGGGTGGCAAAGGGCAAGGGCTTCGTGCTCGACACCACCATCACGATCGGCTACGACACACCCTGGCGCCAGGTCCATGCGCTGCTGCTGGAGGCAGCCGGACAGATTCCGGAAGTACTGAAGGCCCCGGAGCCCTTCGTCGTCCAGTCCGCACTGTCCGATTTCTATGTCGCCTACAAGCTGGTGGTTTATGTGGACAGCGACCAGCCCGGCACCCGTGCTCGGGTCAACAGCGATCTGCATGCGGCGATACAGGATGCGTTCAACCGGCATGGCGTGCAGATCATGTCACCGCAATACTTCGAGGATCCGGAAAAGCCCAAGGTCGTGCCGGAATCCGAATGGTATGCGGCGCCGGCAAGACGCCCGGAGAAATCCTAAGCCCCGCCCCGGGCGGCGACCGGCTTCTGCAGCCCGACCAGACCAGGCCGCACTGTTTCGGGCAACGGGCCCAGGATCACGCGTTGCCGGCCGGCGCGGCAATGTCCAGGGTATTGTCGTGAAAGGCTTCCAGTGTCGTGCGGTGCGCGACGCTGACGATGGTGCAGGCCGGCAAACGGTCTATCACCAGCTGGTACAGATGTGCTTCGGTGGCATTGTCCAGCGCACTCGACGCTTCATCCATGAACAGGATGTCGGGCTTGTAGAGCAATACGCGGGCGAAAGCGAGTCGCTGCTGCTCGCCAGGCGACAGCTGGTGACTCCAGCGCGCCGACTCGTTGATGCGTTCCACCAGGTCGGGGAGCCTGCAATCGACGAGCACCTGGGCCAGCTCGGCCTCGTCCATCCGGCTGGCCTCCGCCGGGTAGGCCAGCGCCTCCTTGAGCAGGCCGTCGGCCAGATAGTTCTTCTGCGGCATGAACATGATGCGTGCGCCGGCGGGAATCCGGACCACGCCCTTGCCGAAAGGCCAGAGACCGGCGATCGCCCGCAGCAGGGTACTTTTGCCGACACCTGACGGCCCCCGGATCATCCATCGCTGTCCGGGTGCGAAAAGAAATTCCTTGATGGCCGACAGAAGCCGGCCATTGGGAAGGCTGAGTGACAACTCATGGCCTTCGACGCTGCCGGCGGCCGGATCGTGCCGCATCGTGATGCCCGGAGCCGGCGCCGGCTCCATGGCCGCAGTCATCGCATTCAGGCGGCGAACCCGTGCCGACAGCTGGAACAGGTCCCGATAGGAAAGCGCGAACCAGGCGACGGCAGACGTCGTGGCGGAAAAGGCGGACACGTCCTGCATCAGCGTACCCAGCGAAAGGTCGCCGGACAGGACCTTGGGCGAGACCGCGATGATGGGCACCAGTACCGCGATGACCGAAAAGCCCGTGGTCGTGACATTGAGGTAGATGTTGTGGCGCATCAGGAAGGACCAGTTGCGCTGGATCGCGCCGAACAGACCGTCCAGGCGTCGCTGCTCCACCGCCTGCCCGCGGTAGAGCGCAATCTGTTCGGACGATTCGCGCACCTTGGCGAGGGCGAAACGGAAATCCGCCTCCGCCGACTGCTGCTCCACCGTGAACCCGGCCAGACGATGTCCGGCCAGATGGGTCACGATGGTCTGCAGGATTCCCCAGAAGATGGCCAGCCAGAACAGGTAGCCGGGGATTGTCATCGCCGAACCGCCTATGTCGAAGGTCATCGGCCCGGCGCTCAGCCACAGAACCCACCCCATCGTCAGCAGCGTGCCCAGATTGGCGAGAAAGCCCAAAGCCAGACTGATCATGAGCTTCACGTATTCCGCGATGTCCTGGGAAATCCGCTGGTCCGGGTTGTCGCACAGGCTGTCCCGCTCCATGCGGTAGAAGGTATGGCCTTCCAGCCAGCGCTGCAGCATGGAATCGGTCAGATTCCTGCGCCACCGGATTTCGAGTGCCTGCTCCAGGTAGCGCGTCAGGGTGACGGCCACCACCAGAAACCCCACCACGACGAAAACATCGTGACGCTCTGATTGAAGGCGGGTGCATCGAGGTTCTGCAGAGCGTCGTAGAAAGCCTTGTTGATCTTGTTGAGCCACAGGTTGAGGCCGGAATAGGTCACCACCAGCGCCAGAAGCGCGGCGGCAAGCATCCATTCCGTCCTGCGCCGGGCAGATCCGAGCCAGAACGGGGCGGCCAGCCGGAATGTATTGATCGTGAGTGAATTCATGGGCACCGGGACATGTGAATATCAGAAATCGACGGGACAAAAGTTCAGGCGTTTTGGCTGCCATGACGCGCACCCAGTGTATTCGATGCCCATAAGCGAGGCATTAAGTGCCTCCAGACTTGATGCACAAGGACCACAAAACTTCGTTAACAGTCCATATCATTCATCAACATAGCCACAAAAACAGACACCTGGAACTACATGCCAAGTGAATTTTTATGCATTTTTCTCGCCGGCAGGCTCGCCGTCGAAGCACAGCAGCAGTATTCATGCGAGAACAGATGTTGACCTGTCGCCGTCGACAGCGCGAACAAAAGGGGTAATGTCGAAACGAAGAGTGTTTGGTCGTCTTCACGATTCCGGCATTCGGGGAAATATCAAGTTGGCGCACAATGCAGGAACTGGACGCGCGCACCTTGACCCCCGGTTGCAGCCTGACGTGAATCGGGAATCGACCGAAGCCTTTCCAGCACCGCAGCCGCATCAATCATCCGCACGCCGGGGAGATGCCTTTGCAGAACGATGGCCAGTCAGAAGGAGCGTCCACCGGGCAGATTCCGGTCGAGGACGGGTATGTCTTCCGGACCCTGCTCGACAAGATGACGGACGGCGTCATCGTTGCGCAGGACTATCGCTTCATATTCGCTAACCCGGCCATGCACCGCATGCTGGGTTATGCCCACGACGAATTCATCGGCATCGGATTCGATGCCGTGGTTGCCCCCGAATTCCTCGGCATATGGAATGAACGCTTCCGGCAGCGCATCGGCGAGGGCGAGGAGCCGCTGAACACCTACGAAGTCCGCTTCCTGTGCAAGGGGGGTCAGGATTCACTGCCGGTCGAGCTGAACGCCAATCGGGTCACATTCGGTGGCCGGCGCGCCGTACTCTGCATCATCCGCGACATTTCGCGCCGGCGGTACATCGAGCAGGCGCTGCGCGACAGCGAACTGCGCTTCCGCGGAACGTTCGAGCAGGCTGCGGTCGGCATCGCCGTGCTTGACCTCGACGGACGCTGGGAAATGGTCAACGGCAAGCTGTGCGGCATTCTGGGCTACTCCGAAGACGAACTCCGCAACCGCACCTTCCAGGACATCACCCATCCGGACGATCTGCAGACCGACCTGCAGTACGTGGAACAGCTGCTGCGTGGCGACATTTCCAACTATTCGATGGAAAAGCGCTATCTGCACAAGGACGGTCAGGCCGCCTGGGCAAGGCTCACGGTGTCGCTGCTGTACGACACCGAAAACCAGCCTTCGCACTTCATCGCGGTCATCGAGGACATCCACAACCAGCGCATGGCGCAGACCGCGCTCGCCGACAGTGAACTGAGACATCGGCTGCTGATGCACAACCTGCATGCAGGCATCCTGA
Source organism: Betaproteobacteria bacterium (assembly GCA_020621405.1). GTDB lineage: Bacteria > Pseudomonadota > Gammaproteobacteria > Burkholderiales > Rhodocyclaceae > Methyloversatilis. The sequence goes on from JAHRYN010000004.1 coordinate 80,718, forward strand.
TCTGTGCGCCGGATGCCCGCATTCTGTACGCCAATCCGGAAGCGTCGCGCATGCTGCGCCTGGATGCCGGCACGATGGCCGGGCTGAAGGTGGCCGACATCGGCTGCGAATTTGCCGACGAACATGGCAATGCGCTGTCTGCGGACACCGATCTGGTACGCCGCGTGCTGATGTCCGGACGGGAAATGAAGGACCTCGTGATCAGCATCACCCATCCGGACGTTACCGAGCGGGGCTGGGTACTGGTACACGCCTACCCCGAATTCGACACCTCGTCCCGCTTCAAGCAGATCGTCGTGATGTTGATCGACATCACGGACCGGCAGCGGCTTGAAGCCGAGCTCGAGGCCGACCGCAAGCTCAAGGCTGCAGCGCTGGATGCGATGACCGCCCATGTCGCGGTACTCGACAAGCGCGGACAGATCGTCGAAACCAATGCCAGCTGGCGGAAATTCGCCCTGCGCAGCCAGTACGCCGGTGACCCGACCTTCCTGGGCGTGAATTACCTCGATGCACTGTCCCGTGTCGGCGGGCCTGACCAATCGCTGGCAACCCAGGCCTGCGAGGGCATCCTGTCGGTGATGCTGGGGCGCTCGCCGCTGTTCCAGATGGACTATCCCTGCCACTGTCCGGCCGAAAGGCAGTGGTTCAGCCTCAAGGTGACGCCGATGGACCCGCAGCGCGAACGCGTGCTGGTCAGTCACGAGAACATCACCGCCATCAAGCTGGCGGAGGAAGCGATTCGCATCCTTGCCAATACCGATGCGCTGACCGGCCTGCCGAACCGGCGCCACTTCTTCGAGACGGCGGAGGAGGAATTCGCCCGGGCGCAGCGCTACGAAACGCCACTCGCAGTACTGATGGTCGATCTGGACAACTTCAAGTCCTTCAACGACCAGTATGGCCATGCCGGTGGCGACGCGGTGTTGCGCAGCTTCGCCCTCGTGCTGTCCGGTCTGCTGCGCGATTCGGACTCGGCCGGTCGCATCGGCGGCGAGGAATTCGCCGTGATTCTGCCGCACACCAGCCTCGACGGCGCCTGCGCCTTCGCCGAACGCCTGATGGAACGCATCGCCGCCAACCCGCCCGACATCGACGGCCAGCCGGCACCCTATACGCTGAGCGTGGGCGTCAGTGAAATGAGCCCGGCCAGCAAGGATTTCTCGGCGCTGCTGATACTTGCCGACAAGGCGCTCTACCGCGCCAAGCAGAGCGGGCGAAACCGGCTGGTGGTACTGACCGGTGGCGACAGCACCCACCCCGGTTCGAACGCCGCGTAAATCGGCAACCGCAATCGGACTGCCCGGGACGCCCCCTATAATCCCGGCATGTCCTTCGCCGTCCGAACATTCCGCGTCACCACATCAGCCGACGCCCAGGCTACGAGGCCGTGAGCACTGCCGGAATGAACGTGCAGGCAGCACCGCTGATCGAGATACGCGACGCCGCGTTGTCCTACGGCAATGGAACGGTGGCACTCGAAAGCGTCAACCTGTCCGTCGGGCAGCATGAATTCCTGGGCCTCGTGGGCCCGTCCGGGTGCGGCAAGAGCACCTTGCTGCGCCTGATTGCCGGGCTGATGGCGCCGTCGGCGGGCCGTGTTTCCACGGTGTCCGACCGCTCCGGCGACGCGCCGGAAATCGGCTTCGTGTTCCAGGAACCCACGCTGATGCCCTGGGCGCGCGTTTTCGACAATGTCCATCTGCCGCTGCGCCTGAAGGGGTTGCCGGTTGCCGAAGCCCGGTCCCGAGTCGAACAGGCGCTGGAAATGGTGGGGCTTGCCGACTTCCGGCGCGCCTATCCGCGCGAACTGTCGGGCGGCATGAAAATGCGCGTGTCGATCGCGCGCGCGCTGGTCACCCGCCCGACACTGCTGCTGATGGACGAACCCTTCGCTGCGCTCGACGACATGACCCGGCACCGGCTCAACGACGACCTGCTGAAGCTGTGGTCCGAGCAGCGCTGGACGGTGGTTTTCGTCACCCACTCGATCTACGAGGCGGTCTACCTGTCGAGCCGCGTGGCGGTGATGGCGGCCAGTCCGGGCCGCATCGTGGCGGATCTGCACATCGACAGCCCCTACCCGCGCGACCAGGAATACAGGCTGTCCGCGGCGTACGGTGCACATTGCCGCGTCGTGACGAGTGCGCTCGCACAAGCCGGCACATCCGATGTCTGACGCCACGGCAACCACCCGCTCGCGTCACCGGCTGGCTGCCGACCTGGCTGTACCCCTGCTCATCGCACTGCTGGCACTCGGCGCATGGGAAGCCATCGTGCGCTGGCGCGACGTGCCCGCCTACATCCTGCCGGCACCGAGCCTGATCGCCCGGACGCTGGTCACCGACTGGGGCACGCTTTGGCCCGCCTGGCTGATCACGCTGAAGGTCACCGCTCTGGCGCTGCTGGCATCGATCGTGGGGGGCGTCGGCCTGGCCTTCCTGTTCACACTGAGCCGCTGGATCGAACGCTCGCTGTTTCCATTCGCCATCATCCTGCAGGTCACCCCCATTATCGCCATCGCGCCGCTGATCCTGATCTACGCACCGAACACGCTGAGCGCACTGCTGCTGTGCGCGTGGATCGTCGCTTTCTTTCCCGTGCTGTCGAACACAGTAACCGGCCTGCGCAGCGCCGACCGCAACCTGCAGGACCTGTTCACGCTGTACGGCGCCACGCGCTGGCAGCGGCTGCGGCTGCTGCTCGCCCCGTCGGCCCTGCCCTACTTCCTGGCCGGCCTGCGCATCGCCGGTGGGCTGAGTCTGATCGGCGCAGTGATCGCCGAATTCACCGCCGGCACCGCGGGCCAGGAATCCGGCCTCGCCTGGCGCATCCTTGAAGCATCGTTCCGGCTCAACGTCGCGCGCATGTTCGCCGCACTTACGCTGATTTCGGTCACCGGCATCGCCATCTTCGTCGCGCTGAACATCCTGACCCGGAAATTGCTCGGTCACTGGCACGAAAGCCAGTTGCCGGAACACCGATAGAATCGGCGTTCCATCCGCTGCAGGGCCCACGACATGCGAACACGCCAGCTGATCACTTCGTCCGCGCTGATACTGCTGGCCGCCGTCAATCCAGCGCAGGCGCTGGAAAAGGTGGTGTTCGCCACCAACTGGAAAGCGCAGGCCGAACATGGCGGCTACTACCAGGCATTGGCCGATGGCAGCTACCGGAAATGCGGTCTCGACGTCGACATCGTGATGGGCGGGCCGTCCGCCAACAACCGTCCCCTGCTGCCGGTCGGCAGGATCGACTTCCTGCTGGGCGGCAACATGCTGCAGGCCTTCGACATGGTCAGGCAGAAGATTCCGACCGTGGTCGTGGCCGCCCACTTCCAGAAGGATCCGCAGGGCATGCTGGCGCATCCCGGACAGGGCTACGAGCGCTTCGAGGATCTCGCCAAGGCACCGGTGCTGTTCATCTCCGCCTACTCGCTGTCGGGCTTCTACCAGTGGATGAAATCGCAGCACGGCTTCCGCGAGGAGCAGGTCAGACCTTACAACTTCTCCCTCGCGCCCTTCCTCGCCAACAAGAAATCGGCACAGCAGGGCCTGCTGACCTCCGAGGTCTACAGCTACGAGAAGGAGACCGGAACGCCGGCCAGATTCTTCCTGCTGGCGGATTACGGCTGGAGCACCTACTCGAACACCATAGAAACCCGACAGGAACTGGTGGAGAAGAAGCCGCAGGTCGTACAGTGCTTCGTCGACGCTTCGGCGCAGGGCTGGGTCAATTACCTGTACGGCGACAACCGCGCCGCCAACGCGCTGATCAGGAAGGCCAACCCGGAAATGACCGACGACCTGCTCGATTTTTCGGTTCGCAAGATGAAGGAGTACGGCATCGTCGATTCCGGCGACGCGCTGACAAAGGGTATCGGCACCATCAGCGAAGCACGGGTCCGCGACTTCCACGACAAGATGGTGAAGGCCGGACTGCTCAAACCGGGCGAAGTCGATGTCGCGAAGTCGCTCACAACCCAATTTGTGAATCGCAGTGCGGGTCTGGACGCGAAGAAGGCACTGACCGGAAAGTAGGCTGAAAACAAAACCTGGCGGCGAATCCTCGGGGTAACTTCCTCAAGCTCCCGAACGACGCGCAAGCACCGCATATCGTGAAGACGGCATCAACGATGCCGGCTGTTGCGCTCCCTCCTGCGCAGTACATGTCACGCCGTGGATCCTTGGGCCGACGCCTTGTCACCGGTCGGTCTTTTTGCGTCATCCGCTCCGGAGGTTGCCACGTCCATGAGAAGGCGGGTCGAGGCGAGAGAGTAGCGGTTCTTTCCCTCTCGTTTGGCGACATACATGGCGGCATCCGCCCTGCGCAGTTCGCCAGCGACGTCCGTTCTGACAGAGTGGCCGGTCATGGAAATCCCTATGCTCGCGCCGAGGTCTGGGTCAATGCGATTGATCGCGGCAATCAGCCTTTCAGCCAGCGCACACGCTGTTGATTCAATCCCCTGGTCTTGGGCCACGACAGCGACGACAAACTCGTCTCCACCCAACCGGCCCGCCAGATCGCCTCCTCGAAGGTTATTCCGGATTGCATCGGCCACCCTGGCGAGTACTTCATCGCCTCTTTCATGCCCCTGCCTGTCGTTGATGGCCTTGAAGTTGTCCAGATCGATGAACAGCAGCGCCACGGAGGTTCCGGATGTCAGTGCTTCGAGCACGCGCGCGAACTCGAACTGGAAAGCTTCACGCCGGTACAGCTGGGTCAGCAAATCCCGCCGGGCCGCGAGCAGCCTGTCCTCGGCAGCACTCATCTCCGCGGACATGGAAACCAGCGCTGCCTCGGTCTGGCGCCGCCGCTCGACATGCTCGACAAGATGCCCATGCACCGTACTCAATTCGGCAATGCCAAGTCTGGGTATCCGCCCCGCGGCGTGCTCACCTGTGGCAGCAGAAACCACGGTCGAAAACTGCTGGGACAGGAGTTGAGCCAGGCGCAAAGCCACCACGATGACAACAAGGAACAGCAGAAGGCCAACGCCAACCAGTTGAGTCAGCGACCCCCGCAGCGGTCCGTACAGGGAATCGTTCGGTACGCTGATCGCCACATTCCATCCCCATGATCCGATGGGTCTCACCGCAGTGGTCACAGGGATGCCTTCGGCGCTCCTTCTTTCAAAAAGATTCTGCCGTTGCTCCTTGATTGCCTCGATCAACTCCTTGGTCGCCGGTTTGCCGACGTACTTGTCCGCACTGAATGAGCGGGTGACGACAACACCGTCACGATCCACCGTCGTCGTGATCCAGTCGTCGGGCAATCCCTGATCCTGTATTACTCGCGACAGCGAATCCACCAGGAAAATGAGCCGGAGGCAATACACCACCTCCGTTCCACGATGGACGGGAACGCCCAGGGCCACGACATAGCGCCCACTCAGCGGCGACTTGAATACACGCGAAAGTACCGGTTTTCCGGTCGTGAAAACCTTCCGTGCCGACTCGATATCGCTGACCGCCGGCGGAGTCAGGCCGAACGGCATGGCGGTGATGAACGCCATCGATTCGTCGCGATTGACAAGTACAACCGCCTGAAAATCGGAGCTTTCTGCAACCAGACGCTTGGCCAGCCGATAGGCGTTCTCTGCATCGCCGCTCTGCATCGCGTCATCGGCGGCCAACGCCGTCAGCAGTCCGAGCGCTTGACTGAAGCGGTCATTGAGCGCACGGGCGACCAGTTCCGTTTGCTGCGTCAGGCTGTTTTTGCTGGCGCTCTGGCTCTTCTGACCAAGCTCGATCAACAGATGCGCCGAAAAAAGCGCAAATGGCAGAACTGCCAGAACCGCAAATCCAAGCAGCCAGGAACGCAGGCTTGTCTCGAACAGCGGCGTCTTTTGTGAGGTCATGGTCAGCCTGCACTCTGGTTGTCGTGTCCGCACTCATCGACAAGTGAGATGGACGAAGGTGCATCGCATACGCCGAAAGCCTATGCGGCGGCAACACTACAGTATCGCGCTGGCGGTTGTCAGCCCGGCCGGGCCGTGAAACATCAAAATGCGGACGCCTTCACAGCGACTGCTGAAGTGCCCTGCTTTTGTAGGAGGGTATGTGGAGGCAACAAAAAAGCGCCCCGGAGGGCGCTTGATTGCTTGATGCCTGGCGGAGAGGGTGGGATTCGAACCCACGGTAGACTTGCGCCTACGCCTGATTTCGAGTCAGGTACATTCGACCACTCTGCCACCTCTCCGGGTGTCGGTCGTCTGAAGCGGCGCGCAGTGTAGCACAGCCTCGGACGAGCGCGAAACCATAGTCGCCGGATCAGGCGGCCGTGATGCGTTCGACGCCGCCCATCCACGGACGCAGCGCCTCGGGAACGACGACCGAACCGTCGGCCTGCTGGTAGTTCTCGAGGATCGCCACCAGCGTGCGGCCAACCGCCAGGCCGGAACCGTTCAGCGTGTGCAGGATTTCGTTCTTGCCTTGTTCGTTCTTGAAACGGGCCTGCATGCGGCGCGCCTGGAAGCTCTCGAAATTCGAGCAGGACGATATTTCGCGGTAGGTGTCCTGAGCCGGCAGCCATACTTCGAGATCGTAGGTCTTGGCGGCGCCGAAACCCATGTCGCCAGTGCACAGCGCCACCTTGCGGTACGGCAGTTCGAGCCGGCGCAGGATGGTTTCGGCGTGACCGGTCAGTTCCTCGTGCGCCTCCCAAGAACGGTCGGGCGTCACGATCTGCACCAGCTCGACCTTGTCGAACTGGTGCTGGCGGATCATGCCACGCGTATCGCGCCCGTAGGAGCCTGCTTCCGAGCGGAAGCAGGGTGTGTGGCAGACGAACTTCAGCGGCAGGCTGGCGGCGTTCTGGACCGTGTCACGCACGATGTTGGTGACCGGAACTTCGGCGGTCGGGATCAGGTAGAACTTGCCGCCGTCGCCGCGCGGCACGGCAAACAGGTCTTCCTCGAATTTCGGCAGCTGGCCAGTGCCGAACATGCTGTCGGCGTTGACCATGTAGGGCGCGTAGAGCTCTGTGTAGCCATGTTCGATCGTGTGCGTGTCGAGCATGAACTGCGCGAGCGCGCGGTGCAGCCGCGCGATGCCGCCACGCAGCAGGGTGAAGCGGGCGCCGCTGATCTTGGTCGCGGTCTCGAAATCGAGGCCGCCAAGCGAGGTGCCGACATCCACATGGTCCCGGATCGGGAAATCGAAGCTGCGCGGCGTACCCCAGCGCAGTACCTCGACGTTGTCAGCTTCCGATTTGCCGACCGGCACCGATGCGTGAGGCAGGTTGGGCAGCGACGCGACGAACATCTGGATGTCCGCCAGCAGTGCGGCCAGCCGCTCCTCACCGGCCTTCAGCGCATCGCCCAGCCCGGCCACCTCGACCATCACCGCCGAGACATCCTCGCCCTTCGCCTTGAGCTGGCCGATCTGCTTGGAGGCGGCATTGCGTTTCGCCTGCAGATCCTGGGTATCGGTCTGGATGCGTTTGCGCTCTTCCTCGAGCGACTGGAAACGGGCGACATCAAGCGTGAAGCCACGCGTGGCAAGGCATTCCTGAACGGAAACGAGCTGGCTGCGCAGCAGTTGGGCGTCTAGCATGAAAGGAAACCTGTGGCTGTATGTTCGGGCAAGTAGGGAAACCGGACAGCGGCGGCATCGCGACGACGGCACGCTGTTACGTTGCAATGCAAAATTCTAACAGCGGCCGCTGCCGGCGACGGTATAGTGCATGAGCCTTTCCACCCAGAATCAAATGTCATGCTTTCACTTCGGGACTGTCTCGACCACAGCAATCTGAGCGAACTGGAAGTCGGCGTGCTCGCCGAATACACCGGTCTGCCCACCATGCTGGCCGCCACGCTGGCCGGCGCCATGCTGCAGAGCGACGGCGGTGTCGACCTCCTGCTGCGCATCCTGCGCGACGCGGAAGCCCAGGCGGCACAGACGCTGGATCTGGAAAGGCGCGAGCGCACACGGGCGGCAATCGAACAGTTCTGCCGCGTGCATCGCGCCGGACAGACCGGCTGATTCCAGCCCCTACTTTCCCTCGCGCGCCTTGCGATCCTGCTCGCGCAGCCAGTCCAGCTTTTCGGCAATCTTCGCTTCCATGCCCCGGTCGGTCGGCCGGTACCACTGCACATCCGGCATGCCGTCGGGCAGATAACTTTCACCGGCGGCATAGCCGCCCTGCTCGTTGTGCGCGTAGCGGTATTCGGCGCCGAATCCCATGTTCTTCATCAGTTTGGTCGGCGCGTTGCGCAGGTGCAGCGGCACCGGCCGCGAACCGTCTTCGGCCACGAAACGCCGCGCCGCGTTGTAGGCCATGTAGACCGCATTCGACTTGGCCGCGCAGGCGAGGAAAATCACTGCCTGCGCCAGTGCCAGCTCGCCTTCGGGTGAACCGAGCCGTTCGAAGGTCTGGCACGCCTGCAGCGATATTTCCAGCCCGCGCGGATCGGCCAGACCGATGTCCTCGACCGCCATGCGCACGATGCGCCGGCCCAGATAGAGCGGATCGGCGCCGCCGTCGAGCATGCGCACGAACCAGTACAGCGCGGCGTCGGGATTGGAGCCGCGCACCGACTTGTGCAGCGCCGAAATCTGGTCGTAGAAGGCGTCGCCACCCTTGTCGAAGCGGCGCAGATTGCGCGACAGCGTGCTGTCGACGAAGGCGGCATCGACCTGATCCACGTGCGCGGTGCGTGCTGCGGTGCCCAGCTGTTCGATCAGGTTCAGCAGCTTGCGCGCATCGCCGTCGGCAAAGCCGATCAGTCGCGCGCGCGCGTCCTCGTCGAAGCGCAGGCCGGCCAGCGCACTGGCACTGGCGCGGTCGAACAGCATGCCCATCTCCTCCGGAGACAGGCTCTGCAGCACATAGACGGCGGCCCGGGACAGCAGCGCGGAGTTGACCTCGAAGCTGGGGTTTTCGGTGGTGGCCCCGATGAAGGTGATCGTGCCCGACTCGACGTAAGGCAGGAAGGCATCCTGCTGCGCCTTGTTGAAGCGATGCACCTCGTCGACGAACAGTATCGTGCGCCGGCCGGTATTGGCGGCAACCGTCTCGGCACGCTGCATTGCCTCCCGGATCTCCTTGACGCCGGAAAACACCGCCGACAGGGCGATGAACTCCGCATCGAAGGCGCCGGCCATCAGCCGGGCCAGCGTGGTCTTGCCGACGCCCGGCGGGCCCCACAGGATCATCGAATGCGGCACGCCGGACTGGAAGGCCAGGCGCAGCGGCTTGCCGGGTCCGAGCAGATGCTGCTGCCCGATCACCTCGTCCGGCGTGCGCGGACGCAGCAGTTCGGCAAGCGGCGCGTTGGCCTGGCTTTTCGCGTCACCCGCCGTCGCATTCGCCCGCGCCGGCGGAGTCGGTTCGTCCGGCATGCCGAACAGGTCAGTCAACGGGTCAGTCACCGCCAGGGTCGCTCACTTCTTCACATCGTCGCCGATCACGTCGGCGCCTGCGGGCGGCGTGAAACGGAACTGTGCGGCGTCCAGCACCGGATTGCGTTCGAACTGCGTGAAGCGCAGCAGCGTGGTCTGGCCGAAGCTGTCGCGCAGCACCATGCCACGCAGCACGCCGTCGGCGAAGCCGATGCGCACCGATTCGAAACCGCCTTCGGCCACCTTGGGCCGGGCATCGACCCAGGCCACGCCGTCCTCGGTGCCGCCCTCCTTCAGGTCGAAGTTGCGTTCGAGTTCGTTGCGGCCAGCCAGCAGCGCCGCCGGCGTCGAGGCCAGCGCGTCGCCGAGTTTCTTGACCGTCACCTGGTTCAGGTCGCGGTCATGCACCCACAGTTTCTCGCCGTCGCCCACCAGCAGCTGGTAGTAAGGCTTGTCGTAGGTCCAGCGGAACTTGCCCGGACGCGAAAAGGCCATCGTGCCGCTCGCGTTCTGCGTCTTGCGACCCGACTTCGCGGTCACCTTCTGCTCGAAACTGGCGCGGCCCGACTGGGTGGCATCGATGAAGGCGCGCAGCTGCTCGATGCCGCTGGACGCGCATGCCGGCAGCGTCAGCACCAGCATGCATGTTGCCACCATGGAACGCAGCATTGAGGTCATGTTCATTCCTCGCGCGCCGGCGCCAGTACTTCGCGTCCGCCGGTCGCATTCATCGCCGACACCAGGCCGGAACGCTCCATCTGTTCGATCAGCCGGGCGGCGCGGTTGTAGCCGATGCGCAGGTGGCGCTGCACCAGCGAGATCGACGGTCGGCGGGTCTTCAGCACCACCTCGACCGCCTGGTCGTACAGCGGATCGGCCTCGCCGTCGGCACCGCCGCCCGCACCTTCGAGCTGCAGTTCTCCGCCATCGTCATCGCCGGCACCGGTCAGGATGCCTTCGACGTAGTCGGGCGCGCCGGTGCTCTTCAGGTGGTCGACCACCTTGTGCACCTCGCCGTCGGCGACGAAGGCGCCATGCACGCGCATCGGCAATCCGGTACCCGGCGACAGGTAGAGCATGTCGCCCTGCCCGAGCAGCGCTTCCGCGCCCATCTGGTCGAGGATGGTGCGCGAATCGATCTTGCTCGACACCTGGAAGGCAATGCGGGTCGGAATGTTGGCCTTGATCAGGCCGGTGATCACATCGACGCTCGGACGCTGCGTGGCGAGTATCAGGTGGATGCCGGCCGCGCGCGCCTTCTGCGCCAGCCGGGCGATCAGTTCCTCGATCTTCTTGCCGGCGACCATCATCAGGTCGGCCAGTTCGTCGATCACGACCACGATCATCGGCATGTTCTGCATCGGTTCCGGCGTCTCGGGCGTGATCGAGAACGGATTGGTCAGCGGCATGCCGGCCTTTTCGGCTTCCTGCAGCTTGGCGTTGAAACCGGCCAGATTGCGCACGCCGAGCGTGGACATCAGCTTGTAGCGGCGATCCATTTCCCCGACACACCAGTTCAGCGCGTTGGCGGCGTGGCGCATGTCGGTCACGACCGGCGCCAGCAGGTGCGGAATGCCCTCATAGACCGACAGCTCGAGCATCTTCGGGTCGATCATGATCAGCCGGACGCGGTTCGGCTCGGCCTTGTACAGCAGCGACAGGATCATCGCGTTGATCGCGACCGACTTGCCCGACCCGGTCGTGCCGGCGACCAGCACGTGCGGCATGCGCGCCAGGTCGGCCACCACAGGCTGGCCGCCGATGTCCTTGCCCAGCGCCATGGTCAGCGGGCTGGCCATGTCGTGATAGGCAACCGAACCGAGAATTTCCGACAGCCGCACGATCTGCCGGCGTGCATTCGGAATCTCCAGCCCCATGCAGCTCTTGCCGGGTATCGTTTCGACCACGCGGATGCTGATGACCGACAGCGCCCGTGCCAGATCCTTCACCAGACCGACGATCTGGCTGCCCTTGACGCCGGTGGCCGGTTCGATCTCGTAGCGCGTGACGACCGGGCCCGGATAGGCCGCCAGCACCTTCACCTCGACATTGAAGTCGGCCAACTTGCGTTCGATCTGGCGCGAAATGAGTTCCAGCGTCTCCGGGCTGGGCGGTTCGATCTCGGCCTTCGCCTCGTCGAGCAGCGCCAGCGGCGGCAGCGAGCCCGGCAGGTTGGCGAACAAAGTCTGCTGGCGTTCCAGATCGACCCGCTCGGATTTCTGCACCTCGACTTCCGGCACCTCGATGCGCAGCGGCTCGCGCCGGCGCGACGGCTTGCGTCGTTCCGCTTCGACCACCGCTTCGCGCTGCTCGGCCACCTGCTGCCCGACCAGCCGGTCGCGTCGACGCGACAGCGCATTCAGCGCACCGAACCATCCCTGTTCGAGCCAGCGTCCGACATTTTCCGAAGCACTCAGCCAGGTGACGCCCGTCATGCCGCTCAGACCGAGACACAGCGTCACCAGCAACAGCAGCGTGCCGCCGGTGAATCCGAAGGCCTGGCTGATCAGCCGCCCGAGTTCGATGCCCAGCATGCCGCCCGGGCCGACCGGCAACTGCGCCGACAGGCTGTGGAAACGGATCGCTTCGAGCGCACTGCTGGCCAGCAGCACCATGAGGAAGCCGCCGAGCGCCACATACATCGGACGCCGGTCAGCACGCGTACCGACCTCGCGCGACAACCAGACGCACCCGCCGATCAGCAAGGCCACCCACCACCAGGCGGACAGGCCGAACAGGAAAAGCGCCAGATCGGACAGCCACGCGCCGAAGCGTCCGGCCGGATTGGACAGCGAGGCGGCGGACGACGCATGCGACCAGCCGGGGTCGGTGCGGTCGTAACCACCGAGTGCCATGACCAGATAGATCGAGACCGCGGCGAGCACCAGCCAGCGCGCCTCGTGCAGCACGGCTGCTATGCGTTCGGGAAGGGGAAGGTTCTGAGCGTCTTTCGCCACAGGGGAGATGGCGCGGGGCCGAAGAGTAACGAGCCCGGATTATAAGGTGCGGGCCGCATCAGCGGCCCGCGTGCAAAACAAAGGCTTACGCGTTTCAGACCGTTTCGAGGCGTTCGCGCAGATGGATCTTGCCGTTCGTTTCCTCGATCAGGCCCTGCAGATGCAGGTCCTTCATCACGCGGGACACCATTTCGCGCGACGCACCGATCATCTTCGCGATGTCCTGCTTGGAAATCTTGCGGTTGACCACCTTCTCGCCATTGACCTCGTCGGCCATCTCGAGCAGCAGGCGCGCAACGCGACCATAGACGTCCATCAGCGCCAGACTTTCGATCTTGCGGTCGGCGGTACGCAGGCGGGCCACCAGATTGCGCATGATGAACATCGACACTTCGAAGTTCTCCTGCAGCACGCGCTTGAAGTCGCTCTTGGCAATCACGATCAGGTCGCTCGGCACCACGGTCACCACGGTGGCCGAACGCGGGTTGTCGTCGAGCACGCCCATTTCGCCGAACAGTTCGCCCGGGCCGAGCATCGACAGGATGACCTCCCTGCCTTCCTCGTCGCTGACCAGCACCTTCAGGCTTCCGGACAGCACGAGATACACGAAATCCGTCTTGTCGCCGGCCCGCACGACAATCGAGCCGCGCGGCACACGCCGCATATTGGCCACTTTGGCGACTGGCTCGAGGCAGCTGTCGGGCAGACCGCTGAACATCGAGAACGTCCGCAGAGCGGTTATTGAAACGGGGTGAGCCGTTACCATCGAAAGACCTCCTGATGCGGGCATGCCGGACTGGAACAGGCTGCGCCGCTTTGAATGGATCGTCGCGCCTGTGGTCATTCCCCCGGGGCCATCGTGCGCAACCGGAGGCGTTGGAGCCACAAACACTGATGCGGCCCTGATTATAGGGACTTTTTCACGCTCGAAACAATTCGCCCCAATATCTGTGGGGTGTATCGGCCAGAGGACACACAAACTTGAGGGCAGGCGTCCCGATGCCGGCTCGCTATAATCCGCCCGCCTGCATCTGCCGGCTCGCCGGCTGCATCATTCGTCACCGAAACTGCCACCCTTCCACCTCACCGGAATCCAGTCATGGCTGCTCGACATTCGCGTCTCATCATTCTGGGCTCGGGCCCGGCCGGCTACACCGCCGCCGTCTATGCCGCTCGCGCCAACCTCAAACCCGTGCTGATCACCGGCCTGGCCCAGGGCGGCCAGCTGATGACCACGACCGATGTGGACAACTGGCCGGCCGATGCCGACGGTGTCCAGGGTCCGGACCTGATGGCGCGCTTCCAGCGCCACGCCGAGCGCTTCGAAACCGAAATGCTGTTCGACCACATCCACACCGCCCATCTGACCGAAAAGCCGATCCGGCTGATCGGCGACAGCGGCGAATACACCTGCGACGCACTGATCATCGCGACCGGTGCGACCGCCCAGTACCTCGGCCTGCCGTCGGAAGAGGCATTCGCCGGCCGCGGCGTGTCGGCCTGTGCCACCTGCGACGGCTTCTTCTACCGCAATCAGGATGTGGCGGTGATCGGCGGCGGCAATACCGCGGTCGAGGAGGCGCTCTACCTCGCCAACATCGCCCGTCATGTCACCGTGGTGCACAGGCGCGAAAAATTCCGCGCCGAGAAGATCCTGCAGGACAAGCTGTTCGAAAAAGCCCAGCAGGGCAAGGTGACGCTGCGCTGGCACAGCACGCTGGACGAAGTGCTGGGCGACAAGACCGGCGTGACCGGCATGCGCATCAAGTCGACGCTCGACGGCAAGACCGAGGACGTGCAGCTTTCCGGCGTGTTCATCGCCATCGGCCACAAGCCGAACACCGCGCTGTTCGAAGGCCAGCTGGAGATGGAAAACGGCTACATCGTGACCCAGGCCGGCCGCGCCGGCAACGCGACGGCGACCAGCATTCCGGGCGTGTTCGCCGCCGGTGACGTACAGGACCACGTCTATCGGCAGGCGGTCACCAGCGCCGGCACCGGCTGCATGGCGGCACTCGACGCCGAGCGCTATCTGGACAGCCTCGGCCTGGCCTGAGGCGTCACCCCGGGGTACGTCCAATGTCTTCCGGCAAGAGGCGCCGCCATCCGGCGCCGGCGACGCTGAATGAGGAAGACATCGCGCTGTTCCGCAAGGCGGTCGAAGGGGTGCAGCTGCTGCACACCGACCGCGTGCTGCTCGAGACGCCGCCGCCACGTGCCTGGCCACAGCAGCGCGAAGCCGACGACAGGTCGGTGCTGGCGGAAGCCATCCGCGGGCCGCTGTCGGTGGACCTCCGTCTCGAGGGCGGCGAGGAGCCGTCCTTCCTGCGCGCCGGCCTGACGCGTCAGGTGCTGCGCGACCTGCGCCGCGGGCGCTGGGTATCGCAGGGACAACTCGATCTGCATGGCGCGACGCGCGATGCGGCACACGACTTCGTGGTCGAATTCCTGCACGACGCGCACCGCCGCGGCCTGCGCTGCGTACGCGTGATACACGGCAAGGGACTGGGCTCGCCGGGGCGTGAACCGGTACTCAAGGGGCTGGTGCTGGGCTGGCTGATGCATCGCCAGGAGGTGCTGGCCTTCTGCCAGGCGCGTCCGCACGAGGGCGGTGCCGGCGCGCTGATGGTGCTGCTCAAACCGGCGTGAGCGACAGGCAGGGCGAGCGCCCTGCCTCCGGACCGGATCAGACGGGAATCAGATCGCGTCTTCGCCGGACTCGCCGGTACGGATGCGCACGACCTGCTCGATCGGCATCACGAATATCTTGCCGTCACCGATCTTGCCAGTGCGCGCGGCCTTGATGATGGCCTCGATCGCGCGTTCGATGGTTTCGTCCGCAACGATCACCTCGATCTTGATCTTCGGCAGGAAATCGACGACGTACTCGGCGCCACGGTACAGCTCCGTATGCCCTTTCTGGCGCCCGAAACCCTTCACTTCGGTCACCGTCAGGCCGGTGATTCCGACTTCCGACAGGCTTTCGCGTACTTCATCGAGTTTGAAAGGCTTGATGACTGCTTCGATCTTCTTCATTTTGTCTCCTCACCGACAGGTCACGAAGTATAAGGGCTCAGCCCGCTGCCGACCCACGCGGGGGGGCATGAATTTTGGCGTACCGGAGCGCGCTGCGGCGAGACGCTGCCGGCCGTCACCGCTGCAGATGCCGATCGGTGCCACGGCGTGGCTGTCCGGCACCGCTTCGATGAAGCGCTCCGGTTCAGCGCATCCGGTCAGTACTCGTCGACGTAGCGGTTGGTGATCGGGTAGCGCCAGTCCTTGCCGAAACCGCGTTCGGTCACGCGCACGCCGGGCGGTGCCTGGCGACGCTTGTACTCGTTGCGACGCAGCAGCCCGACCACCCGCCTCACGTCCGCTTCGGCGAAGCCGCCGGCGATGATGCGGCGCGGCGACTCGTCGCGTTCCATGTAGGCCTCGATGATGGCATCGAGCACCTCGTAGGGCGGCAGGCTGTCCTGGTCGGTCTGGCCGGGGCGAAGTTCGGCCGAGGGCGCGCGGGTCAGGATGTTCTGCGGGATGTCGGGCTTCACACCGTTGCGCCAGGCGCACAGGCGATAGACGAAGGTCTTGTAGATGTCCTTGATCACCGCGAAACCGCCCGCCATGTCGCCGTACAGCGTGGCGTAGCCGACCGCCATCTCGCTCTTGTTGCCGGTGGTCAGCACGATGGCGCCGGTCTTGTTCGACAGCGCCATCAGCATCAGCCCGCGCGAGCGCGCCTGGATGTTCTCTTCGGTCGCGTCGGCGACGGTGTCGCCGAGCAGCGGCGCGAGCATGTGTTCGAAGGTATCCATCGCCGGTGCGATCGACACCTCGTCGTAGCGCACGCCGAGATTGGCGATCAGCTGGCGCGAATCGTCCAGGCTCATCTGCGCGGTATAGGGCGACGGCATCATGACCGCGCGTACCCGGTCGGCACCGAGCGCGTCGACCGCGATGCACAGCGTCAGCGCCGAATCGACACCGCCGGACAGGCCGATCAGCGCCTTGTCGAAGCGGTTCTTGCCCAGGTAGTCGCGCACGCCGAGCACCAGAGCCTCGTAGCAGTCCTGCTCGACCGGTGTCTCCGGCGGCAGCGTGCCCGCCGCGATGTCGCCGTCGCGCAGCTCGACCACGTGCAGGTGCTCGCGGCAATGTGATGCGCGCCAGGCCAGCCGGCCGCTGCGGTCCAGCGCGAAGGAGGCGCCGTCGAACACCAGTTCGTCCTGACCGCCGACCAGATTGCAATAGATGGCCGGAATGCCGGTCGCCGCGATGCGCGCCGCCAGCACCTGTTCGCGCGTAACCGGCTTGTTCAGGTGGAAGGGCGAGGCATTGAGCACTGCCAGCAGCTGCGCACCGGCCTGAGCAGCCGCTTCGGCCGCGCCCGGCTCCCACACGTCGGCGCAGATGTTCACGCCGACCCGAACGCCCGCCACCTCGACCACCAGCGGCTCGGTACCCTCGTCGAAATAGCGCTCCTCGTCGAACACCTCGTAGTTCGGCAGGCGCCGCTTGAAATAGGTCGCCTCGACGCGGCCGCCGCGGATCAGGCTGGCTGCGTTGAACAGCCGGTCGCCGGCCGCATGCGGATGGCCGACCAGCAGTGCCAGCGCCGGCGCCTCGGCCGCGATGCGGGCGAGATGGCGCGCACAGGCGCGGTGGAAGTCGGGGCGCAGCAGCAGGTCTTCCGGCGGATAGCCGCACAGCGCCAGTTCGGGGGTCAGCAGCAGGTCTGCACCCTGCGCCTGCGCCACACGCGCGGCGTCCAGAATGAGCGCCGCATTGTGGTCGAGGTCGCCGACCACGCAGTTGATCTGCGCGACCGCGATGCGAAGGTTGCTCATCGCCTCACTCCATGCGCAGGAAGTGCTCGCGATAGAACTTCAGTTCGTCGATGGATTCGTAGATGTCGGCCAATGCCTCGTGACGCTGCGCCTTCTTGAACTGCGACGCCAGTTCCGGGCGCCAGCGCTTGCACAGCTCCTTCAGCGCCGAAACGTCGAGGTTGCGGTAATGGAACCAGGCCTCCAGCTTCGGCATGTGGCGCGCCAGGAAACGGCGGTCCTGGCAGATCGAATTGCCGCAGATCGGGCTGGTGCGCTCCGGCAGGTACTGGCTCAGGAAGGCGATCATCTGCGCTTCGGCCGCCGCCTCGTCGAGGGTGGATGCGCGCACGCGCTCGGTCAGGCCCGACTTGCCGTGCGTGCTGGTATTCCATTTGTCCATGCCGCCGAGCACCTCGTCCGACTGATGGACGGCCAGCACCGGACCTTCGGCAACGACCTCGAGGTGAGCGTCGGTGACCACGCAGGCCAGTTCGATGACGCGGTCGCCGTCCGGATCCAGGCCGGTCATTTCCATGTCCAGCCAAACGAGGTAAGTGGGGTCGTGTGCCATAATCGCGAAAATTTCCAAGCGGGATTAATGCGTTCGTCCGAACGCGGATCGGCCCGATTTTGTCACACTCGCGTGACCTGGACTCAGTCTAAATCCGAGCCCTGACCGGAACCGCATCCACCCGAGGCCCACCAACATGCTGACCAAGATCTTCCTCGTCGCACTCGTGCTGACCACCGGCGTGCGCCTGTGGCTGGCCAGCCGTCACCGCGCCCATGTCGCAGCGCACCGCGGCGACGTGCCAGCCGCATTCCGCGACACCATTCCGCTCGATGCGCACCAGAAGGCCGCCGACTACACGGTAGCCCGCGTCGGTCTGGCGCGTACCGACGTGGTGGTGGCGGCACTCTGGCTGCTGCTGCTAACGCTGGGCGGCGGACTGCAGTGGCTGTTCGACGCGGCCGGCTCGCTGGCCGGCGACGGCATGGTCCGGGATCTGGCCTTCGTCGGACTGCTGGCTGTCGCGTCGAGCCTGATCGACCTGCCCTTCATGCTGTACCGGACCTTCGTGGTCGAGGAACGCTTCGGCTTCAACAAGATGACCCTGGGCATGTTTGTCGGCGACCAGCTCAAGCACGCTCTGGTCGGCGCAGCGATCGGAGCGCCGGTGGTCGCCGCGGTGCTATGGATCATGGACAGCCTGGGCAGCGGCTGGTGGTTCTACGCATGGGCGTTCTGGCTGGTGTTCAGCCTGGCCATGATGCTGCTCTACCCGACCTTCATCGCACCGCTGTTCAACAAGTTCGAACCGATGCCCGAGGGCGAGTTGCGCAGCCGCATCGAGAACCTGCTGGCGCGCTGCGGCTTCCGCGCCGACGGCCTGTTCGTGATGGATGGCTCGCGCCGCTCGGCGCACGGCAACGCCTACTTCACCGGCTTCGGCAAGGGCAAGCGCATCGTGTTCTTCGACACCCTGCTCAACCGCCTGGGCGGCGACGAGATCGAAGCCGTGCTGGCGCACGAATTGGGCCACTACAAGCACCATCACATCTGGAAGCGCGTGGCCTGGATCGCCGCCGGCAGCCTGGCCTTCTTCGCGTTGCTGGGCTGGCTGATCGACCAGAGCTGGTTCTACCAGCAGCTGGGGCTGAGCAGTCAGGGCAAGGTGCTGGCGCTGACGCTGTTCGCGCTGGTCGCACCCGTGTTCAGCTTCCCGCTGTCGCCGCTGATGTCGCTGATGTCGCGCAAGCACGAATTCGAAGCCGACGCCTACGCCGCCGCGCACACGCAGTCGGGCTGGCTGGTGTCGGCACTGGTCAAGCTTTACCGCGACAATGCATCGACACTGACGCCAGACCCGCTGTATTCCAGCTTCTACGACTCGCACCCGCCTGCCGCGCTGCGCGTGGCGAAACTGCAGACTCTCTGACATGACCGCACAAGAACTCGCACAACTGCACTGCACGCCGCTCAAGGGTGCGCACAAGCGCCTGTCCGGCGAAACGCTGGCCGCCCGTCTCGATGACCTCCATGGCTGGATCGAGGCCGACGGCCACATCGCCAAGGACTTCCAGTTCACCGACTACGCGCAGGTCGTCGCCTTCGTCAATCAGGTCGCCGCGCTGGCGACGGCCGAAGACCATCATCCGGACATCATGTTCGGCTTCAACCGCGTGCGCGTCGTGTTCACCACGCACAGCGTGCGCGGCGTGTCGCTCAACGACCTGATCTGCGCCGCCCGCATCGAGGCGATGCGCAACATTTGAATACCGTCGAGGGGCGCGTCGTGTCGGCCCATGGCCGGCACTACATGGTGCGGCTGGACGACGGCCGCGTGCTGCAGGCTTTTCCGCGCGGCAAGCGTTCCGAGGTCGCGTGCGGCGACCGCGTGGACGTGTCGCTGCAGGCCGATCAGGCGCGCATCGAGAAGCTGCAAGAACGACGCAGCCTGCTCTACCGCAAGGACGCGTTCAAGGAAAAGACGGTCGCCGCCAACGTCGATCAGGTGGTCATCGTCACCGCCACCGAACCGGGCTTCAGCGGCGACCTGGTCGCCCGCATCCTGCTCGCGCTCGAAGCGCAGGACGTCGAGGCGCTGATCGTGCTCAACAAGTGCGACCTCGCCGCCGGACTGCCGGCCGCGCGTGCCCAGCTGGCCGAATTCGCCGCCATGGGCTACCGCGTGCTCGAACTGTCGGCGCGCGGCGATCCGGCGCCGCTGGCGGAACATCTGAAGGGCCGGCTCAGCGTGCTGATCGGCCAGTCCGGCATGGGCAAGTCCACGCTGGTCAATGCGCTGATCCCCGGCGCCGCTGCCGCCACGCGCGAAATATCCGCCGCGCTCGATTCCGGCAAGCACACCACCACCTTCGCGCGGCTGTATGAGCTGCCCGGCGGCGGCGAGCTGATCGACAGCCCCGGCCTGCAGGAATTCGGCCTGTCCCATCTGAATGTCGGCGAACTGGAACAGGCTTTCCGCGACTTCCGCCCATATCTGGGCAAATGCCGTTTCCGCGACTGCGCGCACGACCGCGAACCCGACTGCGCGCTGCGCGGGCACGTATCGCCCGGCCGGCTGGCGCTGTACCGGACCTTGCGTCAGGAAATTGCCAGCGCCGCGCGGCTCGACCGCTGACCCCGTTCCTGCGGGCCGCTCACGCCGGCAGGTAGTCCCCGTCCTACAGCCTCCGTGCCGCGCTGCGCTTAGCATTCGCGCGCATCTTCGCAAGACACCGGGACGGTCTTTCATGATCAGGATGGGCGTGAACATTTCGCTGAGCTGCAACGTCGGCACGCCGGTCGAACTGGAATTGCGCCTGCTGCCGGCACAGACCTCGCAGCAGCGGATAGGCAGCGAAGTGTTGCTGGTGCCGGCTGGCGCGCGCGCGCTGCCGGTGCGGATCGGCCGTCACGGGCAGCGTCTGCTGGACGTGCAGGCTGCTGCGGGCACGCTGGAAATCGCCTGCTCGGCGCTGGTCGACCTCAGCCCGCATTTCGCGGATCCCGCCTCGCTCGACGAAACGAGCGTCACTGATCTGCCGTTCGAGGTTCTGCCTTACCTGCACGAAAGTCCGCTCTGTCCGACCGAGGCGATGACCCGTCTCGCCTACCGCACATTCGGCCGGATGCGGCCGGGCTACGCGCGCGTCGACACGCTCTGCGCCTGCGTGCGCGACCGCACCCGCTTCGATCCGTCGCTGGCCGGCGCCCCGAAATCGGCGCTCGACACACTGCTGGACAAGCGCGGTGCGAGCGAGCATTTCGCGCAGCTGGCAATAGCGCTGTGCCGCGCACTGTTCATTCCGGCGCGTCTGGTCAGCACGGCGCGGCCGGACGACAACGGCCTGCATTACTGCATGGAAGCCTATGTCGGAGACCGCTGGTTCCTGTTCGATCCGACCGGACTCGCCCCTGCATGGAACCTGATCCGCATCGCCACCGGCCGCGACAGCGCCGACATGCCCCCGGTCGGGCTGCACGGACTGAGCTATCACGGTGGATACCGGCTGACCATCACCGCGCTGCACGCCGCCCGCGGCGCACATGAAGCGACGATTCCCGACGGCGCGGCGGTGTCCATCGCAGCGCCGGAACGCACGGACGACCGGCAGGACCGCGCAAGCGCCGCATGAGCTGCGGCACCGGCCCCGACGATACAGAGTCAGATCAGCCTGGTATCCAGTCCGGCGACGGCAGCGCGTGGAAGGCCTCGCGCAGGCTTTCGCCCCAGCGGGTGCGGATCATTTCGAAGTAGGCATTCTCGGCATCGATGCGGATGTTCGAGCACACCGCGAGCGCGTCCCGGCGCAGCACCAGCAGATCGAGCGGCAGGCCGACCGACAGGTTGGAGCGGATGGTCGAATCCATCGAGATCAGTGCGCATTTGGCGGCTTCGTCGAGCGAGGTTTCCGGGCGGATGACGCGATCGACGATGGGCTTGCCGTACTTGGCTTCGCCAATCTGGAAATAGGGCGTGTCGCGCGTCGCCTCGATGAAATTGCCAGCCGCATAGATCTGGAACAGCCGCGGCTCCTCACCCAGTATCTGTCCGCCCAGGATCAGCGAGGCATTGAACTCGATGCCGAACTCCTTCAGCGCCTCGGCGTCGCGCGCATGCACCTCACGCAGGCAGTCGCCGACATGGCGTGCCGCCTCGAACATGTTCGGTACGGTATGGAGATTGGGGCCCTCGGCCACCAGCCGTTCGCGCAGCAGGCTTACCAGCGTCTGCGTCAGCGCGAGGTTGCCGGCCGTCATCAGCACCAGCACGCGCTCGCCGGCGCGCTCGAACACGTTCATCTTGCGGAAGGTGTTGATGTGGTCGACACCGGCGTTGGTGCGCGAATCGGACAGGCAGACCAGCCCGGCATCGAGCAGCATGCCCACGCAGTAAGTCATGGCGGAAGTTCCGGCTTGAAGACAGAAAGGGATGCTGACGCAGCGCGCGCCACCCCCGTGATCAGGGAGAAGGCGCGGCGACTGCGCGCGCAGATCAGTGGGTGCGGATCGATACCCGCGTGAGGGTGGCGGCCGCCGATTCGCCGACACCGGCCAGACGCACCGGACAGGCATCCATGTGGTCGCGTCCCACCGCGAGCCGGCAATAGCCGGTGCCAGCCAGCGCCCGCTCCAGCACATCGACGCTGACCCAGCCGGCTTCGCCGCCCGCGGCCGGGCCGCTGGCCAGCCAGACGTCGACCCAGGCGTGCGGCGCCGCCCATTCGCCGGCGGCATCGACCAGATAGCCGCTGACATAGCGCGCCGGCAGACCGGCGGCACGACAGCAGGCGATGAAGGCGTGCGCGATGTCGGCGCTGCATCCGCGCCCCGCTTCCAGCGCACTGGACGCACCGGCCGGCGGCAGGCACTCGGGCTGATGGCGGACCGCGCCGCAGACCGCGCCGCTCAGGTCCAGCAGTTCGCCCACGGTATCGCGCCGGGCACGCAGATGGCTGGCCGCCATCGCACGCGCCTGCTCGTCCGCCTCGGTCAGGTGGCTGGTGGCCAGATAGGACAGCGGCGACAGCGTGCCGGCGTCGCGTGGCATCCACGCCACGTCGTCGGTCATGCGCACCGTACCGCTGACGACGATGGACACCTCGCGATGCGGACGATCGAGCGTCAGCAGATGGCCGACGTTGCCATGCGCGTCGATGGCACGACGGACGCTGCCCGGCGCCTGCACGCGCCAGGCCAGCGCGCGCTGCGTCGAATCCTCGCGCGGCGTCAGACGCAGTTGCTGGATGCTGTAATTGACCGGGCTGGCGTAGCGCAGCGTGGTTTCGTGATGGATATCGAGCAGCATGGCGATCTCCTCAGCTGGATGACATCGGGACCAGGAAGTCGTCCGAAATGCGGTTGCCCAGATCGTTGGCGCGCACGATGAACTGGGTCAGGTATTCGTGCAGGCCGCGCGCGAACACGTCCTCGATGCGACCGAAGCGGAGATTGGCTTCCAGTTCCCCGGCACGGCGTTCGGTTTCGGTCGACCGGTAGTTCGACACCGCGAGCAGGTTTTCGTGCACCTCGCCCATGCTGGTGCGCAGCGAACGCGGCATCTGGTCGTTCAGGATCAGCAGCTCGGCAACCTTCACCGGCGTGATCAGGTCGCGATAGACCTTGCGATACACCTCAAAGGCGGACACCGAACGCAGCAGCGCGCTCCATTGATAATAGTCGGCGGCTTCGTCGGGCGGTGCCGCGCCATCGACCAGCATGTGGTACTTGACGTCGATGAAGCGCGCAGTGGCGTCGGCGCGTTCCAGGAAGGTACCCAGCCGGATGAAGTGGAAGGCCTCGTCGCGCAGCATGGTGCCCAGCGTGACGCCGCGCGACAGGTGGGAACGGAACTTCACCCACTCGAAGAACTCGCCGATCTCGCTGCCGGCCAGCTTCCAGTGCGGGTAGTCGCGCATCTTCAGCCAGGTGTCGTTGGTGGTTTCCCACATTTCCGACGTGATGGTGCCGCGCACGGCATGCGCATTCTCGCGTGCCATGCGCAGGCAGCTCAGGATGGACGATGGATTGGTGCCGTCGAACACCATGAATTCGAGCACGGCATCCATCGTGGCCGCCGGGTGCTTGACGCGGAAGGCGTCCTCGAGCCCGGTGATGGACAGCGTGGCGCCCCAGCCGGCATCGACGCCACCGTCGGCCTGCGGCACCATGGACATGCGGTAATTCACGTCCAGCATGCGGGCGATGTTTTCGGCGCGCTCGATGTAGCGCGACATCCAGAAAAGATGGTCTGCGGTACGGCTCAGCATGATCAGACCTCCAGAACCCAGGTGTCCTTGGTGCCGCCGCCCTGCGACGAATTCACCACCAGAGAGCCTTCGCGCAGCGCGACGCGGGTCAGGCCGCCGGGCACCATATTGATGTCCTTGCCCGACAGCACGAAC
The DNA here is from genome assembly GCA_020621405.1 of Betaproteobacteria bacterium. Taxonomy (GTDB): domain Bacteria; phylum Pseudomonadota; class Gammaproteobacteria; order Burkholderiales; family Rhodocyclaceae; genus Methyloversatilis. Next base: position 104,760 of record JAHRYN010000004.1, read on the forward strand.
GGGCGAAGGTCGATGTGACGCGGCGCGATGCCGGCGTCGACGAAAGTCGGGCAGGCAGAAAGCGCAAGGGTCGGCTGAGCGATGTAGCGCTCGGGCGACTCGATGATGAGCTGCCGGAAGCGCTCGATCTCGTCCTTCGACGCACGCGGACCGATCAGCATGCCGTAGCCGCCTGCGCCGTGCGTTTCCTTGACCACCAGCTCGTCGAGATGGGCCAGCACATAGGCCAGATCCTCCTTCTTGCGGCACATGAAGGTCGGCACGTTGTTCAGCAGCGGTTCCTCGCCGAGGTAGAAGCGGATCATGTCCGGGACGTAGGGGTAGATCGACTTGTCGTCCGCCACACCGGTACCGATGGCGTTGGCCAGCGTGACCCGGCCGGCGCGATAGACCTGCAGCAAGCCGGGCACACCCAGCATCGAATCCGGACGGAAGGCCAGCGGATCGAGGAAATCGTCGTCGATCCGCCGGTAGATCACATCGACCCGGCGCGGACCCTGCGTGGTGCGCATGAACAGCTGCTCATCGCGCACGAACAGGTCCTGCCCCTCGACCAGCTCGACGCCCATCTGCTGGGCCAGGAAGGCATGTTCGAAGTAGGCTGAGTTGTAGGCGCCCGGCGTCAGCACCGCCACCGTCGGATCGGTAACACCGATCGGCGCGACCGCACGCAGGTTGGCCAGCAGCATGTCCGGGTAGTGCTCGACCGGCGCCACGCGATAGCGCGAGAACAGCTCGGGGAACAGCCGCATCATCATGCGGCGGTCTTCCAGCATGTAGGACACGCCCGAAGGCACGCGCAGGTTGTCCTCCAGCACGTAGAACTCGCCGGCACCGGCGCGCACCACGTCGACGCCGGCGATGTGCGCGTAGATGCCGCCCGGCACGTCCACACCCTGCATTTCCGGCCGGTACTGGCTGTTCGACAGTATCTGCTCGGCCGGCACCTTGCCCGCCTTGATGATCTCGTGGTCGTGATAGACGTCGTGCAGGAACATGTTGAGCGCCTTCACGCGCTGGCGCAGGCCGGCGGCGAGCTGCTTCCATTCCTGTGCGGGAATGATGCGCGGCACGACGTCAAACGGAATCAGGCGTTCCTTGCCCTCTTCCTCGCCATAGACCGCGAAGGTGATGCCGACCCGGTGGAACACCAGGTCTGCTTCGGCACGTTTCTGGGCGATACGCTCCGGAGGCGTTTCTGCCAGCCACTTCTTGTAGCCGGCGTAATGACCGCGCACCGAACCGTCGGCGCCGTTCATTTCGTCATAGATCGAGGACGGGTTTGCCATGATCGCGTTGTCTCGAGTGATTGTTTGGCGCTGTAACCCTCCTTCAGCGAAAAATGTGCCATGCAGGAAACCCTCACCGGATCGGGAAACCTTGGCATTTGCAGGGGTTTATGCACCATCAGGGTGCGCAAACCGGGTTCATCTGGTGCAGCCGCCGTAAACGAAAACGCCCCGCACAAGGCGGGGCGTTTCGTCAGCGGAAAAGCCTGGGGATCAGATGCGCTCGATGATCCCTGCGATGCCCTGACCACCACCGATACACATGGTGATCAGGCCATAGCGGCCGCCGGTGCGCTGCAGCTCGTACAGGCACTTGACGGTCAGGATGGCACCGGTAGCTCCGACCGGGTGACCGAGACCGACGGCACCGCCGTTCACGTTCACCTTGGCCGGGTTCAGACCCAGCTCGCGGCTGACGCACAGCGCCTGCACGGCGAAGGCTTCGTTCGACTCGATGATGTCCAGATCGTCCGCCTTCAGGCCGGCGCGCTGCAGCGCCAGACGGACGGCGGGGATCGGACCGGTACCCATGAGACTCGGATCGACACCGGCCACGGCGTAGGACACCAGGCGGGCCAGCGGCTTGGCGCCGGCACGTGCGGCGGCACCGGCTTCCATCATGACGATGGCGCCAGCGCCGTCGTTGATGCCGGACGCGTTGCCGGCCGTAACCGAACCGTCCTTCTTGAACACCGGGCGCAGTTTGGCCATGCCTTCGAGCGTGGCGTCACGGCGGAAGTGCTCGTCGGTGTCGATGACCGTCGTGCCCTTCTTGGTCTGCACTTCGAGCGGCGCGATCTGCGACTTGAAGTGGCCGGCGTCGACGGCTGCAGCGGCGCGGCGGTGCGATTCAACGGCAAACGCATCCTGGTCTTCGCGGCTGATGCCGTACTGGCTGGCGATGTTCTCGGCCGTAATGCCCATGTGCGTGGCTTCGAACGGATCCGTCAGCGCACCGACCATCATGTCGATCAGCTTGGTGTCGTTCATGCGGGCGCCCCAGCGGGCTGCCGGCATCAGGTAGCCGCCACGGCTCATCGTTTCGACGCCGCCGCCGACTGCGCAGTCCGCGTCGCCGAGCTGGATCGCATTGGCGGCCGACACGATGGCCTGGAAGCCCGAACCGCACAGGCGATTGACGCCCATTGCGCAGGATTCCTTGGACATGCCCGCGGTCAGTGCCACCACGCGCGACACATACATGTCGCGTGCTTCGGTGTGGATCACGTTGCCGAACACCAGGTGCTGCGCTTCCTTGGCGTCGATGCCTGCACGTGCGAAAGCAGTCTTCACTGCGTGCGCGCCCAGATCACAGGCCGTGAAATCCTTCAGCGAACCGCCGTAAGCACCGATCGGCGTACGCGCTGCACCCACGATCACAACTTCTCTCTTCTCAGCCATTACAACCACCTCCCGTAAAAATCAGTTTCCGATATAGCCGGCCAGCGTGAGCAGGCCCAGCAACAGAAGACAAAAGACAAGTGTGCGCCAGACCAGTCCGATCGCGCTTTGCATGAGATCAACGTCGGCGCTGTCTCCCATGCCGAGTTCGGGCCGGTCGGCGACTTCACCCAGTTCGAACATTGGCGCACCAAGTTTCACGCCCAGCGCGCCTGCACCGCTTGAGAGCAGGATGCCCGCGGCCTGTTCCGGCCACTTTGCCGCCTGGGTGCGCCAGCAATGCACAGCATCCTCGAAGTCGCCGACGATGGCGAAGGTGGCGGCAGTCATGCGCACCGGTATCCAGTCCAGCCACTCGTACATGCTTCGCGCGAAGCGGGCGAATGCACCGAATTCTATATTCTCGCGACGCGCCCAGGCCCACGACAGGCGTTCGGTCAGGCGATAAAGCAAGGGGCCGGTCGGTCCCGGCAGCAGCGCAAACAGCGCCAACGGCGCGAACACGTGGCGGTGCGCCGCCAGAATGCCCTGCTCGATGGCCAGCCGGGCAATCTCCTCGCGCTTCAGGCGGTCGGTGTTGCGCGACAGCCAGTTGCCGAGTTCGCGTCGCGCGGTATCGGGGTCGTCCGCCCGCAGCGCGCTGGCAATCGCCTCGAAATTATGGCTGAACTGGCGAAAGCCCATGGTCGCATAGAGCACCAGCACATTCAGCAACCAGCCCAGCAGCGGGTGTATCCAGCTCAGCAGCAGATAGATGGCCCAGACCACCGCCACCGGCAGCCCGACGGCCAGTACCCACGCGACAACACCATGCCGTGCTTCGCCGGCATTGAGGCGCTGCTCGAACCAGTAGGCATAGCGCGCGAGCGGACCCGCCACCACGCGTTCATACGAAAGAGGTTTGAACTGCTCGATCAGCAGTGCGACTAAGAGGGACAGCCAGGTCATCAAGAAACGTCAGTTGCCGTGCGAGCCTGCGGACGATAACACACCGCAGATGGCGTCCGCCCGATCAGGGTGCTGTTACCCGGGTACTACCCCTCATCCCCGAGCAGATGTTCGGCGAAGCTGATGATCATTCCGGCCGTCGCGCCCCAGATGTTGTAGCCCTGCCAGGGCATGGCCCAGAACTCCCGCGTCACGCCCTCGTGGTGGATGCTGCCGCGGCTGCGGTTGGCCGGATCGAGCAGGAAGGACAGCGGCGTCTCGAACGCTTCCGCCACTTCGAATTCGTCCAGTTTCAGCTGCAGGGGCCTGCGCAGCAGGCCGACCACCGGCGTCACGCGGAAACCGGTGGCGGTGATGTAGTACTCGGGCAGGCGGCCGATCAGTTCGATCCGGTCCGGCGTCAGGCCGATTTCCTCCTGCGCCTCGCGCAGCGCGGTGGCTTCCGGCGATTCGTCGTCGGCATCGACGCGTCCGCCGGGAAAGGCAATCTGCCCCGGATGATCGTGCAGGTGATCGGTGCGGCGGGTCAGCAGCAGGGTAGGCTCGGCACCGCCGATCACGATGGGCACCAGCACCGCCGCCGGCGTGAAGCCGCTGAATCGCTGGTCGGCCGTCGGCTCCGGCTGCCGGCTCAGCCGGCTGCGCAGCCGCTGCACGTCGAAGCCGGATGTCGCGACATGCCGGTTCATCAGAAGCGCTGCCTCAGCGTCATGATCTGTCCGTTGCGCTGCATGTCCATGCGGTTCAGGAAGCTCATGCCCAGCAAGACCTGGGGCATGTCGGTTTCCATTACTGCTGCTTCAACATCGCTCAGCGTGACGGATCCCACCTTCACACTGTTGAGCCGCACACGCCATGCACGCACGACGCCATTGGCCGTCTGCACGGTCACCGGTGTCGCCCGCGCAAGATTGACGCTGGCACGCTTGGCGTCGGTGCGCCCCATGGCGATCACGGTCGCCCCGGTATCGACCAGGAAGCGCACCGGCGCGCCATTTATGCTGCCCTCGGCTGCGAAGTGACCCTGCGCGTCGGCATTCAGGTTCACGGTGGCCGGCCCGGCATTCGCGCTGCGCGAGGACGCCACGTTTTCACCGATGCGCAGCTTCACACGCCGGTCATCGATCTCGACCCAGGCGATGTCGCCCTCGACCGACAGCAGTTTCACGCCTTCCGGGGAGCGTGCGCCGGGCGCCAGCGTGCGCGGCGACCCGCCATCGACGACCAGCACCGCCTTGCCACCGAAAACCCCGGCCAGCGAAACGTCGGCCGCCTGCGCCACGAACGCCGGCAGCGCGCAAAGCATCGCTAGAATGCGGGCAGGAGGTATGTCGATGAAACCCATTGCAGTTTTCCGTCACAGCCTGACCGAGGGGCCAGGGCATATCGCAACATACATGAAAGGCATAGGCCGCGACATCAGGGTTATCGCCATCGATTGCGGTGACGACGTCCCGCGCGACCCGGCCGAGTTCGCCGGACTGTGCTTCATGGGCGGGCCGATGAGCGTCAACGACCCGCTGCCGTGGATAACTGAGGTGCTGGCGCTGATCCGCGCCGCGATGGACGCCGACATACCGGTCATCGGTCACTGCCTGGGCGGACAGCTGATGTCGAAGGCGCTCGGCGGCGTCATCACGGCCAACCCGGTCAAGGAGATAGGCTGGCGCGAGGTGCAGCTGCAGGACGGACAGGCACGGAAGTGGTTCGGCGATCGCGCAGGCTTCCTGTCCTTTCACTGGCACGGAGAAACCTTCTCGCTGCCGGACGGTTGCGAGCTGCTGCTTTCGTCGGACGTCTGCACGAACCAGGCTTGGGTCAGGGGCAAGCATCTGGCGATGCAGTGCCACGTTGAAATGACCGAAGCCATGGTGCGCGAGTGGTGTGTCGGCGGTGCCGCCGAAATCCGCGCCGCCTCGGCCCAGCCTACGGTGCAGTCGCCGCAGCAGATGCAGCAGGATCTCGAAGCGCGCGTGGCCGCGCTGCACGCCGTGGCGGATGCCACGTACGCACAGTGGAGCAAGGGACTGAAGGACTGACGACCGCCGCATCGCGCAGCGAGGCAGGCCTGCGTGATCAGTCCCGGAAGTTGCCGAACTGGAGCGGAATGTCGGTGACCGACTTGCGGATCAGCGCGATCGCCTCCTGCAGCACGTCGCGCTTGGCGCCGGTCACGCGTACTTCCTCGCCCTGGATGCTGGCCTGCACCTTCATCTTGCTGTCCTTGAGCAGGCGCACGATCTTCTTGGCCGAGTCGGACTCGATGCCGACCTTGAGCTTGAGCTCCTGCTTGACCTTGTTGCCGCTGACCTTCTGCACGTCGCCGCGTTCGACCGAACGCACGTCCAGTCCGCGCTTGGCGAACTTGCCGAGCAGCACGTCATAGACCTGATCGAGCTTGAAATCGTCGTCCGCGAACAGGGTCAGCAGCTTCTCGCCCTGTTCAATGCGCGCGTCGGAATCCTTGAAGTCGAAGCGGTTGGTGATTTCCTTGTTCGACTGGTCGACTGCATTGCGCAGTTCGACCATGTCGATTTCGGAACTGATGTCGAAGGACGGCATGTTCGGTTCTCCGGGCTCAGCCGAAGTGGCAGACGTAGTGGTAGGGCTCGCCGCTGACTTCGATGTCGAACGACGAATTGCCGGGCACGTTGTAGGACTCGCCGGCACCGTAGGTCTTCCACTCCGTCTCGCCCTTGAGGCGCACGCGGCAGCTGCCTGCCACGCCTTCCATGATTTCCGGCGCGCCGGTGTTGAAGGTCAGCGTGGCCGGCAGGATGACGCCAACCGACTTCTTCGTGCCATCGGCGAACTGGATGCTGTGGCTGACGCACTTGCCGTCGAAATAGACGTTGGCCTTCTTCACAACGGAAATGTTGTCGAACTGGGACATGCGTGACTCCTTTTCTTACTTCTTGCGCTTGAGCGCGGCGTTGGCGGCGATGCGCATGCGCAGCGCATTGAGCTTGATGAAGCCGGCGGCATCCCGCTGGTCATAGGCGCCCGCGTCATCCTCGAAGGTGGCGATGGTCGGATCGAACAGCGAATCGGTCTTCGAATCGCGTGCGACGACGATGACATTGCCCTTGTACAGCTTGATGCGCACCCAGCCATTGACCGACTGCTGAGTGTGATCGATCAGCGCCTGCAGCGCGCGCCGCTCCGGGCTCCACCAGTAGCCGGTATAGATCAGGCTGGCGTAGCGCGGCATCACGTCGTCCTTCAGGTGGGCGACTTCGCGGTCCAGCGTGATCGACTCGATGGCACGGTGTGCGCGCAGCAGGATGGTGCCGCCCGGGGTTTCGTAGCAGCCGCGAGACTTCATGCCGACATAGCGGTTTTCCACCAGATCGAGACGGCCGATGCCGTTGCGGCCACCCAGTTCGTTCAGCTTGGCCAGCAGTTCGTGCGCGGCCATGCGGGTGCCGTTGATGCTGACCAGATCGCCGCGCTCGAATTCGAGGTCGACGTACTCGGGCACGTCCGGCGCCGCTTCCGGCGACACCGTCCAGCGCCACATCGATTCCTCGGCTTCCGCCGACGGGTCTTCGAGGTGACGGCCCTCGAAGCTGATGTGCAGCAGGTTGGCGTCCATCGAGTACGGCGAGCCGCCCTGCTTGTGCTTCATTTCGATCGGAATGCCGTGCGTCTCGGCGTAGGCCAGCAGCTTTTCGCGCGACAGCAGGTCCCATTCGCGCCACGGTGCGATCACCTTGACGTTCGGCATCAGTGCGTAGGCGCCCAGTTCGAAGCGCACCTGGTCGTTGCCCTTGCCGGTAGCGCCGTGCGAAATCGTGTCGGCGCCAGTCTCGCGCGCGATGTCGACCAGTCGCTTGGCGATCAGCGGACGTGCGATCGACGTGCCGAGCAGGTATTCGCCTTCGTAGATCGTGTTGGCGCGGAACATCGGGAACACGAAATCGCGCACGAACTCCTCGCGCAGATCGTCGATGTAGATGTTTTCCGGCTTGATGCCCAGCTTGATCGCCTTGGCGCGCGCCGGTTCCAGTTCCTCACCCTGGCCGAGGTCGGCCGTGAAGGTGACGATTTCGCACTTGTACACATCCTGCAGCCACTTCAGGATGACCGAAGTGTCGAGGCCGCCCGAGTAGGCGAGAACTACCTTGTTGATGTCGCTCATCGTGTTTTCCGTCTTTCGATTTCAATCAATGCGTTGGTTCAGCTGCCGGCCACGCGGCCGAGCAGCAGGAATTCCATCAGCGCCTTCTGCGCATGCAAGCGGTTTTCCGCCTCGTCCCACACCACCGAATGCGGACCGTCTATCACGTCGGCACTGACCTCCTCGCCGCGATGCGCCGGCAGGCAGTGCATGAACAGCGAATCCGGTTTCGCCGCCTTCATCATGTCGGCATCGACCTGCCAGTCGGCGAAGGCGGCGACGCGCGCCTCGTTCTCCGCTTCCCAGCCCATCGAGGTCCACACGTCGGTGGTGACCAGATCGGCGCCGCGCGCGGCGTCCATCGGGTCGGCAAAGCATTCGTGGTGGCTGCCGCACACACCGGCGCGTTCGGCTTCGACCTCATAGCCCGGCGGCGTCGACACGTTGAGCTTGAAGTCGAACACCTCGGCAGCCTGCATCCAGGTGTGGCACATATTGTTCGAATCACCGATCCACGCCACCGTGCGGCCCTTGATGTCGCCGCGATGCTCGATCCAGGTGTAGATGTCGGCCAGCACCTGGCACGGATGGTATTCGTTGGTCAGACCGTTGATCACCGGTACGCGCGAATTGGTGGCGAAGCGCTCGATGATGGTCTGCTCGAAGGTGCGGATCATCACCACGTCACACATGCGCGAAATCACCTGCGCCGCATCCTCGACCGGTTCGCCGCGGCCAAGCTGGGAGTCACGCGTGTTCAGATAGATTGCGCTGCCGCCCATCTGGTGCATGCCGGCCTCGAAGGACAGGCGCGTGCGTGTGCTCTGCTTCTCGAAGATCATCACCAGCGTGCGGTCCTGCAGCGGCCAGTACTGTTCGTAACGCTTGAACTTGTCCTTGATCCAGCGGGTGCGCGCGAACACGTACTCCAGCTCTTCGCGCGAAAGGTCGGTCAGTTGCAGGAAATGTCTGGGGGCAGTCATCTTCAGGCAGCGAGCTGTTCGCCCGCGAGAAAGTTGCGGATGATCGGTGCCAGACGCCGTACCAGCTCCTGGCTGTCGGCGTCCGAATAAACGAGTGAGGGCACGAGCCGTATCGTGGTGTCGGCGGTCACGTTGATCAGCAGCCCGGCGTCCAGCGCCAGCGCGACCAGCGCGCTGCACGGACGGTCGAGTTCGATGCCGATCATCAGGCCGACGCCACGGATGTCCACCACGCCGGCAACACCTGCAAGTTCGGCATGGAAGCCGGCACGGATGGCGTTGCCCTGACGCACGGCATTGTCCATCAGGCCATCGCGCTCGACCACGTCCAGCGTGGTCATCGCCGCCGCGCAGGCCAGCGGATTGCCGCCGAAGGTCGAGCCGTGCGTACCGGGCTTGAACACGCCGGCCGCCGGGCCTCTTGCCAGGCAGGCGCCGATCGGCACACCGGAACCCAGGCCCTTGGCCAGCGTCATCACATCCGGCTCGATGCCTGCGTGCTGAAAGGCGAACCAGCTGCCGGTGCGGCCGATGCCGCACTGCACCTCGTCGACCATGAACAGCCATTCGTGCTGATCGCACAGCGCGCGCAGTTCCAGCATGTAGGCCAGGTCCGCCGGGTGGATGCCGCCTTCGCCCTGTACCGGTTCGAACAGCACCGCGACCACATTGCGGTTGTGTTCGGCGATCGCCCTGACCGCGGCGATGTCGCTGAACGGTACGCGGTAGAAACCGGGCGTCAGCGGCTCGAAGCCGGCCTGTACCTTGCGGTTGCCGGTCGCCGACAACGTCGCGAGCGTACGCCCGTGAAACGCGTGCTCCATCACGACGATGCCCGGCAACTCGACGCCGCGCTGGTGTCCATACAGCCGTGCCAGCTTGATCGCCGCCTCGTTCGCCTCGCAACCGGAATTGCAGAAGAACACCTCGTCCATGCCCGACAGCTCGGCCAGGCGATCCGACAGCTTTTCCTGCGCGGTCACGCGATACAGATTGGAGCAGTGGATCAACTCCGCCGCCTGGCGGGAGATCGCCTGCACCAGGTCGGGGTGGCCGTGTCCCAGCGTATTGACCGCCACGCCCGCCATCGCGTCCAGATATTCACGGCCGGCGTCGTCATACAGCCGCACCCCCTTGCCGTGGGTGAAGGCGACCGGCTGCCGGCCATAGGTATTCATCAGATGCGTCATCAAAACAACTCCGCCACCGTGCGCCGACCGCGCCGGTCATGGCGCAATGCGGAAAACGAAAAAAGCACGGCGGCTCGCGCCGCCGTGCTTGATGAGACCCGGATTTTAGTTCAAAGCCGGGGCGCTGTGTAGCGACACACGCTCATGTTGCGACGCACACTGCTACGCGACATGCCAGCACCTGCCACTGTCGCAAACCTGCCCGCTGGCGTCACGGCACAATACGCATCGCGACAGCGCTGCGCGCCACCGACGATTCAGGCGCCTCGCTGCAGTTCGCCAACATCAGCCCCCGAATCTGGCACGAAGCGTGCTATCACCGAGCAGCCGATATAGATCTGCCTGAGCTTGCGCTCGGCGTCATCGACCGATGCTCCAGGTATCGAAAGATTCTCGATCAGGGCGCCGCCGCGCGTACGGATGCTGAAAGCGAACCGTGCGACGGGCGACCGCGCGATGGAAGACATCGGGAGCCTGTTCTTCCGAGCCGCTGAATTAAGCATAAATCGCAATCCCGTCATAGAGATAGCGACAGTATAGAAACAACTTGATAACATTACAATCAAGTAATATTGTTTTTAAACGATTTTTTGGTTCCGCACATGTCTTCGCCATCCGCCACCGACCGTCGGGCGCCAACCGGATCAAGAAATCGACTGTTCGGACCGTATATCAAGTCATGAGCGCGATACCGCATGTCCAGCCAGACCCACACGATGGAAACGCGCCAGTCGAAGCGCCTGCCAACCAGGTGCTGACACGCAGGAGCAACGATGATCACCGGCGTACGCGCAGCTTCACCATCATCGGAGCCACCAGCAAGGGAAAGACGTTCAGGCCCAGCGACTGGGCCGATCGCCTGTGCGGCGTGATGTCATCGTTCGGCAGCCAGCGCAAGATGCGCTATTCGCCGTACGTCAGGCCCGGGTGCTGGATCACCGGCGAGAAATGCGTATTCGTCGATGCCCGCCTGTACGATCTGGAGCCGCTGGCCTACAACTTCCTGATGCATTTCGCCCGCGACAACGATCTGAAGGTGGATTACGAAGCCATCGAATCGGAATAGCCCCTGTCCGCACGTCCGGATAACGGACGCCGACGTCCGAATCCCGTGCACCTGACGAACCCGGAGCGTATTCGGCACAAATAAAAAAGCCGACTCGAGGTCGGCTTTTTTATTTGCTGCGCATTTACTGCGCATTTACTGCAATACGGCTGGACTCAGGCTGCTGCGCCCATCGCCTTGATCGCACCGGACAGGCGACTCTTGTGACGAGCGGCCTTGTTCTTGTGGATGATGTTCTTGTCGGCGATGCTGTCGATCGTCGTCTGTGCCTGCACGAAAATCGCCTGCGCAGCCTGCTTGTCACCGGCCAGAATCGCCTTGCGGACATTCTTGATGGCGGTGCGCAGCTCCGAGCGCTGGCTCATGTTGTGGTCACGACGAACGTTTGCCTGACGGGCGCGCTTGCGTGCTTGTGCTGAATTGGCCATGTTGCGAAGTGGTATTCGGGGAAAACGCGGCAGTATACGCAAGCAGGGACTGCGGCGCAAGCCCCGGATGCATTCAGGCAGTTCGCGGCGCTGCCGGTGGCTCTGGTAAGGTGCGCGCTGCCCTGCTCTTCTGCATCTTCAATGAATCTATTACGTGCCCTCGCGACAGTCAGCAGCATGACATTGCTGTCGCGCATACTCGGATTCGCCCGCGACTTCTTCATCGCACGGGCTTTCGGTGCCGGCGCCGCCACCGATGCCTTCTTCGTCGCCTTCCGCCTGCCCAATCTGCTGCGTCGCATGTTTGCCGAAGGCGCGTTCTCGCAGGCCTTCGTTCCAATACTCGGCGAATACCGCAACCGCCGCGGCAGCGACGACACGCGTGCACTGGTGGACCGGGTTGCCACCCTGCTCACGCTGGTGGTGTTCGGCGTCACCCTGATAGGCATCATCGGCTCGCCGGTACTGATCTATCTCACCGCTCCGGGCTTCACCGCCGATGCCGACAAGTTCGCCCTGACAGTCACGCTGACCCGCATCACCTTTCCCTACATCCTGTTCATGTCGCTGGTCGCGATGGCCGGCGGCGTGCTGAATACCTTCAGCCGCTTCGCCATTCCGGCATTCACGCCGGTCCTGCTCAACCTGAGCTTCATCGGCATGTGTCTGTTCGCAGCACCCTGGTTCGATCCGCCGGTGCTGGCACTGGCCTGGGCGGTGTTCCTCGGCGGCGCGCTGCAGCTGGGTCTGCAGGTGCCGGCACTGATGCGCATCGGCATGATGCCGCGCATCAATCTCGACCTGAACGACCCCGGCGTGCGCAGGATATTCAAGCTGATGCTGCCGGCGATACTCGGTGTGTCGGTGTCGCAGATTTCGCTGCTGATCAACACGGTGTTCGCGTCGTATCTGGAAAGCGGCTCGGTATCGTGGCTGTACTACGCCGACCGGTTGATGGAATTTCCGTCCGGTCTGCTCGGCGTCGCGCTCGGCACCATCCTGCTGCCCTCGCTGTCGCGCAGCCATGCAGATGGCGACGGTCACGAATTTTCCAGCCTGCTCGACTGGGGCCTGCGGCTGACCCTGATGCTGACGCTTCCGGCCGCGCTGGCGCTGGGAATGCTCGCCACGCCGCTGATCGCGACCCTGTTCCACCACGGCCAGTTCACCGCACATGACGTGCTGCAGACGCGCGCCGCACTGATCGCCTACAGCTTCGGCCTGACCGGCCTCATCCTGGTCAAGATACTGGCGCCCGGCTTCTATTCGAGACAGGACATCCGCACGCCGGTCAAGATCGCGCTCGGCGTGCTGGTGCTGACCCAGCTGATGAATCTGGTTTTCATCAGAATGTTCGCCCACGCGGGCCTCGCGCTGTCGATCGGGCTGGCGTCGCTGGTCAACGCCGGATTCCTGTACCGCGGCCTGCGGCGCATCGGCGCCTACACGCCGGCGCCCGGATGGCGCCCGTTCTGGCTGAAACTGGCGGCTGCGCTTGCTGTGATGGGTGGCGTGCTGCAGGCCGGCGTGACGCTGACCGGCGACTGGCTGACCATGGGCACGGCGTTGCGCATGGCGCACCTGGCCTGGCTGGTGCCACTTGCCGCGGGCGCCTACTTCGCCACACTGTTCGCCTTCGGATTCCGGCTGCGCGATTTTTCCCGTCGTGCGGCATCCTGAACCTGATCTAGGAGGAAGCATCGCAATGAAACTGAGCAGCAGGAACTTCGCCGACGGCAGCCGCATTCCCGGCGACAACGCATTCTGCGTTCCGGCCGACGACGGGCACGTCGCACTCGCCGCCAACCGCAATCCGCATCTCGCCTGGTCGGACCTGCCGGCCGGCACGCGTTCCCTGGTGCTGATCTGCAACGACCCCGACGCACCGACGAAAGGTGATGACGTCAATCAGGAAGGGCGCACCGTGCCGGCCAGCCTGCCGCGCGCCGACTTCACGCACTGGGTGCTGATCGATCTGGCACCGGCCGGCGAAATCGCCGAGGGCGAGTTCTCGTCCGGCGTGACCGCCGGCGGCAAACCGGGCCCGGACGGTCCGCGCGGCACGCGCCAGGGCATCAACGACTACACCGCGTGGTTTGCCGGCGACGCCCAGATGAAGGGCGACTATCACGGCTATGACGGCCCCTGTCCGCCGTGGAACGACGAAATCCCGCACCGCTATGTTTTCACGCTGTACGCGCTGAACATCGCACGACTGCCACTCGAAGGCCGCTTCACCGTGGCACAGGCAAAGCGAGCAATGTCCGGACATGTACTCGGTGAAGCCAGCCTGACCGGCGTCTATACGCTGAATCCTGCAGTCGCACTCTGACGCGGAAACGGCTGCAACGCCGTTCCCGCATCGCAGGGCGCGCTCAGGCTTCGTCCGGCTCCGGATTGTCGACCGCGGCGTCGCGCTGCGCGCGCAGCCGCTCGACCACCTCGGCCGGCGCAGCCGCCGGAATGCGCGGCGTCGCGCATTCGACATCGGCACACTGCGCGCGATGACGCAGCGCATGGTCGATCAGCACCAGCGCCAGCATCGCTTCGGCGATCGGCGTGGCGCGGATGCCGACGCAGGGGTCGTGCCGGCCGTGGGTATTCACGATGACCGGATTGCCCGCCTTGTCGATCGAGTGACGGTCGAGCCGGATGCTTGACGTCGGCTTGATCGCGATCGACACGCGCACGTCCTGGCCGGTGGAAATGCCGCCGAGCACGCCGCCGGCGTTGTTCGACAGATAGCCCTGCGGCGACATTTCGTCCGAATGCACGGTGCCGCGCTGTTCGACGCTGGCAAAGCCGGCGCCGATCTCGACGCCCTTGACCGCATTGATGCCCATCATCGCGTGCGCGATATCGGCATCCAGCCTGTCGTACACCGGCTCGCCCCAGCCGACCGGCACGCCGGAGGCCACGACCTCGATGCGCGCACCGCACGAGTCACCCGACTTGCGCAGCGCGTCCATGAAGGCTTCTAGTTCCGGCACGATGGCTGCGTCCGGCGCAAAGAAGGGGTTCTCGGCGATGACCGCGCGGTCGCGGTACTCGATGCGGACCGTGCCGATCTGACTCATCCAGCCATGGATGTCGATGCCGTAGCGCTCGCGCAGCCACTTGCGCGCGATCGCGCCGGCCGCCACGCGCACCGCCGTCTCGCGCGCCGACGACCGACCGCCGCCGCGGTGGTCGCGGATGCCGTACTTCTGCCAGTAGGCGTAGTCGGCATGGCCGGGGCGGAAGGTTTCGGCGATGTTGCCGTAGTCCTTCGAACGCTGGTCCTGATTGCGGATCAGCAGGCCGATCGGCGTACCGGTGGTCACGCCCTCGAACACGCCGGACAGGATTTCCACCTCGTCCGGCTCGCGCCGCTGCGTCACGTGACGCGATGTACCCGGCTTGCGCCGGTCGAGTTCGGCCTGGATGTCGGCCGCCGTCAGCGCCAGCCCGGGCGGGCAGCCGTCGACCACGCAACCGATGGCCGGGCCATGCGATTCACCGAAGGATGTGACACGGAACAACGTGCCCAGAGTATTGCCGGACATGGGAAACCCGCGATTTTTCAAGGCGCCGAGTCTAGCACGCAGGCCCGTTGCGGCCGTCGGCCTGCGCTCATGACGGGCACCGCGCCGACCGCCGCCATGGATAATGCAGTGCCACTCCCCGGCACCGCCCCGCATTTCCCGTTCATGACCCCGGTATTCGCCTGCCTGACCGTATTCACCATCGTTGCCGGCCTGTGGCTGGACAGCCATGTCGGCGCGTGGGGACAGGCCGTGGTCAATGTCTGGACCTGGGCCCTGCTGTGCGCGATGTTCCTGTGTGCCGCGCGCAGGCAGCGCGCGCTGTGGCTGGCCTGCCTGGCCTGGGCCTGGTTCGGGGAAATCGTGCTGTCGCAGGTGTGGGGCCTGTACGACTACTGGCTGGGCGGACTGCCGCTGTTCGTGCCGCCGGGCCATGTGCTGCTGTTCGCGCTCGGCATGTGGCTGGCGGAACGCCTGCCGGCTGCGCTGACGGATGCCGTTCCCCCTTTCGCGACCGGCCTGGTGCTGTCGTTCGCACTGCTCGCCGGCGACACGCTGAGCCTGCCGCTGCTGGCGGTCTTCCTGCTGAGTACCCGCTTCGGCCCGTCACCGCGCCTCTACAGCACGATGTTCCTGCTCGCACTCGCGATGGAGTTCTACGGCACGGCACTGGGCAACTGGGCCTGGCGCGCCCCGGTACCCGGCCTGCCGCTGGACGCGGCCAACCCGCCACTGGCGGCCGGTGCGGTCTATTGCCTGCTGGACTGGCTGGTCGGCGTCAGCGTCCAACACGTGAGTGCGTCGGCCGACCGCTGGCACAGGCTGCGCGCGCGGCGTCGCGCACATGACCGGAATACCGCTCGGCTGCCTGGCGAGAGCCATCGTCGGGACGACGAGTTCATCGAATCCACCCGGCAGGTTCCACGCCTTCAACGCGCGAGCGCAGCCTCGATCGCCCCCACCAGTGCATCCGACTCGGGCGTGACGTTGCTGGCGAAGGGCGTGATCGACACGCCGTCGCGGCCAATCAGGTACTTGTAGAAATTCCAGCTGGGTTCGACGCCAGTCAGCCGGACCAGATCGACGTAGAAAGGATGGCGCTGCGGCCCCTTGAGCACGGTCTTGGCGAACATCGGAAACTTCACGCCATAGGTCATGCTGCAGAACTCGGCGATTTCCTTGTCACTGCCGGGCTCCTGATTGCCGAAGTCGTTCGACGGGAAACCGAGCACGGTCAAGCCACGCGCACCGTACTTCTGCTGCAGTTTCTCCAGACCGTCGTACTGCTTCGTGAAACCGCAGCGGCTCGCCGTGTTGACCACCAGCAGCACACGCCCCCTGTAGTCGCACAGCGAGCGCGGCTTGCCGTCGAGCAGGCCGGGAATGCTCCGGTCCAGCAGGGCCGGGCAGGCATCGGCAGCCATCACGCCTCCCGAAACGATCAGAGCGGCCAGCGCCGCTGTCAGTCTGGCGCACCGCATGACCAGGTTCGCGGCTGCGCTGCGCCGTGGCCGCATGAGACGTGCCGCGTGCGCTCCGTTGATCCGGTCCATGATCCTCATACTCCCTCCTTCGTTGCGTACCCGACGATCGGCGCCAGACTTTATCAGGGCATCCGGCACCGGACATTGACACGTCGATCGCCCGGCGGTTCGCACTGCCGACGCGCCGCACACATGGCGATGCTTCCGCCGCGCGGCGGCCTGGCCGGCAGGCGTTTCACACCCGGACACAGGCTCCATTCTCCACCCTCCGTACAATCCGTCCGGCAACAGCAAACCCGGACCCTGCATAATCCGGGCACCCACCCGTTCGGGCTTGTCATCAAGCTGTCTCAAGCTCGCGTAAAATGATCTTTTGTCCAGGGGCCACGCATGCTTTATCCCGAACTGTTCAGGTCGCTCGAATCCGCCCGCTGGGACATGGCGAAGGACGTGCCCTGGGACAGTTTCGACGCCTCGCTGCTGTCCGACGAACAGGCGATGACGATCAAGATGAACGCCATCACCGAGTGGTCGGCGCTGCCTGCGACCGAAATGTTCCTGCGCGACAACCATGACGATTCCGACTTCTCGGCCTTCATGTCGATCTGGTTCTATGAGGAACAGAAGCACGCGCTGGTGCTGATGGAATACCTGCGCCGCTTCCGGCCGGAACTGACGCCGACCGAAGAGGAACTGCACGAAGTGCGCTTCACATTCGATCCCGCGCCGGCACTGGAAACGCTGATGCTGCATTTCTGTGGCGAAGTGAGGCTGACCCAGTGGTATCGCCGTGCGTCCGAGTGGCACACCGAACCGGTCATCAAGCAGATCTATGACCTGCTGTCGCGCGACGAGGCACGCCATGGCGGCGCCTACCTGAAGTACATGAAGCGGGCGATCGAGAACACCGGCGACACGGCGCGTGCCGCCTTCTCGAAGATCGGCATGCTGATGGCCGCCAGCGGCCGGGCGGGCAAGCCGCTGCATCCGACCAATCTGCACGTCAGCAAGGATCTGTATCCGCGCGACACCATACAGTCCCGGCTGCCCGATCCGGATTGGCTGGAACACTGGCTGGACGAGCAGATCCGCTTCGACAAGGAGTGCGAGTCGCGCGTGATCGGCGGCATCCTGCGCAACCTGGGTTCGCTGTTCGGCGAAACCTTCAAGACGGCCAGCGACCTGAGCCGCTTCCGCAAGCAGCTCGCCGGCACCGGCGCCGCCTGATGCGCGGCGGCACGCCGCGCTTCGAAGCCAAGCTGTGCCCGCCGGAAGAGGTCGCCGGCCGGGCAGCGCAGCTGGCCGGGCCGGTCGTGTTCACCAACGGCTGTTTCGACATCCTGCACCGCGGTCACGTCACCTGCCTGGCGCAGGCCCGCGCGCTGGGCGGCGCACTGATCGTGGCACTGAACACCGACGCCTCGGTGAAGCGCCAGGGCAAGGGCGACGACCGGCCGGTCAACACGCTGGAAGACCGCGCCGCGGTGATCGCTGCACTCGAGTCGGTCAGCCTGGTGACCTGGTTCGACGCCGACACGCCGCTCGACCTGATCATCGCCTGCCGGCCCGACGTGCTGGTCAAGGGCGGCGACTGGCCGGTCGAGCGCATCGTCGGCGCACGCGAGGTGCTGGCGCGCGGCGGACGCGTCGAATCCATCGCCTTCGAGCATGAACGCTCGACCACCGCATTGCTGTGCAAGATCAGGGCGCTGTAGCGTTCCCCGCATTCCGGTGATTGCCCCATAACCGGGCGCCAATCGCACGAGCGCTTATCATGCGCAGAGATCGTCACATTCCCGCCGGCACGGCCCCGTTCCAATGAGCAAGTCCTCCACCCCGTCGTCCCGCTGGCTGCCGAGTCTGGCCGCCCGTGCGGCACTCGCCGTACTTTCACTGAGCACGGCAATCGCCGAGGCAGCACCCATCGTCGAGGACAGCATCGCCCAGCGCGTGCAGGCCTGTACCGGCTGCCATGGCGCCGAAGGCCGCGCCGCGGCCGACGGCTACTACCCGCGCATCGCCGGCAAGCCGGCCGGCTACCTGCACAACCAGCTGCTGAATTTCCGCGACGGCCGCCGCCAGTACCCGCTGATGTCCGAACTGCTGCAGCCGCTGAGCGACGACTACCTGCTGGAGATCGCACGCCACTTCTCGACTCTCGAGCTGCCCTACCCGGCCCCCGCGCGCCCGGCCGCACCGCAGGCCGTGCTCGCGCGCGGCGAACAGCTGGTGCGCAAGGGCGACGATTCGAAAAAGATACCGGCCTGCACCGGCTGCCACGGCGACCGGCTGACGGGTGTCGCACCGGCGATTCCTGGTCTGGCCGGACTGCCGCGCGACTATGTGGCGGCGCAGCTGAGCGGCTGGAAGAGCGGCATCCGCCATGCCGATGCACCGGACTGCATGGCGCAGATCGCACAGCGCATGGCGCCGGACGACATCAATGCCGTGGCGCACTGGCTGTCGGTTCAGGCGGTACCCGCCGGTGGCAAGCCTGCCCTGGCGCCCGACCGGCCGCTGACGATACGCTGCGGCGGCGTACCGGCGACGCAGATGGCACCGGAGGGCGCGCGATGAAACGCGGACTGTTCGCGCTGCTGGCAGCCGCCATCATCGGTGCCGTGCTCTACATTTTCCTGCCCGCTGCGCACGATCCTGGCTCGACTGCCGCCGGTGCAGACCGCACCGCTGCCGACGCCGGACTGGTCGCACGCGGCGAGTACCTCGCACGCGCGGGCAACTGCATGGGCTGCCACAGCGAGCGCGGTGGCAAGCCCTGGGCCGGCGGGCGGGCGATCGACACTTCGTTCGGCACCGTCTACACCAGCAACCTGACACCGGACCCGCGCACCGGTCTCGGTCAATGGACGGCCGACGACTTCTGGAACGCGCTGCACGAGGGCCGCTCGCGCGACGGTCACCTGCTCTACCCGGCCTTCCCCTACACCAGCTACACGCGCGTCACCCGTGAAGACGCGGACGCGCTGTGGGCCTATCTGCGCAGCCTGCCGGCCGTCGAGCAGGCCAACCGCCCGCATGCGCTGCGCTTTCCGTACGACACGCAGGCCGCACTGGCTGCCTGGCGCGCGCTTTACTTCAAGGCCGGCGTGTTCGAACCGGATGCCACGAAGCCGGCCGACTGGAATCGCGGCGCGTATCTGGTACAGGGGCTGGGCCATTGCAGCGCCTGCCACGCATCGCGCAACGCCTTCGGTGCAAGCGAGGACGCAGACCGGCTGGCCGGCGGACTGATGCCGGTGCAGAACTGGTACGCGCCGTCGCTCACGTCGGCGCACGAAGCGGGCGTCGCCGGCTGGCCGCGCGAGGATGTCGTCGCATTGCTGCGCGACGGCACGTCCGCGCGCGGTTCGGTCGTCGGACCGATGGCCGAAGTGGTGCTCGGCAGCACGCAGCACCTTTCGGCAGCGGATCTGGACGCAATGGCCGTCTATCTGCAGTCGCTGCCGGTCACCGACGACCTTGCGCTCGAAGCGGCCGCCCCCCAGGATGAGGACGTGCGCGCACGCGCCGCCCGGCTCTATGCCGATCACTGCAGCGACTGCCACGGCGAACACGGCGAAGGCGTCAAGGGCATCTATCCGGCGCTGGCCGGCAACCGCACGGTGACCATGAACCCGCCGGCCAATCCGCTGCGAATCGTGCTCGGCGGTGGCTTCGCACCGGCCACGGCCGGCAATCCGCGCCCGTTCGGCATGCCGCCGTTCGCAACCCGCCTGAGCGACGAGGAAATCGCACTGGTGGTGTCGCACATTCGCAGCAGCTGGGGCAATGCGGCAACACCGGTCAGCACGCTGGACGTGCAGCGCTATCGCGGCAACCTGCGCTAGGCGGGACAGTGTCGTTTGCTGAAGATGCAGCCCGTGATCGCCGAAGTGGTTCGGGTCAGGAAGGCCGCCGGATCAAAAGGCGTTTCGCGAGCATGGCTCGCTCCTACGACACCGCCAGCCCTCGGACCCGCGCCAACATCCCTCTCCTCGCTGCAGGAGCGAGCCATGCTCGCGATCCGGTCGTCGAACAACGAGGGCCGATGATCAACGCGCGTTTCGCGCGCAATGCCCGCTGCCGATTCACGGCAAGGCGGAGGCTTGACGGGGGAAGCCCGCGCAACGGCTCGGCGCCTTCCGTCACGAAACGGAAGGCGCGCGCCGGTCAGGCGTTGCGGATGCGTGCAACCAGTGCGTTCGTGTATTCCTTGGTCGAAGCCTTGCCGCCGAGGTCGCCGGTGCGGATATTGTCGATGTTCAGCGTCTCCGACACCGCACGGCGCAGTACATCGCCCTTTTCCTGCAGCTTCACGTGGTCGAGCATCAGTGCGGCAGCCAG
This sequence comes from Betaproteobacteria bacterium, assembly GCA_020621405.1. Classification (GTDB taxonomy): domain Bacteria; phylum Pseudomonadota; class Gammaproteobacteria; order Burkholderiales; family Rhodocyclaceae; genus Methyloversatilis. Next base: position 125,537 of record JAHRYN010000004.1, read on the forward strand.
GATCAGCGCGGTCGGATTGGCGATGCCCTTGCCCGCGATGTCCGGTGCCGAGCCATGCACCGCCTCGAAGATCGCCGCATCGGCACCGATGTTCGAACCGGGTGCCATGCCCAGGCCGCCGACCAGACCGGCAGTCAGGTCGGACAGGATGTCGCCGAACAGATTGGTCGTGACCAGCACGTCGAACTGCCAGGGATTCATCACCAGCTTCATGCAGCAGGCGTCGACGATGACCTGCTCGAACTGGATCCTGCCCTTGTAGCGCTCCTGGTACATCTGCTCGGCAGTTTCCAAGAAGATGCCGGTCAGCGCCTTCATGATGTTGGCCTTGTGCACCACCGTCACCTTCTTGCGGCCGAGCGCGATCGCGTGCTCGAAGGCGTATTCGAGGATGTGGCGTGCGCCCTGGCGGGTATTCACGCCGGTCGACATCGCCACCGCATGCGGATCGCCCTCGATCGGGATGAAGTGCTCGTAGCCCATGTACAGGCCTTCGAGGTTCTCGCGGCAGACGATGAGGTCGATGTTGTCGTAGCGGCCACCCGGAATCAGCGTGCGCGCCGGACGGATGTTGGCGTACAGCTTGAATTCTTCGCGCAGGCGCACGTTGATCGAGCGGAAGCCGCCACCGACCGGCGTCTCCAGCGGGCCCTTCAGCGCCAGGCGGGTGCGCTTGATGCTGTCCAGCGTGGCCGCCGGCAGCGGATCGCCGTGACTCTTCAGTGCGCCCATGCCGGCCGGCTGGGAATCCCACTCGAACGGCGCGCCGACCGCGTCGAGCGCGGCCAGTGCGGCATCCATGATTTCGGGGCCGATGCCGTCACCGGGAATCAGTGTGGCGGGAATTTTCTGGGCGCTCATTCGGGGTCTCCTTTGATGTTTTATTCATCGCCGGACCACGGCGCCGGGTTGGCGCCGCGTCCGGAAATGTCCGGCCACTGAAGCAAGAAACCTGCCTCAGAATTGTTCAATCCGCTTGTACCGGTTCGAGCTTGCGCCACACCGTGGCGCCGCCGCTTGCCTTGTCGATCTCCGCCAGCACACGCTCGTGCTCGGCTCGCTCCGCTTCGCTGACGCGCACGCTGCGCAATGCACCAGGTGCGCGCATCACCGCCGCCGCACGCACCGCCGCCGAATCCGGTTCGAGGTCGATGATCAGGCTTTCCTGACCGCGCGTCATCGCCAGATACACCTCGACCAGCAACTCGGCGTCACGCAGCGCGCCATGCAGTTCGCGGTGCGCGTTGTCGATGCCGAAGCGCTCGCACAAGGCATCCAGGTTGGCGCGCTTGCCGGGGAACATGTCGCGCGCCATGCGCACGGTGTCGATCGGCGGGCCGCTGGTGATGTCGCGCAGCGGCGGCAGGCCGATGATGTTCAGCTCGTTGTCGAGGAAGCCGACGTCGAACGCGGCGTTGTGGATCACCAGTTCGGCGTCGCGCACGAAATCGACGAATTCGGCCGCGACGTCGCGGAATTTCGGCTTGTCGGCCAGGAATTCGGTGGTGATGCCGTGAATCGCGACCGCGCCTTCCGGCACCTCGCGTTCCGGATTCACGAAGCGGTGCAACTGGCGGCCGGTGCGTTTGCGGCCGACCATTTCGACGCAGCCGACTTCAATGAGCCGGTCGCCGTTCTGCCATTCCAGGCCGGTGGTTTCGGTGTCGAGGATGATCTGGCGTTTCATTCGCGTGCTGGGATGGCCCGGGACGGCTCAGTTGCCTCTTTTGTTTTTGCCGGCCGCATTCTACAGGCGAGCGATTGCGGTTCGCTGACGCCGATCAAGCCTTGCGTGCCGGAATGGCGTCACGCGCCAAGCGGTCGACGCGTTCGTTCTCGGGATGGCCGGCATGCCCCTTCACCCACTTCCACTGGATTTCGTGCACGCGCGCCGCCTCATCCAGCGCCTTCCACAGATCGACGTTCTTGACCGGATCGCCGCCGGCCGTCTTCCAGCCCTTGCGCTTCCAGCCGTGTATCCACTCGCTGATGCCCTTCTGCACATACTGCGAGTCGGTGTGCACGACCGCGCGCACCGGCTTTTTCAGAGCATTCAACGCCTCGATGACTGCCATCATTTCCATGCGGTTGTTGGTGGTCGCGGGGTCGCCACCGGACAGCTCGCGCTCCCGGCCGTCGCACACCAGCAGTGCCCCCCAGCCGCCCGGACCGGGATTGCCGCTGCACGCACCGTCGGTATAGATGATCACTTCGTCCACGTGTTGCTCCATGTCAGGCGCCGATCTGTTCGTCGGACGCACTGTGTTTCTGGGTACGCGTGCTGACCGTCGCCAGCGCGCGCGCCGCTGCGCTGCGGTCGCGCCAGGTCGGCATGATGAGCCGCATGCCATGCACGCGCTTGATGCCCTGCAAAACGTAAGTGCCGCCGAGGAAAGGCCACCAGCGGTCACCCGCCGCCTCCATGAAATGCCAGCGGGCCAGCCATTTCTCGCTGCGCACCGGCGGGCAGTAGCAGCCAAAGCAGCCGGCCTGCGTATCCAGGCTCAGCAGCTTGAACCAGTCGCGCAGACGGGGCACCGACAGCCAGTCGCCGTTCCACGGAAACGGCTCGCGTTCGCTCAGGCGCCGGCAGGCCCCCCACAGGCTGAACGGATTGAAGCCGGTCACCAGCACGTGCCCCTCCGGCACCAGCACGCGTTCGACCTCGCGCAGCACCGCGTGCGGGTCAGCGGCGAATTCGAGCACGTGCGGCAGCACGACCAGATCGACGCTGGTCGCCGGAAACGGCAGCTGCACCGGATCGCAGATCAGCGCCCGCGGCGGTCCCGGCCGCGCGTCCTCGCAGTAGAGCTTGAACGGCATCCGGTTGGCACGCAGGTAATCGTGTTCCAGCAGACCGATCTGGACCGCGTTGTAGCCGAACACGTCGGCCACGATCTGATCCACGCGTTCATGCTCCCAGCGCTGGACGTACTGCCCCTGCGGCGTATCCAACCATTCGTGAAGACCGGGAATCGACATGTATGACGGGTCAGAGCGGGTTCGCAGTCGGATTCGGGCCGGCGCCGGGAATGCGTGATTGTCAACGCGCCGGCGTACCGCCAGAATCGGGCGCATGAAGATATATCCGATCCCCGCTTTTGGCGACAACTATCTTTGGCTCGCCGTTCATGAAGGCCATGCGCTGGCGGTCGACCCCGGCGACGCGGCCCCGATCGCCGCGATGCTGGAACGGCACGCGCTGAAGCTGGATGCGATTCTGGTGACCCACCACCACTCGGACCACATCGACGGCATCGGCGAACTGGCAGAGCGCTACGGCGCCCGCGTGTTCGGTCCGGCCGACGAGCGGATCGCCCTGATCGACGAACACGTCACGGAAGGTTCGCGCATCGAGCTGCCGCAACTCGGCTGCAGCTTCCGCGTGCTGGAGGTGCCCGGCCACACGCGCAGCCACATCGCCTGGTACGGCAGCGACACGCTGTTCTGCGGCGACACGCTGTTTGCCGCCGGCTGCGGCCGGCTGTTCGAAGGCAGCCCCGAACAGATGTGGCACTCGCTGTCGCGCATCGCCTCGCTGCCGCTGCATACGCAGATCTACTGCGCCCACGAGTACACCGAAGGCAACCTGCGCTTCGCGCTTGCGGTCGAACCGGACAACCAGGCACTGATCGCACGCATCCGGCGGGTTGCGCAACTGCGGGCGGCCGGGCGGCCGAGCGTGCCGTTCGCGCTGGCCGACGAACTGGCGACCAACCCCTTCCTGCGCGTGCGTGAGCCGGCGATCATCCGGCGCGCGTCCGAACACGCCGGACGCGCGCTGCCGGGCGCGGTAGACGTATTCGCCGCACTGCGCGAATGGAAGAACAGCTTCTGAGGGAAAGGCGCGTCAGCCGGCGACCGGTTCGATCTGCTTGAAACCGACGCGGTCGCGCCCGCCGGCCTTGGCGGCGTAGAGGGCGAGATCGGCTTCGGCGATCAGACTCTGCGGACCGGTGCCGTCCTGACCCGGCATCATGCTGGCCACGCCGACGCTGATCGACACATAGCCCGGAGCGGTGGCCCGGTGTTCGACGCGCAGCGCGCGTATCGCATCGCACAGCCCTTCCCCGACCCGTTTCGCACCGGCAAGATCGGTTTCCGGCAGCACCAGCGCGAATTCCTCGCCGCCGTAGCGCGCCACCAGATCGCTCGGACGGCGCGACACCGCATGCAGCGCGCCGGCCACTCCTTTCAGGCATTCGTCGCCGGCCAGATGTCCGTAGGTGTCGTTGAACTGCTTGAAGTTGTCTACGTCGACCAGCGCCAGTGCGAGCGGCCGCTTGTAGCGTGCCGCGCGCCGCCATTCGCGCTGCATGGTTTCGTCGAAATGACGACGGTTGGCCAGCCCGGTCAATCCGTCCAGCGAGGTCAGCCGGGTCAGTTCCTGGTTCGCGGCATCGAGCTTGCGCGTCAGCACCACCAGCGAATAGCGCATCTGCAGGATGCGCTGCATCGCGCGCACCTTGGCCGCCAGCACCACTTCGCTGACCGGCTTGAACAGGTAGTCGTCGCCACCGGCCGTGATGCCCTGTACCAGATCGGAGTCGGCGGTACGTGCGGTCAGGAAGATGATCGGCGTCCATTCGCCGGACTGCTCGATCGCCCGGATGCGACGCGCCACCTCGTAGCCGTCCATGCCGGGCAGCACCACGTCGAGCAGCACGATGTCGGGATTGTGCTGGCGGAACGCCGCCACGCCTGCTTCGCCGTCCGTCGCCGCAATCGGCAGTATCCCCATGCGTTCAAGATGCTGGCTGATCACCGCAAGCCCGGTCTGGGAATCTTCTATTACCAGCGCTTTCATGGACACACCTTTTTTTTGTTGCATGATAATGCCACGTGCCGCGACCCCGAATGAAACGAAACGAAACACTGGCACGCCATTCCGCTCTTCCGGCTGTCTCTTCGGAACACATCCCCCGCCCGCCGCAACTGCACGCAGGTTTGACGCTGCATGCCTCGGGTGGCTAGCATTGAGGGTTTGGCTCCTCCCGCCGCAATGCCCTTCTTCATCGACCACTTCATGCGCCTGGCGATCATTGCACTGGCGAGCGCCCTGCTCGCCGGCTGCGCCGCGACGGGCGGCGTGGCCGACCATCCGCCGGGCATCCCCGACGTGGGGCCGGTACCCCGGTCGACCGACCGGATACCGCTGCGGCGCCTGCCGGAACCGGTCAGCCGCACGCCGGGCATCAAGCCGGGCAAGGCCGACCCCATTCCATTTCCGCGTCCGACCGAGGTCGTGCAGACGGCGGACGACGAGATCAAGCCGGTCGACCTGACGATTCCGCCCGACGATCTGTGGGGCCGGATACGCAAGGGCTTCGGCATGCCCGACCTCGACAGCCCGCTGGTGGCCGAGCATCAGGCCTGGTACCTGAACCGCCCCGACTACTTCCGGCGCATGACCGAACGCGGCCGGCGCTACATGTTCCACATCGTCGAGGAAATCGAGAAACGCGGCCTGCCGACCGAACTGGCGCTGCTGCCCATGGTGGAGAGCGCCTACAACCCGGAGGCGCTGTCGGTGGCCAAGGCGTCCGGCCTGTGGCAGTTCATTCCGTCGACCGGCAAGCTGTACGGCCTGGAGCAGAACTCGCTGCGCGACGACCGGCGCGACATCATCGCCTCCACCCAGGCGGCGCTCGACTACCTGCAGAAGATCTACGAAATGCACGGCGACTGGCACCTTGCTCTGGCGTCGTACAACTGGGGCGAAGGCGCGGTGGGACGCGCGGTCATGCGCAATCAGGCGGCCGGTCTGCCGACCGACTTCGCGTCGCTGAGCATGCCGCCGGAAACGCGGCACTACGTGCCCAAGCTGCAGGCACTGAAAAACATCATCGCGCAGCCCGAGCTGTTCGGCATTGAGCTGGAACCGGTGGCCAACAAGCCCTACTTCACGCAGGTGGCCGAGGCACCGTCGATGGACCTGGCGACCGCGGCACGACTGGCCGATGTGCCGGTATCGGAAATCCGGGCGCTGAATCCGCAGCACAAGCGGCCGGTGATCCGCGCCGGCGAGGGCGGCGCGCAGCTGGTACTGCCGGCACACGCGGTCGATACCTTCATGGCCAACCTGGACAACCAGGACACGCGTCCGAATTCGTCCTGGCGCACCTATACCCTGGGTGCGAAGGAAACGCTGGCCACGGTGGCACGGCGCTTCGGCGTGACCGAATGGCGCCTGCGCCAGTTCAACAGCCTGCCGCCGGCGACCCGTGTCGGCCCCGGCAGCACGCTGCTGGTGCCGGACGGCGGCGCGGCCGCTGGCGCCGATGCCGGCCTCAACGCCGAAGACACGCCACGCCTGGGCGTCGATACGCCGCGCTACCGGATGGTCAAGGACCGCCGCGGCCGCTGGGTACGCGTGCCGGTGACGCCGCCAAAACAGGCGGTAACGCCCGCGGGGCGCAAGACCGTGGTGATCGAACCGAAGAAGGCGGTTGCCGCACCGCCGAAGAAGCCGGTTGCGCCAGCGCAGCAGAAAGCCGCGATAGCACCGAAAAAGACGCCCGTCCGGACACCGCCGACCAAACCCGCTGCAGGCGCGAAGAAGAACTGAACGTCGAGAACTGAACGCCGGGGAACTGAACGTCGTTCAGCCGGTGCGCAGCCAGCAGGCGACGCGCCGGCCGTCCGCCGTGCCGGACAGCGTCGGCGCCTGTTCGCTGCAGCGGCGCTCGGCGACCGGACAGCGCGGATGGAAGTGGCATCCCGAAGGCGGATTCGCCGGCGACGGCAGATCGCCGGCCAGCTTCTGCGGCAGCGATGCCGCCGCCGGATCGGCGCGCGGCACCGCCGACAGCAGCGCCTGCGTATACGGGTGCTGCGGCGCCGCCAGCACCTGTTCGACCGTGCCGGTCTCGACGATGCGCCCCAGATACATCACCGCCACGTCGTGCGCGAGGTGCTCGACCACCGCGATGTTGTGCGTGATGAACAGATAGGCCAGGCCCAGCTCGCGCTGCAGCCGGCCGAGCAGGTTCAGTATCTGCGCCTGCACCGACACGTCGAGCGCCGAGGTCGGCTCGTCGCAGACGATCAGCGACGGCCGAACCGCCAGCGCGCGGGCGATCGCGATGCGCTGCCGCTGGCCGCCGGAAAACTCGTGCGGATAGCGGTCCGCCATGTCGGCGCGCAGTCCGACCTGTTCGAGCAGCCTGACCAGTTCGCCGTCATCCTTATCCCGGCGCAGCGCCGTCATGCCTTCGCCGATGATTTCGCCGACCCGCATGCGCGGATTGAGCGAACCGTAGGGATCCTGGAACACCATCTGCATGCGCGCGCGCAGGCTGCGCAGCGCGTCGCGCGACAGGCTGCCGACGTCCTGCCCGTCCAGGCTGACCGCACCGGCGGTCGGCTCGATCAGCCGCAGGATGGCCTTGCCCACCGTGGTCTTGCCGCAGCCCGACTCGCCGACCAGCGCCAGCGTGCGGCCAGCCCGGATGTCCAGCGACACGCCGTCGACCGCGCACACGTGGCCGACCACCCGCTGCAGCACACCGCGGCGTATCGGGAAATGCACCTTCAGATCGCGCACCGACAGCAGCCTGCCATCGCGTTCCGCCGGCGCAGCCTGCAGCGCGCCCGGCCGCGCCGCGCGCGGTTCGGCCAGCCGCAATGACTCGGCCGGGTCGTGCAGATGACAGCGCACCTGCTGCGGCCCGCCCCGATCATCGCCGCCCACCGCATGCCAGTCGGGCGCTTCGTCGCGGCAGCGCGACCAGGCGCGCGGACAGCGGTCGGCGAAGCGGCAGCCGGCAAACGCCGTGGTCAGCGGCGGCACCGAACCGGGGATGGTGGCCAGTTCGGTAGCCCGTCCGTCCGGGCCGCGGCGCGACGCGTCGGGCAGCGCATCGAACAGCAGCTGCGAGTACGGATGCGCCGGCCGGCTGAAGAAGGCATCCCGCGGCGCGCGCTCGATCAGCTGGCCGGCGTACATCACGCCGACCTGATGCGCCATGCGCGCCACCACGCCCAGATCGTGCGTGATCAGCAGCACCGCCATGCCGCGCTCGCGCTGCAGCGTGGCGAGCAGGTCGAGCACCTGCGCCTGTATGGTCACGTCGAGCGCGGTGGTCGGTTCGTCGGCGAGCAGCAGTTTCGGCTCACCGGCCAGCGCCATCGCGATCATCACGCGCTGCTTCATGCCGCCGGAGAACTGGAAGGGATATTCGTCGAGCCGGCGCGCGGCATCCGGAATGCCGACCGCGTTCAGCAGTTCGAGCGCTCGTGCCCGGGCGGCACTGCCATCGAGCCCGCGATGGGTGCGCAGCACCTCGGCGATCTGCTGCAGCACGGTGAGTACCGGGTTCAGGCTGGTCGCCGGCTCCTGGAAAATCATCGCCATGTCGCTGCCGCGGCTGGCGCGCATCTGCGCCTCGGTCAGCGCGGTCAGTTCGCGCCCGGCCAGCCGGACCGAACCGGCGGCGATGTAGCCGACGTCGGGCAGCAGCCGCATCAGCGCACCGGCGGTCATCGACTTGCCGCAACCGGATTCGCCGAGCAGCGCCATCGTTTCGCCGGCGCTCACGTCGAAGTCCAGCCCGTCGACCGCGCGCGCGATGCCGGCCGGCGTATCCAGTTCTGCGGTCAGGCCGCGCACCTGCAGCAGGGGCTCGGTCGCGCCCCTCACGTCCGGCCCGCTCATGCCGCAGCCCTCTTGTGTATCCGCCGCGCCCGCCACTGGAAGCGCGGATCGAAGGCGTCGCGCACCGCGTCGGCGAACAGGTTGGCCGCCAGCACCATGGCCAGCATCAGCACGAAGGCGGCGGCCAGCGACCACCACACCACCGGCTCGCGCGACAGTTCGAGCCGCGCCGCGTTGATCAGGGTGCCGAAGCTGTTCATCGTGGTATCGACACCGATGCCGATGTAGGACAGCACCGCCTCCGACAGCACCAGTCCAGAAAAATCCATCACCAGCGAAATGAGCACGATGTGCATCAGGTTGGGCAGGATGTGGCGCGCCATGATGCGGGCGTCGCCGACGCCGAACGCGCGCGCCGCCTGCACGTAGTCGAGTTCGCGCAGCTTCAGCGTCTCGGCGCGCAGCAGCCGGCACAGGCCGGTCCACGAGGTCAGGCCGAGGATGAAGCACAGCGCCAGCAGCCGCGCGTCGGCGCGCTCGGCGGCGGTTTCGAACCAGTCCGGGTGGGTGTCGATGATGACCTGCATCATCAGCACCATGGCGGCGATCAGCAGCACGCCGGGGATGGAGTTCAGCACGGTATAGACGTACTGGATCGCGTCGTCCCACCAGCCGCCGCGCAGACCGGCGATCAGGCCGAGTGCGACCGCCAGCGGCAGCGTCACCAGCGTGGTCAGCGTGCCGATCAGCAGCGCGGTGCGCACGCTTTTCAGCGACAGGTAGAGCACGTCCTGCCCCACCTTGTCGGTGCCGAACACGTGATAACCGCCGGCCCAGCCGGCCGCGACACCGCCGAGCAGGCACAGCACCAGTGCGGTCAGCAGCGCTGCCCGCCAGGCGACCGGCCGCTCACCCTCCGGATCGGGGCGCCACACCGCCCGGCACGCGGCGCCGTAACGGGTGCGCCCGGCAAGCGCGATCAGACCGACCACGACGCCGACCAGCAGTACCCAGACCAGCAGGCCGCCGAAGGCCCCGGTCGCCGCGCGCCGGCACAGATCGGCGGCGTAGTGCGACGGCTCGGCCAGATGTGCGCCGCCGGCATGCAGCCGCGGAAAGTCGCGCACCTGCACGCCATCGCGTTCCATCGTTTCCTTCGCGAAACCGTGGGTCGCCAGCGGCGCCGAATAGGTCTTTTCTCGGTTCAGGCGCAGCGGCGCCAGCAGCGCATCGAGCGCCGACAGCACCTCGGGCGCGTACTGCACCGCGGTGCGCCCGTCCTGCGCCGGCAGTCGCGGCTGGTAGTGCAGCGAGTCGAGCATGCCGACCAGCACGAAGCCGGCCAGCACGGTGACCGACGCCATCGCCACCGCCGACTCGCCGACCCGCCGCCAGGCGCGGCGCAGGTAGTCCTGGCTGCGGCAATAGACGGCAAGCACGACGCAGCCGGCGACCAGCGCCCACAGCAGGATGTCGGACCACAGCAGTACCGGTTTGAAATCCATATGTCAGCAATGCCCTCCCGCCAGCGCGACGGAGAGAGAACGAAGCAAACGTGGGGGCAGCGCCAGCCGCCGGGCCGCCCCAAGGCTAAGCGACGCCCCCTCGGGGGGCAGCGAACGAAGTGAGCGTGGGGGCGTCAATTCAGCCTCACCCGCGGATCGACCAGCGTGTATGAAATGTCGGTCAGCAGCAGACCCGCGATGTAGAGCACCGAGCCGATGAACACCATCGAGCGCACCACCGCGAAATCCTGCGAACCGATGGCATCTATCGTGTAGCTGCCCAGGCCGGGAATGCCGAAGAAGCTCTCGAGCAGCAGCGAACCCATGAACAGCAGCGGAATGACGACCACCACGCCGGTCAGGATGGGGATCATTGCGTTCTTCAGCACATGGCGGAACAGCACTGCCAGTTCGGAGAGCCCCTTGGCACGCGCGGTGCGCACGTAGTCCTTGTTGATCTCTTCGAGGAACAGCGTGCGGTACCAGCGCGCCGACGAACCGATGCCGCCGACCACGCTGATCAGCACCGGCAGTATCAGGAAGCGACCGGCGTCCAGCCCGCCGGCGTAACCGGAAATCGGCACCAGATTCCATACCTTGCTGACCAGATACTGGCCGCCGATGATGTAGAACAGGCCGGAGATCGACATCGCCGCCACGCACAGCACGACCCCGCCGACGTCGAGCGCGGTGTTGCGGAAGAACACCAGCAGCAGCGCGAAGCTGACTGTCACGAACAGCCCGAGGATGAAGGTCGGCACCGCGATGGCCAGACTCGGGCCCATGCGGCTGCGGATTTCCAGCGCGATGTCGCGGCCGTCGTCGGCGCGGCCGAAATCGAAGGCGAACATGCGCACCGATTTGTCGAACAGGATGGTGTCGGTCGCCTTGTCCAGCCCGGGCGCTTCCGCGTTCCACACCAGCGGCTTGTCGTAGCCGCGCTCGGCCTTCCACTTGGCGATGGCTTCCGGCGTCACGCGCTTCATGCCCAGCTGCATGCGCGCCATGTCGTCCGGCGTATTGACCACGAAAAACAGCAGGAAAGTCAGCAGGTTGACCCCGATCAGGATGGGGATGGCGTAGAACAGCCGGCGGATGATGTAGGCGATCATGTCGGCGTTCCCACGGCGCGCGCCTGTTCGGTGCGCTTCCAGTGCCGCCAGGCCGGCCAGACCAGTGCGAGCAGCAGTGCCGCAGCGGCGAACAGCGGCCAGCGCACCGGCCGGTTCCACTGCTGCCGCTTCGCCTCGCGCAGTACCGGGTCGATGCGGGTGTATTTCATCGTGTTGTTGGCGACGTTCGACGGCTTGCGGTTGAACACCCAGCTGTGTTCCAGGCCATAGCTCTTCGGGTGGTAGCCCCAGACCCAGGGCGCGTCGTGACGCAGGATGGCCAGCATGCGGTCGAGTACGGCCTGGCGCGGCGCGCCGTTGTCCATCGCCTTCATCTGCTCGAACAGGCGGTCGAATTCCGGGTTGGCGTAGTTGGCCGCGTTCTCGCCCTGCGTCTTCACCTTCGACTGCGGTCCGTACAGCAGGAACAGAAAGTTTTCCGGGTCGGGGTAGTCGGCGTTCCAGCCCCAGAAGAAGAGCTGGGCTGCGCCCTTGCGGATCTTTTCCTGAAAGCGGTTGTAGTCGGTGCTGCGTACCACCAGCTGCACGCCGAGCTGCTCGAACTGCTTGGTCAGCCAGTCGATGCGCGCCTTGCCGCCCAGGCCGCCACCGGTGGTGTCGAGATTCACCACCAGCGCCTCGCCGGTCTTGGCGTCGCGGCCATCCGGCCAGCCGGCCTCGGCCAGCAGACGCTTCGCCTCGGCCAGCGGCTTGCGCTGCGGCTTGCCGTCCACCCAGTCGTACATGTCCGGATTCATGCCTTCGCGCCCCTCGCGATGGCCGAAGATGCCGGGCGGCAGCGGCGACTGCGCCGGAACGCCACGACCATTCTGGAAGATCGAAATGAACTCTTCCTGGTCGAGCGCGATGCCGATCGCCTGCCGCAGCTTGCGTCCACGTTCGTCCAGTCCGCCAACCACCGGATCGAGCATGTTGAAGCCCATGTACATGGTCGAGGTCGACACCGAGGTCTGCAGCGCGATGCCCTGTTCCTTCATGTCGTCGCTCAGGCTGACCTCGCCGGTCTGGCCGAACTGCACCGCCTGGTCGAACGAGTCGGAACTGATGCCCGAGGCGTCGTAATAGCCCTGCAGAAACTTGTTCCAGTACGGGATCTGCTCCTTCTCGCGCGTGAACACCACCTGATCGACCAGCGGCAGCCGCTTGCCGCAATCGGCCAGCAACCCGGCCTCGCGATCGCCTGCTTCGCCTTCGCACGGATAGGTCTCGTCGCGGAAGTTCGGATTGCGCGTCAGCACCATGCGCGCATTCGGGTTGTTCTGGCTGAGCATGTAGGGACCGGTGCCGACCGGGTACCAGTCCAGCGTCAGGTTGCGTTCGGCCATGCCCGGCTGCGCGTGGAACAGATCGGCTTCCCACGGCACCGGCGCGAAGAAGGGCATGGCCAGCCAGTACAGGAACTGCGGGTACTTGCCCTTCAGGCGGATGCGGTAGGTGTGGCGGTCGACCACCTCGGCGCCAGCCAGCGCGTGCTTGCGCAAGTCCAGCCATTCGCCCGGCGGCGCGGCCTTCGCGGCGGCCTTCAGTTCGTCGCCCAGTTCCTTCAGGCCGACGATGTATTCGCTCATCAGCCCGAAGATCGGCGAATGCAGGCCGGGGTGGGCCAGCCGCTTGATCTGGTAGACATAGTCGGCCGCCTCCAGCTCGCGCGTGCCGGTCTGTTCGAAGTCGTACAGCGTGAGCCGCGCGCCCGGCCCACCGCGGTGATACAGGTAGTTGCCGGCCGCATCGCGCGCCAGTGCCGGATGCGGCTGATAACGCAGGCCCGGCCTGATGCGGATGTCGTATACCGATTCGGCGATGTCGGCCGCCGGCGCATCCCCCGGCAGTTCGTGCCCGTCGCGGTCCAGATAGCGCGCCTGCGGCATTTCGGCGGCAGTCGCCGTGGTCAGTTCGAACGGACGCTTGAGATAGTGGTACTGCAGCGGCGGCTCGTAGATCTGCGCCGTGAAGGTGATCTCGTTCTCGCTGTAGGACTGCACCGGATCCAGGTGCTTGGGCCGGTCGGTGAAGGCGGTGTACAGGATGTTGGCGCCGGTTTCCGCTGCCGGATAGGGGTTGTTCCAGACGTCGCCGCAGCCGCTCAGCGCCAGGGTCGCCAACGACAGTGCCAGCAGTCGGCGCAACGGACTGAGCGGCGGTCGGTGCAGCGGGCGCGTTCGGATCATGGGCAGCGATTGTAGGGTGCGACGTCCGTTCCGTGAGCAGGCGGATGGAAAAAGGTTTCGCGCGAACCGATTCCGCCGCATTCGGTCTAGCATGCTGCAAGCTTGTGCAGCACAAGAGCACCACACAGCACCACATGCCGTCGTCGCGAAACCGCATACGGGCCCGCTCATGACTACATCGCTGACCAAGGACGCCATTCCGCTGTTTCCGCTGGGCGTCGTGCTGTTTCCCGACGGCATGCTGCCGCTGCGCATCTTCGAGGTGCGCTACCTGTCGATGGTCAGGCACTGCCACCGGACCGGACAGCCGTTCGGCGTGGTGTCGCTGATGGAAGGCGACGAAGTGCAGCGACCGGGCAGCACGGTCCGCGAGCGCTTCCACGCGGTCGGCACGATGGCGCAGATCCTCGAATACGACACCCCGCAGCCGGGACTGATCGAAGTCATCACGCGCGGCACGCAGCGCTTCCGCATCACCGCGACCGAACAGACGCCGCACGGGCTGTGGATGGGCGACGTCGTGCCGCTGCCACCCGATCCGCCGATGGACGTGCCGTCCGATCTGACCTATGTTGCCGCCAGCCTGGTGCGCATGACCGACGTGTTCAACCTGGCCGAGGTGTCGCCGATACTCGAACCGAAACGCTTCGACGAAGCCGGCTGGGTCGCCAACCGCTGGTGCGAACTGCTGCCGCTCGGACACGAGGACCGGCAGCGGCTGATGGAAATGGGCAATCCGCTGCTGCGGCTGGAACTGGTCAGCGACGTGCTCGACCTGACCGAGTTCGGCCGCCAGAGCATGTAACGCACGATCCGGTCACGGATGCGCCGGTACGGACCGGCAACGCAGGGCACTGCGGGTGCTACCCTCGCGACACCCACGCATGAAGCTCCGTCCAGCGCACCACCGTCCGTGACCTTCGCACCGCTTCCACTGCTCGACCAGCTGATCGAACGCCGCGCCGGCATACCGGTGACCTATGCGCTGATCGCCGCCAATGTCGCGGTGTTCGCCGCCATGCTGCTGTTCGGCGCCGGCCTGTGGCATTCGTCCAACGGCGTGCAGTTCGCGTGGGGCGCCAATTTCGGGCCGGCCACCAAGGACGGTCAGTGGTGGCGGCTGGGCAGCGCGCTGTTCCTGCATTTCGGCCTGTTCCACCTGGCGATGAACATGGCTTCGCTGCTCGACGGCGGCCGGCTGGTCGAACGCATGTTCGGTCCGGTGCGCTTCGTGTTCATCTATTTCGTCAGCGGACTGGCCGGCAACCTGCTGTCGCTGATCGTGCAGGGCGACCGCGCGGTCTCGGGTGGCGCGTCGGGCGCCATCTTCGGCGTCTATGGCGCGCTGCTGAGCTTCCTGTGGCAACAGCGCGAAACGCTGGATCGGCGCGAATTCACCCGCCTGTTCTGGGGCGCCGGCGTGTTCGCGGCCATCACCATCTTCCTCGGCTTCCAGATCCCCGGCATCGACAACGGCGCCCACATCGGCGGCTTCGTCGCCGGGCTGCTGGCCGGCGCCACGCTGGTCCGGCCGCTGAAGGCGTCCGACGCCGGGCTGCTGGGCCGCTACCGCGGCGGCACTGCGTCGACCGGACAGTGGCTGGCCGGCATCGCGCTGCTTGCCGGCATCGCCGTACTGGTGTTCGCGATACCGGCACCACGCTACCGCTGGAGCGAGGAACTGATGGCGCGTTCGGAAATCCGCGACTTCATCGGCGCGGACCAGCGCCTGTCGCAGCGCTGGAACACCCTGCTCGACACGGCACAGCGCAAGGGCGGCTCGTTCGACGACCTGGCCGGTCGCATAGAGACCGAAGTGGCGCTGCCGTATCAGCAGAGCTTCGAAGACCTGTCGGACATCCGGCTCAGCGCCGAAGCGCCGTCCGCCGCCACGCTGGCGGCGCTGCGCCAGTACGCCGAAGTGCGGCGCGACGCCTCGCGTGCGCTGGTCGAAGGCCTGCGTGCGCACGACATCGGGCGCGTGCGCGACGCGCTGGAGCAGGCGCGCAAGGCACCGCCGCCTGCGCCCGGTCCGGCGGCACAAGGCAAGGCACCGCGCTGAGCAGGACCATCGTGAGCCGCCGCTGGATCGCCCACCTCGACATGGATGCCTTCTTCGCATCGGTCGAACTGCTGCGCTACCCCGAGCTGCGCGGCCAGCCCATGGTGGTGGGCGGCGGCACCCGCCATCAGCCGGAACGGCAGCCCGATGGCACGCATCGCTTCGCCCGACTGCGCGACTACGTCGGCCGCGGCGTCGCCACCACCGCCACCTACGAAGCCCGCGCGTTCGGCGTGCATTCGGGCAGCGGATTGATGAAGGCCGCCGCACTGGCGCCGGACGCCATCCTGCTGCCGGTCGATTTCGACGCCTACCGCCGGCTGTCGCGCCTGTTCAAGCAGGCCGTGCTGCAGCACGTGCCGGTGATCGAGGACCGCGGCATCGACGAAATCTACATGGACCTCACTGACCTGCCGGGCGCGCAGGACGCCATCGGTGACGACCCGCACGGCGGCGTGCGCGCACTGGCCTTGCGCATCCAGTCGGCAGTGCATGAGGCCACCGGCCTCAGCTGCTCGATCGGCCTGTCGCCGAACAAGCTGCTGTCCAAGATCTGTTCCGACCTCGACAAGCCGCACGGCCTCACGCTGATCACCGAAGCCGACATCGCGGCGCGCATCTGGCCGCTGCCGGCGCGGCGCATCAACGGCATCGGCCCGAAGGCCAACGCGAAACTCGAAGCGCTGGGCATACGCACCATCGGCGAACTGGCGGCCGCCGAGCCGCACTGGCTGGTCGAACAGTTCGGCCACAGCTACGGGCTGTGGCTGCTCGCCGCCGCCCACGGCCGCGACGACCGGCCGCTCGCACTCGAGCGCGATCCGAAATCGATCAGCCGCGAAACCACCTTCGAGCGCGACCTGCATGCGAAGCACGACCGTGCCGAACTGGGCGCCATCTTCACCCGGCTGTGCGAGCGGCTGGCCGACGACCTCAAGCGCAAGGGTCTGGTCGCGAAATCGATCGGCGTCAAGCTGCGCCAGGACGACTTCCGCATCCTCACGCGCGAACTCACCCTGCATATGTATACAGCGGATGCTGCGGTGATCCGCCATCAGGCCGGCCTGTGCGTCAAGCGCATGCCGCTGGAACGCCGCTTCCGCCTGCTCGGCGTGCGCGCCAGCCACCTTCTGCCGGCCAGTGCCGCCGAAGTGCGGGACGCTGCCGCCGGCGTGCAGGAAGAAGGGCAGCTCGCGCTGCCGTTCTGACTATCCGTATCACCGCGCTAAATTAGACGTCGAAGACATCAAAACGTCTTTCAGTGGCACTGCAAACTCGCAGGCGAACTCGAACATGATGTCTATCCGACCCGCGACTTCGTTTTCAGCACAAACCGAGAGTCCAGTATCCGTTTTCTGCTGCTGATATCGCAGCGTCTTCAGCCACTCTTTGGGTAGCACCAAGTATCTGTTGGAACTCATTGATACGACATAAACCTCCACGCAATTGACTGTAGCGTGCAAGCCCCGCCCTGGTTTCTCGGGGGGGCAGATGACGAAGCCTGCAGGTACGTTACCATCCTCTGGTAGACGGTACGGAGACAGATAGTCCGTACGCAAGCCCGAGGCGACCAGTATGACCGGAGTCCAACCCTCGGCAAGGACGGCAGCAATCTTTGCCTCAAGATCTGCATAAAACGCATCTACGTGGTCATCGCGAACAGGTTCTATGCCGAACTTGCGCTGCAGTCTTGCCAAGGCAACTGCGAACGCATGGAGCGCGGTGTACTGACTGAACCAACGCACAAGATGGTCATCCAGCGTCTCGAGCGGCGGATTCGTGAAGGGCAACTTCGAGACTCCCGTGAAACTTTGACTGGCGGTCTCAAGTGCGTCGTCAGTTGAGATGAAGTCCGTGGTCGCCGCGATGGGGAACTCCGTCTGCTCCTCGTTGCTGAAAACACGGGAGTGGACATGCTGTGCCAGTTCGACCAAGCGTGCCAGGTCAAGCGGTGCATCGTTGACGGTTGTCTCGTGCGCTTCTGACGCCGTCTTCGCTGCCTCCTCGCAGACAGCAGCAGCCCACGTCACCGCTTCTTCAATCGGATCAGTGCGGTCAAGGGTCGCTCGCAACTTCTCGATAGTCGTCGAGTACTTCTTGAAGTCATCTCGCCGAAGCTCAGTTGCGAGTACGTCAAAGTGCCGCGAGACACGCCGGAGTTGCTGAAGATTCTCGTGCCATGCCTCGACGAGGCGCGTGAATGCGTGAAGGTCGTCATGACGTCCCGCCACCAAGGCTGTCAAGTACATGGCTTGTCCACGTGTTAACGTGTCCACATCTTCGGAACCGGACCACGAATACATGCGCCCTGAGGTCATGGGCTCCCGAGTGTCCGAGCGGAATCGCTCGACAATCTTGTCCAGCCGCTGCGAATAGGCGCGGTCAGCGAACTGGGAGCGGGTGAGTCGAGCCACCGCGGCACCGGCATCTAGGTACCGGTCGACATCTGCCGTGCCCCCCTTGTCGTAGCCTCGTCCCCCCATGAGAGCACCTGCGATTTCAATACACAACGATGTCTCAGCGTGTTCGATGCCAGCGGCGTGCTCGAGCAGAACAAGAGCGGTCACCATGCATGCGTCGGACCAGTACCTTTTTAGGACTACTGCGAGGAGTCGAGCGGCCGCCTCTTCTGCCTGAGCCCCCTCCGGCAAGTCCGGAATCTGCGACCGAGCTTGGTCCCAGCTTAGGTCGGCGAAGGCCAGAGTGAGCAGGTTCCATCCGGGTTGCGGCGCACTGCGGTTCGCACCGAACTGATGCTGGCGTCCCCCCCACCACTTGACCAACGAGTCCTCCAGACGCCTCGCCGCCTCGGCATCGCCTCGCGCCACAGCGGCAAGAAGCAGTCGCGCTGTCTCGTCGATGTGTACTGCGTAAACCTTGACCCGCGTGACATGAGCACTCCAAAAGTCAGCGCCATGCAGACTCGCGTCCTTATCGAGGTCAACGTCGATGGCCTCCCACGAACCGACCCAGCCCCGTACCGTATCGCGATAAGCGTTGCGCAGAGGAGGCGATAGAAGTCGGGGGCACTGCACCTCCGGCACTGGCTCCGACTCTGCACGGCGACTCCACCACAGACCCAGGTGGTACATCAGCAGAGTCGATGACAGCACCAAGTCAACCAGCACGCCCTGTGGCTGCTCACCGGCCCGGTATATCAGCCGCCCGGAGAGCGCTGCTGTACGCAGGAAGAAGCGTCCATCGTCCTCCAGTGCCGCAACCGCAGCCTCGGCAATGGCCCGATATGGCTCCATCCATTCGCGACCCATGGGTCGCGAGCCCCAGCCGTAAGGGTCTGGAAGGAGACAAACGCTGCCCAACGTGCCGTCGCTCTCCCGAAATCTGGCCGCACGCAGCAGTCCCGTGTGAACGTCCACCAAGTCATCGAGGGCTTGCCGAAAGCTTGGCTCGCGTCGGAGCTGAATCTGCGCCGCAGCTTCCTGGCCCAGTTCATCCATGACCTCGAGGGACGTGAATGGCATGGCGAATGCAGCCGGTCGGGCGAATTGGTACGACGCGCGAATGGCTGCGGCCGCAAACCGACCCGGTGGTTCCGCGTCGCGCACGCGGCACAGCACGTGTTTTTCAGCGGCTTCCCCGGGCGTGCACGGCAACTCGAGCAATGGATAGCCGCCCACAACCGCTCGGCACGCCTGCACCCACCGGCCGATGGCCCACCCAAGGGGTCTGAAGTGAACGTCTCGAAGCTCTTTCGGCGTCGAGAAGTGCAGCTGCAGCACTGCGCGCCCTTCGCCCATCGGGAACAAATAGACCTTCGGCTTGGAGCTCTCTTCCGACGTACTTTCACCTGGTACCCAACCCCGCTCCTGGGCGTTCTGTAACAGTAGTCCCATCGCGTAGGTCCGTACCTCCCGTGGCAGCGTGATGCACTGCGTCAGCCACTGCAAGGTCTGCACTCGACGTTCATCCTGCAAATAGTGCGCTGTGCGGGCCAGAAACCAACCCGTGAGGAACAAGTTGATGGCCAGCCAAGCAACATTGGCGACCATCACCGCCTGCACCTGCTGTATCGACATCCAAGGCAAAACCAAGTACTGGAGCGTCATCAACACCAACAGAGCAAACGAACTGGCCCCCGATGGCTTGACACCGGTCTCGAGCAAGTAGGCCGTCAGCGCCACTCGCGCCGTGGCGCGTCGTTGGAGCAGGAAGGTTACGAACGAGATGACCAGCGGATAAACAAGGGCCACGACAGTTGCCTGAACCGACCATGCAGTGCCGAAATAGGTCGGCAGGTCGGGACGGTTCCAAATCTTCAGCGGCAGGCAACAGCAGTTGGCCAAGGCCAGCAAGGACGTCGCGATGCATGCCCAGATGAACGCGGCTGCCCCCAAAAACATCCACGGGTGTGCAGTCGCACCAAGCAAGATGCGCTCGAACCAGGTGTTTTTCCTAAGGTCGGAGGCCGATTCCTGCCACTGACGCACGAACTGCCCGACGTGCCAGGAGAGCGAACCCAGCAGGCGGCGCGGCGCGATCGCCACCACCCCCTTCAGTGCGGCGTCAAATATCCGGTCAATTTTTCTTGTCATATTCGCTCTCGAATTGGCAGAGTAATCGAATCGTTGGCGTACACCCTCGCGACGAAACACATCGGCAACTATTGGAGACGTCTCAACGATATCTAAACTCTTACGCCGACTGCCTCATGCATATCCCGCCGAACCGGTCACGCATGAGTAGCATATTTTTCGGGCTCGTCCTCAACCAAGCCTGACCGCCATATCCTTGACCACCCCATGCACGATGGCCCTCAGACAGCGCATTTCGCCTGCCAGCGTGGCTGCCAGTCCGGGACGCGCTGCGACCAGGCCGGCGTTCTCCGCCTCCACGTCCTGATAGAGCACTTCCGCGAGTTGCACGATGCGTTTGATCTGCTGATCGAGCAACCGATCGGCAGTAGCGCGAGCAATGTTCAACGCATGCCCCGCTTCACGCAGCAGCGCGCGATCAATGTCCGAAAAATGCCGTATGCCCAGAATGGGCCAGGCAAGCGCTGTCTGCGCGGGCCAGCCTGCCTTGTCGTAGGCCGGCGAGTCGTAGCAGGCGGTACTGAGCAGGTCGTAGTGCGGCGCGAGCTGTATGCCTTCGTGCGACACGATGAAGCTAAGGTTCTTGAGGTGTGCGTCGCCATTGCCGGTGAGCGCGTTGAATGCCAGCCAGCTGAAGAGCCGCGTACGCGCAACGGCCGGGCTGCGGCAGCCGTTGGCGAGCGCGGCCAGATTTTCGACGCTGCCGCTGGCGTACTTGAAACTTCGGTCCAGACCCAGCAACTGGCAGGCGTCGATGACATGACGGCGACGAATGCCATCCGGTGTGCTCAGGCGGTCGAAACGGTCAATCAGGTAGACCGGTTCGGGTACATAGCGGCGATGTACGGCAGGCACGTCGAGCCCGAGACGGCGGGCCAGACGCATGACAAACCACTCATTCGCGACCGAGTGCGGGTAGTCGGGATCGGGATGATCGGGCTTGAGGATGTGGGTCGAAGGCTGCGCACCCATGGGCTCGAACAGCTCACTCTTGTCGAGCACGACTGCAAGTTTGTGCTGCGCCCCTGCCAGCGACATGCGTTTGACCGCAGCGTGAGTGAGCGGCACTTTCGGCATCTGGCGGATGCGTGCCGACAGGTCTGCATCCGGCAACGGACGCAAGCCGCCAACATCCGGAGCAGGTGCGTCGGGCAGACGCAACGTCAGCGAACCGGCGGATTCCGCGCCGTACCAGCCCAGCAGACCAAAGGCGTCGGCCGCTTCGATCTTCGCGTCGCCAGCCAGCAATACCCGCTGCCCTTCTTCCGGCAACAGGTTGTCGAAGTACCACTGCGCCGGACGCAGGCTCGCGCCGTCCGGCAACGCATCAAGCTGTAACGGCAGATGCGGACTGAGGGCGAAGCGTTGCGGGTTGTTCAGCCAGGCGGTCGAGTATTGGAAGGTCCACAGGCCGCTATCCTCGCGCAGCGTGCCAACAACCTCATCGTTGATCAGTACGTTCAGCGAGCGGGCGCTCATGGACGCTTGCTCTTGGGCGCCTGTGTCGGAGCCTGCGCTTCGAGCAGACCCGCAGCATCGTCCGGGACGTCCAGCGTGACCCGCACGCCCAGCCCGGCGAGCACGTGGAACAGCTTGCCCCAATGAACCGATTCGCTTCCGCGCTCGATCTTGCCCAGAAAGTTTTCGCTGACGCCCATGCTGCCGGCGGCATCGTCCTGGCGCATGCGCTGCGCCTTGCGTACGGCACGTACGACAGGGCCGACCCCGGATGCATGTGCAATATCTATTTTCATTTTAAATCCTCACAATCGTGTGGATTTATAACACAAGATTCACGATGTCACTCTAAATCCTTTCGATCGTGAGGATTTCATTCTTCAACCCCGGATTATTACAAAAATCCTCATGAACGCAAGGATTTTAGACGTCCGTCGCCATCTGCAGCGCGGGGTTTCCGTACGGCGGCGGAAATCATCCACGTCTTACTGCGGACAAGCATGCAGATGCGGCAGGACATGCGGCACGCAGTCAGCGCCGCTCGCCCGCTTCAGCCAAAGACCGGGACCGGTGCGAAACGCCCCTTGAGCACCTTGTCGGCGGCGCCGGCCCGCAGCCAGCCGTCGATGGCGCTGGCGTACACAGCGCGGAAGTCGGTGGTATGGATGAGGTTGTCGCCGGCGTCCAGCCGGCCCAGGTCGGAGGGCGTGCCGTAGTGGCCGCCCTTCACGCGCTTGCCGGCGAAGAACATGACGTTGGCGGTGCCGTGATCGGTGCCCAGGCTGGTGTTTTCCGGGACCCGGCGTCCGAACTCGGAGAACACGAGCATGCTGACGCGATCGGCCTGGCCGATGCGTTCCATGTCGCGCAGGAAGCCGTGGATCGCATCGGACGTGTAGGTGAGCAGGCGCTGGTGCAGGTCGGACTGCTGAACGTGGGTGTCGAAGGCATTGTTGCGGTAGCCAACGTAGTACAGGCGCGTCGGCAGGCCAGCGGCGATGCAGGCGGCCACTTTGGGCAGGCCGAGCGGGACGATGCCGTAGTCCTGGCTCGTACGGTATTTCGACCACGCGTCGCGCACCGCCAGCGAGGATTCACGTGCGCTGACCGCCACCTGTTCGAGGAAACGGCGCGACGGATTGTCCGCACTGGCGACCTTCACGTCATCGAGCAGTTCACGCTCCTGATGGAAGGCGCTGCGCATGAAGCGGTCCGGCTCGTCGAACACCACCGGCGTGTGGATGCGGCTGCGCACCGCGAGCGACTGTGTCGCGTCGATGTTGAGCAGGTAGTTCGGCACCGGCGTCGGCGACAGGGTGTCGGCGAGCCGGCCGACCCAGCCGTAGTCGTCGCCGCTGTTGGGCGCACCGGTATGCCAGTAGGCCATGGAGGTGAAGTGGGAGAACGACGGATTGTCGTAGCCGCAGCCGTGCACGATGGCGAGCTGGCCGTCCTTCCACAGGCGCTCGAAACCGGCCATGCCCGGGTTGAGACCGAAACGGTCGTCGATCTTGCGCACCTTGCCGGGACGGATGCCGATATTGGGCCGCAGCCTGTAGTAGCGGTCGTCGGCCCAGGGCACGACGGTATTCAGCCCGTCGTTGCCGCCGGACATTTCGAACACCACCAGGATGCGGTCCTCGGCTTCGGCCGCGGCAGCGGCCTGTGCGATGGTGCCGAAGACGCCCGGCACCATGAGCCCGGCGGAAGCCTTGAGGATGCGGCGGCGATTGTGGTCTGTGCTCATGCTTGCGTACTCCTGCTGCTTGAGGCGTTCACCGCGACGAAAACGGTAAACGCGGGCAATTTGTTCATGTCGGGACGTGGCGGCGCGGACATCCGCTTGCTCCCGGCTCAGCCAAGCTGATACTCCGGCCGGCTCAGCAGCAGATGCAGCAGCAGGCGCAGCGAATCCTCGGCATAGGTGGCTGTCGCTTTCATGTCGCGCGTCCCCAGTTCCTTCTCCAGGAAGGCCGCCAGCTTGTTGCGGGTTGCACCGTCCAGCGACACCGACAGGAAGCGGCGTTCCAGATACGCGACCACCTCTTCCGGCGTACTGCAGCCGGCATTCAGCACCATGCCGGTCAGGTCGAGCCGGGCCACGGTGCGGGAGATCGGCTTGACCCGTTCGACCGCCATCTGCCAGCCGCGATAGCTGCCGAAGCGCGTGTTGAAGTCCTCGTCGCGGTCGCCATTCATCGTGGACATCGCCATCATTTCCATGCCGCCGTCCGCTCCGCCTGGCTTGGTGGCGGTGGTCAGGTCGAGACCGCTGCGGACGCGCTCGTGCACGTAGCGGATCTCGTAGCCGGCCTGTGCGGCAGGATAGCGGTCGCCCGGTATGTAGTTGATGTCGGGCAGCGCCACATCGAGCGCGAAGTTGCCGCGCTCCAGCAGCAGTCCAGGCGTGATCCAGCTGCGGCCCTGGGCCCAGCCGGCCACCGTCGGCGGGTGCATCAGACGCTGACCCAGCGCCGCGGTGGTTTCGTTGAAGTCGGGCACGCCGGGAACCTCGGCAAGACCGAGCTTGCGGTAGGTGGACACCACGAGTTCCACCGGACTTTTGATGCGCGTCGCCACCGACTCGGGCGCATAGAAGTCGTGCGACAGGAACAGCATTTCGAGGAAAGGCGCGATCTCGTAGTTGGCTTCCTTCAGGCGCCTGCCGAGTTCCGCCGCCAGCGCGGGATCGATGTCCTCGCGCACGAAGTGGCGATAAAGCTTGGCGGCAAGAAATTTCGGCGTGGCCGGCTGATCGAGAATGAGGTCGATCACCTGCACGCCGTCGTAGTTGCCACGGTGGCCGAGCACCTCCTTGATCCCGTCGTCGTGTCGGGCCTGGTCGATGTGGAAGGCGACGCCTTCGAAATTCCAGCCGGTGAAGGCGCGGGCCGCTTCGCGGATGTCACGCTCGCTGTAGTTGCCCACGCCCATGGTGAACAGCTCCATGATTTCGCGGGCGAAATTCTCGTTCGGTGCGCCCTTGACGTTCACGCCGGCGTCGAGGAAGGCGAGCATCGCCGGGTCCTGCGCAACGCCGGTCAGCAAGGTGCGGAAGTTGCCCAGCCCCTGGGTCTGGAACAGTTGGAGCTGGTTCAGCATCTTGCGGTAGTCGCGCACCTTCTCTTCGTTGGTGGCGAAATGCCCGTGCCAGAACAGCGCCATCTTCTCCTGCAGGGGGCGCGGCGACGTCAGCATGCGGTTCGCCCACCAGTAGGCGACACGGTCGGTTTCGAGCTTGCTGGCGCGCAGCCAGTAGAAGAATTTGTTGACCACCGGCTGCATCCGGCGGTTGCCGCCGGGTTTGACCGCTACACCGAGCGCTTCACCGCTGGCGCGGGCCTGATCGGTGGTGGCCGGACGGCTGGCCGGAAACGGATCCAGCCCCTCGTCGAAGACGCCCGAATGATCGAACGGAGGCAGCGCCGCGGCGGACACGCCGTCGAAACGGACCAGACGACGCACCGCTTCGGCCGGGGTCAGCCGGGCCAGCGCATCGATGTCCTCCGGCGTACCGCTGAAGCCTGCGCGCTCGAGCAGATGCGCGGCGCGCGCACGATTCCAGTCGGCCGGGCCGATCGGGGTCAAGTCTCCCGCCAGGGGAGAGGCTGCCGCCGCGAGCGTGCTGAATACAGCCGTCGCGAAGGCAAGCGCAGTCAGGGCGATTCGGGACATTGCGGGCGCGTGCAAAATGAAAGAGCCAAGCCTAGACCGGCCCGGCGCCATGCTTCCAGTACGATTAGTGCCCAAATCACTCGAGATTTTCTGGATTCCACGATGTAAGGCCGGGGCGACCGGATCTTGACCGGGCGCCCCGGCCTGCGCCGGTCGCCACGTCCGCCGACTTCGCGCGATGGACATCCCCATGCGAGATTCGTATGCTGCGCGGGGCTTTCGACGGCGCAGCCGATCAGGCCCTGAATTCAAGCTCTGGCAAGGCATGCACGAAACCGGTGAAAAACCGCGCCAGGGAACGATTACAAGAGGAACCGGAGCGCGCCTTCAACCGGCGGCACCCGGCCAGTCATGGCGCAGGACTGCGCCCAAAACAAGGACTTTCAGGCCCCCGCAGGGAAACCCGGGGGCGCTGGAACAGGAGCTGTTGATGAAGTACTACGATTACCCGGCCGAGAAATTCGCCAATGCCCGCCAGATCTTGCTGCCGCCCTTTCCCAAGGGTGAAATCGATGCAATCGACCGCGCCTTCATGGAGTGTCGCGTCGGCCTGCACCGGATGAACCGCGCCAAGCTGGACGACACCGTGCGCACGTGGATCTACACGCTTGAATGCTTCATGAATGCCGAGGGCTTTTCCGATGCCGATGGCGAAAGCGCCTGGACGCGGAAGCTGAAAAGCCTGACCGATGCAGACAAGCAGCAAATTTTTCAGCTGGTGACCGATCTGGGCAACTGGTTCGCCAGCCAGGAAGTCTAGGGGAAGGCCTTACATTCCCCGGGGGGGAGCCCCCGGGGTTTCCTTCCCCATCGCCGGTGTTTCAGCGGCGACGGCGAGCCGCGGCAAGGCCGATCAGGCCCAGACCGGCGAGCATCAGTGCGTAGGTCTCCGGTTCGGGCACCGCCGACACCAGGCTCACCCCCAGCGTCTTGCCGTTCCACGCGGCCGTGGCCTGACGGCCGGGTGTCAGGCCGATCACCTCGATGGTCGCTGCGCTGCCGGTGGTCGGATGGGCCAGGCGCAGCGTGCCGCCGACTTCCAGCAGATTGGCGAAGGACACGGCGCCGGTGCCGGTGCCGGTGTAGTCGCTGAAATCAAGCACGATGCGACCGCCGTAGAAGTTGCCGCTGCCGAGGATGATCAGATGGTCGCGCAGCGCGGGATCATCGCCATCGATCTCCAGCACGAGGTCGCCGCCGGTCTGGGTGTAGTTGCTCAGTGTCAGGGTGCCGGGCGAGGTGCCCGGCGCGAAGATGCCGCCGGAGTTGCTGACATTGCCCACGATGGTGCCGGTGCCCTTGAGCAGGCCGCCTTGCAGCAGGACATTGCCGTTCAGCGTACCGAGCACCGTCGCCACGCCCGCCGTCTGGGTCAGGCCGCCGCTCATCGTGCTGCCTGACCGTACGATCAGTTCGCCCTGATTGACGAACTGGAACGGGCTGCCGGTCTGCAGCGCGACGGACGCCGCCCCGGACACATCCACCGTTCCCTGGTTGGTGATCTTGCCGCCGCTGGCGATGGTGAAGGCGTTGACCGTGCCGTTGGCCTCGATCCGGCCCTGGTTGACGATTTCGCCGCGCAGTTGCGCCACGCCGCGGAATGTCTGGCCGCTGCCCACGGTGAGCACCGGCACGCGGCCGATGATGTTGCCGTAGTAGTCGATCATGTTGCCGGCATCGTCGGTGAACTCGACCGTTCCGTTGCCGGCCAGTGCGGTGTCGCCGAACAGTCTCAGCTTGGCGTAAGTGGTGGCGCTGACATCGCGCGGATGCGCATTGCCGAAGGCGATGACGCCGTTGTTGGTGATGGTGTTCGTCAGGCCGTTCAGGCCGAAATTCATTTCGTTGCCCGAGGTCGCCTCGACACGGCCTTCGATGGTGACGCTGGTGAGGAAGGTCGCCGAGGCATTGGTGCCGTCGGTGAATATCCGGCCGCTGCCGGACGTGCGCAGCGTACCGCCCAGCACGCTCGCACCCAGGTCAATCGACGATCCGTTGCGCGCTTCAACCACGCCGCCGGCGTTGTTCATGGCGGTGGTGATCCACATGCGGCTGCCGTTTTCGGCGCGCATACTGCCGGTGTTGACCAGCGAATACGGGACGGACGGTGTCGTGTTCGGCGATGTCATCACCATCAGGAACGAGTTCGGGTTGTCCGCAATCACGTCGCCATGATTGATCACCACCAGACGGCCGCTGGACAGAGTTCCGTTGTAGCCCAGCCTGCCGGCGCCGCGCAGCGTGTGGCCGGCTGCGATTTCCAGCGTGTTGGCGTCTGTGCTGTAGCCGAAGATCACCTGGTTGTCGTTGAAGGTGGCGCGGTCATTGGTGTAGCCATTGCTCAACAGCGTCTGTCCCGTGCCCGACAGCGTCACGTGACCGCTGATGCCCAGCGTCGCGAACTGGCCGTCGGAAGTGATGCGCAGCGTGCCGTTGTTGGTGATGGTCGTGCCGCCGCCGGTATCCACCACCACCAGGCGGCTGATGCCGTAGGTGTAGTTGATGGCATCACTGAACGAGGCGGAGCCGCCGACCACCAGCGTGTCGCCGCTGTCTATGGTCAGCCGTGCGGCCGCCGCGCCCGGGCCGCAGTTGAATGAACTCGGGCAGAACGGATTGGCTGCCACCGGAGAGGCCGGCGATACCTGCACCGTGCTGTTTCGGGCCGGATTGTTGTCGATGAACACCGGCGACGGCAGGCCGGCTGAAGGCGGGCCACTGGGCGTCCAGTTCGACTGGAAGGTCGATCCGACCAGCTTGTTGCCGGTCGTCCACAAGGTATCCGCGTCGCCCAGCCAGACATAGTCGGTAGCCTGGGCGGACTGGATGCCGCCCAGCGCCAGTCCGATGAGTGCGGCCAGGCGGGTCAGACGGGCTGCAGCAGGGCGGGCGGAAACGAACTCGATATGCGTCATGGCTCCACTCTTCAGGGGGATTTTCGAAGCCTGGACGCTAAGGCAGGCGACAGGGTCTCGCCATCCCCTCACCGGGGGTGTCGGCCTGCCTTACAGAGGGATGCGCGAGGAAAAACCCGACGCCGGAACATCCGGCCGAACCGTTTGCTTCCGCCCGATATCAGGCAGGGCCGGATGCGCCGCGCCGGTGACGGCCGGTTTGGCGCTGCGGACGCCCGGGAACGGGTGCCGGCTTGTCCGGCAGGCCGACTGCCGCGCGCGACAGGCGGTCGGCGTCGCGGTTGCGGTGACGCGGCACCCAGCGCAGTTCGACCATCTCGAAGCGCGACAGCGAGACAGCCAGTCCGCGCAGCTGGCTGTTCAGCGGCTCGACCACAGTCCGCTTTTCACCGTTGAGATGGCGGACCACGAAGTCGCTGTCGCCGGTGACGACCAGCCGGCGCACGCCCTCGGCATGGGCGCGATCGAGGGCGACATGCAGGGCTTCGAGTTCGGCTTCGTTGCTGCAGCCATGGCGGCTGCCGGGCTGCGACAACTCGATGCACCGGCCGTCGGGCGCCAGCAGCAGCGCGCCGAGACCAAGGCGGCCCGGGTTGGGCAGCGCGCAGCCGTCGAACCACAGCCGCCAGACCGACACGTCGGCCCCTTCGATCGATCCGTTCATGGCGAAACAGGACAGGAAAACGCGATGTTGCCACGTGCACTGCCCGTATCGACGGCGCCGGACGAAGCGACAGGCGCTGCATCCCCTATAATCCGGCCTCCCCCAACCGGCCGGAAGCCGGAATACTGGAGACGTACATGGGCTTTCTCGCCGGCAAAAAAATTCTGATCACCGGACTGCTGTCCAACCGCTCGATCGCCTACGGCATCGCACAGGCCTGCCACCGCGAAGGCGCGGAGCTGGCCTTCACCTTCCAGAACGAGCGTTTCACCGATCGCGTCACCAAGATGGCGGCCGATTTCGACTCGTCGCTGGTGTTTCCGTGCGATGTCGGCGACGACGCACAGATCACCACCCTGTTCGAGCAGCTGGCAACGAAGTGGGACGGTCTGGACGGTCTGGTGCATTCCATCGCCTACGCGCCGAGCGAAGCGCTCGACGGCGACTTCCTCGACGGACTGTCGCGCGAGGCCTTCCGCACGGCTCATGAAGTCAGCGCCTACAGCTTCCCGGCGCTGTGCAAGGCGGCCCGCCCGATGCTGCAGGGACGCAATGGCTCGGTGCTGACGCTGTCCTACCTCGGCGCGGTGCGCGCACTGCCCAACTACAACGTGATGGGACTGGCCAAGGCCAGTCTGGAAGCGTCGGTGCGTTACCTCGCCGCCAGCCTCGGCCCGCAGGGCATCCGCGCCAACGCGGTGTCGGCCGGACCGATCAAGACGCTGGCCGCGTCGGGCATCGGCAACTTCGGCAAATTGCTGGCCTACAACGAGAAAGCCGCACCGCTGCGCCGCAACGTGACCATTCTGGAAGTGGGCAACGTCGCCGCCTTCCTGCTGTCGGACCTGGCCAGCGGCATCACCGGCGAGGTCACCTATGTCGACGCCGGCTTCAGCCAGTCGGCGGTGGGCGCGGTCGAGTAAGGCAGACGAACCGCGCCGGTTCGTTCCCGCCGCTTGCATCCGGGGGCATTCGCCCCCATCTTCCGCGTTGTTGACACCCTCATGCGGAGACCCTCGATGCGCAAGCTGTGGACCCTGATGCTCGCAGTACTCACCCTCGGCCTGTCCGGCTGCGGCTACAACTCGCTGCAGTCCGGCGACGAACAGGTCAAGGCGGCCTGGTCCGAAGTGCTCAACCAGTACCAGCGCCGGGCCGACCTGATTCCCAATCTGGTCAGGACGGTCAAGGGCTTCGCCGATCAGGAAAAGGAAGTGCTGACCCGGGTGACCGAGGCACGTTCGCAGGTCGGCGCGATCAAGGTGACGCCCGAGCTGATCAATGACCCTCAGGCCTTCACCCGGTTCCAGTCGGCCCAGGGCGAGCTGTCGGGCGCGCTGTCACGTCTGCTGGTGGTCAGCGAGAACTATCCGCAGCTCAAGTCCGACGCCAATTTCCGCGACCTGCAGGCGCAGCTCGAAGGCACGGAAAACCGCATCTCGGTCGCACGCAACCGCTACATCAAGGCGGTGCAGGAGTACAACACTCTGGTGCGCTCCTTCCCCAGCAACATGACGGCGGTGCTGTTCGGCCACAAGTCGAAGCCGAACTTCAGTGTCACCAACGAGGGCGAAGTCACACGCCCGCCGGCGGTTGATTTCGGCGCCGCACCGGCCAGACCGGCTGGCGCGCAGTGAATCTGAAGCACGGCTTGCGCGCCGCCTGCGGCGCGCTGCTGATGCTGGTCGGCGTGGCGTTCGCCCAGGTGGCGGTACCGCCGCTGACCGCCCGGGTCATCGACCAGACCGCCACGCTGAGTGCCGACACCACGGCGGCACTGGAAAAAACGCTGCAGGCATTCGAGATGCGCAAGGGCAGCCAGATCGCGGTGCTCGTCGTGCCGACCACGGCACCTGAAACCATCGAGCAGTACGCGCTGCGCGTGGCCGAAGCCTGGAAGCTCGGCCGCAAGGGCGTGGACGATGGCGCGCTGCTGCTGGTGGCCAGGGACGACCGCGCGCTGCGCATCGAGGTCGGCTACGGGCTCGAAGGTGCGCTGACCGACATCACGGCCAAGCGCATCGTCAGCGACATCATCACGCCCTACTTCCGCCAGGGCGATTTCGACGGCGGTGTGAGTGCCGGCGTGACGCGCATGATCGCGGTGATCGATGGCGAAGCACTGCCGCCACCCGCGGCCCGCACGTCGGCCCGGGCGGATGACATCGGCTCCTATGCACCGCTGCTGTTCATCGTCGCGCTGTTCATGGGCGGTGTGCTGCGTTCCATCCTGGGCCGACTGCCGGGCGCACTGGTGACCGGCGGTGTCGTGGGCTTCATCGCCTGGACCATGGTGGGCGCGCTGTCGATCGCCATCCTGGCCGGCGTGATCGCGTTGTTCGTGACCCTGTTCGGTGGCGGGCGGGGCATCGGCGGCGGCGGGTTTGGCGGTGGCGGCTACGGTGGAGGGGGCGGCGGCGGATTCAGCGGCGGCGGTGGTGGTTTCGGCGGCGGCGGCGCATCGGGACGGTGGTGACATGACGATACTTCGCGCCTTGCGCCATGCAGTCTTCCTGCCCGTGCAGCGCAGCCGTGCCTTCCCGGCGGCGACTCTGGACACGCTGGAACGGGCCATCAGTGCCAGCGAGACACGCCACGCCGGCGAACTTCGTTTCGTAGTCGAGGGCGCACTTGCCCCGCTCGCCGCATGGCGGGGCCAGACTGCGCGGCAGCGCGCAATCGAGGTGTTTTCCGCACTGCGCATCTGGGACACCGAACACAACAATGGCGTGCTGATCTACCTGCTGATGGCCGACCGGCAGATCGAGATCGTGGCCGACCGCGGCATACAGGCACGCGTCGGCGCCGCGGTCTGGAACACGCTTTGCCAGCGGCTCGAAGCCCGGTTCGGCAGCGGTGAATTCGGTGACGGTGCGCTCGAATGCATCGAGGCGGTCACCGGCGAACTGGCCCGCCACTTCCCGCCGGACGGCCATCCGCACAACGAGCTGCCCGACCGCGTGGTGCTGCTCTAGGCGTCACTCGTCGCGACAGCCGGCACGATTCCGCGGCGGCCGGCAACCAAACGACATGTGCGTTGCCCAATGCCCGGTCTGCCCGCGGAAGGGTGAAACAATCCACTGTCCGAATGTCATCACCCGCCGGAGATCCGATTGCTGAGGTATTTCGAAAGACTGGTCGACCCGTATCCGGAAGGCACGCCGGCCGCGCCACCATCCGGCCTGTTCGCCTTCCTGTGGTCATGCACCCGCGGCATGCGCGGCTACATCGCGCTCATGACGCTGTGCACGGCGCTGATCGGCGTGTTCGAGGCGATGCTGTTCGCGATGATGGGCAATATCGTCGACTGGCTGGGTCAGGTCGCCCCGGCGCAGCTTTGGGAACGGGAGCGTGACCATCTGCTGATGCTGGCCGGCATCCTGGTGGCCAGCCCGCTGGTGATCGCACTGCAGACTCTGCTCAAGCACCAGGCTTTGTCGGGCAATTTTCCGATGCGGCTGCGCTGGAACTTCCACCGCCACATGCTCGATCAGAGCATGGGTTTCTACCAAGACGAGTTCGCCGGCCGCATCGCCGCCAAAGTCATGCAGACCGCGCTGGCCGTGCGCGATACCTGGATGATCGTGGCCGACATCCTGGTGTTCGTGCTGATCTACTTCGTCACCATGGTGGCGGTAGTCGGCCGCTTCGACGCCTGGCTGCTGCTGCCCTTCACCGGCTGGCTCGCGCTGTACGTGGTCGCCATGTTCCATTTCGTGCCGCGGCTCGGCCGCGTGGCGCAGTCACAGGCCGACGCCCGCTCGCTGATGACCGGACGCATCACCGACGCCTATACCAATATCGCGACCGTGAAGCTGTTTTCGCACACTGCGCGCGAGGCGCTGTTCGCGCGCGACGCGATGCGCGAATTCATGGTGTCGGTCTATGCGCAGAGCCGGCTGGTCACCGGCTTCGAGATCGTCAACCACATGCTGAGCATGGCGCTGATCGCCAGCACGGCCGGTACCACGCTGTGGCTGTGGATGCACGGACAGGTCGGGGTCGGTGCAGTGGCTGCAGCGACCGCAATGGCACTGCGCCTGAACGGCATCTCTCACTGGGTGATGTGGGAACTGGCGTCGCTGTTC
Organism: Betaproteobacteria bacterium; assembly: GCA_020621405.1. Taxonomy (GTDB): domain Bacteria; phylum Pseudomonadota; class Gammaproteobacteria; order Burkholderiales; family Rhodocyclaceae; genus Methyloversatilis. Next base: position 158,354 of record JAHRYN010000004.1, read on the forward strand.
GAACAGGTGGGCACCGTGCGCGACGGCATCAACACGCTGTCGCGCCCGCATACCGTGACCGACCACGCCGACGCGCAGCCGCTGCGGGTGACGCACGGCGACATCCGCATCGAGCACGCCTGCTTCGACTACGGCACCGGGCACGACGCAGGCCACCGCGTCATCGACGACCTGTCTCTGCACATCCGTGCCGGCGAGAAGATAGGCGTGGTCGGCCGCTCGGGCTCCGGCAAGACCACCATCGTCAATCTGCTGCTGCGCTTCCACGACCTGGAAGGCGGCCGCATCCTGATCGACGGCCAGGACATCGCCCATGCGACACAGGACAGCCTGCGTGCGCAGATCGCGATGGTGACGCAGGACACCTCGCTGCTGCACCGTTCGGTGCGCGACAACATCCTGTACGGTCGCCCGGATGCCAGCGACGCGGACATGATCGCCGCCGCGAAGCGGGCCGAGGCGCACGACTTCATCGCCGGACTGGTCGATCCAAAAGGACGGCGCGGCTACGACGCACATGTCGGCGAGCGCGGCGTCAAGCTGTCCGGCGGTCAGCGCCAGCGTGTCGCGATCGCGCGCGTGATGCTCAAGGATGCCCCGATACTGCTGCTCGACGAGGCGACCAGCGCGCTCGATTCGGAAGTCGAAGCCGCCATCCAGGCCAGTCTGTACCGGCTGATGGAAGGCAAGACCGTGATGGCGATCGCCCACCGGCTGTCGACCATCGCCGCCATGGACCGGCTGATCGTGCTCGACCGCGGACGCATCGTCGAGGAAGGCGACCACCTGAGCCTGCTTGCACGCAACGGTCTGTACGCCCGCCTGTGGGCGCACCAGAGTGGCGGCTTTCTGGGGGCTGACGCCGACCTTGCAGAGACACGGGAACCGGTCGCGGACATGCACTGACCGCCGGGCCGGCACGGCGCTCGCCTGCAAATGTCAGATTCCCGAAGGCTCAGTGCATGGCGCGACGGTCCGGAAAGTCGATCAGCACGCTGCGCTGCCGGCGTTCGGCATGAGCCTCGCCACTCGACAGCGCACTGATCCCGGCGCGCGCGGCATCAAGCAATTCGAGGCATTCCCTCGCCAGAGCGCGCACGCACCGGCTGTTTTCGTCGTTCAGCGGTCGCCGGACCGAGGCCGGCCCCGCTCCATTCGCGGCATGCGGCAGCGGCACGCGACGCAGTGACATTTCCGTGCGGGCAACGTCGGTCGTCCGCGTCTGCAGATGCAGCAGGCGCTCGCGCAGCGACACCATCGAGGTCGTCATCCGCACGATGGTCGCCATGGTCACCGGCCCGTCACCATTCATGATCCGTGCGACGCTTTCGTTGGCAGGCGTTTCGGCCACCCACTGATCCCACTCGGAATCGACATTGCCACCGGCAGCCTGCCAGGCCATGACGACTTCAAGCTGCCGTTCCCAGGGAACGAACCACGCGCCGGGTTCGGTCTGCAGCACCTCGACGGGCGGCAGATATTCGTCCTGCAGGGCATCCGGTGTAGCGGGCTCTATTCGTGCGAACATCATGACGGCATCTCCTGAAACGAAGACACCTCTGCCAGAGGCAGCTCACCGGCTGCCCTTGGCAGAGGCTGATGGAGTACCGGTCGTCATGCTTCCGGCACCAAGGCAGGGACTCATGCAGCGCCTCCGCCCGGCAGATCCGGATCGACGATCGGATGACAGTGTTGCGCGGGCCGAGCAGCTGTCCTGGCGACACCTTTTTTGATCGTAGATGGTTTCCCGACGCTTTCCCGCTGCACTGCAGCGAAAACCCGGTCACGACATTCGCATGAATCCGAACGAACCCGAACAACCGCCCGCTCCATCCACCGGCTACACGCAGATCGCAGCCTCGACGCTCGGTCACTACGACCGGCACGCGGACGACTACTGGGCCGGTACGCGCGACCACGACGTGCTCCAGAACATCGAGGCGATGCTCGCGCACATCACGGCCGAAGCACCGTTCGAACTGCTGGACTTCGGTTGCGGCCCGGGACGCGACCTGCTGACGCTGACGCGAATGGGGCATCGCGCAACCGGACTGGAGGGCGCCGCACGGCCAGCGGCGATGGCACGCACCTGGAGCGGCTGCACGGTACTGGAGCAGAACTTCTTCGCGCTCGACCTGCCGGCATCGCACTTCGACGGCGTGTTCGCCAACGCGTCGCTGTTCCATGTGCCGGCACAACTGCTGCCCGATGTGCTGCGCACCCTGTTCCGGACACTCAAACCCGGCGGCGTGCTGTTCAGCTCGAATCCGCGCGGCGACGGACAGGAGGGCTGGAATGGCGAACGCTATGGCTGCTACCACGACCTGGAAAGCTGGCGCCGCTTCATGAATGCCGCCGGCTTCGTCGAACTTGCGCACTACTACCGCCCGACCGGACTTCCGCGCGAACAGCAGCCCTGGCTGGCAACCGTCTGGCGCCGGCCGGACACCGGCGCGTAAACGGAAAAGCCCCGCTCTAGGGCGGGGCTTCCTGCAGCCGAACATTCCGCACGATCAACGTCGTGTGGCGTGACGCAATTCCTGCGCAGACCACGTGGGGGTACCCCACACGCGGTTGTTGCGCCGTCCGCGTGGGTTACTTCACGCGGTTCTTGTACTCGCCGGTGCGGGTGTCGATTTCGATCTTGTCGCCGATTTCGCAGAACAGCGGCACCGACACTTCGTAGCCGGTGTTGATCTTGGCCGGCTTGAGCACCTTGCCCGAAGTGTCGCCCTTGACGCCCGGCTCGGTGTAGGTGATCTCGCGCACGACCGAGTTCGGCAGTTCGACCGAAATCGCACGGCCTTCGTAGAACACCACTTCGCAAGCCATGCCGTCTTCAACGTAGTTCAGCGCGTCGCCCATGTTCTCGGCTTCGACTTCGTACTGGTTGTAGTCGCCGTCCATGAAGGTGTACATCGGGTCCGCGAAGTACGAGAACGTCACTTCGCGGCGCTCGAGGATGACCACGTCGAACTTGTCGTCGGCCTTGTAGACGGTTTCCTGACCGGAGCCGGTCAGCAGGTTCTTCATCTTGAGCTTGACGACGGCGGCGTTGCGGCCCGACTTGTTGTAATCGGCCTTGAGCACGACCATGGCTTCCGGGCCGATCTTGACGACGTTGCCTGCGCGCAGTTCCTGGGCGGTTTTCATGCGGTTATCTACCTGATCCTGAGGAGTTGAAGCCGCATCCCTGACCTCTGCAACCCGTGTTGCAACGTCCGCTGCGGCAAACCCGGCATTATATAGGTGTCTGATTAAACAAAACAAGCTGACTAGCCAGATCGGGCTGAGCTGCGAGCGTATCGGCCCAGGACGCCGCATGCCGGCTCAGCAGCGGTACATCCTCGAGCCAGTCACGCCAGCGCGTCGTGTCGATCGGGTGATCGATATTCCAGTCGCGGTGCAGCGCGCGGCAGCGTTGCGCCGCCTGTGCATCGAGCCCGTCGCAGTAGCGGTCGAGAAAGGCCTCCAGCTTGGGCAGATGCGCTTCCTCATCCTGCCGGTAGATGTGCCACAGCAGCGGCCTGCCCGCCCATTGGGCACGCACGAACGAATCCTCGCCGCGCACGATGTTCAGGTCGCAGTGCCACAGCAGCCGGTCGTAGTCGTCCTGGGCCATGAAGGGCAGCACAACAACTTCAAGCTGCCCGACCACCAGCCGTTTACCGGCAGACATCGACTGCCGGCAAGCTGCGGACAGGCTGGTCAGCGCCCGGCCCTCCGGCACCCACAGCTGCGCCGGTTGATCGCACTGCGACAGCGCGTCGACCAGCGTCGCGATCGACGGGTTCTCGTAACTGAACAGCGACAGCTGCAAGGCGCCATCCCTGGGCTTCACGCCCAGCCTCTCAAGCGTCTGCCGGCGCGCATCAGGATCGTTCCGCCATGCGTCACGACGGCCGAACAGGCCGCGCTCGCGCAGCAGGCCGCCGGTGCGCTGCGTGAAGCCGGGAAAGAAGAAATGCTTGGTCAGCCCGGTGGCCGGGTCGCGCGACGGCAGACCGTGACAGCCTTCCACCCAGTCTTCCGCACTGAGATATTCGAGATTGAGCCAGCGAGGGGGCACATCGAGCCTGGCCATCGCCTCGACGAAAGCCGGCGAAAGCGTGCAGGCGAAGGCTTCGATCACCAGTGGGGCCGGTTCGCAGACCGGCATTTCGTCGGTCCAGTGCATCACCTCGACCGGCACCGCGGCACCCGCGTCCGGCCGGATGCGCGCCAGCGCCGCCGGGTCATCCACCCACAGTCTCACCCGCCGGCCGTGGTCGCGCGTCAGGCAGCACGCCAGCCGCCAGCACACGCCGACATCGCCGTAGTTGTCGACGACCCGGCAGAAGAGGTCGCAGTCCGGTCCGGACGTTGACCCGCGCCGTGATGAATCTATCGTGAAAGGGTGCGACATGCCTTCAAGTCCGCCAACCGGACGTCGTAATCAGAAAAGGTACCCGTGATCATCCGTCAACCACAGCACGAGGAGTTCAGTCATGGCCATGCAGCGCCCGATATCCGATGTACTCGGTTTTCGCCACACCCGCCGGCCACTGAAGGCGGATGAGAACATTCCGCGCATGCCCAGCCTGTTTGACCAGATCGCGCAGATCAACGCGATGTCCATGGTTGCCGAGGCCGACGGAGAAGCCGACAACGACAGCTGGACGGACGCCGATTGCGATGATGATGAAGAGATGGTCTGACCGCCACACCCGCGTTAACAGAATGAAACACCCGGATGTTCGCCGACTGTTCAGTCCCGGCGACTTCCGGCCGTAGACAGGTCACCTGAACGACGGACCTGAATCATGCGCGACGTCTCGATAGCCACGCTGGACGGCTGGGTCGCCTACCTCGGCGACAAGGCACTGCCCGTACTCGCGCGCACCAAGCGCGAGCTTGCCGTTCTGCGCGAAGTGGAAAGTACCGTCAGCGCACGAAAGATTGCCCAGGTCATTCTGCACGACCCCCTGATGACGCTGCGCCTGCTGGCTTTCATCGAAAAGCGCAGGCGCCACAGTCAGCACAACGAAATCACGACCATCGAGCGGGCGCTGATGATGATCGGCATCTCGCCCTTCTTCGAGCACTTCGACGCGCTGCCGACACTGGAAGACCACCTCGACGGCCATCCGCAGGCTCTGCTCGGCGTCATGCGCGTGATCGCGCGCGCGCGCCGCGCGTCTCACTGGGCACGCGAATGGGCACTGATCCGGCACGACGTCGATATCGACGAAATCACCGTCGCCGCACTGCTGCACGACGTGGCGGAAATCATGTGCTGGGTGTTTGCGCCCAAGCTGTCTCTGGACCTGCGCGATCTGCTCCGTACCGATCCGCACATGCGCACCGCGATCGCGCAGCGGGCGGTATTCAATGTCACCGCGCAGGAACTCCAGCTCGCGCTGGCGCGCGCCTGGAAGCTGCCGACACTGCTGATCGCGCTGATGGACGACCGCCACTCGGTCACCCCGCGCGCGCGCAACGTCACGCTGGCGGTCAATCTGGCGCGGCACAGCGCCAAGGGCTGGGACGATCCGGCGCTGCCTGATGATTTCAAGGCGATCGAAGAACTGCTCCACATCAGCCATGAAACCCTGCTCGGCCGACTCGGCCTGCCGATTGACGGCTCACCGCCGCCGGAGTCACCGGACGATCAGGAGATAGACAAGGAAAGCTGACGCGGGAAGGGACGCGGAATCTCGCGCCCCTTCCCGGTCCGTGCCGGTCGCCGACCGGTACGTTTCAAGCTGTGCGTCAGGTCAGGAACGGCGGCGGCGAATCGCAGCCGCTGCTGCAAGCCCAACCGCCGCGAGCAGGATCGACGACGGTTCGGGAATGTGCTCCTCCCGCGCCTGCGTGCCGAGGAACAGCTTTTCGTCACCGCCATTCAGCGCGTACTTGTCGAAGCACTCCTTTTTGCCATCCGTCGCGTGCACCGTGTCAAACCCGGTTTCATCGCCGCAGCCCAGACGGTAATCGACATGGATCGCGTAGTCGTCGAGATTGCCACCCACCAACCCTGCGATCAGGTCATCGAGTTCGGGCAGCACGATTGCGTAGGCCGCGCGGTCGCCGCCCAGATTGTGCTGCACCTTCAAGTCTTCCGTACCGTCGCACACCGCCAGCGCGCCATTCTTGACGCAGACGGCGCCGCCGGACATGACGAAATCAGCCAGAACCGGCGCCGAACCGTCGGAGGTGTATGCGCCCACGTTGCCGAGCGGCACCCCGCCACCAACCGGCGGCGGACCATAGCCCGCCACACCGTCGCCATCGGCATCGTTGGTCAGGTCAAAGGTGCCAAGTATCTTGCCCGTGCTGATCTGGCTGACTTCGACACGCATCCACGCTGCGAGGCTGGCGCGATCACCTTCGACCAGCACATCCGGATCATTCGGATTGGTCTTGTCGCCGATCTCGTTGTTCGCGAAGAAGAAAACGAGGGAGTTCTTAACCAGGTCGACTGCGTTGTTCATTGCAGCCAGCGTCGAATCCCACCAGCCCAGGCGGTCCCACGTACCTTCCACGCCGTTGCCGCCAGGTTCTGAGGCGGTGCCGGTACGGAAACCGTCGATGGGATTCGCCTGCGGCGTATCGAAGGCGTCGTCCATTCCGACCGTCGGATTTCCGACCTGACCGTTGGCACCGAGACCAAGCTTGGTGAAGATGTCGATCTGACCGGGACCGGACATGACTTCAAGCCCGCTCAGCGGTAGGGAGTAGGAATTCGCGTCGCCGTAGGTCACGAAACCCTTGCCCGTCAGATCGACGGTCGGAGCAGCGTTCGCCACGGCAATACCGGAGAGTGAAGCGATGCACAGAGCGCGCTTGCCCAGATGTCGAAAACGTTCGGTCATGATGGTCTCCATTGACTGCATCTCTTTGTATGACTGCCTGACACCGGGAGCTCGCCCGGCACAGCCAATGGAGCAAACGGCATGCCCGTTAAAAAAATCACGGAATACCGTTGTTTTTCAACATTTTTTTGTCACTCATCACAGTAATGGCAAAAAAATGCGAGAAATTGTAAAGAAATCCGAATGACAGTCCTCGGCCATGGGCTCGACCAGATCGCTCAAACGAGCCAATTACAGGCCTTCGTTAGCAGATGCTGGCTTCGGGGCCTTGCGCAGGATCAAACCAGCCATCGGCCAGGTTGAACACAGATCAAGAACAGCTCGGACAAAGCGAATTTCCGCCCGGCTCGTGCTGTAAGAAAAACCGACACTTGCGCAGTCAGCGGCGGGATTCCAGCTCCTCCCAGCGCGCCATGGCCTGGTCGATGGCGGCCCCCAGTTCGCCCAGCCGGGTCGACAGCTTGGCCGCTTCGGGTCCGGAAGCCGACCCATCCGACAGGCGTCCGGTCAGTGTCGCCTGCTCGCCCTCGAGTCTGGCGATCAGGTCTGGCAGACCATCCAGTTCCTTCTGTTCCTTGAAACTGAGTTTCGACTTCGGCGCCGCGGCCGGTTTTTCAGTCTTTACCGCTGCTGCGGCCGGCTTCGCGGACTGTGCCGACGGCGTGGCCACCACGGTCTGGCGCTGCGCCAGCCAGTCGGTGTAGCCGCCGACGTATTCGCGCCAGCGTCCGTCACCCTCGTACGCGATGGTCTGGGTCACCACCGCATCGAGGAAGGCGCGGTCGTGCGACACCAGCAGCACGGTGCCGTCGTAGTCCTGCAGCAACTGTTCGAGCAGGTCCAGCGTTTCCATGTCGAGGTCGTTGGTCGGCTCGTCGAGCACCAGCACATTGGCCGGCTTGGCGAACAGGCGCGCCAGCAGCAGCCGGTTGCGCTCGCCGCCGGACAGCGACTCGACCTTGGCGCGCGCGCGCTGCGGTGCGAACAGAAAGTCGCCCAGATAACCGATCACGTGCTGCCGGCGGCCGCCGAATTCCACGAAATCCGAGCCCGGACTGATCACCTCCGACAGCGTCGCCTGCTCGTCGAGCTGGGTACGGAACTGGTCGAAGTAGGCGACCTCGATGCGGGTGCCGGTGCGGACTTGGCCGCTGTCCGGTTCGAGCCGGCCGAGGATGAGCTTGAGCAGCGTGGTCTTGCCGGCGCCGTTCGGACCGATGAAGCCGACCTTGTCGCCACGCACGATGCGGGTCGAGAAGTCGCGCACCACCGTCCGGTCGCCGAAGCGCTTGCTGACGTTGTCCAGTTCGGCCACCAGCTGGCCGGATGCTTCGCCGCGATCGACCTCGATGCGGGCACGACCGATCTGGTCGCGCCTGGCCTCGCGCCGGGCGCGCAGTTCGTCCAGCCGCTTGACGCGGAACTGCGCGCGCGTGCGCCGTGCCTCGACGCCCTTGCGTATCCACACCTCTTCCTGCGCCAGCAGCTTGTCGGCACGCGCCGATTCCAGCGCCTCGGCGGCCAGTTCGTCAGCCTTGCGCGTAACGTATTCGGCATAGCGGCCCGGATAGCTGCGCAACTGGCCGCGGTCCAGTTCGATGATGCGGCTGGCGAAGCTGTCGAGAAAGCGGCGGTCGTGCGTGATCACCAGGCTGGCGCCGCGGAAGTCGTTGAGCAGCGCCTCCAGCCAGGCGATGCCGTCCAGATCGAGGTGGTTGGTCGGTTCGTCCAGCAGCAGCATGTCGGGTTCGGCCACCAGCGCGCGGGCCAGTGCAACCCGCTTGAGCATGCCGCCGGACAGCGATTCGACCAGCGCGTCGCCCGGCAGCGCGAGCCGCTCCAGCGCCTGCTCGATGCGCTGCTCGAAGCGCCAGGCCTGGTGATGTTCCAGCGCATCCTGCAGTTCGGCCATCCGATCGAGCTTGCCCTCGTCGCCGTGGGCGACCGCGTCGGCCACGTGGTGATAGTCGATCAGCAGCTGAGCCAGTTCGCCCAGCCCCTGTGCGATGGCATCGAACACGCGCGCACCGGGCGCGAACTGCGGTTCCTGCGCCACGTAGGCGAGCTTGATGCCCGGCTGGCGCCAGAACACGCCGTCGTCGAGCATGGCATCGCCGGCCAGTATCTTCAGCAGGCTGGACTTGCCCGTGCCATTGCGGCCGATCAGCGCCAGCCGCTCGCCCGGCTCGACCACCAGCGCGGTGTGGTCCAGCAGCGGCACGTCGCCGAAGGCAAGGCAGGCATTGTCGAGGGTGATCAGAGGCATTTGGACGGACACAGGTGGGGTGAAGGCGGCGGAGTATATCGCCCGCACCATCGTCGCCCGCACCGCCGCGGGCTCGCCGCCGGACTCAGCGGTCCCGGAAAGCGTCCGTCCGGGTGCCGTCCGGCGGCGCCAGCGCAAACACGAGACTGCCGCCGAGCGCCTGCACCAGTCCGAACAGACCGTACAGCACCGACACGCCGACCGCCTGCGCGGCGGGCACGCCGAACAGGCCCAGGCAGACCGAGGCCGCCGCCTCGCGCGTGCCCCAACCACCGAAGCTCACCGGCAACGCGGCCATCAGGAAGGTTGGTGCTGCAACAGCGGCCCAGGCCCAGACCGGCAGGTCGACGCCGAGCGCTCGGCCGCCGAGCGCGAAAGCACCGATCGACAGTATCTGCACGGCACCGGACGCCGCCGACTGCAGCATGAACTGGCGGCCCGCTGCTGGCAGATGCGCGACGCAGGCGATGCGCTCTGCCCACTGCGCATGCGAGCGCAGGCGGGCGGATACGCGGCGGGCCAGCAGCAATGCCGGCAGCGGCGCCAGCCACAGCAGCAGCGCCAGCACCAGCAACAATCCCGCCGACAGCGACGTGCCGGCCAGCAGCGACGCCGGCCCGGACGCCCCTGCCGCGACGCCCAGCGCGCCGATCAGCATCAGCATCCACAGGCCGCTGAGCCGGTCGAGCAGCACCGACAGACCCGCTTCGAGCGCCGGCTGGCCGAGGCGGCGCAGCGACAGCATGCGGTACAGGTCGCCGCCGACCACCGCGCCGGGCAGCAAGGCATTGAGCGCAACCGCGCGGAAGTAGAGCGACAAGGCAGCGCCCGCGCCGATCGCTTGTCCCAGCCAGGCGATCAGCACGCGCCAGCGCAATGCCGACGCGGCATTCGACAGCACGGCGACCGGCAGCGCCAGCGCCAGCCAGCGCACATCGACGCCGGCCAGCGAACGCAGCACCGCACCCGGATCGGCCAGCCACAGCACCGCAGCCAGGATGCCGCCGGCGGCCAGCACGCGCAGCGGCGCGCCGCGCATCATCGGTCGTCGGGCTCGCGCAGGTGGTACTGCGGCCGGCCACGGCCCTCGTGGTAGATGCGGATCAGCAGTTCGCCGACCAGTCCGGCCACGACCAGCTGCACGCCCATCAGCAGCAGCATGACGCCGGCGATCAGCAGCGGACGACCGCCGATGGATTCGCCGGTCAGCTTGAGCACGCCCAGCCAGGCGAGGATACCCAGGCCGGGTGTGGCCAGCCACAGGCCGAGCGCGCCGAAGGCGTGCAGCGGGCGCTGGCGGTAGCGCATGAAGAAGACGATCAGCACCAGATCGAGGATGACGCGGAAGGTGCGGTCTATGCCGTACTTCGACTGACCGCGCGTGCGCGCATGGTGGCGCACCGGCACCTCGGCGATGCGCGCACCGGCATCGCGCGCCAGCGACGGAATGAAGCGGTGCAGTTCGCCATACAGCCGGATGCGGTCTATGATCGCGCGCCGGTAGGCCTTCAGCGCGCAGCCGTAGTCGTGCAGATGCACGCCGGTGCTGCGCGAGATCAGCCAGTTCGCGATGACCGACGGCAGCCGGCGCGACAGCGCCTTGTCCTGACGCTGCTGACGCCAGCCGGAAATCATGTCGACCTGGTCGTCGCGGTCCAGCCGGTCGAGCATGGCGGGAATGTCCAGCGGGTCGTTCTGCAGGTCGCCGTCGAGCGTGACCACGTAGCGACCGCGCACGCGGTCGAAGCCCGCCTGCAGCGCGCTCGACTGGCCGTAGTTGCGCACCAGCACCAGCGGACGCAGCCAAGGCCGGTCGGCGGCGAGGCGCAGCAGCAGTTCGCCGCTGCCGTCGCGCGAACCGTCGTCGATCGCGATCAGTTCGAAGCTGCGGCCGCAGGTCTGCATCGCGTCATGGATGCGGCCGACCAGATCGGGCAGGTTTTCGACCTCGTTGTACAGCGGCACGACGATGGACACTTCGGGCGGTGCGGGCGGGCGGCTCGCTGCGGGCTGGCCGACGTTGGGGTCGAGGCCCTGCAGCAGGTCGGATTGATGCAGTGTCGATGATTCGATGATCGTTATCCTGCTTGAACAACACTATATGAACGGGCAATGAACTTCCGCGCCATGCGTCAAGACTCCTTCGCCGAGCGCAGTCCGGCGACGCTTCTGCTGCTCCTGCTGCTCTACGTCGCCGCGCATGTGGCGTCGCGCGTGCTGATTTCCGATGCACTGGAGCTGGACGAGGCCGAACAGGCCTTGTGGACCCAGCAGTTCGCCGCCGGCTATGGCGCGCAGCCGCCACTTTACACCTGGCTGCAGTGGGCCGTATTCAAGCTGGCGGGCGTGTCGGTGCTGTCGCTGTCGCTGCTGAAGAACGCACTGCTCGCGCTGACCTACGCCTTCGTCTGGCTGGCCGCCCGGCGCATCATGGCCGCCCCGCTCGCCGTGCTGGCCGCCGCGTCCATGCTGCTGCTGCCGCAGATCGGCTGGGAATCGCAGCGCGACCTGACCCATTCGGTGCTGGTGACCACGCTCGCCTCGGCCACGCTCTACGTCGTCGTCTGCCTGATCGAGCGCCCGCGCCCGGCGCTTTACGTGGCGCTCGGCATCGCCGCGGGACTGGGCATCATGTCGAAGTACAGTTTCGCGGTCTTCCTCGCCGCGCTCGCGCTGGCGGTGCTGACGACGCGCGAGGCGCGCGCAGTCTGGCGCAGCCCGTGGATCTTCGCGTCAGGCCTGATTGCGGCCGTCATCGTGCTGCCCCATCTGCTGTGGCTGGTCGACAACTGGCAGCTGGCCAGCGCACGCACGATCGAGAAACTCGACGCCACGCACGGTTTCGGCCAGGGCATCGCGCGCGGCCTGGGCAGCCTCGCCAACGCCTTCGCCGCCACGCTGGCGGCACCGGCGCTGATCTTCGGCATCGTGTTCGGCCGCGCCGCCTGGCGGCGTGACAACGGCAACACGCACTGCGCGTTCTGGCGCCGCTACCTGATCGCGCTGCTGGTCATCATGCTGGCGATGATCGTGCTGGCCGGCGCCACCCACTTCAAGGGCCGCTGGCTGCAGCCGCTGCTGTTCGCAGCGCCGCTGATGTTCTTCTGCTGCCGGCCCGGGCTGGCCTCCCACCCGCACCTGCACTGGCTGCGCCGCACATTGGTCGTACTGGCCCTGCTGTTTCTGACGCTGCTTAGCCTGCGTCCGGCCTTCAATGGCTGGCGCGACAACATGGACCAGCTGAACGAGCCTGCAGCCGAACTGGCCGCCGCGCTGAGCGCCGCCGGCTACGACGGCCGCACGCCCATCGTCACGCACGACCCGGTGCTGGGCGGCGTGCTGCGCGTCCGCTTTCCGCGGGCGCCGGTCAGCCTGTGGCGCGACGGCCAGCCAGCGCCGACCGCAATGCAGGGCCCGCATCTGCTGGTCGGCAAGGACACGGCCGGTGCGGCGCTGTTCGAACGGGCAGGCAACATCGCCGCGACACCGCTGGCGCTGCACTACCGCTACGCCCGCCCCGACCGTCCGGCCATCGAATACCGTTACGCGCTGCCGCATTGAAGCGCGTCGCAAGAAGACGGCCGGCGCGGGTACAATCGCGGCCGCCGGGGCTCCGTAGTTGAATGGATACAACAACCCCCTCCTAAGGGGTAGGTACAGGTTCGATTCCTGTCGGGGCTACCAACGATCAACAACCCGGGCGCCGAGCACGCGTGCTGCCGCGGCACTTCACTCTCGTGCCCCCTGCGTTCACGCGCGGGATCGGCGCTGTCCGGTCAGCCATCATGCACAAATGCGTGACGGGACTGTACCGGAGTCAGCCATTGAACAAATATTTCCTGCTGCTGGTCCTGCTCGCGGGCTCGCCGATCGCCAGCGCCAACGCCACGCCGGCGTTCACCAGACCTGATCTCAGCGGCATCTATGACTGCACCGGCAACGACGAGCACGAAGGCAGGTACGCGGGCACCGTGACGCTTGAACCCGTGCCCGGACAAAGCACGGGACGGTTCGGTGCCTAGTCGTTCAGGCTGGAAGTCCCGGGCTACGGTATCTACCCGGGTCACGCCGCTGCCAGGGACACCGAGATGGCCATCCACTTTGCGCTGACGGATCCGGCGACCCGGGATTTCGGTACCGGCATCGCATCGTTCCGGAAGGGCAGGAACGGCAGGTGGACCTTCCGGAAGTACTACTATGAACCGGAGTTCAAGGGCGGCAACCACGGCACCGAGGCGTGCGTGCAGCGCTGAGTCGATGCCGGGCGCGGCTTGCCACGTCAACCTGACGTACCCCCGTGCAGGAGGAACACCATGACTGTCCTTGCCGGCATCCATCGAGCGACTGTCGTAGGCACTTCCGATCCCGACGGACAGCGGAGGCTGCTGGTCATCGCACCGGGAGTCCTCGGCCCCGACCCGGTGTGGGCGGAAACCTGCGCGCCCTGTCGGTCGCGAGCCGTCCCGAAGGTCGGAAGCCAGGTCTGGCTCATGTTCGAGGGCGGTGATCCTGGCCTCCCGGTGTGGATCGGCGTTCGTCCCTGAAAGCGGCGGTTCGATGACCCAGGCCGCGGACACACCTGTAATCACCGCAGGGCATGCCCGAGCCGTCCTCGGGGTCATCGTCGCTGCTGCGCACCGCCGGCACTTCCCGACACCGCATTCAACAGGAGATGTAACCATGCGTCGTTTCAAACGCAGTCGTGCGCTTGCGGCCGCAGCGCTGCTGTATGCCGGGCATGGTGTCACGGCAGCCGCGGCTGCCGACACACACGCCGAGTTCGGCCAGTGGGGCATCGAGACGCAATACATCGCGCCCGATATCGAGCCGGGCGACGACTTCTACCGTCACGTGAACAAGGGCTGGCTGGATACTGCGCAGATTCCTGCCGGCTTTCCGATGACCGGTGCCTTCATCGACCTGACGCTGCGTACCGAAAAGCAGGTGCAGGCCATCATCGACGACGCCAGGGCGCAGGACGCAGCAGTCGGCACGCCGGCGCAGCAGATCGCCGACATGCACGCGAGCTACATGGACACCGCACGGCGCAATGCGCTGGGCGTCAGCATGTTGCTGCCCGAACTGTCGGACATCCTGAACGTGACCGACCGGCGCGAGATCGCCCGCCGCATGGGCAGCATCGGCTACACCGCCATCGTCGACGCCAGCGTCGTGCAGGATTCCGACCGTCCGGATCGCTATGCACTCACGCTGGAACAGAGCGGACTGGGTCTGCCGGGACGCGACTACTACCTGAAGAAGGACGAGCCTTACGCAGGTTTCCGCACCGCCTACGCCGACTACATCGCAGGCGTGTTCGCGCGCGCCGGCGTACCGGACGGCAGGACCCGGGCGGCAGCCATACTCGCCTTCGAAACCGCCCTCGCCCGCGCGCACTGGACGCCGGCGATGGAACGCGATGCGGTGCGCAACCATCATCCGATGTCATTGCGTACGCTGCAGCACCATGCGCCAGGCTTCGACTGGCCCGCCTTCCTCGGTGCGGCCGGATTCGGTGAGATCAGACGCGTGGACGTCCGGAACGACAGCGCGATCCGGACCATGGCGGCGCTGTTCGCCCGGACGCCGGTCGACACGCTGCGCGCCTACACCGCGTTCCACTATCTGGACAATCAGGCCCCGCTGCTGTCGGACGACTGGGTCGATGCCCATTTCGACCTGTACAGCCGCCGCCTCGCCGGCATCGACGAGCAGCGCCCGCTGGACAAGCAGGCGCTGGACTTTCTCAACCACACGCTGGCCGAGCCACTGGGCAGGCTGTATGCGGAACGTCATTTCTCGCAGAACGCCAGGACCGAAATCGGGCTGCTGGTGAAATTCCTGCGCCAGGCCTTCCGCGAGCGACTGGCCCGCGTCGACTGGATGGACCCGCACACCCGCGCCAGGGCCGTCGCCAAGCTGGATGCCATCACCACGAAGATCGGCGCGCCGGAACGATGGCACGACTACGGCTCGATGCGGATCACGCCGGACGATCTGATCGGCAACGTGCACCGGTACGCGCAATGGGTGCAGCGCGACGCGCGCGCCCGGCTCGACGAGCCGGTACGCCGCTGGGAGTGGGATCCGACGCTGATGCCGCAGGTGATCAACGCCTACTTCAATCCGAACGGCGCCGAGGTCGTGTTTCCGGCGGCCATCCTGCAACCGCCCTTCTTCGATCCGGCGGCCGACCCGGCGGTGAATTTCGGCGCCATCGGCATGGTCATCGGCCACGAACTGGGGCACGGCTTCGACGATCAGGGCAGCCGCTATGACGGCACCGGCGCACTGCGCAACTGGTGGGGCGACAAGGCACGCCGCAACTTCGAACGGCGCACCGCCCGGCTGGTGGCGCAGTACGACCGCTACTCGCCGCTGCCCGGCCTGAACGTGAATGGCCGGCTGACCCTGGGCGAGAACATCGGCGACCTGGGCGGAATGATGATCGCCTGGAGCGGCTACCGGACCTTCGTCGCCACCGAATACCGGGGCGAGGCACCGGTCATCGACGGCTTTTCCGGCAACCAGCGCTTCTTCCTCGGCTACGCGCAGCTGTGGCGCTCGCTGACAACCGACGGCTTCCTGCGTCAGACCACGCTGACCGACCCGCACAGCCCGGACGAATTCAGGGTCAACGGCGTGCTGCGCAATTTCGACCCGTGGTACGACACCTTCGGCATCACGCCGGCAAGCGCGCTCTATCTCGCGCCGGGCGAGCGCGTCAGCATCTGGTAGATCAGACCGGACGCGGCTTTCCGGGCCATCCGCTCAAGTCGGTGCTGCCCGTGCCGATGTTACTTTGGTCGTATAACAAATCGATATAAAGGACACGAGTAACCATGGGAGTACGTTCGCTGCGTCGTGACGATGTCGCGGTCTGGATCGCCCTTTTGGCCAGCGCGGGGTGTATCGCGGCCCAGGTATTTCAATCTCCGGACTGGCTGCGCCTCACGCTGCTCGGGCTGGTCACCGTCAGTCTGGTGCTGTCGCAGATGCTCGGACGCAAGGCGCGTGCGCGCTACGCGGCGCTGCAGGCCGAACGCATGGCCAGCATCGACCGCAACGTCAGGCAGTACGACGATCTGTGCGCCACACTCGCCACCGGCAGCCGGGAACAGTTCCAGCGCCTGACCGGGTCGCTCGACCAGACGCAGGACATCGTCGCCAGCGCGGCATCCAGCCTGCGCGAAACCAACGGCCGCTCGCGCCTGCGCGACATGGTCGAGGAACTGCAGGCGCTCGCCAACGACGAAGAACAGGCTCGGCGGCGCGCCGGCATCGAAGCCTTCGCCGGCAGCACGCAGGCGGCACTGTCGGATTTCGTCGCCACCGTCGAACAGCTCAGCGCCGGCAGCAGCGCCATCGCCGAGCGCTTCGAGCACGTGCGCCTCAAGCTCAATCAGGTGCGCGGGCTGATCGGTCACGTCAATGACATCAACCGCCAGACCGAACTGCTGGCGCTGAATGCCGCAATCGAGGCCGCTCGCGCCGGAGAGGCAGGGCGTGGCTTTGCCGTGGTGGCCGACGAAGTGCGCAAGCTCGCGCAGCGCACCGAAAAATTCAGCACCGAAATCAGCGTGCTGCTGGGCGACGTGCATGGCGCCATATCCGAAGCCGGCGAAGTGGTCGCAGCCTCGGCCCGCACCGACATCGGTTCGGCCCGGGAATCCGAAGTCCAGGCTGCCCAGCTGTGGGGCAAGATGACGGAAATCAACCGCCAAGGCGCCGAGCAGTCGGAACGCATCAACAGCCTGTCGGCGGCCATCCACGAGGCGGTGATGCAGAACATCGTGTCCATGCAGTTCGAGGACATGGTGAGCCAGTTGCTGGCCAAGGTCCGCGAGCAGACGGCGCTGATGGCGCGCTACGTCAATGGCGTGTTCGACGCCCACCGCGACCGCGAGCAGCGCGACGGCATGGAACGCGTGGTCAGGCGCAACGCCACGCTGTCACAGCTGATCGCGGAAGCCGAGCACGCGACACAGTCGCTGAACCTGGGCTCGGTCACCCAGACCGGCATGACGGTCGGCGAAGTCGAACTGTTCTGAACCTGCTGCGGGCCCGGCTCAACCGCGCCGGGCATCCACCACGCCGTCGACCTCGCCGATCAGCGCCAGCATCTTCTGGATCTGGCCGACACCGGCGATCTCGACCGTGAAGTTCATGCGCGCCATGCCGGCCTTGGACAGCGTGGTTACCGCGGTCACATTCACCTTCTCGCGCGACAGCACTTCGGAAATGTCGCGCAGCAGCCCCTGCCGGTCATGCGCCTCGACATGCAGGTCGGCGGCGAAACGCGCGTCGGCGCCCTGGCTGGCGGCGTCACCCCACTGCGCGTCGATCACCCGCTCCGGGTTGCGCGCCACCATATTGATGTAGTTCGGGCAGTCGCTGCGGTGGATCGCCACGCCGCGTCCGCGCGTGACGAAACCGGAAATCGCATCCGGCGGCGCCGGCTTGCAGCACCGGCCGAGCTGGGTCAGCAGCTTGCCCACGCCTTCGACCAGCACACCGCGCTCGCCGACCGCCTTGGGGGCGCGCGGCTTGATGCGCGGCTCTTCGGCCGGCGCTTCCTCGCCCTTGAGCGCGACATGGATGGCACGCGGCCCAACCTCGCCGTGCGCGCACGCGATGTGCAGCGCATCGACCGTGTTGTAGCCCAACTTCTGCGCCAGATCCTCCAGACCGGTCTGGCTGGCTCCTTCGCGCGCCAGCTCGCGCGTCAGCCAGGCACGGCCCTGGGCCAGCGTCTCGCCTTCCTCGATCTGCGCGAACCAGCGGCGCACCTTGACCCGTGCCTGATGGGTCGCGATATAGCCCTGCTGCGCATTGAGCCAGTCACGCGACGGTCCGCCCTGCTTGGCGGCGATGATTTCGACGCGCTGGCCGTTGTCCAGCGGTGTGTTCAGCGGCACCAGCTGGCCATTGACGCGCGCGCCGCGGCAGCGGTGCCCCAGATCGGTGTGCAGCCGGTAGGCGAAATCGACCGGCGTCGCACCCTGCGGCAGGTCTATTACCTTGCCCTGCGGCGTCAGCACGTACAGCGTGTCGTCCAGCGCGGCGCGCTTAAACTGCTCGACCCACTCCGAGTGATCGGCGATTTCGTCGCGCCAGGACAGCAGCTGACGCAGCCAGGCGATCTTGTCGTCGTAGTCCTTGTCCTGACCCGAGCCTTCCTTGTAGCGCCAGTGCGCGGCCACGCCCATTTCGGCATGGCGGTGCATTTCGCGCGTGCGGATCTGCACCTCGAGCGAGCGTCCGTCCGGCGCCAGCACCGCGGTATGCAGCGAACGGTAGTTGTTGCCCTTCGGGTGAGCGATGTAGTCGTCGAACTCGCGCGGCAGCGGCTGCCAGAGATGGTGCACCACGCCGAGCGCGGCGTAGCAGTCGCGTACCTCGTCCACCAGCACGCGCAGCGCGCGCACGTCGTACACCTCGGCGAACTCGATGTGCTTGGCACGCATCTTGTTCCAGATGCTGTAGATGTGCTTCGGCCGGCCCTGGATGTCCGCGTGGATGCCGGCCGCTTCCAGCTCGCTCTTGAGCTTCACCATCGCATCGGCGATGAAGGCTTCGCGTTCGACCCGCTTCTCGTCGAGCTGCTTGGCGATGCGCTTGTAGGTGTCGGGTTCGAGGAAACGGAACGACAGATCCTCCAGCTCCCACTTCAGCTGCCACACGCCGAGCCGGTTGGCCAATGGCGCATAGATGTCGAGCGACTCGCGCGCCATGTCCAGGCGTTCGTCGTTCGGATTGGCCGACAGCCAGCGCAGGCTCTGCACGCGCGAGGCCAGGCGCAGCATCACGACACGCACGTCTGCCACCATCGCCAGCACCATTTTGCGCAGCACCTCGGCCTGATTGCCGATTTCGGTGCCGGCGGCACTTTGCGTGGCGTGCGCCCGGGTGATCAGCCGCAGATGATCGAGCCGCTGCAGACCGGACACGAGCTCGCTGACCGACTGGCCGTACTGCGCGGCGATGCGCGCATCGGCATCCTCGATCACCTCGTGCAGCGGGAACAGCAGCGCCGCCAGACGGGTTTCGACGTCGAGCCGCAGCGAAGCGCAGATCAGAGCCTGGCCGACCACGTGTTCGTTCATCGGCTCGCCGGTGCCGAGGCAGCGGCCGGCGTAAAGCGGCGCCACCATGTCGTGTGCGCCGCGCAGCGTGTCCGCCTCGGCTTCGCCGAGGCCATCGACCAGCAGATCGAGGGTGGTGCGTGCGGTGTCGGAACTGATGAGGGAGTGGACGACAGATACCATCGCTGGATTATCCCAAATCCCCCGCTCCGAAGCTTGCCGCGCAGCAGCAAAGGCGTCGGCCCGGCGGGGGGGCGTGATCAAATAAAAAGGGGTGGTCGATTGCTCGACCACCCCGCGGACATCTGTCTCACGACAGTTGCCCGGAATCAGGTCTTCGGCTTGTCCGGCTGGGAGCTCTGGGGTTTGGCGTCGCCGTGCTTTTCGCCCGGGCAGGCCATGACGACACTGGAAGACGCCAAAAGCGCCAGCCCCAGCAGGATCGCGAGACGTTTCATCACGGATCACCTCCTTCAAAAGTTGCGGAACCCTTACGATAGGCGCCACTTCCGAGTTACGCAAGCCAGGATAATTGCCGAATGTTTCGCTGGCTCAGACGCGCACTTGCGCCCGCCACTGCCGATCTGCCCGACGTATCGCCCGACGCCTGGATGCGGATCGAGGCGCGCCTGCCCTTCCTCGACTATCTGGAACCGGCCGATCGCTCGCGGCTGCGCGATCTGGCACGCGCCTTCATCGCGGCCAAGCAGTTCCACGGCGCACACGAGATCGCGCTACACGACGACATGCTGCTGGAAATCGCGCTGCAGGCCTGCCTGCCGATACTGCGGCTGGGGCTGGACTGGTACGACGACTGGATCGGCGTGGTGATCTATCCGGGCGACTTCCTGGTACCGCGGCACACCGTGGATGAAGCCGGCGTGGTCCATGAATACACCGAACCGCTGATGGGCGAAGCCTGGGCCGGCGGACCGGTGCTGCTGTCGTGGCAGCCGGACGAACAGGCGGCCGATGGCGTCAATGTGGTGATCCACGAATTCGCGCACAAGCTGGACATGCGCAACGGCGAACCGGACGGCCTGCCGCCGCTGCATGACGGCATGAGCGTGCCGCGCTGGGCAAAGGTATGGTCCGGCGCCTACACGCAGTTCTGTGCCGATGTCGACGCCGGCATCGAGACGGGTATCGACGAATACGCGGCGGAAAGTCCGGCCGAATTCTTCGCCGTCATGTCCGAGTGCTTCTTCGAGATACCGGACCTGATCCAGGACACCTGGCCCGATCTGTACGCGCAGCTGGCGCTGTTCTACCGGCTCGACCCGGCGCCGCGCGCACGCGCGCTGCACGGCAGCGGCACGCCGTGATCGCCGCGCCGTGATAGCCGAACTGATCGCCTGGTGGCGGCTGGACTGCCTGCCGGCCGCACAGCGCCTGGGCTACCGGCGCGAAGCCGCAGCGCTCACCGTGCGCCACCGCCGGCTGCGCGCGCACTGGGCCGACCATGTCGCGCATACGCGCAGCGCACTGCTCGCCGCGGCACGCGCGGCCTGCGTTGGCGACACGCCGCCGAAACACGCCTGGATCATGGGCGCCGGACTGCTGCACGACGTGCCACTCGAGGCACTGCTGGCGCTGTTCGAACACATCGATCTGGTCGACGTCGCCTTCTCGCCTGCGGCGCGCGCCGCCGCGCGTGCGCATCCGGGTCGCGTGACCTGCGTGATGCTGGACGTGACCGGCGTGCTCGACGACCGGACACGCGACCTGACGCAGGCCGCACCCGAACCGCCGCCCGGCGCCTGGGTCGCCTCGGTCAACATTCTGAGCCAGCTGCCGCTGCTGCCATGCACCGCGCTGCTCGACACCGGCATGCCGGAAGCGGACGTCGAGCGCTACGGTCAGGCGCTGCAGCAGGCGCATGTCGCACTGCTGAACCGGGCCGGCCACGCCTGCCTGATCATCGAATACGCACAGACACAGGCCACCGGACCGGACGAAGCGCTGCTGCCGGCGCTGCCGGAAAAGCTGGCCGGACTGGGCTGGACGAAGCACGCCGAATGGCACTGGCCGCTGAATCCGGCCGGCGAAACCCGCGAGCCCGAAGGCCGGTCGATGCAGGCCTGGATGCGCTGATCAAAAGACCGATCGCGAGCATGGCTCGCTCCTACAGAAACATCGACGCGCCTGCATGCAGGATCACGATGCTGCCCTTGTAGGAGCGAGCACTGCTCGCGATCCACCACTCCGGGCCGGCGTGTTCAATCCGCCAGCACGCGCGCAATTGTGGTGCACCGCCGGCAACCGCATAGCGGTGCGCTTCGCCTACGAATGGCACGACGACGCCGGCAACTGGTTCCGTTCCTACGGCAACGAGAACTGGGAATTCGACGAGCGCGGACTGATGGCGCACCGGCACGCCAGCATCAACGACCTCGCGATCACGGAAGCGGACCGCCTGTTCCGCTGGCCACAGGGCCGCCGGCCGGATGACCATCCGGGTCTGAGCGAACTCGGACTCTGAACGCGGCGGCCCACTCGCCTCCTGCCGGGTAGCGCCAGCGCGTGGCAGCGACGATACTGTGCGCCGCCACAATCACTCACGCCACGAGCCCCGCCATGTCCAGCAAACTGTTCGAGCCCGTCTCGATTGACGCCCTTCCCCTGCCCAACCGCATCGTGATCGCACCGATGTGCCAGTACTCGGCACAGGACGGCAGCGCCACCGACTGGCACCTGATGCATCTGGGCCAGATGGCGCTGTCCGGCGCCGGCCTGCTGATCATCGAAGCCACCGCGGTCGAACCCGAAGGACGGATTTCCGCCGCCGACCTCGGCCTGTGGTGCGACGCGAACGAGGCCGCGCTGCGCCGGGTGCTCGACGCGGTGCGCGCCCATTCGGCGATGCCGATCGCCATCCAGCTTGGTCATGCCGGACGCAAGGCGTCAGTCGCGCGGCCTTGGGAAGGCGGCGAACAGATTGCGCCGGCGACCGGCGGCTGGCAGACCGTCGCGCCGTCCGCCCTGCCCCATGCGCCGGGCGAACACCCGCCGCAGGCACTCGACGCGGACGGACTGCGCCGCATCCGAGATGCCTTCGTCGCAGCCGCCCGGCGTTCAGACCGGCTCGGGCTGGACGCGATCGAACTGCACGCCGCGCACGGCTACCTGCTACATCAGTTCCTGACGCCGCTGGCCAACGCCCGGACCGATGCCTGGGGTGGCTCGCTGGAAAACCGCATGCGCTTTCCGCTCGAAGTGTTCGACGCGGTACGCGCGGTCTTCCCGGCCGGCAAGCCGGTGGGCGTGCGCATTTCGGCGACCGACTATGTCGAGGGCGGCTGGGATCTGGAACAGAGCGTGGCGTTCGCACAGGCGCTGAAGGCGCGCGGCGCCAGCTTCATCCACGTGTCGAGCGGCGGCGCCTCGCCGCTGCAGCAGATCCAGCTCAGGCCGGGTTACCAGCTGGAATTCGCCGAACGCATCAAGCGCGACAGCGGCCTGCCGACCATCGCGGTCGGCCTGATCACCGAACCGGAACAGGCCGAAGCGGTCATCGCATCCGGCCAGGCCGACATGGTCGCCCTGGCCCGCGGCATGCTGTACGACCCGCGCTGGCCCTGGCATGCCGCCGCGAAGCTCGGCGCCCGGATCAGCGTCGCACCGCAGTACCTGCGCTGCCAGCCGCGCGAATACAAAGAACTGTTCCGCTGAACTGACAGATTCCGGGATTTGAGGTAGGGAATCGCGAGCATGGCTCGCTCCTACAAGTGACGGCAGTCGCGGGTTTGTAGGAGCGACCCATGGTCGCGATCCGCACGCTGATCATCGAAAGACGCGGAATTGACGCGGGCAATCGCGAGCATGGCTCGCTCCTGCAGGAGGGCCGTCACGGTTTTCGTAGGAGCGAGCCATGCTCGCGAATGAACTCGCATCCAGGCAGTCGCGTTGCGACGACCGCATCGCGACCGGTGGTCGCTCCTACAGGGGCGCTTCGGCCCGGGCGGGTACAGCGGTCCGCAGCAGCCCGCCGGCCAGCACGGCGCTCAGTGCGAACCAGGCCAGCGCCTGCGGGTTGCGCCAGTCGGCCAGCCACGCGATCGCGCTGCCGGTCAGCGCGATGGCGGCGAACAGGCGTGTTTCGGGCAGACGCGGCGTCACATCCAGTCGCGCCCACAGGGCTGCGCCGAACTGCGCTGCCGGCAGCAGGAACAGCAGGAAGGGAAAGTCGCGATAGCGGCCGTCGACGGCCAGCACCAGTCCGCTGAAAGCGAGACCGAACAGCAGGACGCGCAGCGCCGCCGACATCGGCCGCGCCGCACGCCCATCGACCGCGAACGGCAGCAGAACCCACGCAGACCAGCCCGCGAGCGCCACCGCACCGAGCGCTGCCCATTCGATGCCGCTGCGACAGGCCAGCGTCAGGTATTCGAACTGCAACGGTGCGATCACGCCGGCCAGCATGCCGGACAGCGCACAGGCGAGCAGCGCGGCGGATCCGCGCACCCGTGCCGCCAGTGCGATCAGCACACCGAGCAGCAGTCCGGCCGCGCCGGCGATCAGCGGCAGCCCACCGTCGGTGCGTTCGGCCTGCGCGCCCGACCAGGCGAATTTCGATTGCCCGTCGACATCGAGCAGCCCCCAGTAGCCGCCGACCGTTCCTTCGAGCAGGCGCTTCCACGGCTGGTCGAACGCCTCGATCACGTTGTACTGCCAGCCATGCGCCTGCGCGGCGAGCAGGAACTCGCGCAGGTAGCGCGCCTGTTCGGTCACGCCCGGACGCGATCCGTCGCGCTGTTTGCCGGCGCTGGGCCAGCCGGTTTCGCCGATCAGCAGCGGCTTGCCCAGCTCCGCCTGCACGCGCGCCATGACGGCGGCGACGTGCGCCACTGCCTGGCCGATCGGCTGCGGTTCGTCCTCCCAGTACGGCAGGATGTGCACGGTGACGAAATCGACGTGCTGCGCCAGCGGCGCATTGCGCAGCCAGAACTCCCACACGTCGGCATAGGTCACCGGCACGGCGGTTTCGCGCTGCGCCCGCTCCAGGTAGGTGAGCATGGCTTCCGGCGTCTGTTCCCGCCGCAGCAGCACCTCGTTGCCGACGATCAGCCCGCGCACCACGTCGCGATGTTCATTGGCGAGCGCAATCGCCCGCGTCAGCTCGACTTCGTTCTTCGCCGCATCACCGCCTATCCAGGCACCGACCAGCACCTTCAGGTGGTGGCGCGCCGCCAGCAGCGGCACCTGGTCCAGCCCCTGATCCACCGAATACAGGCGCACGCAGTCGGCAATCTTCGCCAACCGTTCCAGATCGGCATCTATGCGCTCGCGGCTGACCTTGAAATCCGGCTGCAGTGGCGACTCGCCCGGCCGGTAGTAGGGTGCGTAGGACACACACTGCAGGCGCGCCAGTGCAGCCGGCACCTCGGGCAGCGCGTGCGGCTGGTTGCGCTGCCACAGCCAGCCGGCGAGCAGCGCCAGCGCCAGGAAATGGATCAGCGCGTAGCGCGCCCAGTGCGGCGCGCGCGGTAAGTCGGTCATGAATCAGGCGGCCCGCGGCAGCGGCCGGTC
This sequence comes from Betaproteobacteria bacterium, assembly GCA_020621405.1. Classification (GTDB taxonomy): domain Bacteria; phylum Pseudomonadota; class Gammaproteobacteria; order Burkholderiales; family Rhodocyclaceae; genus Methyloversatilis. The sequence goes on from JAHRYN010000004.1 coordinate 183,088, forward strand.
CGGCAGCTGCGCGATGAACTGGCAGGCCAGCGCCGCCAGATAGGGCAGCGACTGCAGCCCGAGCATGGTCACCCACAGCAGCACCTCGATGCTTTCGCTGCCGCGCAGCGCCAGCATGGCCGATCCGGCGGCGAGCAGCGCCAGCAGCAGATACATTTCCTCGCGGATGGGCTGGAAGAACTTGGCCAGTCCGCTCTCGCCCTTGCCCTTGGCAGTGCGCAGGAACACGCCGCGCTTGTGCGTGAGGCCGGCAATGACGCCGCGCGCGATCGAATGCGACAGCCCCAGGCTGACCAGCGACGCACCGGCGATGTCGGCCCACGGACAGTCCATCGCGCGCCGGTACAGGATCGGCCCCATCGCCGCCTTGGCCACCAGCAGGCCCAGCACCGGCGCCAGCATCACCGTCACCGGCAGCGAGAACATCTTGGGCCAGACCAGCATGGCGACGGTCCAGGCGATCGCGCCGAGCGCGAACATGAACTGCAGCGCGTCTCCGAACCACGAGAACCAGCCGGTGATGAAGTGATAGCGCTGCCCCATGGTGAGCTTGCTGCGACCGAACAGCGCGCGCCAGTGGCCCTTCAGTATCTGCATCGCGCCGAAGGCCCAGCGGAAGCGCTGCGAGCGCAGCGCAGCGAAACTGGCCGGCGTCAGACCGCGGCCGAACACGCGGTCGATGTAGCGCAGCTCGTCGCCATTTTCCAGCAGGCGCAAGCCGAGTTCGGTGTCCTCGCAGATGCACCACTCGGACCAGTTGCCGGACTGCTCCAGCCGCGAGCGGCGCACCAGCGTCATCGTACCGTGCTGGATCAGCGCGTTGCGCTCGTGGCGGTGGTGCATGCCGATGCGGAAGAAACCTTCGAACTCCCAGTTGCACATGCGCTTGAAGAAATTGTGCTCCCACTCGCGGTGCGCCTGCGGTGCCTGCACCACGGCGACGTGCTGGTCGCGGAAGTGCGGAATCAGCCCGCTCAGCCAGTCCGGCGTCACCACGTAGTCGGCATCGACCACACCCACCACATCGGTGCGCGGATCGATCTGCTTCATCGCGAAGTTCAGTGCGCCGGCCTTGAAGCCGGGCCACTGCGGCAGGTGGAAGAAGCGGAAGCGCGGCCCCAGTTCGGCCATGCGCGCCTCGACCGGCTTCCACAGCGCCTCGTCCTTCGTGTTGTTGTCGACCACGATGACTTCGAAGTTCTCGTAGTCCATCGCCGCCAGGCTGTCGATGGTGGCGATCACCATCTCGGGCGGCTCGTTGCAGCAGGCCAGATGCACCGACACGAACAGCTGTTCGCCGTCCGGCAGCGGATCGGCCGGCTTGTAGGCGCGGCGCCAGCGCGGCTTGAAGAACACCTCGGCGAATTCGAAGCCGTTGGTGAGCAGCACGCCGGCGGTCAGCATCACGCCGAACACCAGACCGATCAGCGCGGTGATGTCGCGCAGGCTGAAGTAGTAGTCGGACGGCAGCCGTGCCGATATGACGATGGCGGTGACGCAGGCCTGCACCAGCACGCACATCCACAGCTGGCCGCCGACGCTCATGCCCCGCTGCGCCAGGCACAGCAGCAGCATGGGTACCAGCGCGAACACGGTGGCGATCAGCGCGTCATCGATCCAGCCGCTGTTCGGATCGACATTGCCGGCCAGCGGGAACTTGAGCTGGCGGTCGGCGTTGAACATGCCCCAGTAGGCGCCGGCCCAGCCCTCGATGTCTATCTTCCACGGCTGGTCGTAGGCTTCGATCAGGAAATAGTCGAGGTTCTTGCACAGCGAGCGGTACAGGAATTCGCGGACGAAACGCGCCTGATTCTCCTCCGACGCAACCGCCGCCTGTATGGTCGGACCCTTGCTCGGCCAGCCGATTTCCGCGATCAGGATGGGCTTGTCCGGGAAGGCTTCACGCAGTTCGTGATAGCGCGCCATCGCATAGTCGACCGCCTTGTCCACCGGCAGGCCCTCGTGATACGGCAGCAGGTGGACGGCGAGGTAATCGACGTGATTGGCCAGATCCGGGTTCTTCAGCCAGACATGCCAGGGCTCGGCTGTGGACACCGGAATGTCGGTCGCCTCGCGCACCTGGTCGAGGTACTCGACCATTTCCGGCACCGTCAGCTCGCCGCGCAGCAAGGCCTCGTTGCCGATCATCAGGCGGTCGATGTTGTCATGCAGGCGGACATCGGCCAGCAGGGCGCCGATCTCGTTCCGGTTGCGGTCGCGGTCGGCGCCGAGCCAGGCGCCGGCGGTCACGCGCAGACCGTGCTGACCGGCCAGATCGGACACCTCGGGGTTCTCGGTCGAGTTGTAGGTGCGGATGCGGTGCGCGATGGCGCCCAGCTGCGCCATGTCCTGCCCGATCTCGTCGTAGCTCGGGTATTTGCCCTGCAGCGGCGACTGGTCGCGCCGATACGGGCTGTAGGAGAAGCCGTCGATGTAATCCAGCGGTTCGATCACGCTGACCGGCCGGTTGCTCACCGCCCAGAGCGCAAAATGCACTGCCGCGACACCACCGGCGATCAGCAACGCGATCACGATCCGGGCAAACGATATCTGTCTTTTCATGCGCTGTTCGCATCACGGCCGGGCGAGCCGGCCGCTTCTTTTCCGGTAAGGTAAGGCGCTGCGCGGGCTTTTGCGGCCAGGTCACGCACCGGCCCGATGTTGCAGCGCGGCGATGCTAACACAGCAAAAATGGACCGATATTCAATGACGGAGTGCGCCTACAGATGAATGACCTGACCCATCCGGCCAGCCGGTCGCCCGGCGTCGGCGCAGCGCTGCTGGTCGCGCTCGCCCTTGCCGTCGCCGGCAGCGTCGCGCTGCGTTACGGCCTGATGGAATCGGACACGCTGCACGGCGTCTGTGCGCTCGCGAACGACGACTGGCGCTGTCTGGTGCGGCGCTGGGCACCGCAGATATTCATCGACCACCGCATCGGCTGGCTGGCACTGGCGGCCGGCGCCGCCGCGCTGCTCGCACACAGCCAGACCATGGCGAAGCTGGCACTGGTCGGCGGTGGCGCCGGTCTGGTGCTGTACAGCACCGATCACGCGGCCGTCGGGCTGCTGCTCGGCCTGATCGTGCTGTGCCCGACTGCGCGTTCCGGCCGGGACTGAACGGCCGGCGCATTGTTAACACCGCGTAAACGCAGTGTGCCCAATTGTCCGCAATGCGGACGCGGCCGCCGCGAATGGCTAAGCTGGCAGCCATGAACGTACCGATCACCAAGCCGCGCATCCTGGTCGTCGACGACGACCCCGACCTGCGAGAACTGCTGCGCGACTACCTCGGCAAGCAGGACATGGACGTGCGCACGGTCGCCGACGGCCCGGGCCTGCGCGCGGCGCTGGAGCATGACGGCTGCGACCTGCTGATACTCGACGTCATGCTGCCGGGCGACGACGGCCTCACGCTGTGCCGCGAAATCCGCGCCCGTTCGCGCCTGCCGATACTGATGCTGACTGCGCGCGGCGACGAACTCGACCGCATCATCGGGCTGGAGATGGGGGCCGACGACTATCTGCCCAAGCCCTTTCATCCGCGCGAACTGCTGGCCCGGGTGCGCAGCATCCTGCGGCGCGCGCCGGAGCGTCCGGACGAGGGTGGCAGCACGCGTGCCTTCCGCTTCGCCGGCTGGACGCTGGAGCTGGGCGCACGCCATCTGGTCGATGCCCAGGGCGTGGTGACGCCGCTGTCCAGCGGTGAATTCCGCATGCTCAACGCACTGGCGGAAAACGCCAACCGCGTGCTGTCGCGCGACCAGCTGATGGACGTGCTGGCCGGGCGCTCGGCCGGTCCGTTCGATCGCACTGTGGACGTGATGATCAGCCGCCTGCGCCGACGCCTCGGCGACGACGGACGCGAACCGCGCATCATCCGCACGCTGCGCAACGAGGGCTACGTGTTGTCGGTGCCGGTGGAGAAACACGGTTGAAGGCGCGCCTGAAGGCGGCCGCGGCCAGACTGCGGCCGCGCAGCCTGTTCGGCCAGATCCTGTGCGCACTGCTCGGCGGACTGCTGCTGGCCAACGCGCTCGGCCTGTGGCTGGTAGTCGACGACCGCGCCCGCCTGTCGCGCCACATGCGCGGCGAATACGCGGCGGCGCGCATCGCCGAATCGATCGCGCTGATCGACGACACGGCGCCGGCCGGCCGCGCCCGGCTGCTGCGTCTGCTCGAAAGTCCCGCCACCTCGCTGTCGCTGGATGAACCCTGGTACGAGCACGCGGCACCGGTGGATGACGAGTTCGAGGTATTTGCGGACAAGGTGCAGGAACGCATCGCCGGCCGCTATCCGCACCAGGTGATCACGCTCGCCGCACAGGCAGACCGCCCGCCGCCGGCCGCCGGCAATCCGCCCTCGCTGCGTCCGCCCCCGCCCCCGCCACCACCGTTGGCCGACCTGCTGCCCAGGGCACCGACAAGCAATGTGTCCACGCAGGCGCGCCTGCATGACGGCAGCGTCGTCACCTTCCGCTACTCACCGCCGCCGGCCACTGCGGAACGGCCGCTGCGCGTCGTCGGCAGCCTGCTGCTGGTGGCGGTTGCGGTCAGCCTGCTGTCGGTCTGGGGGGTACGCCGGCTGACCCGCCCGCTCGACATGTTCGCGCGCGCCGCCGACGGGCTGGCGCGCGATCTGGAGCAGGCGCCGCTGGCCGAGAACGGGCCGCGTGAAGTCGCCAGCGCAGCGCACGCTTTCAATCGCATGCAGCAGGCACTGCGCACGCTGATCCAGACCCGGGCCCAGGCGCTGGCCGGGGTGTCGCACGACCTGCGCCTGCCGATCACGCGCGTGCGCCTGCGTCTGGAAATGTTGCCCGAGGGGCCGGTACGCGACGCGATAGAACGCGATCTGGCGGAAATGGAAACGCTGATCGACGACACGCTGGCCTTCCTGCGCGCCGGCGAAAGTTCGGAGCAGCCTTCACCGACCCGGCTCGACGCGCTGGTCGAGGGCGTGGCGGACGACATCGCCGCACTGGGTGCCGACATCGAGGTGCACGGCAGCGTCGCGCAGCCGGTCACACTGCGCCCGTCGCAGACCCGGCGCTGTCTGGCCAACCTGATGGACAACGCGCGCCGCTATGGCGGCGGCGCCATCAGTGTCACGCTGTCGAGTACCGGCTCGCAGGCCTGCGTCACCATCGACGACAGCGGCCCCGGCATCCCCGACGGCGAACTCGAACACGTGTTCGAACCCTATGTACGGCTGGAGGCCTCGCGCGCCCGCCATACCGGCGGCAGCGGCCTGGGGCTGGCGATCGCCCGCGCCATCGCCCGCGCCCAGGGCGGCGACATCACACTGAGCCGCCGTCCCGAAGGCGGATTGCGGGCGACGCTGGTGCTGCAACACAGGCCGATCTGACACACCGCTTCGGAAGTCTGGTTGCGGCGCACACAACCTAATGCGCCGCCTGTGCTAGCGTCGCCGTCCATCGCCTGAACCCGATACCTTCATGTCGTCCCGCACCCTCCCTTTGATGCATTTTCTGCTGGCGCTGCTGAGCGCGCTGTTCGCAGGCCTCTCGCTGGCCGGCGAGCTGTCCATGGAAGATCTGGAGCGCCGCTTTCCGCCGCCGCTGCACATACAGCCCAAACTGGCCGACGTGCCGGCATGGCCGATCACCAGCGAACTGGAACCCGACGCCGGCCCGGTCGGCTACGTGTTCGAGTCGATCGACATCTCGCCGATCCCGGGTTTCGAAGGCACGCCGATGAACCTGCTGGTCGCCATCGACCGCAAGGGCGGCTTCATCGACGTCGCGGTGCTGCGCCAGCACGAACCGGTCTTCCTGAGCGGTCTGGGCGAGGTACCGCTACACGACTTCGTGCGCCAGTACGCCGGCAAGAACCTGCGCCAGCAGATCAATGTGTCGTCGCCGTACGGCAACACGCGTTCCGGCAGCGGCGACAACCGCGTGGTGCTCGACGGTGTGACCAAGGCGACCGCGTCGGTGCGCATCGTCAATCAGACCGTGCTGGCGGCCGGTCTGGCGGTGGCGCGCGCCAAGCTGGGCTTCGCCGACCCCGGTGCACGCGGTCCGGCGGCGCAGGCGCGCAGCGATGTCTATGAGGCGATGGATTTCTCCACGCTGGTCAAGCGCGGCCTGGTCAGCACCTATCGCGTCACGCATGCCCAGGCCGAGAAGCTGTTCGCCGGCACCGACGGCGAAGGCGTGGACGAGGACGCGCTGGCGCACCCTGGCGACACGCTGGTCGAAATCTATGTCGGCTACCTGAATGCGCCGACCATCGGGCGTGCGCTGCTGGGTGACGACCGCTACGCCGAACTGATGAAGCGACTGGACGATGGCCAGCATGCGATCTGGCTGGCCACCACCGGACGCGAAGTGCTGCTGGACGAGAACTTCGTGCCCGGCACCGCGCCGCCGAAGCTGTCGTTGAGCCAGGCCGACCTGCCGGTGGAAATGCGCCACATGGTGTTCGAGCATCCGCTGCCGGCCGACGCACCGAAATTCAATTCGTCCGGCGTGTTCCGCATCTATGGCGAAGCCGGGCTGGATCCCGGACAGCCGATGCAGGTCGCGCTGACGCTGACCCGGGCCAAGGGCATGATGCTGCCGCGCATCACGCACAAGACGGTGAGCTTCGACTACGCGGCACCGAAACAGCTGTTCGTCTATCCGCCCAAGCCGCTGCCCGAATGGCTGATCGCGTGGCAGGGGCGCTGGCCCGATCTGGCGCTGATCGGTTTCGCGCTGGCGCTGCTCAGCGTCGTGCTGGCGCGTCCTCAGTGGATGGCGCGCAGCGCGAAGCGGCTGGTGCTGTTCCGCAGCGCCTTCCTGCTGTTCACGCTGGTGTTCATCGGCTGGTACGGCCAGGGACAGCTGTCCATCGTGCAGATCACCGGCGCCATCAAGACGCTGGCCGCCGGCCAGAACCTTGCCAGCTTCCTGTACGACCCGATCTCGCTGCTCATCATCGCCTTCACCGCGGTCAGCTTCTTCGTCTGGGGACGCGGCACCTTCTGCGGCTGGCTGTGCCCGTTCGGCGCGCTGCAGGAATTTGTCGCGATGCTGGCGCAGCGGCTGCACGTGCCGCAGATCCGGCTGCCGGCACTGCTGGCGCGCACGCTGGACCGCGGCCGCTACGCCATCCTGCTGGCGCTGGTCGTGGCCGCGGCAGCCGCGCCGCGGGTGGCCGAAAGCATGGTCGAGATCGAACCGTTCAAGACCGCGATCACGGTCGGCTTCGACCGCAGCTGGCCCTTCGTCGCCTGGGCGGTCGGCCTGCTGCTGGCCGGCGCGTTCTGCTACAAGTTTTTCTGCCGCTACCTGTGCCCGCTGGGTGCCGCGATGACGCTGGGCGGCAAGCTGCGCATGTTCGACTGGCTCAAACGCCGGGCCGAATGCGGCAAGCCGTGCCAGACCTGCCGCCACCGCTGCCAGTACGACGCAATCGAGCGCAGTGGCGAAATCCGCTACGACGACTGCTTCCAGTGCCTGGACTGCGTCGGCATCCACGCCGACCCCGAACGCTGCGCACCGGTCTTGCTGTATGCGAAGAAGGGCCGCACGGTCAAACCCTTCCCGCTGCCGGTCAGAGTCGAGGACGGCAAGCGCTGAACGCGTGCCGTCCAGCCCGCGGCACGGCGTTCCGGCAAAAGCAATGTCCGGCCCAAAACAAGAAAGCCCGCATCCGCGGGCTTTCTTGTTTTTGCTCGGCTGGCACTCAGGCCGTCGCCACCTTCTTCCGGCGCCGGCTCACGACGGCGCCAGCAACGCCGAGCGCGACCAGCGACAGCGTCGCCGGTTCGGGCACGGTATGACTTTCGGTGCTGCCATCAAGCGTCAGCAGCATCGCGAAGCCGCCCGGGCCGGCGCCGTACAGGGCGTTGTCGTCAAAACCGGAGAAGTCGTCCAGAACATGGCTGAAGCCGAACGACGTCAGTGCGTCATCGTTCAGGAAGTCCCCGCTGAGCTGCAGGTAGGGGTCGGCCGACATATTGGTCACATACAGAAAGTCGTTGCCCGCAAAACCGTAGTCGTTGTACAGAATGAGGATCGGATTCAGCACGTTCACGCCGTTGATCGAAAAAGCCTGTGCCGCGTAGGCCTTGCCACCGCCGGCAAACGGACCGCTTCCGATCGAGGCCGCCGTGTCGTCATAGGTGAAGTACCCCGTGGTATTGCCTTCGGCAGTGAAGTCGTAACGGATCGGCGACGACTGCGCTGCACCGCTTGCAAGAACCAGCGCGGACACCGCCACGCTCAAACCGAGTTTCTTCAGATTCACACCACACCTCTTCAATCAGGATTCTGCGCCGGTCGCCACGCGGCCCCGAACGGACCGCGGACAAGCTCTGGCGATGAATGACCGGTTTTCGGCATGCCGGAAACTGATCACTGCGTATCTATCGCCGCACGGATGCAGCGCCTGAGTTGAAGGTACCGGTCCACCGGAAAGCGGACCGTGCGAAATGCCATGGTGCGGGCGGCAGCCCGTGCCCGGAACGGGCAAATTAGCAGTTGTTTTCAGTTCCAGCGCTGAGCGGCGCTGTCGTCGGCGTCGCGGGCATCCACCCAGCGACTGCCTTCCGGGGTGTCCTCGCGCTTCCAGAACGGCGCACGCGTCTTCAGATAGTCCATGATGAATTCGCAGGCGGCGAACGCTTCGCCGCGATGGCTACCGGCGACGATGACCAGCACGATGCGGTCCGCCGGCTGCAACGTGCCGACCCGATGGATCACGCGCACCGCGAGGATGTCCCAGCGCGCCCTCGCCTGCGCGACGATTTCCTCGAGCGCCGACTCGGTCATGCCCGGATAGTGCTCCAGCGTCATCGCATGCACGCCGGAGCCGTCGTTGATGTCGCGCACCAGACCGGTGAAAGTGGCGACCGCGCCGACGTCGGTGCGCCCAGCCAGCAGCGCGTCGATCTCGGCACCGATGTCGAAGTCGGCTTCCTGCACGCTGACGCTCATTTCAGCCTCCGGTCACCGGCGGAAAGAACGCCACCTCGTCGCCGTCAGCCACCGTGGCCGACGGCTCGGCCATGCGCTGGTTGATGGCAGCGCGCAGATTCTTCATCCGTTCGAGCTTTTCCCAGTCGCCACCGCGCGCGGCGATCAGCGCACGCACGCCGGCCAGCGTCGTACAGCCCTCGGGCAGAGCGACCGTCTCGCCCGAAGTCCCGAGCGCTTCGCGCAGCGCGGCGAAGTACAGCACCTTGATGTTCATGTCCGGATCTCAGTAAAGCAGTGATTCGAATGGCAGGAAGGATACGGTGTCGCCACGCGCGACCGCCTGCCCCGGCGCGAGGTCGATCAGGCCGTCGCCCCATACGGTGGACGTCAGCACGCCGGAACTCTGGTTGGCGAACAGGTCGAGCCCGCCATCGGCATTGCGGCGCGCACGCAGGAATTCGCGCCGGCGATCCGGCTTGGGCCAGTCGAAATCGGCGCGGATCCGGAAGGTCGCGGGCGCCACGTCCATCACGCCCATGCGGCGCAGGATGAAGGGGCGCACCAGCAGCACGAAGGTGACGAAGCTCGACACCGGGTTGCCGGGCAGCCCGATGAAGTCCGCCCGGCTGCCGTCAGCGCGACGCACATGGCCGTGCGCCAGCGGCTTGCCCGGCTTCATGGCGATCTTCCAGCTTTCCAGCGCGCCCTCGGCGATCAGTGCCGGCTTGATGTGATCCTCTTCGCCGACGCCCACGCCGCCGCTGGTCAGTATCAGGTCGCATTGCGCCGCCGCCTCGCGCAGCGTGTCGCGCGTGGCATCCAGCCGGTCCGGCACGATGCCCAGATCGAGCACCTCGCAGCCCAGCGCCTCGCACAGCGCACGCAGCAGGTAGCGGTTGGAGTTGTAGATGGCACCCGGCGGCAGCGGCTCGCCCGGCATCACCAGTTCGTCACCGGTCGAGAACAGCGCGACGCGCGGCCGGCGCACCACGGGCAGCTGCGCCAGACCGACCGACGCCGCCAGCCCGACCTCCTGCGCACGCAGCCGGGTACCGGCCGCCAGCACGGTATCGCCGCTGCGGATGTCCTCGCCGGCACGGCGTATCCACGCGCCCGGCTTGGGGATTTCGTCGAAACAGATGCCAGCCTCGGTCGCGTGCGTGGCTTCCTGCATGACGATGGCGTCGGCACCGGCCGGTACCGGTGCACCGGTGAAGATGCGCGCACAGGTACCGGCCTCGAGCGGTACGCCTACATGACCGGCCGCGATGCGCTGGCTGACCGGCAGGCAGTCGCCCGGCAGAGACAGGTCGGCCGCGCGCAGCGCGTAGCCGTCCATGCTGCTGTTGTCGTGCGGCGGCACGGTGATGGCCGAGCGCTGATCGGCCGCCAGTACGCGGCCGGCAGCGTGGAAGGCGGACACCGTATCGGTCTCGGCAATCGGCCGTGCGGCCGCAAGCAGGCGGGCCAGCGCGGCGTCGAGCGTGAGCATTTCGTTCATCTGAACCCCTGGTGGCGAAGGATGAAGCCGGCGATGGATTCGACATCGTTGAGGTCGAGCCGGGGCAGTGGAAGTTCCATCGGCACGTCGGTGGCCACGGCCACCACGTAAGGATTGTCCGGATACATCAGCGGCCGGTCGTAGGACGGGCGGTGGATTTCCAGCTTCGGGATGGGTGACGCCTTGAAACCTTCGACCAGCACCAGGTCGCACGGACTCAATGCGGCAATCTGGTCATCGAGCGACGGTTCGGGCTGGCCGCGCAGTTCGTGCATCAGCACCCAGCGGTTGTTCGAGGTCAGCAGCACCTCGGTGCAGCCCGCTTCGCGCAGGCGGAAGGAATCCTTGCCCGGCCGGTCGATGTCGAAGCCCGCATGCGCGTGCTTGATCAGCGACACGGTCAGCCCTTCCAGCACGAAATGCGGGATCAGCTGTTCGATCAGCGTGGTCTTGCCGGAGCCGCTGTAGCCGGCAAATCCGAAGACTTTCATGGAATCGGGCAGGCGGGAAAACCGCGATTATCGCCCAGAGCGCCGCCGCGGTCGCTGCCGGGGCAAGCACCACGGTCCAGACCGACGCCGTGTGTCACGAATCCGCAGCACATCGGCCCGGATCAACATGCCCCGTCGGCCGCCGGATGCGGCGGCCGACGGTCTCCTGCGTCGTTCAGGCGGCCTTGCGCACCTGCTTCTGATACAGGAATTCGAGCAGCGCAGCGCGGCAATCGACGAAATCCTTGTCGTGCGCGAGCTGCAGCCGGTCGCGCGGTCGGGCCAGCTTCACGTCCAGGATTTCACCTATCGTCGCGGCCGGGCCGTTGGTCATCATCACGATGCGGTCGGACAGCAGCACGGCCTCGTCGACGTCATGCGTCACCATCACCACGGTGGCGCCGGTCTTTTCCATCACGCCATTGAGTTCGTCCTGCAGGCTGGCGCGGGTCAGTGCGTCGAGCGCGCCGAAGGGCTCGTCCATCAGCAGTATCTTCGGTTCCATCGCGAAAGCACGGGCGATGCCGACGCGCTGCTTCATGCCACCGGAAATCTCGTGCGGATACTTGTGCATGGCATGGTCCATATGCACCATTTCGAGCGCCGCCTCGCTGCGCGCCTTCAGCTTTGTCTTGCCCTCCTTGCGGCCGAACACGCGTTCGACGGCCAGCAGCACGTTTTCCAGGCAGGTAAGCCAGGGCAGCAGCGAGTGGTTCTGGAACACCACCGCGCGCTCCGGTCCCGGACCGGCTATCTCGCGGCCGTCGCAGATCAGCGCGCCGGCCGTCGGCAGCGTGAGCCCAGCGATCAGGTTCAGCAGCGTCGACTTGCCGCAGCCGGAATGACCGATCAGCGTCACGAACTCGCCTTCGGCGATGGTCAGATCGATGTCGCGCAGCGCGATGAACTTGCCCTTCTTCGTATCGAAGGACATGCCTGCACCTTCTACCTTCAGTAGCGTCCTGCTCATGGAAGTCTCCTTGCGGGCCGGCTGCGCGGGCAGCCGGCCGTTCACCTAAGGTTGATCAGCTGTTGCCGTACGAGAAGCGTCGCGCGATCAGCAGGAGCGCCTGTTCCAGCAGCAGGCCGACGATGCCGATGACGAAGATGGCGATGATGATGTGCTCGACCTTCAGGTTGTTCCACTCGTCCCAGACCCAGAAGCCGATCCCGACGCCGCCCGTCAGCATTTCGGCGGCGACGATGACCAGCCAGGCGGTGCCGATGGACAGGCGGATGCCGGTCAGCATGTAGGGCAGCACGGCCGGGAACAGGATCTTGGTGACGACCTTCCACTCCGACAGCGCCAGCACGCGGGCGACGTTCAGGTAATCCTGCGGCACGCGCTGCACACCCTGGGCAGTGTTCATGATCATCGGCCAGATCGAGCAGATGAAGATGGTGTAGGTTGCCGCCGGGTCGGCCTTCTTGAAGACGAGCAGGCCGATCGGCAGCCAGGCCAGCGGCGAAACCGGACGCAGCAGGCTGATGATCGGATTGACCATGGCCGCCAGGAAGGCCGAGCGGCCGAGGATGAAGCCGAGCGGAATGCCGACCAGCGCCGCGAAACCGAAGCCGATGCCGACCCGCTGCAGCGAGGAGAGCACGTTCCAGCCGATGCCCTGGTCGTTCGGGCCGTTGCGGTAGAACGGGTCGGAGAACAGGGCGACCGCCGCATCCCAGGTCTGGGCCGGGCCGGGGATGCTGCCGCCCTTGTGGGTGGCGACATACCAGATGCCGAGCAGGATCAACAGGCCGAGCACCGGCGGCAGCACCGCCCGGCCCAAGGCTCCCAATTTCTCGCCGATCGGCGTACCGACGGCCACTGCAGCTGCGTTTTCCATTTTCGTTTCCTTGACCGGCTCTGCGACTGCTTCCGCGACCGGCTTGCTGGTTGTAATGCTACGGTCGATGGGTTTTTTTGCCCCAAATTCACCGTTCATCGTCATCGTGCTCATGTCGTTCTCCAGAGGTTTTCACCGCCCCCGCCGCAGCGGGAGCGATGACGACTCAATCGACTGATCAGGCCTTGATCTTGAAACCGTCGGCGTACTTCGCCGGGTCCTTGCCGTCCCAGACCACGCCGTCGATCAGCTTGTGGCTGCGCATCTCGCTCTTGGGCAGCGCGACGCCGGCAGCGGCGGCACCCTGCTTGTAGATGTCGATGCGGTTCACCTGCTTGGCGACCGCCAGGTAGTCCGGATGGCTCTTCAGCAAGCCCCAGCGCTTGTGCTGGGTCAGGAACCACATGGCGTCGGAGAGGTACGGGAAATTGACCGCCCCATCGTTGAAGAACTTCATGCAGTTCTTGTCGTCCCAGCTCTTGCCCAGACCATTCTGGTAGCGGCCGAGCATGCGGGCGACGATGACCTCAGTGTCGGTATTGACGTAGGACTTCTGGGCGATGGTCTCAGCCGTCTTCTGCTTGTTGGCGATGGAAGAATCGATCCACTTGCCGGCGTCGAGGATGGCAGCGACCACGGCACGGGCCGTGTTCGGGTTCTGCTTGACCCAGTCGGCGGTGGTGCCGAGCACCTTTTCCGGGTGATCGGTCCAGATGTCCTGGGTCGTCGTTGCCGTGAAGCCGATGTTGTCCATGATGGCGCGGTTGTTCCACGGTTCGCCGACGCAGTAGCCGTCCATGTTGCCGACGCGCATGTTGGCGACCATCTGCGGCGGCGGCACCGTGATCACCTTGACGTCCCTCATCGGGTTGATGTCGTTGGCCGCCAGCCAGTAGTACAGCCACATCGCATGCGTGCCGGTCGGGAAGGTCTGCGCGAAGGTGTATTCGCCCGGCTTGGCGGTGATCAGCTTCTTCAGGCTGGCGCCGTCGGTGACCCCCTGTTCGTTCAGCTTGGTGGCGAGCGTGATGGCCTGACCGTTGTTGTTCAGGTTCATCAGCACCGACATGTCCTTCTTCGGCCCGCCGATGCCCATGTGCACGCCATAGACCAGCCCGTACAGCACGTGGGCGGCATCCAGTTCGCCATTGACCAGCTTGTCGCGCACCGCCGCCCACGACGCTTCCTTGGACGGAATGATCTTGATGCCGTACTTCTCGTCGAACTTCTCGACCGCGGCCATCACCACGCTCGAACAGTCGGTCAGCGGAATGAAGCCGATGCGCACTTCCTTCTTTTCGGGTGCGTCGGAACCGGCCGCCCAGGCGGCCGACCGTACGCCTGGAGGCACCATGCTCATGAGCGCCGCTCCGGCACCGAGGGCTGCGCCCTGCCTGAGAAAACTGCGACGCTCGACTGCGGGTTCGATAACGCTGCCTGCCTGCCTGGGATGCTCAGCCATCGTGTTCTCCATTGATTCATGATCGAATTCCAGAATGAAAAAGGGGCGTACATCCGTGGCGCATGAAGCCGACCGGATGGACACCCCTGTCCCTGACGGAGGCTTACCCGCCTCGCTGGCCGCAACCTCGTTGTCGCGCCTTGAGTTACCAGTTAGCACGCGCTGTGCCAGCAGTACCCGACCTGCATCAATACACTGATTTTCATAGGAACTTGCACCCGGATGCCATCGGCAAGGCAGTCAGCTGGCAAGGTACTGCACTTGTGCGGTGCGGCAATCCTGCATGCACGCACCATCACGACCTCGGTGTCCGTTGGCATTCGAATCAGGATGCAGGCAGGCAACGCACATCGTAGGCAAGGGCTGCAACTGCCGCGGCGTCGATGCCTGCGGAACGCGGCCGGCCGTCCTCGCGATCCGACCGAATCGTTGCGTGCAAGGCATCCGGGCAGATAGTCGCCGGACATTATCCGCGTGGGAAAACAGGAGTGGAGAGGACAGTCCCGGCCTTGCCGGCAGGGCACGCGAGTCAGCCGAGCAGACGTGCCGTGGCGAGCAGGTCTTCGGACACGGCCGCGATCGTCTTGCCCCGCTCCATCGCCAGCTTGCGCAGCGTGTGGTACGCAGTGTCCTCGTCGATGCCGCGCAGCTTCATCAGCACGCCCTTGGCGCGATCGACGGAAATGCGGTCGGACAGCTTCTGGCGCGCATCATCGCGTGCCCGGCGCAATTCCTGATGTTCCTCGAAACGCGCCAGCGCCACGTCGATCACCGGCTTGATGCGCTTGGGTTCGAGGCCGTCGACCACGTAGGCGGATACGCCTGCCTTCATCGCCCGCCGTATCGTCTTGCTGTCGGAATCGTTGGCGAACACCACGACCGGCCGCGGCATTTCGCGGTCCATCGCGGCCATGTGCTCCAGCGTGTCGCGCGACGGCGAGTCGGTCTGTATCAGGATGACGTCAGGCTTCAGTTCCTCGACCCGCAGATGCAGGTCGTAGGCGCTCGACAGCACGGCCGCCACCTGATAACCGGCGCAGGCGAGGCCGGCGCAGATTTCGGCGGCGCGTTTGCGCGATTCATCCACCACGAGCACGTTGAGAACAGCCATCGATCTGCCGGAAGTAGTCATTTCCTGCAAACCGATGCAATCGCCGTGCCAGACAATGCATCGCCGGCGCCGGAAGCCGGCTGCACGCACCGCAGCAGCACCGGATCAGTCCAGATCGATGACCATCAGCGACACATCGTCGTGCGCCAGTGCCCCGTCCAGATGCACGCCCAGTGCTTCACGCACCGCATCGTGGCGTTGCGCCGGCGGGTTGTCGTGCAGCACCTTCTCCAGACGCGCCGCACCGAAGGGCTCGCCGCGCAGATTGCGTGCTTCGGCGAGTCCGTCGGAACACAGCACGAGCTGATCGCCGGGGGTCCACCGGAAGCGGCGCGGCGGCGTGTTGGTCGCGTCGTCGGCATCGATGCCCAGCGGCAGATTGATCGACGGGAAACGATCATTGACCAGACCGCTGCGGTCCAGCCACAGCACGTCGGGCGTGCCGCCAACCCAAAGTTCGGCTTCGCCGGCATCGAGCCGGACCATCGCGGCGGCGACGAAGCGGCCGACCGGAATGGTGGCCATCAGGTGGCGGTTGATTTCGCTGGCCATCAGGCCAAGCGACAGGTTCTTCCTGCTCATGCCGAAAAAGACCTGCAGGACCGGAAGCACACTGATTGCCGCGGCAAGCCCGTGACCGGTCGCATCGGCCAGCAGCGCATAAAGCGCACCGGACGGCGAACGCGACACGGCAACGATGTCGCCGGAAAACTGGGCAGTGGCCGTCACCGAGTACCGGACGCGCGGATCATCGACCGTCTGGCCCTGGATCTGGCGCTCGATCACGTGGCGTGCGAATTCGATTTCCTCTTCCTGCTCGGCGCGGTAGTTGGCCATGCTGGCCTGCATCGCGATCTGCCTCGCACAGGTGGCCAGCTTGGCGGTCAGGATGGAGAAGTTGATCGGCTTGGTCAGGTAATCGTCGGCGCCGGCTTCCAGACCGGCGATCATGTCGGCATCGTCGGCCCGCGCAGACAGCAGCAGGATGGGCATCCAGCTGTCGGCGCACAGCCGGCGCAGCTCGCGCGTGGCGGCCAGCCCATCCATGCCCGGCATCACCACGTCCATCAGTACCACGTCAGGCCGACAGGTCCGGAAAGCCTGTATCGCACCGGCACCGTCCATCGCCTCGATGCTGCGGTGCCCGAGTCGACGCACCAAGGCGCTAACCGTCGCCCGCCCGATCAGGGTGTCGTCCACCACCAGCACCGTCAGCGGTCTGGCACGGGGCGCAGCGTCACCCGCCGCGCCGCCCTCCCCGACAACGGCTGGCGATCTCATGACAAGGCTACCGTGGCCATGACCATATTGCCGCAGCCGGCGTATTCGAGCCGCTGGAAGCACAGTTGGCGCGCCATCGCAATGCCGCGTCCGTTCGGATCGAAAGCGCGCTCCGGATCGAAATCCAGGTAGCGCGCGTAATCGAAGCCCATGCCCTGGTCGCTCACCGTATAGGTCACGTCATGGGCCGAACGGACGACGGAAAGACGCGCCCGCTTGCCGAGGTTCTCGGGCAGCAGCAGACGGCGTTCGACTTCCTGCTGCCAGCGGTCCTCGATGCGCAGCTGCGATTTCTCGGCATAACTGATGCCCAGATTGCCGTGCTCGATCGCGTTGATCAGCAGTTCGCTCAGACCCATCACGATGTTTTCCGGCTGCGGCGACGCCAGCGACGCCAGCGTAGACAGCTGTGTCGCCTGCTCCAGCGTGGTGAATTCGAACTCGGCGTGGGTCAGCGCGCACATGGCATGGCGCATGCCCTCGACCTGAATCTGTATTTCGTTGTTCCGGCGCGCCTCGTCGAGCGCGCTCTTGACGATGGCCAGCAGGGCGTCCGGCTCGTAGGGCTTGGTCAGGTAGTAGCGCGCCCCGGCCTCCAGTCCCTCGCGCACCTGGTCCGGTGTCGCGGCAGCCGTCTGCATGATGACCGGCAGTCCGCTCAGCCTCGGCGTCCGGCGCACGCGCCGCAGCACCTCCATACCGTCGAGACGCGGCATCATCCGGTCCAGCACCAGCAGATCGAACCTGCTTTCGACATCCTCGAGCAGCGCCCACGCCTCGGCGCCGTCATTCGCCATGGTCAGTTCGAAGCCCTGCCCGTCGAGATATTCGTGAATGATTTCGAGGTTGAAGGGTTCGTCATCGACGACCAGCACTCTGACCGGGCCCGAAAAGCTCAGCATGCAACACTCCAGAAAGTAATGACCCGCCCCGCAAAACCTGAGGGCACCCGGTCTATCCGAGGGGTAACGGCAATGGCCATGCAGTCTTGAGCCCCCCGGGGTTTGCCGGCATTCAAGCGATATCCGCGTCTGCAGCGCCTAAGCCACTGTCACCGTGGCGCGCTGCGGCATGCACGGATTACCCGACCACGAGCTGCCGCGGACACCCGCAGGTCGGGGTGAGTCCACGGCGATGCCCGACAACCGCGCGTCGATCACGCGCCACCTGCGGCTGGAAGGCTGCGTTGGGCTTCGCCCCAACCTGCGGCGCACGGGTTTTCCCGACCGCACGGCCATCGCGGGAGCCTCCGGGCGAGCATCCGACACAAGCTATTGAAGTTTCACACCTGGCCCGCCAGCGCCGCGCGCGCGACTTCGGCCATCACCGCCTGCACCCGGGTGTCCTCGCCGACCGCCACCGCCAGATCGATGCGCAGCGCCGGATGGCGTGTCCTCGCCACCTCGATGCGTTCCGGCAGGTCACGGCGGACGTGGCCACTCTGCGCAATGAACATCGGCACCACCGCGATCCGGGTCACTCCCGATGCGGCCAGGCGGTCACACGCCTGGTCGAGAGTGGGCTCCAGGAACTCGAGGAAAGCCAGTTCGACCAGCGGCGCCCCCGGCGCGGCCGCGATCAGCGCGGCCACTTCGCGCAGCGGCCGCGCCCATTCCGGATCCCGCGATCCATGCCCAAACAGTATCAGGCCGTGACTCACCTCATATTCTCCCTTCATCGTCATGCTCCGCCGCCGACCGGTACGGCCTGGCGGCATATAAAATCGTCGCTTCTCTGCTATTCCGGGTATGCCCCATGCAGGTAATGATCGTCGAAGACCAGCCGCTTGTCGTCGAAGGCCTGCGCAGCGTGCTGGCCGGCATCGACAGCGAACCGGACGTCCGCTGCGCGCTGCTCGCCTCACGTGCATTGTCCATGCTGCGCGGCGGCCTGCGTCCGGATCTGGTGATGCTCGACCTGAATCTTCCGGATGCCGAAGGTACATCGCTGCTGACCCAGTTGCGCAGCGAATTTCCCGATGTGCCGGTGGTCGTGATCTCGGCGCAGGACGACCGCAACACCATCACCCGCGCCATCGACCAGGGTGCGATGGGCTTCATCTCGAAAAGTTCGACCACATCCATACTGGTCAGCGCGCTGCAGCTGGTGATGAAGGGCGGGATCTACGTGCCGCAGCAGGTACTGAACGAGGCCAGCGACGCCAGACCACCGCGACCGAGCATCCAGGACGTCGCCGACATCGGCCTCACGCCGCGCCAGATACAGGTTCTGGCGCTGATGATCGAAGGCATGCCGAACAAGCTGATCTGCCGCGAACTGGGCATTTCCGACGGCACCGCCAAAACGCACATCTCGACCATCCTGCGCCTGCTCGGCGTAAAGAATCGCACGCAGGCGCTGTTCGCGCTGTCCGAAATGGGCATACGCCTGCCCCGGCGCACACCGAAGCAGTAGCGCTCAGCCGGCGTCGTCGGCCGCGTCGAGCAGCCCGCCGATCACCGCGTCGAGCACGACCGGACGCACCGGCTTCGCGACCAGCGGAATGCCGTGCCGTTCCAGTTCGATTTCCAGCTCGCGCGTGGCCGCCAGCCCGGTCATCACCAGCGCGGGAATCTGGTCGCCCAGTTCGCGCCGCAGCGACAGCACCGTACCGAGGCCATCGACGCCATCACCGAGCTGGTAGTCGCAGATGATGAAGGCCGGCGCCCCGGCCTGCCGCAACTGCCGCAGCACGAAGTCGGGCGAAGTGCCAGCAACCACGTCGATGCCGACCGAGTGCAGCAGCGACTGCAGCGATTGCAGCACCTCCGGGTCGTCATCGATCAGTGCGACACGGCAGCCTGACAGGCGTTCCAGACCGTGCATCCGCACTTCCACAGGCACGGACACCAGCGCCCGCACGCGTGGCAGCGTCAGGCTGAAGGTCGAACCGCGGCCGGGCCCGGAGCGCACCTTGAGCTCGTGACCAAGCAGCGCGCACAATCGCCTGACGATGGCCAGCCCGAGTCCCATGCCGCGGCCGCCCGTGCCCGGCTCGTTCCCGGGCAGGCGCACGAA
Source organism: Betaproteobacteria bacterium (assembly GCA_020621405.1). GTDB lineage: Bacteria > Pseudomonadota > Gammaproteobacteria > Burkholderiales > Rhodocyclaceae > Methyloversatilis. Next base: position 202,722 of record JAHRYN010000004.1, read on the forward strand.
TTCGTCGAACACGTCGTCGAGGCGTTCCGCCGGTATGCCCTGACCGCTGTCGCGCACCTCGATGCGCAGCCTTCCGGCATCGAGAATGCGCACACCCGCCAGCACCGTGCCGCGCGCGGTGTAACGCAATGCGTTGGACAGCAGATTGGCCAGCACCCGCTCCAGCAGCAGCGGGTCGGAGCGGCACCACACGGCGGTCGGGTGCAGCCTGAAGCGCAGGCCCTTTTCCGCAGCCTGTACTTCGAAGGTGACGCGCAGGCTTTCGAACACACGCTCCAGCGGAAAATCGGTGACGCGCGGCTGCGTGGCGCCCGATTCGAGGCGGGCAACGTCAAGCAGCACATCGCGCATGTTTTCCAGCTTCAGAGACGAGCGTTCGAGTCGCGACAGCAGTCCCAGGCTCTGTTCGTCGCGCAGGCGCAGCTTGAGCGTACGGATGTCCAGCCCCATGGCCATCAGCGGCTGGCTCAGGTCATGCAGCAGCGCATCGACGAACTGCGTCTTGGCGCGACTGGCCTGTTCGGCCACTTCCTTCTGCTGCTGCAGCTGTGCCGTCGCATCGTGCACCCGCTGTTCAAGGCCGGCACGTGCGCTGTCCAGCGCGACTGCCATGCGGTTGATGCCATCTTCCAGCCCGCGCAGGATGCCGCGCGCGCCGGTCCGGGCACGCACCGAGAAGTCGCCCTGCTCGATGCGCTCCACCGTATCGGCAAGCTGACGGACCGGTGCAGTCACGCCGTCGGACAGCAAGCGCGCGAACAGTCCGGCCAGCATCAGTCCCCCCAGCGTGATGAACACGGCGCTCGCGATCAGCTCGCGCCGTGCCTGCGTGCTGCCGAAGCGGGACACCTGGACGACCACGGTACCCAGGCGACGCACCCGGGTGGTCTCGGCGGCATCGTCGAACAGCGGGTCCGGATGCGCCAGTTCGCTGAAGACCGGGGCAGCGAAAAGGTGGAGGGTGTCAGTGCTCTGCAGCAACGCCGGCGCATCAAGACCGCTGATCGCGCCGACCGGCGGTTCCCGCACGACACCGGCACGCGCCAGCACCATGTGGTCGCGATCGAGTATCAGCACACCGTCGACGCCCCGTTCGCGCCGTGCCGCGTCGGCGAGCGACTGCAGTACATCCTGATTGCCGGCGAACAGGCCGAATTCCGATGCAGGGGCCAGGCTGGCGGTCAGCAGCGTGGCGCGGTCCATCAGGGCGCGCTCGACGTCGGCGATGCGCGTGCTGGTGAAGTGGATGGCCAGCGCGAGCGCGATGGCAACCGATGGCAGCAGGGCGGCGACCAGAACCCGGCTGCGGAAGCCAAGTCGATGCAGTCCGAACCGACTCCGCACCCTGTCCCTCCCGCCGCGCTGCCCGGCCATTTATCCGGCAATCATGATAAGGGATCGCGACCGGACGCCCGTCGACATTCGCGTGCCACCGGCATGCCGCAGCGGGCCAGCACCGGTCGGCGAGGTGCGCTCAGAACCAGCTCGCGCGCAGCGTGAAGCGGGCCTGGCGGGCAACCGGATTGAAAGGCAGACGCCTCGCCTGATCATCGTTGAAGGTTTCGTACTCCGAACCGATGTCGGTCACTGCCACCGCAGCTTCCCACAGCATGTCGCCACTGCGGAATTTCTTGGCAACCCGCGCATCGAGCGTCTGGTAATTGGAAACACGTTCGCTGCCATCGAGCCAGCGAGCCGAATTGACGCCGAACAGCGTCGCCGATACCGACCAGTCCTGCGGCAGCGACTCCATCCAGGTCAGCGACCAGGTCGACGACGGTACGGTGTCTTCGATGCAGGTCCTCTTGGGTGTGCACACGTCATTCGACGAAATGTGCGGCAGGGCATGCGAGAACCAGATCTGGCGCCCGTCACCGCGGTAGCGGTACTGGTACTCGACACCATAGATGCGCACGCCACTGCCCTCGATGAAGGTCACGCCGTTGGTCGCATAGGTGCGGTCCCGGTAGGTCGTTTCCTTGATCAGATGGTTGTAGCGCTCATGATAGGCACGGACTTCCAGCGTCGAGCGGCCGAACTGCCCGACATACCCGAGTTCGCTGGAATCCAGCCGCTCGGGTTCGATTCCCGGCGAGCCGACGAAGGTACGCGCCAGGCGCCCGCCCGGAACCGGCAGGCGCGGGTCGATGATGCGCACATCGCCGCGTTCCTCGATCAGCGAGGGTTGCCGGTAGGCACGGCTTACACCCGCCTTGATCGCATGCTGAGGCGTCACGTGCCAGGTGGCAAACAGGCGGGGGGAGGTTTCCGAACCCTGCCCCTGGAAGTTCTCGATGATGTCGCCGACGTTGAACGTCCAGTGCTCGTTCGGTCGCCATTCCAGATTGGCCGACACACGCAGCAGGCCCTGCGCTTCCCGTCCGCTGAAATAGAAGGCCCGTTTGGACCGCAGCTCTTCGTCGCGCAGCTCGGCACCCCAGGCAAGACGCCAGTCCGGGGCCGGCACGAACTGATGCTGGAAATCGAAGTTTTCTCGCACGGCCACGCGATTGTAGTCGAGCGGAAGCTGTACCGGACCGATGATGCCGAACCACTCTTCGCGACCCTTGTCCTCGTTGCGGTAATAGCTGACCGACCATTCATTGTCGGTCGCCAGCACGCGGCGAAAGCGCAGGTGTACAAAGGAGTTCTCGGTACTCGAATCACGGAAGCCGTTGAGGTTTTCCCGATTGCCCACCACGCCGAAGGGATAACCGAGATCCCGCCAGCCACGGCTTTCACCGGTGGTGAAGCTGATTTCGTCGGAACCGTTCAGCGCAAGATCCGCGCGCAGCGTCGTCGCATTCAGGCGCGAATCGTCATGGCGCTGTCCGAACCCGTCGTCACCCATGCTCCGGGTATTCACCGCGATGCCGAGCGGGCCGAAGCTGTGACGCAGCCGCATCGAGACGTCTGCGATGTCGCGATTGCCGCGCCCGGCCTCGACGGTCGCAACCGGGCCTTCCCGGCTGCTGCGCGTGACGATGTTGACCACGCCGGCCACCGCGTTTGAACCGTAAGTCGCAGCATTTGAACCGCGGATGACCTCGATGCGCTCGATTTCGTCCATCGTGACCGGCAGCGCATCCCAGTCGACATAACCGAACATGTAGGGCGAATAGACCGAGCGGCCGTCGATAAGCACCTGCATGCGGTTCGGCGTCAGCGAACCCAGCCCGTGATAGAACAGACCGGGCGAGTGGCCGGTATCGTTGATGACATTCATGCCCGGAACAGTGCGCAGCAGTTGTGGCAGCCGCCGGTAGCCCAGCCGTTCGATGTCCTCCCGCGTAAACAGCGTGACCGAGCCGGGCGCATCGTCGATGCGCTGCGGCATGCGGGTCATCGACAGCACCACCGGAAGGTCATCGTCGAGATAGGGCGACTCCGGCTCATCGCTGGCACGCGCCGTCGCAACCGAAAACAGCAGCGCATGGACAAGCGGCACAAGGGACGCCGCAAAGCTCCGGGCAATCGCGTGCTGCGCCGGGCGCGGTGCAGCCGGGGGACGGACATGACTCAATTCGAGTGGCTCCAGCAGTCCGGAATATGCAATTGTTTTCCGGTTGTTGTTATAAGGCACCCAAAGAGGGTAGCTGCGGAGCCGAATAGTAACCTCGTAACCGATCAACCGACGATCAGCAGATGCACGCGATAGGGGCCGTGCGCGCCCAGCACGATGGTCTGCTCGATATCCGCGGTGCGTGACGGGCCCGACACGAAATTGACCGCACGCGGCCAGACGGCAAGTTCGGCGCGTGCGGCCTGCCAGGCCGCTTCCATGTCGGCAACGATATGCGCGCGCGGTACGACCGCGACATGGGTTTCCGGCAGCAGGCTGTTGACCGCCGGGCTATCCGGCCCGGAACACAGCATCAGCGTGCCGGTTTCGGCAATCGCTCGGAAGCAGCCGGTCACGCCGACGCGATCACCGCCGCCTGCAGCGCCGATGCGTACCTCCAGGCCGGCACCACGCCAGTCCAGATCCGCCAGTGACGGCGCCACGACAGGATCCAGCGGCAGCCCCTGCTCACGCAGCCAGCGTGCGCACCGGGCAGGAACCTGTGCCGGATCGGGACACAGATCGACCGTCGAAATCATCGCCTGGGCACGCTCGACGAACAGGGCCACGAGATCTTCCGGCATCGACGGGCGGGGCCCGCTGCGCGGCTGCAAGATCGTGCGCTCGACATGAGCACATGCCGCGGCGGCGTTATCGGGTCCGCGTCCCGTCCGGCAGCGCAGGGCGCCCAGAATGTCGTCGCGCGCGCTGCTCATCGCCTGCCCCCGCGCCGCTGCGCCGCATACAGGTCGCGGAAGGTGCGCTCGGCAGGCGCAGGGAAATCGCGTTGCGACGTCCATCCGGGCGCAACGCCCATCACCTGTATGCGGTCGCGGCCTTCGGCCAGCCAGCGCAGATAGCGCACGGCGATGCGGCTGCCGATTGCATACAGCCATGGACGCGCGGCCACCCACGCCCAAAGCCTCATTCCCAACCGTTCGGACCAGGGTCTGAGACCACGCTCGACCTGTTTTTCGCGCAGCTTGCGCATCAGTTCCGGCAGCGGAATCGATACCGGACAGACCACGCTGCACTGGTTGCACAAGGTGGCCGCCTGCGGCAGATCCAGCGCCTGGTCGAGCCCCTGATAGAGCGGCGTCAGCACCGACCCCATCGGCCCCGGGTACACCCAGCCGTAGGAATGACCGCCCACCGTCTGATAGACCGGACAGTGGTTCATGCAGGCGCCGCAGCGTATGCAGCGCAGCATGGATTCGAAGTCACCGCCCAGCAGGTCGGCGCGACCACCATCGACCAGCACGAAATACATGTGCTCGGGACCGTCCGGATCGCCCGCCTGTTTCGGACCGGTCAGCAGTGACACGTAGTTGGTGATCGCCTGGCCGGTGGCCGAACGCGGCAGGATGCGCAGCAGCGTGGACAGGTCATCCAGCGTCGGCACCACCTTCTCGATGCCGGTCAGCGCGACATGCACACGCGGCATCGTCGTGCACAGCCGGCCATTGCCTTCATTGGTGACAATGGCGACCGAACCGGTCTCGGCGATCAGGAAGTTGCCGCCGGACAGTCCCATGTCGGCACCGAGGAACTCCGGACGCAGCTTTTCGCGCGCTTCCCGCGTCAGATCCTCGATGTCGGTCTTCGGTGCAGTGCCGTGCACGCGCGCGAACAGTTCCGACACCTGCTCCTTCGACTTGTGGATCACCGGCATGATGATGTGCGACGGTGCTTCGTTGTCGTTGATCTGCAGGATGTATTCGCCGAGGTCGGTCTCTACCGGGCGGATGCCGGCCTGCTCGAGCGCGGCGTTGAGCCCGGCTTCCTCCGACACCATGGATTTCGATTTCACGACGGTGCGCACGCCATGCCGGCGCGCGATGTCGATGATCAGCCGGCACGCTTCGTCACCATCACGTGCCCACAGCACGGTGGCGCCCGTCTCCGCAGCCTTCTGTTCGAAGCGCTCGAGCCAGATATCGAGATCACGCAGCACCGAGGCCCGGATTTCCGTGGCGCGGGTGCGCACTGCATCGAAATCGGTGAACGCGGCGACGGCCGCGGCGCGCGATGCCGCGTTGCGGCCGCGCGTGCGCTTCAGATTGCGCTGGAGTTCCGTGTCGTCGAGGCGCTGGCGCACCCGGTCGACGAAGTACATCGAACGGGTTTCCACTTCAGCCCCCCGCCTCGTCCGGCATGCCCGCAAGCAGCTCGGCGATGTGGATCACCCGGGTGAATTCGTCGCCGGTGCGACGCAGCCTGCCCTCGATGTTCATCATGCAGCCAAGGTCTCCGAGCGCCACCGCACAGGCGCCCGAACCGTGGATGCTGTCGCACTTGCGCTGCACGATGGCACCGGAGATGTCCGGATACTTGATCGAGAACAGTCCGCCGAAACCGCAGCACTCCTCGCAGTCCGGCATTTCGATGCGGCGGACGCCCGGCATGCTGTCGAGCAGCGCGCGCGGCTGCCGCTTGACGCCCAGTTCGCGCAGGCCGGAACAGCTGTCGTGGTAGGTGACCGAACCTGTGAAATCGCCGGGCACCTCGGTGACGCAGGCGACATCGACCAGGAACTGCGTCAGCTCGAAGGTCTTCGCCGCCAGCGCCTCGGCACGGGCACGCCATTCCGGTTCGTCGGCAAACAGGTCGGGATAGTGCGTGCGCACCGTGCCGGCACAGGAGCCGGACGGAGCGACGACATGCGGGAAACGTTCGAATTCGGCGATCAGCTTGCGCGCGAGCATCCGCGCTGCCCCGGTGTCACCCGAGTTGTAGCCGGGCTGGCCGCAGCAGGTCTGACTCTCCGGCACGACGGCGGTGTAGCCCGCCGCCTCGATCAGCTTCAGCGCCGCAAAGGCGACCGAAGGGCGCATCAGATCGACCAGACAGGTGACGAAAAGCCCTACTTCGCCACGACTGCCCGGTGCTCCCGCGCTCATGTCGTTCAGCCTGCGCGCGGACCCTGCTGCGCCAGTTGTTCGACCCAGCGGCGGATGCGGTTGGCGTCGCCGATGCGGGTCAGCTTGCCCAGCGAATCGAGCAGCACGATGACCACCGGCTTCTGGTTGAGCCAGGCCTGCATCACCAGACACTTGCCTGCCTCGTTGGTGAAGCCGGTCTTCTGCAGGCCGATTTCCCACTCCGGGCTCGACACCAGCGCGTTCGTGTTGTTGTAGCGCAGCATCTTGCCGTTGACGGCGAAGAAACCGTCTCGCGTGGTCGAGAACTCGCGGATCAGCGGGTAATTCGCCGAAGCGGCGACGATCTTTGCCAGGTCACGTGCCGACGACACGTTGTGCGGATTCAGGCCGGTGCTGTCGAAGTACTGCGTGTCGGCCAGCCCGAGGTCATGCGCCTTCTGGTTCATCGCGGCGATGAAGGCACGCTGTCCGCCCGGATAGTGACGCGACAAGGCCGACGCGGCGCGGTTTTCCGACGACATCAGCGCCAGATGCAGCATCTGCTCGCGGGTCAGCCGGGCGCCCACGCCCAGGCGCGAACGCGTGCCCTTGAGCTGGTCGATGTCCTCGTCGCTGACTTCCAGCACCTCTTCGAGCGAGGGGTGCGCATCGAGTGCAACCATCGCGGTCATCAGCTTGGTGATCGAGGCGATCGGCACGACGGCGCCCGAATTGCGCTCGAACAGCACCTCGCCGGTGTTCTGGTCCTGCACCAGTACGGCCTGCGACATCACGTTCGGCGGCGCAAGCGGAACGCGGACCGCTTCACGGGGCATCGAGTACGCCACCTTGCGGATATCGCTGTTCTGTACTGCTGCGTGCCGGATGTGTTTTGCTGCGGGCGCCTTGACCGTCTTCTTGCCGGTCTTGGCTTTGGTGTGGGTTGCCGTCTTGCCGGTCGCTGCTTCGGCATGGGAGACGGCGCCGAACGACAGCGCAAGTGCGGAACAACTGACCATCAGGTACTTCAGGATCATGCTTGCTACCCCTGCTGGCGGATGAATTGTGTACGGAGTTTACCCGCCGAAGACGCTTTCTCAAACGAAAATAAGAGCATGGAATGCATTCTTATGGCTGTTTCGCGATCGTGACGCAGTTATTCATGGCGTCGGCTGCCACCGCCTTGAGTCCGAGAAAGGCAATCACGTCATCCGCCCGGGCCATCGCGTCGCGGTAACCGAGGTCGATCAGTGCCCGCGTATAGGGTTTTTCGAACAGCAGATAGCTGGCCAGACCGCCGCCGGCACGCTTGGTGCCGCCGATGCCGCCAAGCAAAGTGCGCACGGCGATCGGCAGCGCATCGACGTGACGCGCCGCGATGTCGTCCAGGCGTTCCGACGGTGCGATCACCAGCGTCTCGATCGGTCGCAAGGGCAGGCCCATCTGGTCCAGCACATGCTGCGGTACCCGGCCGAGAATGTCGTTGACGCGATGCAATTGCTCGATGTCTATCATCAGCTGGTCGAGGAATATGCTGGCCAGCGCATGACCGGCGACCTGCGCCAGCGAAGGATAGATGTCACCGCGCCGGCGCACGTCCTTTTCGTTCATGCGGCCGACGCCGACGATGAAGATGCGCTCGGCGCCGAGGTGCACCGCCGGGCTGATCGGCGCGAGCTGGCGCATCGAACCGTCGCCGAAATACTCGCGGTTCAGCTTGGTCGCGGGAAAGATGAAGGGCAAGGCACTCGAGGCAAGCAGGTGTTCGACCTTCAGCGGCGTGCGTATCGACGCCCGCTGCATCCGCTTCCAGGGTTCGATGCCTTCGCCTCCCTCGAAGAAGGCGACGCTGTCCCCCGACGTATATCCGGACGCGGTCAGCGCCAGCGCATACAGCGAACCCCGTCTGATCGAGCGGTCGATGCGCGAGAAATCGAGCTTGTCGGTCAGCAGTTCGCGCAGCGGCGTGTTGTCGAACAAGGCTTTCGGATAGCGGTCCACCGCCCAGCCGAACATCAGCGCCAGCAACCAGCGCACGCTGGTCTTGCCTATGCCCCAAGCGTCGGCGCGATAGACCTGACCGGCATGGAAGTGGCGCCAGATGTACAGCAGGTTGTCGACCGCATCGCCGAAATCCTCGCTATAGACGCCGAGCGCAGTCGCGTTGATTGCACCGGCCGACGTGCCGCACAGTATCTGGAACGGATTGATGCGCGGATCTGGCAGCAGTTCCCGCACCGCTGCCAGAACACCGACCTGATAGGCGGCACGGGCGCCGCCTCCCGACAGAACCAGCGCCGTCCTGGCTTGCTGTGCCACGCGCCTCTCCCCCAGCAACCCGCATCAAGATCACCGTCCGATCCGGCCTCGGGCACCGGACAAGGATCAGCGTATGTGACCGGCCTCGACCACCGTCAGCGCGGTCATGTTCACGATGCGCCGCACGGTCGCAGTCGGCGTGAGGATGTGTACCGGCCGCTTGGCACCCAGCAGGATCGGGCCGATCGTCATGCCCTCGCCCGCCGCCGTCTTGAGCAGGTTGTATGAAATGTGGGCCGCATCCAGCGTCGGGAAGATAAGCAGATTCGCCTGGTCACGCAATCTCGAGTTCGGGAAGATGCGCGTGCGGATGTCGGTATCGAGCGCCGCGTCGCCGTGCATTTCGCCTTCGACCTCGAGTTCCGGATGTTCCGCGTGCAGCACGGCCAGCGCCCGGCGCATCTTCTCGGCGGTCGCGGTGTTGTGCGAACCGAAGTTCGAGTGCGACAGCAGCGCGATCTTCGGCTCGATGCCGAAACGCCGCGCCTCCTCGGCCGCGAGCACCGTCATTTCGACGATCTGCTCCGACGTCGGGTCGTAATTGACGTAGGTGTCGCACAGCATCACCGTACGGCCCGGCAGGTTCAGCAGATTCATCGCATAGAAGTCGTGCAGGCCGTCCTTCAGGCCCAGCACGTTGCGCACGAACTGCAGATGGCTGGAGAAGTGGCCGAAGGTGCCGCAGATCAGGCCGTCCGCATAGCCCAGGCGGGTCAGCAGCGAACCGATCAGCGTGGTGCGGCGGCGCGCTTCCAGCTTTGCATAGTCGATCGAGATGCCCTTGCGCTCGGTCAGGCTGTGATAGAGCGTCCACAGCTCCTTGTAGCGCGGATCGGAATCCGGCGTGACCAGCTCGAAGTCGACTTCCGGCCGCAGGCGCAGACCCATCTTCTCGATGCGCTGAAGCACGACGTCGCGGCGCCCGACCAGGATCGGGCGGGCGATGCCTTCATCGACCACGGTACGCACCGCGCTGAGTACGCGCTCGTCCTCGCCCTCGGCGTAGATGATGCGCTTCGGATTGCGCTTGGCCTCGGCGAATACCGGCTTCATCACCAGTCCGGAAATCCAGACCAGATTGTTCAGCTGCTGGCGATACGCCTCGAAGTCCTCGATCGGCCGCGTCGCGACGCCGGAATCCATCGCGGCCTGCGCCACCGCGGGTGCGATCTTGACGATGAGTCGCGGGTCGAACGGCTTCGGAATAAGGTACTCGGGGCCGAACGACACCTGCTTCTCGCCATAGGCGGCGCGCACGATCTCGCTCTGCTCCGCCTGCGCCAGCTCGGCGATCGCTCGGACCGCCGCCAGCTTCATTTCCTCGGTGATCGTGGTCGCACCGACGTCCAGCGCACCGCGGAAGATGAACGGGAAGCACAGGACGTTATTGACCTGGTTTGGATAGTCGGAACGGCCGGTCGCGATCACCGCGTCCTGACGCACCGACTTGACTTCCTCCGGCAGGATTTCCGGCGTCGGGTTGGCCAGCGCGAAGATCAGCGGCTTGGCCGCCATGCGGCTGACCATGTCCGGCTTGAGCACGCCACCGGCCGACAGCCCAAGGAACACGTCGGCGTCATCGATGACCTCGCCCAGCTTGCGCTTGTCGGTCACCTTGGCGTAGCGCGCCTTCAGCGGCTCCATGTCCTCGATGCGGCCCTCGTAGACCACACCCTTGATGTCGGTCACCCAGATGTTCTCGACCGGCATGCCCAGCAGCACCAGCAGGTCCAGACAGGCGAGCGCCGCGGCACCGGCACCGGACGTCACCAGCTTGACCTGGCGGATGTCCTTGCCGACCGCCTTCAGGCCGTTGAGCACGGCCGCGCCGACCACGATGGCCGTGCCATGCTGGTCGTCGTGGAAGACCGGGATCTTCATCCGCTCGCGCAGCTTGCGTTCGATGTAGAAACACTCCGGCGCCTTGATGTCTTCGAGGTTGATGCCGCCGAAGGTGGGCTCCATGCTGGCAATGATGTCCACCAGCTTGTCCGGATCGCGTTCGTCGAGTTCGATGTCGAACACATCGATGTTGGCGAACTTCTTGAACAGCACCGCCTTGCCTTCCATCACCGGCTTGGCGGCGAGCGGCCCGATCGGGCCCAGGCCCAGCACTGCCGTGCCGTTGGTGATGACGCCGATGAGATTGCCGCGCGCAGTCAGCGAACTGACTTCCAGCGGATTGGCGACGATTTCCTCGCACGCGATGGCCACGCCTGGCGAATAAGCAAGCGACAGATCCTGCTGATTGGTCAGAGCCTTGGTGGGAACTACCGAAATCTTGCCCGGTCCGGGCTTGCGGTGATAATCCAGTGCAGCGGCGCGAATGTGCTCATCCATGGCGAACAGCGACTCCTCTTCGAGTGGCATCGCATGCACTGACCCATCTCACCGACGGACCTTGGTGCAGTGCGAAAACACGCGATTTTAGCTGTTCGGCGAGCCGTGCGTACTGCGTATTACCACCACCCGGGGTCTGTCTTCTGTAAGACAGGCCAGCGACAACGGGCTCAGCTGGACGCGGCTGCGCTCTGGCTACGCGGAGAGAATATCGACTGCAGGCGCTTCAGTTCGCTCAGCACCTTGTTCGAATAGATCTGGTCGGGATCTTCGATCGAACCGACATATCTCTGCAGACCGGCCTCGACCGAGCCGGCGGCACGGATGTATTCGCGCAGCACCTGGGCACCGACGAAGATGCTGACCTTAGGATCGAGCAGAGACGCATCCTCGCCAAAAGACGCGATCTTCTCCGTGTGGAAACGCGGAATGACCTGCGTCAGCCCCTGTGCGCCCCAAGCGCTTTCGGCGGTCGGATTGAACGCCGACTCGACCGAAATCAAGGCTACCAGCAGCATCGGATCGACCCGATATCTTTCTGCAGCAGCATAGATGTCGGTGACGTACTTCTCTATCGCAACATGAGCGATTCGATGGCGGCGGGAAATGTGATCGACCAGATTTCTCTGCAGCGTCGTCAGAGCCGGGTTGATCCGCTCGACGGGCGCATCGAGCCGCGAACCATCCGCTTCATCATCACGCACCGTCGCGGCGCCAAACAGTGAAATTTCCGGCACTGCCGGAATGAGGCGGGGCGTCAGGCCAGCATCGGCGATACGCAAGCCGACGAACACGCTCACCATCAGACCGATCGCCAGAAGACCGCCATGCGCAAAATGCACCACGATGGCCGTGGCACCTTTCAGTACGGAATAGAACTTGTTCATGCTGCACTCCTTTCAGGCGCCCGGACAACCCGCTCCCGCAGGAACGGACAGACACCAGAGGAACCCGTGCAAACGGGTCGTTACCGTATATCGCCAAGTTGATGGCGGATACAGGAAAGCTTGGATCGCGGGCTCATGACCCTGTACTCGGGTCCGAACACTCTGCGCACCCGGAAAGATTTGGCTTGAAATCTTTCGGGACTGACTGGAACAGCGGATGACGTCGCGAAAATGGCGACCGTCCTAGAGGGCGATCAAGCAACACGGTCGCGATGATCAGGTTTTACCGTCGATTGGTCAAGTAAAGCTTGGTAACACGGGATCGGCGAGGCACGATGCCGTCCGGTGGCGACACGTTTCGTCGCTGGAAAAAACGGGGAGGTCCCGAAGCACCTCCCCGTCGTTTTCGGACAACTCAGGACGGACGCGAGCCAGTCGGAAACGGCCATGCAGCAGCGGGGTTCAACGACGACTTGATGCCCGGCGTTGCAGCAGTGGACGGTGTGGCGGCGGCAGGCGCCGGCGCGGCGGCCTTTGCTGCCGACGCCGCTTCCGGCGCCTTCGCGACGGCCTTACTCACGGCCGGTGCAGCCACCTTCTTCGCAGCCGGCTTGGCGGGGGCCTTTGCCGGTGCAGCCTTCGCCGGAGCAGCCTTCTTCGCTGCAGGCTTGGCAGCGGCCTTCGCCGGTGCGGCCTTCTTTGCTGCGGGCTTGGCAGCGGCCTTCGCCGGTGCAGCCTTCTTCACTGCAGGCTTGGCAGCGGCCTTCGCCGGTGCAGCCTTCTTCACTGCGGGCTTGGCAGCGGCCTTCGCCGGTGCAGCCTTCTTCACTGCGGGCTTGGCAGCGGCCTTCGCCGGTGCAGCCTTCTTCACTGCGGGCTTGGCAGCGGCCTTCGCCGGTGCAGCCTTCTTCAC
>JAHRYN010000004.1:215903-335396 GCA_020621405.1 Betaproteobacteria bacterium
CTTGGCAGCGGCCTTCGCCGGTGCAGCCTTCTTCACTGCGGGCTTGGCAGCGGCCGTCGCCGGTGCAGCCTTCTTCGCAGGTTTGCTCGGGGCACTCGCCTTCTTCGCCCCCTTCTTAGCTTCAGCTTCAGCCATGACTTATCTCCTCTGGATAACAGGAATTGACAGCACCTCAGCCCCTCCGGTGGCGGAAGGTCTGTTCGCGAAGACGCACGGAGGTGCGTCAATCATGAACACGTGATGGCAGCGCAACGGATACCGGTACGTCCGCCAGCGGGAACACGTCCCGCAAGACAGTCGGCGACAGGCATCCGCCGAATGTCCAATCCAAAAGCGAAAGCCATGCACGTCGTCATGACTTCGCACAAACCGTGATACGTCCCCGATGTGGAAGCGAAAAACGGAGATCGAAGTTCCTGGGCCAAAGCAGTTCCGGAAACCTCAGACAACCCCGCATCCGAACATTCGCGAGCGGCACTTCAACAGTCGCTTTCAGCTCGCATCACAAGTGCATCGACACGCGTCCGGCGCGCACCGCACAGGATCGATGCGCTGCGTCGGGCGAACAGGAATTCCGGGGAAATGGTTTCCAACTGGCCGACCACGTCGGCGTGAAATGTAGGGCGTGAAGATATTGTCGCAACGGACTGATTCATAGCTGAAAGTATTGCATAACCATGAAGCTTTTAAGCAACAAACCTCACAAAAGTCCAGAAGATTTTTCAGTCACCCGATTTCACCGAAATGACGAATTCATTTACATGAACAAACCGATGTACGCACACCGGCCCTGAAACCACCATTTCACAAGCTTTTCGCCGCACCGGACATTCCGTGAAACCGTGCCTGCATCCTGTTCGAAAAACATCGGCGGTGTTGTTTGATTGCAAATCATGAAGGCCGTCAAGCCGTACCCCTAGCGTGCTTTCCTGTCGAACCCACTAGATACAGTGTTCCAAATCCGCACCGAAACCGGAGCCATTCAGGCATCGCTCCACAGGCAGGCGTCATGGGATTCACACGATCCGGACCCGTCTTCAATACGCCATCGAACACAGCAGTCGCCACACCATCTTTCGACCCGCATCGAATCGCATATCGGCACATCCTCCGGGCATCCGGATGCGCTCCACGATGCGTCACCACACAGCGGTGGCGCAACAGTACACATCACGCGATCCCATGGAACCTGATGTGTCACCCGCCCACTTCGCTCCACCGATGTTCCCGTTGTGGCGTCTTGTAAATATCGGCGCTAACTCGAAAGCAATTGTTGCCGGGGTGCGAACGCCGCTCCGGCCGGTTCCACAATCTCCTCATGCGATGTGTCATCCGCAATACCGCGGCACGACCCACATCGCAACAAGGCCGGCTGCGCTCGGCCACACGCAAGGAGATGGAACATGAAATCGAGCAGATGTCTGGTGCTCGCTTCACTGCTAGCACTGGCTGCCGCCTCGGATGTGGCGATGGCGGACCGCGGTCGCGGTGGTCACGGTGGCGGGCATGGCGGCGCACGTCTCGGTCTCTACATCGGTGTACCGTTCGGTCCGTTCTACGCGCCGGCACCCTATTACCCGGCGCCCTACTACGGTCCGTACGCCTACCCCTATCCCTACTATTACCCGCCGGTCGTCCAGCAACCCGCACCACCGGTCTATATCGAGCGGCCGGCCCCCGAACCGGAGATGGCACCAGCGCCGGTACCGACTCCCGCGCCGGCGGCAACCGCCTACTGGTATCACTGCGATGAACCCGAGGGCTACTACCCGTACGTCAAGGAATGTCCGGGTGGCTGGCAGAAGGTGATCCCGCATCCGCCGGGCCAGTGATCATGCGCACCCTGACCACGACATGGCCGCTGGCGCTGCTGCTGGCGGCCTGCACCACAGTCCCGACCGGCCCGAGCGTCACGGTGCTGCCCGGATCGCGACAGACCTTCGACCAGTTCCGCGAGGACGACACGCTGTGCCGGCAGTACGCCAGCGATCAGAGTGGCGGCAAGGATGCCAACGAGGTCGCTACTGACGCCGGCGTCAAGAGCGCCGTCGTCGGCACGGCCATCGGCGCTGCTGCAGGCGCAGCGCTGGGCGGACGAGGCGGTGCCGCCACCGGTGCAGCCGGTGGCCTCATCGTCGGCAGCGCTGCCGGTTCCGGCGCGGCGCAGGCATCGGCCTACGGCACGCAGCATCAGTACGACAGCGCCTACGTGCAATGCATGTACGCCAAGGGCCACAAGGTGCCAGTTTCCGGCCGGATGGAATCCGGGAACCGCCCGGCGGCGCCATCGGCACCACCCGCTGCGCCGTCGCCCGGCTACGCGCTGCCGCCGCCACCGCCGGCACGTTGAGTCCCGGCAGTCGCAGACGGAACGCTGTACCGACCCGGCCGGTCAGCGTTCGAGCACGTAGGTGCCCGGCGCCGGCGCCAGCTCCGGAAAGTCGGCCGACGACGCAGCACGCGCCTTCACCAGCTTGCCGGCACGCGGCTTGAGCCACGCCATCCAGTCCTCCCACCAGCTGCCCGGCCGCTCTTCGGCGCGCGTCTGCCAGGTGTCGACACTATCCCTGCCCTGCGCGTCAGCCACCTTGTAGCTGCGCTTGGGCGGCACGACAACCGGATTGACGATGCCCAGGATATGGCCTGAACTCGACAGCACGAATCGCTTGTCGCCGCTCACGTGGTTGTTGATGAGGAAGGTCTGGTGCCAGGGCGCGATGTGGTCGTCCTGCGCCGACACGGCGTACAGCGGCTGCGTGATGCGCCCGAGATCGATCGGCTCGCCGGCGACGTTCAGCGCGTCCGGCTCGATCAGCCTGTTGTGCAGGTAGAGCTCACGCAGATACCAGCTGTGCATCGCCTGCGGCATGCGCGTGGCGTCCATGTTCCAGTACAGCACGTCGAACGGCGGCGGCGTCTCGCCGTACAGCCAGCCGTTGACCACGTAATGCCAGATCAGGCTGTTCGCGCGCAGCAGCCGGAACGACGCCGCCATTTCCTTGCCGTCGAGAAAACCCTTCTTCGCCATGCCTTCGCACAGCGACCGGATGCTCGCTTCGTCGATGAACACCTCGATCTCGCCCGGCGCGCGGAAATCGGTGAGCGTCGTCAGCAAGGTGAAGTCGGCGACCGGCACGTCGTCCGGCGCGAAGTGGCGGTTGGCCCAGGCCATGTAGGTCGTCAGCGCCGTACCGCCGATGCAGTAGCCGACGGCATGCACGCGCGACGCACCGCTCAGCCCGCGCGCCGCCTCGACCGTCGCATGCACGCCGTCGATCAGGTAGTCGTCGAAGCTGACATCACTCATCGAGGCGTCGGGGTTCTTCCAGCTCGTAATGAACACGTCCAGCCCCTGATCGAGCAGGAAGCGGATCATGCTTTTCTTAGGCACCAGATCGAGCACGTAGAACTTGTTGATCCACGGCGTGATGATGACCACCGGCTCGGTATGCACCTTCGGCTGCGTCGGCGCGTAATGGATCACCTCGACCAGGCGGGTGCGTCGCACCACCGAACCCGGCGTGGTCGCCAGGTTTTCGCCGACCTTGAAATCGTCGGGGTTGGTCATACGCACGTCGCCGGCCTGCAGGTCGGCGAGGAAGTTGCCGAACCCGCGCACCAGGCTGTCGCCCCGTGTCTCGATCGCCTTGCGCAGCGCAACCGGATTGGTCAGCAGGTAGTTCGACGGTGCCACGGCATTCAGCCAGGTACGCCACCAGAACGCAGCGCGCTCACGGTCCTTGTCCGACAGCCCGGGCGTGGCGTAGAGCATGTCCTGCGTGTGGTGGGTGAAGGCGAGATAGCTCTCCTTCAGCAGATCCCAGCCCGGCTGCTCCGACCACACCGGGTCGGCGAACCGTTCGTCCCCGGCTTTCACCGGAATCGGATCGGTGTCGGGTATGCCGAGCATCCTGTTCAGCGCGTACTGCTGCAGGCGCCACAGATCCGCCGACAGGCCGGCCAGGCGCTCGGTCAGTTCATTCGGATGCGAGGTCCACGCAAGCTGGGCATGCAGCATCGGTGCCATCACACCGAACGGATCGTGCGCCCGGACCGAGCCGTCGAGCAGATCGCGGAAGGTCTGCTGGAACATGTCCACCGCGTTGGCCGGGGTGGGCGAGGGATCCTTGCCGCTCGGGAGGCCATTCGCTTCAACGGGTTTCTTTTTCTGCACGGTTACGACTCCTCGTGACAACAATGTTCGGGTGACCCGCATCAAAGTCATGGGCAGTATTCGGGCTTTCTTCCCTTCCGTGATACGTGCGCGCGGATGACGTGGGAACATCGTTCCGCCTGCCTCGCCATGCCGGGCGTGGTGGCAAGACACCGCTGACCGGGCGGGGGCGGTCGCTGAAACGCCTGCCCGCTGGCCGTACCGGGGCGACGAAGCCCGTTGCCCGGATACAGGTACCCCTCACCCGCCATCATCTGAGCAGGTTGAGCCCCGCGAGCTGCATCAAACAGCCGGTCTCCGCTTCCGGCCAGCAGCAAGTACCACTCCTCCGATGCCCGCCAGGAACATCAGCGTCGTGGCCGGCTCCGGCACGAGGGCGACGTTGTCCAGATGGCCGACGTCGGCGCCCGTCTGATACTCGGCACGGATCTTGAGCACGGACAGGTTCGACAGCACGGCAACGAACTGCTCCTGCGTCACGGCACTGCCCGAAAGGCTGTTCAGCTTCCACCCCGCAGCCGACAGCGGCACCGAATACGAGGTCCAGGTTCCGTTGCCCGGATTGCTCGCCGTGTTGTAGACGAGGGTGAGGCCGCTGCCCTGGAGGATCACATCCTCTGCGTTGAACTGGTTGGGCGAACCGGGATACACCTGCATGAGATCGAAGGTCAGCTGGGTTCCGAGTGCGCCGGCGAAGTTGCCATGGAACAGCGTGGGGGCCACAAAGTAGGTCACACCGCCCGTGGTCAGATCGTCGATGAGCACATGACCACCCGGATTGCCGCCAACAGCGCTCCAGGTCAGCGGCCCCTCTGTGTCGCCCTGGGCGCTCCACCCCTCCGCACTGGCGTCGAAGGTACTGGTGACGGCAAACGCCGGGAGTGTCGCGGCTACAAGAAGTACCAGTGCGGAACCGCGAAGATGCAAGCCGTTCATTGTCGTGAGCCTCCAGTGATTGTGCAGATCAGGAAAAGCATTCAAGCCGACAGCAGGATGATCCCGGGTCGGACGCAGATGCAAGCGGCACCGGGCATCCCGTCCGGCCCGACGACCAACGTCACCTGAAAAAGCCGTCGGGAACGGATCCGTCAGGGACGCCCGAACCATCCGAGCAATAGTCAGGCCATCGGGCGCCGGGCTTGAAGCGGTGCGGGCATCCGTCGGCACGCAGTGCCGCGACGCAACTCAGTGTAAAGATTTCCGTCACGCAAAGCGTCGGGTCATTGGCCGCCTCGACAGACTGCATCCAGCTGCTGCATCACGACACCGATGAGCGTCGGCACGCCGGTGTCGGCATAGGCGTAATGCACGCGCACGACCGGCTTTTCGAAGCCGCCGAGCCGTGCGAGGTCCACCGGTGTCGCGGCCAGCACGACGTCCGCCGCGCTGGCATTGATGGTCGCCCGCAGCGCGGCGACCTGCGCATCGCTGTAGCCCATCGCAGGCAGCACCTGACCGATGTGTGGGTACTGCGCGTAGACGCGGGCGATGTCGGGCGCCGCGCTCACGCGCGGGTCGACAATGTCCACACCACCGAGCGCCCGCAGCGCGCTCAGGCCGGCGCCGAAAGCCATGCCGCCATGGGTGATGGTCGGGCCGTCCTCGACCACCAGCACGCGCCGATCGCGCACGCGTTCCAGGTCGTCGATGCGCACGGGTGACGCGGCACGCACGACCGGCACGCCTGGCACGATGGCCGCGACGGCGGCCTCGAGCCGGTCGACGTCCGCCGCGGCGGCCGCATCGACCTTGTTGATCACGACCACGTCGGCCATGCGCAGCACCGCTTCGCCGGGGTGATGCGTGGTCAGCTGCGCCGGGCGCAGCGCGTCGCACACCACGACGTGAACGGTCGGCGCGAAGAAGGGGAAGTCGTTGTTGCCGCCGTCCCACACGATCACGTCGCTCGCGCGCCCGGCCGCCGCCAGCACGTCCGCATAGTCGACGCCGGCAAACACCGCATGACCGGCCTCGATGTGCGGCTCGTACTCCTCGCGCTCCTCTATCGTGCAGCGCGCAGCGTCGAGATCAGCATACGAGTGGAAGGCCTGCACGCGCTGCAGGCCCAGATTGCCGTACGGCATCGGGTGCCGCGCCACCGCGACGCGCAGGCCACGCGCCTTCAGCAGATTGGCAAGATGGCGCGCCGTCTGCGACTTGCCGCAGCCGGTGCGCACCGCCGACACCGCAATCACCGGCCTGGGCGCAGCCAGCATGGTCGTGCGCGGGCCCAGTATCGTGAAGTCGCAACCGGCGGCGAGCACGCGCGACGCCAGGTGCATCACGTGTTCATGCGTCACGTCGCTGTAGGCGAACACGACGGTATCGACGCGTTCGCGCCGGCACAGCGCATCGAGTTCGTATTCCGGGAAGATCGGAATCCCGTCCGGATAGCGCGCTCCAGCCAACGCAGCCGGATAGCGCCGCGCGTCGATACCCGGTATCTGCGTCGCAGTGAACGCGACCACCTGTGTCGCCGGATCGTCGCGATAGACAACGTTGAAATTGTGGAAGTCGCGCCCGGCGGCACCACAGATGACGATGCGTTTCACGTGTTCGCACCTCCCGGCCAAAGAGGCCATCAGGAAATTCCGGTGGCAAAGGCGCGGCATGCGGAAGCCGGCCTCGCCGATGGAACAGGACGGGTGCGACCGCTCTGCCGGGGCACCGACCTTGACCACCGCAAGCCGTGTCCGAGCTTGCGGTCAACAGGCCGAGGATCGTACAGCACCGGAAGAACCACCTGCGAGACGGCGCCGACCCCGGAGCCGGCGAATTGAGCACGCCTGATCGACGGTCCGGGCGTCCTCGGCACCGCGCGGCGTGCGCGTCAGATCGTCACTCGACGCGCATAACGGGGAAACAGAGGGCTGCACCCGGTTTTTCGGCCATCGCGCCGATTCTTCAGTCGAGATTCTTTACACATTCACGATTTCGCCCGACCGCTCTTTCTCAACCTGCTGATTATTCGAAACTAAATACAAACGGCATGCCCGATGCTTAACAAAAATTTACACGTGCAGCACCCTTACCAACCACGAAGGGAAACGACATGTCCATATCTTTCTGGCCGGGCGCATGGGCATTCGCGCTCGCGGCAACACTTCCGGTCACTGCTCTGGCCGTCGGGTCGGAGGTGCAGTCCGGCGGCACCATCAACAGCTACTTTGGCCCGCTGGGCGTCGGCATCTACAACGACGGCACACAGCCGGTGCAGGGCAGCGGCGCCTCATGGTTCCGCGATCGTGACACGGGCCTGTCTGCATCCTTCGGGCCTTCCGACCCCTATGACAACTATCCCTGGCCAACCTTCAACCAGGCGGGTACCGGTTTCGTAGAACTCGTGGGCGGGCCTGTCACGACAGGCTGGACAGGCATCGGCGGCATCGACTTCTGGACAGTCGACGGGAATACGCCGCTCGCGGCCAGCGACATCAACTCCCTGGTCTTCAAGCCCAATGTGTCGCACAACGTCGGGCTGGATCCGGTGACACACAAGAGCAACCAGTTCAAGATCGCCACGCTCGAATTCACCAACGGAACCTGGTTCGGCAGTACGCCCACCTTCGATCCGGGCAACGGGCCGCTTTATGTGGAGTCGATATTCGGTGTGTCACTGGGAGCACTTCCCGACCCGCAGATCGGCACCCCCACCTTTCCCTGGGGCGTGCATCAATGGAACGGCGGGCTGACGCTCATCTCCACCTTCGGCCCCAACACGCTGGATTACGTATCGCTGTCGGGTATCGGGTCCTTTCCATCGGGCTACTTCGCCGTCAATGAGGGCGCAACCGGATCGATCGAAATCTGGGGCCAACTGGGCTCGCTGCTGGTAGTCGAGTTCCGCAATCCGGTCAATGGCCGCATCGTCAGCGAAATTCCGACCTCGCCCATTCCCGAACCTTCCATCTACATGCAGATGTTGTCGGGCCTCGCCCTTCTCTTCATGGCTGGCCGGAAAATGCTCGCAAAACCTGATTTGCAGCGAGCACCGGCAGGCTGATGAGAAAGCCCTGGTTCCGCTCGGATGAACCAAGGGCTGTCCCGTCGGTATGATGCCTGTTGCCTTGGTCAAGCCGTGTAACCGCCCTCGCGCTGATGTCTGACGGCCAGAACGATCGCGACGTCGCGGGCGACGTCGTAGTCATACAGCGCCACGTAACCGGTCCGGCCGCGCGAAATCATCAACTCGCGCAGGTCATGCTCGACCTTCCGACCGATCAGCGGGTGCTGACGCAGTACCGCCAGACCTGATTGCAGGACGGGCAATATTTCGGCAGCGCTGGCCGGGGCGTCTGCCCGAAGCAGAAAATCGGTCAGCCGCTCCAACACGCGAGGCGCCAGAACCAGACGGGTACTCACGGAAAGCCCGGCGCTCAGAGCGCCGACGGATCGGGCTTGCGGGCGGATTTGCCTTCGGCGCGCGCCTTCAGGTAATCGAACACCTCGTCAGCGTCGAGCACCAGCCCATAGCGTGCCACCTCCTCGCGGGCCAGCAATGCATCGGCCACAAACGCACTGCGCCGTTCGGCCAGCTCCGTCTGCAATTCAAGCGCCTCGACCATGAAGGCATGCGCGGTCTTGTCCGCCTACTGCGCCGCCGAGGCGATGCGCGCCTCGAGTTCGTCGGACAGCTTGAGCGTTGTGGTGCTCGGCATTGTCGGCACCCCCAGAAGAGGTGACACCATGACAACACCAGCGCACCAGCGTCAGCGCGAGCGGCTGGCAGCGCCGAAAACGTTGCTACGTCCCCTATTGTTAGTCCGGGTGTCTAGAAAACCCGGGGCAATTCAAAACTGCGACACTCGCCAGTCTCAGACGGAGTCGGAGTAAAGAAACTCGCCGTCGTGCTTTATCCAATATGCACTAATTGCCTTGACAGTACCGTCACTCCGGACGCCTTTCGAGTAATCCGGGTGGTAAATCGTTGGTTGCGGGTAGTGCACCGTTGATTGCTTCTGTATCGCGTACAAACACATTGCCACCGAGGTCGGCTTTGGGCCGAACGGTGCAAAAGCCAATTCTCGTGTGGGAGTTCCCGCCAATGATTTGATCCGCTCAAAAGCGGCTGTGACATCGAGTGTGTCGACTCGGTACTTGTCAAAGCGGCCATCGGAGTGGTCTTGCTCCAGATCTGCTACTGACTTCCATGTTCGGCGCAAAACGGCTAACGGCGCGGGGAATGGGACAAGAAGCTTTAACTTTTCCTGAGGATTGTCCCCAACGTAGTGCCGAAGACTCTCTACGAGGAAGCCAACGCTTACGATCCATATATCAGCCTTAACGCCACTCCCGCCAAATCCCGGCAACGTCTTCCATGGCTCGATATTCTCGTAAAGGGGGCCATCATCGGCGTAGCTCGCCGGCGAAGTATAAGTAACCATAAGGTTCTGCACTCGCGGGCTGTTGACCAACGTCCGAAGTATCGGAAAGAAAAAACGCTTTGGAAATGAGCTGACGTCCAAAATGATGGACGAGGCTCCAGCTTCGGCTTCATTAGCAAACGCGGCAATTTTAAACAGCTCCGCCATCAAATCAAACTGCCGAATCCTCGCGACATTTCCCCCTATGCGAGCGAATTCGGCACGGCGTGCATGGAAGGCCGCTTCGTTACGCAACCTATATTTTTGCGAGTCAACATCCCGGATCTCGGCAAAGAGCTCACTTTGAATGACACCTAGATTTCGGGTCTCTTCCCAAGCACACAAGGAACGCTCTTCCGTTCCAACCGAACCAATAAAGCGCCACGACTTAGGATTGGTTATAGAAAGAGCCCAGCGGATCGGTCCCCAAGGTCTATATTTCATCGCTTCGAGTTCTCTAAATCGGGAAACAGAGCAAGGTTCCTTGAGTGCTCTGGTGCTACGCGCATTCGAGGCAATGTGACCTGAGATTTCCTAATTAGCTCAAATAAATCGTCGACAGTCCAATAGTACGGTTCCTTTGTTTTAGCTTCTGGCAATTGAAACCGGGGGCAAAGGATCGGGTTTAGGTATAGCTTCAGTCTCCGCCCGCCGGCCTTAGCCTTGGATGAGTGCTCCGTACCAAAAAGGACTCCGTAGCCAATGGCTTCGTGTATGAAGTTCCGAAGATCCGTGGTGTCAGCCGATTCAGAGTTGAAGTCCGAAATCGCGATTGAAATGCCGTTACCGCCGGGATATGCCATCCTTATATCGGACATCATATCTTCGTTCAGTCGCGTACCGAGTCTCTCAACGAAGCTTTGCCTAGCGTTGCCACCTGGTTCTTCTGGCAATTTACCGAACCATTCATTGCTGGCAAAGAGAATACCGGCCGCTTGGATGTTTCGATCGATGCTTCCACCATGTAAGAGATCCGTCCGTCTGGTTGGTGGCAGGCTGGATTCATTCTTCAAGAAGCCATCCCAAATCCTGTGGCAAATATGAAGAAAAACAGTAATGTTTCCGCCGCTCAGTGACCGAATATCATCGTATCCCCACCACATGAAGCGCTGTTGGCATCTTGTGGTCAATTGAAGAACCGCCTGATCAAGCCGCTCCTTCCGCCACCACTTCCGCTCTCGCCAAGGCGCAGTGCCAGGCGGTGGAGATTGACGATGCTGAATCTTGGACCTAGCTCCGCCAGTCTGGCGCCCCCAAGCTGCTGCCAATACGGCGTCTAGCATTCCCGCATGCCCGGTTCGATACAGATTCCGAAGAAATTTTTTCCATTCCTCCGTCCAAGTGCCATTATCTCCAGCGGATTCAAGCGCTAACGCGCGATCTATTTGACTATCGTCGGCAACTTCATTTAGCTGGACCAATCGATCTTCCGCAACTGGGTGCTTTCCAAAAACGGATTTCGCAAGTTTTGGCTTCAAGTTCTTCGCTTCATTGCCAAAGAAATATTCAACTCGCTTTTGGAAGGCGTCGACGGAGAACCTCTCGAATACCGAATTTCTCGTCTCACCTAGAGCAAAAAGCTCTAGATCCATGTCGATTAAGTGGTAATCGCGTCGGACCTCCAGGCGAGCCTCACTTCCCCAAACGCTAAGGAAATCGGGGCTGTTCCACCCGTAACGGCGAGTTCCGGCACGGTAATGCACTCTGGCATCTCGCGAAGCGAATGCCCGATTCAGCATCTTTCGGAAGCCCAGCAGCAACCCTCGCTGACGTTCAGTGAACGCTCGATGCAATTCTTCAATTTGATCTACGCGAATAAGTACTGGAACGTCTCTCGAAATAACGCCGCTTTGACGTAAGAAATCCGCCATACGTGCTATTGGCTCGCCAATATTAGTTTTGCTGGTGCGAATATCGTCCGGCGGTTGTTCCTCAAGAAGATTTCCGTTAACCCAACGTCGATAAAAACCAACTCGCTCAGAAACACGTCCCTTCAACTGAACAAGGGTATTAACACCGTCGAGATATCCAAACCAGCAATCTTGTTTCGTAAAGTCGGCAATGAAGTCATCGATGCGCGATAGCTCGACGATGGAGTCGAATACATCTCTGTGGCCTCCAATCGTCACAAGGGACTTGATCAGATCATCGATCACCAAGTAGTTGAAAAAATCGGCGAAGTAGAGAGGCATCTCACGTGCATCCGTCTCTTCGCCCCTATGTAGCGTGACCTGTACGAGGTCCGTAATTCGGCTACGCGTGAGATTTACACCGGCAGAGACAAAATTCCGCAACTGCTCATTGACTGGAAACTCTCGATTGAGCTTCCAGTACGCGATCCGCGTTTCGGGCCGAAGAAGGCTCAGGATCATTGTCTTACCGCAGCCTTGTGTTCCGCTAAGTACTACATTCCCGCCTTGGAAGACGGGGTGAATTGCCGTTTGCAGAACTTCGCGGCTAAAGAGCTCTACGAAATTATTTTCCGCTGGAGTGTCATCGGAAAAGTAAAGCTGCTGAAAAGGATTGATGGCGATATTCATCTCAGTCCCTATGTACCCGTGGGAACAGCGGCTCCCAGTTGCCTGACCGAGATCTGTTATGAACTATCGGCAACGTATTGTCGGGAGTATTAGAAAAGGTCACTAAAGAACATCCCGTTTGCCGATAGCCAAATATCTCCATATTTACAGAAGCGCGAGACGCGCATCGCGTTGCCAGGTCCTCAATCGCCTCTTTCGGTATTGGCCATCCTTGCTGTCCTTGCCGCTCTGGACCGAGCAGATCAGTGCGGCGAAGCTCGATTATTGGGTGCACAGTTAGGCGCCCACCCCATCGCGCCACTTCATCGCTGAGAGTACTTGCACCATTCGGGCAGAGAATTAACGGTACGAACAGTACGGGAACATTTAGATTTGCTACAGCCCACGTAACGGCGTCAATGCATTGGGTCCCCGATCCTACGACGTCCTCAAGCAAGACCAGCCGTTGTAGCGGTGGGGCGGGCTGAACAGGATTTAGGCTTGGGTTCGCCATGTAGGCAGTTAGATCTGCAGCGATTCCAGGACTCGGCGCACCAGCTTTCTCGGCAAGCATCTGTAGAGTCGCAAACCCGGGACGATGGCCGATTCCCGTCAGATGATTGACCTTGTAAAACTCGTTAATATCCATGCTGTCCGTCACGGGACAGAACCAAGTTTTACAATGGATTTCGCGCCTAAGCTTTGCCTGGAACTTGTCTATGCCCGCGCTGAGATCAACACCGCAGTGCTCAGCCACCCATGGAATAACCGCGAGATTTAAGGCTGTGCTGTAAAGGGCAGCAAAATCATCGTGCGAGAAAAAACTAATACAACTCGCATACTCTAAAAGCAGCTTCTGGTCCC
The DNA here is from genome assembly GCA_020621405.1 of Betaproteobacteria bacterium. GTDB lineage: Bacteria > Pseudomonadota > Gammaproteobacteria > Burkholderiales > Rhodocyclaceae > Methyloversatilis. Next base: position 228,824 of record JAHRYN010000004.1, read on the forward strand.
TCTCGTCATCGACATTGCCTATCCAGGCCGCAAGTCGCTCCAAATAGCTCGGGGCGAAATCGGGATCCTCAGCGGGTAGGTAAACTCGCCACTCCCTTACAGCGTGATAATCGAATTGATTCAGGAGGCATTCATAGTGTGAGGTAGCAGTCGCAGAGCCAATACTTTGCCGATCCCACTCTCTTACCTTCGCCCGCAACTCTTCCAATGTCACGCTTATGCTCCTAGAAGGCGTTTTGCCAACCGTGCTGCCAAAGCGCCAAGCGGCGGCGGCACCGCATTTCCAACTTGGCGATATTGTCCGAGTTCACTACCGTGGAACGTGTAGCCGTCGTCAAAACCTTGGATTCTGGCGGCTTCACGTACAGTGAACCCTCGTGGCTGCGATGGATGTAGAAAATATCGTGGAGATCCAAATCGGGTATCAACCGTACAACTGGGCTTATCCCATGCCAGTCGGCGGAACTTGCCATTGAACGTCCCAACCAAGTCGATCCCAGGCCCAACCCGTCTCAAATAGCCCTTTGCGACTAAGTCATCGACCAATCGAACAAATGGCTTTCCGAGGGCGCTCTCTAGGCGGCATAGGGAAACGGGATCGGCGTCACCATGATCACGGAGACGATTCTGTCTGCGAAGACGGCGCAATACCTCAAGAATCGTTCGCTCATGGTCGCTGATCGCTCCAAATACCTCGGGGATATCCCAAGTGGCCACGGCATTCTCACCACCGCGGACATTAGATAATTTCTGTCCCGCTTTAATCCTTCTTGCAATCTGCCACTCGCGGCTCTGTGGAATGAGTTTCTTCGGATGATGATTTGCTTGATGCTGCACTCCATCCAAGACTGACCTTAAGTCCTTTGGGGGAAGCGCCTGAATAGTGAAATCGATATCCCGCTTTGTTTTCCATGCAAAAAAGAGGATGCGCCTTCTGAGCTGGGCCATGCCTACATCGGTGGCCTGGCATCGTATCGTGTTTGTCCTGTAGCCTGCTTGGCGCATAGTCGCGTCCAATTCATGCCAATAGCGCGCATGGGCACCAGAAAGCGCTCCTGCGACATTTTCCACTATCAACACCTTCGGTGAAATTCTCGATGCGAGATGCCCAGTTAACGTAAGCAGGTGATTCCTCTTATCGTCGATCTGTCGCTTTCCGGCAGTTGAGAACCCTTGACAAGGCGGGCCCGCAATCAGCACATCAATATCGCGGAGCTCGTTCTCACGAGGAACGCCTTCGGTAAGATCAACGTCATATATCGGGCTGGAAAAATTAGCTTTGAAGCTATCAACCGCTTCGGAATCACAGTCATATGCTGCGCGCGATGAAAATCCTTCTCGAATAAAGCCTAAATCGAAACCTCCACACCCAGAAAATAAACTCGCGAAACTTAGCGAAGCATGTTTCATGTGTTGTTGATCGGTAACGCGCATGTTCGCTGCGCAGAGCGAACACCCGCTTTCCCCCTCCCCATTGTTTCCGTTTACAAGCGACGCAGAGCCTTAACTCACCCATTTAACATCGTAACACCTGCGCTCCGGCGCGGTCGCGGATTAAGCTCGGCGTTGGGCCTAACAAACTCGAATTTCCTCACCATGATCCTGCGTTCCTGGATCAGGTTCGTTGTCTGTGGCCTTGCTGTAGTCCCCAGTCTTATGGGAAGAGCGCCTCGTTTCCTTGGGGTGGCGGAACAGCCATTATCACGCCCCAAGCAATCGACGAGGTTGGCACTGCGTTCGACGACCGCCCGCAGCGACTTACGGTGCGTAGAACAGCGATAACGACGAGACGCTCTACTTCTACATCTATTCCATCGACACCGAAATTGCCCTTGATGAATAGATTGCTCTTCCACCTGAGATTCTGAGTCGAAGACCAAGGGCGAAGGACCTTGTTGATTAACCGACCAGTGACCGCCTTGACAGACTCGCGGAAAAGTCTGGGGAACTCGCTGGGAGTGGAGTTTTCCGACCCCGTCGAGCGTCGAAATGAAAAAAAGGACGCCCGCAGGCGCCCTTCCCATCTACTGCAACGCCGACCGCTCAACTGCATCAGCCCCGGCAACGGACACATCAGTCCATCAATCCCAACTCAACGCCCCACCCGTCTGATATTCAATCACCCGGGTTTCGAAGAAATTCCGTTCCTTCTTCAGATCGATCATTTCGCTCATCCACGGGAACGGGTTCTCTGCACCCGGGTAGAGCACGTCGAGGCCGATCTGCTGGGCACGGCGGTTGGCGATGAAGCGCAGGTATTCCTTGAACATGGCCGAGTTCAGCCCGAGCACGCCGCGCGGCATGGTGTCTTCGGCGTAGCGGTATTCGAGTTCGACTGCCTTGCGGAACAGGGTCTTCAGCTCTTCACGGAATTCGATGGTCCACAGATGCGGGTTTTCGAGCTTGATCTGGTTGATCAGGTCGATGCCGAAATTGCAGTGCATGGACTCGTCGCGCAGGATGTACTGGTACTGCTCGGCGGCGCCGGTCATCTTGTTCTGGCGGCCGAGCGCGAGGATCTGCACGAAGCCGACGTAGAAGAACAGGCCTTCCATCAGGCAGGCGAACACGATCAGGCTTTTCAGCAGCTGCTGGTCGGTTTCCGGCGTGCCGGTCTTGAAGGCCGGGTTGGTCAGCACGTCGATGAAGGGGATCAGGAACTCGTCCTTGTCGCGGATCGACTGCACCTCGTGATAGGCGTTGAACACTTCGCCTTCGTCCAGGCCGAGCGACTCGACGATGTACTGGTAGGCGTGCGTGTGGATGGCCTCTTCGAACGCCTGACGCAGCAGGTACTGGCGGCACTCGGGTGCGGTGATGTGGCGGTAGGTGCCGAGCACGATGTTGTTGGCGGCCAGCGAGTCGGCGGTAACGAAGAAGCCGAGGTTGCGCTTGATCAGGCGGCGCTCGTCGTCGGTCAGGCCGTTCGGCGTCTTCCACAGCTCGATGTCGCGCTGCATGTTCACTTCCTGCGGCATCCAGTGGTTGGCGCAGCCGGACAGGTATTTGTCCCACGCCCACTTGTACTTGAAGGGTACGAGCTGATTGACGTCGGTACCGCCATTGATGACGCGCTTGTCTTCGGCGCGGATGCGGCGCATGCGGGTGTCGGCGGCGGGCGCCTGCGGCGTGGCGATGTCGCGCGGCAGATCGCGCGACATCGGCGCGGGCATGGGCTCCGCGCTACGCAGTGCCAGACCCGGATGGGGGATGCTGGCGGGCAGGTCGTCTTCGAAACTGAGCATTGCTGTTTTCTCCTTCAGACGGCACGCGCTGCGTGCCGGGTGGTGCGTGGTGTGTATCGGGACTTCGATAGCCGGGTCCCCTGCCCTCGTCCATTCCCCCTGCCGCTGATGCGGGAGCGGGAAAAAGGACGGTGCGATGGCGCTTACTGGCAGGCTTCGCAGGTCGGATCGTCGATCGCGCAGAACTTGGGTTCGGCTTCGCTCGGCACCGCATTCAGCTCGCCGCCACGGCCGGTCGACTTCTCGGCGTGGGTGGCACCCATGGCACGCAGGTAGTAGGTGGTCTTCAGGCCACGCAGCCAGGCGAGCTTGTAGGTTTCGTCCAGCTTCTTGCCCGATGCACCGGCCATGTAAATGTTCAGGCTCTGCGCCTGGTCGATCCACTTCTGGCGGCGCGACGCGGCTTCGACCAGCCACTTCGGTTCGACTTCGAAGGCGGTGGCGTACAGGCTGCGCAGTTCGGCCGGGATGCGGTCGATGCGCGACAGTGAGCCGTCGAAATACTTCAGATCGGCGACCATCACTTCGTCCCACAGGCCCATGCGCTTGAGGTCGCGCACCAGGTGCTCGTTCACCACGGTGAATTCGCCCGACAGGTTCGATTTGACGAACAGGTTCTGATAGGTCGGTTCGATGCTGGCATCGACGCCGATGATGTTCGAAATGGTGGCGGTCGGCGCGATGGCCAGGCAGTTGGAATTGCGCATGCCGTAGTTCGCGATGCGGCTGCGCAGCGCGTTCCAGTCCATCGTCACCGAGCGGTCGACCTCGAGGTAGCCGCCGCGCTGCTCGGCCAGGATGTCGAGCGAGTCGTGCGGCAGGATGCCGCGGTCCCACAGGCTGCCCTTGTAGCTGGCATAGCGGCCGCGCTCTTCGGCCAGTTCGGTCGAGGCCCAGTAGGCGTAGTAGGCGACCGCTTCCATCGAACGGTCGGCGAATTCAACCGCGGCGTCGGACGCGTACGGCGTGCGCAGTTCGTGCAGTGCTTCCTGGAAGCCCATCAGGCCCATGCCGACCGGGCGGTGCTTCAGGTTGGAATTGCGCGCCTTGCCGACCGAGTAGTAATTGATGTCGATGACGTTGTCGAGCATGCGCATGGCCGTGCGGATGGTCTTGCGCAGCTTGTCGTGGTCGAGCACCTTGCCGCCGTTGCCGTCGTCCTTCAGGTGGGCGACCAGATTGACCGAACCGAGGTTGCACACGGCGATTTCGGTGTCGGACGTGTTGAGCGTGATTTCGGTGCAGAGATTCGAGCTATGCACGACGCCGACATGCTGCTGCGGCGAGCGCAGGTTGCACGGATCCTTGAAGGTGATCCACGGGTGGCCGGTTTCGAACAGCATCGACAGCATCTTGCGCCACAGCGCGACCGCCGGCATTTTCTTGAACAGGCGGATCTCGCCGCGCGCCACCTTCTCTTCGTAGCGCGTGTAGGCCTCTTCGAAGGCGCGACCGAACAGGTCGTGCAGGTCCGGGCAGTCGGCCGGCGAGAACAGCGTCCACTCGGCGTTTTCCATCACGCGGCGCATGAACAGGTCGGGAATCCAGTTCGCGGTGTTCATGTCGTGCGTGCGGCGGCGGTCGTCGCCGGTGTTCTTGCGCAGGTCGAGGAACTCCTCGATGTCGAGGTGCCAGCTCTCGAGGTAGGCGCACACCGCACCCTTGCGCTTGCCGCCCTGATTGACGGCCACCGCAGTGTCATTGACCACCTTGAGGAAGGGCACGACACCTTGGCTCTTGCCGTTGGTGCCTTTGATGTGGCTGCCCAGCGCGCGCACCGGCGTCCAGTCGTTGCCCAGACCGCCGGCGAACTTGGCCAGCAGCGCGTTTTCCTTGATCGCCTCGAAGATGCCGTCGAGTTCGTCGGCCACCGTGGTGAGGTAGCACGACGACAGCTGCGGCCGCAGCGTGGCGCTGTTGAACAGCGTCGGCGTCGAGCTCATGAAGTCGAAGCTGGCCAGCAGCTGGTAGAACTCGATCGCGCGCTCTTCGCGGTTGATTTCGTTCATCGCCAGGCCCATGGCCACGCGCATGAAGAAGATCTGCGGCAGTTCGATGCGGCGGTCGCGGATGTGCAGGAAGTAGCGGTCGTACAGCGTCTGCAGGCCGAGGTAGTTGAAGCGCAGGTCGTTGCGGTGATCGAGCGCCGCGCCGAGGCGGGCCAGATCGAACTGCGCCAGCTTCGGGTCGAGCAGTTCGGCGTCGATGCCGGTCCTGATGTAGCGCGGGAAGTATTCGGCGTAGGCGCTGGCCATCGCGCCCTGCGAGGTTTCTTCGCCCAGCACTTCGTTGCGGATCGTGTGCAGCAGCAGGCGCGCGGTCACGTAGCCGTAGGCCGGGTCCTGCTCGATCAGCGAACGCGCGGCCAGGATCGCCGACTTGCGCACTTCCTCGACCGGCACACCGTCATACAGATTGGTCAGCGTGGCGTCGAAGATGGTGGCGACCGACACCACGTCGCCCAGGCCCTCGCAGCTGTCCTGGATCAGCGTGCGCAGCGCGCCGTGGTCGAGCGGCATGCGGCGCTCGCCATCGACCACGTGCAGCACCGGCTGTTCGGCCGACGCGGCAACCGCCTGCTGCTTCTGCGCGCGCTCGGCGGAGCGCTTTTCACGGTAGAGCACATAGGCGCGCGCCACGTCGTGTTCGGCCGAGCGCATCAGCGCCAGTTCGACCTGGTCCTGGATGTCTTCGATGTGGAAGGTGCCGCCGTGCGGCAGGCGGCGCACCAGCGCGCCGACCACGGCCGACGTCAGTGCCGCCACCTGTTCGCGCACGCGCGCCGACGCCGCGCCCTGCCCGCCGTTGACCGCGAGGAAGGCCTTGGTCATGGCAATCGAAATCTTCGCCGGTTCGAAAGCAACCACTGCACCGTTGCGACGGATGATCTTGTAGTCGGCGTGCAGCGATGAGGTCGTGCCCGACTCGTCGATCGGCAGCTGATCGGCGGTAGAGGACAGCGAGCGGTTGCTGGCGTGTTCGGCGGTCAATTGCATGCGGACGTCTCCTGTGAGGCCGCCGCGGGGCGCGACGGAGAAGCGGTTCTTTTGATGGGACTTTGCCAACTGACCACTATATGTAGTGGTTGAAGCGCGATGAGCTACTAATTCTAGTGATCCGCACCGGCACCCGCAAGCGCGATTTTTCTGCTAGACGGCGCTGCCGGCGCTTGCAAACCACTCCGCCGATGCACGGAATCGGCACCGGACAATGGCGGGCGGGGAGGAATCCGGCGCAAACGCCGGCACGGCGGGAATCAGGCGGGCCGGACGACGCCGGGCAAGCGTTTCCAGTCGAAGCAGGCGCCGGGATCGACCTTCCGCCCGGGCGCAATATCCGAATGACCTGCCACGTCGGCAACCGGATGGCGCAGCTTCAGCGCCTCGATCAGCGTCTGCACGCAGCGGTACTGGGCGTCTTCGAACGGCAGGACATTGCATCCTTCCAGTTCGATGCCGACCGAAAAGTCGTTGCAGCGGCTGCGCCCCTTCCAGTTCGACGCACCGGCATGCCAGGCGCGCCGAACGGTGGGCACGAACTGCAGCAGCTCGCCGTCGCGCCGCACCAGGAAATGCGCCGACACACGCAGCGCTGCCACGTCGACAAAGTACGGATGCGCCGACGGATCGAGCGCATTCAGGAACAGCCGTTCTATCCACGGCCCGCCGAATTCGCCCGGCGGCAGGCTGATGCTGTGCAGCACCACCAGAGAAACCGGCTCGCCGTCGGGGCGTTCGTCGCAGTTCGGCGATTCGACGCGACGCGCGCCGGCACACCAGCCCTGCGCGTCGATCGCGAACGGAACCGGATCAGTCATTCAGGCCGAGCCGCTGCAGGCGGTAGCGCAGCGACCGGAAGGTGACGCCGAGCAGCCGCGCGGCTGCCGTCCGGTTGTAGCGGGTCTTCTGCAGCGCGTCCTCGATCGCGGCGCGCTCCATGCGGTCGAGATAGTCCTGCAGCGGCAGCTGCCCGGCCTGCACCTCGACCGCATCGTCGGCCGCCGGCAGCAGGCCGAGGTCGGCCTCGTCGATCCGGCTGTCCGAACTCAGCGCGTAGGCGCGTTCGAGCAGGTTTTCCAGCTCGCGTACATTGCCCGGGAAAGGGTAGGCACACAGCGCGTCGAGTGCTGCCTGGGTCAGTACCGGATGGGCGCCGTCGGCAGCCGCGATGCGGTCCAGCAGGGTCTGGGCGAGTTGCGGAATGGATTCCCTGCATTCGCGCAGGCTGGGCATGCGCAGTTCGAGCACGTTGAGCCGGTAGAACAGGTCCTGCCGGAAGCGCGCTTCCTCGACCATCTGCCGCAGATTGCGGTGGGTGGCGCTGATCAGGCGGATGTCGGTGGCTTCTTCGGTACGCGCACCGACCCGGCGCACGGACTTCTCCTGTATCGCGCGCAGCAGCTTCACCTGCATCGACAGCGGCAGGTCACCCACCTCGTCGAGAAACAGCGTGCCGCCGGAGGCAGCCTGGAAATGCCCTTCGCGGTCGGCGTCGGCGCCGGTGAATGCGCCTTTCACGTAGCCGAAGAATTCGGACTCGACCAGGTTTTCCGGGATGGCGCCGCAATTGACCGCGACGAACGGTCCGGCCCGCCGGGCGCCGGTTTCGTGGATCAGCCGGGCGGCGCGCTCCTTGCCGCTGCCCGATTCGCCCTGGATATGCACCGGCGCACTGCTGCGCGCCAGCTTGACGATCATGTCGCGCACCTGCACCAGTGCCGGCGCGTCGCCGACCAGCGCATCGCCGCCGCCGGCCGGTGCGCTGGCGCTGCGCGTCGGAAGGTCGAGCGCGGAGCGTACCAGCGCGCGCAGCTGCTCTATCGACACCGGCTTGGCCAGATAGTCGAAGGCGCCGGACTTCAGGGCGGCCACCGCGTTGTCCATGCTGCCGTAGGCGGTGATGACGGCCACCGGCAGATCGCGGTGATGCTCGGCGATGAGGCGCACCAGATCCATGCCTTCGCCGTCGGGCAGACGCATGTCGGTCAGGCACAGCGCGAAGCGCTCGGTCGCAAGCAGTTCGCGCGCCTGCTCGAGACTGCCGGCGAGCGAGGCGCGCAGTCCCATGCGCGCCAGCGACATGTCCAGCAGTTCGCGCAGGTCGTCTTCGTCATCGACGACCAGCACCTTCAGTTCACGTTCCGATCTCCGACGTTCCATTCGCCATCCCAGCTTCTGTTCATGCCGCGCAGGCGGAAGTGCGCCCCGGGCGAATTATCCACGAAGTCCAGCGTCGCCCCGTTGGCGTCGCTCAGCTCGCGCGCGATGTAGAGCCCGAGCCCGGTACCCCGGCTGTGCGTCGTGAAGAAGGGCTCGAACAGATGTGCGCGCGTGGCCACATCGATGCCGGGCCCGTCATCGACGATGTCGAGGAAGCTCGCGTCATCACCCGCGCGCACGATCAGCCGGACCGCTTCGGCTCCCGGCCCGGCGTAGCGCAGCGCGTTGATCACCAGATTCCACAGGACCTGATGCAGATGGCCGCGATCGAACCAGATCATCGCGTTCGGCGGTGCGTCGATGCGCAGGCGGCTGCGTACCGAGGGGTCGCGCATCGCGAGTTCGTCGGCGAAGGTGCGCAGGCAGGCACCGAAGTCCAGCAGTTCGGGTTCGGCCCGATCGCGGCGCCCGAGTTCGAGCACGTCGCTGACCAGCCGGTCCAGGCGCTGGCTGTTGTCGCAGATGATGCGCGTGAGCCTCACCTGCGTCTCGGCGCGGCGCTCGTCCTGCAGCAGTTCTGCCGCCTGGCTGATCGCCGACAGCGGATTGCGTATCTCGTGCGCCATGCTGGCGGTCAGCCGGCCCAGCGCGGCAAGCTTGATCTGGCGCGCCTGTTCGCGCAGCCGCGCCAGATCCTCGATGAACAGCAGATGCCCGCCCGGTCCGCCAGCCGGCACACAGCGCACCCGGAGCGCGGCCGGCCGCGCTGGCAGATCGAGCACCAGCACCCGTTCCCGCTCCGGTGCCGCGGCGCCGGACAGCAGTGTTTCGAGCTCGGGCGAGAAGTCAGCCAGCGTGACCGGCCTCGGCATCAGCGGGTCGAGCAGCCGGTGCGCCTGCGGATTGGCCTGCCTGACATGGCCGTGCGGATCGACCACCAGCACGCCGTCTTCCATGTCGCGTATCACGCGCTCGTTCAGGCGCACCTGCTCGGACAGATCGCGCCCGCGCTCGAAGGCAAGCGACTCGTTGGCGATGACCCGCCTTGCCAGCAGCCGCACCGCGATTGCCGTAGCGAAGAAACCGACGCTGATGATGCCGACGTGCACGAAGCTGCTGGCGTCGCCGTTCAGCGCAATCCACTGCATCGCCTGTTCGAACAGCATCGCCAGGCTAGCCACGGCCGCGTAGAAGACCGCAAGCTGTCCCTGGCCGACCAGCGCGGCGAACGCGAGCACGACCACGTGCAGGAAGGGCAGTCCGCTGCCAACGCCCCCGCTGGCAAAGGTCAGCACGGTCAGGAACACGATGTCGGCCAGCACGCCGAAGGTCAGGCGGGTGGCCGCGCCCGGCAGCAAGCGGTCGGCGCCCAGCATGACGACGATCGCGAACAGCCAGTAGGCCAGCGCGGTGCGCGAGAACAGTTCCTGACTGTAGTCGCCGAACCGGATCTGCCCCGGAAAGCCGAGCACCAGTGCAAGCAGCACCGATGTCATCAGCAGGCGGTACAGATTGAAGTAGCGCAGCGAGGTCAGGCGCGACAGGCCTGAAACCCATTCCACCGCCGCTTCAACGCCCGACGTTCTGGGCATTCCGGTGTTCCGCACAGCAGAAATGATCCTTGCCCGACACCAGCGCCTCGCCCTCGGGAAGGCGCAGGCCGCAGTGCGCGCACTGGACGATGCGCTCGACCGGCACGTCGGGCGGCGTCCGGGCCGGCGGGCGCTGCGGCGTGTCGCTGCGCGAGGACTTCTTGAACCAGATCCAGGCGATGACCGCCAGCAGCAGGAAGAAAAGGAAGCGAGACATCGGTGACCGGAAGGAATTGTCAGAGCGGCGCCAGCCGGAACCGTCCGGAAGCGCCATCGGGAAACAGTGCGCAAGCTTACGGCGAGGGAAGGTTTTGTGCGAGCGGGCTTCATGCGGAGGCGGCGGCCGGCACCCCGTCCGGGCATACCCGGCGCGTTCGCGCCAGCCGGTGACAGGAGTCGCGATGTCGCCGGGACATCCCCTCCGGGGAGGCGTAATTGCCGCATATTGACTATTGATAGCTAGCTACCTACTATAAATTCATCCACCCCTGCGGAGCGCACGATGAACACTGCAAGACAGGCAAAGGAACGCGAGCTGACGCGCGGCATGCTGCGGATCGCCCGCATCTACCGCAAGGAAGTCAATCGCTCGCTCACCGCCTACGGCATTTCCGATGCCCAGGCGGTCCCGGTGCTGCACATCGCCCGCTTCGGCGGCGGCATCCGGCAGACCATGCTGGCCGAGGAAATCGGCATCGAAGGTCCGTCACTGGTCCGCCTGCTCGACCAGCTGTGCCTGCACGGGCTGGTCGAGCGGCACGACGACAGCCGCGACCGGCGCGCCAAGACGCTGCATCTGACGGCCGCGGGCGAGGCGCTGGCGGTCCGGGTCGAAGCCGCCCTGCAGGAGCTGCGCGGACGCCTGCTGGCGCCGGTCAGCGACAGCGCGCTCGAAGCGACGCTGGCGACGCTGGCCGCACTCGACGCCGGACTGCGGGACATCGACGCCCCGTCCGGTGACGACGCCTGAGCCATGTTCCCGCTCAAGCTCGCCAGCCTGCGGTTCTCGACCGGCACCTTCGCCGCGGCGATGCTCGCCCTCTATCTGGCGCTGTGCATCGACCTGCCGCGTCCCTACTGGGCCATGATCACCGTCTATGTCGTGAGCCAGCCGATGGCGGCGGCCGTGCGGTCGAAGGCGCTGCACCGTCTGCTCGGCACGCTGCTCGGCGCCATTGCGGCCGTCATGCTGGTGCCGCCGCTGGTCAATGCGCCGGTGCTGCTGTCGCTGGCGCTGGCGCTGTGGGTCGGCGGCTGCCTCGCGATATCGGTGCTCGACCGCTCGCCGCGCAGCTACATCGTGATGCTCGCCGGCTATACCGCCGCCATCATCGGCTTCTCAAGCGTCGGCCAGCCGGCCGAAGTCTTCAATATGGCGGTTGCCCGCACCGAAGAGATCGTGCTGGGCATCGTGTGCGCCACGCTGGTGCACAGCCTGTTCTTTCCGCGGCCGGTCGGCGACGCATTGCGCACCCGTGTCGGCAACTGGCTCGGCGACGCCGACCACTGGGCGCTGGACATCCTGCGCGGCGAAACCGCGCCGGCGCTGGAGCGCGACCGCGAGCGCCTGGCCGGCGCCGCCAGCGAAATCCACATGCTGGCCTCGCATCTGCCGTTCGACACCTCGCACCTGCGGGAAACGACCGCGCTGGTACGCGCGCTGCATGACCGCATCCTGCTGCTGATACCGGTGCTGGCCAGCCTGTCCGACCGCGTGACCGCCATGCGGACCGAAGGCAGCGGACCGGACCGCGACACGCAGCGGCTCATGGCATCGGTGGCCGACTGGATCGCAGCCGGCGCCCCCGCTGCCGGCAAGGACGAACTGCTGCGGGATCTGGCGCAGCCCGGAGCCCTGCAAGGCGCGGACTGGGATGCGCTGAACCGGCTCAGCCTGCTGTCCCGTCTGACCGATCTGGTGCGGACGCTGCACGAAGCACACGTTCTGTTCGATCACCTCGATGCGCCGGACACGCCGCCACCCGCGATACTCGCTGCCGCACTGACCGGCGCCGGGCAGCGCCCGCTGCACAGCGATCCCGGTCTGGCCCTGCTGTCGGGCGCCGCAGCCGCGGTCGCGATACTGCTGTCGTGCGCGGTCTGGATACTGACCGGTTGGCCGGAAGGATCGGCCGCCGCCATCAACGCCGCCATCGTGTGCTGCCTGTTCGCGTCGATGGACGACCCGGCGCCGGCGATCAGGCTGTTCGGCATCAGCCTGATGATCGCCGTGCCGCTGGCCGGCATCTACCTCTTCCTGCTGCTGCCCATGATCGACAGCTTCCCGATGCTGGTCATGGTGCTGGCCCCGACCATGCTGACCATCGGCGTCATCATGCTGGACCCGCGCCGCGCGCTGCCGGCGCTGGTGGTGGTGCTCAACTTCGCCAACGTGCTGGCCATCCAGGAACACTTCAGCGCCAATTTCGCCGGCTTCCTGAACGTCAATCTGGCCCAGTTCGTCGGTCTGTTCATGGCCATCTTCGTCACCCGCAGCATGCGCTCGATGAGCGCCGGCACCAGCGCGCGCCGGCTGCTGCGCCAGACCTGGCAGAACCTCGCCCGGCTCGCACACGGCAGGGACGCGCAGGAACCCGCGGCCTTCGCCTCGCGCATGGTGGACCGGCTGGGTCTGCTGACGCCGCGACTGGCCGCCACCGGCGATGAGGACCTGGCCGGCATCGATGCGCTGCGCGAACTACGCACCGGCATGGACCTGGTGGCGCTGAAGGAACTCCAGCCCGGCCTGCCCGCGGCATCGGCCGACGCCGTGGCCCGGCTGCTCGATGCCGTGGGCACGCACTATGCCGCACTGTCCGCCGGCCGGCCGGCGGACGACAGCACGCTGCTGTCGCTGATCGATCAGGCGCTGGGCCGCCTGGCAGGCACACCCGGCAGCACTGTCCGGGGTCTGAGCGCGCTGGTCGGCCTGCGGCGCAACCTGTTCCCGGCTGCACCGCGCTACCCGGCCGGTTTTCCGGAGGGCGCCGCATGAGCCCGGAAATCGATCTTTTCGGCGTCTATCTGACCTCGGTGCTGGTCACCGGCGCCAGCGCACTGGTCCTCACGTTCGGCCTCAACCGGCTGCTCGCCGCTCTGGGCGTGTATCGCCACGTCTGGCACCGGGCGCTGTTCGAAACCGCGCTCTTCGTCATCGTCTGGGCTCTCGTCCTGATGCTTTCCCTGAAGGTATCGCCATGAATCCGTCACCCTTGCTGAAACAGAGGCTTTCGAAGGCACTCGGCGTCGCCGTCACGCTGACCGCGGTCGCCATCGCGCTGTTCGCCGGCCGGAAGATCTGGTTCCACTATCAGGAAGAACCATGGACGCCGGACGGCCGGGTGCGCGCCGACATCGTGCAGATCGCGCCCGACGTGTCCGGCATCGTCACCGGACTCGCGGTCGTCAACGACCAGCCGGTCAAGCGCGGCCAGTTCCTGTTCCAGATCGACCGCGAACGCTACGCCCTGGCGCTGCGCGAAGCCGACGCCCAGGTCGCTGCCCGGCGCGCCGCGCTCGAACAGGCGCAGCGGGAAGCCGTCCGCAACCGCTCGCTGGGCGAACTGGTGGCCGAGGAAAGTCGCGAACAGGGCACCTCGAAGGTAGCGCTGGCGGAAGCCGCGCTGGCGCAGGCCCTGGTCGGGCGCGACATGGCCACGCTCAATCTGCAGCGCACCCGCGTGGTCGCGCCGACCGACGGCCATCTATCGGATCTGAGCCTGCGCGTCGGCAATTACGTCAGCGCCGGTAAGCCGGTGATGGCGCTGATCGACGCCTCGTCGTTCCGCGTCGAGGGCTATTTCGAGGAAACGAAGCTGCGGCGGATCGCGGTCGGCCAGCCGGTGCTGGTCAGACTGATGGGCGACGACCGGCAGATCCATGGCCATGTCGCCAGCATCGCGGCCGGCATCGAGGATCGCGACCGCGCCGCAGGCGCCAACCTGCTGCCGAACGTCAATCCGACCTTCAGCTGGGTCCGCCTGGCACAGCGCGTGCCGGTGCGCATCGCGCTCGACGACACGCCGGCCGATGCCGGGCTGGTCGCCGGCCGCACCGCGAGCGTGACCGTCGTCCAGACGCAGCAGAAGGAGGACAGCGGAAAATGAACGCCCGGACACTCCCGGCTCTCTGTCTGGCATTCGCAGTCGGCGCCTGCACCACGGTCGGGCCGGACTACCGCCTGCCGGACAAGGCGGCGATCAACGCGCCGGCCGCACGCGGCGCCTTTGCCGGCGCGACCTTCACCGAACATGCGGGCGGCGACCTTCCCGACCAGTGGTGGCGCCTGTATGACGACCCGCAGCTGAACCGTCTGGTGGCGGAAGCGCTCGCGGCCAACGCCGACCTGCGCGTCGCCGCAGCCAACCTGTCGCGCAGCGAGGCCATCGTGCAGGAAGCCGAAGGTGCGAAGGACATCAAGGCCGGCGCGTCGGCAACCGCGGTGCGCGCCCGCGAAGCGGGCGAGGCCTACATCATTCCGCACGCGCTGCCGGTGGAAAACCTGGCCAACGCCGGCATCCGGCTGTCCTACCAGATCGATCTGGTCGGCGGCCTGAAACGCGCGGCAGAAGCTGCCGAAGCCGACACCGAAGCCAGTCGCGCGGCACTCGATCTGGCGCGGATCAGCATCGCCGCCGACGTGGCACAGGCCTACGCCGAAGCCTGCTCGGCCGGACACGAACAGGCGGTCGCCGAACAGGCCGCCGACCTGCAGCAGAAGAATCTGGACGCAGTCACGCGGCTGGTCGCGGCCGGTCGCAGCATGGCGGCGGACGTGCCGCGTGCCGGTGCGCTGGCCGCCCAGTCGCGCGCGGCCATTCCGGCCCACATCGCGCGTCGCCGCCTGGCGCTTTACCGGCTGGCAGTGCTGACCGGACATCCGCCGGCCGACTATCCGCGCGAACTGGAAACCTGCGCGCGTGTGCCGAGGCCGGGCCAGCCCATCCCGATCGGTGACGGCACCGCGCTGCTGCGCCGGCGTCCCGACGTACGTCAGGCCGAGCGCAGCCTGGCCGCCGCGACCGCCCGGGTCGGCGTCGCCACCGCGGCGCTCTATCCCACCGTCACGCTGGGTCTGTCTGCCGGCGCCACCGGTCTGCTCGATCACATGGGTCAGGCCGGAACACGCCGCTGGAGCTTCGGTCCGCTGATTTCCTGGACCATCCCCGGCGACGAGGAAAAGGCACGGGTGCGTCAGGCGGACGCCGGTGCCGCAGCCGCACTGGCGCGCTTCGACGCCGTGGTGCTGCGGGCACTGCAGGAAATCGAATCGGATCTGGCCCTGCTGGCGCGCGACCTGGACCGCAACAGCGCGCTGCGGCGCGCGCGCGACGACACCGCGGACGCGGCGCAGCAGGTGCGGACGCTGTTCGCAACCGGCCGCCTGCCCTATCTGGACGACCTGAACGCGCAACGCATGCTGACCGAGGCCGACGCCGCGCTGGCGGCGTCCGATGCACAGGTCGCCACCGACCAGATCCGCGTCTTCCTGGCGCTGGGCGGCGGCTGGGAGCGCTGAACGACAGTCCGGGCACGGCACGGTGCAGCCCGTGCCGCAGGCCGGCCCTCACTGCATCAGTTCAGCCGGCCGACGAAGGCCTGACTCACCGACGAAAGTTCCTCGGTCAACATCTGGTTGAAGGCGGCACCATCGACGATGACCTCGTAGTCCCGGGCAACGTTGGCTCCCGCCTTGACCGCCCCGGCGATACCGCCGGTCAGCAACCCGAGCGCAATGCCGCCCGCCGCGTCGGCGGTACGCAAGGCCGTGCCGGCGGTGCTGGTGACATCCTTCATTTCACCGACGGTCCGGGCACTCACGGCAGGCGATGACAGGGAAATCTTGCTCTGGTCACCGGACGGCGCATACACGACGAAGCGATTGACATAGGTGGGCAGCGACAGCGATGCCTTGCTCTCGACGCTGTTGCCGACCCAGAAGCCCTTGTTCGTGGTCAGCAAGGTCGGTACGACGGTAAAGCGCACCTTCAGCACGTGGGCATTGAGCTTCTTTGCCAGCGCGAATTCGGCATTCTGGGCGCCGCCGGTCGAAAACCCGGATGCGAAACGGCTGCCGAAGGTCATGTAGGGATCTTCCGGCGGCTTGCTGAACAGTCCCTTGCGGAATACCGCATCCTCGCTCTGGATCAGCATCGGCACGCCGACGCTGCCGATGTAGAGCCCCTTCCCGGCCTTGGCATCTTCCTCATGCGGACTGGCGGTGCTTGCGCCGGCAATGCTCTTGTATTCCGGCAGTTCATTCAGCTGTTCCTGCGGAATGACTTCGATGCCGGCGGCGGCCAGCTGCGCGGTGAGCACCGCGTAGTAGTCGCCAACCAGCTTCTGCCACGTCGCGGCATCATGACCCTTGAGCGTCACGCTGACCGAATTGGGCTTGCCCGAGATCAGGTTACCCAGATCGCCACCCTCGCCCGCCTTCAGGTAGGTCAGCACTTCGACGCTGAACGAGGTGATCGCGACCTTCTTCAGACCTTTCAGGTATTCCGGGTTGTCGACCTGCACGGCCGGCACGGCAGTCGGCGCCGGATCCTCGGCGCGGGCAGCCGGACTCAGCAGCGCACACGTCATCGCCACAGCCAGCAGGCGCTTTGTCATCGCTTTTTTCAACGGGCGGGGAGCCACAGGAAACATCACGCACACCTCATCGCACGAAAAAATCCGACGCATGCTATCAAAAGCCAGGTCTGCCTTCTGAAGCGTCTTTCACGCCGGGCTCCGGATCGGAAAGGTGTATGCGCGGACCGAATGCAGGGTGCACGAGCGGACCGGACGGATGGGAAACTACGGCGGGATTCCGTGGGCGATGGAACCGGCATGGCGGCAATGCCGTCGGGACCGTATCGATGCCGCGCAGGTGCAGGCATGACAATTCGCCGCACGATGACCACCTTGCTGATTTGATCCGGATGGACGCGACTGGCGGCTCGGCAGACGAACCGGCTTGCTGGACAACGGCGCGGTCCAAAACAAAAAAGCCACCCCGAAGGGTGGCTTTTCCGCGGGATTTTGGTCGGGGAAAGAGGATTCGAACCTCCGGCCCCTGCGTCCCGAACGCAGTGCTCTACCAGGCTGAGCTATTCCCCGATCTGCACACGCCTGATTCCATGTGCAGCACTGCTTTTCCGCTGCCCGAAAGCAACGAGGCGCGCATTATGCTAGAACTTCCGCTCAACTGCAAACATTGCGAGATCGAGCAGACTTTGCAGGTATTCGTTCGACGGCAGACCGGCCAGCTCGGCGCTCGCCAGTTCGGCTTCGCGGCGGGCGTGCGCACGGGCCGCATCGATGGCGCCGCTGTCGACGACCGCCTTCAGAACGGCAGACCAGTCGTCCCGCCCGCCCTGTTCGATGGCATGCCTCACAGCCGCCACCTGTTCGGCATTGCCGTTCTTCATCACATGGATCAGCGGCAGCGTCGGCTTGCCTTCCGCCAGGTCGTCGCCGAGATTCTTGCCGATGGACTGCTCGTCGCCGGAATAGTCGAGGATGTCATCAACCAGCTGGAAGGCCGTTCCAAGATGCATGCCGAAACGCGCGAAACGTTCTTCGACGTCGGTATCGACGCCGGCCAGCAACGCACCGAGCCGGCTCGCCGCCTCGAACAGCTTGGCGGTCTTGTAGCGGATGACCTGCAGATAGCGCTCTTCATCGACTTCGGCGTCGTGACAGTTCAGCAGCTGCAGCACCTCGCCCTCGGCGATGATGTTGGTCGCTTCGGCCAGCACGGCCTGTACGCGCATGCTGCCCACACCGACCATCATCTGGAAGGCACGGGAGTACAGGAAGTCTCCGACCAGCACCGAGGCGGCGTTGCCGAACAGCGCATTGGCGGTCTTGGCGCCGCGCCGCAGTTCGGATTCATCGACCACGTCGTCGTGCAGCAGCGTCGCGGTATGGATGAATTCGACCACCGCCGCCAGTTCGGTACGGTGGGCGCCGGAATAGCCGCAGGCGCCCGACGTGAGCAGCACCAGCGCGGGACGCAGTCGCTTGCCGCCGGCACCTATGATGTATTCGGCCACCTGGCGCACCAGCACGACGTCCGAGTGCAGTCGCTGCCGGATGACGACATCGAGCTCGCGCATGTCGTCCGCTATCAGGCTGTAAAGTCGGTTGAGAGAGGACAAGGATGCCTGCCGGACGCGGAAAAACGCGGATGGTAGCAGCGCACGCCAGCCCGTCAAGCCATTGATGTTTATTGGCCTTTGACTTTATGGCCACACCTCCGATATACTTGTAGATTCCCTTAAACCTTATTGGGGTTACACATGTACGCGGTCATAAAAACCGGTGGCAAGCAGTATCGCGTTGCCGCTGGCGAAAAAATCAAGGTAGAACAGATACCTGCGGATGTGGGCTCGGAAATCGTGATCGACCAGATTCTGATGGTCGGCGAGGGCGAATCGGTCAAGATCGGTGCGCCCCTGGTTGCCGGTGCCAGCGTTCGTGCAACGGTGCTCACTCAAGGGCGCCACAAGAAAGTGACGATTTTCAAGATGCGCCGTCGCAAGCACTACCAGAAGCATCAAGGTCATCGTCAGAACTACACCGAACTGCGCATCGAAGCCATCAACGGCTAAGGCCGCTGAGCGTATCCAGGAGAGCATCAAATGGCACACAAAAAAGGCGGCGGCAGTACGCGTAACGGCCGCGACTCAGAGTCGAAGCGACTTGGCGTCAAGAGCTACGGCGGTCAGCTGATTTCGGCTGGCAGCATCATCGTGCGTCAGCGTGGCACCGAATTCCACCCGGGCGACAATGTTGGCATGGGCAAGGACCACACGTTGTTCGCCAAGATCGACGGCGTGGTGCAGTTCAGTGTGAAGGGCGCCAATCGCCGTCGCATGGTAACGATCGTTCCGGCAGCGGCCTGATCCAGGCTCGCCGGCACCCGAGCCCTGCCCGCGAGGCAGGGCTTTTTGTTTGTGCCGCCGGCACGCGCCGGCCGGTCACTCCAGTCATCTAGCAGGCATGTGTGAATCGCGATGAAGTTCTTTGACGAAGCGAAGATAGAAGTCATCGCCGGCGACGGCGGCAATGGCTCGGCCTCGTTCAGGCGCGAAAAATTCATTCCGTTCGGTGGCCCCGACGGTGGCGATGGCGGCCGCGGCGGCAGCATCTGGGCGGTGGCCGACCGCAATCTGAATACGCTGATCGACTTCCGCTACACGCGCGTGTTCCGCGCCGACAGCGGCGCCAATGGCCGTGGTGCGGACTGCTACGGCCGCGGCGGCGAAGATCGCGAACTGCGCATGCCGGTTGGCACCACCATCACCGACCTGGCCAGCGGCGAGGTCATCGCCGACCTCGACCACGACGGCGCACGTGCGCAGATCGCGCGCGGCGGCCGCGGTGGCCTGGGCAACCTGCACTTCAAGTCGAGCACCAACCGCGCCCCGAAGCAAAGCACACCGGGCGAGGAAGGCGAACGGCGCGAACTGAAGCTGGAACTGAAGGTGCTGGCCGACGTCGGTCTGCTCGGCATGCCGAATGCGGGCAAGTCGACCTTCATCCGCGCAGTGTCGTCAGCCCGCCCCAAGGTGGCCGATTACCCCTTCACCACGCTGGCGCCCAATCTGGGTGTGGTTCGCGTCGACGATTCGCGCAGCTTCGTGATTGCCGACATTCCGGGCCTGATCGAGGGCGCTGCAGATGGTGCCGGCCTCGGCCATCAGTTCCTGCGCCACCTGCAGCGCACCCGGCTGCTGCTGCATCTGGTCGATCTGGCCCCGTTCGACCCGGACGCCGACCCGCTGCATGACGCACGCGCGATCATCGAGGAACTGCGCCGCTACGACCAGTCGCTTTACGACAAGCCGCGCTGGCTGGTGCTGAACAAGATCGACCTGATTCCGGAAGAAGAGCGCGAACAGCGCGTGCGCGACTTCGTCGAAGCCTTCGGCGCCGAAAAGGCCTTCAGCATTTCGGCCATGACGCGCCAGGGCTGCGACGCGCTGTGCTACGCCATCATGGATCATGTGGAAGCCACCCGTCCGCCTCCGGAACCGGAGCCCGACGTGCGTACCCTGGACGTCAGCGAGCCCAGCGATGAGAACCCGGCTTGAACAGGCGAAGCGGCTGATCGTCAAGGTCGGCAGCGCACTCGTCACGAACAACGGCGCAGGGCTCGATCTCGGCGCACTGCAGGAATGGGCGCGCCAGATCGCCGCGCTGCGCGCCGAGGGGCGCGAGGTGCTGCTGGTGTCCTCCGGCGCGATCGCGGCCGGCATGCAGCGCCTGGGCTGGACCAACCGTCCGAGCGCCATGCACGAACTGCAGGCCGCAGCGGCCGTCGGCCAGATGGGCCTGGCGCAGGCCTATGAAAGCGCCTTCTCGCAATACGGCCTCGCCTGCGCGCAGATCCTGCTGACGCACGAGGATCTGGCCGACAGGACACGCTACCTCAATGCCCGCTCCACGCTGTCCACGCTGATGGAGCTGGGCGTGGTGCCGGTGATCAACGAGAACGACACCGTCGTCTACGACGAAATCAAGTTCGGCGACAACGACACGCTGGGCGCGCTGGTTGCCAACCTGACGGAAGCCGACTGCCTGGTCATCCTGACCGACCAGAAGGGCCTGTACACCGCCGACCCGCGCAATGACCCGTCAGCCACGCTGATCGGCGAGGGCGAGGCGGACGACGCCCGCTTCGAATCGATGGCGGGTGGTGCCGGCACTGGCATATCGCGCGGCGGCATGATCACCAAGGTACGCGCGGCACGACGCGCGGCCCGCAGCGGTGCCGACACGGTGATCGCCAGCGGCCGCGAACCGGACGTGCTGCTGCGACTGGTCGGCGGCGAGGCGCTCGGCACCTTCCTGCGCGCCGGCAACACGCCGCTGGTGGCGCGCAAGCAGTGGCTGGCCGATCATCTGCAGCTGGTCGGCGCGGTCGTGCTCGACGAAGGTGCAGCACGTGCGCTGCGCGAAGGCCGGAGCCTGCTGCCGATCGGCGTGGTCGAGGTGCATGGCCAGTTCGAACGCGGCGCCGTCATCGCCTGCCGCGACGCGGATGGTACGGAACTGGCACGCGGCCTGATCAACTACTCGGCGTCGGAGACGCGGCGCATCGCGCGCCGCCCGTCAGCCGAGATCGAATCCCTGCTCGGCTATGTCGATACGCCGGAACTGATCCACCGCGACAACATGGTGCTGGTCTGATCTGAAGCCTGAAGGTCAGGCCGGCGGCAGCGGCAGTTTCAGTTCGAGCAGCGTGCCGCGATCCGGTGCCGGACCGATCGAAAAGCTGCCGCCCAGCGCGTCGGCGCGATATTTCATCCCGAGCAGTCCGTGCGCACCGGTCGTCTTCGGCGTGGCGCCCGAAATGCCGACGCCGTCATCGCGGATTTCCAGCCTGACCCACCCCGACTCGACCGACAGGCTGATCCACACGCGCTCCGCCTGCGCGTGCTTTCTTATATTGGTGAGCCCTTCCTGCACCACGCGATAGATCGCGATCGCGCGATCGCGGTCCAGTTCGAGCGCGTCCGGCAGTTCGAGCACGAGCCGGAACGGCGCCGAAGCGCGGATTTCGTCAGCCAGCGATTCGAGCGCCGGCAGCAGTCCGAGATGCGTCAGCACGGTAGGCACCAGGCCTTCAATGACCCGTCGCTTGATCTGCACGCCCTGCTCCAGAATGTCGCATATGCGCGCCAGCGCATCGACGTCGGGGCTGCCCTGCTTGCGGGCACGGCGCAGCAGCATCGATGCCTCCATCTTGCTGGCGGTCAGGATCGAACCCATTTCATCGTGCAGTTCGCGCGCCAGCGCCGCCTTCTGCCGTTCCGCCTCGGTCTGCAGATGGCTGGCCAGTTCCGACAGTTCTGCCGTGCGCACCCTGACCAGCGCGTCGAGTTCGTCACGCGCCTCGCGCAACCGGTCCGCCGTCGCCGCCTCCATCTGGCTGCGCATCGCATAGGCGCGCAGCAGCAGTATCAGCAGCAGCACACCGGCGGAGACCACCATGATCGCCACGCTGCGCTGGCGTTCGATTTCCTCGCCGAGCTGCGCCATCTGCTCCTCCAGATAGGCGCGTTCGGTCTTGACCAGGGGTTCGAGCACGTCGCGCAGCGCCTGCTGCTCCACGGCATGCGGCAGGAACACATCCATCACCTCGACCGGACTGGCTTCTGGCGGCAGTTCGTCCAGACGCTTCAGTTCCTCGCTCTCGGTGGCCTGCAGGCCGCGCACGATGGCGATGCGGTCCGGATCGATCTGGCGGCGCACCGCCCAGCCCAGGACTTCCTCTGCCTCGCTGGTCAGCCGCCGCACGGTAGCGACATGCTCTGCCAGGCGTTCGGAAGATGGCTCTTCTATATAGCGCGACTGCGTCAGCGCGACGTGGGCATGGTCGTAAGCCAGATTGCCCAGCACCGTCAGCGCCAGGCGGGACGCATCGATTTCCTCGCGCGCATGCAGCATTGACTGGAAGGCGGTTTCGGACAGCACGGTGAAGGTGATGCCGATGCTGACGACCAGCAGCGCGCCCCAGCGGAAGCGCGCCAGCCGCATCAGCATGCGATCGGTCAGCCGCTCCGCGCCGTCGGACGCCGAACCGGCTGTGCGCGCGGCGCGCGACAGTCCGTCCACGATCGCCTGACGGCGGCTGGCCGGCGTCATCCGTTCCTGCACGTCAGACATGTCCGACGCACCGCCGACGGCACGGACGACAGCTGCCGCGGCCGGCGCCGCCTATTCTGGATTCATCCGGGCCGAGGTCTGCGCCGGCCTGGAACCACGTCGTGTCACCCACGGAGGCTGTCATGCTTCACTATGCCCTTATCTTCCTGCTCGTCGCGCTGGTGGCTGCATTGTTCGGCTTCGGCAGCATTGCGGCAAGTGCCGCCAGCATTGCGAAAATACTGTTCATCGTGTTCCTGGTACTGACCTTCGTCGCTTTCGTGCTCGGACTGTTCCGCCGCCGAAGCGGATAATGCGCATCGCTCCCCGATGGAACCGCAAGTCATGCAAAAAAAACGCGTCCTGCTCGCCGATGACCACCAGATCGTACGCAACGGCCTGCGCTTGCTGATCGACGCCGAGCCCGATCTCGAAGTCGCTGCCGAGGCGGCCACCAGCGCCGAAACGCTGACACTGCTGCGGCAGCAGGAATTCGACGTGCTGCTGCTCGACATATCGATGCCCGACCGCGACGGCATGGACACGCTGCGCCTGCTGCGCACGCACCGCACCGACCTGCCGGTACTCATCATCAGCGCCTACGCCGAAGAACAGTACGCGCTGAACATGCTGCGCGCCGGCGCCAATGGCTATATCCGCAAGGACGCGGACGTGGACGACATCCTGGCTGCGATCCGCACCGTGCTGCGCGGCCGGCGCTATGTCAGCGACACCGTGGCCGATCTGCTGACGCAGCGGCTCAACGGCGACACCGACGCGCCAGCGCATCAGCAGTTGTCGGAACGGGAATTCCAGGTACTGCACAAGCTGTCCACCGGCAAGTCGGTCACCGAAATCGCCGACGAGCTGTTCATCAGCGTGAAGAGCGTGAGTACCTACCGCAGTCGCCTGCTGACCAAGCTCAACCTGAAAAGCAATGCGGAACTGACCTATTACGCGCTGAAGAATGGGCTGATCGAATGATGCCGTCTGTCGGCCCTCACCTACAGGCCTGCCATATTCCGCGCGGCCGGCTGTCATCGCCGGCACGGAGCCGTCATGGCCTCGCTTGACACCTCTGCATTGAACGAGGCGGCACGGCAGCTCAAGGTGCTGCTGGTCGAGGATTCGGCGCTGATCCGCCGGCATCTGGTGGCGCTGATTGAGGACACCGACGGCGTTACGGTCAGCGGCGAGGTCGAGACCGAAGCCGATGCCATCAACGCACTGCGCCAGGGCCGCTTCGATGCCGCCGTGGTGGACCTGCAGCTGCGCGAGGGCAGCGGTTTCGGCGTGCTGCAGCACCTGAAGATCCATCATCCCGACCTGCTCGCCATCGTGCTGACCAACAGCAACACACCCGCGATGCGGGCGCGCAGCCTGGCGCTCGGTGCCCACCACTTTCTCGACAAGTCTTGCGAATTCGAGCGTGTTGCGGCGCTGCTGGAATCCTTGCGCTGACGGCCGGCACTGCCCCTAGAACTCCACCCGCGCGCGCATCCACAGCAGCCTGCCCGGCTCGTTGACACGGGTGGTCTGCACGAATCCGGCCGGCTGGAAAACACCGCTTCGACTGATGTGCTCGGCATAACTGCGATCGAACAGATTGTCGATGCCGGTACTCAGCTGCAACCGGGCATCGGGCTTCCAGCCCAGCATGACGCGCACGGTGGAGAAACCGGGCGTCTCGCCCAGATCGGTACCCAGCGCATTGCCGAAGCCGGCATGCACGCGGTCCTGGCGTTGCACGAACCGAACATTGGCGCCAGCCGAGAAGCGCTCGTCGGCATATTCGACGCCCAGCCTCAGTTCGGCCGGCGACGTCTGTGCCAGCGGCACGTGTTGCGTCAGGTTGTCGGCGCGTACCCACGCAAGGCCGGCCAACGCATGCCAGTTGCCGACGATGCGCGTGCGCGCGTCGAGTTCGGCGCCGTAGCGGCGCGCGTCCACGTTGAGCGCACGGATTCCCTGCTCGGCAAGGATGAAGTCGTCGATGCGGCTGACGAAGGCATTGACCGAGATACGTGTGTCCTGCGTACGCCAGCTCAGTCCGGCATCGAGTTCGGTATTCGTTTCCGGATCGATGTAAAAGGCGCCGAAACTGGCACGCTCCAGATTCGACGCTGCCCGCTGCGCCACGCCCAGTGCGACGAAACCTTCGAGCGATTCGCCGTGGCGGAGCTGCGCACGCAGGAAGCCGCTGTACAGCCGCTCGGTACGTTCGTCAAAACTGCCGGGCAACACCTGGGTGCCGAGGAAATTGCGCAGTTCGCCGGCCTGCGTGCGCAATCTGTCGGCCCGGGCGCCGGCTCTCAGCGTCAGGTCGCCGGTGCGATGCGTCAGCTCCGCGAACAAGCCTTCGGTTCGGGCCCGCAGATCATAGAAAGCCGTCCGTGACGCGGAAAACAGCGGGCAATTGTCGGTGCCGGTGAAGCAGGTCTTCGTCGTGCGGACGTTGTCACCCAAATGCTCGTCATCGCGAAAATCGATGCCCAGCAGCAGGCCGGTCTCCGGACCGACGTCAAGCTGCGCGTTCAGCCTGGCGGTGCGGCCGGTGTAGTCCTGGCGCATCTGCAAGGTCGGGAACTGGTCGAGAAAGCCGGGCACCAGTTCCTCCACCAGAGTCGGCCGGTAGGTGTAGTCGTCCATCAGGTGCTTGACGCGCTGCCAGCGCAGCGAAAATTCGAGCGCCGACAGGATGCTGCCAGGCATGCGATGCGCGAGCTTCGCACCCCAGACCGAGCGCTTGAAGCGCGTGCCGTCCATGTGGAAGGCCGGAAATCCGGCGACGGCGTCGCCGTTTTCGGTATCGAACTCGATATCGGTATCGCGGCCAATGTGCGCGCCCGTGGCCAGCGCCGTTGCGTAGCGCGTATAGAAGGACTGGAAGCGGCGCCCTGCACCGTCGCGATAGTCGTCGGAATCGTTGCGCACACCGCCGACCCGAAGCCACAGGTTTTCACCCGACCAGCTGTATTCGGCCGACAGATCGAGCCGGTCGAAACTGCTGCGGCCGGCCGCAGCACGAAAGTGGCTGCCGCCACCGACTTCCGGGGCGAGCCGCTGAACGCGTATCTGACCGGACAGCGCGGGACCGAACTGCACGGTGGCAGGCCCTTTCACCACCGTCAGCAGATCGTAGCCGTCGGGCTGCAGATAGGAGGTCGCAGGATCCATGCCGTGGTTGCACGCGGCGTCGCTCACCGCGTCGTTCACGACCACAGGCAGACGCGCACCACCGAGTCCGCGCAGAAAGACGCTGCCGGCAGTACCGCCGACACGGCTGACATTGAATCCGCCGACGTCGCGCAGCAGGTCGGCAACATCGCTGTGCGGGCGATCAACTTGCCGCAGGTCGAGAACCTCGGCGGACGAGTCCGCGGAGCGCTGCGCATCGATCTGGACTGCGGGCAGCGTGCTCTGGCCCTGCGACACCGGAGCGACAAGCATGGCGAGCAGGCCGAGGACCTGCCCGCGTATCGGGATATTCATGTTCGGATGCCGACAAAAAGGCACCGCACGCCCGGCGCGGGCATGCGGCGCAAGGGGTTACCGAGGAAAGTCAGCGACGTGCCGGCCGACGCGCCGCGAACACGGTAAGGCCGAGACCGGCCAGCATCAGCGCGTAGGTCTGCGGCTCGGGAACCGGCAACGGAGCTGGCGGTGACGGCGGCACGACAACATCCCGGAACGCCACGGACACCCTGATCTGGTCGCGGAACGGGTCACCCATGCCGGGCATCGGCACATGGTGATACATCGATTCATTCAGGTTCAGCCAGAGATTGTTGGCGTTGTAGGCGAAATGAACAGACGGCTCGAAGCCTTCGATCAGATTTCCCTTCTGGCCGCTCCGGTAGATGGTGTTCGTGACAGACGCTGATTCGATCGGCTCGAGTACGCCCGCTGCATCGAACACGCGGAAGCCGATGAACTTTGGCGAGCCGAAATTCATGAAATCCAGCGTTCCGGTGTAGGTGAAGGCAAACCCGTCGGCATTGAAATCGGCGCTCCATGACGACGTCCCGGCGTTGTTGAGGCTGATCTTCGGAAGCTCGACCGTATCGCCGACCGTGACCACGAAGGACTGAAGCGACTGGAAGCCGCCGCCCAGGCCGAGATCAACGCCGTACTGCACGGTCACGGCATGGTCGGCGAAGCTGGCATGAGCACTGGCCAGTGAGGGCTGCAGCAGCGCCAGGGCAAGGGCAGCGCCCGACAGGGTGCGGATGATTGCAGGATTCATTTCTGACATTCCTTTCAGGTAGATGGAATGCCGGCGAACCGGACAGACAGGCTCCCCGGCAGAAGCTTCAGCGCGCTGAAATACGGCGGCGGGCAATCAAGCCGACCAGGCCAAGGCCGCCGAGCATCAGCGCCCAGCCTTCGGGCTCCGGCACCGGCGTCACCGAAAGGGCAGCCGAGAATCCTCGCTGGCCCTCGCCTGCCGCGTAGTTGACGTACTGGCTGGCGTAGTTCGCACCGCCCACGATCAGGCTGTAGCTGCCGGCGCCCAGCGTAAAACTGGCGGTGACCGAGCCATTCGCGGTTCCGTCGCCGGCAATGTCGAGTATGCCGTCGCCATTGACATCGACGCCGGTGCCATCGACCGCCTGGCCGATATGGGTCAGATGAACCGACGCCCAGTTGGCCGCACCCACTTCTGACAGCTTGTTGCTGAGCCAGAAGTCGCCGCTGGCGTTGAACGCGCCTTCGCGGACGCCCAGCGGAGCCGCCGGATTGGTCGTGACGTAGCTCACCGTCGGCAACAGGCCGGGGTGATGCGCGACGTAATCGGGGTGATCACCCGCTTCATACGCCGCAGCCGGCGCGATGCCGCCGTACAGCGAGAATCCCGGTATCAGGTCGCCCAGCGCAGCCAGCGTGTTGCCGCCACTCAGATAGTTGAAGCTGGCGGCGCTCACGGTGATGCTGACCGTCGATGCTTCGGTCAGCGTGAAGCGGGCCCAGCGCACGCGGTGGCTGTCGCCCCAGTCGGCGTCGGCGCCGTCGGCCCAGCCGAAATCGGAGGTAACACGCTGGTTCGACAGGGTCCACGTGTTGCCGGACTGCACGCCATTGGCGAAGAAATCACGCGTGCTGTAGCTCACGTGGGCAAAGGCCGAAGCCGAGGACAGGCCCGCCATGACGGCGACCATCAATCTTGTTTTCATGCTGTGTTTCCCTTTCCTTGCGGCACCGCGCGTGACGCGCGGTGCGACGAACCGGGCTGTGGCTACCCGAGCCACAGCGATGCAGGAGCGAGCGACGGCGCGTCTGCCGGAATGACGGACGTACGGAACGCTGCGAAATCGGATCGATCAGGAAGGAAAGGGCGGCGCGCGCGATTGCCAGTGCGCCCCGGCCGCAACCGGATGCATCGACTGACAGGCCACCGCGGGCAAGGCAACGGCCTGACACGCGACGGCCACGACAAGCGGCAGCCGCGGCGGCGGCAGTACGCTGGCGGAGGCGCACAGCGCGCAATGCTTGCCGTGAGACGGCATGGCCGTCGGCGCACCGCCGTCACCGCCGCTGCGCGAACCGGCAACCGTACAGACATCGTCAAACGGCGTGGCGGTGCGCAGTACGCCGCCCAGCGCCTCGAAGCCGAACTGGCACAGGAACAGGCAGATCAGCGCCAACGCCTGCATGCGCAGGCGTTGGCTACCGATGTATGCGCGGTTCCCGCTCATTCGTCTGGCTTAATGATGCGGCTGGCCTTCGGCCGGCAGGATGTCGAGCGGTGCGGCGGGCATCTTCAGGTCGCGCGTGGTCTGGCCTTCGGCCGGCACCTGCGACCAGTCGTTCTCGCCGCGCTCGCAGCCCTGCTTCACCTTGAACCAGCGACGCCCCGGGGTGTTCGGCAATTTCATCATCAGCGCGAATTCGTCGTAGAAGTCGTCCGGCAGCGATCCGCCGGTCCAGGTCACTTCGACCACCGCCTCGGTCACCGGCTTGCCGTGGTTCATCAGCGGCTGCGCCAGCTTTTCGCTGCGCACGCTGACCGTCCAGCCCGGCTTCACCATCGGTTTCACGCTGGCCATCGGTTCCGGCAGGCGGACGGTGAACGAGGTGGTGGCAGACCCTTCGCAGCCGTGGCCGACGCGGAACACGCCCTTGTAGTAGCCACCCGCGGTGGCGGCGGGCTGCTCGAACACGACGTGGGCCGCCGCGGCAAGCGGCAGGGCCATGGCCGCACAGGCGGCCAGCAGTGCTGCGCATTTCATGTCACATCCTCCATTCGATGCCGGCATAGACGGCGCGGCCGTCACCCGGCAGATACACATTGCGCGCACCGGGAGCCAGTGCGCTGAAGTCGCGCACGACGCTGGTGGTCGTGGCGTAGTGGCGGTCGGACAGGTTGCGGCCCTCGACGAACCAGGACAGCTGCTTGCCGAGCTGTTGCTGCAGGCGCAGTCCGAAGATCGCGTAGTCGCCGGCGAATTCGGTGTTGGCCATGTCGACCGCGTAGCGCTGCGGCGACCATTCGACGTTGGCGGCGATCTTCAGCGGTCCGCCTGGCGCGGTGCCGAAGCGGTAGCCCAGTTCGCCGCGGAACAAGGTGCGCGGTACGCCAGGCAGACGGTTGTCGCGGAACAGTGCGTCGTTGTCGAAGCGGAAGCGGTTGAGCAGCAACGCCTGGCGCCATTCGAAACCGCCGCCGTTGTAGTCGCCGAAATGGCCGTTGGCGGCGAATTCGACGCCTTGGTGAATGGTGCGCGGCGCATTCAGCGTGGTGCTCGTCTGCACGCCGCCGAGCGGCAGCGTGTAGGCCAGCAGCTCATCGGTCACATCGGCGCGGTACAGCGCGATGTCGTAGCTGCCCCAGGCGAATTCGCCGCGGCTGCCCGCTTCCCAGGTGGTCGCGCGCTGGGCGCGCAGCGAATTGATGACCGCTGCGCCGCCGCTCAGCTCGCCGAAGGACGGTGCTTCGAAGCTGCGCGACACGTTGGCGAACAGCTGCACCGACGACGTCAGGTCGTGACGCAGGCCCAGCTTGGGGCTCCAGCCGTCGTAGCTGCGCGAAAAACTTTCGCTTGCGCCACCGCAGGACAGCGGCCCGCCGGCATAGCACAGGTCACGGTTGTTCCGTTTGGCGTCGGTGTACTGCGTGCCCAGCACCAGCGTCCATGACGGCATGAAGGTCAGCTGGTCCTCGAAATAGGCTTCGATGTTGCGCGCGTAACTGTCGAACTTGTTGGTGCGTGCGCCGCGCCGGCCGCCGACGTTGACCCAGCGGTCGTCGTCGGTGTCGCCGCGCGCCGCAGCCAGGCCGGCGACCAGCCTGTTCGGCAGGCCTGCGAGCACGGTGTCCGACACCAGGCGCAGTTCGGCGCCGTAGTCCTTGCTGCGCTGGTCCAGCACCTGGAAGATCGGGTGGAACAGGTCCTTGTCCGAGTAGTAGGCCGACAGTTCGAGGCGCAGGCCGTCCGCCGCCTGCCATACGGTGCGGTTGGACACGCGCCACAGATCGATGTCGCGCTTCTGGTCGCCGGTCACGTTGGACAGCGCGGCACGGCGCGGGCTGTCTCGCAGTTCGGCGCGGGTCACGTTGCCCGGCAGTTCCGAGTCACTCTGCGCGGCCTGCACGAAGAAGCGGGTTTCCAGCGTCGGGGCGAGCCGCAGGCCGATGTTGCCGACCACGCGCTGCGTGTCCTGATGTGCGTGGTCGCGGAAACCGGCCTGACGGAAGGTGGTGGCGCTGGCGTAGCCGTCGATGTTGCCGGCGACGAAACCGCCGGCCAGCTGGCTGCGCACATAACCGAAGGAGCCCGCTTCCGCGCGCACTGTCAGGCGCGGCGCATCGTGTCCGGTCGGCGACACGTAGTTGATCGCGCCGCCCAGCGTGTTGGCGCCGAACTGCAGCGCATTGGCGCCGCGCCACACCTCGATGTAGCGCGTGGCCAGCGGTTCCAGCACCTGGAAGTCACCACCGCCGTCGGCCAGATTGATCGGCACGCCGTCCTGCATCAGCTTGATGCCGCGCAGGTGGAAGGTGCGCTGCAGGCCGGATCCGCGGATCGACAGCCGCGACTCCTCGGAGCCGAAACGCGGCTGCACGAACACGCCGGCGCTGTAACCCAGCGCATCCTGCAGCGTCGATACGCGGGCGTCGCGGAAGGTCTCCGAATCGATCACGCTGGCGCCACCGGGTGTCAGCGACATGATGGCGCGGGCACCTTCGATGTCCGGCAGCGTGGTCGACTGGAGGCGCGGTGCATCGACGTGCTGCACCGGCAGCTGCACGCCGGAGTCGGCGCGGACGATGGGGATGCCCGTCGCGGCGAACGCGATGGACGACAGAGCGCAGGCGCGCACCATCGCCGGGAACGGCTTGTTCATGTTCGGTCTTTCTGAAAGCGGGCAGCGCGCGCCGATGGCGGCGCGATCAGGCAGCGACGGCCACAGGGCCGCCGTCATGCCGACAGGTCAGGTCCGGAGTCAGGCGCGTGCCGGTGGCGCGCGTGGAGATGCCGCCAGCGGCGACAGTGAGGACAGTGCGGGGACAAGACGCTCGGGCGGTGCTTCCGCCTCCGCGTGCCAGCCGAAGACTGCATGGGAGGGCTGTACCGGCAGTGCGACGGCGGCCTGCGCCATGCACCATGGACAGTGTCCGGCCGACCCACCGGTCGTCGCCTTGCCGTCGGTGTTGGCC
Source organism: Betaproteobacteria bacterium (assembly GCA_020621405.1). Lineage (GTDB taxonomy): Bacteria > Pseudomonadota > Gammaproteobacteria > Burkholderiales > Rhodocyclaceae > Methyloversatilis. Next base: position 260,121 of record JAHRYN010000004.1, read on the forward strand.
GGAGACTGTATGCCGTAGGCAGTACAGACCTGGGCCATGCCGGACGGATCGACCGACTGCTGCCAGCGCATCAGCGTCGGCAGCAATGCCTGCGCGCAGATCGCAAGCAGCGCGACCAGCAGGGCGAGGCGGAATCGGGATCGGGTGGCGAACATGGGCGCGGATGGTAGCCGCCATACAGCCGGTACGCAAGACGGCGGGCTGCCGGAAGCCGGCTTGCTTTACCATAGCGGGTCCGGCGCCCAGGCGCCCCGGTTCGGTGCCAGCCAGAAAGTTCCGTTACTGATGATCCGAAAGTTGCTGCGCAGGATATTCCGTCGCCCAGAAGACAAGGCAAGGCCGCACGTCGCGCACAGCGGCCCGGTCCATATTCCGCTCGCCCAGCACGGCATTTCGCGCGATGCGCTGCTGCCGGCCGCGCGCCGGGTGTGCGAGGGGCTGCAGGCCGAGGGCTACCAGGCTTATGTGGTGGGTGGCGCCGTGCGCGACCTGATCGCCGGCATCTCGCCCAAGGATTTCGACGTCGCGACCAGCGCCACGCCCGAACAGGTGACTGCGGTGTTCCGCCGCGCCCGCATGATCGGCCGGCGTTTCAAGATCGTGCACGTGATGTTCGGCCGCGACACCATCGAGGTCACCACCTTCCGCGGCGACTCGGAAGCGGTCACCGACGAGCACGGCCGCATCCTGCACGACAACGTGTTCGGCACGATCGAACAGGACGCCGAGCGGCGCGACTTCACGGTCAATGCGCTGTACTACGACCCGGCGACCGAAACCGTCATCGACTTCCATCACGGCGTGGCCGACCTGAAGCAGAAGACGCTGCGCATGATAGGCGACGCGCCCCGCCGCTACCGCGAGGATCCGGTGCGCATGCTGCGCGCCGTGCGTCTGGCCGCCAAGCTCGGCCTGGTGATCGACCCGGACGCACGCGAGCCGATCCGCTCGATGGCCAGCCTGCTGGAAAACGTGCCGCCGGCACGCCTGTTCGATGAAATGCTCAAGCTGCTGACCAGCGGCCACGCGGTGCGCTGCGTGCGCCAGCTGCGCGAGGACGGACTGCATCACGGCCTGCTGCCGCTGCTCGACGTCATCCTGGAACAGCCGATGGGCGAGCGCTTCGTGATGCTGTCGCTGGAGCGCACCGACGAGCGGATCAGGGAAGGCAAGTCGATTTCGCCCGGCTTCCTGTTCGCCACGCTGCTCTGGCATGAGGTGCTGGCCGACTGGGAAAAGCGCCGCGCAGCGGGCGAGCCGTCGATTCCGGCGATGTTCGAGGCGATGACCGTCGTGCTCGACCAGCAGGCGGAAAAACTGGCGATCACGCGCCGCATCGCCACCGACATCAAGGACATCTGGTCGCTGCAGCCGCGCTTCGAGGCGCGTGCCGGCAAGCGCCCCTACCGCCTGCTCGAACTGCCGCGCTTCCGCGCCGCCTACGACTTCCTGCTGCTGCGCGCCGGTTCCGGCGAGGTTCCGCAGGAACTGGCCGACTGGTGGACCGACTTCGCCGCGGCCGACGGCCCGGCACGCGAAGCGATGCTGCGGCCGGAGGAAGCACCGAAGAAGCGGCGGCGCGTGCGGCGCAAACCGTCCGACACCGGGCCGGTCTCGTCTGAATGATGTTTCCGCAGCTCCCCGTCTGGATGCAGGCCGGCGGCTTGCTGGTCGCATCGAACGTGTTCATGACTTTCGCCTGGTACGCGCACCTGCGCGACCTGAATCACCGTCCGTGGTGGTACGCCGCACTGTTCTCGTGGGGCATTGCGCTGTTCGAATACCTGCTGCAGGTGCCGGCCAACCGCATCGGCCACACACAGCTGTCACTCGGCCAGCTGAAGATCATGCAGGAGGTGATCACGCTGACGGTGTTCGTGCCGTTCGCGCTGTTCTACATGAACGAACCGTTCAAGCTTGACTACCTGTGGGCCGCGCTGTGTATGCTGGGCGCGGTTTATTTCATCTTCCGCTGAACCCGACCGCCCGACCGGAACACTCCAACGATGCTGGACAAAGCCCGCTACATCGTCGTCGAAGGACCCATCGGCGTAGGCAAGACATCGCTTGCCCGCCGGCTGGCCGATCACCTGCAGGCGCCGACCCTGTTCGAGAAGCCGGAAGAGAACCCCTTCCTGTCGCGCTTCTACCAGAACATGGAGCGCTACGCGCTGCAGACCCAGCTGTTCTTCCTGTTCCAGCGCATGGAACAGCTGCGCGAAGTCATGCAGGACGACCTGTTTTCCGGGCGGCTGGTGGCCGATTTCCTGATCGACAAGGATCCGCTGTTCGCGTCGATGAACCTCACCGACGACGAATACGCGCTGTACCGCCAGATCTTCACCTCGCTGAAGCTGCAGGCGCCGGCGCCGGACCTCGTGATCTACCTGCAGGCGGACGCCGACACGCTGGCCGAGCGCGTGCGCCGGCGCGGCATCGACGCGGAACGGCGCATCAGCGAAGGCTATCTGGCGCGCGTGGTCGAACGCTACGCACGCTTCTTCTACCAGTACGATGCCAGCCCACTGTTCATCGTCAATGCGGAAGAGCTCAATCCGGTCGACAGCGACGAGGATTTCGCGCTGCTGGTCGAACGCCTGGGCAACATGCGCTCCTTCCGCGAGTTTTTCGGATACGCCTCATGACCTACGTCCGCGACACCGACCCGGCACGCCGCCCGATCACGCTGAACACGCTGATGCGCATGCGTGCCGCCGGCGAGCCGGTCGCCATGCTGACCTGCTACGACTCGACCTTCGCCGCGGTGTGCGATGCCGCCGGTGCCGACGTACTGCTGGTCGGCGATTCGCTCGGCAACGTGCTGCAGGGCCACGACACCACGCTGCCGGTCACGCTGGACGAAATGGCCTACCACACCGCCTGCGTCGCGCGCGGCCTGCGCAATGTCGGCGGCCGCGCCTTCCTGGTCGCCGACCTGCCGTTCGGCAGCTATCAGGAAAGCCGCGAGCAGGCGCTGCGGTCGGCGGTGAAGCTGCTCACTTCCGGCGCGCAGATGGTCAAGCTCGAAGGTGGCGCCCACATGGCCGACACCGTGCGCTTCCTGGTCGAACGCGGCGTGCCGGTGTGCGCCCATCTGGGCCTGACGCCGCAGTCGGTGCATCAGCTCGGCGGCTACCGTGCCCAGGGCGTGACCGACGATTCGGCCAGCCAGCTGCGCAGCGACGCGGCGCAGCTCGACGATGCCGGGGCCACGATGATGGTGCTCGAAATGGTGCCGTCCCGGCTGGCTGCCGAAGTCACGGCCGCGCGCCGCTTCGTCACCATAGGCATTGGCGCCGGCGTCGAATGCAACGGTCAGGTGCTGGTGCTGCACGACGCGCTGGGCCTGTTTCCGGGCCGCCGGCCGCGCTTCGTGCGCAACTTCATGCCGGGTGCCAGCGACGTGCAGGACGCGCTTACCCGCTACGTATCGGCCGTCAAGGAACGCAGCTTCCCCGGCCCCGAACACTGTTACTGAACCGAGTCAGCGCAGCCATGCAGATCCACCCCACCATCGTCGGCCTGCGCGCCGCGCTCGATCCGCTGCGCGCAAGCGGTGCCCGCATCGCTTTCGTTCCCACCATGGGCAACCTGCACGAAGGCCACGCTTCGCTGATGCGCCAGGCCGGGTCGCTGGCCGATGTCGTGGTCAGCAGCGTGTTCGTCAATCGCCTGCAGTTCGGTCCGAACGAGGACTTCGACCGCTACCCGCGCACCATGGATGCCGACTGCGCGCGCATGCGCGAAGCCGGCGTGGCACACGTGTTCGCGCCGTCGGAAGCCGAGCTCTATCCGCAGCCGCAGACCCTGCGCGTGGTCCCCGACCCGGCGCTGGCCGACCTGCTCGAAGGCGCGTTCCGGCCCGGCTTCTTCACCGGTGTGGCCACCGTGGTCGCCAAGCTGTTCAACATCGTGCAGCCGCAGGTCGCGGTATTCGGCAAGAAGGACTACCAGCAGCTGATGGTGATCCGCCAGCTGGTGCAGCAGATGGCGCTACCGATCGACATCGTCGGCAGCGAAACCCTGCGCGCCGACGACGGTCTGGCACTGTCTTCGCGCAACGGCTACCTTTCGGCGCAGGAACGGGGGCGCGCGCTGGAACTGCACCATGCCCTGTCAGCCGCGCGTGACGCACTGCGGTCAGGCGACCGGGATTTCGCCCGCATCGAGCATGACGCCATGGCTTTTCTCGAGGCCCGTGGCTGGTCTCCGCAATATGTTGCAGTGCGACGACAAGCCGACTTACAATCGCCGGCCGCTCACGAATCCAGTCTGGTGATCCTGGCCGCAGCGCTGCTTGGCAGCACGCGCCTGATCGACAATCTGGAAGTCTAGGGCGCCACGATGCGCGCAAGCCGGTGGCGTTCCAGTAGCGCTCTGTCGCGCGTGCCCAGGCGCGCGCGTGTTGTCTGAACAGTGCGATCTCGAAGGAGCGCCCATGCAACGCACCATGCTTCAGTCCAAGCTGCACCGCGTCACGACGACGCATTCGGAACTGCATTACGAAGGTTCCTGTGCCATCGACCAGAATCTGCTCGACGCTGCCGACATCCACGAATATCAGGCGATCGACATCTACAACGTGACCAACGGCGAGCGCTTTTCGACCTATGCGATCAGCGCCGAGCGCGGGTCCGGCATCATTTCGGTCAATGGCGCAGCCGCCCGCAAGGCAGCCGAAGGCGATCTGCTGATCATCGCCTGCTATGCGCAATACACCGAACTGGAACTGGCGCGCTACGAACCCAAGCTGGTCTACGTCGATGGCAAGAACCGCATCGTCAATCAGCGCGGCCACATTCCGGTGCAGATGGCCGGCTGATACCGCCGCAGCCACCTGCCGACGATCCGGCCCGGGCCCGCGCAAGCGGGCCTTTCCGTTTCAGCCGATGTGAAACAATGAGGCTTCACCAGACGCCGGTCCCGCAATGAACCTCCACCTGCTGCGCATCTTCTACACGGTCGGCGAGCACGCCAGCTTTTCGCGGGCGGCGGAACACCTGGGCATCAGCCAGCCGGCCGTCTCCAAGGCGCTGCGCGAGCTGGAGGACCAGCTCGACGTGGTGCTGATCGAACGCGGTGCCCGCATGGTGTCGCTGACCGAAGCCGGCCAGGTACTGTTCGAATACGCCAGCGGCATCTTCGCGATGGAACGGGCCGCGCTCGAGGCACTGCAGGCCTACTCCAACCTGGAACGCGGCCGTCTGCGCATCGGCGCCAGCATGACGGTGGCCGCCTACTGGCTGCCCGGCTATGTCGCCGACTTCGCGCAGGCCCACCCCGGCATCTCGCTCAGCCTGACCAGCGCCAACACGCAGACCATCGCGGAAAGCCTGCTGGCGTGCGAGGTCGACATCGCGCTGGTCGAAGGACCGGTCGAGGACGAGCGCATCGAATCGCGCCCCTGGCGCGAAGAGCCGCTGCTCATCGTCGCACCGCCGGACAGCCCGCTGGCGAAGGAGGCTGCCGTGACGGTGGCCCAGCTGTCGGAGGCAACCTGGGTGGTACGTGAACCCGGATCGGGGACGCGCGAAGTGATGAACCGCTGGCTGGACAAGCTGGGCATCCAGCCGGCACGTCTGATCGAGGCCGGCAGCACCGAGGCGGTAATCCAGACCGTGGCGGCCGGTGGCGGCGTGTCGATGGTGCCGCGCGTCAGTTCGGCTGACCAGATCGCGCTCGGCAAGGTGGTCATGCTGACCCTGCCCGGCGTGCAGCTGACGCGCCAGCTCTACCGGCTGCGCCTGCCGCGCCGTCCGCTCAGCCCGGCCGCGCTTGCTTTCGAAGCGATGATCGCCACGGATTGAGGCAGATACAGGTTTCAAGATTCAAGCTGCAAGTCCAACCCCCGGGCACCCTTGCAACTTGAATCCTGCATCTTGTAAATGCCGTCAGGCCAGCGCCCTGCCGACCACCTCGGCGACGTCGGGCGACAGGCCGGGCAGTGCGGCGATGCTTTCCAGCGCGGCGCGCGCGTGCGCCTGGCGGCCGGCATCGAAGCGGCGCCAGCGGTCGAACGCCCGGGCCAGACGGGATGCGACCTGCGGATTCACCGGATCGAGTTCCCGGATCACCCCCGACGCATATATATAGCCGGAGCCATCGGCCGCGTGGAAGTACAGCGGGTTGGCCGCGCAGAAGGTGCGCACCAGCGCATACACCTTGTTCGGATTCTTCAGGTCGAAGGCTTCGTGCGCCATCAGCTCGCGCACCCGCGCCATGGTGCCGACGGTCGGCGAGGTGGCCTGCACCGACAGCCATTTGTCGACCACCAGCGCCTCGTCCTTCCAGCGCCGGTAGAACTCGGTCAGCGCCACCTCGCGCAGCGGCGTGTCGCTGTGCACCAGCAGCGACAGCGCGGCGAACTGGTCGGTCATGTTGTCGGCGTCGCGGAACTGCGCCAGCACGCGCAGCTGCAGCGCACTGTCGTCGAGTTCCATCAGGTAGCCCAGCGCAAGGTTGTGCAGCGCGCGCCGGCCCATGTCCTCCGGCTCGGCAGCATACGGCCCGGCCACCCGCTGGCTGTGCAGCAGCGCCTCGAACTGCGGGCGCAGCGCGGCGGCCAGCGTGCGGCGGAACAGCCGGCGCACGCGATGGATGGCGTCCGGATCGATGACATCCATCTGGTCGCCCAGCCAGAGTTCCGACGGCAGCGTCAACGCTTCGGCTGCATAGGCCGGATCGCGCCCGGCGCCGGCCAGGATCGCGCCGAAGGCATCGACGAACAGCGCCGGCACCTCCGCCTCACCGCCCGCCTGCACGCGTGAAATGCCGGCCAGCATCAGCCGCGTGGCCAGCCGCTGACCGGCTTCCCAGCGGTTGAATTCGTCGCTGTCGTGCGCCATCAGCGTCGCCAGCTCGCGCTCGCCGAAATCGAAGTCCAGCGTCACCGGCGCCGAGAAATTGCGCAGCAGCGACGGCAGTGGCGGCGCCGTCAGCTTGTGCACCGACAGGTCGAACTCGAAGGTCCGGGTCTTTTCGGTCAGTGACAGCACCTGCGTCGGCAGCAGTTCGCGTCCGTCCGGCGCCAGCAGACCCAGCGCCACCGGAATGTGCAGCGGCTCGCGCTCGACTGCCAGACCTTCCTGTACCAGACGCCTTTCATAGGCGGTGGCCGGATTGTCCTGGCTCAGCGTCAGGCGGTAGTGACCACTCGCCGCATCGAAGCCGGCCTCGGCGCGCAGCCGTGGCGTGCCGGCCTGTTCGTACCAGCGGCGGAACTGCGCCAGATCGACGCCGCTGGCATCCTGCATGGCCGACACGAAATCGTCGCAGGTGACCGCCTGTCCGTCATGACGCTCGAAGTACAGCTTCATGCCGCGCTGGAAGGCGTCCTCTCCGAGCAGCGTGTGGATCATGCGCACCACCTCGGCGCCCTTCTCGTAGACGGTTGCCGTGTAGAAGTTGTTGATTTCCTCGTAGCTGGCCGGACGCACCGGATGCGCCATCGGGCCGGCGTCCTCCGGAAACTGCGCCGCACGCAGACCGCGCACCTCCTGGATGCGCTGCACCGCGCGCGAATACATGTCCGAGCCGTATTCCTGGTCGCGGAACACGGTCAGCCCCTCCTTCAGCGACAGCTGGAACCAGTCGCGGCAGGTCACGCGGTTGCCGGTCCAGTTGTGGAAGTATTCGTGCGCGACCACGCGGTCGATGTTCATGTAGTCCAGATCGGTCGCGATGTCCGGCCGGGCCAGCACGTACTTCGTGTTGAAGATGTTCAGGCCCTTGTTCTCCATCGCGCCCATGTTGAAGTCGCCGACGGCGACAATCATGTAGCGGTCCAGATCGAGTTCCAGGCCGAAGCGCTCCTCGTCCCAGCGCATGGACTTCTTCAGCGCGAGCATCGCGAAGGCGCACTGGTCCAGCTTGCCCGGCTCGACATAGATCGCCAGCTCGACCTCGCGCCCGGAACCCGTCGTATATCGGTCGTCCAGACGGTCGAGCTTCGCCGCCACCATCGCGAACAGATAGCAGGGCTTGGGGAAGGGATCGACCCAGCGCGCCCAGTGACGCCCGCCCTCCTCGTCGCCGCTGGCAACCAGATTGCCATTGGCCAGCAGATCCGGAAAACGTTCGCGGCCGGCGTGCAGCGTCACCGTATAGCGCGCCATCACGTCAGGCCGGTCCGGGAAGAAGGTGATGCGGCGGAAGCCTTCGGCCTCGCATTGCGTGAAGTAGCCGTCCTTCGAGCGGTACAGACCGGACAGCGTCGTGTTCAGGTCCGGACGGATGCGCACGCGCGTGGCGACGCTGCAGCGATCCGGCAGGTCGGCCAGCACGAGGCGGCCGTCGCACAGAAAACTGTCAGGTTCCGGCAGCACCCGTCCGTCGACCGAGATTTCGAGCAGATCGAGCGACTCGCCGTCCATTTCGAGCGGACCGCGGGCGACGCCATCGTTCCGTCGCACCGCCATCACGGCACTCACCACGGCATCGCCATCGTCGGCGATGGCGACGTCGAGTTCGACCTCATCCACCCACCACGCGGGTGCAACATAGTCACAAAGATGGATGGCACGCGAAAAAGAGTTCTTCATTTGTTAACTTCCGTGTCGATAACAACAAAGGTAGCGGTTGGGACACGTGCGGGAACACAGGATTCCCGGCACCACAACACCCCGCTAATTCAGGCCCGGCGCGAAGATCGTGGCCAGGCACAGCGGAGCCGGATCGCAGAGACCCGAAAGGCAGAAGATGTTTATGCGGGTATACCCTTAGTCCGGGTGACCTAAGTTCTACAGAATGACACATCGCAGCATTACCATCGATACAACAACTCAAAAGGTATGCCATGGGTGCAAGTCTTGACAAAGGGGTACCGGCATCGCGCCAACAGCGTGTTGATCCGGTCGAGAACCCCGCCCGCGAACGGGCCACTTGGCCACGCTTTTCCGCCAATGCGGCTCGCCATGACGGCATTGGCCCGGACGGGCAGCCGATTGCCGCTGCCGGCATGCGCAACTGGACGGCCAGCGAACTGGCAGCGCTGTTGTGCGATTTCCTGAAGCGCGAGCACGCCGCGCTCTCCGCGTGCCACGGCCAGCAGGTCGAGGCGGACTGGATTCCGCTGGCGCGCGCGCTGGCCATCCGGCTGGCGGAAACGCCCGGCATGGCGCTGGCCACCAGTCCGCTGAAAACCCGTTTCCTGCTGCGCGAACAGATCGGCACCTGGCTGGTACGCACGGCACTCGAACACGATGCTGCGTCGACCATCCACGTCGCACTGCCGGACTCCTGGAACCCGACTCGGGTACTTTCCTACCTGTTCCGGCATGAAATCGCACCGATGCACCACGTCACGGCCGCCGTACGCAGCAACAGCGTGCCCATCGCGCAGAATGTTCCGTTCAGGGACGAGATCAGCGTGACCGCCTGACACCGGCTTGCCGGAGACAGACGGGGTTGTGGCGGACGTCGGCCACAGCCCTTTTTTTTCGCCCTTCGGTGGCACATCCGAAACGCGCAATCGGCCACGTCGCTGCCGACGCACATACAAAACCGGTGCGGCTGCTTACACAGCATTTACGCAGCGCGGCACGCCAAGGCTGCACAATCGGTGCATATGCAACGATTGCTGCCGACCTTCATGCGCTGTTCCCGCCTCCGCCATCCGGCTCGCCCGACATTCGGGGCGCGGGTTGCCGGCCTCGCCGTTACCGCGCTGCTGTCGGGCTGCGCCGGGATGGTTTTTCCCGACGGCAAATCCCCCGCCGTACCGGTGCCGGCCAGGTGGACGATTTCAGCATCGCCTTCGATGCCCGAAGAAACTGAACCAGGCGTCGGAGCGACATCACTGGGCACGTGGTGGCAGCGCTTCGACGATCCGCAGCTGGTCGCGCTGATCGAACGGTCGCTGCTAGCCAATACCGACATGCAAAGCGCACGGGCGACGCTGCTGCAGGCACGCGCGCTGCGCGACGTACAGGCAGCGGGTCTGCTGCCCGGCATCGGCGCGTCGGCGTCGGCACAGCGCAGCCGTTCCGGCGGCAACCCGGCCAGCAACCTGTTTCAGGCCGGCTTCGACGCCAGCTGGGAAGTGGATCTGCGCGGTGCCCGGCGCAGCGCGGTGACTGCGTCCGAAGCCGATGTGCTGGCCATCGAAGCCGGGCTGGCTGCAACGCAGGTATCGCTGACAGCCGAGGTCGCGATCAACTACATCGCGCTGCGCAGTCTGCAGGAGCGTCTGGTGATCGCGCGCCGCAATCTGGAAAGCCAGACCGCGACGCTGCAGATCGCCCAGTGGCGCATGCAGGCCGGCCTGAGTACCTCGCTGGTCACCGAACAGGCGCGAACCGCCGCGGAACAGACCGCCGCGCAGATACCGGCACTGGAATCCAGTCTGGCACAGACCCGCCACAGTCTGGCCGTGCTGACCGGACAGCCCCCAGCCGCGCTGAACGCCGAACTGGACGGCATTCGCGCAGTACCCCAGGCGGCAGACGATCTGGCGCTCGCCATACCTGCGGAAACGCTGCGCCAGCGCCCGGATGTCGGCGCCGCGGAACATCGCATCACGGCGGCACTGGCCAGGCTGTCGCAGGCCGATGCCGCCCGCTACCCGGATTTCCAGCTGGGCGGCTCGCTCGGTCTGCGCGCATTGACCGTCGGCGCACTCGGTAACGGCTCGTCGGTCGCCAGTTCGCTGCTGTCCAGCGTTTCGGTGCCGCTGTTCGACGGCGGCGCCATTCGCGCGCAGATCCGCGTGCAGGAGGCGACGCTCGAACAGGCACGCGAAGCCTATCGGGCCGTCGTGCTGGCGGCGCTGCAGGATGTCGAGGATGCGCTGGTGGCCTTGCGCGGTGATCGCGAACGCCTGGCGCACCTGCAGGGTGCGGCCGAAGCGGCCGCCAACGCCGCCCTGCTGGCGCAGCAGCGTTACCGCAGCGGACTGATCGACTTTCAGACCGTGCTCGAAACGCAGCGCAGCCTGCTGTCTGCGCAGGACAGCGTGGCCAGCACCGTCGCCGGCATCAGCGCCGACCATGTGCGCCTGTACAAGGCATTGGGGGGAGGCTGGCAATGATCGCTGCACATCGCCTCCCCGCGAGGATCGTTCGTCTTTCCGGGCGCCGCTCGCGCCACTTCAAGACCTGAAACCATGACCACGAACGTTCAACCAGACTCCGGCGACAGCGCCACCGTTACCCCGCCACCCGACGATCTGGAAAAACTGCTGGGCGACGGCCGGGCCCGTCGCTGGTGGCAGCGCCCTGCCCTCTGGCTGGGCCTGTTCTGTGTCCTTGCCGCCGGCAGCGGCGTCTATCTCTGGCAGGCAGGCCAGCGCGCGAAGGCGGCTCCCCGCTTCGTGGCCGAGTCCGTACAGAAGGGCGACCTGACACTCCGGGTCATGGCCAATGGCACGCTGCAGCCGACACGCTCGGTCAACGTCGGCAGCGAGCTGTCGGGGACAGTGCGGCGCGTGCTGGTCGACGTGAATGACCGGGTCCGGAAAGGCCAGGTGCTGGTCGAACTGGATACCGCCAAGCTGTCGGCGCAGATACTGCGTTCGCGCGCCGCATTGGCCTCTGCCCACGCAAAGGTCGCGCAGACGGTTGCCACGGTGAAGGAAGCGCAGGCCAGCCTCGAGCGGCTGGAAGAAGTGGCGCGGCTGTCGGGCGGCAAGGTGCCGTCGGCGACCGAACTGGACAGCGGGCGCGCCGCACTGGACCGCGCACGCGCCGACGAAACCAGCGCCCGCGCCGGTGTCGAGGATGCCAGGGCGGCGCTGTCGACCGACGAAACCAATCTGTCCAAAGCCTCGATCACATCGCCGATCGACGGCGTGGTGCTGACCCGCTCGGTGGAACCGGGCAACGCGGTGGCCGCATCGCTGCAGGCGGTCACGCTGTTCACGCTGGCGGAAGACCTGACGCAGCTGCGGCTGGAGGTCAATATCGACGAGGCGGACGTCGGCGCGGTGAAGGTGGGCCAGAGCGCCAGCTTTACCGTCAGCGCCTATCCCGCGCGCAAGTATCCGGCGAACATCACGCGCGTGGCCTTCGGCTCGACCAAGACCGACAACGTGGTGACCTATCTGACCTGGCTGCAGGTCGACAACACCGACCTCAGCCTGCGCCCCGGCATGACGGCGGCGGCCACCATCACCGCCACCGAACGCAGAGACGTGCTGCGGGTGCCGAACACCGCGCTGCGCTTCACACCAACGCAGGCGGCGAACGGCGCCGCAGGAACCGGCGCGGCGAAGGGCGGCAGCATCCTGTCGAAGCTGATGCCGCGCATGCCGCCGTCGGCCCCCCGCCGCAACACCGGCGGAGCGAAGAGCGACGGTGGCGACAAGGTGCATCAGGTGTGGATACTGAAGGCCGGCGCGGCCGTCCCGGTCACGGTGACAACCGGCATCAGCGACGGCCTCATGACGGAAGTCGCCGGCGACGGGCTCGAGGCCGGCATGGCCGTCATCACCGATCAGCTGTCGGCGGCCGCGCCATGACGGCGCCGGCCGCCGACGAGGCGCCGCTGATCAGCCTGCGCGGCGTGACCAAGGTGTACGGCGAGGGCGCGCTCGCATTCCAGGCGCTCAAGGGCGTGGATCTGGACATCCGGCGCGGCGACTTTGTCGCCATCATGGGCCCCAGCGGTTCCGGCAAATCCACCGCAATGAACACGCTGGGCTGCCTAGACCGGCCCAGCTCGGGCCAATACCTGTTCCAGGGCGTGCATGTCGAAGCACTGAACCGCGACCAGCGCGCGCTGCTGCGCCGGCGCTACTTCGGCTTCGTGTTCCAGGGCTTCAACCTGCTGGCGCGCACCTCGGCCCAGGAAAACGTCGAACTGCCGCTGCTCTACCGCGGCGAACTGGCCGCCACCCGCCACGCCGCGGCGGCGCGTGCGCTGGAATCGGTGGGTCTGAAAGGCTGGGAGCGGCACACGCCGGGCGAGCTGTCGGGCGGCCAGCAGCAGCGCGTGGCGATCGCACGTGCCATCGTCACCGAACCGGCCGTGCTGCTGGCGGACGAACCGACCGGCAATCTGGACACCCACAGAAGCAATGAAATCATGGCCCTGCTGTCGCGCCTGAACAGCGACCTCGGCATCACGGTACTGATGGTCACGCACGAACCGGACATGGCCGCCTACGCCCGGCGCATCGTCCGCTTCGTCGATGGCATGGTCGACAGCGACACCCTCAATCCGCATCCGGTCGTGCCGGCCGCACCGGAGATCGCCTGATGCTGCTGAATACCCTGCTGCTCGCGCTGCGCTCGATCCGGCGCAACCTGATGCGCTCATTCCTGACCATCCTGGGCATCGTCATCGGCGTCAGCGCGGTGATCACCATGGTGACCCTGGGCAAGGGCGCCACCATGGCGGTGCAGACCCAGATTTCGACGCTCGGCACCAATCTGCTGCAGGTACGCCCCGGCCAGCGGATGATGGGACCGGGCAGCGGCGGCGCACCGTCATTCAAGGACGTCGATGCCGACGCCATCGCGCAGCAGATCGGCGGTGTGCTGGCGGTCGCCCCGGAGGCACGCACCAGCACCACCGTGGTGGCCAACGGGCGCAACTGGTCCACCAGCGCGATCGGCAGTACCAACGCCTGGCTGGAGACCGGCAACTGGACGGTGCGGAGCGGCCGCGTCTTTTCCGGCGACGAATTGCGTGCTGGCGCTGCGGTGTGCCTGATCGGCGAAACGGTGCGACGCGAGCTCTACGGCAGCGACGACGCGGTCGGCCAGCGCCTGCGCGTGCGCCAGTTCTCCTGCGAGGTGGTTGGCGTGCTCGGCGCCAAGGGACAGGGCGCCTTCGGCAACGATCAGGACGACACGGTGCTGCTGCCGCTGAAGACACTGCAGCGCCGGGTGACCGGAAGCACCCGGGTGCAGACGCTGCTGGTATCGATGAAGGATGGCAGCGACCCCGAGCGGGTCAAGGCCGGCCTGACCCAGCTGCTGCGCGAGCGGCGCAAGCTGGCGGACGCCGACGAGGACAACTTCAACGTGCTCGACACCAAGCAGTTGGCCGACACGCTGTCCGGCACCACCAAGGTCATGACCACGCTGCTGGGCGCGGTGGCGGCGGTCAGTCTGCTGGTCGGCGGCATCGGCATCATGAACATCATGCTGGTCAGCGTCACCGAGCGCACGCGCGAGATCGGCCTGCGCCTGGCGATCGGCGCACTGGAGCGCGAGGTGCTGCTGCAATTCCTGATCGAGGCGGTGGTGCTGGCCTCGCTGGGCGGCCTGATCGGCATCGTGCTGGCCACGGTCGCGTCGCTGGCGCTGTCGTCGGCGATGGGCATTCCCTATCTGTTCAATCCCGGCGTGAACCTGCTGTCCTTCCTGTTTTCGGCCGGCATCGGCGTACTGTTCGGCTATTTCCCGGCGCGCCGCGCGGCGCGCATGGACCCGATCGATGCGCTGCGGCACGAGTGACGAAACGGAGCCGGCATGACCAGACGTTCCCTTCCGCTGTCCCGTGTCTATGGCCACCTCGAGCCGGGGCCGGTCGTGCTGCTGACCACCCGGCACCGCAAGCGCGCCAACGTGATGGCCATGTCCTGGCACACGATGCTGGAATTCGAACCGCCGCTGGTCGGCTGCGTCGTCAGCAACCGGGACTTCAGCTTCACCGCTCTGAAGACGACCCGGGAATGCGTCATCGCCATTCCGACCGAAGACATCGCGGCCAAGGTGGTCGGCTGCGGCAACACCTCAGGACGCGACACCGACAAGTTCGGCGCCTTCGACCTGACGGCCCTGCCCGCCGCACAGGTCGACGCACCGCTGATCGCCGAGTGCTACGTCAACCTCGAATGCCGGGTGGTCGATACGCGGCTGATGAACCGCTACAACTTCTTCGTGCTGGAAGTCGTGAAGGCCTGGATCGATCCGGCGTGCCGCGAACCGCACACGCTGCATCACCGCGGGCGCGGTGTCTTCTCGGTCGCCGGACGGACAATCAAGCTGCCATCCCGGATGAAATAGCGGAGCTGCCGCTGGCCCCGGGTCGCGCCAATTTTGATGCACCGCAAAAAATCGTAAAAAAGACGGCATCGGAACGACCGGTCGTCGATTGCCGCATAGGTATCGTCACGACGGACATCTAAAATGGCCGCATTTATTCAACCGGCGCGAATCGTCCATCCCCATGACACACCCCCCCACGCTTTCCGGCAAGAAGGGCCTGATCGTCGGCCTGGCGAACGACCACAGCATCGCCTACGGCAGTGCCCACGCAACGCGCGAACAGGGGGCGGAACTCGTTCTGTCCTGCCTCAACGAAAAGGCCTTCCGCTACGTCGAACCGCTGGCCCAGGCGCTGGATTCGCCGCTGTACGCCTGCGACGTCGAAAAGCCGGGTGAACTCGAGGCGCTGGTCAATCACGCGGTCGAACGCATGGGACGGATCGATTTCGTCATCCACTCGATCGCCTGGGCACCGCTGGAGGACCTGCACGGACAGGTCATCGACAGCTCGAGCACCGGCTTCGCACGCGCGATGGAAGTGTCCTGCCACTCGTTCGCCACACTGGCCAAGCTGTGCGCACCGCACATGACCGAAGGCGGCAGCATGCTGACCATGTCCTATCTGGGCGCCGACGAAGCGGTCCCGCACTACGGTCTGATGGGTCCGGTCAAGGCCGCGCTCGAATCGCTGGTGCGCTACATGGCGATGGAACTCGGCCCGCGCGGCATCCGCGTGCATGCGGTGTCGCCCGGCCCGATCATGACGCGGGCCGCATCCGGCATCGCGTCCTTCGACGAACTGATGGAAAACGCGATCCGCAAGGCACCGCTGGGTCGTCTGGTCACGCTGGACGAAATATCGAACCTGTGCGCCTTCCTCTGTTCCGACGCGTCGTCCGGCATGACCGGCCAGACCATCTATGTCGATGCCGGCTGCCACGCCGTCGCCTGAATTTTCCCATCTTCCGGTTTCCAACATGACACAGACACCTTCCGTCGACTGGATCGAAAACGTCACCTATGACGAGCTGTCGGTCGGCCAGAGCGCCCGCCTGCTGCGCACGCTGACGCTAGCCGACATCCAGGCTTTCGCCGCGGTATCGGGCGACACCAATCCGGCGCACCTGAACCCGGAATACGCGGCCGACACGCTGTTCCACGGCGTGATCGCGCACGGCATGTGGGGCGGCGCGCTGATTTCCGCACTGCTCGGCACGCAGTTTCCCGGCCCGGGCACCATCTACCTCGAACAGGCGTTGCACTTCACCAAGCCGGTCCGCATCGGTGACACGCTGGCCGTGACGGCGACCGTGGTCAGCAAGGACGACGCGAAGAAGCGCGTCGAACTCGACTGCGAGGTGGTCAACCAGAAGGGCGATCGCGTGCTGTTCGGCACCGCGCGCGTGCTGGCGCCGACGCAGAAGGTGCGCCTGCAGCGCGTCAATGCGCCGCAGATCCAGCTGTTCGACCCGGAAGCACGCTTCAAGGAACTGCTGGCGCGCGGCGCCGGCATTCCCGCGGTGCGCTGCGCGGTGGTGCATCCGTGCGACGTCGAATCGCTGAGCGGCGCGATGGATTCGGCGCGGCACGGGCTCATCGTGCCGGTGCTGATCGGCCCGGAAGTGCGCATCCGCCACCTCGCAGAGGAAGCCGGCATTGATCTGAGCGGCGCGGAAATCGTCAACGAGGCGCACAGCCACGCCGCGGCCGAGCGCGCCGCCGACATGGCCGCAGCCGGCGAAGTCGAGGTGCTGATGAAGGGCAGCCTGCACACCGACGAACTGATCCACGCCGTGCTGGCGCGGCCGGCGCTGCGTACCGGCCGGCGCATGTCGCACGTATTCCGCTTCGACGTGCCGCTGTACAGCAAGCCGCTGCTGATCACCGACGCGGCGCTGAACATCCGCCCGACGCTGGGCGAGAAGGTGGACATCATCCAGAACGCGATCGACTTCGCCCGCATCATGGGCATCGAGCGGCCGAAGGTTGCCATCCTGTCGGCGGTCGAGACGGTCAACCCGGGCATTCCGTCGACGCTGGACGCGGCGGCACTGTGCAAGATGGCCGCCCGCGGCCAGATCACCGGCGGCGAGCTGGACGGTCCGCTGGCCTTCGACAACGCGATCTCGGCACATGCCGCGCAGGTCAAGCACATCGAATCGACGGTGGCCGGCGATGCCGACATCCTGGCCGTGCCGGATCTGGAAAGCGGCAACATGCTGGCCAAGCAGCTCGAATACCTGGCCGGCGCCACCGGTTCCGGCCTGGTGCTCGGCGCACGTGTGCCGATCGCGCTGACCAGCCGTGCCGACGGTCCGATGGCGCGCGTGTCCTCGGCCCTGCTGGCCCAACTTGCCGCCTACAATGCCCGCCGCGACCATCCGCGTCAGGCCTGGAAAAACGGCGTCTGACCGGGCGACATCATGGCCATTCTTGCCGTCAATGCGGGCTCGTCCTCGCTCAAGTTCTCGATCCACCCGCTGCGCGGTGCCGAAGTTCAGCAGCCGGTGCTCACCGGCAACATCCAGGGGCTGGAGCCCGGCGGCACGCCGACGATGGACTGGTCCGCCGGCGGACAACGCCAGCAGCGAACGCTGGCCGTCACCGGCGACGCCTTTGCGGAGGCGCTGGCCGAACTGCGTACGCTGCTGACCGGCGAGGCGGGCATTCCGCCGATCGAGGCGGTATCGCATCGCGTGGTGCATGGCGGCAGCCTGTTCCGCACCAGCGTCATCGTCACCGACGAGGTGCTGACACAGCTGGCCGGACTGAATTCGCTGGCTCCGCTGCACCAGCCGCACAACATCGACGGCATCCGCGCCTTCCGCAAGGCGTTTCCGCAGCTGCCGCAGGTGGCGTGTTTCGACACCGCATTCCACGCCAGCCTGCCCGAGCTGGCGAGCGCCTTCGCCATCCCGCGTTCGTTGTCGGCACAGGGCGTGCGCCGCTACGGGTTCCACGGCCTGTCCTACCAGTACATCATGGGCACGCTGCTGTCGCAGACGCCGCGGGCTCGCGGGCGCGTGCTGATGGCGCATCTGGGCAACGGCGCCAGCCTGTGCGCCGCGCTTGATGGACGCAGCCAGGCCACGACCATGGGCTTTTCCGCGCTCGACGGTCTGATGATGGGTACGCGCACCGGTTCGCTCGACGCCGGCGTGCTGCTCTACCTGATGGAACAGGGCTGGGACCATGACAGCCTGCAGAAGCTGCTGTACAAGCAGAGCGGCCTGCTCGGGGTGTCCGGCATCTCGGCCGACATGCGCCGCCTGCGGGCGGACGGCAGCGCCGCCGCGCAGCAGGCGATCGATCTGTTCACCTATCGCGTGGTACGCGAATCCGGTGCCATGACCGCCTGCCTTGGCGGACTCGACGTAGTGGCCTTCAGCGGCGGCATCGGCGAACACGACGCCGTGCTGCGTGCGCAGGTGTGCGAGCGACTGAGCTATCTGGGCGTGCAGGTCGATGAGGCGCTGAACCGGCAGGCGACGGGGGACGCCGTACAGGCGATCCACGCCGGAACAAGCACGGTCGAGGTGTGGGTGGTGCCGACCGACGAAGGCCGCGTGGCGGCCCAGGCAGCAGCCGACATACTGGGCACGCTGCACTGATCAGTGTCCGCTCAGGAGCCGCTGTCAGAACGCGGTTCCGGCGTCGGCAAGCGGCCCGCGCATTGTTTACCTTCTTTCAGCCGTCATGAACTCGCCGGGGATCCGGCAGTAAAGATTGTCGTCGGTCGCCAGCCAGGCCGATTTTCCCCAACGCACCGCCTCCGGCCGGCTGGGCAGGCCGTCATAGCAATCGAGCGTGATGGACTTCCCGCGTAGCGGCTGGTCCCTGGCAAGTACCCGAAAGTCCTCATAGACGTCGGCGATCCGTATCGAATACAGGTATCCGCTTCCGGTCATGCCGCAGAGCACATCCCAGCGTTGCGGTCTGTCCGGCGGCCGTCTGACCAGTTCGGTCACACCGGTATCGGGATTCCGGACCTGTTTGAGCGCCGCAAAGTGCGCACGCTCGCACAGCGGGAATTCCCTCTGCTCGACCACGGAGGGGCCACAGCCTGCCAGCAGCAAGCCGGCCGACAGCAGGAAAGCCGTGCTGATGGCGGATCCACCGGCCGTCGAACCCGTCATCCCGTTCGGTATTCCAGATCGTCGACCCATAAAAATCCGAAACAGATTCGCCGTGCGTGACGCCGACGGTCCGCTTGTCGGAACCCACCGGCATGAAGGCTGTAAGGTGACAGGCCCGGCTCACAAAAGCAAACGGCCCTCATCGCTGAGAGCCGTCTGGGTACTGGTGCCGCTGGCCGGAATCGAACTGGCGACCTTCGCATTACGAATGCGCTGCTCTACCAACTGAGCTACAGCGGCAAAAGAGAGCGCGCATTCTAGCGGCTGACACCACTCAGATCAACGTGAAAATGCAGGTCCGCGAGTTTTGCCATCGGCTCAGACCTGCGGACGCATGCGCACGACGATGTCCACGCCGTCCGCCACCATGCCGGGCGGCAGCGCAGGCATGCCGTCGACGCGCAGCGCGTGCTGCGGGATATCGGTCAGACAGCCGCTGACGACGTCGTACAGATGGTGATGCGGCGAGGTGTTCGGATCGAAGAACACCCGGGTCGGATCGACGATCACTTCGCGAATCAGACCGGCGTCGCGAAACACCTTCAGCGTGTTGTACACCGTGGCCTTGGATGCCGACGGCGACAGTTCATTGACCAAGGCAAGAATCTGCTCAGCCGACAGGTGCTCCATGCGCGAATACAGCACGCACGCGATGTCGACGCGAGGCTTGGTCAGATTGATGCCGCGGTTGCGCAGCAGGTCTATGGTCTGTTCGCGATTGAGCACTTGATTCATGGCTGCAGTATATGGAACACGCACGCGACAGGCCAAGCCCCCTGAATTCAGGGCTGGGCCAGTTCCTTCGGCAGCGGGAAATTCACGTTCTCCGGCGTGCCCTCGAGTGTGCGCACCGAGCCCGCACCGAGTTCGCGCAGGCGCGCGATCACCTCGTCAACCAGCACTTCGGGCGCCGAAGCGCCCGCAGTCAAGCCGACCCGCTTGCGGCCGGTCAGCCAGGCCGGATCGATCTGCCCGGCGTTGTCGATCAGGTAGGCCGGCACGTCGAACTGTTTCGCCACCTCGCGCAGGCGGTTCGAGTTGGAACTGTTGGGCGAACCGACCACCAGTACCAGATCGCTGCGCGGTGCCATGAACTTGACTGCGTCCTGGCGGTTCTGCGTGGCGTAGCAGATGTCGTCGCGCTTCGGCCCGACGATGCTCGGAAAGCGCGCCCGCAGTGCGTCAACGATGAGCTGCGCGTCGTCAACCGACAGAGTGGTCTGCGTGACGTAGGCCAGCATGTCCGGATTGCCGACCGCCAGCGCCTGCACGTCAGCCACCGTCTCGACCAGATACATGCCGCCGTCGGCCTGACCCATGGTGCCCTCGACCTCGGGGTGCCCCTTGTGCCCGATCATCACGATTTCGCGCCCGGCGTCGCGCATCTTCGCGACCTCAACATGGACTTTGGTGACCAGCGGACAGGTGGCGTCGAACACGCGCAGGCCGCGCGCCGAGGCGTCGTGCCGAACTGTCTGCGGCACGCCGTGCGCGCTGAATATCAGCGTCGCGCCCTCCGGCACCAGATCGAGCTCGTCGACGAAGATGGCGCCCTTGGCCCGCAGGCTATCCACGACGAACTTGTTGTGCACCACTTCATGCCGGACATAGATCGGCGCGCCGAACTGCTCGAGCGCACGTTCGACGATGGCAATTGCACGCTCCACCCCGGCGCAGAATCCGCGCGGTGTCGCCAGAAGTATGTCCATGGTGCCTCCCGTCAGACCACGCCGATGATTTCCACTTCGAAGCTGATGGCCTGGCCGGCCAGCGGGTGGTTGAAATCGATCACTGCCGACGTGTCGTCGACTTCGGTCACCAGACCCGGAAACTTGCTGCCGTCCTCGCCGATGAATTCGACGACGGTATTGGCCTTGAGTTCGATGTCGTCCGGCAGGTCGGCACGTGCAAAACGCTCGATCAGGTTGTCGGAACGCTCGCCGAACACGTCGCCCGGCTCCATTTCGAAGGTTTCGCGATGACCGACCGGCAAACCGATCAGGCAGATTTCGAGCGCAGGCGACAGTTCGCCGCGGCCCAGCTTCAGCGTCGCCGGCTTCGACTCGAAGGTGCTGATGCGCACCTGCGAACGCTCCGAATGGGGCACCGAAATACGATAGTGCAGGGTCACCAGACTGTCCGGCTTGATCATTTCGCTCATGCTTCTTTCTCCGCACGGGTATTGCGCGACGTCAGACCCAGCTGGTCTGCAAGCATCAGCACGACACCCAAAGTGATGGCCGAATCGGCCACGTTGAACGCCGGGAAGCCATGGCTCCCGACATGAAAATACAGAAAATCGACGACCGCACCCAGCACCGCCCGGTCGATCAGGTTGCCGATGGCACCGCCCAGGATGAGCGCCAGACCCAGCGGCATCAGCCGTTCGGCGGCATGCCGCCGCAGCAGCGTGACCAGCCAGACCGACACCGACGACGTCAGCACGATGAAGAACCAGCGCTGCCAGCCCGAATGGTCGGCCAGGAAGCTGAACGCCGCTCCCGGGTTATAGACCAGAACCAGATCGAACCAGTAGGTGACCGACCAGCTCTGGCCGTACGACAGCCACTGCGTGATCAGATGCTTGGTCAGCTGGTCCGCGCCCACGACGAACAGGGCAAGTACCAGCCAGCCGGCAAAACGCATGTTCATCGTGCTCAGGCGTGCGATCGCACTTCACCGTCGCCATGCAGATTGCTGTCGCAACGTCCGCACAGTTCCGGATGCGCCGGATTGACGCCGACGTCGGCACGATAGTGCCAGCAGCGGGCACATTTCTGCAGCGCGCTCGCCTTTGCGGAGACGCCCTGCTCCGCCTCGGTCTCGACCCGCACCAGCGTCGCGTTCGAGGTGATCAGCACGAAGCGCAGGTCGTCGCCCAGCGCGGCCAGATCGTCGTACAGCTCGCCGGCGGCGCGCACCTCGACTTCCGCCTGCAGCGAGGAGCCGATGCCGCCTTCGGAGCGCAGGGTTTCCAGCACGCGGGCCGACTCGGCACGCAGCGCGCGGATGCGCGCCCAGCTGGCCAGCAGTTCCGGTTCGCCAGCCTGCATCGGCAGCGCATTCCAGGTGGTCAGCATCACGCTGTCGTCGCTGCCGTTGCGACCGTCCTCGCACAGCACCGTCCAGACTTCCTCGGCGGTGAAGGCCAGCACCGGCGCCATCAGGCGCACCAGCGTCTGCGTGATGTGCCACAGCGCGGCCTGTGCGGAACGGCGGGCATGCGAACCCGGTGCCGTCGTATACAGACGGTCCTTCAGGATGTCGAGGTAGAAACCGCCCATGTCCTCCGACGCGAAGTGCTGCAGCGACTGCACCACGCGATGGAATTCGAAGGTGATGTAGTCCTCGGTCACCCGTTCCTGCAGCTGGCGCGTCAGCGCCAGCGCGTAGCGGTCGATGGTGAGCCACTTGGACACCGGCAGCTTGTTGGTGACCGGATGGAAGTCGGCAACGTTGGCCAGCAGGAAGCGCAGCGTGTTGCGCAGGCGCCGGTAGGTCTCGACCACGCGATCCAGGATTTCCTTGGAAATCGACAGCTCGCCGGAGTAATCCGCCGAAGCCAGCCACAGGCGCAGGATTTCGACGCCGAGCTTGTTGCCGATTTCCTGCGGCTCGATGCCGTTGCCGGCCGACTTGCTCATCTTGTGGCCGTTCGCGTCCACCGTGAAGCCGTGCGTCAGCAGCGCGCGGTAGGGGGCGTGGCCGTCGAGTGCGCAACCGGTCAGCAGCGAGGACTGGAACCAGCCGCGATGCTGGTCCGAACCTTCCAGATACAGGTCGGCGGCCGGGCCGCCGTCGCCGCGCCGGCTGTCGGGGTGCGAACCGCGCAGCACGTGCCAGTGCGTAGTGCCGGAGTCGAACCACACGTCCAGCGTGTCGGTCAGCTTTTCGTAATTCACGGCGTCCTCGCCCAGCAGTTCGGCAGGATCGAGGTTGAACCAGGCATCGACGCCTTCGCGCTCGACACGCTGCGCAACCTGTTCCATCAGGTCAGGCGTGTCCGGATGCAGCGCACCGGTTTCGCGATGCAGGAAGAACGGAATCGGCACGCCCCAGTTGCGCTGGCGCGAAATGCACCAGTCGGGGCGCTTAGCGATCATCGCTGCCAAGCGTTCCTTACCCCATTCCGGGTAGAAGGCGGTGGCTTCGACAGCGGCGGCGGCGCATTCGCGCAGCGTGTAGGAATCCGGCAGCCGGATGTCCATGCCGACGAACAGCTGCGCGGTCGCACGGTAGATCACCGGCGTCTTGTGGCGCCAGCAGTGCATGTAGCTGTGCGTGATCTTTTCGTGCGAGAACAGCGCGCCGGCCTTGGCGATGGTGTCGACGATCAGCGGATTGGCCTTCCAGATGTGCTGGCCGCCGAACAACGGCAGCGCATCGAGATAGGTGCCGTTGCTCAGCACCGGGCTGAACACCTCTTCGGTCGTATGACCGTGGGCGGTCCAGGTCTGGAAGTCCTCCACGCCGTAGGCCGGGGCGCAATGCACGATGCCGGTACCGGCGTCCAGGCCGACATAGCTGGCCAGCAGCACCGGCACGTCGCGCACGTAGAACGGGTGCTGGAAGTGAATGTCGGCCAGCGACGAACCGGGTGCGGTCGCGACCACCTCGCCTTCGAGCTTGAAGCGCGCCAGGCAGGCTTCGACCAGTTCCCGGGCGACCACGACATGGCCACGATCGGTGCGAACCAGCGCGTACTGGTGTTCCGGATGCACATTCAGCGCCTGGTTGGCCGGAATCGTCCACGGCGTGGTGGTCCAGATCACCGCATGCACGCTGCCGGCGGGCAGTTCGGCCAAGCCGAAGGCCTGCGCCAGGCGGGCACGATCGTCGTCGGCGATCAGGAAGCCGACATCAACCGCCGGGCTGGCCTTGTCCTGGTACTCGACTTCCGCCTCGGCCAGCGCCGAGCCGCAGTCGAAACACCAGTTCACCGGCTTCAGGCCGCGGTAGATCCAGCCCTTCTTGACCATTTCCTTCAGCGCGCGGATTTCGCCCGCTTCGTTGGCGAAGTCCATCGTGCGGTAGGCGCGGTCCCAGTCGGCCAGCACGCCGAGCCGGATGAAGCCCTTCTTCTGCAGTTCGACCTGCTCGCCTGCGTAGGCGCGCGCCAGCTTGCGCACTTCCGACGGCGGCAGGTTCTTGCCGTGGGTCTTCTCGATCTGGTGCTCGATCGGCAGACCATGGCAGTCCCAGCCCGGGATGTAGGGCGCGTCGAAGCCGGACAGCGTCATCGAACGGACGATGATGTCCTTCAGTATCTTGTTGACCGCATGACCCAGATGGATGTCGCCATTGGCGTAAGGCGGGCCGTCGTGCAGCACGAACTGCGGACGCCCGGCCGACTTGCGGCGGATGCGCTGGTACAGCTGGCTGTCCTGCCACTGCTTGATCCAGCCCGGTTCGCGTTTGGGCAGGTCGCCGCGCATCGGGAACGAGGTGTCGGGAAGATTCAGCGTTGAGCGGTAGTCAGCCATGTTCAGCCTTCGATTAAGAGTGTTCAGCAAACCAGTGGCGCGTATCCGCCACGTCTTTCGCGATCGCATCGCGCAGTGCATCGAGGCCGTCGTAGCGGGCCTCGTCGCGCAACTTGTGACAGAAGCGCACCGACACATGCCGGCCGTAAAGATCAATGTTCCGGTCCAGCACGTGGACTTCGCAGGTGGGTCGCAGACCATCGGCCAGGGTCGGACGCACGCCGACGCTGGCCGCACCCGGCGCGCCCGACAGTCCGCCGCCGGTGACCGTCACCGCAAACACGCCGGCCAGCGGCAGCGCCCGGTTCTTGAGCTGGATGTTCGCGGTCGGAAATCCGAGTTCGCGGCCGAGCTTTAGGCCATGTTCGACCCGCCCGCTGATTGCGTACGGCCGCCCGAGCAGGCGTTCTGCCCGTGCCAGGTCGCCCTGCTCCAGCGCCTCCCTGACGGCCGAACTGGACGCGCGTTCGCCGTCCATCACGACCGTGCCCATGGTCGCGACCGAAAAACCGTACAGCTCGCCGGCTGCGCGCAGCCGCTCGAAATCGCCTTCGCGCCCACGTCCGAAGCGGAAATCGTCGCCGATGATCACATGCTCCACCGCCAGCCCCCGCACCAGCAGCTCGTCGATGAAGGCCTGCGCGCCGAGCGCGGCAAAGCGCGCGTTGAAGCGGCACACGTACACCCTGTCCACGCTCGCGGCCTGGAACAGTTCCAGCTTTTCGCGCAGGCTGGTCAGCCGCGTAGGCCGCCGTTCGTGCGCAAAGAACTCGCGCGGATGCGGCTCGAAAGTCATCACCGCAGACGGCCTGCCGGCCGCCTGTGCCCGTGCGGTCACGTGCGCAAGCAGGGCCTGATGGCCGCGATGCACGCCATCGAAGTTGCCGATGGTGAGCACGACTGGCGTATCCGCCTTCGGAGGGATTGCGCGAAAGACCTGCACGTTGTGTCTGCGCCCAAGCAAAACTGCGCTGATAGTGCGCCGAGTGTATCGAACCGGCGCGCGCCGGTTCCTTGTAAACTTTTGCCTATTGGTGCCGGGAGGGGGACTCGAACCCCCACACCTTGCGGCGGCGGATTTTGAATCCGCTGCGTCTACCGATTCCGCCATCCCGGCAGGCAAGCGCGCGATTATGCTTGTCAGGCGCGCTGCTGCGCAAGAGCGGCGGACGCTACAATCGGCGGCTTTGCCTCATTCGCGTCACCTGTCCGGCGCCCTCCCGTGCTCACCCTGTCCGATTTCGATTACGAACTGCCCGACGAACTGATCGCCCAGGCACCGCTGCCCGAACGCAGCGCCAGCCGCATGCTGGTGGTGGGCGAATCCGCGCTGACAGACAGCCGCATCGGCGATCTGCCGCAGTGGCTGGCGCCGGGCGACCTGCTGGTGTTCAACGACACGCGGGTCATGCGCGCCCGGCTCTACGGCAGCAAGGACAGCGGCGGACGCATCGAGGTACTGATCGAGCGCCTGACCGGCGAGCGCGAAGCGCTGGCCCAGGTGCGCGCCAGCAAGACACCGCGTGCGGGCAGCCGGCTGCGCATGGAAGACGCCTTCGATTTCGAGGTGCTGGGGCGCGACGGCGAGTTTTTCCGGCTGCGCAGCCTGGACGACACACCTCTGGCCGACCTGCTGGAGCGCCATGGCCGCCTGCCGCTGCCGCCCTACATAGATCGCAGCGCAGCCGATGCCGACGACCGGCGCTACCAGACCGTGTTCGCCCGCGAAACCGGCTCGGTCGCCGCACCGACGGCCGGCCTGCATTTCGACGAGACTCTGCTCGCCGCGCTGGCCGAGCGCGGCGTCCGGCAGACGCGCGTCACGCTGCATGTCGGTGCCGGCACCTTCCAGCCGGTGCGCGTCGACAACCTGGCCGAACACCGCATGCACAGCGAGCGCTACGAACTGTCCGCGCAGACCGTGCAGGCCATCGCCGAAACGCGTGCGGCCGGCGGACGGATCGTCGCGGTCGGCACCACCAGCCTGCGCTGCCTCGAATCCGCCGCCCAGGCCTGCGGCGACGGGCCGCTGGCCGCCTGCAGCGGGGACACCGCACTGTTCATCACGCCCGGCTTCCGTTTCCGCGTGGTCGACGCACTGCTCACCAATTTTCACCTGCCGAAGTCGACGCTGCTGATGCTGGTGTCGGCGCTGGCCGGCCGCCAGCGCATCCGCGCGGCCTATGCCCACGCGGTGGCACAGCGCTACCGCTTCTTCAGCTACGGCGACGCGATGTTCATTCCGGCACGCATGAAGGACAACGATGAAATTTGATCTGATCGCCCGCGACGGCCTGGCCCGGCGCGGCCGCCTGACGCTGGCCCACGGCATCGTGGAGACGCCGGTGTTCATGCCGGTCGGCACCTACGGCACGGTCAAGGGCATGGACCCGGCCGAACTGAAGGACATGGGCGCCCGCATCGTGCTCGGCAACACCTTCCACCTGTGGCTGCGCCCCGGCACCGACGTGATACGCAAGCACGGCGGCCTGCACCGCTTCATGGGCTGGGACCGGCCGATACTGACCGACTCCGGCGGTTTCCAGGTGTTTTCGCTGGGCGCGCTGCGCAAGATCAGCGAGGAAGGCGTGCGCTTTGCCAGTCCGATCAATGGCGACAGGCTGATGCTGACGCCGGAGGAGTCGATGCGCATCCAGCACGACCTGAATTCCGACGTGGTGATGATTTTCGACGAATGCACACCCTACCCGGCCGACCACGCCACGGCAGCCGAGTCGATGCGGCTGTCGCTGCGCTGGGCGCAGCGCTCGCGCGACGCGCACGACACGCTGGGCAACGCCAACGCGCTGTTCGGCATCGTGCAGGGCGGCATGCATGAAGACCTGCGCGACGAATCGCTGGCCGCGCTGGCCGCGATCGGCTTCGACGGCTACGCCGTCGGCGGGCTGTCGGTCGGCGAACCGAAGGAGGACATGCAGCGCATCCTCGCCCATACCGCGCCGCGCCTGCCGGAAAACGCGCCGCACTACCTGATGGGCGTGGGCACGCCGGAAGATCTGGTCCACGCGATCGGCCACGGCATAGACATGTTCGACTGCGTGATGCCGACCCGCAACGCGCGCAACGGCTGGCTGTTCACCCGCTTCGGCGACATCAAGCTGAAGAACGCGCGCTACCGCGACGACACCGCGCCGCTCGACGAATCCTGCGAGTGCCACACCTGCGCCCACTACACGCGCGCCTACCTGCACCACCTGCACCGCTGCAACGAAATGCTCGGCGCCCGGCTCAACACGCTGCACAACCTGCATTTCTATCAGCAGTTCACGCGCGAGGCGCGCGAGGCCATCGAACTCGGGCGCTACGCGCAGTGGAGCGCGCAGTTCCTCGGCGACCGCCAGCGCGGCGTGTGAAGCGGGCTGCCACGACGGGCTGAACGGGCCCGGCTGATATACTCGCGCGCTTTACTATTTGCGCAACCGGAGTTCACCGTGTTCATTTCCCCTGCCTACGCACAAGCCGCCAGCGGCGCT
The DNA here is from genome assembly GCA_020621405.1 of Betaproteobacteria bacterium. Taxonomy (GTDB): domain Bacteria; phylum Pseudomonadota; class Gammaproteobacteria; order Burkholderiales; family Rhodocyclaceae; genus Methyloversatilis. Next base: position 288,167 of record JAHRYN010000004.1, read on the forward strand.
GCCGATCCGACCGGCGGCCTGATGGGCCTGCTGCCCATCATCCTGATGTTCGTCGTCCTGTGGTTCCTGATGATCCGCCCGCAGATGAAGAAGGCGAAGGAACACAAGGCGCTGATCGACGCCCTGACCAAGGGCGACGAAGTGGTGACCCAGGGTGGCGTGGCCGGCCGCATCGTCCGCATCGGCGACAACTTCGTCACCGTGGAACTGGCGCCCAATGTAGAAGTCGCAGTGCAGCGTCAGGCGATCGCGAACGTCCTGCCCAAGGGCACGCTCAAAGCACTGTAAGCGCCTCAGACCAGCCGGCAGCACCGCTGCCGGTCCTCCACCTTCACTTTCCGCCCTGCAATGAACCGCTACCCGCTCTGGAAAAACGCGCTGGTGATCGTCGCGCTGCTGCTCGGACTGATCTACACGCTGCCCAACTTCTTCGGTGAAGCGCCGGCGGTGCAGGTATCGACCGCCCGCACCGGCGTGAACATCGACGCCGCCCTGATGACTCAGGTCGAAACCTCGCTGAAGGAAGCCGCCATTCCCCACACCGGGCTGACGCTGGACGCCTCCGGCGTGCGCGTCCGGCTGGAGGACACCGACACGCAGCTGAAGACCCGCGACGTGCTCGAGAAGGCGCTCAACCCGGATGCCGCGGACGCGAAGTACGTGGTGGCGCTCAACCTGCTGTCGAAGTCCCCGACCTGGCTGCGTTCCTTCCACGCACTGCCGATGTATCTCGGTCTGGACCTGCGCGGCGGCGTGCACTTCCTGCTGCAGATCGACATGAAGAGCGCGCTGACCAAGCGCATCGACTCGATGGCGTCGGACCTGCGCATCCAGCTGCGCGAAAAGAACATCCGCCACGGCGGCATCGGCCGTGAAGGCGACGCCGTCACGCTGCGTTTCCGCGATCAGGCAAGTCTGGACGCGGCACGCGGCGCGGCCGAGAACGTGCTGCCCGACCTGGTCTGGACGCTGAGCGAATCCGGTGCCGACCAGGTGATGACCGGCCGCATGAAGGAACCGGCGATCAAGGAACTGCGCGAGTCGGCGATCAAGCAGAACATCCTGACGCTGCAGAAGCGGGTCAATGAGCTGGGCGTGGCCGAACCGGTGATCCAGCAGCAGGGCGCTGACCGCATCGTCGTGCAGCTGCCCGGCGTGCAGGACGTCGCCAAGGCGAAGGACCTGATCGGCCGCACCGCCACGCTGGAAGTGCGTCTGGTCGATCATGACGCGATGACCAGCGGCAACACCGATGGCGTTGAGGTCTACCCGGAGCGCTCGCGTGACGGCCGGGTGAACATGGTGCCGGTGAAGAAGCAGGTCATCCTGACCGGCGAGCGCTTCGAAACCGCGCAGGCGGCGTTCGACGACGCGCACCGCCCGGCGGTCGCGGTCAAGCTCGACGCAACCGGCGGGCGCATCATGCGCACGGTCACGCGCGAGAACCTGAAGAAGCTGATGGCCATCCTGCTGTTCGAGAAGGGTCACGGCGAGGCGATTTCGGTCGCCAACATCCAGGGCGAATTCGGCGACCGCTTCCAGATCACCGGCCAGTTCAGCGTGCAGGAAACCAACACGATTTCCATCCTGATTCGCTCGGGCGCGCTGGCCGCACCGATGGAAATCATCGAGGAACGCGTGATCGGCCCGTCGCTCGGCGCCGAGAACATCAGCAAGGGCTTCCACTCCACGCTGTGGGGCTTCGTCGCCATCGCGGTGTTCATGATCGGCTACTACATGGTGTTCGGCTTCATATCGTCGGCCGCACTGGCCGCCAACCTGCTGTTCCTGATCGCGCTGCTGTCGCTGCTGCAGGCCACGCTGACCCTGCCCGGCATCGCGGCCATCGCGCTGACGCTGGGCATGGCGATCGACGCCAACGTGCTGATCAATGAACGCATACGCGAGGAACTGCGCAACGGCGTCACCCCGCAAGCGGCCATCTCGGCCGGCTACGAGCGCGCCTGGGCGACCATTCTCGATTCCAACATCACCACGCTGATTGCCGGCCTCGCGCTGCTGATCTTCGGTTCCGGCCCGGTGCGCGGCTTCGCCGTGGTGCACTGCCTGGGCATCCTGACCTCGATGTTCAGCGCCGTGGTGGTGTCGCGTGCGATGGTGAATCTGGTCTACGGGCGTGCCCGCAAACTCGAATCGCTGTCCATCGGTACCGTCTGGAAACCGGGCGCAGGCGCCTGACAACCCCTCAAGAAAGCTGAACAGCCATGGAATTCTTCCGTATCCGGCGCGACATCCCGTTCATGCGGCACGCGCTGGTGTTCAACGTCATTTCGCTGATCACCTTCGTGCTGGCGGTGTTCTTCCTTGCCACGCGCGGCCTGCACCTGTCGGTGGAATTCACCGGCGGCACGCTGATGGAGGTGTCGTACAGCGAGGCGCCCGACCTGCAGGGCGTGCGCCAGGCGCTCGGCGACAGCGGCTTCAACGACCCGCAGGTGCAGAACTTCGGTACCGCACGTGACGTGCTGATCCGCCTGCCGCTGGTCAAGGACATCGATTCGGCCAAGGTGAGCCAGAACGTCATGGCGACGCTGAGCGCCGGCAATGGCCCGAAGCCGGAGCTGCGGCGCGTCGAATACGTCGGTCCGCAGGTCGGCAAGGAACTGGCCGCCGACGGCTCGCTGGCGCTGATGCTGGTGATCTTCGGCATCGTGCTCTACCTGGCGATGCGCTTCGAGTGGCGCTTCGCGGTGTCGGCCATCATCGCAAACCTGCACGACGTGGTCATCATCCTGGGCTTCTTCGCCGCCTTCCAGTGGGAATTCTCGCTGCCGGTGCTGGCCGCCGTGCTGGCCGTGCTGGGCTACTCGGTCAATGAATCGGTGGTGGTGTTCGACCGGGTGCGCGAAGTGTTCCGCAACGCGCGCAAGCGCACGATGACCGTGCCGGAAGTTCTCGACCACGCCATCACCAGCACCATTTCGCGCACCATCATCACGCACGGCTCGACCCAGATGATGGTGCTGTCGATGCTGCTGTTCGGCGGCGAAGCGCTGCACTACTTCGCGGTCGCGCTGACCATCGGCATCTGCTTCGGCATCTACTCGTCGGTGCTGGTCGCCAGCCCGCTGGTCATGTGGCTGGGCGTCAAGCGCGAACAGCTGGTCAAGCCGGTCAAGCAGAAGCAGGAAGCGGTGGTCTGAGTCAGACCAGCCCAATAAAAAACCCGGCCGCGGCCGGGTTTTTTATTGGGCGTCCTGCGGATGCGGATATCTGAGAGGCGCCTTCCCATCCTCCATCCCGTCCGCCGTCAGCGACCGGACACCGCCGGCACGACGATGACAACCGGGCATGACCGGCCGGTAAAATTTCGTGAATTAATACGGTCGGTATATTCCCAAGTTATGCTCCGGCCTGCACTGAGCACGCCCGCTACTCATCCCGGAGATCAAATTGGCCATCGTCACCGCAACCAACAACAGCCCGACCGCATTGCTTCAGGAACTGGGTGCTTACGCCACGGCGAGCGAACAACGGATCGACACACTGTTCTCCCGGCTCGTTGCCTCGCTGCAACCGATACTCAACGACACGGCCGACGGCACACCGATCTCCGTATCTGACGCACACATTACTGTTCAAACATATTCTCCTACCGGCATTCTGGATCTGTACGGCAGCGGCCTGACCGGCGGGTCGGCGACCGTCACCGAATTCATCTACAGCAGCTACGACTATCCCGGTTTCAATCTCCGCCTTGGCGGGGTATTGCATGTCGATTCAGCCGGCAATGCGAAAGGTTCCTTTTCCACGATGGTGCTGAGCGATGGCGGGGGCATCCTGCGTCTGGCTGGACAGATGCCGGTTGACAACGGCGTGACGCAGTACACCTCAATGTCTTATGCATTGAACAATCCTGACGGCTCGATATCGGAACTGACCTACACCGGCCGCTTCGTCGAAGATGCCGCCGAAAACATCAGCGGAACACTTACCTCGCTGTCGTTCACGATCGATCCGGACGGCCTCGGGTTTGCATCTCCAGTCACCAGACTCAACATTCCCGGCCTGTCGGTGGCATTTAACCAGTCCTCGGACGACCTCTTCGACTTTGACGCAACCAATGCAGATGTCGTCTTTTCACGCTTTCTGTCGGGTGATGACCAGATCAATGGCAGCCAGCAGGACGACACGCTTTACGGTTATGACGGCAACGACCGGTTCGACGCCGGTCCAGGTGCAGATACGATGGCCGGCGGGCGAGGCAACGATGTCTATCTGATCGACAACGCGGGCGATCGCATCATCGAGCGCGCAGACGAGGGTACGGATCTGGCGCGAGTGGCCATCGCCACGGCAGGTGGCAGCTATGCGCTGAGTGCGCATATAGAGAATGCAACCCTGATCAATGCCGTGGCCTTCAGCCTGACCGGCAACGGCAGGGACAACAAGATCACCGGCAACGCTTTTGCCAACACGCTGTCCGGCGGGGCCGGCGCGGATATCCTGAACGGGGGCGCCAGCGCAGACACATTGATCGGTGGCGAGGGTGACGATGTCTATGTCGTCGACAACGCCGGCGACGTGGTCACCGAAATCCTTAATCAGGGAACGGATCTAGTGCAGGTGGCGATTGCCACCGCCGGTGGAACCTATCTGCTGACCGACCACGTCGAGAAAGCAATCCTGACCAACGCGGTCGCCTTCAACCTGACCGGTAACGCACTGGCCAACGTGCTCACTGGCAACGCGCTGGCCAACACGCTCGACGGCGATGGCGACACGGATACCCTGATCGGCGGCGCCGGTAACGACCTGTACGTCGTCGATCTGACGGCGGGCGGTGCGCTGGAGGACAGTGTGGTCGAGACCGTCGGCAATGGCACCGACACACTTCGCCTGCGCGGCACGTCGAGTCAGCCGACATCGGTCGTGCTGACACTGGATGCCGCACTGGAGAACCTCGATGCGAGCGCTACCGGATCGAGCCTGCTGGACCTGACCGGCAACGGCGTCGCCAATCTGCTCAAGGGCAATGCGGCAGCCAACATCCTCAGCGGTGGCGCGGGTGCGGACACGATGGTCGGCGGCGACGGCGACGACGTCTATGTCGTCGACAACGCGGGTGATGCGGTCACCGAAGCGGTTGGTGAAGGCAATGACCGCGTGGCAGCGACAGTCAGCTACACGCTGGGGGCGGACGTCGAGCAGCTTTCACTGATCGGTTCGGCCGCCATCAACGGCACCGGCAACGCGCTGGACAACCGGATCACCGGCAGCCTGGGGGCGAACCTGATTGATGGCGGTGCTGGGGCCGACACGATGATCGGGCGCGCCGGCGACGACACTTACGTCGTCGACAACGCTGGTGACGTGGTCACCGAAACCTTGAACCAGGGGACCGATCTGGTACAGGTGGCCATCGCTTCGGCCGGCGGCACCTACGCGCTGGGCGACCACGTCGAGAGAGCAACCCTGACCAGTGCGGTCGCCTTCAGCCTGACCGGCAACGCGCTGGCCAACGTGCTCACCGGCAATGCACTGGCCAACACGCTCGATGGCGGCATCAGCGCCGACACGATGATCGGCGGCGCCGGCGACGACATCTATGTCGTCGATGACGCCGGCGACGTCATCACCGAAAGCCTGAACCAGGGAACGGATCTGGTGCAGGTGGCCATCGCTTCGGCCGGCGGCACCTACGCGCTGACCGACCACGTCGAGAACGCAACGCTCACCAACGCCGTTGCCTTCAACCTGACCGGCAACGCACTGGCCAATGTGCTCACCGGCAACGCGCTGGCCAACATCCTCAGCGGAGGGGCCGGTGCCGACACCATGGTCGGCGGCGACGGCGACGACGTCTATGTCGTCGACAACGCGGGTGATGCGGTCACCGAAGCGGTTGGTGAAGGCAATGACCGCGTGGCAGCGACAGTCAGCTACACGCTGGGGGCGGACGTCGAGCAGCTTTCACTGATCGGTTCGGCCGCCATCAACGGCACCGGCAACGCGCTGGACAACCGGATCACCGGCAGCCTGGGGGCGAACCTGATTGATGGCGGTGCTGGGGCCGACACGATGATCGGGCGCGCCGGCGACGACACTTACGTCGTCGACAACGCTGGTGACGTGGTCACCGAAACCTTGAACCAGGGGACCGATCTGGTACAGGTGGCCATCGCTTCGGCCGGCGGCACCTACGCGCTGGGCGACCACGTCGAGAGAGCAACCCTGACCAACGCGGTCGCCTTCAACCTGACCGGTAACGCACTGGCCAACGTGCTCACCGGCAATGCACTGGCCAACACGCTCGATGGCGGCATCGGCGCCGACACGATGATCGGCGGCGCCGGCGACGACACCTATGTCGTCGATGACGCCGGCGACGTCATCACCGAAACCCTGAACCAGGGAACGGATCTGGTGCAGGTGGCCATCGCTTCGGCCGGCGGCACCTACGCGCTGACCGACCACGTCGAGAACGGAACGCTCACCAACGCGGTTGCCTTCAACCTGACCGGCAACGGCCTGGTCAATGTGCTCACCGGCAACGCGCTGGCCAACATCCTCAACGGTGGCGCCGGCGACGACACCATGGTCGGCGGCGACGGCGACGACGTCTATGTTGTCGACAACGCCGGTGATGCGGTCACCGAAGCGGTTGGTGAAGGCAATGACCGCGTGGCCTCATCGATCAGCTACACGCTGGGAGCGAATGTCGAGCAGCTTTCACTGATCGGTTCGGCCGCCATCAACGGCACCGGCAACGCGCTGGACAACCGGATCACCGGCAGCCTGGGGGCGAACCTGATCGACGGTGGTGCCGGCGCCGACACGATGATCGGACGCAGCGGCGACGACACCTACGTCGTCGATGACGCGGGCGACGTGGTCGCCGAAACCCTGAACCAGGGGACCGATCTGGTGCAGGTGGCGATCGCTTCGGCCGGTGGCACCTATGCGCTGACCGACCACGTCGAGTACGCCCGGCTGACCAACGCCGTCGCCTTCAACCTGACCGGCAACGGCCTGGACAACAGGCTGTGGGGCAATGCGCTGGACAACACGCTGCGCGGCGGTGACGGCAACGATGCGATTTCTGCCGGCGCCGGTGCGGACACGCTCAGCGGCGGTTCGGGCCTGAACACGCTCAACGGCGGCGCCGGCGCCGACGTCTTCTATTTCGATGCGCTGGCCGGCGCCGGCACGCTGCAGACGCTGAGCGACTTCAACGTCGCCGAAGACCGCATCGTGCTCAAGGCCGATGTCTTCGCCGCCATCAGCGGCAGCTTCAGCAACGTCGAGACGCCGCTCGACGCCTCGATGTTCCAGACCGGCAACACCGGCACGGCACTCGATGGCGCGGTGCGCATGATCTACAACTCCACCTCGGGCAATCTGTACTACGACGCCGACGGCAATGCCGCCGGTGCCGCCGTGCTGGTCGCCCATCTGGACGGAACCGTCGCCCTGACCGCCGCACACATCGGCGTCGTCACCGGCTGAGACACGGGTACAAAAGAAAAGCGCCGCTTGCAGCGGCGCTTTTCAAAACCTTGGTCTGGCCAGTTCGGCAGCTCAGGGCTGGGCGAATACCTGCTTCACCCGCAGCGTCTGCTGCGCATCGATCAGGCCGATCAGCCGGTCGATGTTCGGATGCTTGCCCGGATTGGCGCGCGCATCGATCGTGTGCTCGGCATAGATGTCGAGCGCCTGCTTCGCCGCATCCGGCGTGATGGCGCCGTGCAGCTGCGCGAGATGGTTATAGACCGCCAGCGATCCTGCCTGGCCAGGCTTGTTCTCTATCGTGGCGACCACTTCGCCGGTCGCGTCGATCAGCTGCAATGCAGCCAGATGGGACACGCCCGGCAGGGTTTTCAGCGTTTCGGCAAAGCTCATGGCTGTTCCTCAGATGGCGGCGGCCAGACGGGCCGCGTCACCGATGTAGGACGCCGGCGTCATCGCCAGCAGACGATCGCGCTCGGCCGGCGGCAGATCGAGCGTCGCGATGAAGGCCTGCAGCGCCTCGCGCGTGATGCCGCGGCCACGCGTCAGTTCCTTCAGCTGTTCGTACGGGTTGGCGATGCCGTAACGGCGCATCACGGTCTGCACCGGCTCGGCCAGCACTTCCCAGCAGGCGTCGAGATCGGCCGCCAGCGCATCCGGCTCGGCCACCAGCTTGCCCAGACCGCGCGCCAGCGAATCCAGCGCCAGCACGGTGTAGCCGAAGGCCACACCCATATTGCGCAGCACCGTCGAATCGGTCAGGTCGCGCTGCATGCGCGACACCGGCAGCTTGTCCGACAGGTGGCGCAGCAGCGCGTTGGCCAGCCCCAGATTGCCCTCGGCGTTCTCGAAGTCGATCGGATTGACCTTGTGCGGCATGGTCGAACTGCCGATTTCACCCGCCTTCAGCTTCTGCCTGAAGTAGCCGAGCGAGATGTACATCCAGAAGTCGCGTGCGGCATCGAGCAGGATGGTGTTGGCGCGCGCCATCGCGTCGAACAGCTCGCCCATCGCGTCGTGCGGTTCGATCTGGATGGTGTAGGGATTGAATTCCAGTCCGAACGATTCGATGAAGGCACGGTTGAACTGCGCCCAGTCGACGTCCGGATAGGCCGACAGGTGGGCGTTGTAGTTGCCGACCGCGCCATTGAACTTGGCGGTCAGGCTGACCTGCGCGACGCGGGCGCGGGCGCGCATCAGCCGTGCCGCGATATTGGCCATTTCCTTGCCCAACGTGGTCGGGCTGGCCGGCTGGCCGTGCGTGCGCGACAGCATGGGCAGCGCCGCGAATTCGTGTGCCATCGCGCGCAGACGTTCGATCGCTGCATCGAGTGCAGGCAGCAGCACTTCGGTGCGCGCCTCGCTGAGCATCAGCGCGTGCGACACGTTGTTGATGTCTTCCGAGGTGCAGGCGAAATGGATGAATTCGGACACGCCGGTGACCTCGGCGTTCTTCGCCAGGCGGTCCTTCAGCCAGTATTCCATCGCCTTGACGTCGTGATTGGTGCGCGCCTCGATGGTCTTGATCGCGGCCGCGTCATCGACGCTGAAATCGCGCACGACGGCGTCGAGTTCGTCCAGCGTCGCCTTGGAAAAGGCAGCAACTTCGGCGATCAGCGGGCTGGCGGCCAGCGCGCGCAGCCAGGCGATTTCGACACGCACGCGGTTGCGGATCAGGCCGTATTCGCTGAAATGGCCGCGCAGCGGATCGAGTTTGGCAGCGTAGCGGCCGTCCAGCGGCGACAACGCGGAAAGTGTGTGGGCACTCATGAAAGACCTGCAGGAAAGAGGGGGAGGAAGCCGTCACCGGCATGACAGCCCGTGCAGCACAAAGCCAATTTTATCATGCCCCCCGCACCGCTCCGGCCTTGGCACTCCGGCCCGGGCGCTATAATCGGGCGTCCTTCAACGGTGCTGTTCATGAAACTCGTCGGTTCCCTCACCAGCCCCTATGTGCGCAAGGCGCGCATCGTCCTCGCCGAAAAGAAGATCGACTACGAATTCGTGCTCGATTCGCCCTGGCTGGACGGCACCGGCGTTCCGGATCTGAATCCGCTCGGCAAGATTCCTGTACTGGTGCTCGACGACGACACCCGCCTGTTCGATTCGCGCGTGATCGTCGAATATCTGGACGGCATGGCACCGAACAACAAGCTGCTGCCGTCGACTGCGCGCGAACGTGCGCTGGTCAAGCGCTGGGAGGCGCTGGCGGACGGCATGACCGACGCTGCCGTCGCCATCGTGCTCGAATCGCGCCGACCTGCCGGCGAACAGAACGCCGGCTGGATGGAGCGTCAGCGCGGCAAGATCATCCGCGCACTGGCCGCACTGGCCGACGACCTCGGCGACAACCTCTGGTGTCACGGCAACAGCATATCGCTGGCCGATATCGCCGTCGGCTGCGCGCTCGGCTATCTGGACTTCCGCATGGCGGACATCGACTGGCGCTCCAGCCACGCCAATCTTGCGAAGCTGCAGGAAAAGCTCATGCACCGTGCCTCGTTCACCGATACGGTTCCGCGCGAATAAGCCGCACGGCGCCGCGGACCGGTCAGCCCGCCATCATGGGGTATTCGATGCCCCGGTGATGATGCCGCCGCCCAGACACACCTTGCTTTCGTAGACCACGACGCTCTGCCCGGGCGTCACCGCCCACTGCGCTTCGGCGAACACGACCTCGCAGCGATCGGCATCCACGGCATCGATGCTGCACGGGGCATCCGGCTGGCGGTAGCGCGTCTTCGCGGCATACACCCAGTGCGTGTGCGGCAGATCGCCCGACACCCAGGACAGATCGCCGGCGACCAGCCGGTCAGACAGCAGCGCCGGATGGTCATGGCCGCGCACCACGTACAGCACATTGCGCGCCATGTCCTTGCGCGCCGCGTACCACGCCTCATGATCGCCTGCACCGTCGGCCATGCCCTTGAGCCCGCCGATGCGCAGGCCCTTGCGCTGCCCTATCGTGTGATACATCAGGCCGTCGTGCTGGCCGAGCACGCGATCGGTGTCCAGATCGCGGATGTCACCCGGCGTGACCGGCAGGTAGCGCTGCAGGAACTCGCGGAACGGCCGTTCGCCGACGAAGCAGATGCCGGTCGAGTCCTTCTTCGCCGCATTGGCCAGCCCGGCGTCGGCGGCGATGCGCCGCACGTCGCGCTTGGGCAGGTGGCCGACCGGAAACAGCGTGCGCGACAGCTGCGCCTGATTCAGCCGGTGCAGGAAATAGCTCTGGTCCTTGTTGCCGTCCTCGCCCTTGAGCAGCTGGAAGCGGCCCTGGAACTCGCGCACCTGCGCATAGTGGCCAGTCGCGATGCGCTTGGCGCCCAGCTGCATCGCGTGATCGAGAAAGGCGCTGAACTTGATTTCGGCGTTGCACAGCACGTCCGGATTCGGCGTACGTCCGGCCTGGTATTCGCGCAGAAAGCTCGCGAACACACGGTCCTTGTACTCGGCGGAGAAATTCACCACTTCGAGATCCATGCCGATCACGTCGGCCGCCGACACCGCGTCGATCAGATCCTGCCGGGTCGAGCAGTATTCGTCGGTGTCATCGTCTTCCCAGTTCTTCATGAACAGGCCGACGACGTGGTAGCCGGCCTGTTTGAGCAACAGCGCCGACACCGATGAATCGACACCGCCGGACATGCCGACCACCACCGTTTCGCCTCGTTCGACCCGCTCTTCAGCGGCGTAAGTTCCAGTCATCCGGGTAATCCCCATCCATCCAGCTTTGCATGTCCATCACGACCGCCGGTTCGGCGTGGTCGCGAAACCAGGTATCGACCGCGTACCGGCGGCCGTCCTCAATATCTTCTATCGCAGCGCTGAAGTGCTGCATGATGAGCCAGCTGCGGCGTCGCACAATGGCGACGACACGGTGACGGCGCAATGCGCTAACCCGCTGCAGCACGTCCAGCATGTGCGTCGTGGTGTTCGCATGATCGATGCAGTCCATGCGGCCATACACCCCGTCGTCCAGATAGTCGCCGGCACGGTCCACCAGAATCGGCGAATGCACCCCGGCCCAGCGGTACATGTCGGCGATCGCCCGGCTCAGGATGTCGCGCTCCGACCGCGCATCGTCCGCCTTTTCCAGCCGCTGGCGCAGCGATTCGACCTGACTGCCGGTGAAACCCACCGTCTGCGTGTTCTGGCAGCCGTAGTTGAAGCAGACCTCGATCTCGACATCGCCGGCCGCATGTGCGCTTCCGAGCAGACTGCAAAGCGCCACTGCCATCAGTACGCGACGCATCAGGAAAAATGCCGTATCACCGCCAGCGGAAGGCGCGTACCTGCCAGCCAGTCCTGCACGCAGGCCCACACCAGCGGACTGCGGTGACGCTGGCGACTGGCTTCGATCTCGGCCACGCTCATCCAGATCGCCCGGACAATGCCGTCATCGAGCGCACGGCCAGCGATCTGTTCGCCGCTGTCGCCGGCAAAGGCGAAACGCAGATAGGTCACCTCGCCGTCCGGCCGCCGCCACTGATAGACACCGACCAGCGCGCCGGGCACGAAAGGGTGGGCGGTTTCTTCCATCGCCTCACGCGCGCAGGCCTCGACCAGCGACTCGCCCTCCTCCAGATGACCCGCGGGCTGGTTCAGACGCAGCCCGGCCGACGTTTCCTCCTCCACCATCAGGAAGCGCCCACGATCCTCCATCAGGGCCGCCACCGTCACGTTGGGTTTCCATATGCGTTCGCTCATGCATCGATTTTAACGTGAGCGGGGCCAATGGCTGCCGCCGCAACGGCTGCTTCGGCTAAAATCGCGGGCTTATCGCAAACTCCGGGAGTGTTTTTCATGTCGATGGCCGACCGCGACGGTTTTATCTGGTACGACGGCAAGATGGTGCCCTGGCGCGAGGCCACCACGCACGTGCTGACCCACTCGCTGCACTACGGCCTGGCGGTGTTCGAAGGCGTGCGCGCCTACAACACGGAAATCGGTACCGCCATCTACCGGCTGAAGGAACACACCGACCGGCTGTTCAATTCGGCGCACATCTACATGATGAAGATGCCGTACAGCCGTGAAGAGATCATGGAAGCGCAGCTGGAAGTGGTGCGCGCCAACAAGCTGGAATCCTGCTACATCCGCCCGATCGCCTTCTTCGGCTCGGAGAAGATGGGCATTTCGACGCGCGGCGCCTCGGTGCACGTGTCGATCGCGGCCTGGCCCTGGGGCGCATACCTGGGCGAGGACGGCCTGAAGAAGGGCATCCGCGTCAAGACCTCGTCCTTCTCGCGCCACCACGTCAATGTGTCGATGTGCCGCGCCAAGTACTCGGGCACCTACGCGAACTCCATCCTGGCCAATATGGAAGCCACCGATCTGGGCTACGACGAGGCGCTGCTGCTCGACGTCGATGGTTTCGTCGCGGAAGGCGCCGGCGAGAACCTGTTCGTGGTCAAGGACAACAAGATCTACGAACCGGAAATCGCATCCGCACTGGTCGGCATCACGCGCGCCTCGGTCATCGAAATCGCCTCCGAACTGGGCTATCAGGTCGTGTCCAAGCGCCTGACGCGCGACGACATCTACACCGCCGATGAAGCCTTCTTCACCGGTACGGCCGCCGAAGTCACGCCGATCCGCGAACTCGACAACCGCACGATAGGCGCGGGCACGCGCGGTCCGGTCACCGAGAAGATCCAGGCGCGCTTCTTCGACATCGTCAATGGCCGCGTGCCGGCATACCACCGCTGGCTCACCAAGATCTGAGTTCGGAGCATTCCACCATGACCCAAGCAGGTAACGAATCCAGCCGCGATCAGGCACGCGACATCGAAGTCGGCGCCGACGACCTCCCGCTGCACTGTCCGCTGCCCGGCTCGCCTCTGTGGGCGCGCCATCCGCGCGTCTTCCTCGACGTGACCAAGACCGGGCACGCGGCCTGTCCTTACTGCGGTACGCGCTACAGCTTCAACGGTCCGGCACCGGCCGGCCACTGAACGCCCGCCCGGATGGAAGTCCAGCGCAAGGCCTTTTTCGCCACGCCGCAGGAGGCGGAAGCCGCGTTCTACGAGGCGCGCGCCCGCGGCGACATCGAGTCGATGATGGCCGTGTGGGGTGATGAGGACGACATCGTCTGTGCGCTCGCGGGCTGTCCGCGTGCGTGCGGCTACGACGAGGTCCGCGATGCATGGCGCCGGGTCTTCGCCGGCACCCGCGTCGATGTGCGCGTGCTGAACGCGCAGGTCATGCAGGGCGTGCTGCAGTCCATCCACAGCCTGAACGAAGAGTGCAGCGCGGCCGGTGACCGCTCGTCCAGACCGACGCTGATCGTCACCAACGTCTTCCTGCGCGGCCCGCTCGGCTGGCACATGGTGCTGCACCACGCCTCGGTCGCACCGGTGGCGCACGAAGCACAGGACGCTCCGAAAGTACTGCACTGAGTCCTGCTCCGGCGATGGACGGCACACCACCCGTCTTCCGGCCTGCGCCCTGGCTGCCCGGCGGCCACGCACAGACCATCTGGCCGCGTTTCATCATGCCGCCGCTGCCGACGCTCCGGCGCGAGCGCATTGACACGCCGGACGATGACTTCATCGACCTCGACTGGCTGCCGGACCGGCCCGGGCGTCCGCTGGTCATACTGCTCCACGGCCTCGAAGGCAGTTCCGAAAGCCACTACGCGCGCGCGCTGATGCGGGCGCTGGATGCACGTGGCTGGAACGGTGTCGTGGTGCATGCGCGCGGCTGCTCGGGCGAACCGAACCGTCTGCCGCGGGCCTATCACTCGGGCGACAGCGCTGAACTGGACTGGCTGCTGCCGCGCATCGTGCCGCGCATGCAGGGCCGGCCGGTGCATGCGGTCGGCGTGTCGCTCGGCGGCAACGTGCTGTGCAAGTGGCTGGGCGAACACGGCCATGCCGCGTCGCAGTGGCTGCACAGTGCGGCGTCGGTCTGTGCCCCGGTCGATCTGGGGGCTGCCGGACGTGCGCTCGACACCGGCTTCAACCGCGTCTACACCCAGTACTTCCTGCGCACGATGAAACCGCGCGCGCTGGCCAAGGCAGCGCTCTTTCCGGGCGCGCTCGACGCGGCCGCCATCGCCGCCAGCAACTCGATCCGCGCTTTCGACGACACAGTGACCTCGCAGCTGCACGGCTTCCGCGACGCCGACGACTACTGGACACGCTGCTCCTCGCGTCCGCTGCTGCGCGAGGTGCGCGTGCCGCTGCTGCTGCTGCAGGCGCTCAACGATCCGATGGTGCCGGCCTGGTCACTGGCCACGCGCGACCTGCTGTCGTCCGACGTGCTGCCGGACTACACGACGCACGGGGGCCACGTCGGTTACGTCAGCGGCGCACCGAAAGGCCACCTCGAGTGGCTGCCGCAGCGCCTGCTGCACTTCTTCGACACATTGCGCTGACGCGCCGCTTCAGTTTCCGGCGCCGACGATGCTGCGCGCGACCGCCTCGGCCACCTCGATGCCATCGACTGCCGCCGACAGGATGCCGCCGGCGTAGCTCGCCCCCTCTCCCGCCGGATACAGGCCGACCGTGTTCAGGCTCTGGTAGCTGACCGGGTCACGCTTGATGCGGATCGGCGACGAGGTGCGCGTCTCGACACCGGTCAGCACCGCGTCGTGCATGGCAAAACCCCGGATCTGTCGGTCGAATGCCGGCAGCGCCTCGCGTATCGCGGTGATCGCATAGTCGGGCAGCGCGCTGCCCAGGTCGCCGAAACGCACGCCTGGCGTGTAGGACGGCAACACCTCGCCCTCGTGCGACGACGGCCGGCCGGCAATGAAATCGCCGACCAGCTGGCCGGGCGCGCTGTAGTCGCCCCCGCCCAGTTCATAGGCACGCGATTCCCAGTGCCGCTGGAATTCGACGCCGGCCAGCGGGTGCCCCGGATAGTCCTCGGGCGAAATGCCGACCACGATGCCGGCGTTTGCATTGCGTTCGTTGCGCGAATACTGGCTCATGCCGTTGGTCACCACCCGCCCCTCTTCCGAAGTCGCGGCGACCACGGTACCGCCGGGGCACATGCAGAAGCTGTACACCGAGCGGCCGTTGCGCGCGTGATGCACCAGCTTGTAGTCCGCTGCGCCGAGCAGCGGATGCCCGGCGAAGTCGCCGAAGCGGCTGCGGTCGATCAGGCTCTGCGGATGCTCGATGCGGAAGCCGACCGAAAACGGCTTGGCCTCCATGTATACACCGCGCTCGTGCAGCATCCGGAAGGTGTCGCGAGCGCTGTGACCGACCGCCAGCACCACATGGTCGGCAGCGATGAATTCGCCGCTGGCGAGCCGTACGCCGCGCACCCGGCCATCCTCGATCACCAGATCGTCGACCCGCGACTGGAAGCGGATTTCACCGCCCAGCGATTCGATCTCGGTACGCATTTTCTCGACCATGCCGACCAGGCGGAAGGTGCCGATGTGCGGCTTGCTCACATACAGTATTTCTTCCGGAGCGCCGGCCTTGACGAACTCGGTCAGCACCTTGCGGCCGTAGTGCTTGGGATCCTTGATCTGGCTGTACAGCTTGCCGTCGGAAAAGGTGCCGGCACCGCCCTCGCCGAATTGCACGTTCGATTCCGGATTCAGCACCCGCTTGCGCCACAGGCCCCAGGTGTCCTTCGTGCGCTCGCGCACCGCCTTGCCGCGCTCCAGCACGATGGGGCGGAAACCGCTCTGGGCGAGGATCAGCGCAGCCAGGATTCCGCACGGCCCCATGCCGATGATGACCGGACGCAGCGCAAGATCAGCCGGCGCCTGTGCGACGAACCGGTAGGCCATGTCGGGTGTGGGCTGGACATGCGGCACGTCCTTGAGCCGGGCGAGCAGCGCCGCTTCGTCCCTGACTTCGACATCGACCGAATAGATCAGACAGATCGCCGACCGTTTGCGCGCGTCGTAGCTGCGCTTGAACACGGTAAACCCGGTCAGTTCGTCGGCGCCGATGCGCAGCCGCGCCAGGATGGCCGCCCTGAGCGCCGCCTCGGGATGGTCGAGCGGCAGTTTGACTTCGGTTAATCGCAGCATGCGGGGAATCGGAACGCGGAAACGGGCAGAAAGGGAGACAGTTTACAGGCCGGGCCGCACAATCTGCATGTACAAGCAGCGACACCGCCTTGATAGATGCTCCGCTCTGCGTCAAGCGCGATCAGGATGAATCGAGAGCAAGCCATGCTCGTTACATTCAATCTGCACCTGCCGTTGATCGACGACCTGATCGCGACCATGGGTCGCTCCTACACAAGCCGTGACGCCGCATCCCTGTAGGAGCGAGCCATGCTCGCGATTCCCGACGTCGAAACCGCGCTGGTCACCGATCAACGCCCGCATCGCGGCCGTGGCTCGCTACTGCGACAACATCACTCAGTTTCACTCTGGCAACGGAGCACAGGCTGTGATGGTCACGTCGGAGGCCGGCAACTCGCCACGCATGCATTCGCGCAGCGCACAGCGTTCAGCCCCGGTGCGCTCGCGGATCAGCATGGCCGCCGTCATCGGCTGCGCGTCGCCGCACATGAATACGTCGACCGCCGCATAACCATGCTCGGGCCAGGTATGAATGCTGATGTGCGATTCGGCCAGCAGCAGCACGCCGGTCACGCCCTGCCCCGGTCCGAACCGATGGAAGCGGGCACCGAGCACACGCGCTTCGGCGGCCGCTGCGGCATCGAGCAGAATGCGTTCCAGCCGGTCACAGTCACCGAGCAGGCCGGCGTCGACCTCATGCAGATCGAGCAGCACGTGGCTGCCGAGCGGTGCGCTCATTTGTGTCCGGACCCCCAGGATGAGCCACCGGACCACGATCCCGACGAATACGAGCGCGTGCGACCGCCATCATGATCGTCGGCGTTCAGTATCAGGCTGAACACCAGGAGGAACATGGCGTACAGGCCATACAGCAGGCGTCCCATGCGTCAGCTCCCGCCGTCTTCGAGTTTGCGGATCGGCACCCACAGCAGGAAAAGGCTGATGCCGGTAATGAAGATCGCGTCAAGGTTGAGCGGCAGCATGTAGCGCAGGTTCATCACCGCGATCAGTACGCTGAAGGTCCATGCGACCGGACGCAGCGGTGCCGGGTCGACCTTTCCGGACAACAAGGGGGCGAGCACGTCCGCCGGTGCGACACCGCGCAAGATGGACGTGACCTTGCGGCCGAGCCAGGTCGACACCTCGTCCTGGCTGACCGGCTCGGCCAGCGACCAGACCATTTCATGCGGGCCGCGCTCGGCGTTGAGTACCGACGCACCCTTCACGTATTCGGCGATCTCCACGACGTCGCCCGCCTGCGCACGCCACGGAAAGGCGCCCGACACCTGTCTGACCTGCGACCGGTACATGCAGCGCCGGGTATAGCCGGCATTGCCCAGACGCGCCGAACTGTCGGTAAAGCTCGACGGCCATGCATCGAGCACCTGCGCACGCTGCCAGCCGGTCGCGGTTTCGATCAGCCAGCTGAAGCCGGCCTGCGGTGCGAACAGCAGGTACTCGTACCACTCGGGTTCGGACGGATCGTCCGGCACGCCGCAGCGCAGCCAGCCCATCACGCGCCAGACACGATTTTCGATATGCATCACCTCACCCGGCCGGATGCTCGCGCCAACCTCGCGCTGCTCGGCCGAATGGCGCTCGAGCACCTCGGCCTGCGCCGCACTGGCGGCGACCTGCGAGCTGCACGACGGGCAGGTCAGGTGCTGGGTGCGGCCGGGCACCACCGTGATCGGACTGCCGCAGGCCGGACAGGCAAGCGTGTCGACCCGGCCTTCGAGCCGGCCGGCACGCAGGTTCACGTCATCCGCGTCGCGCAGGCGCTGCGCCTCCAGTCCGGCCAGCGTGACGCCCTTGCCGCGGAAGCAGACCGGCTGCCCGTCGGAAAAATCCAGCGTCAGGAATTCGTGCTCGCTGCGGTAATCGACCACACGCGCGGTCCAGCGCGCGTCCACCGGGAACGGCAGTTCGCCCTCGCCAGCCACGCACTGCGCTTCGCGGATGTCGGCGGCGTACCAGCTGCGCCCGCCATGCGACCAGCGGCTGCCCGGCTGGATCTTGTCGAACAGCGGCGGGCTGTTCGCCGCGCCAGCCGGCCGGGTCAGCACGAACTGACCGGCGAAGTCACCGAGCCAGCCTTCGCTGCCGTCGTCGAACAGCAGATACCACTCGTTCCAGACACCGTGCTCGTAGCGCAGCTGGATGCGGCCGACCACGGTAAAACCCTGTCCGGCGAAACGGCCGGTGCTCATCAGCTGCAGCGGCGAGTGATCCTCGATCAGCGCCGCCATCCGGCCCAGGTCGCGCACGCTGTCGGCGTCGCGCAGCAGCGTGCTGCGGCAGTAGCCGCACACGGCCATGCGCGACGCGGCCGAGCGGAACTCGACCGGCCCGCCGCAGCCCGGACAGGCGATCTGGTACATCGCCATGGATCAGCCGGTGATCTGTTTCAGCACGTCGGCCTTGGCGGCGTCGTAGTCGGTCTGCGTGATCAGCCCGCCGTCGAGCAGGGACTTGAGTCTGGCCAGTTTCACCTCGGGTGCGTCAGGAGCCGGCGCGCCGGGCGTCGCCGGCGAGGTCGCACTGCGCAGCGCATCGCTCATCACCTGGCCCATGGCCAGGCCGGCGCCAAGGCTGGCACCGACACCGGTCAGCCCGCCCTCGTTCTGCGCCGCGAGCGGAAGGCTGTTGGCTGCCTGGTACTGGGTGAAGGTGGCCATATTGCCGGCCATGCCGATCGAGATGCGGGTATCGAGCGCCTTCTGCAGTTCCTCCGGCAGCGACACGCTTTCGACCGCGAAATTGTCGAGCGCCACGCCGTAACGCTCGAACACCGGCGCCATCGCACCCTTCATCGCGTCCGACATCACGCCGAGATTGCCGGCCATGTCGAGGAAGGGCACGGCCGAACTGCCCAGCGTGCTGCTCATCGTCGACACCACAAGATTGCGCAACTGCATCTCGAGGTCATCGACCGTATAGACATCGCGCGTACCGCTGATTTCGGTGAAGAACTTCCGCGGATCGGCCAGCTTGTACGAATACATGCCGAAGGCGCGCAGCCGCACCATGCCGAAGTCCTTGTCACGCAGCGTCACCGGCTGCGGCGTACCCCACTTGCGACCGAGCTGCAGCCGGGTACTGAAGAAGTAGACGTCGCTCTTGAAGGGCGACTCGAACAGCTTGTCCCAGTTCTGCAGATTGGTCAGCACCGGCAGCGTGCTGGTGTTCAGCGTGTGCAGGCCCGGACCGAACACGTCGGCCACCTTGCCTTCGTTGACGAACACCGCCATCTGCGACTCGCGCACCGTGAGCTTCGCACCGTACTGGATTTCGAAGTCCTGCATCGGGTAGCGCCAGGCCAGCACGCCATCGCCGTCCTCGTTCCACTGCAGTACATCGACAAACTGTTTCTTGATGAAATCACCGATACCCACGACCCTGTCCTTTCAGGAAAGACATGCTGCGTTGATTACACCGACCACCAGCGACACCGTGCCCATCAGGCCACCCATCGCGACATTGTTCGCCTCGAGCGCACGCTTCATTTCCGGCAGGCTGCGCTCGATCAGCAGGTAGGCCGCCATCTGGACCACGGCAGCCAGCGTGCCCCATATGACGAACATCGGAAACTGGTCGTTGTGCAGGATGCTCGATGCCACGGTCAGCGAGAAACCGATGATGGCACCGGCCAGCGACAAGGTCGCAGCGGCGCAGCCACGGCGGATCAGCCGCACCTCGCTGAAGGGCGTGAACCGGCAATAGACAGCGACGAAGCAGCCGACCAGCAGCAGGCCGGACAGCAGGTGCTTGATATAGAGGTAGAACTGATCCAGCGGCAGTTGCGGCATGATTGCGCGTCTCAAGTCGTCTGTGCGCACGCACTCTAGCCCCAGCCCCATGCCACCGCAATCCCGCCCCGCACCCGATCTTCATGACGCCGCGACGCCCGGCACGGATAACGGCGACGCGCCCGCGCACCGTACGCTGATCGTCGCGGTTTTCGTCGTCGCCTCCTGCGGCCTGGCCTACGAACTGATCGCCGGCGCGCTGGCCAGCTACCTGCTCGGCGAATCGGTGCTGCGCTTCTCCACCATCATCGGCACCTATCTGTTCGCCATGGGCGTCGGCTCGCACCTGTCGCGCTACGTCGACGAACGCGCGCTGCTGGCGCGCTTCATCGATATCGAACTGATGGTCGGCCTGCTCGGCGGGCTGTCCGCCTGCACGCTGTTCCTGATCTACGCCTGGGCCGGCGCGCCGTTCCGCGTGTCGCTGTATGCAGTGGTTCTGCTGATCGGCGTGCTGGTCGGCATGGAAATCCCGCTGGTCATGCGCCTGCTGCATCAGCGCAAGCAGGCGTTCGAGGCGCTGGTGAGCCGGGTGCTCACCTTCGATTACCTCGGTGCGCTGGCGGTATCGCTGCTGTTTCCGCTGGTGTTCGCTCCGCTGCTCGGGCTGGCGCGCACCGCCGTCGTGTTCGGTCTGCTCAACGCCGGCATCGGCCTGTGGCTGGCGCAGCGCTACCGCAGCGAACTGCCGCAGGCGCGCGCGCTGATGATGCGCGGCTGGATCGTTCTTGCCGTTCTTCTGGCCGCCCTCGTCTGGGCGCAGAAGCTGACCGACCAGGCCGAAGGCAGCCTGTACGGCGACACCGTGGTGTACCGCGAAACCACGCCGTTCCAGCGCATCGTGCTGACGCGCTTCCAGGACGACACCCGGCTCTACCTGAACGGCAACCTGCAGTTCTCGACGCGCGACGAACACCGCTACCACGAAGCGCTGGTGCACCCGGCGCTGGCGGCGTTGCCGCGGGCCAGACGGGTGCTGATACTGGGCGGCGGCGACGGTTTCGCGGCGCGCGAAGTGCTGAAGTACCCGCAGATCGAACAGGTGACGCTGATCGAGCTGGATCCGGCGATGACGCGGCTGTTTCGCGACCAGGACGGACTGGCGGCGCTGAATGCGTATTCGCTGCGCGATCCGCGCGTGCGCACGATCAATGCCGACGCGGCGCAGTGGCTGGAAAGCGCGGCCGATCCGGCGTGGGACCTGATCATCGCCGACTTTCCGGACCCGTCGCACTACGCGTTGGGCAAGCTGTATGCGGTGCCGATGTACCGGCTGATGCAGCACCATCTGGCGGCCGGCGGACTGATCGTCGTGCAGTCGACCTCGCCCTGGTACGCGCCGCGCGCCTTCTGGTGCGTCGACGCCACGCTGCGCGAAGCCGGTCTGCACACGGCGCCCTACCATGTGCAGGTGCCGTCCTTTGGCGACTGGGGCTATGTCATCGCCGGCCGCGAGGCGGGTTTCCGGCCGCCCACCGGCTTCCCGCCCGGACTGCGGCACGCCAGTGCCGAAACCGTGCATGAAATGTTCGTATTCCCGCCGGACATGCAGGCGCCCGCCGTCGAACCGAACCGGCTCAATACGCAGATGCTGGTGCGCTATTTCGAAGAAGACTGGTCGCGGCAATCGCGATGAGGCGGCGCACCTTCCTGCTCGGCGCCGCGACGCTGCCCCTGCTGCACGGCTGCGACCTGCGGCCGCCGGGCTTCGGCGTCAGCGTGCTACGCCCCGGCATGCGCGAAGGCCACCTGCTGCGCGATGCTGCGGCATTGCCGGCACCGTCAGGCGAACTGCGCTGCGCGGTCGCCATCCTCGGCTCCGGTGTCGCTGGCCTGAGCGCAGCCTGGCGGCTGGCGCGCGAAGGCGGGCGCGACGTGCTGCTGATCGACGGTCCCGAGCCGGACGGCAACGCCGCCGCCAGCCTGCTCGGCGGCCTCGCCTGTCCGCGTGGCGCGCACTACCTGCCGCTACCGGGACCGCAGGCCATGCACGTGCGCGACATCCTCGCCGACCTCGGAATACTGCATGGCGACCCGCGTGCCCGACTGCCGGAATACGACGAGCAGGCACTGGTACATCCGGCGGCCGAGCGCACGCTTCATCAGGGCCGCTGGCACGAAGGCCTGGTGCCGCAGGACACGCCGGACAGCGCAGCGGCGGCGCGACGATTCAATGACGCGATGGCGGCGTTCGCGGCGCGCACCGGTGACGACGGCCGGCCCGCCTTCACGCTGCCGCTGGCCGCCTGCTCCGCCGACACCAGCCTGCGTGCGCTCGACCGGCAGAACTTCGCCGGCTGGCTGGACCGCGCCGGTCATACCGACCCTTCACTGCGCCGCTACATCGACTACGCGATGCGCGACGACTATGGCGCGCCACCGGAAGCGGTGTCGGCCTGGGCCGGCATCCACTACTTCACCTGCCGCAACGGCGAAGCCGCCAACGCCGAAGCGGGCGCGGTGCTGACCTGGCCGCAGGGTCTGTCGGCGCTGACCTGCGGTCTGCGCAGCCGGCTCGGCGACACGCGGCGGCTGGACGGATTCGCAGCATCGATCACCGAACAGCGCGACGGCGTGACGGTGATCGTGGTGCAGGACGCACTGCGCTGCCTGACCGTACGGGCCGACCACGTGATCTGCGCCATGCCGCTGTTCGCGGCTCGACGGATCTCGCCCGGACTGGCCGAACGCCTGCCTGCGACAGCCCTGCCGACCGCAGCACCGTGGCTGGTCGCGAACGTGCTGCTCGACGGTTTTCCGCACGAAAGACCGGGTGCCGATCTGGCCTGGGACAACGTGATCCACGGCAGCCGGGGCCTGGGCTACGTCGTCGCGACCCACCAGCTGACGCGGGTGGCCAGGCCGGCAGCGACCGTATTCACGACCTATCAGGCGGGCTGGGCCAATCCGGCTTCGGCACGCCACTGGCTGGCGCAGGCCGGCGACGATGATCTGCTGGCGCTGGCGCTGGGTGATCTGGACGCGGCCTACGAACCGCGCTGGCGCGCACGCATCCGTGCCGTGGAACTCACGCTGCGCGCGCACGCGATGGCCGTGCCTGCACCGGGGTTCCTGGGCGCACCGGCGCGCCAGCTGCGTGAACCGGCCGGACGCGTGCTGTACGCGCACGCCGACCTCAGCGGACTGTCGCTGTTCGAAGAGGCTTCGTGGTGGGGGGATCAGGCAGCTCGGGAGGTTCTGGGGCGAAACTGATGCGGTCCGCCTCATCGTAGTCGGGCAGCCAGATCTCGATGCAGGTACCGCAATCGGGGCGATTGGCCGCACGTATCCAGCCGTGATGCAGGACCACGATTTCACGGCAGATCGCGAGACCCAGGCCAGAGCCACCCGCCGGACCGCGTATTCTCGATGCCCGTTCGAACTGGTCGAAGACGCGCTCCAGTTCGCCGTCCGGTATGCCCGGCCCCAGATCGCTGACGCCCAGCAGCACACCGTTGCGCCTATTGTCGACATGTCCGGTCAGCGACACGACGACTTCGCCCGACTGCGGCGAAAAACGGATCGCGTTGTCCAGCAGCTTGTGCAGGACCTGCAGCAGGCGATAGGCGTCAGCCTTGATCAGCGGCGCAGCGAGACTGTCGTCCACCCTGATCGCCACGTCGCGTCCGACCGCCGTCGCATCCATTTCGGACACGGCTTCCTGCACCAGCTCCGAAACGTTGCACGCCGTGGCGTTCAGCTGTATGCCACCGGCCTCCAGCCGCGACAGGTCCAGCAGGTCATCGACCAGCGCGAGCAGGCGGTCGCCGTTTTCCCGGATGGTTTCGAAACGCCGCCTCGTTGCATCGGCCAGCGGTGGCCGGTCACGCAGCGCCAGCCTGGAAAACCCGAGGATGGCGTGTATCGGTGTCCGCAACTCGTGCGACATGCTGGCCAGGAAAAGGCTTTTCGCGCGATTGGCATGCTCGGCGATGCGGCGGGCCGACATGCTGTCGGACAACTGTTCCTCGACCATTTCAGCCAAGCGGTCACGATGGCGCTTGAGTTCCGTTTCGGCTCGCTGACGGGCCTGCTCGCGCATGCCGGCATGCAGGATGAGTCCGAAGGTGCTGACGGCGGCCCGCACACCGGCCAGCACATCCTCCGCGAACCGGCCGTCCGGAGCCGACAGTCCGATCAGCCCGACCATGGATCCGTCGTCGATGACGGCGATGCAGACCAGTCCGCGCGCAGTGCCCGAATCTGCAGCCGACGCCACGATGGCACCCGAGCTGCAGCTACCGCCATCGGTCTGCAGCGCCCGTTCGATCAGGTCTTCGCGCTCACCGAGCCAGTCGGTCTCGCAGCAGGCCAGCAGATTGACGTGAGCCTTGCCGTGCAGGTCGCGCACCACTTCCGCCAGAAAGCCGTCGTCACTGGCCGACAGGTCGAGCAGGATTTCCAGCATCGAGCGGAACAGCGTGTCGCCGGTTTCGCCCTGTATGAAACGGGCCTGCAGCCGGCCCAGCGTGGCGAGCTGGTCGCGGCTGCGCTTGAGCGACGCTTCGGCGTCCTTGCGCTCGCTGATGTCGCGTGCGAAACCGACCGTGCCGAGCAATCCGCCGTCGTCGTCGAGCACCGGCGCCTTCCAGATTTCGTACCAGGCCGACCGGCCTGCCGACACCACCAGCGATTCGCTGCCGCGCGGCGCGCGCGCGCGCAACACCTCCAGATCGTCAGCGCGGTAGCCGTCGGCCAGCTCTGCCGGCCACAGATCGTGATCCTGCAGGCCACGTGCATCGGCCGGGTCCTTCAGGCCACCGGCACGCGCCAGCGGACGATTGACCGCAAGAAAGCGCAGATTGCGGTCCTTCAGCCAGACCATGAACGGGAAATTGTCGAGCAGCGCCTGCTGGTAGCGCATGGCACGGCGCAGCTCGCCTTCCATGCGGAAACGTTCGGTCATGT
The DNA here is from genome assembly GCA_020621405.1 of Betaproteobacteria bacterium. Lineage (GTDB taxonomy): Bacteria > Pseudomonadota > Gammaproteobacteria > Burkholderiales > Rhodocyclaceae > Methyloversatilis. The sequence goes on from JAHRYN010000004.1 coordinate 313,355, forward strand.
CCTGGACGATGCCGGCGACACGCCGTCGCCCCGCTTCATCAACCGACTCGAGCTGCCCTTCGAACAGCAGCCGGCGCACACCGTGCGGTCCGCCGATGCCGAACTCGGCCCGGTAATGCGCACCGGCCTGTGCGGTGCGCCAGGCGCGCTCGAGCTGGCTGCGGTCCTCGACGGCAACGCGTTCGCTCAGCTGCTCGAAGGTTTGCACCAGCGACGCTTCGACGCCGAGTATCTGCAGCGCCCGCGGCGACCAGTCGAAACGGCCGTCGACCAGCGACCAGTTGCCGGTGCGACCCAGCGTCTGAGCACGCTCCAGTTCGGTCGTGACCAGCTCCAGCCGGCGGCGCGTGTCGTCCAGCCGTACCCCGACCGCCCACAGCACGATGCACACGAGAAGCAGCGGCACGAGCACGGGAGCCAGACCCAGGCTGGACAGGCGGGTCTGCCCGGCAAAGCCGAACACGCCGGAAAAATCGGCTACCAGCATGCCGGCCGCCAGCGATGCAAGCAGATACGCCAGCCAGTGGCGGGCGAGATGCCGGGCAAGCAGCAGCAAGGGCTTCATCCGTGACGGTAACCGGGGAACATGTCGTAACCCCGGACTGTACGGCAGGCCGGGCAGATTCTTGAGGGCAGACGCCGACCTGCCGCAGCGGCAGCAGGGTAGAATCGGCGCCGGAAGTCCGCCGGGCAACCGCGGCGCGCAAGCGCGGAGGAAAGTCCGGGCCCCACAGAGCAGGATGCCGGCTAACGGCCGGGCGCTATACCTCGCATGCAAATGCGACAAAGGCGACGGAAAGTGGAACAGAAAACATACCGCCGATGGCCGCAAGGATCAGGCAAGGTTGAAATGGTGCGCCTTCGGGCGGGCGGCAACGCCGGGTAAGAGCCCACCGCGTGCGCGGCAACGCGCACGGCACGCAAAACCCCATCCGGGGCAAGGCCAAATAGGGAAGCAATGACGCGGCTCGTGTCGCTTCCGGGTAGGCTGCTCGAGCGGCGTGGCAACACGCCGCCCAGATGAATGGTTGCCGGTGCGCTCGCGCACAACAGAACCCGGCTTACAGGCGGACTTCCACTTTCGCCCCGACACGCAGCACGGCATCACCACCATTGCACCGGGCGGCATCGGCCCACCTTTCCGCGCTTTTTTCTCCCCTTTTCCGTCCACTTCATCCCACCGCCCGTCTCATGGCGCGCGCATCTTCTCAGCAAGCACTTTCAGTTCATTTTCTATCCCCTTAAAAACAAAGAGGTTTTTATAGAGAGTGGCTTGCCAAAATATCGGCTAAGTCCTTGTTGCGACAATGAATTTAGCCTCATTTGTCTATTGACCGAGCCTAGTTTGAAAGCTAAAGTGGAGCAATATTGGATAGATAGTGGACAGATAGTGGGTGAAAGCATACCCAACCACATCGACCCGCAGCTTCTGAAACGCTTTCACGGGCATACGCATGTTCTACGGGACGACCCGGCTCACCATGGATGACAAGCACAGGCTTGTCATTCCCGCTCGTCCGCGCAAGAAGCTGGTCGACATGTGTGACGGCGAGGTGGTGATGACTGCGCGCACCCGCGAACACGTACTGCTCTACCCGCAACCGGAATTCGAGGCGCTTCTCTCACGCCTCGACCAGCTGCCCGATCTGGATCAGGCCAGCAACGACTTCAAGCTCAGCTTTACCGCCAATGCCCGCGACGAACAGATAGACCGTGCCGGGCGTCTCCTGCTGTGCAGCGACCTGCGCGAACGCGCCGGCCTGACACGCAGCGTGATGCTGGTCGGTCGCGGCAACCGCTTCGAACTGTGGGACGAAGAACGCTGGAACGACGAGGCCCGGGCGCGCGACGAACGCGAAAACGCGGCCATCCTGCCGCCCCAGGTCATCACCGGCTTCAGGCTCTGACATGGAGCACATCCCCGTACTGCTCGCCGAAGCGCTCGACGCACTGGCGGTGCGTCCTGACGGCTGTTACGTCGACGGCACCTTCGGCCGCGGCGGCCACAGCCGCGCCCTTCTGGCACGGCTGGGACCGGCCGGCAGACTGATCGCGCTGGACCGCGACCCGACAGCGATCGCCGCAGGGCAGACCATCACCGACCCCCGCTTCACGCTGGTGCACGCGCGCTTCGCGGAGCTCGGACAGGTACTCGAAGAACTGGGCGTCGACGCGGTGGACGGGGTGCTGCTCGACATCGGGGTGTCGTCACCCCAGCTCGACGATGCGGCAAGGGGAATGAGTTTCAGGCAGGACGCACCGCTGGACATGCGCATGGACACCAGCCGGGGCGAAACAGTGGCGCAGTGGTTGGCGCGCGCAGAAGAAGCAGACATCAGGGAGGTCATCAGGGACTATGGCGAAGAACGGTTTGCTTCAGCGATTGCAAAGGCGATTGTTGCTGCTCGGAGCGAGCGGCCTGTCAACACAACATGCGAGCTTGCCCAGATCGTGGCGGCCGCTGTCCGCACGCGCGAGGCGGGCCAGCATCCGGCGACGCGCAGCTTTCAAGCTCTACGGATTTTCATCAATAAGGAGCTTGAAGAGCTATCGCTAGTGCTGCCGCAGGCGCTGGCCGCACTGGCGTCCGGCGGCCGTCTGGCGGTGATTTCCTTCCACTCGCTGGAAGACCGCATCGTCAAGCGCTTCATGGTGGATCAGGCAACGCCGCCGCAACCACCGCGCGGCCTGCCGCTGCGCGCCGATCAGCTACCGCAGCCGACGATGAAGCTGGTTGCACGCATACGGGCCGGTGCCGAAGAAGTCCTGCGCAATCCGCGCGCGCGCAGCGCCACGCTGCGCGTGGCAGAGAAGGTGGCCTGACATGCTGCGACTCCACTTCGCACTGATTCTCCTGGTACTCGCGAGTGCCATCGCGCTGGTGTCGTCGCAGCACCGGTCGCGCACGCTGCACACGCAGCTGGAGCGCGAGCACGAGCGCATGCGCGTACTCGAAGTCGAGTGGGGGCAGTTGCAGATCGAACAGGGCTCGCTCGCCGCTCATGCGCGCATCGCCGACCTGGCCGAAAGCAAACTGAAGATGCACGCGCCGGAGCGCAACCACGTGATGGTCGTCGACACTGCCGAGGGTGAACAATGAAGTTCGCACACAATCCGCTGCTCGCCGAACTGCTGCCGGCCTGGCGCGCACGCGCGATGTTGATCGTCATGATGGTGCTGTTCGGCGGACTGGTCGCGCGGGCGTTCTGGCTGCAGGCGGTCGACAACGAGTTCTACCAGCGCAAGGGTGAGGAACGCTTCTCCAAGGTGCTGCCGACGCCGGCATCGCGCGGCCGCGTGCTCGACCGCAATGAACAGGTGCTGGCGATGAGTACCCAGGTATCCGCGATCGTGGCCGAGGCACGCCCGACCCGCGCCGACGCCAAGGCCAACCCGCGCGATATCGGTGCGGAAAAGCTGACGCCGTCGCAGATCCGGCAGCTGGCCGATCTGCTCGGCATGGATCATCGCGAAATCGAACGCAAGATTCCCGACCAGCGCGGGCGCGGCTATCTCAAGCATCAGGTGACGCCTGAAGTGGCGCAGCAGATCATGGCGCTCAAGCTGCCCGGCATCCGCACCGAGCCCGAGTACCGGCGCTACTACCCGCACGGCGAAGTCAGCGCCCACGTGGTCGGATTCACCGGCAGCGATGACAATGGACTCGAAGGCATCGAGCTCGCGATGAACCGTCCGCTGACCGGCCAGCAGGGCTCGCGCCGCGTGATCACCGACGCCCGGCGCAATGTGGTCGAGGACGTCGAGACGCTGCAACCGCCACGCGACGGTGGCGACGTGCGGCTGGCGATCGACACCCGGCTGCAGTTCCTGGTGCACAGTCGCCTGAAGCAGGCGGTGACCGAACACAAGGCGCGTGCCGGCAGTGCCGTCGTGCTGGACGCCCGTACCGGAGAAGTGCTGGCGCTGGCGAACTGGCCGACCTACAACCCGAACAACCGTGCCCAGCTGAGTGGCGCGCCGCTGCGCAACCGCGCCTTCACTGACACCTATGAACCGGGCTCGACGATCAAGCCCTTCGTCGCCGCGATGGCGCTCGATGCCGGCCGTTTCACGTCTGACAGCCTGGTCGACTGCGCCGGCAAGCTCCATTTCGGGAAGTACTCGATCGGCGACGCGCACTCGCACGGCACGCTCAGCCTGGCTGAAGTGATCCAGAAATCGTCGAACATCGGTATCGCCAAGGTGGCTGCACAGTTCACGCCGTCAGAGATGTGGCACATCTACGATCAGGTCGGTTTCGGCTCACCAATCAAGCTTGGCTTCCCGGGTGAGGCCGGCGGGCGCCTTCGTCCGGCCGCCAGCTGGAAGCCGGTCGAGCAGGCGACCATGGCCTACGGTCACGGCATGTCTGTCACGCTGATGCAGATGGCGCATGCCTACACGGTGTTCGCACGCGACGGCGACCTGATTCCGCTGTCGCTGACCCGGGTCGACACGCCGCCGCTCAATGGCCTGCAGGTCTTCTCGGCGCAGACGGCACGCGAGGTACGCCACATGCTGGAGCTCGCCGCCGGCCCCGGCGGCACCGCACCGCAGGCGCAGGTTCCCGGCTATCGCGTCGCCGGCAAGACCGGCACCGCCCACAAGCTGGAGGGCGGCGCCTACGCGAACAAGTACATCGCCTCCTTCGTCGGTTTCGCACCGGTCTCCGATCCGCGCTACATCGTCGCGGTGATGATCGACGAGCCGTCGAATGGCGTGCATTACGGCGGCCAGGTGGCGGCGCCGGTGTTCTCGGACATCATGAATTCCATGCTGCGTGCCAGCGGCATCGCGCCGGACATGCCGGTGCCCCCGCTGCAGATGGCGCGCAACACCGCAATCGTCAAGGAGGGTATGTGAGTACTGTGGTGATCGCGCAGGTGCGCGATGCGCTGACCCGGCACGGCATCGTGCCGCGCGCACTGCGTTCGGATTCGCGCAAGGTCAATCCCGGCGACCTGTTCGTGGCAATGCCCGGCGAGCGCACCGACGGCAGCCAGTACATCGGTGCGGCCATCGCGGCCGGTGCCTGTGCCGTACTGTGCGAAGCCGGATACGCGCCGTCGAACGCCGGAGTCCCGGTCATCGAGGTTCAGTCGCTGCGCAGTCATGCCGGCACCATCGCCGACGCACTGCTCGACCACCCCTCCTCCGCCCTGCACGTGATCGGTGTCACCGGCACCAACGGCAAGACTTCGGTCACCCACTGGATCGCACAGGCGATGCAGGCTCTGGGCACCGGATGCGGCGTGATCGGCACGCTGGGCAGCGGTCTGCCCGGCCAGCTCGCCGAATCGCCGAACACCACGCCGGATGTCGTCAGCATTCACCAGGCACTGGCTGATCTGCGGGACGCAGGTGCGCGCGCCTGCGCCATGGAGGTGTCGTCGATCGGCCTCGATCAGGGGCGCATCGACGCGGTGCGCATCCACACCGCGGTATTCACCAACTTGACGCGCGACCACCTCGACTATCACGCCGACATGCAGAGCTACGCGGCAGCCAAGTCGGCGCTGTTCTCGCATCCGGGCGTCGTCGCCGCGGTGATCAACAGCGACGACCTGACCGGGCGTGCCCTGGTCAAGCAGTTCGCGTCGCAGCTGGCCGTCATCGCCTGCGAATTCGAACGCGATGCGCCCCCCGCTCCATCGGTACTCAGCGCGGAAAACCCGGATCTGGCGCAGGGCATCGCCTTCGACCTCGAACTGGACGGCAGTTCGGTGCGGGTCGATACCGCGCTGGTCGGCCAGTTCAACGTGCAGAATCTGCTGGCCGTCGCCGGCAGCCTGCTGCACGCCGGCGTGCCGATGGCGGATATCGCGCGCGCACTCGGCACGCTGACGCCGCCGCCCGGGCGCATGCAGCGGCTCGGCGGCGACAATGAGCCGCTGGTCGTGGTCGACTACGCGCACACGCCGGACGCACTGGAGCAGGCACTGCTCGCGCTGCGGCCGGTGGCCGAAGCGCGCGGTGGCAATCTGACCTGCGTGTTCGGCTGCGGCGGCGACCGCGACGCCGGCAAGCGGCCGATGATGGGCGCGATCGCCAGCCTGCTCGCCCCGCAGGTCTGGATCACGTCGGACAACCCGCGCAGCGAAGACCCGGAAGCCATCCTCGACGACATCGAATACGGCGTATCGGCCGGTTCCGTCATCTGCCGCGTGACCGACCGCGCAACCGCGATCCGCGGCGCGATCATGTCGGCCGAGGCGGCCGACGTGGTGCTGCTGGCCGGCAAGGGGCACGAGACCTATCAGGAACAGAACGGCCAGCGCAGCGCGTGGTCGGAAGTGGAACAGGCGCAGGCGGCATTGCGCGAACGCGAGGCCTCGGCATGACCGTCCTGTGGATGGCGTCCGACGCGGCGCGTGCCTGTGGCGGCACGCTGGCGGGTCCGGACGTCGCGCTGTCCGGCTTTTCCACCGACAGCCGCGCCGTGAAGGCCGGCGACCTGTTCGTCGCGCTGCGCGGCGAACGTTTCGACGCACATGATTTCATCGCCGACGTGCAGGCGGCAGGTGCCGCGGCAAGCATCGTCGCGCACGACTGCCGCCACGCCGACGGCACCCTGATCCGCGTACCCGACACGCGCATCGCGCTGGGCGACATCGCGCGCGCCTGGCGCAGCCGCTTCACGCTGCCGCTGATCGGCGTGACCGGCAGCAACGGCAAGACCACGGTCAAGGAAATGATCGCCGCCATACTGCGCGCCCACGCGCTCGGTGTCGGCTGGGATGCCGGCAGCACGATACTGGCGACGCGTGGCAACCTGAACAACGACATCGGCGTCCCGCTGATGCTGCTGGGCCTGCGCGACACGCACCGCATGGCGGTGATCGAGATGGGCATGAACCACCCGGGCGAAATCGCCTGGCTGGCCAGCATGGCGAAGCCGACTGTCGCGCTGGTCAACAACGCCCAGCGCGAGCATCTCGAATTCATGAACAGCGTGGCCGAAGTGGCACGCGAGAATGGCGACGTGTTCGATGCGCTGGACGACCAGGGCGTCGCGATCATCAATGCCGACGACGACTTTGCCGGCTACTGGCTGGATCGCAACCGGACCCGCCGCGCGCTGCGCTTCGGCCTGACAAATGCAGCGGAAGTCGCGGCAAGCGCCACGCCTGAGGGCTTGGGTTACCGGCTCGACCTGAACGGCGTGTTCGGCACCGCGCGCATCACGCTGCGCGTGCCCGGCCTGCACAACGCGCGCAACGCGCTGTGCGCAGCCACCGCCAGTCTGGCCGCCGGCGCCGACATGGCGGCGGTCGTATGGGCACTGAGCCGGTTCGAAGGCGTCAAGGGACGACAGCAGATCCGCGCCGGCGCCGCCGGCAGCACCGTCATCGACGACACCTACAATGCCAATCCGGATTCGGTGCGTGCCGCCATCGACGTGCTGGCACAGGCACGCGGCCGGCGCCTGCTGGTGCTGGGCGACATGGGCGAGGTCGGCGACCAGGGACCGGCCTTCCATCGCGAAGCCGGACTCTATGCGCGCGAGCACGGCATTCATGCACTGCATGCGCTGGGCGACGCCGCAACCCATGCGGTGGCCGCCTTCGGCGACGGCGCACATCACTACACCGATCACGCTGCGATCACCGCCGCGCTGCGCCCCCTGCTGGACGCCGACACCACCGTGCTGGTGAAGGGTTCGCGCTTCATGCGCATGGAACGCATCTCCGAAGCACTGCTCGCCACCACAGGACAGGACACCCATGCTGCTTGAACTTGCCCGCTGGCTGGCAGAAGACATTCGCGCCTTCAACGTGTTCAGCTACATCACGCTGCGCGCAGTGCTGGCGATGATGACCTCGCTCGCCATCTGCTGGAGCTTCGGTCCGATGCTCATCCGCAAGCTGACCGAATACAAGATCGGCCAGTCGGTACGCGACGACGGGCCTAAATCACATCTGACCAAAGCGGGCACGCCCACCATGGGCGGCGCGCTGATCCTGATTTCACTCGGCCTGACCACGCTGCTGTGGGCCGACCTGTCGAACCGCTACATCTGGGTCGTGCTGGCGGTGACGCTCGGCTTCGGCGCGGTCGGCTGGGTCGATGACTGGCGCAAGGTGGTCGACCGCAATCCCAAGGGACTGTCGGCGCGTGCCAAATTCTTCTGGTCGTCCATCTTCGCCGCCGGCGCGGCGATCTATCTGGGCCTGACACCGCAGGTACCGGCGCAGCTAGATCTGATCGTGCCCTTCTTCAAGTCGGTCGCCTACCCTCTGGGCGCGCTCGGCTTCATGGTGCTGACCTATCTGGTCATCGTCGGCACCAGCCACGCGGTCAATCTGACCGACGGCCTGGACGGTCTGGCGACGATGCCGGCCGTCATGGTCAGCGGCGCGCTGGCGATCTTCGCCTACGTCGCCGGTAACGCGGTGTTCTCGCGCTACCTCGGTGTGCCCTTCATTCCGGGCGCCGGCGAACTGACCATCTTCTGCGGCGCGCTGTGCGGCGCCGGCCTCGGCTTCCTGTGGTTCAACGCCTACCCGGCCGAAGTGTTCATGGGCGACGTCGGCGCGCTGGCGCTCGGCGCCGCGCTCGGGACCGTCGCCGTGGTGGTGCGCCAGGAAATCGTGCTGTTCATCATGGGCGGCCTGTTCGTCGCCGAAACGCTGTCGGTGATGATTCAGGTGCTGTATTTCAAGTGGTCGGGCGGCAAGCGCATCTTCCGCATGGCGCCGCTGCACCACCACTACGAACTGGGCGGATGGAAGGAAACGCAGGTGGTCGTGCGCTTCTGGATCATCACGCTGATGCTGGTGCTGTTCGGCCTGTCCACCCTGAAGCTGCGCTAATGAGTCTCGCCGGAATTCACGTGCTGGTGCTGGGCCTCGGAGAATCGGGGCTGGCGATGGCGCGCTGGTGCGCCCGCCAGGGCGCGCGCCTGCGTGTGGCCGACAGCCGTGCAACCCCACCCGGACTGGATGCGCTGGCGCGCGACATCCCGGCTGCGGACCTGCGCTGCGGCGCCTTCGACGACACCCTGCTCGACCGCATCGACCTGCTGGCGCTGTCACCGGGGCTGGCACCGCACGAAGCGCTGGTGCTCGAGGCGAAGCGGCGCGGCATCGAGGTGGTCGGCGAGATCGAGCTGTTCGCCCGTGCGCTGCGCGAACTGGGCTGGCGCACGAAAGCGAAGGTGATCGCGATCACCGGCACCAACGGCAAAACCACGACGACGACGCTGGTCGGCGCAATGTGCCGTGCCTGCGGTCTGCGTACCGAGGTGTGCGGCAATATTTCGCCGGCAGCACTCGATGCGCTGATGCGCGTGCTCGACGAGGGCGTCGTGCCGGATGCATGGGTGCTGGAGCTGTCGAGCTTCCAGCTCGAGACCACCGCCACGCTCGACGCCGACGCCGCCACCGTGCTGAACGTGACGCAGGACCACCTGGACCGTCACCCGGGCGGCATGGATGCCTACGCTGCCGAAAAGGCGCGCATTTTCGGCGCACACACGGCGCAGGTGCTGAATCGCGACGACAGCTACGTGAAGGCGATGCGGCGCACCGAGTTACCGGCGATCACCTTCGGTGACACGGCACCGGCCGGCGCCGACTACGGCCTGGCGGAACACGATGGTCACCTGTTGCTGATGCGTGGCGACAGCCCGCTGATCGCGCTGAACGACATGAAGCTCGTCGGCCGCCACAACGCCCACAACGCACTGGCCGCACTGGCGCTGTGCGAAGCGGTCGGTCTGCCGCAGCAGCGCTGCATCGCTGCGCTGCGCGACTTTCCCGGACTGCCCCACCGCGTCGAGACGGTGCTCGACATCGGCGGCGTTCGCTTCATCGACGACTCCAAGGGCACCAACGTCGGCGCCACGGTAGCGGCGATCGAGGGCCTGGGCCGGCCGCTGTGCATCATCCTCGGCGGCGACGGCAAGGGACAGGACTTCGCCCCGCTCGGGCCGGTCACGGCGCGCCACGCGCGCTTCTGCGCACTGATCGGACGCGATGCACCGGCCATCGCCGCCGTGCTGAAGCAGCACGACGTCGCGTTCCGCATCTGCGACTCGCTCGAGGACGCCACCCGGGCGGCCTATTCGATGGCGCAGGCGGGCGACGCGGTAGTGCTGTCACCGGCCTGCGCCAGCCTGGACATGTTCCGCAACTACGCACACCGCGCCGAAGTGTTCATCAACGAAGCCCGGCGCCTCGCGGCACAAGGAGTCACGCAATGAGCAGCATGCGACTGGACGCCACGCGCGCCCTCGGCAACACGCCACGCGGCGCCGAACTCGACCCCTGGCTGCTGTGGCCGGCAGTGGCACTGCTGCTGATCGGACTGGTGATGGTCTACTCGGCGTCCATCGCCGTAGCCGACAGCAGCCGCTTCACCGGCAACCAGCAGAATTTCTTCCTGGTCCGCCAGGCGGTGTTCCTTGCGATCGGCGGCGTTGCCGGACTGATGGCATTCCAGGTTCCGATGCGCACCTGGCAGGCATGGTCGATGTGGCTGTTTCTCGGCGGCATCGTGATGCTGATCCTGGTCATGATTCCCGGCATCGGCACCGTGGTGAACAACTCTCGCCGCTGGATCAACTTCGGCCCTGTCAATCTTCAGCCTTCCGAACTGGTCAAACTGTTCACCGTGCTGTACGCGGCCAGCTACATCGTGCGCCGGCTGCCCGAAATGCACTCCTTCCGCCGTGCCTTCGTGCCGATGACGCTGGTCATCCTGTTCGTCGGCGCGCTGCTGGTGGCCGAGCCGGATTACGGCGCCTTCGTGGTCATCGTGCTGATCGCCTTCGGCATGCTTTTCCTCGGCGGCATCAACGGCAAGCTGTTCTTCTCGCTCGGCGTGGTCGCGCTGGCCGGCTTCGCACTGATCATCCGCTTCAACGAACTGCGCTGGGGCCGCTTCATCGCCTTTCTCGATCCGTTCAACAACGACCCGTTGGGCAAGGGCTACCAGCTCACGCACTCGCTTATCGCCTTCGGACGCGGCGAACTGTTCGGTGTCGGGCTCGGCGGCAGCGTGGAAAAGCTGCTCTACCTGCCCGAAGCGCACACCGACTTCCTGCTCGCCGTCATCGGCGAGGAACTCGGTCTGGCGGGCGTGGCCGCCGTGATCGGCCTGTTCGCGCTGGTGGTTCATCGCGCCTTCGCCATCGGCCGCCGTGCGCTGCTGATCGAACGCGCCTACGCCGGACTGGTGGCCCAGGGCGTCGGCATCTGGTTCGGCGTGCAGGCCTTCATCAACATGGGCGTCAATGTCGGCATCCTGCCGACCAAGGGGCTCACGCTGCCGCTGATGAGCTACGGCGGCTCGGGCATCCTGGTCAACTGCATCGCGCTGGCCATCCTGCTGCGCATCGACTGGGAGAACCGTCGATGAGCGTGCTGGCAGGCACCGCACTGGTGATGGCCGGCGGCACCGGCGGCCACATCTATCCCGGTCTGGCGGTAGCGGACGAGTTGCGCAATCGCGGCTGGCGCGTCGTCTGGCTCGGCAACGCCGACGGCATGGAAGCGCGCATCGTGCCGCCGCGCGGCTACGACCTGCAGTCCATCCGCTTCACCGCCCTGCGCGGCAAGGGGCTGCTGCGCAAACTGATGCTGCCGCTGAACCTGCTGCGCGGATTCTGGCAGGCACTGGCGGTACTCGGTCGCGTACGCCCGCAGGTGGTGCTGGGTCTCGGCGGCTACGTCACCTTCCCCGGCGGCGTGATGGCTGCACTGCGCGGCATCCCGCTGGTACTGCATGAACAGAATTCGGTGGCCGGACTGGCCAACCGCGTGCTCGCCCGCGTCGCCGACCGCGTGCTGGCCGGCTTCCCGGGCGCGCTGGCCGGCGCACACTGGACCGGCAATCCTGTCCGCGCCGACATCGCCGCTCTGCCGGAACCGGCAGAGCGCTTCGCCGGACGCAGCGGACCGCTAAAGTTGCTGGTGGTCGGAGGCAGTCTGGGCGCGCAGGCCCTGAACGAAGCGGTACCCCAGGCACTGGCGCGGATTCCCGAAGCGCAGCGTCCGCAGGTGACCCATCAGGCCGGCGAACGCAATATGGCGGCGCTCGAGGCCGCCTACGCAAGGGCGGGTGTCGATGCCACGCTCGCACCCTTCATCAATGACATGGCTGGAGCCTACGCACAGGCCGACCTCGTGATCTGCCGCGCCGGCGCGCTGACGGTGGCCGAACTGGCCGCCGCCGGTGTCGGTGCTGTCCTGGTGCCGTTCCCGCATGCGGTGGACGACCATCAGACCGGCAACGCGCGCTTCCTCGCCGACACCGGCGGCGCGGTGCTGATGCCGCAGGAAACGCTGAACGCGGAGTCGCTCGCGGCGCTGCTGCGTTCGCTCGACCGCAAGCACCTGCTCGATATGGCACAGCGCGCGCGCGCGCAGGCACGGCCCGGCGCCACCGCGGAAGTGGCTGACATCTGTGCGGCACTCGCCCGCAAGAACGGACGGACATGAAACACAAGATCAGCCACATCCACTTCATCGGTATCGGCGGTTCCGGCATGAGCGGCATTGCCGAAGTGCTGCTGAACCAGGGCTATGTCGTCAGCGGCTCGGACCTCGCAGACAATGCGGTGACCCGGCGGCTGGCCAGCCTTGGTGCCCGGGTGGTACAGGGACACGCGGCGGAAAACATCGCCGGCGCCGATGCAGTCGTGACCTCGACCGCGGTGAGCGCCGACAACCCCGAAGTCGTGAGCGCCCGCGAGCGCCACATTCCGGTCGTGCCGCGCGCACAGATGCTGGCCGAACTGATGCGCATCAAGCAGGGCATCGCGGTGGCCGGCACGCACGGCAAGACCACGACGACCTCGCTGATCGCCAGCTGCCTGGCCGAAGGCAGGCTAGACCCGACTTTCGTCATCGGCGGCCGCCTGAACTCGGCCGGCGCCAACGCCCGTCTCGGTGCCGGCGACTTCCTGGTCGCCGAAGCGGACGAATCCGACGCCTCCTTCCTGTTCCTGTCGCCGGTGGTGTCGGTGGTCACCAATATCGATGCCGACCACATGGACACCTATGGCCACGACTTCTCGCGGCTGAAGCAGGCCTTCGTCGACTTCCTGAACCGCCTGCCGTTCTATGGCGTGGCCGTACTGTGCGTGGATGACGCGAACGTGCGCGACATCCTTCCGCAGGTACCGAAGCAGATCATCCGCTACGGCCTTGATCCGGCGGCGCAGGTGCGTGCCGAAAACGTGCGCGCCGAAGGCACGCGCATGCTGTTCGACGCGGTGCGCGTCAACGGCACGACGACGCGCATCCCGGTAGAACTGAACCTGCCCGGCCTGCACAACGTGCGCAACGCACTGGCGGCCATCGCGGTCGCCAGCGAAGTCGGTGTCGCCGACGCGGACATCGCCCGCGCGCTGTCGGAATTCAAGGGTGTAGGACGCCGCTTCCAGCGCCACGGCGAAATCGCGCTGCCCGACGGCGGCAGCTTCACGCTGGTCGACGACTACGGTCACCATCCGGTCGAAATGGCCGCGACGCTCGAAGCGGCGCGCGGTGCCTACCCCGGACGCCGGCTGGTACTCGCCTTCCAGCCGCACCGCTACACACGGACACGCGACTGCTTCGAGGATTTCGTGCGCGTGCTGTCCGGCGCCGACGCGGTCGTGCTGACCGAAGTCTATGCGGCCGGCGAAGCACCCATCGTGGCGGCGGACGGCCGTGCGCTGGCGCGCGCGCTGCGCGTCGCCGGCCGCGTCGAGCCGCTGTTCGTGGAAGACATCAACGCACTGCCGCAGGCGCTGCTCGACACGGTGCGCGACGGCGATGTCGTGCTCGGCATGGGCGCCGGCTCGATCGGGCAGTTGCCGGCAAAATTCGCACAGGATCAGGACAGGACATGAGTAACCCGACACCCCACGCTTTCGGCAAGGTCGCCGTGCTGCTCGGCGGCAATTCCGCCGAACGCGAGATTTCACTGATGTCAGGCAACGCGGTGCTCGCCGCACTGCGCGAACAAGGTGTGGACGCCCACGCCTTCGACCCGTCGGAACGCGACCTGCTGGAGTTGAAGCGGGACGGCTTCGAACGCGCCTTCATCGCGTTGCACGGACGTGGCGGAGAGGACGGCACGGTTCAGGGCGCGCTGGAATGCATGCGCATTCCCTATACCGGAAGCGGCGTCATGGCGTCCGCCATCGGCATGGACAAGTGGCGGACCAAGATGGTGTGGCTGTCGGCCGGGCTGCCGACCCCCCGCTACAAGCTGCTGCACGCCGGCAGCGATTTCCGTGCGGTGGCCGCCGAACTCGGACTGCCGCTGTTCGTCAAGCCGGCGCGCGAAGGTTCCAGCGTCGGTGCCACCCGGGTCAATACGCTGGAGGAACTGCCGGCCGCCTATGAAACGGCTGCCCGCTGCGATCCGCTGGTACTGGCCGAACAGTTCATCTCCGGCCAGGAACTGACGGCGCCCTTCCTCGGCGACATGGCGCTGCCGCTGATCCGCATCGAGGCGCCGAAAGGCAACTACGACTACCAGAACAAGTACTTCACCGACGAGGTGAAGTACCACTGCCCGAGCGGCCTCGACGCTGACCTGGAACACGAGATCCAGGATCTGGTGATGCGCGCCGCGCGTCTGATCGACTGCCGCGGCTGGGGACGCGCCGACCTGATGCTGGGCGAGGACGGTCGTCCGTGGCTGCTCGAAATCAATACCTCGCCGGGCATGACCTCGCATTCGCTGGTGCCGATGGCCGCGCGCGCGGTCGGCATCGAATTCGGCGAACTGTGCCTGCGCATACTGGAGTCGGCACGACTTGGCTAAGAAAGCCGCAAAGCGCAAGCCCGCCAGACTGAACCCGGAAGACCGGGGGCTGTGGGACAGTCCGCGCGCGCTGACCATGATCGCCGACGTCATCCTGCTGGTTGCGAGCACGGCGCTGGGCTACGCGCTGGTGATCGTGGTCACCCGCATGCCGATGCTGCCGCTGCAGGCCGTCACGCTGACCCATGCGCCGGCCCACCTGAGCACGGCACAGATCGAGGATGCCGCTCGCCGCGCGGTGACCGGCAACTTCCTGACCACCGACATCGACCGCGCGCGCACCGTGTTCGAAGGCCTGCCCTGGGTACGCAGCGCTTCGGTCCGGCGTGTCTGGCCAGGCTCCATCGAAGTCGACCTGGAGGAGCACGAAGCGGTCGCGCGCTGGTGGATCGCCGAGAACACGCCTCCGCGCATGGTCAACAACCATGGCGAACTGTTCACCGCTGACCATGAATCATCGCTGCCGCTGTTTGTCGGTCCGGACGAGCAGGCGCAGAACATGCTCGAACATCTCGACGTCTGGAGCAAGGCCTTGTCGCCGCTGCAGCGGCACATTGAAAAGATCGCTCTGACGCGACGGGAAGCCTGGCAACTTCAGCTCGATGACGGCAGCCGGCTCGAGCTCGGTCGCGAGGACGAGAAGCAACCCATCGCGCAGCGTCTTGCACGGTATGTGACCACGCAACCCGAAGTAGTCCGCAAGAGCGCACAGAAAATCATCTACGCGGACCTCCGTTATCCGAACGGCTACGCAATACGAATGACCGGCACGGAACACCAGGACAGACCATGACAAGAGACAGCAAGGACCTCATCGTCGGCCTCGACATCGGCACGTCGAAAATCTCGGCCGTAATCGCCCAGCTCGCCAGCGACGGCCGACTGGAAATACTCGGCCTCGCCTCGCATGAGTCGCAAGGTCTGAAGAAGGGCGTCGTGGTCAACATCGAAGCGACCGTGGATTCGATCTCCCGCGTCATCCAGGAAGTCGAACTGATGGCCGAATGCAAGGTGAAGGAAGTGTTCACCGGCATCGCCGGCAGCCACATCCGCAGCTTCAATTCGAACGGCGTGGTCGCCATCAAGGACAAGGAAGTCACCCGGCTCGACCTCGACCGCGTGGTCGAAACCGCGCGCGCAATGCCGATTCCGGCCGATCAGGAAATTCTGCACACGCTGACCCAGGAATTCATCATCGACGGCCAGGACGGCGTACGCGAGCCGATCGGCATGAGCGGCAAGCGGCTGGAGGTACGTGTGCACATCGTGACCGGCGCCGTGTCCGCCGCCCAGAACATCATCAAGTGCGTGCGCCGCTGTGGCCTGGAGGTGGTCGACCTCGTGCTGCAGCCGCTGGCATCCAGTCAGGCGACCCTGTCCGAAGACGAAAAGGATCTCGGCGTCTGCCTGATCGACATCGGAGGCGGCACCACCGACATCGCGATCTTCACCCAGGGCGCGATCCGCCACACCGCCGTGATCCCTATCGCCGGCGACCAGATCACCAACGACATCGCGATGGCAATGCGCACACCGACCGCCGAAGCGGAGGACATCAAGCTGCGTTACGGCGTCGCGATGTCGGCGCTGGCCGACGCGGAAGACATGATCGAGGTACCGGGCATCGGAGACCGCGGGCCGCGCCGCATGTCCCGCCAGGCGTTGGCCGACGTGATCGAGCCGCGCGTGTCCGAACTGTTCGAACTGGTTCAGGCCGAACTGCGCCGCAGCGGTTACGAGGAACTGCTGTCCTCGGGCGTGGTGCTGACCGGCGGCAGCGCGACCATGCGCGGCATGGCCGATCTGGCCGAAGACGTGTTCCATCTGCCGTCGCGGATCGGCGTCCCGGAATACAGCGGCAACCTGTCGGACGTGGTGCGCCATCCGCGCTATGCAACGGCAATCGGGCTGGTGATGGAAGGTGCTGCACAACGGCGTCGCGGCCAGGTTGCGCGCGAAACGCGCAACGTCCGCCAAGTACTGGCCAGCATGCGCTCCTGGTTCGAAAGAAATTTCTGAAATCGCGACTCAAACGGCATCTACGGCATGCGTTGCACTAAGTTTAGTCGTATACTTGCGCCAAATCACTATATGTAGTGGTTGTGCGTGTTTCGTGGCCAAAAGTACCTTCGGGCTCTGCGGCGATCTTGTATAAACAGGAGGCGGGTATGTTCGAGATTCTCGACAAGGAACCGGTAGGCGCAGTGATCAAGGTGATCGGCGTCGGTGGCGCCGGTGGGAATGCGGTCGATCACATGATCCGCGAAGGTGTGAATGGCGTCGAATTCATCGCCGCGAACACCGACGGCATGGCGCTCAACCGCAACCTTGCACCGATCAAGATCCAGCTGGGCAAGAACGGCCGCGGCGCAGGTGCCAAGCCGGAAGTGGGTCGCAGTGCGGCCGACGAATATCGCGAACACATCGCCGACCAGCTGCGCGGCGCCGAAATGGTGTTCATCACCGCCGGCATGGGCGGCGGTACGGGCACCGGCGCAGCCCCGATCGTTGCGGAAGTGGCCAAGGAAATGGGCATCCTGACCGTTGCCGTCGTCACCAAGCCGTTCGACTACGAAAACCGGATGCGCGCTGCCGAGACCGGTATCGAGGAACTGGCGCGCAGCGTCGATTCGCTGATCGTCGTGCTGAACGAAAAGCTGATGGAAGTGCTGGGCGAAGACGCAAGCCTCGAAGACGGCTTCAAGGCCGCCGACAACGTGCTGCGCAACGCCGTCGGCGGCATCGCCGAAATCATCAACATTCCGGGTCTGGTCAACGTCGACTTCCAGGACGTGCGCACGGTGATGGGTGAAATGGGCCGCGCGATGATGGGATCGGCCGAAGCGGCCGGCATGGACCGCGCGCGCATCGCCGCCGAGCAGGCCGTGGCCAGTCCGCTGCTCGAAGGTGTCGAACTGTCGGGCGCACGCGGCGTGCTGGTCAACATCACCGCCAGCCGTTCGCTGAAGATGAAGGAAGTCAAGGACGCGATGGAAACCGTGCGCGCGTTCGCCGCCGAAGGCGCACACGTGATCTTCGGCACCGTGTTCGACGACGCAATGGAAGATCGCCTGCGCGTGACAGTGGTCGCGACCGGTCTGGGCGCTCCGCGTGCGATGAGCAACAAGCCGCCGATGACCATCATCCGCACCGGCACGGACGATGTCGCCATGCCTGCGGTTGCCGGCACCGACTACTCCCACCTCGATATTCCCGCAGTCATGCGTGGCCGCGGCGGTCGTACCGCGTCGAGCGCAGTCGAGGCGATGCGCGCCAACGGCGTGGAAACGCTGGATATTCCAGCCTTCCTGCGCAAGCAGGCTGACTGAGGTCGGCGTGCCGCACGACAGGTGCGGTACACACGGAGAACCCGGCCCCGCGGCCGGGTTTGATACTTGCTGTTACAGGCGTGCCGTCAGGCGTGTTGTAGACTCGGCCCACTGTTTTCAGACGACGCTCACACCATGATCCGGCAACGTACCCTACGTTCCATCATCCGTGCCACCGGTGTTGGCCTGCACTCCGGCCTGAAGGTCAATCTCGAACTGCGTCCGGCGCCGGCAGATACCGGCGTCATCTTCCGGCGCACCGATCTCAACCCCGTTGTCGAGATTCACGCCGACCCGCGCGAGGTCGGCGACACGCGGATGGCGTCCTGCCTTGGCCGCGAGGGTGCGGCCGTATCCACGGTTGAACACCTGATGTCCGCGTTGGCCGGGCTTGGTGTCGACAACGTGTTCGTCGATGTCGATGCGCCGGAACTTCCGATCATGGACGGTTCGGCATCGACCTTCGTCTATCTGATCCAGCAGGCGGGCATCGTCGAGCAGTCCGCTGCGAAGAAGTTTGTCCGCGTAATCAAGCCGATCGAGGTGCACGACGGCGACAAGTGGGCGAAGCTCGAACCTTACGAGGGGTTCAGCCTCGAATTCTCGATCGAATTCCGCCACCCCGCGATCGACCGCACCGGCACCCGGGTGAAGATCGACTTTGCACGCCAGTCCTACATCGACGACGTCGCACGGGCGCGCACCTTCGGCTTCATGCACGAGGTGGAATATCTGCGCCAGCACGGGCTTGCCCAGGGCGGCAGCCTCGACAACGCGATCGTGATGGACGAATACCGGGTACTCAACAGCGACGGACTGCGCTACGCCGACGAATTCGTGAAGCACAAGGTTCTCGATGCAATCGGCGATCTCTACATACTCGGTCACCCGCTGCTGGCAGCGTTCACCGCCCACAAGTCGGGACATGCGTTGAACAACGCGCTGCTGCACGCTCTGCTTGACCGACAGGACGCTTGGGAGTGGGCGAGCTTCGACCAGAAGCAGCCGGCGCCCAGTGCCGTCGAACACCAGTTCCTTCCGGTTGCCGGCGACGATCCGTCGGTTCCGGCCTTCGCCTGACACACCGCCGGTGCTCGTACTGCGCCTGATAGGTATTCTGCTGATCATCACGGTCAGCGCCAGCTTCGGCGCCTACGTGCTGACGCGAAACCCGCGCTACCTGTCGTTCGCGTGGTCCCTGCTCAAGTATTCGGTGATCGCCACACTGCTGATACTGGCGCTGTTCCTGCTGGAACGCGTCATCGTTCTCTAGCATCTCCGCTCAGGACCGTTTCAGCAACTGCTCGAGCGCCTGGCGCAGCGCACTGTCTGGCGCCAGCGTCTGAGCCCCGCGCGCCAGCTGATTCCGCGCCTCGGCGCTGACCGCCCGCACGGCCGTGCGGGCGGGAACCCGGCTTGGTTCGAAGGCTTGCACCTTCACCCTGACTTCGGTAACCTCGCCGCAACATTCCTGCAGGGCCGTCCGGGCACTTGGCAGCAACTGCTTCAGCCGGTTGGCTACGGCGCCCGACGAGGCGCTGACTACGACAACACCCAGTTTCACATTCAGCACCCGGCTGACGCCCGTCAATTCCGGAGGCAGAAATCTTTCATAAGCTCGCTGCAGGCGCCCTATCAGTTTCGCGTGCACGGCAAGTTGGGCCAGACTTTCCTGTGCGGACAGATGTGAGTGCAGGTGTCGGGCTGACATATACGAGATCGAGGGAGCGGACGTGCAGATTATTCTGGTTTCCGACCGCCTGACAACAGCCAAGGCCATCACCATCGAGCCCTGGCATCTGGTCGGTGCGCTGTTTGCCTTCACTGTCCTGGTTTTTGCACTGGCCTCTGCCTTTTCCTTCATCACGCTCAAACACGCCAGCGAGTGGCGCCTCCCGTTCGTCGCCGATGTCGTCGCTGCCGCTAGGAACGAGGAAATCGAGCGCAGCGAACAGTTCGTGCGCGAAAACATCAACACGATGGCGGTCAAGCTCGGGCAGATGCAGGCTCAGTTGATCCAGCTCGACACGCTGGGTTCGCGACTGGCGAGACTGGCCGGCGTCAAGCAGCCCGAGCCGATCAGCACCTCGGCACCGCCGGGACAGGGCGGACCTCTGGTCAATGGACAGCCACAGTCGGCAGAAGAACTGGCTGCGCGGATGCGACGCTTCTCGGAGTTGCTGTCGCAGCAGGACGACTATCTCGGCGTGATCGAATCCGAGCTGTTGCTGGACCAGGCCACGCTCTCCCTTGTCCCCTCGACCTTGCCGGTCACCGGTGGCACGTGGAACGCCTCAGGATTCGGATGGCGCATTGATCCGTTCAACGGTTCGCGAGCCATGCACGAGGGTGTCGATTTCGTTTCCGACGTCGGCACGCCCATCGTCGCGGCAGCCGCCGGCATCGTGGTCGCCGCCAGTTACCACCCGCAATACGGAAACATGGTCGAAATCGATCACGGCCGCGACCTGATCACCCGCTACGCCCACGCCAGCAAGGTCATGGTCACTCCGGGCATGGTGGTGAGACGCGGCCAGAAGATCGCTGAGGTCGGCAGCACCGGGCGTTCCACCGGCCCACATCTCCATTTCGAGGTACGGGTCAAGGATGTCGCGCAGAATCCAAACCGTTTCCTCGAACTCGCCCGCAACGGACAGCCGGCCGCCATGATGCAGGCCGCGGTCGCAGCCCGCAGTCGCTGATCCGGCACCTCCCCCGGCCTTGCAGGCCAGCACCGGACCGCTCGTTCCGTCACGGGAGGTGGCTTGCTGCCGCGTGCTAGAATCGCCCCTTTTTCCGCCATCGGTTTGCCCGTGACGGGCCTCTGTCCTCGATGATTGCCTCCCTGTTTACCAAGATTTTCGGCAGCCGGAACGAGCGGCTGCTGCGCAAGTATCGCCCGGTCGTCGCCCGCATCAATGCCCTCGAAGCAGAACTGGCGGCTCTCAGCGACGAAGCGCTGACCGGCAAGACCGCCGAGTTCCGGCAACGGCTGGAAAACGGCCAGACACTGGACGACCTACTGCCGGAAGCCTTCGCCGTCGTGCGCGAAGCGAGCAAGCGCGTCCATGGCATGCGCCATTTCGACGTGCAGCTGGTCGGCGGCATCATGCTGCATAGCGGCAAGATCGCCGAAATGCGCACCGGCGAAGGCAAGACCCTGACCGCAACGCTGCCGGTCTATCTGAATGCGCTGGCCGGCAAGGGCGTGCACGTGGTCACGGTGAATGACTACCTGGCCAGCCGCGACGCGGAAATGATGGGCCGGCTCTATGGCTTCCTCGGGCTGACGACCGGTGTGAACCTGTCGCGCATGCCGCACGAGCAGAAGCACGAGGCCTACGCGGCGGACATCACCTACGGCACCAACAACGAGTTCGGCTTCGACTACCTGCGCGACAACATGGTGTATTCGTTGTCCGAGCGCGTGCAGCGCGGCCTGAACTACGCCATCGTCGACGAGGTGGATTCCATCCTGATCGACGAGGCGCGCACGCCGCTGATCATTTCCGGTCAGGCCGACGACCACACCGACCTGTACGTCCGGCTCAACAGCGTCGCACCGCTGCTCAAGCGCTGCGAAGTCGAGGACGGCCCGGGCGACTACTGGGTGGACGAAAAGGCGCACTCGGTGCTGCTGACCGAAGCCGGTCACGAGCACGCGGAAGAAATCCTGACCAGCCAGGGGCTGCTCGAAGCGGGCCGCAGCCTGTACGAACCGGCCAACATCACGCTGGTGCATTTCCTGTACGCCAGCCTGCGCGCGCACAACCTGTTCTTCCGCGACCAGCAGTACGTGGTGCAGAACGGCGAAATCATCATCGTCGACGAATTCACCGGCCGCCTGATGCCGGGACGCCGCTGGTCCGACGGCCTGCACCAGGCAGTCGAGGCGAAGGAAGGCGTGCAGATCCAGGCCGAGAACCAGACGCTGGCCTCGATCACCTTCC